>CAWDOR010000033.1:0-213867 GCA_963804045.1 uncultured Alphaproteobacteria bacterium | reverse complement strand
TGAGGACGACGAGCATCGCGCCTGTGGCCAGGCTGTTGGCGAGAAGTTGCAGCCCGACGTCCCGCGTCAATGTCGTCGCCATGATTCCGGAGCCGACGACCGTCGCGACAAGGAGCCCGGTCCCCAGAGCCTCCGCGGCGAGGCGCCGGCGCAGATCGAACAGGGCGGTCACTTCTCGGTCTCGCGGCGGGTTGTCGCGCCGTCCATCCGGCCGATCTCGTTCAGTCGCGCGGACAGCGACAGCCTGTCCAGGCGGTCGATCGGGATGGCGGCGAAGGCCGAAATGCGATTCTTGAGATGGCGGAAGGCGGTGACGAAGGCGCGTTCCTTTTCGAGCTCCGTCCCCTCGACGGCGGCCGGGTCTTCAACGCCCCAATGCGCGGTCATCGGCTGGCCGGGCCAGAACGGGCAGGCTTCGCCGGCGGCCTGGTCGCAGACGGTGAAAACGAAATCCATTTTCGGCGCATCCTGGCCGGCGAACACGTCCCAGCTTTTGGAGCTGGCGCCCTCGGTCGGATAGCCGAAGCTTTCGAGGACTTTTAGGGCGAACGGATTGACCGCGCCCTTGGGCTGGCTGCCGGCGGAAAAGGCGCGGAATTTTCCGGCGCCGTCCTTGGCGAGGATTTTTTCAGCCAGAATTGAACGGGCGGTGTTGCCCGTGCAAAGGAACAGCACGTTGAAAACTCGGTCACTCATGGGCTTCGGCCTTGGGCGGACAGCAGGGAGAAAGTTCGGCGATCAGCGGCGCGCAAAGCTCGGCGGCGCTGCCACAGCAATCCTTCAGCAGGAACAGAACCACCTCGCGCAGACGCGCGAGATCGGCGCGATAGACAATGGAGCGGCTGTGACGTTCGCCATGGACCAATCCGGCATTGGCGAGAATCGAAAGATGTGTGGAGAGCGTGTTCTGCGGCGCGCCGATCAGCCGCGCCAGCTCGCCGGCGGCGACGCCGTCAGGCTCCCCAGCGATCAGAAGGCGGAAGGTTCGCAGGCGCGTGGCCTGCGATAAAGCCCCGAGGGCGGCGAGAGCGTCAGATTTCATCCATATATCGAGAATAATAGAAATATTAAGAAAGCGCAATCCGCCTCTCGTGACCAAAAGCGACGCGGCGGCTCGCCGCGACGATTGCGCCTTGGCGCCAATCGGCCCTCGCGCTTGACGCGACCGGTCCGCCCTGTCCCGCCCTCGCCTGACGCGGCCAGGCCAGCGATTGCGACTAGCCGTTCAATCCGCGCGCTCAGCCCAGAGGTCCACATCGACGCCGACCTGAAAGGCCACCCAGGCGTCGCTGGCCCAATCGCCCTGCCCCACGCCGAAATCATTGCGCGCCAAGTCCACATGGCCGCGCGCATGAGCTGTCTTGCCGGCAATCTCCAGCGTGAAGGGCAGCGCGATTTTTTTCGTCACGCCGCGCAGGCTGAGATCGCCGATGGCCTCCAAACCTTTTTCCGTCCGCCTGACCTCGGTCGAAGTGAACTCCGCCTTGGGCGTCCTGGCGACATTGAACCAGTCGGGCTCGGGCATGGCGGCGTCGCGCTGCTTGTCGCCGCTGGCGGCGCTGGCGAGATCGACGCTCACCTGGATTTTGCCGGCCTCTGGATGATCCGGGTCGAAGGAAATCCGCGCGTCAAAACGGGTGAAGCGCCCGGTGAACTTCTCGCCGGTCTGGGTTCCCGTGAAACTGAGCGCGCTCTTGTCGCTCAGGATTTTCCACTCGGCGGCCTGGGCGGAGGCGGCCAGCAGCAGCGCCGCGACGGCGATCGAAAATTTCATGATTGGGAGTCCTGTCGGGCGCGGCCGATCCCCATGCGGCCAATCCCCATGCGGCCAAGCGGGACGTCGCCCTTGAGCGCATGGCGCAACGCCGCGCCAATATGGCCCGCCAGCACGGCGATGAAGGCGAAGGCCATCGCGTCATGTAGGGTTTTCAGCAGGGTTTCCGCCGCCTTGCGGTCGGCCAGTTCGGCGAATCCCGGCAGATGCGGCCAGGGGATCGCGCCGTAGAGCACGGTGGGGATGTTGAGCGGCGAGGCCGAGACCAGCGCCCAGCCGCTGAGCGGCAAAGCGAACAGCAGCAGATAGATCAGCCCATGCCCGGCCTCGGCCGCCTTGCGCTCCAGCGCCGGCATGGCCTCGGGCAGAGCCGGCGGGCGGTGAGTCAGCCGCCAGACGAGGCGCAAAACCGCCAGCAGCAGCAGGGTGACGCCGAGGCTCTTGTGCAGTTGAAAAAGTTGAAACAGGCGCAGGGGAGGCAGATGCGCCTGTTTCATGGTCAGGCCGACGCCAATCGCGGCGAAAATTCCCAGGGCCATCAGCCAATGCAGCACAATGGCGGTGCGGGAATATCTTTCGGGCGCCGGCGTCATGTTTTCTCCAGTTTTTGCTGACAGCGTCAGCTCGGAGGCGCCTTCGCGCCTAACCGGCGCTCACAGCTTTCCACCTGTGAGCGCTGGGATCAATTCGCGGCTTCGAAGGCGGCGTTGATGGTCAAGGTGACGTCGTCGCCAATATAGGGCGCATATTTGCTGACGCCGAAATCGGTGCGCTTGACCACGCCCTTGGCCTCGAAGCCGACCGTATAGGTCTTCTTGATCGGATTCATGCCGGCGCCGACGAAATGGGCGTGCAGGGTCAGCGGCTTGGTGACGCCATGCAGGGTCAGCTCGCCCTCGATGTCGGCGCTGTCCTTGCCGGTGGGCGTCACTTTCTTCGAAACGAAGGTCGCCTTGGGGAATTTGGCGGAATCGAGCCATTCCGGGTCTTTCAGCTCGCCGGTGAGCTTGTCCACCGGGGTCATGGCCGTCGCGGTGGCGACGGAGACTTCGAGCTGGGTCTCGGCGAGCTTGGCCGGATCGAGTTTCAGCGTCCCTCGGCGCCGGAAAACATGCCGGCGAAATTGGACAGGCCGAAATGCGAGGTGGAAAACAGCACCTGGGTGTGAAACGGCTCGATCTTGTAGGCCCCGGCCTTGACGGCCTGGGGATCGGCGGCCTCGGCGAAGGCCGGGGCGGCGGCGGCCAGCGCGGCGGCGAAAATGGCGTGAGAAATCTTCATGTCGGTTCCCTTTGTGGCTGCGGCGCGCTTGGCGCCGTTTTTATTGAACGCGCATCCCCTTGGCCTGAAAATCGGCGTCGAGGCTTCGGGCGCGGCGAACCGCGTCTGACTGAGACCGAATCTGCCGGCTTGCGCTTCTCCCGTCTAGCCGTTAGTTTTAGATATATTCCATCGTATTTTCCGATAGGCGCCATGGCCGACGGCTTCTCTCTCGATCAAATCCGCACTTTCATCGCCGCCGCCGAACAGGGCTCCTTTTCGGCGGCGGCGCGCAAGCTCGGCCGCACCCAATCGGCGGTGAGCGAATTGATCAAAAGGCTGGAGGACCAGACCGGCGTTTTGCTGTTCGACCGCTCCACCCGCTCTCCAACGCTCACGCCCGAGGGAAAGTTGCTGCTGATCGACGCCCGCGCCCTGGGCGGCGCCGCCGACAAGCTGAATTTCCGCGCCCGGGGCATGAGCAGGGGCGTCGAGCCCGAGCTTTGCGCGGTGATGGACGTCTATTATCCCGTGCAGGCCATGGCCGAGGCCGCCGCCGATTTTCGCCTGAAATTTCCGGCGACGCCCTTGCGGCTCTATGTCGAGGTCTTGGGCGGCGCCTTGCGGCCTGTTCTCGACGGACGCGCCGGTTTCGCCGTGGTCGGCGGCCCCACGCCAATTCCCGCCGATTGCGCCAGCGAGGCCTTGAGCGGGGTCGAAATCGTCATGGTCGCCGGCGCCGGCCATCCGCTGGCGGCCATCGAAGGCCCGATCTCCCGCGAAAAACTCGCCGGCCATGTGCAACTGGTGCTCACCGAGCGCAACAGCGCCGCGCCGGACCGCGAATATGGCGTATTGTCGCCGGAAACCTGGCGGCTGGCCGATCTCTACGCCAAGCACGCCTTCCTGCTCCACGGCCTCGGCTGGGGCTCGATGCCGCGCCACGCCGTGCAGCGCGACCTCGACGAACACAGGCTGAAAATTCTCGATGTCGAGGATTTCCCGGTCACCGGCTACATGGCGCCCATGGCGGTGGTCTATCGCGCCGCCACGCCCCCCGGCCCCGCCGGCCGCTGGCTGATCGAGCGATTGCGCGGCGCGCCGCGCCTTTGACGCCCTTTGGCGTTTTCATGACGCATGCTTGACAAGGGTCATGGCGGCGGCGGGCGAACCGGCGTTCAATTGGTCTCATGGATGGAACCCGCGGCGATTCCGACGGTTGAGTTCATCCAGACTGTGGAGTTTCGATCGTGACCAAACTTGCCATTCCCCACGACGCTTTCGTCTTTGTCGGCGATGGGCGCAAGGCCCTGTTCCTGCGCAATGAGGGAGATGAGAAATACGCCAATTTCGTCACTGAGGAGGTCTTGACCGGCGCCGCCAATCCGGCGACCCACGACCAGGGAAGCGACCGGCCCGGCCGCGTCGCCAGCGGCTCCGCCCGCAGCGCCGTGGAAACCACCGACTGGCACGAGATCGAGGAGCATAAATTCGCCAGGACCGCCGCGACGGCGCTGGAGAAGCTGGTCCGCGACCGGCACGCGCGGGCGCTGGTGATCGCCGCGCCGGCCCGGACGCTGGCCGATTTGCGCAAGCTTTTGCATGAGGACGTGAAAAGCCGCGTCTTCGCCGAGATCGACAAGGATTTCACCCGCATGCCCGTGTGGGAGATCGAGAAACATATTATCGGTTGATGCCTGGGCGCGACGGCGCCGTCAAAAGGCCGCTCGCGGGACACCGCGAGCGGCCTTGGTTTTGCCGAGCCAAAGACTTGACACTCGTCAAGCAAGGCCTGCGCAACCTTGCGCCGCGACACTCCGGGCGCTTGAACGTCAAGATGCCCCGGAGTGACCATGCCCGCCTGGAAAAACATGAGCGCGCGCGCGAAAATCATCGCCGCTTTCGCCAGCCTGATGCTGGTTTTCGCCGGAGTCGGCGTGCTGGCCCTGGTCCAGATGTCGCACATGGCCGCACAATCGACGGAAATCAGCGCCAAGCGGCTGCCCGCGCAAAAACTCATCGGCCTGTTGCGCTCGGCGGTGAACCGTTACCGCCTGATGGAAGCCAATACGATGCTGGCGATCGCCACCAACACCAATGTCGAGGCCGCCGACGAAGCCATGGCCCAGTCGGCTGCGGAGGTCGCCAAGGCCTATGACGCCTACAAGCCCCTGATCGAGGCCGGGACGGAGGAAGAGCGGTTGATGGCGGAATTCGTCAAGCGCTGGCAGGCTTTCCGTCAATCGGCGCTGGAGACGGT
Organism: uncultured Alphaproteobacteria bacterium; assembly: GCA_963804045.1. GTDB lineage: Bacteria > Pseudomonadota > Alphaproteobacteria > Rhizobiales > Beijerinckiaceae > Rhodoblastus. The sequence goes on along the minus strand of CAWDOR010000033.1, from coordinate 208,573 downwards.
CGAGATCGCGCGCGACGGCAATATGGCCGGGGCGATGAACTCCTACCGCAATGGCGACGCTTCGGCGCGGCGAAAAATGGTCGAAGTCATCGGCAAGGACCTGGATTACAATGACGCGGCCGGCCGCGACGCGGCCGCCGAGGCGGAGCGGATTTTCAACAGCAGCCGCATCGAGATCGTCGCCGCCTTCGCCTTCGGCCTCGCCATCGCCCTGGGCATGGGTCTGGCGCTGATCCTGGGCCTGGTGGCGCCGCTGCGCCGGGCGACCGACGCGCTGGAGCATCTGGCCAAGGGCGATGCAACCATCGCCATGGAGGGCGCCGAGCGCGGCGACGAGATCGGCGCGCTGGCGCGCACGCTCGACGTTTTCCGGGCCAATCTGCTGCGCAGCCGCGAATTGGAGGCCGGCGCGGCGCAATCGCGGGCGCGGCAGGAAGTCGAGCGCCGCGCGCAGGCCGCGCAATTGGCGCAACAGTTCGAGGCCTCGGTGGGCGGCATTGTCGGCGGACTGGCGCGGACAGCCGAAGAGTTTCAGGCGACGGCGCGGGTTTTGAGCGATTCCGCCACCGAAACCGCGGCGCAGGCCAATGCCGTCGCCGGCGCCTCGGAAGCCTCTTCCGGCAATATTGGCTCGGTCGCCTCGGCCACCGAGCAATTGTCGCATTCGGTGCGCGAAATCGACGGGCGCGTGCGCCAGTCGCAGGAAATCGCCGAGGACTCGGCGGCGCAGGCGGAAAAAACCGATGCGGAAATGCGCGAACTCGCCGCCGCCGCTGAAAAAATCGGCGGCATTGTCAGCCTGATCTCCGACATTGCCGGCCAGACCAACATGCTGGCGCTCAACGCCACCATCGAGGCGGCGCGCGCCGGCGAGGCCGGGCGCGGCTTCGCCATCGTCGCCCAGGAGGTCAAGAGCCTCGCCGAGCAGACCGGACGCGCCACGGCGGAGATCGGCGCCCAGATCGGCGAAATCCAGGGCGCCAGCGCTCGCGCCGCCGAAACCATTTCCGCCATGGTGCGGGCCACGGAAAAATCCTCGGCGATCGCCGAATCCATCGCCACCTCCATCGCCCAGCAGGACGACGCCACCCGCGAAATTTCGCAAAATGTGCAGGAGGCCGCCAGGGCGCCCGCCAGGTCGCCGACAATATCGGCGGCGTGCTCGAAGCGGCGCAGCACGCCTCCGCCGCCTCCGGGCAGATGCTGACCTCGTCCGGCGAACTGGCGCAACAGGCCGGGCGGCTGCGCCAGGAGGTCGAAGTCCTTCCTGAATTCCGTTCGAGCCGCCTAATCCCGGCGCATCAGCTCGATTTTCGGGCAGCGGTCCATGACCACGCGCAGGCCGGCGCGGCGCGCCCGCGCCGCAGAGGCCTCGCAGATCACGCCAAGCTGAAGCCACAGGACCCCGGCCCCGAGCTTGAGCGTGGAGTCGGCGATTTCAGGGACCGCCTCGGAACGGCGGAACACATCGACCATATCGACATGTTCGCCAATCTCCTCCAGCCGCCCGCGCACTTTTTCGCCCAGAAGCTCCTGGCCGGCGAGGCCGGGATTGACGGGAATGACCCGATAGCCCCGGTCCTGCAAAAAGCGCATCACCTCATGGCTCGGCCGTTCGGGCCGAGCGCTGGCGCCGACCAGGGCTATGGTCTTGACCTCGCGGAGAATGGCGCCGATTTCGTCATTCATGAGGAAAACCAGAAAAAGCTCTGCACGAGAGCGATGATGAAGGCGAGCGCCAGGGTCGCCGCGGCGGCGCGCGACATCCAGTTCGCGGCGCGCCCGGCGAAAAAGCGCGGCAGCAGATAGAGCAGCAGCGCCACCAGCGCCAGAGCCCGCATGGTCAAATCGAGGGAGGGCATAGGCCGTTCCGTCACAGTTCCGTTAAATATGCGCCAAAAGCCGGCGCATGCAAGGGCGGGGCCGCCACTGCGGCTTCACGCCGCTTCGCGCGATTAATTTTGCAAACGTCCAAATTCAGACACGTGCAAAATGGAAAAACGCTCCAGGAAAAAAGGCCCAGGAAAGATCGCGCGCGCGGCCAGATCCTCGACGCGGCGCTCATCGAATTCGCCGAAAGGTGCGATCGTCGCCCGCGCATTCGGCATTCCCTCGGCGGCGAACAGTCCCGGCGGCTTCGACGGAAGCGCGCAGGGCGAAGCGATTTTCGCCGATGGCGACGAAGGAAAGGTTCCGCTTCGCGCCGCCAGACGCCATGATGTCGAAACACGCGCCTGAGTTCGCTCCATAATTGGCGCGCAATTTGGCGCGCGCGAGTCGGCGCCGGACGACGGGGAACGCCATGCCGGCCATTTGTCCAACGCCCTTGCCCGAGGATTCGCTGCTCGACAGCTATCGCCGCGCCGGCGCCTATACGGACTGCTATCTCGCCAGATCGCCGCGACATGTGTCCCAGGCCGAATTTGTCGAGGCCTTTTACACCGGCACGCTGTTCAAGGCGGAGCGCCTGATCCTCGCGCTGATCCTGTCGAAACCGTCGTCCGACGAGCAGGTGAAGCGGCTCGCCACGGGAGAGGCGAGCGCGTTTTCCGCATGGCGCGTGGAAAGCCGCCGCGAAAACCAGCTGCTGCTCTGCGATGTCCTGGGACATACGCGGTCATGGCTGATGTCCGTGCGCGGCGACGCGGATGGCGTTCCCGTGACGCATTTATATTTTGGATCGGCGGTCATCCCCCGCGCCGATTACGCTTCTGGAGGCCGGAAATTCGGTCTCGCCTTCCATTTGTTGAGCGGTTTTCATCGACTCTATGCGCGCGCCCTGCTGCGGCGGGCGGCGGCGCGACTGGGATGAGCCGGGTCGCGGCGAGAGCCGCTCGCGCGCCGCTTTATCCTCGGCGGCTGGTGGTTTTGTTTTGGCGCCTTACGTCGGCCGTTTTACATGGATTTTGGCGTTTTTTCTATCTCCGGTTGAAGCAGGATCGCGCAAAAACTTCGAAAACATGCGTGTTTTTGCGAATTTCACGCGGTTTTTGACAAAAAACGCCAATTATTTCTCACCACAGCCTTTCGGTTGTAGGCCCGGCCACTGGCCGTCCATGAGATTTCCAGAGCCGATCAAGATCAATATTATGAATGGGTTTTTCATTATATTTCATTTTATTATAATTAGTTTCTAAATATCTGGATGAAGTGTTTCACGTGAAACATATCATGAACATAGTTTGGCCAAAATGGCTGTTTTCGCGCTTTTGTCGATTTTCACTTCCTGCCACATTTGCCGCAATCGCCGGAAACGACGCGGCGCGCGATGCTATAAGGCGGGACGATTCTTCGCGCGACGCTCAAAAATGCCCTTTGAAATCATCCAGCTCGAAGGCGATCCGAAGGGACCGCCGCCGCCAAAACTCTGGCCGTTCATCTGGCACTTCGTCCGCCAGATCAAGGGGCTGCTGATCGTGCTGCTGGCGCTCGAAGCCCTGGTGGCGGCGGGGCAGACCATGATTCCGGTGATGATCGGCTGGCTGGTCAATGACATAGCCGCCGCGCGCGAGACCCGCGACGTGCTGTCGAATCCCTGGCTGTTGCATATCGCTGTCCCCGTGCTGGCGAGCTGGGGCGCCTGCATGGTGGCCATGTGGTATATCTACGACCATTTTTATACGGCGCGGTTCAATAATCTGATCCGCTACCAGCTCCACCGCTACACGCTGGGACATTCCATGTCCTATTTCTCCCAGGATTTCGCCGGGCGCATCGCCAACAAGGTGGTGGATGGCGGCGGCGCCCTGCGCGATCCCCTGCGCAGCGTGATGAGCGCCATCTGGTATTGCGGCTTCTTCTCGCTGGCCTCAGTGGCGACCATGATGCATTTCGACGTCTGGCTGGCGGCGCCGGTGCTGGTCTGGCTGGCGCTGTTTGTCGCCTCGCTGTTCTATTTCCTGCCGGAGGTGCGGCGGTTGCAGCTCGACCATAATCGCATCCACACGCGACTGGTCGGCCATATCAACGACGTCTACGCCAATATTGGGCTGGTCAAGCTTTTCGCCCGCGAGGCGGAGGAAACCCGGGCCAATCTCGCCGAGCTGGAGGAGCATGGCGACGGGTTTCGCGCGGCGCTGAGCATGATCTGGCGCATGGGCGCCTGCCATACGCTGATGAATGTGGCGCTGATGATCGCGGCGCCGGCGCTGGCCCTGGCGCAATGGCAGGCGGGACGGATTTCCTCGGGCGTGGCGGTGATGGTCATCCCCATGGCCTGGCAGATGGTCAATATGTCCGGCTGGATCCGCAACGAGGCGACCGTGGTGTTCGAAACGCTCGCCCGCGTCGAGGAATGCATGGAGACCATCACGCAGCCCTATTCGGTGGTGGACGCGCCCGGCGCCGGCGATCTGCGCGTGGCGCGCGGGGCCGGCGAGATCGTTTTCCGCGACATTCGCTTCGATTATGGCGGCGCCCCGGTGGTCGAGGGCCTGAGCCTGACCATACCGGCGGGCCAGAAAGTCGGGCTGATCGGCCGCAGCGGCGCGGGCAAGAGCACGCTGGTCAATCTGCTGCTGCGTTTCTACGACCTCGACAGCGGCGAAATCCGCATCGACGGCCAGGATATTTCCAGGGTCACGCAATGCAGCCTGCGCCGCCATATCGCGGTCGTCACCCAGGACAGCAATCTGCTCCACCGCACCATAGCCGAGAATATTCTTTACGGCCGCCCCGAGGCCAGCGAGGCGGAGTTGCGCGACGCGGCGCGGCGCGCCCATGCCGACGGGTTCATCGCGGCTTTGGCCGACCGCGCGGGCGCGCATGGGTTTGACGCACAAGTGGGCGAGCGCGGCGTGAAACTGTCCGGAGGACAGCGGCAGCGCATCGCCATCGCCCGGGTGATTCTCGAGGACGCGCCGATCCTGGTGCTCGACGAGGCCACCAGCGCGCTGGACAGCGAGGTCGAGGCCGCGATCCAGCAGGAAATGCTGGAGCTGATGCGGGGACGCACGACGCTGGCGATCGCCCACCGGCTCTCGACCATCGCCCATCTCGACCGTCTCATCGTTCTCGACAAGGGCCGGATCGTCGAGGACGGAACCCATGCCGAGCTTTTGGCGCGCGACGGGCTCTATGCGCAATTGTGGCGGCGCCAGAGCGGCGGCTTTTTGGGCGATTGACCGGGCTCACAAGGCTTGGCATAAGGTGCGGCGACGCGGGTGTAGCTCAATGGTAGAGCAGCAGCCTTCCAAGCTGAATACGAGGGTTCGATTCCCTTCACCCGCTCCATTTTCGCTATCCCGTCGCTGCTGGCGCGCCCCCCATGGGGGATTTTTACGGCGTTTTCGCGGGCCTGAATTTTCCCGCGCGCCAATCTTGGGCATAGGAGCCCGTCGCGATCTCGTCGAACAGATCGACTCTTTTCGGTGTCCCGCCTCGGCGATCTCGGCCGACAGGCGCTTGTTGACCGAATTCACCGAGGCGGAACTGTCCCAGCGGGTCGTCCCAGACCGCCGAGCCGCGCCAGGGCCGCGCCCAGCCATATCGTCGCCTCGAACAGGTGGAGCGGAAATCCGCCGGACTACGCCATGAAAGCGCGCCACCGGCATCCCCACTCCAGCGCAAAAACCCTCGGCGCCTGTTGACAAAACGTATTTAAGATATATCTTAGCTCCATCGAAAACACAGGGGCGCTTTTTCAATGCGAGAATTCAAACATCACAAACACGAAGGCCGTTGCGGCCTCGCCCGCGCCATGCGTGGCGAAGGCGGCGAGGGTTTTGCCCGGCGCGGTTTCGGCCGCGGGCGCCTTGGCGAGGGACATGAGGGTCGCGGTCGGCGCCGCATGTTCGAGAGCGGCGAGTTGCGGCTGGTGATTCTGCTGCTGATCGAACAGGAGCCGCGCCATGGCTATGACCTCATCCGCGAGATCGAGGCGCGCACCGGCGGCGCCTATGCGCCCAGCCCCGGGGTGATCTATCCGACCCTGACCCTGCTGGAAGAGACTGGATTGATCGAGACCCAGGCCTCGGAAGGCGCGAAAAAGCTTTACGCCATCACCGAGCCGGGACGCGCCGAACTGGCGAAGAACCGGGCTGAGGCGGAAGCGGCGCTGGCGCGGCTGGAGACGCTGCGCAAGCGCGGCGAAGCGGTGGACGCCGGCCCGGTGTTCCGCGCCATGACCAATCTCAAGACCGTGCTCCAGCAGAAGGCGCTCTCGAGCGCCAACAAGGAGCAATTGTTCGCGGTCGCCGAGATTCTCGACGAAGCCGCGCGCAAGATCGAACGCCTGTGAGGCCCGACATGTTGTTCAAGCCAGTCGCAAGCCACAGGATCGAACGCCAGCGTCAGGAGCCGAAACGCCGGCTTCTTACCGTGGACAGCGTGACGCGGCTGACCCCGCGCATGCTCAGGATCGCCTTCGCTTCGCCGGAGCTGGCGGATTTTTCCAGCCGCGCCCCGGACGACCACATCAAGCTTTTTCTGCCCGATCCCGCCAATCCCGGCCAGCAGGTGATGCGCGATTACACGCCGCGCGCCTTCGACGCCGCGCGCAAAATCCTGACCATCGATTTCGCCGTGCATGAGGCCGGTCCCGCCACCGCCTGGGCGCTCGCCGCCAAGCCCGGTGACAAGCTCGCCATTGGCGGCCCCAAGGGCTCGGCGATCGTCGCCGATGATTTCGATTATTACCTGCTGATCGGCGACGAATCCGCCCTGCCCGCGATCGGACGCCGCGTGGAAGGCTTGCGCTCCGGAGTTCCCGTCGCCACGATCGTCGTCGTCGATGGGCCTGAAGAGGCGCAAAGACTTCGAGACCGAGGCCGCCTGGGCTCCGATCTGGGTTTTTCGACAGGGCGAACACGCCGACGACGCCACCCTGCTGCGGAGGGCGCTCATGCACTGGCGGGCGCCGAGAGGCGACGGCTATGTCTGGATCGCGGCGGAGGCTCGCGTCGCCAGGAGCCTGCGCGACATCATGCTCGAAGAGCGCGCCCATCCGAAAGCCTGGCTCAAGGCCTCGGGCTATTGGCTGCGCGGTCAGGCCGGCGCGACCGAGAAACTGGATCATTGACGCGAATGACCGGCATGCCCCGCGCCTTCGCCCTCGCGGCGGCGCTCAATCTCGGCTTTGTCGCTCTTGAAATCACGACGAGCCAATGGGCCAATTCCACCGCGCTGCTGGCGGCTCCGCCGAGCCGATCGCGCCGATCCGCCGCCCGCGCGAAAAAATCAATCCTTATCGCCATGAGGCACTCAAAGCACAGGACGCCGCAAGCTTTTGAGGCGCTTGCGGCGTCCTGCTCAAGCTTGTTCGACGATCAGGCGGTGAGGCCGACGGCGGCCAGCGCCTGAAGCAGGGCGGCCTCGTCATTGTCCGAGGTGTCGCCCGATGCGCCGGCGGCGCCGATCACCGCGCCGGAGCCGTCGCGGATCAGCACGCCGCCGGGCACGGGCACAACGCCTTCCGGGAAGACCGAGGCCAGCGAGCCGATGAAATAGGGGCGCTCCACCGCCAGCTTGTCGAGAATGCGCGAGCTGACGCCCATGCTGATCGCGCCATGGGCCTTGCCATAGGCGACCTTCCAGCGGGCGAGGCTGGTTCCGTCCTCGGAAGCCGAGGCGCGCAAGGCGCCGCGCTCGTCGAGCACGACAAAACCCATCGGCTTCAACTTCAATTCGCGCGCGGCGGCCAGCGCGGCGGCGATGATTTGCTGGGCCTGATCCAAAGTCAGCATGTTGTCACTCCAGGTTTGCCGCCGGCGGCGGCGTAATCCCGCCTTCCCAGCGGGAGGCGAAAAGCATGTTCACGGTGCGCCCGCGGGCTTGGCCGAATTTTGGCAAGGCAGGCGGATCGCCTTCTGCAATTTGCCGATGACGCGCAGCGCAATGTCGCCCTTGGCGCGCAGGCAACAGGAAAGCAGCCGGTTTCCCGCGAGATCGTCGTCGTTGACATATTCGCGGCTCATCGGGCGAAAGACTTCGAATGCGCCGGAGACGATCTCCACCTTGCAGACGCTGCATCCGCCAGCGCGACAACCGACGGGAATGCCGCGTCGCCCGGTGCGCCGCAGGTTTTCCAGAATGGAGTCGCGCGCGTTGCAGCGAAATGTTTCGCCGGTGTCGAGAATTGTCACCGTCCAGGAAACGGGCGCCAGCGGCGGATCGCCCGGGCGCGCTTCGGCTGCGACCTGTTCCATTTTTCCTCCCGAAAAACTGCGCCGGGCGCCGGCTATTTGTTTTTTCGCCGCCCGGCGCCCGATCAGTGGCCGAAGAGATCGGCGTCGAACATGCCGGGATCGTGACGACCGAGTCCGTCGAGCGCCTTGCGCTCCTCCGCCGTCAACGCGAAGTCGAACACGTCGAGATTTTGCGCCTGCCGGGTCGCGTCGGAGGATTTGGGCAGCGGAACATAGCCGTGCTCGACATGCCAGCGCAGCACGATCTGGCCCGGCGTGCGCTTGTGCGCCTGCGCCGCCGCGACAATGGCGGGATCGGCGAGCAGCGCCCCGGCGCGGCCGACCGGGCTCCAGCTTGTCGTGACAATGCCCTTGGCCTGGTGAATGGCGACGAGATCGTCGCGGCGGTGATAGGGGTCGATCTGGATCTGGTTGACATGAGGGACCAGCCCGGCGTCGAACAGTTTTTGCAGATGCGCCGGCTTGAAATTCGATGTGCCTATGGCCCTGACCAGACCCGATTTCAACACTTCGACCAGGCCCTCAAAAGCTTCGACATATTTGTCCTGGTCGGGATTGGGCCAATGCACCAGAAACAGGTCGATATAATCCAGGCCCAGGCGTTTCAGGCTGGCCTCGGCGGCGTCGCGCACCCCGGGCACGCTGTGCCATTCCCGGTTGAATTTGCTGGTGACGAAGATTTCGGACCGCGCCACGCCGGAAGCGCGCACGGCCTCGCCGACGCCTTTCTCATTGCCGTAATTCTCGGCGGTGTCGACATGGCGCCAGCCCAGCCGGATGGCCTGGGCGACCTTTGCCGCAGCCTCGGCGTCGTCCATCGGCCAGGTGCCCAGGCCGATGGCGGGCATCTCCACGCCATTGCTCAATTCAACCGTCGGGGCCAGTTCGACCGTCGGAGCCTGCCGAGCATTTGTTTCCGTCATTGTTTTATCCCTTGCACATGGCCGCGCCGCCCGGACGACCTGTCCGATGATCGTGACTATGTCCAATCCGCCCTGTTGAAGGAAGCCGGCGGCGTGACAAGCGCTTTTGCAAAGTTGCAAGCCGTCCGGCGAGGCCGGCGATCGTACTCGACCAGATCGTTTTGCCGCATGGCCTGCGCGTGGTTTCCCCTATCGGAGCGTCCCCGCCGGTTCGTTGTGCGGCCAGCGGCAAGGCCCATTTGACTCAAGTGACGGAGGCCGAGGCGTCGCGCCTGCTGGAGACCGCGCCCCCGACCCGCGATACCGCCCCAGGTCCATCACCGACCCACGCGCCTTGATCGCGCTGGTGGGATCGCCGCAGCCTTTCCTTGGCGGGAAAGGCGTTTCCCACAGGCGAATTTTTTCGGTTGACGCCGATAAAAAAAGTGTCATCATCAATGTATTGCAGCCTTGGTTGAAAGACGTGCGTCGCCGCTTTCAAGTCAAGGTTAGCGCCCAGGGCTATGAACCCGCGTGGCGAGCAATAACCCGATCGATTTCCGCAAGTTTGGCTTCTTGACTTGAAACGCCACGAATCCCTTTGCGAATTGACCCAAACTGACGAGCCGCCCCGGCTCTCATGCGACCGGACGATGCGGCGCAAGATTGGAACGGGAGTATGACTCCACCGCAGCACTTGAGCGTCTTAGGCCCGTGATCGGGTCGGCGTGTGGCTTGACGAAAGCCCGCGTTCTGGAAACAGACAGCAAGAGAAGGGAGCCGCAAATCCTACGACTTTCTCATGATCGACACGCGGATTGACCGCATAAACTTCTGATCTTTATCGGAAACCGCTTTAAGGCGGAAATTTTGGCCCCGTGCGCCCCAGGCGACGGGGCCTTCGCTTTTTCGCCGCCCTCCCCGCGCCTGGACGCGGCGCTTCAACCGTCACCCCGGCGCCCGAAGCCGCCAGTCTCATGACGGCGGCCTCTGAAAGCGCTCTCTGAAAGCGTTCTAGCACAATTCCAAGTTCTGCGGATGTCGTTTCGCCCCGCCGGCGCAAACGCAACGAACCGAAAAATCGTTCGGACCTAGACGCAAAGCCAATCTTCACGGAGACAGGCCGAGTCAACTGTCCATTTCAAAATAAATACTTTGTTAACCAAGATAACTATTCTCGCGGCGACGCCCGCGCTCACACCCCGAAAACCTCGTCGGCGCGGGCCTCGAAGGCCGAGGAAAACTTGCGGAAGGCGGCGTCGAACATGCCGCCCATCAGTGTCGCCAGGGTGCGGCTGCGGAACTCATAGGCGATGAAAAACTCGACGCGGCAGCCGCCTTCGGCCTCGACAAACGTCCATCGGTTTTCCAGATGGCTGAAGGGTCCATCGACATAGGCGACGTCGATGCGATGGGCGTGGCGGTTGAGCACGACGCGGCTGGTGAAACGCTCGCGGATCGCCTTGTAGCCGACCTCCATGTCGGCCACGAGGGTCTCCGAGCCATCGCCGCCCGGGATGCGCCGCCGGATCTTCAACCCCTGGCACAGAGGCAGGAATTGCGGATAGCTTTCGACATCGGCGACCAGTTCGAACATTTGCGCCGGCGTATGCGCGACTCTATGGCTGGTGCGGAAGCTCGGCATGTCACGCGCTCGTCCCGAGCCTTTTGGCCCGCAGCTTGGCGAAATCCTCGCCGGCGTGATGCGAGGAGCGCGTCAGCGGCGAGGCCGAAACCAGCAGGAATCCTTTGGAATAGGCCAGGGATTCATAGGCCTTGAAGGCCTCGGGGGTGATGAAATCCTTGACCGGATGATGCTTTTTCGTCGGCTGCAAATATTGGCCGATGGTGAGGAAATCGACATCGGCCGAGCGCATGTCGTCCATCAATTGCAGAACTTCGTTGCGGGTCTCGCCAAGGCCGACCATGATTTCGGATTTGGTGAAAATGCTCGCGTCCAGCTCCTTGACCCGCTGCAACAGCCGCAGCGAGTGGAAATAGCGGGCGCCGGGGCGCACGGTGAGATAGTTCGACGGCACGGTTTCGAGATTATGGTTGAAGACATCGGGCCGCGCCGCGACCACGACCTCCAGCGCGCCGGGCTTGCGCAGGAAGTCCGGGGTGAGGATCTCGATGGTGGTTTTCGGGCTCAGGCGCCGGATCGCCGCTATGGTCGCGGCGAAATGCGCGGCGCCGCCATCGGCCAGATCGTCACGGTCCACCGAGGTCACAACCACGTGCTCCAGCCCGAGCTTGGCGGTGGCCTCGCCGATATAATCGGGTTCCGCCGCATCCAGCGGATTGGGCAGGCCCGTGGCGACATTGCAGAAGGCGCAGGCGCGGGTGCAGATCTCGCCCATGATCATGAAAGTGGCGTGCTTCTTTTCCCAGCACTCGCCCTGATTGGGGCAATTGGCCTCTTCGCAGACCGTCACGAGCTTGTTGGCCTTGACGATGGCTTTTGTCTCCGCCCAGCCGGCGGAGCCCGGCGCCTTGACACGAATCCACTCCGGCTTGCGCAGCACCGGCTGGTCGGGCCGATGCGCCTTTTCCGGATGACGGACGCGCCCGGCATTTTTGCGCGGGTCGTCGTTGAGCAGATCGATCACATTGGCCATGCCAGAAATTCCCTTGTCCGACATTTCATGCGCGCGCGGCAAAAAACTGTCAATTTCGCTTCCAGCGCAGCGCCCGAACCGCGAGTTCGAGCCTTTGCGGATTTTCCATCAGGGTCTTGAACAGTCCCAGCGCCTGGGCGGCGTCGGCGGCCTCCATGGCGCGGCGATCCACGGTCAAGGTTACGCTCACCATCCGCGCCGGCGTCGCCGCGCCATCGCGCCAGACCACCCGCGTTTCGGCGGCGCCCATCGCCAGAATGGCGGTCCAGGGCGCCGACAGCGGCGGAAACAGTCTTTTGACCGCGAAAGGCCCGGCGTTGACCAGCAGCGCCGAACCGCCAAAGGCCTCGCGCTCGGAGGGGGGATTGTCGACGATGGCCCGCCGCGCGGCGGCGATTTCGGCGAGGCTCATCCGCTCGACATTGCGCAGCGCCGGCGCCAAGGCGCGCCCGCCCAGCGTCAGCGCCAGGCCGATGTCGCTGCCTGCGGCGGCGACGAAATCTTGCGCGCCATAGGCGCGATGCGCGGCGGGAACAGCCTGGAGCGCCAGAGCCAAAGCGCGCAGGGCGCAATCGGTGAGGGTGACGCCCGCTTCCGGCTTTTCCGCGCGCCGGCGGTCGAGCGCGCCGAGGTCGCAGTCTACTTCCAGGCAGACTTGTGGGCTGGCGTGAAGCGCGGCGAACAAAGGCGGAAATCCTGGCCGCGTCTCCACCCTCGCCGGCCCCGCCAGCGCCGCGAAAATGTCGCGGGCGATCACCCGCCCCTCCGGCCCCGAGCCCTCGATCGCGGAGAGATCGACGCCATGGTCGCGCGCCAGTCGCGCGGCGCGCGGCGATACGGGCGCCCTGCCCTCGCGGCCCCCGGACGAGTCCAGTTGCGCCGCAGAGGCCTTGCGATGCGGCGCCCGACCCGGCGCGATCAGGCAGAGCGGCGCGCCCACGGCGATATTTTCGGCGCCCTCGGCCACCAGAATGCGCGCGAGCACGCCGCTTTCCGGCGTCTCGACCTCCATGGTCAGCCTGTCCGCGGCGATTTCGACCAGGGGCTCGCCCGCCAGAACTTCATCGCCCTCCCGGCGCAGCCAGCGCAGCACCTGTCCGGCGCGCATCGCTGGCGTGGCCGCGGGCATGAAAAGGACGACAGGCTCCGACATGGGTCGTCAATTGACCGAAGGCGCGTCGAAACTGACGCCATCGAGCCCGGTGTCCAGGGCGTGGCGAATCTCGACCAAAGCCTCCTCCGCGCTCATCTCCGTCTCATGGGCGTAAATCTGCGCCACCTGCATGGCCAGTTCCGCCATCACCCGGCCCCACATGTCCGGCTGTTCGAAGGCGCGCTGCATCGACAGGGTCAGCGCGCCATTGCTGACGAACAGCCGCAGAATCTCCGAGCCGCCATGCGCCTGGACGTCAGGGGGAACCGAGAGTTCAGTCTTTTCTTCCGGCATTCTTTTTCCTTCTGGCCTTCGCGCCGAGGCGCGCAGGTTAAATCCCTCATTTCGGCGCAGCGCTCAATCCTTGAGATAAAGCGCCTGTTTCAGCGCCGCGACCACATCCGCGACCTGCGGCAGCGACAGTTTCTCCAGATTGGCGGCATAGGGCGTCGGGACGTCCCTGGCCGTGACGCGCAAGACCGGCGCGTCCAATTCGTCGAAAGCCCGCTCCATCAGTTGCGCGGCAATTTCCGCGCCGATCCCGCCCTGCGGCCAGCCCTCCTCGACCACGACGCAGCGCCCGGTCCTGACAACCGAGGCGATCACCGTGTCCATGTCCAGCGGCCGCAGCGTGCGCAGGTCGATCACCTCGACATCGACGCCCTGCTCCGCCAATTGCGCCGCCGCCGCCAGCGCCAGACCGACGCCGTGCGAGAAAGCGACCAGCGTCGCCGCGCTCCCGGGCCGCGCCACATGGGCGAGGCCGATCTCGACGAGATGATCCGGACCGGGCGGCGCCTCGAACATCTCAGCGTAAAGCTGTTCATGTTCCAGAAATATGACCGGATTGGGGTCGCGGATCGCGGCTTTCAACAGGCCCTTGGCGTCGGCGGCGCTATAGGGCGCGACAACCTTGAGGCCGGGAATATGGGCGAACCAGGCGGAAAAATCCTGGGTGTGCTGGGCGCCGACCCGCGCCCGCGCGCCGTTGGGACCGCGAAACACAATTGGGCAATTGAGCACGCCGCCCGACATGTACAGCGTCTTGGCGGCGGAATTGACGATATGGTCCATGGCCTGAAGGGCGAAATTGAAACTCATGAACTCGACCACGGGCTTGAGCCCGGCGAAAGCCGCGCCGACCGCCAGTCCGGCGAAGCCATGTTCGGCGATGGGGGTATCCACCACACGTTTCGGACCGAATTCGGCGAGCAGGCCCTGGGTGACCTTGAACGTTCCCTGATATTCGCCGATTTCCTCGCCCAGCAGCACCACCTCCGCGTCGCGGCGCATTTCCTCGGCCAGAGCCTCGCGCAAAGCCTCGCGCACGGTGACCCGATGGGTGAAGCCCGGCGCGACCGATTCGGCCTCCGGCGCTTGTTCGACCACGTCAGCCGCCGCGCTCGACGACGACGACGACGACGACGACGACAAAAGCTCGATGGCGGCGATGGGCGTGTCCACGGCGATATTTTCCGCGCCTTCGGGCACGAGAATGCGCAAGAGCACGCCGGCTTCGGCGGATTCGACCTCCATGGTCGCCTTGTCGGTCTCGACTTCGGCGAGGATGTCGCCGGCCTCGATCCTTTCGCCCTCGCGTTTCAGCCATTTGACCAGTTTGCCGGTCTTCACCTCCGGCGAGAGCGCGGGCATCAGCACATGCGTGGTCACGAGCCGCCCCCTTACAACAGAATATCGGTCATCAGGGCGGAAGCCGGCGGCTCCGGCGCCTGCGCCGCGTGATCGGCGGCGTCGGCGACCAGGTTGCGGATTTGCGCGTCCATGCGGCGCAGATCCGCCTCCTGCGCCAGGCCGCTTTCGAGAATTTTGGCGCGCAGCCGCTCGATCGGATCGGGTTCGTGCAGGGCGCGCGCGTCTTCCCGGCGGCTGTATTTGCCCGGCGCCGCAAGGGAATGGCCGCGATAACGCTCGGTCCACATTTCCAGAATCGTCGCCCCCTCGCCGGCCCTTGCGCGGGCGATCGCCTTTTCGCCCGCCTCGCGCACCGAGGTCAGGCACATGCCGTCCACCGGCTCGCCGGGAATGCCGAAACCGGCGCCGCGGTCGGCGAGCTGCGGCCGGCCGTCATCATGGCGCGGACGATTATTTTCGATGACATAGACGATCGGCAATTTCCAGCGCGCGGCCATGACGAAGCTTTCGGCGACCTGGCCCTGATCCGCGGCGCCGTCGCCGCAAAAGGCGATGCAGACCTTGGGCTCGCCGCGATAGGCGTTGGCGAAGGCCAGCCCGGTTCCGATGGAAATCTGCGCCGCGACAATGCCGTGGCCGCCGTAAAAGCCGATCTCGGGGTCGAACATATGCATCGAGCCGCCTTTGCCCCCGGAAAGCCCGTCGTGGCGACCGGCCAGTTCGGCCATGACGGCGCGCGGATCGGCGCCGCAGGCGAGCAAATGGCCGTGCATGCGATAGGAGGCGATGAACTGGTCGCCCGGCCGCGCCGCCTGGCGCATGCCCACCGCTATGGCCTCCTGACCGATATAGAGATGGCAGAAGCCGCCGATCAGCCCCATGCCGAACAATTGCCCGGCCTTTTCCTCGAAACGGCGGATGAGCAGCATCGACCGCCAGCTCGCCAGTAGGTCGCCGGAGCCCAAAAATTCCGCGAGGCGCGGATTGTCTGTCGTCTGGGGCGTCTGTCGCGTCGCCATTCTTCCCCCAAGCCCCCCGACTTGCGCGGCGAGGCAAATTCTTTGAAGGGAAAACTAGCAGATGCGCGGGGAAAAGCGAGAGCGGCGAAGCTCAGTTCCGCCGGGTCGTCCCGGTGGTCTCACCGCTCGTCGGCGCCAGGAAAATCATCAGATCGCTCTTGTTGACATGATCGAGCAGCGTGCGCGCCTGTTCGTCCAGCAGGTCGCGGTCAATGTCCGGGCCGCGCAGCAAAGCGATGCGCTTGCGCCAGTAATCCTCGTCGGCGCGCACCGCTTTCAGCTTGCCGTCGATCTCGGCCATTTCCTTGCGCGTGGCCAGATCGGCCTCGAGCCCGCGCTCGCCATGGGCGGCGTGCCAGACGAAAAACGCGCCGACCACGCCGGAGAAGACGTAGAAGGCCAAGGGAATGAGAATGGCGACAAGGCGCGTGCGGACAACCATGACGCATAATCGCGCCTTTTGGTTAGGCGCCGGTTAATCCGCCGAAATTTCCGCAGCGGCGCCGAACTTGAAGCCTGTCGGCAGGACCCGCGCCGGCTGTCTCATTCCGAGACAAAATCCCGGCGCCCCGTTCGAAAATGGGAGCCCGTCATGCCCGCACTGGGATTCTCGATCCAAAAGGAACCGGTCGGCCTGCGCCGCCGCAGCCCCGCCGACATCCGCCATCTCCATGAGCGCGACAAGGAAAAGAGCAACGATGCCGGCTTCGTCGTCGCCATGATCAGCCTCGGCGTGACCATGCTGGCCGTCGCAGCCTATCATGACGAGGCGCGGGCGTTGCTGGCGCAAGTCACGGCCATGTTCTGATTTCCAGAAATAAAAAAGGGACGCGCGAACGCGTCCCCTGCTGTCGTCGGACGACAGAAATCAGGCCAGGGCCTTGAGCGCGGCGCGGCCAGCGTAAACCGCCTGCTTGCCCAACTCCTCCTCGATGCGGATGAGCTGGTTATATTTGGCCAACCGGTCGGAGCGGGCCAGAGAGCCGGTCTTGATCTGACCGCAATTGGTGGCCACCGCGAGATCGGCGATGGTGTAATCCTCGGTCTCGCCCGAACGATGCGACATGACCGCGGTATAGCCGGCGCGATGCGCCATATCGACCGCCGCCAGCGTCTCGGTGAGCGTGCCGATCTGATTGACCTTGATCAGGATCGAATTGGCCACGCCCTTCTTGATGCCTTCGCCCAGAATTTTGACATTGGTGACGAAAATATCGTCGCCGACGATCTGGGTTGTCTTGCCGATCAGGTCGGTGGTGATTTTCCAGCCTTCCCAATCCTGCTCGGCGTTGCCGTCCTCGATGGTGACGATCGGATAGGCCGCGGCGAGCTTGGCCAGATATTCGGCCTGCTCCTGGATCGAGCGCACCTTGCCCTCGCCTTCGTAATGATAGGCGCCGTCCTTGAAGAATTCCGACGCCGCGGCGTCGAGGCCGAGCGCAATATCCTGGCCGGGCTTGAAGCCTGCGGTTTCGATGGCCTTGACGACGAAATCCAGCGCCGCCTCCGCCGAAGGCAGGTTGGGGGCGAAGCCGCCCTCGTCACCGACATTGGTGTTATGGCCGGCCTTTTTCAGCGCCGATTTCAGGGTGTGGAACACTTCGGCGCCCCAGCGCACGGCTTCCGCAATGCTGTCGGCGCCGACCGGCAGGATCATGAATTCCTGGAAATCGATGGGGTTGTCGGCATGGGCGCCGCCATTGATGATGTTCATCATCGGGGTGGGAAGCACGCGCGCCTGGGTTCCGCCGACATAGCGGTAGAGCGGCAGGCCCGCGGCGTCGGCGGCGGCCTTGGCGACGGCCATGGAGACGCCGAGAATGGCGTTGGCGCCGAGCCGGGACTTGTTCTCCGTGCCGTCGAGTTCGATCATGGCCTCGTCGATGGCGACCTGATCCTCGGCGTCGAGACCGGAAATGGCGTCGAAAATCTCGCCATTGACCGATTCGACCGCCTTGAGCACGCCCTTGCCGCCGAAACGGGCCTTGTCGCCGTCGCGCAATTCCACGGCCTCGCGGGTGCCGGTCGAGGCGCCCGACGGCACGCCGGCGCGGCCGAAGGAGCCGTCCTCCAGGGTCACATCGACTTCGACGGTGGGATTGCCGCGCGAATCCAAAATTTCGCGGGCGACAATGTCGATAATCTCGGTCATTTGCTTTCCCCTGGACTGTCTTGTTTGCGCCGCAACGGCGATCACGGGCGCGTCATAGGCGAAATGCGTGAAAGAAAAAAGAGGGCGAAAGCGCGCGGTGGGCTTTTTCCTTGCCGGCTCGCGCCCGCCTGCCTATGGATTTCCTCGAAGAGGTGGAAAATGGTCAGGACACATGACGGCGCCGGCCTGCTCGGCGCACAAGCCGCAACCCCGCAAAACCCCGACGAGGCCCGGCTCGACCGCGTGCCCAATCCGCATCCGGATACGGTTTATCTCGCGCGTTTCACCCAGCCGGAGTTCACCTCGCTCTGCCCGGTGACAGGACAACCGGATTTCGCCCATCTCGTGATAGATTATGCGCCTGATCTTTATCTAGTTGAATCAAAGTCATTAAAACTATACCTCACCTCGTTTCGCAACCACGGCGCCTTTCACGAGGATTGCACGGTCCGCATCGCCAAGGATCTGGTCGCGGCGCTGGCGCCGCGCTGGCTGCGGATCGGCGGCTATTGGTATCCGCGCGGCGGCATGCCCATCGACGTGTTCTGGCAGACCGGCGAACCGCCCAGGGGGCTGTGGATTCCCGACCAGGGCGTGGCGAGCTATCGCGGACGGGGGTGATCCCAAAGAAAAAGGGCGGCCACTGGGGCCGCCCTTGAGCGCAGAGAAGCACAAAAACCTTATTCGGCGGCTTCGGCTTCGACCGGACCGGAATCCTTGCCCTTGGCGGTGACGTCGCGGTCGACGAATTCGATCACAGCCATGGCGGCGTTGTCGCCGTAGCGGAAGCCGGCCTTGAGCACGCGGGTGTAGCCGCCGTGGCGCTCCTTGTAGCGGGGCGCGAGCACGTCGAACAGTTTCTTGACCAGGACCACGTCCTTGATCTGCGAAATCGCCTGACGACGGGCGTGAAGATCGCCGCGCTTGCCGAGCGTCACCAGCTTTTCCACGACAGGACGCAGGTCCTTGGCCTTGGGCAGGGTGGTGACGATCTGCTCATGCTTGATCAGCGCCTGGCAGAGATTGGAAAACATCGCCTTGCGGTGTTCGGCGGTGCGGTTGAAACGACGCTTTGCGCGACCGTGATACATGTGGCTCTCCTAAATTGCTTGCGACCGCCGTGCCAAGGTACGGCCGCTCCGTGCTTTGCCCCTTTTATCAGCGGGGCGGCGGTTCCCCTCTCCCTGTTGCCGGGGAGAGGGAAAAACTCTGAACTCAGTAGTGCTCTTCGAAGCGCTTGGCGAGTTCGTCGATGTTTTCCGGCGGCCAGCCGGTGACTTCCATGCCGAGGTGCAGGCCCATTTGCGCCAGCACTTCCTTGATTTCGTTGAGCGACTTGCGGCCGAAATTCGGCGTGCGCAGCATTTCCGCTTCGGTCTTCTGGATGAGGTCGCCAATATAGACGATATTGTCGTTCTTCAGGCAATTGGCCGAACGCACCGACAATTCCAGCTCGTCGACCTTCTTCAGCAGCGCCGGGTTGAAGGCCAGCTCCGGGATCGCCGGCGAAGACTCTTCGCGCTTGGGCTCTTCGAAATTGACGAAGACATTGAGCTGGTCCTGGAGGATGCGCGCGGCGAAAGCCAGAGCGTCCTCAGGGGTCAGCGCGCCATTGGTCTCGATCTGAAGGGTCAGCTTGTCATAATCGAGCACCTGGCCCTCGCGGGTCGGATCGATCTTGTAGGAGACCTTCTTCACCGGCGAATAGATGGAATCGACGGGGATCAGGCCGATCGGCGCGTCTTCGGCGCGGTTGCGGTCGGCCGGGACATAGCCCTTGCCGGTGTTGACGGTGAATTCCATGCGGATTTCCGCGCCCTCGTCGAGCGTGCACAGCGGAAGCTGCGGGTTCAACACGGCGATGTCGCCGGTCACCTGGATGTCGCCGGCATAGACCACGCCCGGACCCTGCTTCTTCAGCGTGAGCCGCTTGGGGCCTTCGCCCTGCAACTTGATGGCGATGTCCTTGATGTTGAGGATGATGTCGGTCACATCCTCGCGCACGCCGGGAATCGACGAGAATTCATGCAGCACGCCGTCGATGTGGACCGACGTGATGGCCGCGCCTTGCAGCGAGGATAGCAGAATGCGGCGCAGCGCGTTGCCGAGCGTCAGACCGAAGCCGCGCTCCAGCGGCTCCGCGACCACGGTGGCGTTGCGCTTGGGATCTTCGCCGGGCTGGACATGCAGCTTGTTCGGCTTGATCAGTTCCTGCCAATTCTTCTGGATCATGGTCTCAAAACCTCTTCCTCGGACCGCGGCATATCGGTTCGTCAACCCTGGCCTTTGGTCCGGTTACGGAAAAACCCGCGCTGGCTCCGTCGAGCCGGCGCGGGAATATCGAATGTCGAAAAATCAGACGCGACGACGCTTGCGCGGGCGGCAGCCATTGTGCGGGATCGGGGTCACGTCGCGGATCGAGGTCACCGTGAAGCCGGCCGCCTGGAGGGCGCGCAGCGCCGATTCGCGACCGGAGCCGGGACCGGAGACTTCGACTTCCACAGTGCGCATGCCATGTTCCGTCGCTTTGCGGGCGGCGTCTTCGGCGGCCATCTGCGCGGCATAGGGGGTCGACTTGCGCGAGCCCTTGAAACCCATGGTGCCGGCGGAGGACCAGGAAATCGTGTTGCCCTGGGCGTCGGCGATGGTGATCATGGTGTTGTTGAACGAGGAATAGACGTGAACCACGCCCGAGGCGATGTTCTTGCGCTCCCTGCGGCGAACGCGGGTGTTTTCCTTGGCCATTTTTACTTCCTTCTGACGCGCCCGTAATGCCAGGCGCTCGGGTTGTCGGGCTCTCGCCCTATGATTTCGCGCCCCTAGGACGCAAACGCAAAATCCGAGTTCAAATGGGTCGGGCTGCGGCGAAAATGGTGTTTTCCGAGCACCGAAGCGGAACGTACATCAGTACGTGAGCATCGGAGCGCAGGAAAACGCCGTTTGCAGCCCGGCCCCACCCATTTGGGCCGGATTTTTACTTCTTTTTGCCGGCGATCGGCTTGGCCTTGCCCTTGCGGGTGCGGGCGTTGGTGTGGGTGCGCTGGCCGCGAACCGGAAGCTGGCGGCGGTGACGCAACCCGCGATAGCAGCCCAGATCCATGAGGCGCTTGATGTTCATCGCCACTTCACGGCGCAGGTCGCCTTCGACCATATAGTCGCGGTCGATGGTTTCGCGGATCTGCAGCACTTCGGCGTCCGAAAGCTGGTTCACGCGGCGTTCGGCGGTGAGCCCCACCTTTTCGCAGATTTCCTCGGCCTTTTTCGGGCCGATGCCGTGAATATATTGCAGCGCGATGACGACGCGCTTGTTGGTCGGAATATTGACGCCGGCTATACGAGCCATTTTTCACACTCCATGTGGAACGGGCGTAAACGCCCTTTTGTTGAGAGGGCTTTTACGCCCCGATTATGTCCCGCGTCCGGTGGAGGCCGGCCCATGCGAGTCCCCGTTTCAGGGGATACAAAAAACAACGCTCCTGCCTTTGACAGCGGGAGCGCCGTTGTAAGAGGGTTTCGCTTATAAAGCTTTCGCCCGACTGTCAACAGGCGGGGCGAATATTCAGCCCAGAATCGCGTCGAGCTGACGGGTCACCTCGTCGATCGGCGCCATGCCGTCCACGGTGCGCAGCTCGCCGACCGATTTGTAATAGTCGGACACCGGCGCGGTCTGCTCGTGATATTGCGCGAGGCGTTTCTTGAAGCTTTCCGGATTGTCGTCGGCGCGCACGGCGCCGCCGGCAGCCACGGTTTCCTTGGCGCGATTCTCGATGCGCGACAGCAGGATGCCGTCGTCGACCAGCAGCTCGATCACCGCGTCGAGTTCCTTGTGCTTCTGCCGCAACAACGCGTCCAGAGCCTTGGCCTGCGCCACCGTGCGCGGAAAACCGTCGAGGATGAACCCCTTCGCGCAGTCGGCCTCTTCGATCCGGTCGGAGATGATGCCAATGACGATTTCGTCGGAAACGAGGCCGCCCGATTCCATCACCGCCTTGGCCTGCAAGCCGACAGGCGTGCCCGCCTTGACCGCCGCGCGCAGCATGTCGCCGGTCGAGAGCTGCGGAATGCCGTATTTCTGTTCCAGGCGCGCCGACTGGGTGCCTTTGCCGGCCCCTGGCGGTCCGAGCAGAATCAGCCTCATTTCTTTCTCCCCCGAAGTTTGGCTTTTTTCACCAGGCCCTCATATTGCTGAGCCTGGAGATGGCCGTGGATCTGCGCCACCGTGTCCATGGTCACGCTGACCACGATCAAGAGAGACGTGCCTCCGAAATAGAACGGCAAATTGAATTGCGAAATGAGCATTTCGGGTAGGAGACAGATGATCGCCAGATAGCCGGCGCCCAGAACCGTGATTCGGGTCAGCACATGGTCGATGTGATTCGCCGTGCGCTCGCCGGGGCGAATGCCGGGAATGAAACCGCCATGCTTTTTCAGATTGTCGGCGGTCTCGGCCGGGTCGAAGACGATCGCCGTGTAGAAGAAGGCGAAGAACACGATCAACGCGACATAGAACAGGATGTAGAGCGGGCGTCCGTGGCCGAGATAGGTGGTCAGCAGGCCGAGCGCGCCCCCTGCCCCGCCGTTCGCCGAGAAATTGGCGATGGTCGTCGGCAGCAGCAGCAGCGACGAGGCGAAGATCGGCGGAATCACGCCGGAGGTGTTCAACTTCAGCGGCAGGAAGCTGGTCTGGCCCTCATAGACGCGATTGCCCTGCTGGCGCTTCGGATAGGTGATCAGCAGCCGGCGCTGGGCGCGCTCCATGAAGACGATGAAGGCGATGACGCCAAATGACATCAGGATCAGGCCGAGCAGCACCAGCGGCGAGATCGCGCCTTGGCGCGACAGCTCCAGCGTGTTGGCGATGGCTGAGGGAAAGGCGGCGACAATGCCGGCGAAAATGATCAGCGAGGAGCCGTTGCCAATGCCGCGCGAGGTAATCTGCTCGCCCAGCCACATCAGGAACAGCGTGCCGCCCATCAGCGTGATCACCGTGGACAGGCGGAAGAACCAGCCGGGGTCGGTGACGACATTGGACTGGCCCTCGAGTCCGACCGCTATGCCATAGGCCTGGAAGGCGGCGAGGCCGACGG
Source organism: uncultured Alphaproteobacteria bacterium (assembly GCA_963804045.1). Lineage (GTDB taxonomy): Bacteria > Pseudomonadota > Alphaproteobacteria > Rhizobiales > Beijerinckiaceae > Rhodoblastus. The sequence goes on along the minus strand of CAWDOR010000033.1, from coordinate 185,845 downwards.
TGAGATAGCGGGTGTATTGATTCATGACCTTGCGGCCCTGCTCGCCCTCTTTCTTCAGCTGTTCGAGCTGGGGAATCACCGAGCTCATCAGCTGGACGATGATCGAGGCGGAAATATAGGGCATGATGTTCAGGGCGAAGATCGCCATGCGCTGCACGGCGCCGCCGGCGAACATGTTGAACAGCTCCAGCACGCCCTGCTGCTTGCCGTGGAAATTGGCGGCGAAGGCCGCGGGGTCGATGCCCGGCAGAGGGATATAGGTGCCCAGGCGATAGACGATCAGCGCGCCCAGGGTGAACCATATCCGTTTTTTCAGCTCTTCCGCCTTGGAGAAAGAGGCGAAATTGATGTTAGCCGCAAGCTGTTCCGCTGCCGAAGCCATTTGGGGACGCTCCAGAATGCGCGGCAAGGCGCATGTCACGATGTAAGATGAAAAACGGGGCGGCGACTTAAAAAGTCCCGCCCCGTAGTTAATGGTTCATTCCGGCAAAATCACGCGCTTTTCGCGCTTTCGCCAGGAAAAATCACGCTTCGGCGGCAACCAGCAGCTTCACCGAGCCGCCGGCCTTTTCGATGGCCGCCACGGCCGATTTGGAGGCGGCGGCGACTTCGAAGGCCAGCTTGGCCTTGAGCTCGCCATTGCCCAGGATCTTGACGCCGTCGCGAACCTTGGAGATGACGCCGGCGGCGACCAGCGCCTCCAGGGTCACCGGAGCGGCGGCGTCGAGCTTGCCGGCTTCCACCGCCTGCTGAACACGACCGAGATTGACCTCGTTATAGTTCACCGAGAAGGGGTTCCAGAAGCCGCGCTTGGGCAGACGGCGATGCAAGGGCATCTGGCCGCCTTCAAAACCCTTGATGGCGACGCCGGTGCGGGCCTTTTGGCCCTTGACGCCGCGCCCGCCGGTCTTGCCCTTGCCGGAGCCGATGCCGCGTCCGACGCGCATGCGCTCCTTGGAAGCGCCGGGATTGTCGGAGATACCGTTGAGTTTCACCATGACCGGTCTCCCCCTCAGGCTTCTTCGACGCGCACGAGATGCGCGACTTTGGCGATCTGCCCGCGAATGGCGGGGGTGTCTTTCAACACCGCCTTGCGGCCGATCTTGTTAAGCTTCAACCCGACGAGGGTCTGGCGCTGATCCGCCGGACGGCCGATCGGGCTCTTGGTCTGGACGACCGTGACAGTCTTCTCCGTCATCTTGTCCTCCCTCAGCCTTCAGCCACGCCGTCGTCGCCGCCGGGGCGACGCGACTGCAGCACGGAGACCTTCAAACCACGGCGGGCGGCGACGGCGCGAGGCGAATCCTCGGCCTTCAGCGCGTCAAACGTGGCGCGGATCATGTTGTAGGGGTTCGACGAGCCCTGCGACTTCGCCACGACGTCATGGACGCCGAGCGATTCGAACACGGCGCGCATCGGACCGCCGGCGATGATGCCGGTGCCGGCGGGCGCGGCGCGCAACACGACGCGGCCCGCGCCATGGCGGCCGTTGACGTCATGATGCAGGGTGCGGCCTTCGCGCAGCGGCACGCGGATCAGACCGCGCTTGGCGGATTCGGTCGCCTTGCGGATGGCTTCCGGCACTTCGCGGGCCTTGCCGTGGCCGAAGCCGACGCGGCCCTTCTGGTCGCCGACGACCACAAGCGCGGCGAAGCCGAAGCGGCGGCCGCCCTTCACAACCTTGGCGACGCGGTTGATGTGGACCAGGCGGTCCACGAATTCGCTGTCGCGCTCTTCATCCTTGCGATCGCGACCGCGACCGCCTTCATGTTCACGAGCCATTTGTTTTTCCGTCACTTGCGCGGAAGGCCCCGTTCGGCCCCCGCTCGCTGGGTCGCCCCGTATAACGGGGCCTTGCTCAAAACTCAATCCCGGAGCGCGCAGGGCGCGATCCGGGACGATTTTTGAATTTCTTCAGGACCGGCGGTTTCCCGCCGATCAGAATTGCAGACCGCCTTCGCGGGCGCCTTCGGCCAGAGCCTTGACGCGGCCGTGATAGGCGTAGGAGCCGCGATCGAAGACGACCGCGGCGACGCCGGCGGCCAGGGCGCGTTCCGCGATCAGCTTGCCGATCGCCTTGGCGGCCTCGATGTCGGCGCCGGTCTTGAGGGCCTCACGCTGGTCTTTTTCCAGCGAGGAGGCGGCGACCACCGTGACGCCATTCGTATCGTCGATGATCTGGGCATAGATCTGCTTCGACGAGCGGAACACCGACAGGCGGGGTTTGCCGTAAGCGCGGGCGCGAAGAGTGCGACGAACGCGCGCCTTACGGCGATCAATGGAGGAAATGGCCATGACGCGCTATCCTTACTTCTTCTTGCCTTCCTTGCGGAAGATGAATTCGCCGGCATATTTGACGCCCTTGCCCTTGTAGGGCTCGGGACCGCGATAGTCGCGGATCTCGGCGGCGATCTGGCCGATCTGCTGCTTGTCGATGCCGGTGATGGTGATTTCGGTGGGTTTCGGGCAGACGATGGTGACGCCAGCCGGAATCGGATAATTGATGTCGTGGCTGTAGCCGAGCGACAGCTGCAAATTCTTGCCGGCGACCGCGGCCTTGTAGCCAACGCCGGTGATTTCCAGCTTCTTCTCGAAGCCCTGGGTGACGCCGACCACCAGATTATTGATCCGGGCGCGGGACGTGCCCCACAGCGCGCGGGCGCGCTTGGTTTCGAAACGCGGATCGACCTTGATCGCGTTGTCGTTGAAGGCCACATCGACATCGTCATGGACGGTGAAGGACAATTCGCCCTTCGCGCCCTTGACGGTGACCTTCTGGCCTTCGACCTTGGCGGTGACGCCGGCCGGAACGGGAACGGGCTTCTTACCGATACGAGACATTTTTCTCTCCTCTCGGCTCAGAACACGGTCGCGAGAACTTCGCCGCCGACATTGGCGTCGCGCGCGGCATGATCCGCGAGAACGCCCTTCGGGGTCGAAATAATAGCGATACCCAAGCCATTGGCGACGCGCGGCAGCGCGTCGACGGCGGCGTAAACCCGGCGGCCCGGCTTGGACACGCGGGTAATTTCCTTGATGACCGGCTGGCCGTCGAAATATTTCAGTTCGATTTCGAAATCGGTGCGGCCGTTGCCAAATTCGGTGACGCTATAGCCACGAATATAGCCTTCGTCCTTGAGCACATCGAGGACGTGAGCGCGCAAGCGCGAACCCGGGGTGGACACCGAGGACTTGCGGCGCATCTGCGCATTGCGGATGCGGGTGAGCAGATCGCCCACAGGATCGTTGATCGCCATGACGGTCTCCTTACCAGCTCGACTTGACCAGGCCAGGGATCAGACCCTTGGAGCCCAGTTCGCGGAGAGCGATACGCGACATTTTCAGCTTGCGGTTATAGGCGCGCGGACGGCCCGTCACTTCGCAGCGGTTGCGCACGCGATTGACGCAGCTGTTGCGCGGCATTTCCGCCAGCTTCAGCACAGCTTCGAAGCGCTCTTCCACGGTCAGCGCGCGATCCTTGGAGATCGCGCGGAGCCGGGACCGCTTGGCCGCCTTGACGGCCGCCAGGTTGGCGCGCTTCTTATTGTTCTCAATAGCACTTTTCTTTGCCATGATGGACCTCTGGTTTCCGCGTTTGAGCCTTCAGCTCACTGCCGGAACGGGAAGTTGAAGGCGCGAAGCAGAGCGCGCGCCTCGTCGTCGGTCTTGGCCGTGGTGCACACGATCACATCCATGCCCAGGACTGTGTCGACCTTGTCATAGTCGATTTCCGGGAAAATCAGATGTTCCTTGATGCCCATGGCGTAATTGCCGCGGCCGTCGAACGATTTCGGATTCAGACCGCGGAAATCCCGGACGCGCGGCAGCGCGACCGTGATGAAGCGGTCAAGGAACTCGTACATGCGGGTCTTGCGCAAGGTCACCTTGGCGCCGATCGGCATGTTCTCGCGCACCTTGAAGGTCGAAATCGCCTTTCGGGCCCGCGTGATCACGGGCCGTTGGCCCGCGATGAGCGCGAGATCGGCGGCGGCCAGCGTCACCTTCTTGGTGTCGTTGACGGCGTCGCCCACGCCCATGTTCAGCACGATCTTCTCGATCGCGGGAACTTCATTGGCGTTCTTGTAGCCGAACTCTTCGATCAGCTTCGGACGCACCACGTCTTCGTAGTGCTTCCGCAACCGGGCCTGATAGCCTTCCGGAGCGGAGGAGACGGCGCCAGCGGCGGCGACGCTCTCGGCGCCCTTGGGCTTGCCGGCGCCCTTGGCGGGCTTCTCGGCGGCCTTGTCGCCGCCCTTCTTGGGGGTCTTGGCCTCAGCCATCGATCAATTCTCCGGAACGCTTGGCGAAACGAACCTTGCGGTCCCCTTCGATCTTGAAGCCGACGCGGGTCGGCGCGCCATCCTTGGGATCGGCGATCGCAATATTGGACAATTGGATCGGCGCTTCCTTGGAGATGATGCCGCCCTCGGCGGTCTGGCTCTGCTTCTGGTGACGCTTCACCAGATTGACGCCCGACACCAAGGCCTTGCCTTCTTTCGGAAACACCTGGGTGACTTCACCCTTCCGGCCCTTGTCGCGGCCGGTGATCACGACGACCTTGTCGCCTTTCTTGATCTTGGCGGCCATTACAACACCTCCGGAGCGAGCGAGATGATCTTCATATGGTTCTTGGCGCGAAGCTCGCGCGGCACCGGTCCGAAGATACGGGTGCCCACCGGCTCCTTCTGATTGTTGATCAGAACGGCCGCATTGGTGTCGAAGCGAATCGTCGAGCCGTCGGGACGCTTGATGTCCTTCGCCGTACGAACGACGACGGCTTTCATGACATCGCCCTTCTTGACGCGGCCGCGCGGAATCGCTTCCTTCACCGACACAACAATAATATCGCCTACGCCTGCATACTTGCGCTTGGAGCCGCCAAGCACCTTGATGCACATCACTCGACGCGCGCCGGAGTTATCGGCCACTTCGAGGGCGGTCTGCATCTAAATCATGGCTACGAGCCTTTCTCTCAGATCGGTTTCCGGCGAGGTTCATTCCAAGCCGGACTACGCCTGATACGGCTTTCGGTCGAAAGCCGTATTTCCGCTCACGCGGAATCGTTTCAATAAAGAAGCGAGCGCGCTTCCTCGTTCATTTTGATCCGAAAATCAAGCCTTGTTTTCGTTCGGCAGAACGATCCAGCGCTTGAGCTTCGAAATCGGCCGGGTTTCCTCGATGGACACCAAGTCTCCGACCTTGTGGGCGCCCGCCTCATCATGCGCATGATAATGCTTGGTGCGGCGGACGGTCTTCTTCAGCAGCGGATGGGTGAAGCGGCGCTCCACCTTAACCACCACGGTCTTTTCCTGCTTGTCGCTGACGACAACGCCTTGGAGAATGCGCTTCGGCATATTTTCTGGACCTTACTTCTTGGCCTGGTCGCGCTTCTGCGCGACAATGGTCTTCACCCGGGCCACTTCGCGGCGCACGATGCGCACCCGCGAGGTGTTTTCGAGCTGCCCGGTGGCGCGTTGGAAGCGCAGGTTGAACTGCTCCTTCTTCAGCTTGAGCAATTCGTCGTTGAGCTGATCGTCCGACAGAGCCTTCAGGTCGGACAGGCGATTTTTCTCTTTCATGCCATCCTCCTGTTATTCGGCAATGCGTTCGATGAAGCGCGTCTTGATCGGCAGCTTGGCCGCCGCCAGGGCGAAAGCCTCGCGGGCCAGCACCGGCGACACGCCGTCGATCTCGAACATGATTCGGCCCGGGGCGACGCGGGCGCACCAGAACTCTGGCGCGCCTTTACCTTTACCCATGCGGACTTCGGTGGGCTTGGACGAGACCGGCACATCCGGGAACACCCGGATCCACACGCGTCCCGCGCGTTTCATGTGACGGGTCAGGGCGCGGCGCGCGGCCTCGATCTGGCGCGCGGTGATGCGCTCCGGCTCGAGAGCCTTCAGGCCGAACTGACCGAAAGACAGTTCGAAACCGCCCTTGGCCACGCCCTTGATGCGGCCTTTAAAGGCCTTGCGGAATTTTGTGCGCTTGGGTTGCAGCATGGATCCAACTCACAAAGGGTTCAGGCGCGGGGTTCGCGCGGCTGGCGGGGGCCACGGTTGTCGCGGTCGCGACGTTCGCGGCGTTCGCCATGATGATCGCCGCCGCCGGTGTTTTCGCTGGCGCGACGCTCGTTGGCCATCGGGTCGTGCTCAAGGATTTCGCCCTTGAAGATCCAGACCTTGATGCCGCAGGCGCCATAGGCGGTGTGGGCGGTGGCGACGCCGTAATCGACGTCGGCGCGCAGCGTATGCAGCGGCACGCGGCCCTCGCGGTACCATTCCAGGCGGGCGATTTCCGCACCGCCGAGACGGCCCGAGCAATTGATGCGGATGCCTTCGGCGCCCAGACGCATGGCCGACTGCACGGCGCGCTTCATGGCGCGGCGGAAGGCGACGCGGCGTTCGAGCTGCTGGGCGATCGAATCCGCGACCAGGGTCGCGTCGACCTCCGGCTTGCGCACTTCGACAATGTTGATCGTCACTTCGGAAGTGGTCAGCTTGGCGACCAGCTTGCGAATCTTGTCGATGTCCGCGCCCTTCTTGCCGATGACCACGCCCGGACGCGCCGAGTGAATGGTGACGCGGCACTTCTTGTGCGGACGCTCGATGACGATCTTGGAGATCGCCGCCTGCTTCAGCGCCTTCATCAGCGCCTCGCGAATGGCGAAATCCTCATGCAGCAGCTTGCCATATTCGCCCTTGTTGGCGAACCAGCGCGAGTCCCACGTCCGGTTGATGCCCAGACGAAGACCGATCGGATTGACTTTCTGTCCCATCGTATTCTCCTCAGGCCTGGGCCGTAACTTCGCGAACGACAATCGTCAGATTCGCGAAGGGCTTTTCGACACGGCCGGCGCGGCCGCGGGCGCGGGCGTGAAACCGCTTCATCACCAGGGCCTTGCCCACATAGGCTTCGGCGACGACGAGATCGTCGACGTCGAGGTCATGGTTGTTCTCGGCGTTGGCGATGGCGCTTTCCAGCGTCTTCTTCACGTCGAGGGCGATGCGCTTGGACGAGAAGGTGAGATCGGCGAGCGCGCGATCGACCTTCTTGCCGCGGATCAACTGGGCCACCAGGTTGAGCTTCTGCGGGCTGACGCGGATCATGCGGCAGACGGCCTTGGCCTCATTGTCCTTGAGGGCGCGGGGATTCTTTTCCTGCGACATATCAGCCCCTCTTCGCCTTCTTGTCCGCGGCGTGGCCGTGGAAGGTGCGGGTCGGCGAGAACTCGCCGAACTTGTGACCGATCATGTCTTCGGTGACGTTCACGGGCACATGCTTGTGGCCGTTGTAGACGCCGAAGGTCAAGCCGACGAATTGCGGCAGAATGGTCGAGCGGCGGCTCCAGGTCTTGATGACCTCGGAGCGTTTCGCGGAAGCGGCAACTTCCGCCTTCTTCAGGAGGTATCCGTCGACAAACGGACCTTTCCAGATCGAGCGCGACATCAGGTCAGCCCTTCTTCTTGGCTTTGTGACGCGAGGTCACAATGAACTTGGTTGTGGACTTGTTGGAACGGGTCTTGGCGCCCTTGGTCGGCTTGCCCCACGGCGTGACCGGATGACGGCCGCCCGAGGTGCGGCCTTCGCCGCCGCCGTGCGGATGGTCGACCGGGTTCATGACGACGCCGCGATTATGCGGCATGCGCCCAAGCCAGCGCTGGCGACCGGCCTTGCCGATCGTCGTGTTCATGTGGTCGGGGTTCGAAACCGCCCCGACGGTGCCGTAGCACTGGCCGTGCACCAGGCGCTGTTCGCCGGAATTCAGGCGAACGATGACATAGCCCTGGTCGCGTCCGACGATCTGCGCATAGGAGCCGGCGGAGCGGGCGATGGCGCCGCCCTTGCCGATCTTCAGCTCGACATTGTGGACGATGGTGCCGACCGGGATCGCGGCCAAGGGCATGGCGTTGCCGGGCTTGACGTCGACCTGGGCGCCGGACACGACCGAATCGCCGGCCGCAAGGCGCTGCGGCGCGATGATATAGGCCTGCTCGCCATCCTCATAGGTGATGAGGGCGATGAACGAGGTGCGGTTCGGATCGTATTCAATCCGCTCGACCTTGGCGACGCCTTCCTTGCGGCGCTTGAAGTCGATGATGCGATAGGTCTGCTTGTGGCCGCCGCCGCGGAAGCGGACGGTGATGCGGCCAGTATTGTTGCGGCCGCCCGCGGAGCTCTGCCCCTCGGTCAGCTTCTTCACCGGCTTGCCCTTGTAGAGCTCGCTGCGGTCCACGATCACGAGCTGGCGAAGGCTCGGCGTGATCGGCTTGAATGTTTTGAGCGCCATCTGCCTGTTCCTTTGCCTCAACTTAGAGACCCGTGGTCACGTCGATCTTCTGGCCTTCAGCCAGCGTGACCACCGCGTTCTTGACATCGGAACGCACACCGCGCGTTCCCTTGAAAATTTTCTTCTTGCCCTTGCGGAGCAAGGTGTTCACGGCCTCGACCTTGACGTCGAACAGGCGTTCGACGGCGGTCTTGATCTCGTGCTTGGTCGCATCGATGCGGACCTTGAACACAACCTTGTTCTGTTCGGACGCGATGGTCGCCTTCTCGGTGATCACCGGCGCGACGATGACGTCGTAATGGCGCGGATCCTGGCTCATTTGAAGCGCGCCTCCAGCGCATCGATCGCCGCCTTGGTCAGCACCAGCTTTTCGCGGCGGAGAATGTCGTAAACATTGATGCCCTGCACCGGCAGAACGTCAATCTGCGGGATGTTGCGGGCGGCGAGAGCGAAATTGCCGTCAACCTGGGCGCCATCGATGATGAGGGCGTTGGTCAGGCCAATCTTGGCGAAATTCGCCCGGAGCGCGGCGGTCTTCGGTCCCTCGGCGTTGGCGGCCTCGATCACGACGAGCGAACCGTCCTTGGCCTTGGCCGACAGGGCGTGGCGCAGCGCCAGGGCGCGGACCTTCTTGGGCAGGTCATGAGCGTGGGAGCGCACGACCGGACCGAAGGCGCGACCGCCGCCACGGAACTGCGGCACGCGGGCCGAACCGTGACGGGCCGAACCCGTGCCCTTCTGCTTGTACATTTTTTTGCCGGTGCGGGCGATTTCCGCGCGGTTCTTGACCGCATGGGTGCCAGCGCGGCGCTTGGCGAGCTGATAGCGCACCATGCGGGCGATCAGATCCTGGCGCGGCTCCAGGCCGAAGATCTCGTCGTTGAGATCGAGGGCCCCGGCGGCGCCGCCTTCGAGATTGGTGATGTCGATCTTCACGGCTCAGGCCTCCGAAGCGGGAGTTTCGGGAGCGGCTTCAGCCGCGGGGGCGGATTTTTCCGCCAGCCGGAACTTGCCGGGCTTGGGCGCTTCGGCCGGAAGGGCCTTCTTCACCGCGTCGCGGACATAGATCCAGTTGCCGGCGTGGCCGGGCACCGAGCCTTCGACCAGCACCAGGCCGCGCTCGACGTCGAGCTGCACCACCCGCAGATTCTGCGTGGTGACGCGGTCCGTGCCCATGTGGCCGGCCATTTTCTTGTTCTTGAAGGTCTTGCCGGGGTCTTGACGACCGCCGGTCGAACCATGCGAACGGTGCGAGAGCGACACGCCGTGGGAGGCGCGCAGACCGCCGAAGTTCCAGCGCTTCATCGGGCCGGCGAAACCTTTGCCCAAGGTGGTGCCGGTGACGTCGACGAACTGGCCGACGACGAAGTGATCGGCGGTGATCTCGGCGCCGACCGGCAGCAGAGCGTCTTCATCGACCCGGAACTCAGCCAGCTTCAGCTTGGGCTCGACTTCGGCCATGGCGAAGCGGGTGCGCTCCGCCTTGGAGACATTCTTCACCTTGGCGCGGCCGATGCCGAGCTGAAGAGCGGTGTAGCCGTTCTTCTCCAAGGTGCGCTGCGCGACGACCTGAACGCCATCGAGCTTCAAAACCGTAACCGGCACATGTTCGCCGCTGTCATTGAAGACGCGGGTCATGCCGACCTTCTGTGCAATAACGCCTGAGCGCATGGTTTCTTTCCTTCAAGGCGCGTTCGGTCTGGTCCGAAGAGGCGCCGCGAGACGTCGCAAAAACGTCTCAAACTCAGATTAAGGCTTTTTCCAAGGCATGATCTTTTTCCGAAAACCGGGAACCGCTTTTCGGGATCATGCCTCAGAGCTTGATTTCGACATCCACGCCGGCGGCGAGATCGAGCTTCATCAAAGCATCGACCGTCTGCGGGGTGGGATCGACGATGTCCAGAACCCGCTTGTGGGTGCGGATTTCGAACTGTTCGCGCGACTTCTTGTCCACGTGAGGCGAGCGGTTCACCGTGAATTTCTCGATGCGGGTCGGCAGCGGGATCGGGCCGCGGACCTGGGCGCCGGTGCGCTTGGCCGTGGAGACGATTTCCTTGGTCGACACGTCGAGAATCCGATGATCGAACGCCTTCAGGCGGATCCGGATGTTTTGTCCGTTCATTTCTTCATCCTCTGAGCAAATCGCGACGGATTGTCAAATCCGCCGCGACGCTACCCGCCTGTTGAATTACTCGATGATCGAAGCGACGACGCCCGCGCCGACGGTGCGGCCGCCTTCGCGGATGGCGAAGCGCAGCTTTTCTTCCATCGCGATCGGCACGATCAGCGCCACGTCAACCGTGATGTTGTCGCCCGGCATAACCATTTCCGTGCCTTCCGGCAGGGTCACGATGCCCGTCACGTCCGTGGTGCGGAAGTAGAACTGCGGACGATAATTGGTGAAGAACGGGGTGTGGCGGCCGCCCTCTTCCTTGGTGAGGATGTAAGCCTCAGCCTTGAACTTGGTGTGCGGCTTCACCGAGCCGGGCTTGCACAGCACCTGGCCGCGCTCCACGTCTTCGCGCTTGGTGCCGCGCAGCAGGCAGCCGACGTTGTCGCCAGCCTGGCCCTGGTCCAGCAGCTTGCGGAACATTTCCACGCCGGTGACCGTGGTCTTGACCGTCGCCTTCAGCCCGACGATCTCGACTTCCTCGCCCACCTTGACAATGCCGCGCTCGACGCGGCCGGTCACCACCGTGCCGCGACCCGAGATCGAGAACACGTCTTCGACCGGCATCAGGAACGGCAGATCGATCGGACGCTCCGGCTGCGGAATATATTCGTCAACCGTCTTCATCAGCGCCAGAATCGCCTTGGAGCCCAGCTCCGGATCGCCATTGTCCAGCGCCACCTTGGCCGAACCCTTGGTGATCGGAATGTCGTCGCCGGGGAATTCGTACTTGGACAGCAGCTCGCGCACTTCCAGCTCGACCAGCTCCAGCAGTTCCGGATCGTCGACCAGATCGACCTTGTTCAGGAACACAACAAGCGCGGGAACGCCGACCTGGCGGGCGAGCAGAATGTGTTCGCGGGTCTGCGGCATCGGGCCGTCGGCGGCCGACACGACCAGGATCGCGCCGTCCATCTGCGCCGCGCCGGTGATCATGTTCTTCACATAGTCGGCGTGCCCAGGGCAATCGACGTGCGCATAGTGGCGATTGGCGGTCTCATATTCGACGTGCGCCGTCGAAATCGTGATGCCGCGCGCCTTTTCTTCCGGCGCCTTGTCGATCTGGTCATAGGCGGTGAAGGTCGCGCCGCCCGAGGTTTCCGCCAGCACCTTCGTGATGGCGGCGGTCAGCGAGGTCTTGCCGTGATCGACGTGACCGATGGTGCCGATGTTGCAGTGCGGCTTCGTGCGAGAAAATTTTTCCTTGGCCATTTGCCAGAACTCCTCAAGTGTTTCGGTCAGGTGCTCAGGCGTATTTCGCCTGAACCTTGGCGGCCTCGGCGGCCGGCACCTGTTCGTAGTGGTCGAACTGCATGGTGAAATTGGCGCGGCCCTGCGAGAAGCTGCGCAATTGGTTGACGTAGCCGAACATGTTGGCCAGCGGCACCATCGCATTGATGACCACCGCATTGCCGCGCATGTCCTGGCCCTGGATCTGGCCGCGGCGCGAATTCAGATCGCCGATGACCGAACCGGTATAGTCTTCCGGGGTCACCACTTCGACCTTCATGATCGGCTCGAGCAGAACCGAGCCGCCCTTTTGCAGAGCTTCGCGGGTCGCGGCGCGCGAGGCGATTTCGAAGGCGAGGACCGACGAGTCGACGTCATGGAAGCCGCCATCGTACAGAGTGGCCTTCATGTCGACGACCGGGAAGCCGGCGAGAACGCCCGCGCCCATCACGCTTTGAATGCCCTTGTCGACGCCGGGAATGAATTCCTTCGGCACGGCGCCGCCGATGATCTTCGACTCGAACACATTGCCCGCGCCGATTTCATTCGGCTCGAAGATGATTTTCACGCGCGCGAACTGGCCGGTGCCGCCGGTCTGCTTCTTGTGCGTGTAGTCGATGTCGACCTTCTTGGTCAGCTTCTCGCGATAGGCCACCTGCGGCGCGCCGATATTGGCGTCGACCTTGTAGGTGCGGCGGAGAATGTCGACCTTGATGTCGAGATGGAGTTCGCCCATGCCCTTCAAGATGGTCTGACCGGATTCCTGATCGGTGGAGACCCGGAAGGACGGATCCTCGGCGGCCAGCTTGGCGAGCGCGATGCCCAGCTTTTCCTGGTCGGCCTTGGTCTTCGGCTCGATGGCGATCTCGATGACCGGATCGGGGAATTCCATGCGCTCGAGAATGACGGGCTTCAGCGGATCGCACAGCGTGTCGCCGGTGCGGGTGTCCTTGAGGCCGGCCAGGGCGACGATGTCGCCGGCATAGGCTTCCTTGATGTCCTCGCGATTGTTGGCGTGCATCAGCAACATGCGGCCAACGCGCTCTTTCTTGTCCTTGGTCGAGTTCAGGACGGTCGTGCCGGACTCCACCTTGCCGGAATAGACGCGGCAGAAGGTGATGGTGCCGACGAAGGGGTCGTCCATGATCTTGAAGGCGAGCAGCGAGAAGGGATCGGTGTCCACGGGATTGCGGGTCATCACCTCGCCCGAGTCCATGTCCACGCCCTGCATCGCTTCGCGGTCGATCGGGCACGGCAGGAAGTCGACGACGGCGTCGAGCAGGGGCTGAACGCCCTTGTTCTTGAAGGCCGAGCCGCAGAACACCGGATGGAAGGCGATCTTGCGCACCGCGAGGCGGATCATGCGCTTCAGGGTCGCTTCATCCGGCTCGACGCCATCGAGATAAGCGGCCATGACGTCGTCGTCGAGTTCGACGGCGGCTTCGATCAGCTTTTCGCGATATTCCTTGGACTGCTCGAGAAGTTCAGCCGGAATCTCCTCGTCGTGATATTTCGCGCCCAGGCCTTCGTCTTCCCAGACCACCGCCTTCATGCGGATCAGGTCGATGATGCCCTTGAAATTATTTTCCGAGCCGATCGGCAACTGCACGCAGACCGGACGGCCGCCGACGCGGGTCTCGATGTCGGAGACGCATTTGAAGAAATCGGCGCCGATCTTGTCCATCTTGTTGACGAAGCAGATGCGCGGCACGGCGTATTTGTCGGCCTGGCGCCAGACGGTTTCCGTCTGGGGCTCCACGCCCTGGTTGCCGTCGAGCACGCAGACCGCGCCGTCGAGCACGCGCAACGAACGCTCGACTTCGATGGTGAAGTCGACGTGCCCGGGGGTGTCGATGATGTTCAGGCGCTTGCCGTTCCAGAAGGTGGTGGTGGCGGCCGACGTGATGGTGATGCCGCGTTCCTGCTCCTGCTCCATCCAGTCCATCGTCGCGGCGCCTTCATGCACTTCGCCGATTTTATGGGACTTGCCGGAATAGTAGAGAATGCGCTCGGTCGTGGTCGTCTTGCCGGCATCGATGTGGGCCATGATGCCGAAGTTGCGATAGTCTTCGATCGGATGAGAACGCGGCATGGTCGAATTCCTTACCAGCGGTAATGCGAGAAGGCGCGGTTGGCTTCCGCCATGCGATGCGTGTCTTCGCGCTTCTTGACCGCGGAGCCGCGGTTGTTGGCGGCGTCGAGCAGTTCGGCCGAGAGGCGGTCAACCATGGTCTTGTCGTTGCGGCCGCGGGCCGCGGTGATGATCCAGCGGATCGCCAGGGCCTGACGACGCTCGGTGCGCACCTCGACCGGCACCTGATAGGTGGCGCCGCCGACGCGGCGCGAACGCACTTCAATGGCCGGCGCGACATTTTCCAGCGCCTGCTTGAACACGCCCAGCGGGTCGGCCTTGGCCTTGCCTTCGATCAATTCGAAAGCGCCATAAACGATCTGCTCGGCGGCCGATTTCTTGCCGTCGTACATGATCGAGTTCATGAACTTGGCGACGATGACGTCGCCATATTTGGCGTCCGGGATGACTTCGCGCTTTTCCGCGCTGTGACGACGAGACATATCCGCTCCTTGAAATCTTACTTCGGACCGAATTACTTCGGCCGTTTGGCGCCATATTTCGAACGGCGCTGCTTGCGGTCCTTGACGCCCTGGGTGTCGAGCACGCCGCGCAGGATGTGATAGCGCACGCCGGGCAAATCCTTGACGCGGCCGCCGCGGATCATGACGACCGAGTGCTCCTGAAGGTTGTGACCTTCGCCGGGGATATAGCCGATGACTTCGAAGCCATTGGTCAGACGCACCTTGGCGACCTTGCGCAGAGCCGAGTTCGGCTTCTTCGGCGTGGTCGTGTAGACGCGGGTGCAGACGCCGCGCTTCTGCGGCGAGGCCTGCAGATGGCGAGCCTTCTCGCGGTAGGTTTTCGGTTGCCGCGGCTTGCGGATCAACTGTGAAATTGTCGGCATCTTTCGCCTTTCTGGAGCGAAAAGTTGAATCGAACAAGCAGAACGAGGTTTTGACGCCTCCACCCTGCCCCCGCAGCAGGGTCGCGAGACCCTTCAGCGAAACGCATAAGCGCCATCGGCCTTTGACCCGGCCTCCGGCGCTTGTTTGACAGAGGACCAACGTTTTCACGCCGATCTTGTCTCTGAACGATCTTTTGCGGGGTCGTGAAACCCCGCGAGGACCGAATGACTTTTCAGTCGAAATGCTGGTCGACAGCGTTTAGCCGGCTTGCATCTCCGGCGCGTCGCCGGTGACTTGCTGGGCTACAGCCTGTCTCGAGTGGCCGTCGTATAGGCGGGAGAGTCGCAAAGGTCAAATGTTTTTTGGCCTTTCGCGGCGAAAATCGCCGCTGCGGCTTGGTTTTCCGGGCGAAAAACTCCGACGGCGGCGGGCCGCGACCCGGGTTTCGATGCGAAACGCGGCCATTCCATAGGGTTCGCCGCAAAGCCGGCGGACTGATTCCCCCGGTCCGCGTCATCGAGGCAGACCGGCCAGATCCTCGGGACGGTTGGCGAGCCAAATATAGAAACCGCGCTGCCGGAATCGCCGGTCTCGCCAGGAAAGGACCGATAGGCCGACGCCGCGCCGCGGGGCCTCGCCCGCCGCCCTCCCCGCGCCCAAAGGCTTCGAAATGCCGACGGCCCGAGGCGAACACGCCGCGCGCCACAGCGCCGGCGACGTCCGCGTAGCGCTGGAGACACCAGGCCTCGTCGAATTCTTCCGCGTCCGTGGGGCTGTCAAGCCGCCGCGCGGCGACCCAGGCCCGACGCGAAAAAGCCTCTGGACGTCCGGGCGTCGATGTTCTACCTATGTTCCGTTCACGCGAGGGGATTTCATCTTGGCCAAAGCCCGCTCCTCTTTCATCTGCCAGAGCTGCGGCGCGGTTTCGCCGCGCTGGCAGGGCAAATGCGAATCCTGTGGCGAATGGAACAGCATTGTCGAGGAGGCCCCGGCCTCGGGCATTGGCGCCCTGGCCGCGCGGGCGGCGAAAAAAGGCCGGATTTTCGCGCTGGAAGGGCTTTCGGGCGAATCCAAGCCGCCGCCGCGCATAAAATCCGGCATGGCCGAGCTGGATCGCGTCACTGGCGGCGGCTTCGTGCCGGGATCGGTGCTGCTGATCGGCGGCGAGCCGGGAATCGGCAAGAGCACCCTGCTGATCCAGGCCTGCGCCGCCCTGGCGCGGCAGGGCGAGCGGGTCGTCTATATTTCCGGGGAGGAAGCGGCGGCCCAAGTGCGGCTGCGCGCCGAAAGGCTGGGGCTGGCCGACGCGGCGGTGGAGCTGGCGGCGGAAACCTCGGTCGAGGATATTGTCGCCACGCTGTCAGCCGGCAAAAGGCCGGCGCTGGTGGTGATCGATTCGATTCAGACCATGTGGACCGAGACCGCCGACGCCACCGCCGGCACGGTGACCCAGGTGCGCGGCGCCGCCCAGGCGCTGATTCGCTTCGCCAAGACCTCCGGCGCCTGCGTGATTCTGGTCGGCCATGTCACCAAGGACGGGCAGATCGCCGGACCGCGCGTGGTCGAACACATGGTCGACGCCGTGGCCACTTTCGAGGGCGACGGCTCCCACCATTTTCGCATCCTGCGCAATGTCAAAAACCGTTTTGGGCCGACCGACGAGATCGGCGTGTTCGAAATGACCGGCGGCGGCTTGAGCGAAGTCGCCAATCCTTCGGCGCTGTTTCTCGCCGGACGCGACGGTTCGGCTGCGGGCGCGGCGGTGTTCGCCGGCATGGAAGGCACGCGGCCGGTTCTGGTCGAGATTCAGGCGCTGGTGGCGCCCAGCGCGCTGGGCACGCCGCGCCGCGCCGTGGTCGGCTGGGACCCCAACCGGCTCTCCATGCTGCTCGCCGTGCTCGAAGCCCATGGCCGCGTCAAGCTCGGCCAGCACGATATTTATCTCAATGTCGCCGGCGGCATGAAGATCAACGAGCCCGCCGCCGATCTGGCGGCGGCGGCGGCGCTGGTCTCCTCACTGGTCGGTGCGGTGCTGCCGCGCGACATGGTGTTTTTCGGCGAGGTCGGGCTGTCGGGCGCGGTGCGCCCCGTGCCCCATGCGGGGCTGCGGCTGAAGGAGGCGTCCAAGCTTGGCTTTTCCCGCGCCGCGGCGCCGCAGGGCGCGAATGACAAGGCGGAAAAACCCAAGGATATGGGCTTGAGCGCCATCGGCCATATTGGCGAGGTCATCGCCGAAATCGCCGCGCTCGGTCGCGGCGCGCCCAAGGCCAGGGCGGCGGGATGATACCCTCCGGAATTTTTACCGCGCCAAGGAAAACGCCGGGCCGATCGTTCTTTTGACCTGCCCGGCGCGACAAAAGGCTGCGCGCCGCGCTCGCCTGGGATGACGGCGCGCGTACAAAACCCTATGGTGGCGCCGTGCCCAAAAACCCCGCCCCCTTCCCGAGTTGCGAGGATATCCTCGCCTTCATCGCCCGCGAAACCGCCGAAGGCGAAAAAGCCGGCGCGCCCAGAAAAATTGAAAAGCGCGAGATCGCCCGCGCCTTTGGCATTCGCGGCGACGCCAAGATCAGGCTGAAGGCCCTGCTGAAGGAGCTGGAAATCGAGGGCGCGGTGGAGAAATCCCGCGCCGGCCTGCACAAGAAGGGCGAGCTGCCGCAGGTTGTACTGGCGGATATTTTAAGTCGCGACCGCGATGGCGAGCTGATCGCCACGCCCGCCGAATGGGACGAAGACCTGGGCGCCGCGCCAAAAATCCTCGTCACCATGCCGCGCCGCGCCGCCAAAACCCGCGATCATGTGCCGGCGCCGGGCGTCGGCGACCGGGCGCTGCTGCGGGTTTCCGCCCTGCGCGAGAGCGGCGGCCCCGCCTATTCCGGGCGGGTCATCAAGCTTTTGTCGCGGGCGCAAAAACGGATTCTCGGCGTTTTCCGCGAGGATTTGCGCACGCGCGGGGGGCGGATCGTCCCTGTCGACAAGAAAAACCGCGACCGCGAATATGTGGTCGCCGAAGCGGATCGCGGCGAGGCCCAGGATGGCGATCTGGTCGCGGTGGACTCGCTGTCGCGGGCGAAAATGGGGCTGCCGCAGGCCCGCGTGCGCGAGCGGCTGGGCTCGATGAACAGCGAGAAGGCCATCAGCCTGATCGCTATCAACACCCATGGCATCCCCGATCTTTTCCGCCCCGAGACTCTTGAAGCCGCCGAAGCCGCCAAGCCGGCGCGCATGCAGGCCGAAGGTTTTACGCGAGAGGACTGGCGCTCGCTGCCGCTGCTGACCATCGACCCGCCCGACGCCAAGGACCATGACGACGCGGTGTTTGCCGAGTCCGATGGCGCGCCTGACAATCCCGAGGGGTTTATCGTCACCGTCGCCATAGCCGACGTCTGCTTTTATGTGCGCCCCGGCGCGGCGCTCGACCGCGAGGCGCTGGATCGCGGCAATAGCGTCTATTTCCCCGACCGCGTCGTGCCGATGTTGCCCGAAAAAATTTCCAACGATCTGTGCAGCTTGCGCGAGGGCGAGGACCGCCCTGCCCTGGCCTGCCGGATGCGCATCGGCAAGGATGGCCACAAGCTCGATCATGGCTTTCATCGGGTGATGATGCGCTCCGCCGCAAAACTCTCTTACCAGCAGGCGCAGGACGCCATTGACGGACGGCCCGACGACAAGACGCGGCCGTTGCTGGAGACGGCGCTCAAACCGCTGTGGCAGGCTTACGCCGCCGCCAAAATGTCGCGGGACAAAAGGTCGCCGCTCGATCTCGACCTGCCCGAGCGCAAGATTTTGTTGAAGCCTGATGGCACGGTGGACCGGGTGTATGTCCCGCCCCGGCTCGACGCGCATAAATTGATCGAGGAATTCATGATCCTCGCCAATGTCGCGGCGGCCGAGACTCTCGAAGCGCAGAAATCGCATCTGATCTACCGCGCCCATGACGAGCCCTCGGTGGAAAAACTCTCGGCTCTCTCGGAATTTCTGGCGACCATTGGCGTCAAGCTGGCCAAGGGCCAGGTGATGAAGCCGCAGCAGTTCAACGACATCTTGCGCAAGGTGCGCGGCACGGAACATGAGAATGTCGTCAATGAGATCGTGCTGAGGACGCAAGCCCAGGCCGAATATGTCGCGGAGAATTACGGCCATTTTGGCCTGCATCTGCGCCGCTACGCCCATTTCACCTCGCCGATCCGCCGCTACGCCGATCTGATCGTCCATCGCGCTTTGGTGCGGGCGCTGGAGCTCGGCCCCGGCGGTCTGCCGGAGATGGGCCGCGAGCATCTGGCGGAAATCGCGGCGAAAATCTCGGCCAGCGAGCGCCGCGCCATGGCCGCCGAGCGCGAGACCACCGACCGACTGATCGCCACTTTTCTCAGCGAGCAGATCGGCGCCAGTTTCAATGGCCGCATCGCCGGGGTGACCCGCTCCGGGCTTTTTGTAAAACTCAATGACACCGGCGCCGATGGTTTTGTCCCCGCCGCGACGATTGGCGCCGATTATTACCGCTATGAGGAGGCCCAGCATGCGCTGATCGGCTCGCGCACCGGCGAGACCTATCAGCTCGGCGACGCCGTCGAGGTCAAGCTGGTCGAGGCCGCGCCATTTGCCGGGGCCTTGCGCTTTGAAATGCTCAGCGACGGCAAGGGCCGGAAGGGCGCGGCGTTGGGCGTGAAAAAGAGCAAGACGCCAAAACGCGCTGCGCCGCAAAGAAGCCGGAGACGGAAATGACTGCTCGCCCTCCCCGCCCCAAGGACGCTGCCTCCATCGTTTTGATCGATGGCAAGGGCAAAAAAGCCCGCGTGCTCATTGGCAAGCGCAACGCAAACCTCAAATTCATCCCCGGCAAATTCGTCTTTCCCGGCGGGCGGCTGGAGCGCGGCGACCGCGCCATGACCGTTGCCGGGGCGCTCGAATTCCCGCGACGAGGCGCGGCTGATGCGCGGCGTCTCCGGCAAGAAAGAGGATTTCCCCCGCGCCTTGGCGCTGGCCGCGATCCGCGAATGTTTTGAGGAGACCGGTCTGGCGCTGGGCGTCTCGGAGTTCGGCGGCCCGGCCAAGGCCCCCGGCGGATGGAGCGATTATGCCACGCAGGGCCTGCTGCCCGAGCTGAGCGGGATGCATTTCGTCACGCGCGCCATCACCCCGCCGATCATGCCCCGGCGCTTCGACACAAGAATTCTTCCTCGCCGACGCCAAAAATATCGCCGCGCAGATCGAGGGCGTGGTTCACGAGGGCGCGGAGCTGACCGAACTGGTCTGGGCGCCGCTCGACCGCGCAGAGAGCTACGATCTGCACGAAATGACGCTGCGCGTGGTGCAGGAAGTCCGCGCCCGGATCGAGGCCGGCCTGAGCCGCTTCGCTCCGGTCCCCCTCTTCCACAGGCAGCGCGGCGTCTGGCGGCGCGACCTGTTGCAGGCCTGAGGCGCCGGCGCATCATCCTGTCACGGGAATCGATTTCATTGGCCTTCGCGACGCCTTGAGGGACATGATGAACCGCCTGCCCGCCCCTGCCAAACCCGCCTTGCTGGGTCTCGCGGCCCTGGCCGCGACCGCTCTCGCCTATGTTTTCGCCGATCAGCCGCTGGCGCGCCTGGCTTTCGCCCATTTCCACAATGCGCGGCAGCCCTTTGTCCTGATGACCCGGATCGTCGATTTTCTCGACCTGTTCGCCCTCGCCGGCCTGATCTGGGCGCTCCAGATTTCTTGGCGCGGCGCCGCTATTGGACCGGCCAGCGAGAAAATCCTGCGGCTGTCGCTGGCGGTGCTGGCGGCGTTGGGCGCCAAGGAGCTGCTGAAACTGGCTTTCGGCCGCACCTGGCCGGAAACTTTCACCTGCGGCAATCCGTCCTTCATCGGCGACGGAACCTTTGGGTTTTTTCCCTTCCATGGCGGGGCCGGCTGGGCCGCCTTCCCTTCGGGTCATGAGACGGTCGCCGCCGCTTTCGCCGCCGCGCTCTGGGTGCTGGCGCCGCGCCTGCGGCCCCTCGCCCCGCTGTTGGCCTTGCTGGTCGGGATCGGCCTGCTCGGCGCCGATTATCACTGGCTCAGCGATATTTTGGCCGGCGCCCTGCTCGGCGTTTCCATCGGCCTGCTGGTCGCGCGGGTCAAACTCAGCCGCGCGCCGTCGTGAAATATTGCGCGCCGATCGGCAGCCCGCTCAAGCCGCGCTCCAAGGGCCGCAGGGCGCGCAAAAACCCCGGAAAAAAGCCGGTGTAGCGGACCCGCACATCCTCAAAGCCGGCGTCGCGCTGGCGCTGGGCCAGGGTCCCGGCGCCGATCAGAACTGCGTTTTCGTCGAAGGGGCAGGTGCGGACAATATGCCGGGTGACCGGATTGAGCGGATTATGCTCGAAGACGATCATCAGCCCGCCCTGTGACAGCAGGCCCCGCAATTGCGCGAAAATCTGGCCATGCAGCTCGGGGGGAATGTGATGGAACACGCAGGCGGTGAAGATCGCGTCGAATTTGCGCCCCTCCAGCGCGGCGAGCGAGTTGCCGGCGACGAATTCGGCGATGGCGCCATTGCGCAGCCGGGACATGTCGAGACTGCGCGCCGACACGTCGAAGGCGGTCAACGCGGTATCCGGGAATTCGCTTTTCAAATGCGGCAACGAGACGCCGACGCCTGAGCCGAAATCCAGCAGGGTTCCGGGCTCGGCCAGGCCAAAAGCCTTCACCGCCTCGCGCAGCGCCGCAGCCTTGGCCCGGGCGAAGACCTCGGGCTTCTCGCCGGTGACGCGCAAATTGCGCTCATGAGCGGCGCTATAATCGTCGGCGAATTTGTCGAACTCGGCCTCAAGCACGCTTTTTCATCTCCTCAGCCAGGGGGGCGGCGGGTTGCGGCGCGGCCAGATCGCCACGCGGCGCGGCCAAATCCCCACGCGGCGCTGAAAGCCCGACGCGCGCCGCCGGCTGCGCCAATTCGTCTATCAGATAGAGCGGACGCGCCTTCACCTGAACGAAAATGCGCCCGACATAGACGCTGAGCACCGCCAGGCAGGCCATTTGCGCCGTGGAGAAAATGGCGACGATCAGCGCCAGCGAGGTCCAGCCCGGCGCGACATGGCCGAAGATCGCGCCGAGAATGGCGTAAAGTCCCACGCCAAAACCGAAAATCATGCCGCAGCCCGTCAGCAGGGCCGCGAGCTGCAAGGGCGCGGTGGAGAAGCTGGTGAGCCCGGCCATGGCCAGTTTCAGCATCTTGCCCAGGGAATAGCCGGTCTCGCCGGCGAAACGCGGATCGCGGTCGAACAGCAGCTCGCTCTGGCGGCCGCCGAGCCAGGCGACCATGCCGCGCAAAAAGCGATCCTGTTCGGGCATGGCGTTGAGCCGGTCGACCAGCACGCGGTTCATCAGCCTGAAGTCGCCGGTATCGACGGGAATCTTGACGTCGGACAGCCGGTCGAGCAGGCGGTAGAACAAAAAGGCCGTGGCGCGCTTGGCGGCGGTTTCGCCGTCGCGGCGCTTGCGGCGGCCATAGACCACATCGAAACCCTCGTCCATGCGCGCCATCATCGCGCCCAGCAGTTCCGGCGGGTCTTGCAGATCGGCGTCGATGATCAGCACGCGTTCGCCGCGCGCCAGCGACAGTCCCGCCGTGACCGCGAGCTGGTGGCCGTGGTTGCGCGACAGATTGACGCCGACGACGCCGGGATTGAGCCGGCTTTGCGCCTGAATGCAGGGCCAGGTGGCGTCGCGCGAGCCATCGTTGACCAGCAGGATTTCATAGGCGCCGCCGGCATGGGCCTGGCAGGCGGCGGTCATGCGCGCGACAAAGGCCGGCAGGCCCTGTTCCTCGTTGAAACAGGGGACGACGACGGAGAGCGCGGGACGATGAAGCGGCGGGTCTTCCATGGCCATTCCCGGGGTTGAGTTGGGCCAGCGTAACGCCGCGTCAGTTAAGATCGCGTAATCTGTGCGGGAAGCGGCGCTCCAGCCGAGGACGGCTTTCCGAGGGGACGCGAATGCGGAACAGGGCGTCGCCATTTTCTTCGGTGTCGCGGCTCAAAACCTCGGCATGGGCGTAGAGCCAGGCCTGGCCCTCGCCATCGGCGGCGTCGAGCCGCAGCTCGATCAGCGCCCGGTCGCGGCCGATGCGGGCCTCGACGGCCTCCAGCAAAGCGGGAATTCCCTCGCCGCTGAGCGCGGACAAGGCGACGGGGCGCTCGAATTCCGGGCGGCGCGCCGCGGTTTCGCGCAAGCGGTCGCGCTCCTCGACCGGCAGCAGATCGATCTTGTTCCAGATTTCGATCAGCCGGGGATCATGCGCGTCTATGCCCAATTCGCCGAGGATTTTCTCGACATCGGCGCCCTGCGCCTCGGCGTCCTCATGGGCGATGTCGCGAATATGGAGAATGACGTCGGCTTCCAGCACCTCTTCCAGCGTGGCGCGGAAGGCGGACACCAGCATATGCGGCAGATCGGAAATGAAACCCACGGTATCCGAGAGGATGACCTTGCCGCCATGCGGCAGTTTCAGCCCGCGCAAGGTGGGGTCGAGCGTGGCGAACAGCAGATCCTGGGCGAAGACGTCGGCTTCCGTCAGCCGGTTGAACAGGCTGGATTTGCCGGCATTGGTGTAGCCGACCAGGGCGACGATGGGGAAAGGCACGTCGCGGCGGCTCTTGCGGTGCAGGCCCCGGGTGCGCTTGACCTGATCGAGATCGCGTTCGATCCGGCTCATGCGCTCCTGAATCAGCCGGCGGTCGGTCTCGATCTGGGTCTCGCCGGGGCCGCCGAGGAAGCCGAAGCCGCCGCGCTGGCGCTCCAGATGGGTCCAGGAGCGCACCAGCCGCGATTTCTGATAGGTGAGATGGGCGAGTTCGACCTGAAGCGAACCCTCGCGGGTGCGGGCGCGTTCGCCGAAAATCTCCAGGATCAGGCCGGTGCGGTCGATGACCTTGGCCCCGAACTCCTTTTCCAGATTGCGCTGCTGCACCGGCGAGAGCGCGCAATCGACCACGACCAGATCGACCTCGCTCTCCTTGACCAGGGCGGCGATCTCCTCGACCTTGCCCTTGCCGAGATAGGTCGCCGGCCTGATTTGCGGCAGCAGCGCCAGTTCGGCGCCGACCAGATCGACGTCGATGGCGAGCGCCAGGCCTTCGGCCTCGGCCATGCGCGCCTGTTGCGAGCGCAGGGGTTTCAGGCTGTCGCCGCGGCTTGCGGCATGGGTCGCGGCGCGATCGCTGAGATAGGGGCCGACGACAAGCGCGCGGGTCCGGGCGCCCTTGGGGGTCCAGACCTCGCCGCCGAAAACCGGAGTTGCGCTCAAAGAGGAAAAAACCTCACGTAACCGTTACTTCGCTTCCTGCGTTTCATCGGCCGGATCGAACATCTGGATGGGATGGCCCGGCATGATCGTGGAGATGGCGTGCTTGTAAACCAGCTGCGAATGCCCATCGCGGCGCAACAACACGCAGAAATTGTCGAACCAGCTGACCACGCCCTGCAACTTGACGCCGTTGACCAGGAAAATCGTCAGAGGAATCTTGTTTTTGCGAACGAAATTGAGAAACGTGTCTTGAAGATTGGGTGTGCGTTCGACCGCCATGTTTTTTCCATTCATTTTCTTGACGCCCGTTGTTGAACGGCATGTCGACGGTATTGCAATATTCGCGCCGCCCTAGCGCGAAGGCTTATAAAATGCCCAAGCCCGACAATTAGGCAAGGGTTTCTTTTCCTCTTCCATGAATTTCCAGAGCATTAGGGGCTTTTTGCGGCGAAATCGTGGAAGGCGGCGCGCAGGGCCAGAGCGGTCGGACCGGGGACGCCCGAGCCGATCGGGCGCCCGTCCAAAGCGACCACCGGCATGACCAGAGTGGTGGCGCCGCTGATGAAAGCTTCTTGCGCCTCATAGGTTTCCGCGACGGTAAAGGCGCGTTCGACGACGCGGAGTCCCTGGGCTTCGGCGAGGCGAAGCAGCCGGGCGCGGGTGATTCCCGCGAGAATCGCGCCATCCGCCGGCCGGGTGACGAGCGCGCCGGAGGACTCGACGATCCAGGCGTTGCTCGACGCACCCTCGGTGACCAGGCCCGCGCCATCGACCAGCCAGGCCTCATAGGCGCCGGCCTCGCGGGCCTGCTGCTTGGCCAGAACATTGGCCAGCAGGCTTGTCGTCTTGATGTCGGGCCGCTTCCAGCGGATGTCCGGCAGGCTGATCGCCGCCACGCCCTTGCGCGCCTTGGCCTCGCCGGCGAGGGCGTCGTGCCTTTGCGCGAAACCGATCAGGGTCGCCGGCGTCCCCTCGTCCGGAAACACATGTTCGCGCTTGGCCGCGCCGCGGGTGACTTGCAGATAGACATGGCCAAAGCGCACGCGATTGCGGGCGACGAGCTGGCGCAACACGAATTTCAGCGCCGCTTCGCCCATAGGCAAATGCAGCCGCAATTCCCGCGCCGAGCGCGCCAGACGGTCGAGATGGCCCTGTTCGTCGATCAAGGCGCCGGCGAAAATCTCCACGACCTCGTAAATGCCGTCGGAAAACAGCAAGGCGCGGTCGTCGATGGAAACGCCGGCCTCGGCGTGGCGGACGTAGCGGCCATTGACATAGGCGATGCGGCTCATGTTTTCGTCCTGTCTAAAGGAATCCGTACCGGCCAGCGGCGAGCGTCAGCGCCGCGCCGGCGGCCATGGCCCAGAGCGGGCTGCGCGAGGAATAGACGACAAAGCCGGCGGCGACAAAAGTGATGAATGCGGTCAGCCGCCCCGTATCGGCGCCGCGCGCAAGCACATAGCCATTGGCGGCCATCAGCCCGACCGCCAAAGGAATCAGCGCCTGTTTCAGGTGTTTCAGCCAGAGCGCCCCGGCGTTGCGGCGCAGGGCGCGCGACACCAGCAGAACCAGCAGCGTGGACGGGCCCAAAATGCCCAGCGTCGCCGCGATCAGCCCCGGCAATCCCGCGAGCGTCCAGCCAAACAGCGGGAAGACGATGACATTGGGCCCCGGCGCGGTCTGGGCAATGGCGAAAATTTCCGAGAATTGCGCCGAGCTGAACCAATGCTCGCCCTCCACCAGCTGGCGATGCGCCTCGGGCAGCACGGCGGCGGCGCCGCCCACCGCCAGCAGCGAAATTCCGGCGAAACGCAGGAAAATCCTGACGAGCAGATCGTTCATCGGCGCCTCGCATGAAGCCAGTAACTCGCCGGCGCCAGCACCGCCAGCACCAGCGGCAGCGGCGCCCGCAACAGCGCGGTCGCGACAAAGACCAGGGCCGACACGCCCCAAAGCAAATATTCGCGCGGCAGGTTTTTCATCATTTTGATCGCCGTGCCCAGGGCCAGGCCGGCGGCGGCGGCGGAAGCGCCATGCAGCGCGGCGCGCAGGTCGGGGTTGTGGGCGAAGGCGGCGAAAAAACTGGCTATGGCCGCCAGCAGCGCCAGCGGCGCCAGCAGCAAGCCGGCGAGCGCCGCCAGAGCGCCGGTGGGGCCGCAAAAGCGGTCGCCGAGCATCAGCGCGAGATTGCAGGTATTGGCGCCGGGCAGCGCCTGGCACAGGCCGAGCAGCGCGGCGAATTCGCCTTCGTCCAGCCAGCGCCGCTCCTCGACGACTATGCGCCGGGTCAAGGGGCCGACGCCGCCAAAGCCGATCAGGCCGAGCTTGAAAAAACCGAGGAAAAGATCGATTCGCCGCATGGGCGGCAGTTTAGCAGAGCGGCGGCCTCAGGCCGATCATTGAAAGGCGAGCTTGGCCCCGACCAGCGCCAGCACCGCCGCCAGCGCCGCCCGCAACACCTTGTCGGGCGCGCGGGAGGCGAAATGGCTGGCCAGGGCGACGCCGGGAATCGAACCGCAGAGCAGCGACAGCAGCATCGCCCAGTCCACCGAGCCCATGGCCCAATGGCCGAAGCCGGCGATCAGGGTGAGCGGCACGGCATGGGCTATGTCGGAGGCGACGATGCGCAGGGTCGGCATGCGCGGATAGAGCATCAGCAGAATGGTGACGCCAATGGCGCCGGCGCCGACCGAGGAAATGGTCACCAGCACGCCCAGCGCCGCGCCGAGCGCCACGGTTGAAAGCGCTATGGCGCGCTCCGACAGGCGGTCGAAGGCCGGCCCCATACGCGCCACCAGCCAGGGACGGAAAACCAGGGAAATGGCGGTGAGCAGCAGCGCCACGCCCAAAGCCGTGGAAATGGCGGAACTGGCGTGGCGCGACTCAAACCCCAGACGCGACAGAACCAGCAGGGTGAGCAGCGCCGCCGGCGCGCTGCCGCTGGCCAGACGGCGCACCACCTTCCAGTCGATGGACTGGTTGGCGCCGTGAACCGTGGAGCCGGCGATCTTGGTGACACAGGCGTAGAACAGATCCGTGCCGACAGCGGCCGCCGGATGAATGCCGAACAGCAGGATCAGCAAGGGCGTCATCAGCGAGCCCCCGCCGACGCCGGTGAGGCCGACCATGGCCCCCACCCCCAGCCCCGACAGCACGAAAGGCCAGTGAATAAGCCCGATCAACGCCATGCCCCGCTCCACCCCGACGATTTCGAGAAGCGAATATATCTAGTCTAGTGAAATAGTCAAATTTTTGCCGCGCCCTTGATCCGCATGGTCGCCGACCCAGCGGAAGCTTGGCTTGGCCATGATCTTCGTCATTGGCAAGCGGCGCGGGAGGTGAAATATTTACGACAGACCCGTGGCGGAATTCGGGCCGGTAACCTGGCAAGGAGCGGAAAATGAGCGAGAATCATCCTGGCGAAAGACGTGTCGCGGGTCCGCGCCTGATCGCGCTGGTCGGCCCGTTCCAGAGCGGCAAGACAAGCCTGCTCGAATCCATTCTCACCCGCTCCGGGGCGCTGTCGCGTCAGGGTTCGGTGCGCGACGGCTCCTCGGTCGGCGATTCCAGCGCCGAGGCCCGCGCCCACGCCGCCAGCGTCGAGGCCAATATCGCCTCGGTGGACTATCTCGGCGACCGCTACACGTTCATCGACTGCCCCGGCTCGCTCGAATTCGCCCATGAGGCGCGCAATGTGCTGCCGCTCTGCGACGCGGCGGTGGTGGTCTGCGAGACCGACGAGCGCAAGCTTCCGGCGCTGCGGCTGATCCTGCGCGAGCTGGAAGACCTGGGCGTGCCGCGCATTCTGTTCCTCAACAAGATAGACGCCGCCTCGGCGCGCATCCGCGAGACCCTGGCCATGTTGCAGCCGGCCTCGCGCACGCCGCTGCTGCTGCGCCAGATTCCGATCTGGCAGAACGGCATTGTCACCGGCTTCATCGATCTCGCGCTGGAGCGGGCCTTCGTCTATCGCGAACACGCGCCTTCGGTGGTGGTGGACGTGCCGGCCGGCGAATTGCCGAGCGAGAAGGAAGCCCGCTACACCATGCTGGAAAAGCTCGCCGATTACGACGACGCGCTGATGGAGGAGCTGCTGCTGGACATGGAGCCGCCGCGCGACCAGATTTTCGACGACCTGACCCGCGACCTGCGCCAGGGCCTCGTCGCCCCTGTGCTGATCGGCTCGGCGGCGGAAGGCCATGGCGTCACCCGCCTGCTGAAGGCGCTGCGCCATGAATCGCCAAGCGTTCAACAATTGCGCGTCCGCCTGGGCGTGGCCGACGAAGGCGCGCCGCTCGCCCATGCGCTCAAGACCATCCATACCGCCCATGGCGGCAAGCTCACCGTCGCCCGGGTGCTGCGCGGCGCTTTCGCCGATGGCGGGCTGGTGAAAAGCGCGCGCGGCGAGGACCGCATCGCGGGATTGTCGCGGCTGATGGGCCTCGCCGGCTCGAAACAGCCAAGGGTCGAGGAAGGCGATTGCGTCGCCTTCGGCCGGCTCGACCATGTCGCTGCCGGCGAGAGTTTCGGCGACGCCAAGGGGCCCATCCCCGCCCCGGTCGCGCCGTCGATCACGCCGCCGCAACCGACCTACGCCCTGGCCATTGAGGTCAAGGACCGCAAGGACGAGGTGCGGCTCGCCGCCGCCATGGCCAAATTGTCCGAGGAAGACCCGTCGCTGACCTTCGTCCAGGATCAGGAGGCCGGCGAAATGCGGCTGCTCGGCCAGGGCGAGATGCATGTCCGTGTGGCGCTGGAGCGGCTTTCGGCGCGGTTTGGCGTTACCGTCGAGACCCGCAAGCCGGGGATCGGCTATCGCGAGACCATTCGCCACGCCGTCAATGTGCGCGGACGCCACAAGAAACAATCGGGCGGCCACGGCCAGTTCGGCGATGTCGTGCTCGACGTCGGCCCCCTGGCGCGCGGCGAGGGGTTCGCTTTCACGGAGACGGTCCATGGCGGCGCCGTGCCGAGAAATTATTTCGGCGCCATCGAGGAGGGCTGCAGGGACGCGCTGGAGCGCGGGCCGCTGGGCTTCCCCGTGGTGGATGTGGCGGCGACGCTGACCGACGGCTCCTATCACAGCGTCGATTCCTCCGACATGGCTTTTCGCACCGCCGCCCGGATGGGGGTGGCCGAGGCGCTGGCCAAGGCCGGTCCGGTGCTGCTGGAGCCGATCCTCGCGGTGGAGATCGCCACGCCCAGCGATTGCCTGGCGCGAATTACCGCCATTGTCTCCGGCCGGCGCGGCCAGATCCTCGGCTATGACGGACGTCCGGACTGGGAGGGCTGGGACTTGTTCCGCGCCCTGATTCCAGAGGCGGAAATGGACGGGCTGATCGTGGAGCTGCGCTCGGCCACCGCTGGCGTCGGCACATTCACTCAGAAATTCGACCATCTGGCCGAAATCGTCGGCAAGCCGGCCGAAGCCATTGTCGCCCACCGCGCCACCGCCAACGGCAAAGCGCCGGCGCATTGAGCGACGATCGTCAGCCGCGCGGCGTTTTGCGTCCGCGCGGCTTGTCCTCGGCCATATAGGCTTCCAGCCGGGCGCGCGAGGGAATGACCACGCCGCCATATTTCATTTCGATCAGCCCGCGGTCGGCGAGGCCGCGCAACAGCCGGCTGACGCGCTGGCGCGAGCCGAAGCCGAATTGCGAAATATGGGTCTGGGTGAGCGGCGCCGGCTTGCCTTCCTGGGTGATGCCAACGATCTCGGACGAAGACAGCAACAGCAGATAGACCAGGCGCTTTTCCGGGCCATAGGCGGCGAAGGACAGAATCCAGCCGGTGAGGAAGCGCGTCCATTCACCCAGATGTTCGATGACTTCGCGCAAGGCCTGGGGATCGGCTCCGACGAGACGCTGCACGTCGCGGCTGGGAAAAGCGACCAGCGTGGCGTTGGCCGATGTCCAGAGATCGTGGAGCAAGGGCGCATCGCCGAAACAGCCGAGCCAGGTCGCCCATTTGCCCGAGAGCATGGGCAGAGAGGAGAAATTGCCTTCGGCGGTGGACAGCACCAGATCGACGCTGCCGGAGACGATATAGCGCAGATATTCGGGTTTTTCATCGCGTTCGGTCAGCAGCGTGCGTTCGTGATAATGTTCGATCCGCGCCTTGCCCGCGAATTCGCGCACCTGGGCGTCGCCGAGGTGGCGGAAAACCCGGCACGACCGAACGATTTCAGCGATATCGATGGGTTTATCATTCATGACGCGCAGGGCTCAATCGCGGAAGGCGGGGCTGATTTTGCGGATGTAAGGAGTTGAAAATCGACGCACGCAATCGTAATTGGTGGAAACTTAACATTTATTCCGCAGAAACCGCCATAGGTTAGCGCTAGGGCATGCGGACAATTTTTGCTGGAGGTCGAACATGTCGGTTAGCAGTGTATCGCAGAGTCGGATCAACAAAATGAAGGACATCGACGGCGCGGAGCGCGAGGATGACGGCGCCTCGCTGTTGGAGACGGTGGTCAACGCCCATTATCTGGCCCTCCAGATGCGCATGCTGGCCAAGAGCCGCAAGTTCAATGGCCGCGACGCCACCGAATTGCTCGCCTCGGCCTTGACCGAATGGGCGCAGCTCGCTGGCGGCGAATGTTTCGAGGGCGGCGGCTCGCTGGCCGCGCTGAAGCTGCGCGACAAGCATTGATCCCGCTTTCCGCGCGCCTCGCCGAACCTGGGGAAGAGGTTCGGCGGGGACGCGCGGAACGCGACAAAAGCGCCGCAGGCGAAACGTCTGTTCCCGGATCATGGCGACCGGCTTTCTCATCGAAGCCGCGATGGTGGATTGCGCTCAGGATTTTACACCGCTAGCCGTACCGCAACATCAGTCGCGCCCGAAGGGGAAATTTCGCGCTGTCCCCGTCCGGCGGGCGCTGGGAGCGGCAGGCGGACCCTCGTCAATAGCCCCTCATCGCCCCCTCTTCATTCAATGGTCAAGTCGGCCTATATTTCGTCGGACGACGCCCGGACGCCGGCGATCGACGGGGGAATTGTCGACGGCGCCGGCGCGACGAGGGGGAGGCGGAGATGCTCACACGCCGCGGTTTCGCCGGATGCGCGCTCTGCGCCCTGACCGGCTTTGTCGCTTCGTCCGCGCAAGCGGAACCGCCGCCGGCGGCGAGCGGGATCAGACGCAAGATCCTGCACCGCATGGAAGGGCCAACGCCCGATTTCGAGATCGTCATCGCCCAGGCGGAAATCGACCCTGGCTTCGCCGTGCCGCGCCATTTTCATCCTAGCGTCGAATCCGCCTATATCGCCGAAGGCGCCGGCATTTTTCAACTTGACGGCGGCGCGCCGCAAAAAATCGAGGCGGGCGACACGGTCCAGGTTCCCGCCCGGAAAATCCACAGGCTGACCGCCGGCGACAAGCCAATCCGCATCGTCTCGACCTATGTTCTCGAAAAAGGCCAGCCCTTGTCCATTCCGGCCTGATAATTTCGGATTTTCTGTGGACAGCGGCGACAAACATCTATAGACACCGCGAACCTTCTTAACGAAGGCGAGAGATGCGGGAGGTTCTCCGGTCGCCAACCGGGTGAAGAACCGCACCGCAAACTGCAACCCGCGCGGGCCGTCAAAAACGGTCGCCGCGCATTTTCGTTTTGGCGTCTCCCTTGGACCTCCTCGGGGATAACGGAACGAAAAAATCCTTTGGGAGCAGCCATTATGGCGAAGAAGATCACGGGCTACGTGAAGCTTCAGGTTCCGGCCGGGGCGGCCAATCCGTCGCCGCCGATCGGTCCCGCGCTCGGTCAGCGCGGCCTGAACATCATGGAATTCTGCAAGGCGTTCAACGCCAAGACCGCGCAGATGGAAAAGGGGACGCCGATCCCCGTCATCATCACCGCTTACGCCGACCGCAGCTTCACTTTCGAGATGAAGCAGCCGCCGGTCACTTTCTTCCTGAAGAAGGCGGCGAACATCAAATCCGGCTCCAAGACCACCGGCCGCGGCTTCGTCGGCAAGGTGACCCGCGACCAGATCCGCGAAATCGCGGAAAAGAAAGCGGCGGATTTGAACTCGCATTCGATCGAAGCCGCCATGGCGATGATCGAGGGCTCCGCCAAGTCCATCGGCCTGGAAGTTGTGGGGTAAGCCATGAGCGGTAAACGTATAGTCAAGGCCCGCGAAGGCGTGGAGCGCACCAAGCTCTATCCCGTCGCCGACGCCATCAAGCTGGTGCGTGAGCGCGCCTCCGCCAAATTCGACGAAACCGTCGAAATCGCGCTGAATCTCGGCGTCGATCCCAAGCACGCCGACCAGATGGTGCGCGGCGTGGTCAACCTGCCCAACGGCACCGGCCGCGTGTTGCGCGTCGCCGTGTTCGCCCGCGGCGCCAAGGCCGACGAAGCCAAGGCCGCCGGCGCCGACGTTGTCGGCGCGGAGGAGCTGGTGACCATCGTCCAGGGCGGCACGATCGATTTCGATCGCTGCATCGCCACCCCGGACATGATGCCGCTGGTCGGCCGTCTCGGCAAGGTTCTCGGCCCGCGCGGGCTGATGCCCAATCCGAAGGTTGGAACCGTGACCATGGATGTCGCGGCGGCTGTCGCCGCCTCCAAGGGCGGCGCCGTCGAGTTCCGCGTGGAAAAGGCCGGCATCGTTCAGGGTTCGGTGGGCAAGGCCTCGTTTGGCGACGACAAGCTGGCGGAAAATATCGCCGCTTTCGTCGACGCCGTGGTCAAGGCCAAGCCGACCGGCGCCAAGGGCACCTATCTGCAGCGCATCGCTCTGTCCTCGACCATGGGTCCGGGCGTGAAGGTCGATCCGCAGTCGATCGCCCTGGCTCAGCACTGAGCCATCAGGTTTTCTTGCGCAAACGCGCTTGACAATTTGCAAAATATCGTTCCGCCCCTCTTGGCAGGCGGAACGAACATGTTTACAAGACAAGTTTCGGCGGTGGACTCACCTCCGTATTTCCCGCGCAAGTCGCAAAGGGCAGTTCCGCTTTGGTCGGATGATCGCCGCGAACAGAACTTTGGAGCGCCCCGGACCGAAGGGTTCGGATCGGCGCCTAGGGTTTTGGTCGCTTTCTTTGCCTGGAATTGCCGGGAATTTTAAGAGCTTCCGCCGGGAGCGCCTTCGGGTGATTTCGGCGGCGGATGGGCCAAAAACTTCGCGCTTCCCGTAAGCGCGGCGGCTTTGGCCTCGTCCTGTCCGAGACTGCCGGCGCTTTCTCAAATTGGAGAAAGCTTAATCGTTGGGGAGGGTTCGCACTCTTTGGAGTGTGCTCCCCACGGCCAGCATAGACGGGGAAAGACCGGATTTTTCGGAAGGACAAAACCTTCCGGCCTGAGTTTGGTTCGAACCCTCTGATCCACAGGTTGCGCCCCGGCGCCGCCCAGTGGGGACAGGCGCTTCGGCGCCGCGAGAGATGCGGTTTTCTTGACCGGAGCTTTTGCGGCATGTCGGCAACCGGCGGAATGAAAATTCCGTCCAATCGAAGTGAGAGCACTGTGGACAGAGCGGAAAAGAAACAAGCCGTCGCCACGCTCCATGACGTCTTTGCGAAGACGGGCGTGGTCGTGGTGGCGAAATATTCCGGCCTGACCGTCGCCCAGATGCAGAACCTGCGCAAGCAGGCGCGTGCGGCTGGAGCGAGCGTGCAGGTCGCCAAGAACCGCCTCGCCAAGATCGCCCTCGATGGCACTGACGTCGCCTCCATCGGCGCCCTTCTCAAGGGCCCGACCCTGATCGCCTATTCGGCCGATCCGGTGGCGGCGCCCAAGGTCGCTGCGGCTTTCGCCAAGGATCACGACAAGTTCGTCATCCTCGGCGGCGCCATGGGGACCACGGCCCTGAACCCGGATGGCGTCAAGTCGCTTGCGACCCTGCCGTCCCTCGACGAACTGCGCGGCAAGCTGGTCGGCCTTCTTCAGGCCCCGGCGACCAAGCTGGCGCAGCTCACGACCGCTCCCGCCGCGAAACTCGCGCGGGTGGTCGGGGCCTATGCCGCCAAGGACGACGCCGCGGCCTGAACGGGCTGGCGTTTCTTGTTGAAACAAACCGAACCAAACTCAAATCAACGGAAATTGAACAATGGCTAATCTCGAAAAGATCGTCGAAGACCTCTCGGCCCTGACCGTTCTGGAAGCGGCTGAACTGGCCAAGCTTCTCGAAGACAAGTGGGGCGTCTCCGCCGCCGCCGCCGTCGCCGTCGCCGCCGCTCCCGGCGCCGCCGCCGCCGCCGCCCCGGCTGAAGAGCAGACCGAGTTCACGGTCGTTCTGGCCGCCGCCGGCGACAAGAAGATCGAAGTCATCAAGGAAGTCCGCGCCATCACCGGCCTGGGCCTCAAGGAAGCCAAGGATTTGGTCGAAGGCGCGCCCAAGCCCGTCAAGGAAGGCGCTTCCAAGGACGACGCCAAGAAGATCAAGGAAGCCCTCGAAAAGGTCGGCGCCAAGGTCGAACTCAAGTAATTCGCGTTCGGGAGTTTTTCGCTCCCTTGTTGCGTGGCGGTCCCGGGGTTTTCCCCGGGGCCGTCCGCGCGTGACGCCAAAAAGTGGATGCCGGTTTTTGGACGAGATCACGCGCAAGAATTGACTTTTAAGCTGCCAGCGTTTCGTCGGAAGCGCTGGCAGCTTAAGCCGTCCCGGAGGCTTTTTTTCGGGATGCGAGGCGAAAGACCTCGCATAAAGCAAAACTTTCAGGATTTTGCGCGGGATTTGCCGCGCGGACCCGGCAAGTCCGGGAGGCGACAGGTCCACTTTCGGACCCGCCTGCAATTTGAGGTGCGAGGAGCGACATGGCGCAAACGTTCACCGGCCGGAAGCGTGTCCGCAAATTCTTCGGTCATATCCGCGAAGTCGCGGTCATGCCCAATCTGATCGAAGTGCAGAAGGCTTCCTACGATCAATTCCTCATGGTGGAGGAGCCCAAGGGCGGGCGCGCCGACGAGGGATTGCAGGCCGTGTTCAAATCGGTCTTCCCGATTTCGGATTTTTCCGGCGCGGCCCTGCTCGAATTCGTCAAATATGAATTCGAGGCCCCGAAATATGACGTGGACGAATGCCGCCAGCGCGGCATGACCTTCGCCGCCCCGCTCAAGGTGACCCTGCGCCTGATCGTGTTCGATGTGGACCCGGACACCGGCGCCAAATCGGTCAAGGACATCAAGGAGCAGGATGTCTATATGGGCGACATGCCCTTCATGACCATGAACGGCACCTTCATCGTCAATGGCACCGAGCGCGTCATCGTCTCGCAGATGCACCGTTCGCCCGGCGTGTTCTTCGATCACGACAAGGGCAAGAGCCACAGCTCCGGCAAGCTGCTGTTCGCGGCGCGCATCATTCCCTATCGCGGCTCCTGGCTCGACATCGAATTCGACGCCAAGGACATCGTCTATGCGCGCATCGACCGCCGCCGCAAGATTCCCGCGACCTCCCTGCTCTACGCCCTGGGCTATGACGGCGAGGAGATCCTGTCGTCCTTCTACAAGAAGGTGATCTACAAGCGCGAGAAGGACGGCTGGCGCCTGCCCTTCGACGCCGAGCGCCTGAAGGGCGTCAAGGCGGCCATCGACATTGTCGACGCCGACACCGGCGACGTGGTCATCGAAGCCGGCAAGAAGCTGTCGGCCCGCGCCGCCCGCGCGCTCGCCGAGCGCGGCGTGAAATTCATCAAGGCCGTGGACGAGGATCTCTACACCCAGTACATCGCCGAGGATCTGTTCAACCCGGAAACCGGCGAAATCTTCGCCGAAGCCGGCGACGAGATCACCGCCAAGTCGCTGGAGAGCCTGATCGCCATCGGCTTCGACGAACTGCCGATCCTCGACATCGACCATATCAACATCGGCCCCTACATCCGCAACACGCTGGCTGTCGACAAGAACAGCGCGCGCGAAGAGGCCCTGTTCGACATCTACCGCGTCATGCGTCCCGGCGAGCCGCCGACCATCGAACTCGGCGGAAGCCATGTTCCATTCGCTGTTCTTCGATTCCGAGCGCTACGACCTCTCGGCGGTCGGCCGCGTCAAGATGAACATGCGCATGGACCTCGACTGCCCCGACACCACCCGCGTGCTGCGCCGCGACGATATTCTCGCCGTGGTCAAGGCGCTGGTGGACCTGCGCGACGGCCGTGGCGAAATCGACGACATCGACCATCTCGGCAACCGCCGCGTGCGCTCGGTCGGCGAGTTGATGGAAAATCAGTATCGCCTCGGATTGCTGCGCATGGAGCGCGCCATCAAGGAGCGCATGTCCTCGGTCGATATCGACACGGTCATGCCACAGGATCTGATCAACGCCAAGCCGGCGGCCGCCGCCGTGCGCGAATTCTTCGGCTCCTCGCAGCTGTCGCAATTCATGGATCAGACCAATCCGCTGTCGGAAATCACCCACAAGCGCCGCCTGTCGGCGCTGGGCCCGGGCGGTCTGACCCGCGAGCGCGCCGGTTTCGAGGTGCGCGACGTGCACCCCACGCATTACGGACGTATTTGCCCGATCGAGACGCCGGAAGGTCCGAATATCGGCCTGATCAATTCGCTGGCGACTTTTGCGCGCGTCAATAAATATGGCTTCATCGAGGCGCCTTACCGTCGCGTCAAGGACGGCAATGTCACCGACGAAGTGGTCTATCTGTCGGCTATGGAAGAGGCGAAATATTCTGTCGCCCAGGCCAACGCCCAGCTCGACGACAAGGGCAATCTGGTGGAAGACCTCGTGGTCTGCCGCCAGGCCGGCGAAGTGGTGATGCACACCCGCGACCGCGTCGATTTCATGGACGTGTCGCCCAAGCAATTGGTCTCGGTCGCCGCGGCGCTGATTCCCTTCCTTGAGAATGACGACGCCAACCGCGCGCTGATGGGCTCGAACATGCAGCGTCAGGCCGTGCCTCTGGTACGCGCCGACGCGCCGCTGGTCGGCACCGGCATGGAGTTCATCGTCGCCCGCGATTCCGGCGCCGCCATCGCCGCCCGGCGCACCGGCGTGGTCGATCAGATCGACGCCACACGTATCGTCATCAGGGCCACGGAAGAACTCGACGCCGGCAAGCCGGGCGTCGATATCTACCGCCTGATGAAGTTCCAGCGCTCCAACCAGTCGACCTGCATCAACCAGCGTCCGCTGGTGCGCGTCGGCGACCTCGTGCGCAAGGGCGACATCATCGCCGACGGTCCCTCGACCGACATGGGCGATCTGGCGCTGGGACGTAACGTCGTCGTCGCCTTCATGCCCTGGAACGGCTATAATTTTGAAGACTCGATCCTGCTCAACGAGAAGATCGTCAAGGAAGAC
This sequence comes from uncultured Alphaproteobacteria bacterium, assembly GCA_963804045.1. Classification (GTDB taxonomy): domain Bacteria; phylum Pseudomonadota; class Alphaproteobacteria; order Rhizobiales; family Beijerinckiaceae; genus Rhodoblastus. Next base: position 148,648 of record CAWDOR010000033.1, on the reverse strand, counting down.
ATCTTCACGTCGATCCATATCGACGAATTCGAGGTGATGGCCCGCGACACCAAGCTGGGTCCGGAAGAAATCACCCGCGACATTCCCAATGTTTCGGAAGAGGCGCTGAAGAATCTCGACGAAGCCGGCATTGTCTATATTGGCGCGGAAGTGGCGGCGGGCGACATTCTCGTCGGCAAGATCACGCCCAAGGGCGAAAGCCCGATGACCCCGGAAGAGAAGCTTTTGCGCGCGATTTTCGGCGAAAAGGCTTCCGACGTGCGGGACACCTCGCTGCGCGTGCCTCCGGGCGTCAACGGCACCATCGTCGAAGTGCGCGTCTTCAACCGCCATGGCGTCGACAAGGACGAACGCGCCCAGGCGATCGAGCGCGAGGAAATCGAACGCCTCGCCAAGGACCGCGACGACGAGCAGGCCATTCTCGACCGCAACGTCTACGCCCGCCTCAGCGAAATGCTGATCGGCAAGCTGGCGCTGTCCGGCCCCAAGGGCTTCAAGAAGGAGCAGGTTCTGTCCCGCGAATTGCTCGACGAGTACCCGCGTTCGCAATGGTGGGTGTTCGCGGTGGCTGACGATGCGCTGATGGGCGAGATCGAGGCCATGCGCAAGCAATATGACGAGGCCAAGAAGGGGCTGGAAAGCCGCTTCCTCGACAAGGTCGAAAAGTTGCAGCGCGGCGACGAACTGTCGCCGGGCGTGATGAAAATGGTCAAAGTCTTCGTCGCCATCAAGCGCAAGATCCAGCCCGGCGACAAAATGGCCGGCCGTCACGGCAACAAGGGCGTGGTTTCGCGCATCCTGGCGCAGGAGGACATGCCCTTCCTCGCCGACGGCACCCCCGTCGACATCGTGCTGAACCCGCTGGGCGTGCCTTCGCGCATGAATGTCGGGCAGATTCTCGAGACCCATCTGGGCTGGGCCTGCCGCAATCTCGGCAAGCAGGTGCAGGAGGCGATCTCGGCCTATCAGCGCTCGCTCGACCCGGCGGTGATCCGCGCCACGCTCAAGGACCTTTACGGCCTGGGCGCCAAAATCGAGGATCTCGACAAGCTCGAGGGACCCGAACTGCTTGAGGTCGCGCAGCATCTGACGCGCGGCGTGCCGATCGCCACCCCGGTGTTCGACGGCGCCCGCGAGCCCGATATTGTCGTCATGCTGGAAAAGGCCGGCATGGACGCGTCCGGCCAGACCGTGCTCTATGACGGCCGCACCGGCGAGGCCTTCGACCGCAAGGTGACCGTGGGCGTGATCTACATGCTCAAGCTCCACCATCTCGTCGACGACAAGATCCACGCCCGCTCCATCGGCCCCTACTCGCTCGTCACCCAGCAGCCGCTGGGCGGCAAGGCGCAGTTCGGCGGCCAGCGCTTCGGCGAAATGGAGGTCTGGGCGCTGGAGGCCTATGGCGCGGCTTACACCTTGCAGGAAATGCTGACGGTGAAGTCGGACGACGTCGCGGGCCGCACCAAGGTCTACGAGAGCATCGTGCGCGGCGACGACACGTTCGAATCGGGCATTCCCGAGAGCTTCAACGTGCTGGTCAAGGAAATGCGCTCGCTCGGCCTCAATGTCGAATTGAGCCAGTCCGTCCCGCCCGGCGAGGACGGCCAATTGCCGCCGCCCGCCGAAGCCGCCGAGTAAGTTTTGAGGGGGAGGCGCCCGCCTCCCCTGCCCGTTTGAGTTTTGAGGCGCGACCGCCGCGCCTCGATTTCGACAGAAATTCGCAGCGAAAGTCCCCTTCCGGGATCGCAGGAGCCGCACATGAATCAAGAGGTCATGAATCTCTTCAATCCGGTCGTTCAGCCCCAGGCTTTCGACCAGATCCAGATCGCCATCGCCAGCCCGGAAAAAATCCTCTCCTGGTCCTTCGGCGAGATCAAGAAGCCGGAAACCATCAATTACCGGACCTTCAAGCCGGAGCGCGACGGCTTGTTCTGCGCCCGCATCTTCGGCCCGATCAAGGATTACGAATGCTTGTGCGGCAAGTACAAGCGCATGAAATACAAGGGCGTCATCTGCGAAAAATGCGGCGTCGAAGTCACGCTGTCGCGCGTCCGGCGCGATCGCATGGGCCATATTTCGCTGGCCGCCCCGGTCGCGCATATCTGGTTCCTGAAGTCGCTGCCCTCGCGCATCGGCCTGCTGCTCGACATGACCCTCAAGGATCTCGAGCGCATTCTCTATTTCGAATCCTACATTGTCATCGACAATGGCCTGACGCCGCTGAAGAACCGGCAATTGCTGAGCGAAGAGGAATATCTCATCGCCCAGGACGAATATGGCCAGGACAGTTTTACGGCGCAGATCGGCGCCGAGGCGATCCGCGAGCTGCTGCGCGCCATGGATCTGGCGACCATCGCCGCCCAGCTCAAGGTCGAGATCTCCGAGGCGACCACCGAGCTGAAGCCGAAAAAGCTCGCCAAGCGCCTGAAGATCATCGAGGCCTTCATCAATTCCGGCAACAAGCCGGAATGGATGATCCTCACCGAAGTGCCGGTGATTCCGCCGGACCTGCGTCCGCTGGTGCCGCTCGACGGCGGCCGTTTCGCCACCTCCGACCTCAACGATCTCTACCGCCGCGTCATCAACCGCAACAACCGTTTGAAGCGGCTGATCGAATTGCGCGCGCCCGACATCATCATCCGCAACGAGAAGCGCATGCTTCAGGAAGCGGTTGACGCGCTGTTCGACAATGGTCGCCGCGGCCGCGTCATCACCGGCGCCAACAAGCGCCCGCTGAAGTCGCTCGCCGACATGCTCAAGGGCAAGCAGGGCCGCTTCCGCCAGAACCTTTTGGGCAAGCGCGTCGATTATTCCGGCCGTTCGGTGATCGTCGTCGGTCCGGAACTCAAGCTGCATCAATGCGGCCTGCCGAAGAAAATGGCGCTGGAGCTGTTCAAGCCGTTCATCTATTCGCGGCTTGACGCCAAGGGCCTGTCGGCCACCGTCAAACAGGCGAAAAAGCTGGTCGAAAAGGAAAAGCCGGAGGTTTGGGACATCCTCGACGAGGTGATCCGCGAACATCCGGTGATGCTCAACCGCGCCCCGACCCTGCACCGTCTCGGCATCCAGGCCTTCGAGCCGACGCTGATCGAGGGCAAGGCGATTCAGCTGCACCCGCTGGTCTGCGCCGCCTTCAACGCCGATTTCGACGGCGACCAGATGGCGGTCCATGTGCCGCTGTCGCTGGAAGCCCAGCTCGAAGCGCGCGTGCTGATGATGTCCACCAACAACATCCTGCACCCGGCCAACGGCCAGCCGATCATCGTGCCCTCGCAGGATATCGTGCTGGGCCTCTATTATCTGTCGCTGATGCGCGACGGCGAGCCGGGCCAGGGCATGGCCTTCTCCAACATGGGCGAAATCGAACACGCCCTGTTCGCCAAGAGCATCACCCTGCACACCAAGATCAAGGGCCGCGCCTGGACCTATGACGAGAACGGCCAGCGCGTGGCGAAGCTGTTCGACACCACGCCGGGCCGGATGATGCTCGGCCAATTGGCGCCGCCGCACACCAAGATCCCCTTCGATGTCATGAACAAGCTCATGACCAAGAAGGAAATTTCCGGAATGATCGACACCGTCTACCGCAATTGCGGGCAGAAGGAGACGGTGATCTTCTGCGACCGGATCATGGCGCTGGGCTTCCGCGAAGCCTGCAAGGCCGGCATTTCCTTCGGCAAGGACGACATGGTCGTGCCCGAGGCGAAGAAGCGCATCGTCGAGGAGACGCGCAATCTCGCCAAGGAATATGAGCAGCAATATCTCGACGGCCTGATCACCCAGGGCGAGAAATACAACAAGGTCGTGGACGCCTGGGGCAAATGCTCGGCCCTGCTCGCCGACGAGATGATGAATGGCATTTCCGCCGTGAAGAAGGACGCGGGCGGCCGCGACCTGCCGATCAACTCGATCTACATGATGGCGCATTCCGGCGCGCGCGGCTCGCGCGAGCAGATGCGCCAGCTCGCCGCCATGCGCGGCTTGATGGCCAAGCCCTCGGGCGAGATCATCGAAAGCCCGATCATCTCGAACTTCAAGGAAGGCCTGACCGTTCTGGAGTATTTCAACTCCACCCACGGCGCGCGCAAAGGTCTGGCGGATACCGCGCTCAAAACCGCGAACTCCGGTTATCTCACCCGTCGTCTGGTCGACGTGGCCCAGGATTCGATCATCACCAAGGTCGATTGCGGCTCGTCGCGCGGCATCCGCATGCGGGCGATCATCGACGCGGGCCAGGTGGTGGCGCCTCTGTCGATCCGCATTCTCGGCCGCACCGCGGCGGAAGATCTGAACGATCTCGAGGGCCAGACCATCGTCCACAATGGCGAGATGATCCAGGAATGGCATATCGACCGGATCAACGCCGCCGGCATTCAGGAAGTGCTGATCCGCTCGGTGCTGACCTGCGAAGCCACCAATGGCGTCTGCGGCAAGTGCTACGGCCGCGACCTCGCACGCGGCACGCCGGTCAATATGGGCGAAGCGGTGGGCGTCATCGCGGCGCAGTCGATCGGCGAGCCGGGCACCCAGCTCACCATGCGCACCTTCCACATCGGCGGCGCGGCGCAGATCGCCGACAGCTCCTTCATCGAGTCGAATTTCGACGGCGAGGTGAAGATCCGCAACCGCCATCTGTCGCGCAATTCCGAAGGCGATCTGATGGTCATGGCGCGTAACGTCGCCGTGGTCGTGGTCGGCCCCGACGGCGCCGAGCGCGCCGTGCATCGCGTGCAATATGGCTCGCGCATGAAGGTCGAAGAGGGCGACAAGATCAAGCGCGGCCAGCGCATCGCCGAATGGGACGCCTATACCCGTCCGATCCTCACCGAAGTCGATGGCCTCATCGGCTATGAGGATCTGGTCGAGGGCATGTCCATGTCGGAATCGGTCGACGAGGCCACCGGCATCGCCAAGCGCATGGTCATGGACTGGCGGATGAACACCCGCTCGTCCAGCCTGAAGCCCGCCCTTGTCATCAAGGGCAAGGACGGCAAGATCCTGAAACTGGCGCGCGGCGGCGACGCCCGCTATCTGCTGCCGGTGGATTCGATCATCGGCTCCGATCCCGGCTCCAAGGTCAAGGCCGGCGACATCATCGCCCGTATCGCGCTGGACAGCGCCAAGACCCGCGACATCACCGGCGGTCTGCCGCGCGTCGCGGAATTGTTCGAGGCCCGTCGTCCCAAGGATCACGCGATCATCGCGGAAATCTCCGGCACGGTGCAGTTCGGCCGCGATTACAAGAACAAGCAGCGCCTCTCCATTGTCCCCAATGAGGAAGGCGCCGATGCGGTCGAATATCTGATCCCCAAGGGCAAGCACATCCATTTGCAGGATGGCGACATTGTCGAAAAGGGCGATTACATCGTCGACGGCAATCCCGCGCCGCACGACATTCTGGCGATCAAGGGCGTCGAGGAACTCGCCGCCTATCTGGTCAACGAGATCCAGGAAGTCTATCGCCTGCAGGGCGTGAGCATCAATGACAAGCACATTGAGGTGATCGTCCGCCAGATGCTGCAAAAGGTCGATATCGTCGATCCCGGCGACACCGAATTCCTGGCCAACGAGCAGGTCGACAAGCTCGAAATGGACGAAGCCAACGAGAAGGTTGTGTCGGAAGGCGGCAAGCCCGCCACCGGCTCGCCGGTTCTGCTCGGCATCACCAAGGCGTCGCTGCAAACGCGCTCCTTCATCTCGGCGGCCTCCTTCCAGGAGACGACGCGCGTCCTCACCGAAGCCGCCGTCAACGGCAAGGTCGATACGCTGGAAGGCTTGAAGGAAAACGTCATCGTCGGCCGGTTGATCCCGGCGGGCACCGGCGCGGCCATGTCGAAACTGCGCAACATCGCCAATACCCGCGACGATCTGATCCTGCAGCAGAAGGCGGAGGCGTCCTCGGCGCCCCAGCCGCCGGCTTTGCCGGCGGCTGAGTAAGACGAAATCACAGAATGAAAAAAGGCCGCTCGCAAGAGCGGCCTTTTTGTTTTGTCTGGCGCGGATGGCCTGCTGCATCGCCTTGGCCAACGCGCTACGATGGCCCCAATGTTCCAGTTCGCGCGAAGCCACGGGGGCCTTTCATGTTCAAAACCCTATCCCTCTCCATCACCCTGGCGGCGCTCGCCTTGGGCCTCGCCGCCGGCGAGCTCGCGGCGGCGGAGCGGATCGTGACTCTTCAAAAGCCGCCGGCGCTGGGCAAGGACCGCGACGCCTATCCGCGCATCGCCGCGCCGGCGGACGAGGCCGAGCGGAAAATCAACGCGGCGCTGGCGCGGCTTGACGCCCGGCTGGAGAAAGGCGTCGCGGAATGCCGGACAAGCGCGGGGAAAAACGCCGACTGGTCGCGCAGCATCGCGGCGACCATGCGCGGCCCGCGCTATCTCAGCTATACGGTCACCGACAATGTCGATTGTGGCGGCGCCCATCCAGATGTCGGCGACACCGCCATCGTCTATGACCTCGCGACCGGCGCCCCCGTCGACTGGGCGCGACTGCTGCCGCCGCAACTCGTGGGCGTGGCGGCGCTCGGCGAGACCGCCGACGGGACCAAAATGGTCACGCTGCAATCCCGGCGCCTCTACGATTTATACATGCAAGCCTATCGCCAGGGCGGCCACGCCGGCGACAAGCCGTGCCAGGAGGCCATGCGGGACGCGGGCGCCGACGGACCGCCGGCCATCACGCCCTATCTCGACGCGAAAAACGGCGGGCTTGGGCTTGTCTTCGACCTGGCTCATGTGGTCGCGGCCTGCGACGAGCCGGAGGTCGTGCCGCTGGCGACGCTGCGCGCCGAAAACACGCCGGAGCCGACGCTGAAGGCGATCGAGGCGGCCCAGGCCGCCGCCAAGTGACGCGCAGAAGTGACGCGCAGAAGTGACGCGCAGAAGTGACGCGCAGAAGTGACGCGCATCGGCTTTTGGCGGGCGGCGGCGAGGCCTTGAGGCCCCGGCGCTGTCCCCGCTAAAATCGTGAATACAGCAACTTATCCGTATTTATACCGAGGCGTGACAGGGCGGCGCAACCCGCCGTTGCGCGCGCGCCAACCTATCTCGTTGAAATAGCATTATCTCTCTCAGCGCGACCGGCGCCGCGCGCGAAGGGTCCGAGCCGCGACGCCCTTGGCGGCGTGTTGACCGCCAACCATGCGGGGTGAATAAGCTTGGCTTGACGCAGCGGCGCCTACCTCTTCGGCAGGCCTGCGGCGCGTCGGAACCTTGAGGTTCGCCGGCATGGCCACGATTACGCAAGACGGAACGATTCCGCCGCAGCTCACCGACTACACCACGGCCTTCACCGTCAACGGCTCGACACAGTTCGCCGGTTTCAATCCGGCGCTCGGGACGCTGACCGGGGTCACCATCACCTACGCCGACACTTTTAGCGTGTCGGGCGCGTTAACGAATAACGGTTCCGTTTCGGAGACCGCCGGTGCGGATGTTGAGGAAACGGTCGTCCTGATCGACATTGCGGCGCCGGATGTCTCTCCTCAGCTTATTCCGATCACTTCAGACGTGTTCACGCCATCTTCCACTCTGGCCGCCGGCGGTTCGGCTCCGTTTGCGCAAACCGTTTCGTCTTATCCCCAGCTAATCACCTTAACCGCTTCGTCGCTCGCATCCTTCGAGCAAGGCGCGTTCACCATCCTTGCGTCGACACAGACCGCGCAAACTGTGCAGGGGGGCGGCGGCAATGTGTCCCTCACTGCGGCCGCGACGGTCAGCGCGACGCTGGACATCACCTACACCTATACGCCGGCTCCGCTGCCCTGCTATTGCCGGGGCACGCGCATCCTGACCGCGCGCGGCGAGGTCGCGGTGGAGGATTTGCGTGTTGGCGATGTCGCGCTCACCGCCGGCGGCGGGCGGCGGCCGGTGGTCTGGATCGGTTTGCGCAGCCTCAACACGCGCAGCCATGTCGCGCCGGAAAGCATCCAGCCGGTGCGGATTTCCGCCGGGGCTTTTGGCGAATGTCTTCCCCGCCGCGATCTCTGGGTCAGCCCCGGCCATAATATCCGCTGCGGCGACGTGCTGATCCCGGCGATCCTGCTGGCCAATGGCGCGACCGTCGCGCAATTGGAGGTCGCGCGCGTCGATTATTTCCATGTCGAGCTCGACGCCCATGACATCGTGCTGGCCGAGGGCCTGGCGGCGGAAAGCTATCTCGATTGCGGCAATCGCACCGCCTTCGCCAATGGCGGCGGTTTCGTCGAGCTGCATCCGGATTTCGCGCCGAAAAGCGCGGGCGAAACCTGCCTGCCGATCCGCAAGCACGGCGCGGATGTCGAGGCGGCCAAGGCGGCGCTGTTTTCGCGCGCCGGCGAACTGGGTTTTGTCGCCACCCGCGACCCCGCGTTGCGGATTATCGCGGACGGCGTCGCCTATTCGCCTGCGCAAATCTCCGGCGGCCGGCATGTCTTCCGCCTGCCGGCGGAAACGCGGACGCTGCGGCTGGCGTCGCGGGTCTGGACCCCCGGCCATATGCGCCCCGACAGCGCCGACGACCGCCGCCTCGGCGTATCGGTCGTCCGACTGGTCTGCGACGGCGTCCGCCTGCCGCTGGCGGCGTTGAAGGGTGGCTGGCTCGACGGCGGCGACGGCTGGCGCTGGACCGACGGTTTCGCGAGCCTGCCGTCCGGCCTGCGCGAGATCGCGGTCGATCTCGCTGGCGACGCGCTCTATTGGGACGCGCCAGAGGCGGCCCCCTGCGCCCTCGCCGGGCGCGTCGCCTGAGGAGACGGGCGACGCGACAAGGCGAAACGAGAGAATGAAAAAAGGCCGCGCCGCCGGGGTTTTCGCTTTCGCCTTGAAAACGGAACTTAGAAACCCAGGGCGCCGATCAGCGGCAGGCTGCCGGTTCTCCAGCGATAGGCGAGTTCGACGCCGGCCATGTATTGATCGCGCGAGCCGCTGCGAATGGCGATGGGGCTGCCGGCGACGCTGCCAGTCAGGCGCTGGTAATTGCCATAGCCGGTGATGCGCCAGAACTCGTTGAGGTCGTAGCGCGCGGCGACCGTGCCGCCGGCCGCCGTGAGGCCTCCGTCCGCATTATAGGCGGCGAGATTGCCGCCAGCGAGATTATTGGCCAGCGCCTGGGCCGGAGTGACGCCGAAGAAGCGCTGCGCATAGCCGTCGTCGCCGAAATAGGCGCGCGGGCCGATGGAGAACGTCCATTGGCCCCAGCTGTGCCAAATATCGGCGCCGGCGGTCGCCGTGACCGAGCTATGGCCGGTCACGGCCTGGCGGATTTCGACGCGCAGGCGCGCCCAGGACAGCGGATTGACTTCAGCGAAGCCGCCCAGCTCGACGCTCGGCGGGACATAACTCATGCCGACCAGTTCGCGATTCTTATGCACCGGGCGGTCGCCGACGACGCGGCCGACCACGCCGAAGCGGAACCAGTCATTGTTGTAGAGGGCGAAATTGAAGCCATCGTCCGGGGTGCTGTAATGCTCGACTTCGCTGGCGCGACGCAGGCCAATGCCGGGAAGGCCGTAGAATGTGTAGGTCTTGGCGCCGGGATAGGAGGGGCCGACGCTCAACTGGCCGGAAAGCGTGACGATCCAGTCGTCCGAAACCGGCTCCGGCGCCGATTTGATCGACGGCAGATCGGCCGCGAAAGCAATGGAACTGGCGCTAGTCGCCACGGCGAAAAGCAGATTGCGCAGCACGCTCTTCAAAATCGTCTCTCCTTCGGGATTCGACTTCTAGCAGCGGGGCGAGCGGCTGAACAGCCAAAGACAGACCACGGGAAAGGGATTGTCGGCGGCGTCGTTTTCTTGCAACAGTTTATTGACGCCGGGAAGGAGAACAGCTTGGCCGGGATCGCCCCAGAAAATTGGCCTCGGCAGGCGGCGCGCGGGCTTGTCAGGCTCTACCAGTTGAGCCTGTCCAGCCTGATCGGCCGCAACTGCCGCTATCTGCCGACCTGTTCGGCCTATATGGACGAATCGCTCGACCGCTATGGCTTATGGGCCGGGGGCTGGCTCGGCCTGTCCCGGCTGTGCCGCTGCCACCCTCTGGGCGATTCCGGCTTCGACCCCGTGCCGAAAACCCTGCCGGCGCGCGGCGATCCGCTGCACCCCTGGCGCTACGGGTCCTGGCGGCGCAAGCCGGTCTGCGAGGCGGTCAAGCCCGAGGACCAGGGCCAAGGCTAGGGGATGGGGATGAGGCTATTCATGCGCCATCAATTGCACGGCCAGGGCATAGAGCCTCATGCGCTGCGGCTCGGGCAAGGCCGCCAGCGTCTCCAGATAGGCGAGGCCATTGGCGCAGGCCTGGTCGTCGGGGATCGGCGTTTCCGGCGGCTTGCCGTCGAGCAGCAGAGCGATCGCCTGGGCCGGCAGGCCCCTCGCCTTCAACGCCTTTTCCAGATCGTCGAAATCGCTTGGCCCGGGCGCGTCGCGCTGGATTTTCTCGCGACCGCCGTCCTCCATCGCCTCCAGGCCGGCGAGCGCCTGCGCGCCCATCAGGCCGCGATGCAGCGCGGCGAAAGCCACAAAGCGATCCGCCGGCGCGCCGTTGAGATAGTCGAGACAAAGCGCGGCGTCGCCGGCCGCCAACTGCCGGGCGACCTGCAACAGGCGCGCGAATAATGTGTCCAGCGCCGCGCCGCCGGCCTTGGCCGCCAGCAAGCCGCTGTTCTGCCGCGCTAGGCGCACCGATTCGCTCATCAGCAGATCGACGCCATCGGCTTTTTGCAAACCGCCCTGCGCGGCGGTCTCGCGCAGCGCCTTGATCCATTCGGCGGGAAAGCCGGCGCGCATCGCCGAGAAAAACGCCTGATAGTCCGGGGCCTCGCGCAATTTGTCGGCCCAGGCGGATTCCAGCTCCAGATCCGGCGGCACATAGGGCTCGGGCGACACCGATTGGGTGGCGACCGGCTTGACGGCCAGCGGCGGCGATTCCGCCGGCTTGTCCGCCTCGGGCGCGGTTTTGGGCGCGGCTTGAGGCGCGGCTTGGGTCTCCTCCGCCGACGGAGGCGCCAGCCGGGGGCCGGACAGCAGAACCACGCCGGTCGCCGCCAGCGCGGCGGCGGCCAAAGCGAACACGCCCAATTGAATCTGTTTGATGTAACGCCGCACGAGTCACCACTTTTTTTCGCGGCGGAGTGTGGCTTCGCTTGACCTCCGCGTCAATCTCCAGGGCCAAGACGGCGTTTTTCGGGCCAAGACGGCGTTCTCCGAGCCAAAACGGCATTCTTGCGCATCCCGGCCAAATCGGATTAGGAAAGGCGGAAGCATTCGCTTACGCCGGCTCGTCTCGGCGAGTGAGCAGGAGTTTTGACATGATTTCCGTGACCTTCCCCGATGGCGCGTCGCGCGCCTTCGAAGCTGGCCTGTCCGGCCTCGACATCGCCAAAAGCATCGCGCCCTCGCTGGCGAAAAAGACCGTGGCCATGATGCTCGACGGCGTCATCGTCGACGCGGCTGCGCCGGTGACCGCCGACGCCAGAATCGAATTTCTCAACCGCGACGACCCGCGCGCGCTCGAACTAATCCGCCACGACGCCGCCCATGTGCTGGCCGACGCGGTCCAGGCGCTCTATCCGGGAACCCAGGTCACCATCGGCCCGGTGATCGAAAACGGCTTCTATTACGATTTCTATCGCGCCGAGCCGTTTACGCCGGAAGATTTCGCCGCCATCGAGAAGAAGATGCGCGAGATCGTCGCCGCCGACAGGCCCATCGTCCGCGAGGAATGGAGCCGCGACGAGGCCATCGCCTGGTTCGAGAAACATGGCGAAGCTTTTAAGGTCGAGCTGGTGCAGGCCATTCCGGCGGATCAGAAAATCTCGGTCTATCGCCAGGGCGACTGGCTCGACCTGTGCCGCGGCCCGCATATGCCCTCGACCGGCAAGATCGGCAACGCCTTCAAGCTGATGAAGGTGGCCGGGGCCTATTGGCGCGGCGATTCGACCAAGCCGATGTTGCAGCGAATCTACGCCACGGCTTTTGCGAAGCAGGAAGATCTCGACCTTTACATCAAGCGACTGGAAGAGGCCGAGCGCCGCGACCATCGCCGCCTGGGGCGCGAAATGGACCTGTTCCATTTCCAGGAGGAAGGCCCCGGCACGATCTTCTGGCACGCCAAGGGCTGGACCCTGTTCCAGCGGCTGATCTCCTTCATGCGCCGCCGCCAGCAGGCGCTCGGCTATGTCGAGGTCAACACGCCGCAGGTGCTCGACCGCGCCTTGTGGGAGACCTCGGGCCATTGGCAGACCTATCGCGAGAACATGTTCCTCACCAAGACCGAGGACGACAGGGTTTTCGCGCTGAAGCCGATGAACTGCCCGGGACATGTGCAGATTTTCAAGAACGGGCTGAAAAGCTATCGCGACCTGCCGTTGAAAATCGCCGAATTCGGCATTGTCCATCGCTACGAGCCCTCGGGCGCGATTCACGGGATGATGCGGGTGCGCGCCTTTACGCAAGACGACGCGCATATTTTCTGCACCGAGGATCAGATCATGGCGGAAGCCATGAAAATCAACGAGATGGTCATGACCATCTACAAGGATTTCGGCTTCGACGACATCGTGGTGAAGCTGTCGACGCGGCCAGAAAAGCGCGTGGGAACCGACGAGAATTGGGACCGCGCGGAAGCGGCGCTGCAAAAGGTTCTGGACGAGTTGACGGCGCAGGGCGTGAAAACCGGGATCAATCCCGGCGAAGGCGCCTTTTATGGCCCCAAGCTCGAATATACGCTGCGCGACGCCATTGGCCGCGAATGGCAATGCGGCACCACGCAGGTCGACTTCAACCTGCCCGGGCGCTTCGGCGCCTTCTATATTGGCTCGGACTCTGGAAAAGCAGACGCCGGTGATGATCCATCGCGCCATTTTCGGCTCGCTGGAGCGCTTTACCGGCATTTTGATCGAGCATTTCGCCGGTCATCTGCCTTTGTGGCTGTCGCCGGTGCAGGCGGTGATCTGCACCATCACCTCGGACGCCGACGATTACGCGCTGGAAATCGCCGCTTTGGCGCGCAAGGCCGGGCTGACGGTGGACACCGATCTGCGCAATGAAAAAATCAATTACAAGGTGCGCGAATTATCGCTGGCCAAAATTCCCGTACTGATCGTCGTCGGCCGCAAGGAAGCCGCCGACAGAACCGTCTCGATCCGCCGCCTCGGCTCGCAAGCCCAGACTTTTAGGGGCCTCGACGAGGCCCTGGCGGAACTGGCGGCGGAGGCGACGCCGCCGGATTTGCGCTGATTTTTGGCCCCGCCGGCGCTCCCGGCGGGTTTTTTTGAGCAAAGAGCCCCCTCAACCCTTCACGCCGATCCGCTTGATTTCCCAGTGCAGATCGACGCCGCTCGTCGCCTTGACCCGCGCGCGGATTTCGTCGCCGAGATTTTCGATATCGGCGGCGGTGGCCTTGCCGCGATTGATCAGGAAATTGCAATGCAGTTCCGAGACCTGGGCGTCGCCGACCGCCAGGCCGCGACAGCCGGCCTTGTCCACCAATTGCCAGGCCTTTTCCCCCGGCGGGTTCTTGAACGTGGACCCCCCGGTCTTTTCGCGGATCGGCTGGGATTTCTCCCGCGCCTCGGTGATCCGGTCCATCTCCGCCAAAATCTCTTGCGGGTCGCCCGGACGGCCCTGAAACAGCGCCTCGGTAAAGATAATATCCTCGGGCGCGCCGCTGTGGCGGTAGGTCATGCGCAGATCCTCGACCTTGAACAGGTGGACCTCGCCCTGGCGATCGACGCCTCGGGCCTCGACCAGCACGTCCTTCGTCTCGCCGCCATGGGCGCCGGCGTTCATGCGCAAGGCGCCGCCAATGCAACCGGGAATGCCGCGCAAAAAGGCCAGGCCGTCGATGCCGGCCTCGGCGGCCGCCTTGGCGACGCGCATGTCCGGCGCGCAGGCGCCTACGCGCAGCCTGTGTCCCGGCTCGATTTTGACTTCGCCAAAAGCCTTGCCGCCCAGACGGATCACGACACCCTCGATCCCGCCATCGCGAATTATGAGATTGGAGCCAAGACCAATTACTGTAACTTCAATATCTTGCGGTAGACTCTTAAGAAAATAAGCGAGGTCTTCTTCATCCAAAGGATTAAATAGAACCTGGGCCGGGCCGCCGACGCGAAACCAGGTGAAAGGCGCGATTTCAGCATTGGCGGTGAGGCGCCCGCGCAATTCGGGCATGAGTTCGGTCAGACGCGGGGTGATATCGGCAAAACTCATGAAAAAATCCCATCCAGCCAGGCGCGGAACATTTTTTCGCCAGCCGCCGCCGTCGCCTCGCCCTTGGCCGCCGCCTGGGCGCGAAGATCGCCGGGCTTGATCCCAACTTTCGCCAATTCGCAGGCATGACCGACCAGCCAGGATTCCAGCGCCGCCGGCTCGACTTCGGCGTGGAATTGCAACGCCAGCGCATATTTGTCCAGCGCAAAAGCCTGATGGGGACACAGCGGCGTCGAGGCCAGGGAGACCGCGCCCTCCGGAAGCCCAAAAGCGTCGCCGTGCCAATGCAACACATCGACCCCTCGCAAAGCGGCCAGTGGCGCGTTTTGACCGGCTTCTGTCAGGGTCAGCGGCGCGTAGCCGATCTCCCTGCCCGGCCCCGGCCCCACCGGCGCGCCCAGCGCCGCCGCCATCATCTGCGCGCCCAGACAAATGCCCAGGGTTGGCTTCTTCGCTTGCAGGCGCGCGCCTATGGCGGCGATTTCCTCTGCCAGAAACGGATAATCCCGCGTCTCATAGACGCCGATCGGGCCGCCCAGCACGATCAACAGATCGCAGGCCCCGATGTCGGCGCGGGGCAGCGGCCCGAGGCCGACCTCGTGATAATCGGCGGCAAGGCCGTAATCCGGGAGGATGCGCGCCAAAACTCCGAGATTTTCGAAGGCCAAATGACGCAGCGCTAACGCCCGTTTCACGCGGTTTCCGCGAGCTGGCCCGGCAATGCATAGGCCCATTGGGTGATATTGCCGGCGCCGAGGAAGACCACATAGTCGCCGGGACCGGCGAGATCGCGGATAAGGCCCGGCAAAGCCTCGGGTCCCGACAGCGCCAGCGCCTGACGATGGCCATGGGCCTTGATCGCCGCCACCAGCGCATCCTTGTCCACGCCCTCGATGGGCTGTTCGCCGGCGGCATAGACATCGGCGACGAGGACCATGTCGGCGTCGTTGAAACAGGTGGCGAACTGGTCGAACAGGCTTTGCAACCGGGTATAGCGATGCGGCTGCACCACGGCGATCACCTGGGCCTTGGTGGAGGCCCGCGCCGCGCGCAAAACGGCGGCGATTTCCACGGGATGGTGGCCATAGTCGTCGAAAATGGTGACGCCGTTCCAGTCGCCGGTGCGGGTGAAGCGACGCTTGACCCCGCCAAAGCCGGCAAGTCCCCTCTGGATCTGGTCGAGGCCGACGCCAAGTTCATAGGCCACCGCGATGGCGGCCGTGGCGTTGAGCGCATTGTGATGACCGGGCATGGGCAGCACCAGATCTTTCAGCACGATTTCGCGGCCATGCAGCCGGTCGCGAATGGTCACCTGGAAGCGGCAGACGCCGCCGGTCAGATCGATATTGGACAGGCGCACGTCGGACTGCGGGTTTTCGCCATAGGTGACGACGCGGCGGTCCTCGATCTTGCCGACCAGTTCCTGCACGGTCGGATGGTCGAGGCACATGACCGCGAAGCCATAAAAGGGCAGGTTTTCGACAAAGGCGCGGAACGCCTCCTTGATGGCGTCGAAAGTCTTGAAATGGTCGAGATGCTCGGGATCGATATTGGTGACCACGGCGACGTCGGCGGGCAGTTTCAGGAAAGTGCCGTCGCTTTCGTCGGCCTCGACCACCATCCACTGGCCCTCGCCGATGCGGGCGTTGGTGCCATAGGCGTTGATGATCCCGCCATTGATGACGGTCGGATCGAGGCCGCCGGCGTCGAGCAGGGTCGCGACCAGCGAAGTCGTGGTGGTCTTGCCATGGGTGCCGCCCACCGCCACGCATTGCTTGAGGCGCATCAATTCCGCGAGCATTTCGGCGCGGCGCACGACAGGAAGGCGCTTTTCGCGCGCGGCGGAGAGTTCGGGATTGTCGCGCTTGATCGCGGTGGAGACCACGATCACCTCGGCCTCGCCGAGATTGCGGGCGTCATGGCCAATGAAAATTTTCGCGCCCTTTTCACGCAATCTTTTGACATTGGCGTTGTCGGAAGCGTCGGAGCCCTGCACTTGATAGCCGAGATTGATCAGCACTTCGGCGATGCCCGACATGCCGATGCCGCCAATGCCGACAAAATGGATGGGGCCAAGCGTGCGCGGCAGTTTCATTTCGTCGTCTCCGAATTTTCCGCCATTCCGGCGATTTTCAACGTCAATTGCGCCAGCCGTTCGGCGGCGTCGGCGACTCCGGCGCTTTTCGCCGCCTGGGCGCGTTTTTTCAACTCTTCGGGCTGGTTCAGCGCCTCGGCCAGCCGGTCGGCGAGACCCTGCGGGGTGAAATTGATCTGGCGCACCACTTCCGCCGCGCCGCTCGCCGCGAGATGGGCGGCGTTGGCCGCCTGATCGGCGTCGAGCGCATAGGGGAAAGGCACCAGCAGCGACGGCCTGCCGATCACGGCCAGTTCCGACACGGTCGAGGCGCCGGAGCGGCCAATCACCAGATGCGCGCCAGCGATGCGCGCGGGCAGATCGGTGAAAAAGGGCGCCGCCTCGACATTGAGCTTCAGCCGGGCATAGGCGTCCTTGACGCGCGAAAGGTCTTCGTCGCGGGCCTGCTGAACGATCACGAGTCGGGCGCGCTGTTCGTCGGAAAGCTTGGCCAGCGCCTCGGGCAGGACATCGGAAAACACCCGCGCCCCCTGCGAACCTCCGGTGATCAACAGCCGCAGTTTGCCGTCGTCGAAATTGGGATAGGGCGTTTTCGCCGCGTCCAGCACCGCCGGGCGCACGGGATTGCCGACATAGGCGACGCGAGACCGCGCCGCCGGCGACAGGCCGTCAAGCGTGGGGAAGCCCGAGGCGATCAATTTGGCGCGGCGCGACAGGAATTTATTGGCGCGACCGATCACCGCATTCTGTTCGTGCAGGATCAGCGGCACGCCGCGCAGACTAGCGCCGAGCGCCGGCGGCACAGTCGGATAACCGCCAAAGGCGACGATGGCGCGCGGCTTCAATTCGCCGCAAAGATTATAGGCTTCGAGCACGCCATTGGCCAGTTTCAGCAGCGCCGTCAGCTTGGACCCAATTCCGGCGCCGGTCGGCGTGCCCGAGCTGATCTCATGCACGGCCTCGGCGGGAAACTCCTGGCCATATTTGAGGGCGCGGTCGTCCGTCGCCAGCCTGATGCGCGCGCCCCGCGCCAGAAGCGCATGGGCCAGGGACGCGGCGGGAAAAAGATGGCCGCCGGTGCCCCCGGCGGCGAGCAAAATGAGATTGTCGTCCTGCATCAGGCGGTCTGTCCTTCGCCCAGGTTTTCGCTCCTCACGGAATGGTCGAACAACACTTCCGAACGCGGGCGCTTGCGCGTCACCGCTAGCAGAAAACCCATGCCAATGCCTAGGGACAGAAGCGAGGAGCCGCCATAGGAAATGAAGGGCAGCGTCATGCCCTTGGCCGGCATCAGATGCAGATTGACGGCGATATTGATCGATGCCTGAATGCCAAACAGCATCACCAGCCCGGCCGTGGCGAAGCGGCAGAAGGGATCGTCGTTGCGCGATGCTTTCAGCAGGCCGCGCAGCACGATGAAGGCGAAGATCGACACCAGCGCCATGCAGAACAGCAGGCCGAATTCCTCGCCGGTGACGGCGAAAATGAAATCGGTGTGGGAATCGGGCAAAATTTGCTTCCAGGTGCCCTCGCCCGGGCCCTTGCCGAACCAGCCGCCGGAAATGAAGGCGTCATGCGCGGTTTCCACCTGAAACGTGTCAGCCTGCCCCCCACCCTCGCCGGGATTGGTGAATTGCTGGATGCGCGCCCGCACATGCGGCGCGAATTTATAGGCGAGCCCCGCGGCGGAGATGGCGAAACCGCCCAGCGCCGGAAACCACAGCCAGTGAATGCCCGCCATGACGAACAACGCGCCCCAGACCAGACAAATCAGCATGGTCTGGCCGAAATCCGGTTGCAGGATCAGTGGAATGACCGTCATCGGCAGCAGAGCCAGCGCCAGCCAATTGGCCGGCACGTCGCGGCGTTTGGCGCCCTCGGAGATCGCCCATGCCGCGAGAACGGCGAAGGCGGGCTTGAGAAATTCCGAAGGCTGAATGCCGAAAATCCAGCGCCGCGCGCCCTTGACCTCGTGACCGAACAGCAAGGCGGCGAAAATCGCGGCCATGGCCAAAATATAGAGCAATAGCGCGGCGCGGCGCAGATCGCGCGGCGACAGGAAGGAGCAGCCGATCATCAGGATCAGCGTCGGCGCCAGCAATTCCACCTGGCGATTGACGAAATGGAAGGTCGGCAGGCCGATGCGCTCGGCCACCGGCGGACTGCCAGCCATGATCAAAACCAGACCGCAAACAATCAAGGCGCCGACCGCCGCCAGCAGCCAGCGGTCCACGGTCCACCACCAATCGGCGAAGGCCGAACGTTCCGCGCGTGAAACCATTTTGCGTTCCCCTTGCTATTCCGACGGCAGGTTGTGGACCAGCTCGCGAAACGCGTCGCCGCGCTTCTCGAAATTGGGATATTGATCGTAAGAGGCGCAGGCCGGCGACAGCAGCACGACCGGCTCGGGCGCATCGCTCGATTTGGCGTCGCTGCCGGCCGCGGCGACGGCCACGTCCAGCGTGCCGCAGAATTCATAGGCGACCTTGCCGTCCAGCGTGGCGGCGAAATCCTGCGCGGCGGCGCCGATCAGATAGGCCTTGCGCACCTTGCCAAAAAGCTTGGTCAGCGGCGCAATGCCGCCCTCCTTGGCCTTGCCGCCGAGAATCCAGAAAATGTCGTCATAGCTGAGCAAAGCCTTTTCCGCCGCATCGGCGTTGGTGGCCTTGCTGTCGTTGACAAAGAGCACTTTGCCCCGCCTCAAAACCTGCTCCATGCGATGGGCGAGGCCGGGATAGGAGACGAGGCCGGCGCCGATCTCGTCATGGGCGAGGCCGAGCCTTTCGCAGACCGAAAAAGCGGCGGCTGCGTTCTGACCATTATGGGCGCCGCGCAGCGCCGGCGCCTTGCCGAGATCGAAGAGGTTTTCCTCCAGCACCTTCAAGCCGGGCAGCGCGAAGCTGCGGCGCAGAAAGCCAAAGTCATAGCGCACCGCGCCAAAAATCTGCGGCTGCGAATTGGCTATGCCGACCACGGAACGGCCGGCCTTCTTCAAATGCTGGAAGATCGCCTCGCAGAAGGAATTGTCGCGCCCGACAATGGCGAAATCCGAATGCTCGACCAGCCGCTGCTTGATCGCCGCGTAATTCTCCATGGTTCCGTGACGATCGAGATGGTCAGGCGTCAGATTGAGCAGCACGCCGACGCTGGGGTTGAGCGAGGGGGCCAGATCGATCTGGAAAGTCGAACATTCGATGACATGGATGCGCCCGTCGTCTGGCGGCGCCAGTTCGAGCACGGGCACGCCGATATTGCCGCCCATTTGCACATCGCAGCCGGCCTGGCGCAGAATATGGGCGATCAGCGAGGTCGTGGTGCTCTTGCCATTGGTGCCGGTGATCGCCACCAAGGGCGACTGGGGCGCCAGATGGGCGCGCTCGCGCAAAAACAGCTCGATGTCGCCGATGACCTCGATTCCCGCCTCGCGGGCCTTGACCACCGTCCAATGCGGGGCCGGATGAGTGAGCGGCGCGCCGGGAGTCAGGATCAACGCGGCGAACAGCCCCCAATTGGCCTCATGCAGGTCGAAAGGCGTGAAACCGGCCTCGCGGGCCTTTTCCAGCGCCGCTTCGGAATCGTCCCATACGTAAACATCGGCGCCGCCAGCCTTCAAAGCCTTGGCGGTGGCGAGACCGGAGCCGCCGAGACCGAACAGGGCGACCTGTTTGCCGTCAAACGAGCGTGCGGGAATCATAGTCTGTCTTTCCTTGTTGCGGGTCGTTCCGACCCGCGACGGATGAAGCGCTTCGCCCTCATCCTATCGCACCTTGAGCGTTGTCAGGCCGATCAGGGCCAGCACGAAAGCAATGATCCAGAAGCGCACGACCACCTGAGGCTCCGACCAGCCGAGCTGTTCGAAGTGATGGTGGATCGGCGCCATTTTGAACACGCGCTTGCCCGTGGTCTTGAAGGAGACGACCTGAACGATCACCGAGACCGCCTCCATGACGAACAGGCCGCCGACAATGGCGAGCACGATTTCATGCTTCACCGCCACGGAAATGGCGCCGAGCATGCCGCCCAAGGCCAGCGATCCCGTGTCGCCCATGAAAATTTGCGCCGGCGGCGCGTTGAACCAGAGAAAGCCGAGGCCAGCGCCAATCACCGCGCCGCACATCACCGTGAGTTCGCCGGAGCCGGCGACGTGATTGATGCCGAGATAATGGGCGTAGATGAAATTGCCGGCGAGATAGGCGATGATGCCGAAAGTCGCCGAGGCGATCATCACCGGAACAATGGCGAGGCCGTCGAGCCCATCGGTGAGATTGACCGCATTGCCGGCGCCGACGATGACAAAGGCGGCGAAGGGCAGGAACAGCCAGCCGAGATCGACGATCCAGCCGTGAATGAAGGGCGCCGCCAGCTTGGTCGCCGGGATTTCCGAGGTGAAGGGCGAGATCAGCGCGTGGAAAAAATCGCCCAGCGACGCCACCGGCGCCGAGGCCGAGGCGCACATCATGAAATAGGCGGCGAGCAAGCCGATCCCCGCCTCGAAGGCCAGGCGCGAGCGTCCGGAAAAGCCCTTGTGGCTCTGCTTGGTCACCTTGAGATAATCGTCATAGAAGCCGATGGCGCCGAAGCCCAGCGTGACGAACAGCACGATCCAGACATAGGCGCTTTTCGGATTGGCCCAGAGCACGGTCGACAGGGCCACGCCGGCGAGAATCATCAGCCCGCCCATGGTCGGCGTGCCGCGCTTGGCCAGATGGCTCTGCGGCCCATCGCTGCGGATCGGCTGTCCCTTGCCCTGTTTGAGCCTGAGCGCCGCGATGATTCCCGGGCCGAAGAAGAACACGATGGCCAGCGCCGTCGCGGAAGCCCCGGCGGCGCGAAAGGTGATGTAGCGGAAAACGTTCAGGGGGCCGAGAATATGGGAGAGATCGGCGAGCCAGGTGAGCATGGAATCCTCTAGTTCTCGGACGAAACGCCGAAACGTTTTTTCAGCGCGGCGACCAAAGCGTGCAGTTTCGAGCCGTTCGAGGCCTTGACCATGACCGCGTCGCCGGGACGCAAGGCTATGGCGAGCGCCGATTCGAGCGACGCGGCGTCTGGCGTCCAGCCGCCGCGTTTGTGCGGCGGCAGCGCGTCGAAAAGATGGCGACTGAGCGGCCCGGCGGCGAAAACCAGGTCCACATGATTTTTTTCCAGGGGATCGGCGAGTTCTGCGTGCAATTGCGCGGCGGTCGGCCCCAGTTCGAGCATGTCGCCGAGCACGGCGATGCGCCGACCCTCGCCCGAAATTTCCGCCGCGCCGAGCAGATCGAGCGCCGCGCGCATCGAGGCGGGATTGGCGTTGTAGCTTTCGTCGATCAGCAGGAATTCGCTGCCCTCGATCAGCGGATCGACGCGCAGAATCTCGCGCGCGCCCCGTCCCTGCGGCGCGGTGAAATGCGCCAAGGCCTCCGCCGCCGGACGCAAGTCCAGACCGACCGAGCGCGCCGCCAGCAGCACGGCCAGCGCATTGAGCGCCAGATGTTTGCCCGCCGCGCCAACGGTGAAGTCAATGTCCTCGCCGAGAATGCGCGCCGAAAGCCGGGCGCCGTCGCCCTCGGCGCGATAGGCGAGCAATTGCCCGTCGGCGCCGGCGGCCTCGCCAAAGCTCAGCACGTAGCGGGCATGGGATTTTTTCGCTTCCTCTTCGAGCAAGGCGAATGTTTCGATGTCGCGATTGACGATGGCGACGCCGCCCTCGGTCAGGCCGGAGAAAATCTCGGCCTTGGCGCGGGCTATGGCCTCGACGCCGTCGAAATGCTCCAGATGAACCGGCGCGACATTGGTGACGAGCGCGACATGGGGCTGGACCAGATCGACCAGGGCGGCGATTTCGCCGGCGTGATTCATGCCGATTTCGAACACCGCGTACGCCGCGCTCTCCGGCAGCCGCGCCAAGGTCAGCGGCACGCCCCAATGATTATTGTAGCTCTTTTCCGAAGCATGGGTCGGCCCCGCCGCGCTCAAAACCTTGCGCAAGGCCTCCTTGGTCGAGGTCTTGCCGACCGAGCCGGTGACGGCGATCACCGCGGCGCGCGTGCGCAACCTGGCGGCGCGCGCCAGGCCTTCCATGCTTTTCAGCACGTCATGGACGACATAGAGCACGCCGGCGCCGCGCAGCGCATAGGCGTGGTCCTCGTCCACCACCGCCGCCGCCGCGCCGCGTTCGAAGGCGGCCGCGACATAATCGTGGCCGTCGGTGTTGTCGCCCTTGATGGCGAAGAACAGATCGCCTGGCGCCAGGCTGCGGGTGTCGATGGAAATGCCGTTGACGCCGAGCGGCGGCGCGCCGAGCACCCGGGCGCGCAAAGGGGCGATCAGGCCGAGGCCGCTCCACAGATATTCGCTCATGCGCGCGCCTCCGCCAAGGCGGCCCGCGCCTCCTCATGATCGGAAAAGGGCAAGATTCTTCCTCCGACGATCTGTCCGGTTTCATGGCCCTTGCCGGCGATCAGCAAGACGTCGCCCGGACCCAATGCCTCGACGCCGGCGCGAATGGCCTTGGCGCGGTCGCCGATTTCCTGCGCGCCCGGCGCCGCCGCGAGAATTTCCGCGCGAATGCGCGCCGGCTCTTCGCTGCGCGGATTGTCGTCGGTGACAATGACCAGATCGGCGCCGCGCGTGGCGATTTCGCCCATGATCGGCCTTTTGCCGGCGTCGCGGTCGCCGCCGCAGCCGAACACGACAATCACCCGGTTTTGCGCGAAGGGCCGCAGCGCGGCCAAAGCCTTTTCCAGCGCGTCGGGCTTATGGGCGTAATCGACGAAAACCGGCGCGCCTTGCTTGTCGCCGACCCGCTCCAGCCGTCCCGGCGCGCCGTTGAGATGTTCCAGCGCGGCGAAGACTTTGGCCGGCGGCGCGCCGGCCGCTATGGCCAGCCCCGCCGCGACCAAGGCGTTTTCCGCCTGAAAACCGCCGGCCAGCGGCAATTTGACGACGGTTTCGACGTCCTCGAATTGCAGCGTCAGGCGCAAGTCGAAGCCTTCGGCTTTCATGGCGGTAAGGCGGAGCGCTTCGCCCTTCTCGCCCACCGAAAACACCTTTAGCCCGCGCTTGCGGCAGGTCTCGATGACGCGACCGGCGAAATCGCCGTCGGCGGCGACGACGGCGGTTCCGCCAGCGGGCAAAAGCTCGGCGAACAGCCGCAATTTCGCGGCGAAATACTCTTCGAGATCGGCGTGATAATCGAGATGGTCGCGCGACAGATTGGTGAAGCCGGCGGCGCGCAGCCGCACGCCGTCGAGGCGGCGCTGGTCGAGGCCATGGGACGAGGCCTCCATGGCGAGATGGGTGACGCCCTCGCCCGCCAGGGAATCGAGGGTCTTGTGCAAGGTCAGCGGATCGGGCGTCGTCAGCGAGCCATAGACGGCGCCCGAAGGTTTTATCACCCCGATGGTGCCCAACGACGCCGCGGCAAAACCGCAAGCGGCGAAAATCTGCCGGGTGAAATCGGCGACCGAAGTCTTGCCCGAGGTGCCGGTCACCGCGACGATGTTTTCGGGCTGACGCGGATAAAACACCGCCGCCGCGCGCGACAAAGCGGCGCGGGCGTCGGCGACCTGGATGTAGCTTGCGGCGATTTCCGCCGGCGCCAGCCGGTCGCCGACCACGGCGAGCGCCCCGGCGGCCAGCGCCTGGGCGGCGAAAGCCATTCCATCCGCCTTGGCGCCGGCCAAAGCGAAAAACACCATGCCCGGCGCCGCCGCGCGGCTGTCGGCGGTCAGGCCGGCGACTTCGCGGTCGCGCAAGGCGGTCGGCGCTTCGGGAAAGAATTCGGCGAGGCGGGTCATTCTTCTTCCCCCGCCCGCGCCGGTTGGTTGGCGAAGCCATAGCCCATGCGCGCCAGCAGTGGGAAAGGCGACGTCGGCAGGTCGATGCGCGGCTCGACGCCGAGGATCGGATTGACGCGCTCGATCAGCCGCCCCGTGACATAGCCGGAATTATAGGCGGCCGTGGCGAAATGACCGTCTTCGGGCCGGCCCTGCGGCTCATCCATCACCGTCATGAACAGATAGCGCGGCTTGTCGGCGGGCAAGACCGCCATGAAGGTGGTGAAGAGTTTGTTGTGGTCGTAGCGGCCGTGAAACACTTTTTCCGCCGTGCCGGTCTTGCCGCCGACGAAATAGCCGGGAATATTGGCTTTCTTGGCGGTGCCGACCTCGGCGTTGAGGCGCATGATGTAGCGCAGCGCCTCGCTGGTCTCCGCCTTGATCACATGCGGCTGGCTGGTCTTGTCGAAATCCGCCGGGCGCTTGAGGAAGGTCGGGGTGACCAGATAGCCGCCATTGCACAGAGCGGCCACGGCCATCATCGCCTGCAAGGGGGCCACCGCGAGGCCGTGGCCGAAGGCGATGGTCGCGGACGAGACTTGCGACCAATGTTCCTGACGAGGATACATCGGCTCGCGGCTTTCCGGCAATTCCGTGCGCATGCGATCGAGCTGGCCCATCTTGCGCAGGAAGGCTTTTTGATAGTCCGGGCCCACCGCCAGGGCCAGCCGCGCGGTGCCGACGTTGGAGGAATATTTGAACACCTCCGGCAGGGTCAGCATGCGGTTCTTGGGGTGGTAGTCATGGATGACGTTGCGGCCGATATGCAGCGGCGCCTGGCCCGACACCGTGGAGGTCAGCGCGAATTTGCCCGAGTCCATCGCCATGGCGAGCGTCAGCGCCTTGAAGGTCGAGCCCATTTCAAAAGTGCCGAAGGTCAGGCGATTGAAATTATTGTCGCCCTGCGCCTCCTTGGGATCGTTGGGATCGTAGTCCGGCAGCGAGGCGGCGGCGATGACCTCGCCGGTGTTGACGTCGAGAATCGCGGCGGCGGCGGCCTTGGCGTGGAAGCGCTCCATGGCCTGGGCCAATTCGTCGCGCACCGCATGGGTGGCGCGCAGATCGAGCGACAGCGACACCGGAGACAGGTCCTGCTGCGGCATGGCCAGACCGGAATCGCGCAGCGCGCCCAGGCCCTGCTGGTCGAGATATTTTTCAATGCCTTGCAGGCCGTTGTTGTCGGCGTTGGCGAAGCCGACCACATGGGCGCCGAGACGCCCGTTGGGATAGATGCGCTTATGCTCGGGAATGAAGCCGACGCCCGGCAGGCCCAAGCGGAAAATCTGCTGCTGCTGCGCCGGGGTGACCTCGCGCTTGATCCAGACAAAGCCTTTTTTCTTGCCAAGCTTCTCACGCAATTCATTGGCGTTGAGATCGGGCAGAATGGCGGTGATCAGCTCGGTCGCCTCGTCCTTGTCGATGATGGTGCGCGGCTCGGCGAAAACCGACATGACCTTGATGTCGGTGGCCATGACCTCGCCATTGCGGTCGGTGAGGTCGGGACGCGCCGCCGAAACCGCCTCGGCGGCCTCGCGCCGCGCCGACTGCTGGCCCGGAGTCATGCCGAAATAGGCCAGACGGCCGATGAAGGTCAGGAAAAGCAGGCTGAACAGCACCGCCACCAGCCGGATGCGACCCGTGCTCTTGCCCAGGCTGGTCGAAAACAGCGCCTTCAGGAAGGCGCGATTCAACGGGCGGCGCGGCGGGGCCGCCGGCGGCGGCGGCGCGGTTTCGACGCTCAAGACCGGCGGCTCGTCCTGCGGCCAGTTCGGCGCGGCGGACGGCTGGAAGAACTCGGGCTGGGACGGCTGCATCTGCGGCGCGACGCGGGCGGCGGCGGAATTCATGTTCACCTCCCGGCCTTGGGCGGCGTCGCGCCGGCGGCGTGAGCCGCCTTGGCCGGCGTGGCGCTGGCGGCATGCGCATTCGACGCTTTGGACGGCGTCGTATTGGCGCTTCCGGCTGACGGCGTATGAGTCGGCGCGCCCATGCCAAGCTCCTGCAATTTCGAGCCGATTTCGTCGCCACGCGCCTGTTTGTCGGGCAGCGCGGCCAAAGTGACGATCTGCGTCAATTGCAGCGTCTGGCCCGGCAGATATTTGTCGGCGAGCGCCTCGATGCGGTCGGGATTGTCGACCCGCGCCCATTCGGCCTTGAGCATGGCGAGATGGTCGGTTTCGCGGGCCAGATCGCGCTTGGCCTTGGCGAGCTGCTCGGCCTGATAAAGCGTCGCATATTTGATCTCATAGGCGTAAACCGCCGAGCCGACCAGCACGAGCACCGCGACAATATTGAGAATGCGGAACATGTCAGGCCTCCCGCGCAGGGTTGGACAGACGCTCGGCCCAGCGCAATTTGGCGGAACGGGCGCGCGGATTGCGTCGCGCCTCTTCGGCGCTCGCCGCGACCGGTTGATGCCCGCGCAGCATAAAAGTCGGTTCGGGCGGCGCGATCTCGCCGGGAAGCAGCCGCGAAACGGCGCGCCCCCGACCGCCGCGATCGGCGAAGAATTTTTTGACGATCCGGTCTTCCAGCGAATGGAAGGTCACCACCGCCAGCCGTCCGCCCGGCTTCAACAGGCGCTCGGCGGCTTCCAGTGCGCGGGTCAGCTCGTCCAGCTCCTCGTTGACCGCGATGCGCAGGGCCTGAAAGGTCTTGGTCGCCGGATGAATGTCCTGGGGCCGCGCGGGAATGGCGCGAGCGACGATCCGCGCCAATTGCAACGTGGTCTGGATCGGGCCGTTCAGGCGCTCTGCGCAGATGAATTTGGCGACGCGGCGCGAGCCGCGCTCCTCGCCATAGAGATAGATCAGATTGGCGAGATCGGCTTCTTCCAGCTCATTGACCAGGTCGGCGGCGCTGCGCCCCTTGCCGGACATGCGCATGTCCAGGGGACCGTCGAAGCGGAACGAGAAGCCGCGCTCGGCCTGGTCGAACTGCATGGAGGAGACGCCAATATCCAGCGCGACCCCGTCGAATTTTTCGCCCGCCGCCGCCTGTTCCATTTGCGAGAAACGGGTTTCGGCCAAACGCAGCCGCCCCTGCGATTCGGCGACCAGTTTTTGCCCCGCCGCAATGGCCGTGGGATCGCGATCCAGCGCCAAAACCTCGCCGCCGCGCTGCAGAATGGCGCGCGTATAACCGCCGGCGCCAAAGGTGCCGTCGATGAATTTTTTTCCGGGGGCGACGTCGAGCGCCTCCAGGACTTCCGCGAGCATGACGGGGACATGCGGCGTTTCGCTCATCGACAGCCTCGCCGGCGGATGGAGTTTTTTGATGGATCGGACATGACTTCCTGGGGCGCCTGCGCGCCGACGAGTCGCAGGCGCCGGCGCATCGCCGCGGCGCGGGAGTTTCGGCTGGCTAACATGCGTCATATCGGGGCGTCAACGCGGGGTTTTCGGACAAGGCTTCGCGGCAGATTAAACCACCGTTAGCCTTAAGACTTTGTTGACACAGGGAAGACCTTGACCTTCAGCGGCTTGCCGCAAAGGAAACTGTCCACCGGGAGAAATTTGAGCGCCAGTCGGCCTGTAAGCCGGGTTCTGTATGGCGCCTTGCGGCGCGCGATGGCCATTCATCTGGGACGGCCGTTACCGGCCGCCTCGTGCAACCAACCCGGACGACGCCTCGGAGCGAGGTGGGTTTCCCCTGTCGTCCCTATTCGGTTTTGCTCCCGGCGGGGCTTGCCTTGCCACTGACGTTGCCGCCAGCGCGGTGCGCTCTTACCGCACCCTTTCACCCTTTCCTCCAGCGGACTGAAGGTGGTTTGCTTTCTGTGGCGCTTTCCCTGGGGTCGCCCCCGCCGGACGTTATCCGGCGCCGTTTCTCCGTGGAGCCCGGACTTTCCTCTGTTCTTTTAGGGAATTCCTTGCGGAATTCCCTGGGAACAGCGGCCATCCAGCCGACTGGCGCCCCGTGCTTAGGCTTTTTATGCTCCAGGCGCAATCCGGCTATTTTTTTGTGGCCGTGGAGCAGACCGGCTCATGCGGCGTACAGGCGATGCCCGGCGTCGAGCAGGCTTTGCCACGCACACAGACCACGCAGCCGTCGGTCCATTCCTGACAGTCTGGATGGGACGCGCCAAAAGCCTGCGCAGGCGGCGTTTTGGGCGCCGGCATGGGCTCGGGCCTGGGCGAGTTGGCGAAGGCAGGCGCGGCGAACAGGCAAATGGCTAACAAAAGAATTCGGCGCATACCGCCCTCCACACATCCCAATCTAGCCGTCCTTGCGCGGCGCGCAAGATCGCCTTGACGCAGATCGACTTGGCCCAGATCAACTTGGCCCAGATCGACTTGGCGCGGCGTCCGTGCTAATTGCCCCGCCATGCTCGAAGGATTGCCCCCCAATAACGCCGCCTTTGTCATGCGGCTGCGCTGCGCCGAGGCGGAAGCCCGCGCCCTGGCCGATCTCGTCGTCGAGACCTTCGACCCCGCCGAGACGGCCGCCGCCGCCTTCGAGGAAAAGGCCTCGACCGAGAGCTGGGCGGCGACGCCCTGGCTGGTCGAGATCTATTTTGGCTCGGAGCCGGACGAGGACAATCTGCGCGCGCTGGCGGCTTGCGCCGTAGGCGAGGATCTGGCGCAAAAGATCGAATTTGGCCGCGTCTTGCAGAAAGACTGGATCGCCGCCTCGCTGGAGGGGCTTTCGGCGGTGCGCGCCGGGCGTTTCGTCGTCCATGGCTCCCATGACCGCGCCAGCGTCAAGACCAATGACATAGGGCTGGAAATCGAGGCGGCGCTGGCCTTCGGCACCGGTCATCACGGCACCACGCGCGGCTGCCTGCTGTTCCTCGACGACATCCTCAAACGCCGGCGTCCGCGCAATATTCTCGATGTCGGCTGCGGCACCGGGGTTTTGGCCTTGGCCGCCGCCCGCGCCCTCAGGCAAAACATCGCCGCCGGCGACATTGACGCCGACGCGGTCGCCGCGACCCGCGCCAACGCCCTGCTCAACAAGGCCGGGCCCTGGCTGCATCCGGTGCAGGCGCGCGGCGCCGCCCATCCGGCGCTGTGGAAGCCCGGCGCCTATGACCTGATTTTCGCCAATATTCTGGCCAAGCCGCTGAAAATGCTGGCGCCGAGCCTGGCGCTGCTGGCGACGCGGGAGGCCGATGTGGTGCTCTCGGGCATGCTGTTGCGCGACGTGCCGGGCGTGGCCTCGGCCTGGGCGGCCCAGGGTTTCGCCATCGCCCACCGCCGCCATATCGACGGCTGGGCGACGCTGCTGTTGCGGCGCGGCGGCGCCTGAGGCGCCCCTATTCCGCGATGAACTGCAATTGATGGGTGCGGTGCAGGTCCATGATCGCCGCCGCCGTCTCCTCGATCGAGCGGCGGGTGACGTCGATCATCGGCCATTTGCGCTCGTTGAACAGCCGCTTTGACTGGTTGATCTCGTCGGCGACCATGTGGCGGTCGACATAATCGGTCTTGTCGTCGGCGTTGAGCGACAGCAGCCGGTTCTCGCGAATTTGCACGATGCGCTCCGGCGAGGCGAACAGGCCCACCACCAGCGGCCGCTTGAGATTGAACACCGACTCAGGAATCGGCGCCCCCGGCACCAGCGGTAGATTGGCGGTCTTGACGCCGCGATTGGCGAGATAAATGCTCGTCGGCGTTTTCGACGTGCGGCTGACGCCGAGCAGCACCACGTCGGCGCTCTCGAAATCGTCGGTCATCTGGCCGTCGTCATGGGCCATTGTGTAGTTCAGCGCGTCGATGCGGCGGAAATATTCCGAATTCAGCGTGTGCTGGGCGCCGGGACGCGGGCTTTGCGCCGGGCCGAGATAGGAATGGAACAGATTGACGATCGGCTCCAGCACCGACAGCGACACCGCCCCCACCTCGTTGCAGGCCGCCTGTAGCGCCTCGCTGAGCTGCTGGTCCACCAGCGTATAGAGCACGATGCCCGGCGCCGACTGGACCTCGGTGATGACCCGCGCCAACTGGTCGGCGTTGCGCACCAGCGGATAGACATGTTCGATCGACACCACGCCCTGATATTGCGCCACCACCGCCCGGCTGACCGCGATCAGCGTCTCGCCGGTGGAGTCGGAGACCAGATGCAGGTGGAAATAGTTGCGGCTCATTTTTTCGGGACTCTCGCGGCGGGACTCTGAAGGCGAAAATCAGCTTAGCCTCATTTGCGCGCGGCGTGCAGCCCCGTGCAGTTTCGCGACGGAGCAAAATCGGGTTAATCTGGCCGAATGTTCGACTCCCTGTACCAGACCTTCGCCGATAGCGCCGATCCCACGCTTGGCGCGCCCCGCCTGAAACGACTGCGCGCCGCGCTGAAGGCGCAAAAACTCGACGGCTTTCTCATCCCCCGCGCCGACGCGCATCAGAACGAATATGTCCCGCCCGGCGAGGAGCGGCTGGCCTGGCTGACCGGTTTCACCGGCAGCGCCGGCTTCGCCATCGCGCTGCGCGACAAGGCGGCGATTTTCGTCGACGGCCGCTATACGATCCAGGCGCGCGAGCAGGTGGACGCCAGCGCTTTCGCGGTCACGCCGCTGGAATCCTGCGCTCCGGCCGACTGGCTGGCGCGGGAGGCGAAAAAAAAGGCGCGGATCGGCTACGATCCCTGGCTGCACACGCCAGCCCAGATCGCCCGCTACGAGGCCGCCGCGCAAAAGGCCGGCGCCGAAATGGTCGCGGTCGCCGCCAATCCCATTGACTCGCTATGGACGGATCGCCCGGCTGCGCCGCAAGGCGCGGTGAGCCTGCATCCCTTGAAATACGCGGGAGAAAAAGCTGAAGCCAAGCTGGCCCGCATCGCCGGGGCGCTGCGCGACGACGCTTTTCTGGTCAGCGATCCCCACGATCTCGCCTGGGCGTTCAATCTGCGCGGGGCCGATGTCGGCCACACGCCGATTGCGCTCGGCTTCGCCCTGATTTTCGCCAAGGGGCGCCCCAAGCTGTTTTTGGCGCCGGAAAAACTCCGGCCGCCCACGGCCAAGGCGCTGGCGCGGCTGGCCGATCTCGCCGCGCCCGAGGCTCTGGCGGATGATTTGCGCGCGCTGGGCGCGAAAAACAAGAAAATCCTGTTCGATTCCGCCACCGTCCCCGCCGCCTTGACCCAGATGTTCTCCGGCGCCGGCGGGAGCGTCGAGCTGGCCGCCAGCCCCATCGCCTTGATGAAGGCGCGCAAGAACGCCGCCGAACTGGCCGGCGCCCGCGCCGCCCATTTGCGTGACGGCGCGGCGCTGACGCGGTTTCTGTGCTGGTTCGACAAGACCGCGCCTCTGGGAAAGCTCACCGAAATTTCCGCCGCCAAGGCGCTGGAAACCTTCCGGCGCGACACGGGCGCGCTCAAGGATCTGTCGTTCCCGACCATTTCGGCTTTCGGCCCCCATGCGGCGCTGCCGCATTACCGGGTCACCGACAATTCCGACGCCAAAATCGGCAAGGGCGTCTATCTCGTCGATTCCGGCGGCCAATATCTCGACGGCACGACCGACGTCACCCGCACCGTGACGGTGGGCAGGCCCAGCCGGGCCTTCATCGACGCCTATACGCGCGTGCTCAAGGGCCATATCGCCGTCGGACGGGCGGTGTTCCCGCATGGAACGACCGGCGCCCAGCTCGACGCTCTGGCGCGGCTGCCGCTGTGGCGGGCGGGGCTGGATTTCGACCATGGCGTCGGCCATGGCGTCGGCGCCTATCTCTCCGTGCATGAGGGACCGCAGCGCATTTCGAAAATGGGCGGCGTGGCGCTGGAGCCGGGCATGATCCTCTCCAATGAGCCAGGCTTTTACCGCGAGGGCGCCTTCGGCATTCGCATCGAAAATCTCATCGCCGTGGAAGAGCGGCCCATACCTGGCGGCGAACGCGCCATGCTCGGCTTCGAGACTCTCACGCTGGCCCCTATCGACTTGAGGCCCGTGGACGCCAAAATGCTCGACGCCGGGGAAAAAGCCTGGCTCAACGGTTTTCACGCCCATGTGCGCAAAAAGCTGAGCCCTCTGCTCGATGCCGTAGAAAAGGCCTGGTTGAAAAAGGCGACGGCCCCGATCTGACGCCGAGTCCGAGGACGCGCGCCGTCAGCCCAAGCGGGACTGGAAATCGCCCGGGCAAGGTCTATATTTATCGAACGAGGCGCATTTGCGCCGCTTCTGGAGAGATTCCTTGGACGATGTGGTGAAATCGGCCCGCCCCGAACGCGAGCGCGCCGGCAATGACGAAAAGCCGCCGCGCCGCCCGACGCGCGAGGAGGCCGAGGCGGCCGTCGCCACATTGCTCGCCTGGGCGGGCGACGATCCGAGCCGAGAGGGCCTGCGCGACACGCCGGCGCGCGTCGCCCGCGCTTACGAGGAATTGTTCGCCGGCTATGCCCAGGATCCCGCCGAAGTGCTCGACACCGTGTTCGAGGAGGTCGAGGGCTATGGCGAGCTGGTTCTGGTGCGCGACATCCCCTTCCATTCGCATTGCGAACACCATATGGCGCCCTTTTTCGGCCGCGCCCATATCGCCTATTACCCCGACGGCGGGGTGTTCGGCCTGTCCAAGCTTGGCCGTCTCGTCGATATTTACGCCCGCCGCCTGCAAACCCAGGAGGCCATGACCGCGCAAATTCTGGCCGCGCTCGACGCCCGCCTGCATGCGCGCGGCGCGGCTGTGCTGATCGAGGCCGAGCATATGTGCATGTCCATGCGCGGCGTGCGCAAGCCCGGCGCGCTGACCGTGACCATGCAGTTCTCCGGTCCCTTCAAGACCGATCCCGCCGAACAGGCCAGATTTTTCAATCTGGTGCGCGGGCGATAGGCGACGCATGTCCTTCTCCCCTCCCCCCGCCGACAAGCATGAACTGGAAGAAGGCCCCGAGTTCACGCCGAAATTCGACGCCAACGGGCTGATCGTCTGCGTCACCCAGGAGGCGGCAACCGGCGAAATCCTGATGCTCGCCTATATGAATGAATTGGCGCTGCAAAAGACTCTTGAGACCGGGGTCGTCCATTACTGGTCGCGCTCGCGCAACGCGCTTTGGCGCAAGGGCGACACGTCCGGACAGGTGCAGCGCTTGATCGATCTGCGCGTCGATTGCGATCAGGACGCTTTGCTGGTGCGGGTCGAGGCCGGCGGCGACGGCAAGGCCTGCCATACCGGACGCAAGAGCTGTTTCTACCGTGCGGTCGGGGCCGACGGCCGGCTGAAGTCCATCTGATCGAGCAAAGCCGCCACCGCCTGCGCCAGATCGTCGGCGATCAGCGTCGGCGCCCGGTGGAGGCGCGCCTCCTGGCCGGGCCTATATTTGCCGCTGCGCACCAGAATGCCCGCGAGACCCGCGGCGAGCGCGCCGC
The DNA here is from genome assembly GCA_963804045.1 of uncultured Alphaproteobacteria bacterium. GTDB lineage: Bacteria > Pseudomonadota > Alphaproteobacteria > Rhizobiales > Beijerinckiaceae > Rhodoblastus. Next base: position 115,244 of record CAWDOR010000033.1, on the reverse strand, counting down.
CGACATCGGCCTCGGCGTCATCGCCGATCATCGCCACTTGCTTGGGCGCCAGACCCAATGCCACGACGGCGCTTAGAAAAAACGCCGCCGCCGGCTTGCCGAACACCCGCGCCTCGCGCTCCGCCGCATATTCGAGCCCGACGACGAAGCCGCCGAGGTCGAGGCTCAACTTGCCGTCGCCATCGAGAAAATTGCGATTGCGCGCCAGCGCCAGAAATTCCGCGCCGTCGTGAATTAACCGGAAGGCGCGGTTGAGGCTGGCATAGGCGAAGGCCTCCCCGGCGTCGCCGAGCACCACGGCGTCTTCACCCTGAGGCAAGCCGTCGAAATCCTCCAGAAGATCGGGATGAACAAGCAGAAACGGTTTTCGCCCGCCAGCGGCAAGATGATCGCGAACCAGGCTCGCCGGCGTGAACAGATCGCCGGGATCGACCGCAAGGCCGAGCCGCGCCAGATCTGCGACAATCCGACGGCGCGGTTTTCGGGTGGTGTTGGTGACAAAGCGAAAGGGAATTTTTTTCGCACGCAACAGCGCTATGGCCTCGAGCGCTCCGGCGAGAGGCCGATCGCGGACATAGACCACGCCGTCGAGATCGAGAAGCAGGCCGCGAATAGCGGCGAGCGGCGGCGCGTCTCTCATGCGGGGCTCCCAGCCGATGGCTAACCCTCAAACGCCGGCGCGCGATGCGAGGTTCCGCCTAAGCCGCCCGAACCTGCTGGAGAAAGGCGTCACACTCTTCGCGCAATTTTTGCGTATGGCCGGCCAGCGCCATCACCGATTGCAGGACGCGATTGGCCGATTCGCCCGATTGCCGCGAGGCCGAGCGCACCTCCTCCATCACCTTGCTCAATTCCGCGGTGCGCGCCGAGGTCTCCTGGACGTTTTGCGCGATTTCGCGGGTGGCGTCGCCCTGCGAATTCACCGAGGTGGCGATCGCCGTGGCGATGGAATTGACCTCATGGGTGGCGTCGGTCATCTGGCCGATGCAGCCTGCAGCCTCCTGCGAGGCGCGCTGCACATGGGCGATCTGCTCGGCGACCTCGGTTGTGGCGCGGGTGGTCTGCTCGGCCAGCGATTTGACTTCCTGCGCGACCACGGCGAAGCCGCGTCCGCTCTCGCCGGCGCGCGCCGCCTCGATCGTCGCGTTAAGCGCCAGCATATTGGTCTGCTGGGCGATGCCGGTGATCATTTCGACAATGCCGCCAATATGCTGGATCGCGCCGGTCAGTTCCTCCATTTTTCCGCGCGTCGTGTCGGCCTCGCTTTCGGCATGGGTCGAAACCTCATGCGAGCGCGACGCCTGCCCGCCAATTTCCTCGACCGAATAGGTCAATTGTTCCGCCGCCGCGGCGACCGAGCGAATATTGGCGGCGGCGATTTCCGCCGCCCTGGCGCCGGCTTCCGCCTGCTCGCCGGTATAGCCCGCCTCCTGCGCCAGCGAGCGGGCGAAACTCTCCAGATCGTGGGCGGCGCCGGCGACCGCCGCGACCACGCCGCCGACCGCCGCCTCGAATCTCTGCGCCAGAGCCTGCATTTCGCCGGAACGGGCCTGCGCCGCGGCGCGGCGCTGTTCGGCCCGCTGGGCGCTCTCGGCCTGATTTTTGGCGTTGAGGCTTTGCTTGAACGTTTCCACCTCGCGCGCCATGGCGCCCAATTCATCCGAACGCTCCAGCCCCGGCGGCGCCAGTTCGAAATTGCCCTGGGCCATTTCGTGCAAAGCGTCGGTCATCCCCTTCAGCCGCCCCGCTATGAAACGGCCAATGAAATAGGCCAGACTGACGAAAAACAGCACCAACGGGGAGACATAGAGCGCGATTCGCAAGGCCTCGCCGAGAAGCACGTCGAAAACATCGTCGAGATAGGCGCCGCTGCCGACCATCAGCCCAAGATCCGGCAGCGCCTTGACATAGGAAAGCTTGGAAAAATCGCCCTGCTGACCGGCTTTCGCCCAGCGATAGGCGGTGAAGCCGCCGCCCTCGGACCTGGCCTGGTTCACCATGGCGCGGAAGGGCTCGCCGCCCCCGCTGTCCTTGACGCCCAACAGGCTCTTGCCTTCGGCCCGGGGCGTGATCGGCGATAAAACCGAAACGCCGTCGAGCGAAACGGCGAAAATATAGCCGGATTGCCCGAAGCGGACCGGCCGCAACTTCTCCAGACCCGCCGCTATGGCCGCGGACCGGTCGCCCGCTGCATTCTTCACCGCCATGCTCAGAATTTGAGAGGCCATCTCGACCTCATTGCGCAATTCGGCGCGACGCTGCTCCAGCGTGGAATTGTAGAAATTATAGAGCGCCAGGCCCGTGCCCAGCGCCATGACCGCCAATGCGGCGCCCGCCAAGGCGAGCACCATCTGGGTGAGGGAAAGGGAAAAGCGGAAACGTGCTGAGACGTGGGGCATTGCGGCGAATCCAAATTCGGGGTCCGCCTCAATCTGTCCGGCGCCGCTTGCGCGAGGCTTTCGCGCGCCAGACGACGCCGCACGTTTTTTATACGCGCGGCGCTCCAGCCCGCTTTTCGCGCGCTTGCATGCGCTGCTTACGCGCGCGCTTGCGCCGGGATCACATTGTGCAGGCTTTCCTCGCCGTCGAAAAAGCGACGGATGCCGCGCGCCGCCTGACGGATGCGCTGCTCGTTCTCGACCAAGGCCAGACGGACGTAATCGTCGCCATGTTCGCCAAAGCCAATGCCCGGGGCCACCGCGACATCGGCCTTTTCGATCAACAGCTTGGAAAACTCCAGACTGCCCAGCGGCCGGTATTTCTCCGGCACCGGCACCCAGGCGAACATTGAGGCCGAAGGCGCGGGAATCTTCCAGCCCGCCTGAGCAAAACTCTCGACCATCACGTCGCGGCGCTTCTTGTAGATCGCGCGCATTTCGCGGATGCAATCCTCCGGGCCATTGAGCGCGGCGGTGGCCGCCACCTGGATCGGCGTGAACGCGCCATAGTCGAGATAGCTTTTCACCCGCGCCAGCGCCCCGAGCAGCCGCTCGTTGCCGACCGCGAAGCCGATGCGCCATCCGGCCATGGAGAAGGTTTTCGACATGGAGGAGAATTCGACGCAAATGTCCTTGGCGCCGGGAATCTGCAAGACCGACGGCGGCGGCTGGTCGTCGAAATAGACTTCGGCATAGGCGATGTCGGACAGCACGAAAATATCGTGTTTTTTGGCGAAAGTGACGAGATCGCGATAGAAATCCAGCGTGGCGATCATGGCCGTCGGATTGGACGGATAGCACACCACCAGCGCGATCGGCTTGGGGATCGAGTGCATGATGGCGCGTTCGGCGGAACGGAAGAATTCCTCATTGGGCTCGATCGGCACCGAGCGGATCACGCCGCCGGCCATGAGAAAACCGAAGGCGTGAATCGGATAGGAAGGGTTCGGCACGAGAACGACGTCGCCCGGCGCGGTGATCGCCTGGGCCATGTTCGCAAAACCCTCCTTGGAGCCGAGCGTCGCCACCACCTCGGTGTCGGGATTGAGCTTGACGCCGAAACGGCGCTCGTAATAGCCGGCCTGGGCGCGGCGCAGACCGGCGATGCCCTTGGAGGCCGAATAGCGGTCGGTGCGCGGCTTGCCTGCGGTTTCCACCAGCTTTTCCACGACATGACGCGGCGCGGGCAGATCGGGATTGCCCATGCCCAAATCGATGATGTCGGCGCCGCCGGCGCGGGCCTTGGCCTTGAGACGATTGACCTGTTCGAACACATAGGGCGGCAGCCGCCGCACGCGATAGAAATCGCTCATCAATCCAGTCCTCATGCTAAAGCCCCGGCTACCTTCTCGCCGTGGGAATCTCGTGATTAGCACCGGGAAAAGCCGGTGTCATACCTTTTTCACATGGGAAAATCGGGAAAAAGGCTCAAAACTTGTCGCGGATCGGCGGCGGCGGGGCGTTGGGCGTCACCGGACCGACGGGTTCGGCCTGCAATTTTTTCAACTTCGCCGCCGCCTTCTGCCGTTCGGCCTCCAGCGCCGCCTGATCGGCCGCGACTTGTTGCGGCGTCTTGACGGGAATGCGCGGTTTTTCCGGGCCGGAAAAAGGAATGAAGTCCATTTTTTTCTCGTCGGGCCGGCTGGCGCCGACGAAATCCGGACGCGGACCGGTTGGCGTGGTCAGGCCGATGAAATCGGAAACGCCATAAAGCGGATTGCGCGAGTCCTGCCCGGCCGCCTGTCCGTCCTCTTGCGCCCGCGCCCCGGCGACGGCGAGGCTCCCGAAGGCAAGAACTCGCGGCGACGAGAATCGCCGCGCGGCGCCCCAGAGGACGCGGGGTTCGGAGAGCAAAAAAACCTGACATGAGCGCTTGGCTTTCGTCACAACCGGTATAACCTATCCGAAAGGCTATCGCCCAACGGATCATTGCTGAAACTGTCACATAAAGTCTTATTATGTCGGAAACGGGACGACGGCCAAGCGCGCCGCGCAAAAAGCAGCCCGGAATTTTTCGAGGAAACCCCGAGGATACCCTTATGAACGCGAGCCCCGGCAAGCAGTTCGATCAAGCCGCCCCAACCGCGGAGGCTGCCGAACCCAAATCCAATCTGCCCAATTTCGAGCGCATGGCCGATAATCTGGCCCGCGCGGTGGAACAGGGCGGCCTCGCGCTCGCGGCGATGGTCAAGCCAGTCGAGGAAGGCGCGTCCAAGAGCTCCATCGCCGACGATGTCGCCGACGCGGTCAAGACCTTCGGTCATGTCGCAGAATATTGGCTGGCCGATCCGGCGCGGACGCTGGAGGCGCAGGCCAGTCTGGCCGGCAGCTTCCTCGGCCTGTGGTCCAACACCTTGCGCCGGCTTTCGGGCGAGAGCGAACAGCCCTTCGTCCCCGCCGATCCGCGCGACAAGCGTTTCGCCTCGGAGGACTGGCAGGCCAATCCGGTGTTCGATTTCATCCGCCAGGCCTATAGCCTCGCCAATGACTGGGCGACGCATATGGTCGAGGACGCCGAGCTCGACCAGCGCACCCATGACAAGGCCGCCTTTTATGTGCGGCAGATCGGGGCGGCGCTCGCGCCCTCCAATTTCCTGATGACCAATCCGGACGTGTTGCGCGCCACCTGGAACGCGGAAGGCGAAAATCTGGCGCGCGGCATGAAAATGCTCGCCGAGGACGTCGCCGCCGGCAATGGCAGCCTTCGCATCCGCCAGACCACGCCGGGCAATTTCAAGCTGGGCGTCAATCTCGCCACCACCCCCGGCAAGGTGGTGTTCCGCAACGATCTGATCGAACTGATGCAATATACGCCAACGACCGACGAGGTTTACAAGCGTCCGCTGCTGATCGTGCCGCCCTGGATCAATAAATTCTATATTCTCGACCTCAATCCTGAAAAAAGCTTCATTCGCTGGGCGGTGTCGCAGGGCCTCACTGTGTTCTGCATTTCCTGGGTCAACCCCGACGCCCGCCACGCCCACAAGGATTTTTATTCCTATATGACCGAGGGCGTGTTCGCCGCCCTCGACACGATCGAGACGATCACCGGCGAAAAACAGGTGACGGCGGTCGGCTATTGCGTCGGCGGCACCATGACGGCGGCGACGCTGGCCTATATGGCCGCCAAGAAGGACGACCGGATCAATTCGGCGACCCTGTTCACCACCCAGGTCGATTTCACCGATCCGGGCGACTTAAAAGTTTTCGCCGACGAGGACCGCATCAAGAATATCGAGGCCGAAATGGAATTGGCCGGCTATCTCGAAGGCAAGTCCATGGCCAACGCCTTCAACATGCTCAGGCCCAACGACATGATCTGGTCCTATGTCGTCAACAATTACCTCAAGGGCATCGAGCCCATGGCCTTCGACCTACTGACCTGGAACGGCGATTCCACCCGCATGCCCAAGGCCAACCATTCCTATTATCTGCGCAATTGCTATCTGGAAAACCGCTTCGCCAAGGGCGAGATGGTGCTGGGCGACGAAAAGCTCGATCTCGGCAAGATCGACATCCCCGTCTATAATCTCGCCACCAAGGAAGACCATATCGCCCCGGCGAAATCGGTGTTCAACGGCGCCAAGCTGTTCGGCGGCGAAATGCGCTATGTGCTCGGCGGCTCCGGCCATATCGCCGGCGTCGTCAATCCGCCGGGGCCCAAGCCCAAATATCAATATTGGACCGGCGAGCGCCCCGAAGGCGCCTATGAGGACTGGTGCGCTCACGCGGAAATGCATCCGGGCTCCTGGTGGCCGGACTGGATTCAGTGGATCGCCGCCCAGGCGCCGGAAAAAGTCCCCGCGCGCGAACCCGGCGGCGGCAAGGTGGAAATCCTCGGCGACGCCCCCGGCGAATATGTGCGGGTGAAGGCCTGAATTTACGTGGGCGCGCCTTCGGGCGCGCTTCTTGCCCCTGAGCCTTGAGACAGGCCGAAACGTCCCGAACCGGGACGCTTTCGCGGGCGAGGAGCCGCATTATGAGACAGAATGTCCGATTTTTCTTGACCCTGGCCATTCTGGCCCTGCCGGTTGCGGCGCTGGCCAATAATCTGGCCCTGCCCCATCCGCTCCCGGCGCATCCGCATCTGCCTCCGGCCAAACCCGTGCCGCCGCAGCCGGAACTCGGTCCCGGTCACCCCTATCCGGACAATGGCCCGCATATCAATGCGCTGGTTCCCTATAACGGAACCTACGGCCTGCCGCTGACCTCGCCGTTGATGTTGCAGCAACCGGTCGCCGGCGACGAAGACCCCGGTTATGTCACCCATGATTTCATCGATCCGCGCGGCTATTATCCGCGCCGCTTCGCGCCGCGGCGCATGCCCCTGATCCCCGAGCCGCACGTCGTCCGACGCAAGGCGCCGCATGTCATCACCCTGCACGCCGCCCGGAAAACGCGCGGCAACATCGTCATCATCCGTGGCGGCTGGGTTTACGAGAACAATTGAGTTTTGACTCGCGCGCCCTTGGTCGCGCGCCGTTCGGAGCCCAATCGGCGGACCGCTCAACGCCGCGACGGATTTGTATCTTGTGCCGTCGCGGCAGGTCCTTCGGAGGGACGTCCGGCCCTCTCCCCGCCAGGAAGCCATTTTTGGCTTCGGCCCGCGCAAGCCTCGGACCGCCCAAAAGGACGATCCGCATGCCGGGGAGAGGGCGTTTTTTTTACAGTCCCAGCATCAATTCCATATTTTGCACGGCGGCGCCGGAGGCGCCCTTGCCGAGATTGTCCAGCCTGGCGACAATCACCGCCTGGCGGTGCGCCTCATTGGCGTAAACCCGGATTTCCAGATCGTTCGTGCCGTTGAGCGCCTGCGGCTCCAGCTTTCCGCCCGGCTCCGGCGACATGACCCGCACGAATTTCTGACCGGCGTAATGGCTTTGCAGCGCCGCTTCGAGCTCGGTGGCTTTGGGCGTGCCCGGCAGGCGGTCCAGCGCCAGGGGCAGGCTGACCAGCATGCCCTGGCGGAAAGCGCCCACCGACGGGACGAAAATCGGCCGCGCGCGCAAAGATCCATAGGCCATGATTTCGGGAATATGCTTGTGCTCCAGCCCCAGCGCGTAGAGCTCGAAGGGCGCGGCCGTTCCCGCCTCGTAATCGGCGATCATCGCCTTGCCGCCGCCGGAATAGCCGGAGATGGCGTTGAGCGCGTAAGTTTCGTCGGCGGCCAGCAGGCCGGCGTCGACCAGCGGGCGCAGCATGGCGATCGCGCCCGTGGCGTAGCAACCGGGATTGCCGAACTCTTTTGGCGGCGCGAATCGCATCGGACTGCCCCGGCGCCAGTTCGGCGAAACCATAGACCCAGCCCGGCGCGACGCGATGCGCGGTGGAGGCGTCGAGAATTTTGGGCGCGCCCGCGCCCAGTGTGTCGGCGAGCGCCACGCTCTCCTTGGCCGCGTCATCGGGCAGGCAGAGGATGACCAGATCGACCTGTTTGAAAATCTCGGCCTTGGCCGCCGGGTTTTTGCGGTCCTCGGCTTTCAGCGAAACCAGCGCCACATCGCCGCGCCCTTCCAGCCGCTCGCGGATTTGCAGCCCGGTGGTGCCGGCTTCGCCGTCGATGAAGATTTTTTTTGGCTCGGTCTTTTGGGGCTCGTTCATGGCGATTGTTCCCGACGCCTGGGGCGCAAAACAAAGTGGCGGGCTTTTAGCCCGCCAATGCGTCCTTGTCGTGAAGTTTTTTCGTTCACGCCACTTCGGCGCCGCGCCATTTGCTCAGAACCCAATGCGAGGGAATCCAGAACAGGGTCAGCAGCGCCGACATCAACGCCAACAGCCAGAGCGTCGGCGCCATCCAATGCTGCGGCTCCGCATCCGAGGGGCCAAAGACATAATCGACATTGGCGGCGGCCATGCCGGCGGCGGCCGAGGGCGGAGGCAGGAAGACATAGCTGACCAGCATCGCGCCCCAGGCCAGAGCCGTCCAGGCGACGAGCGCGCGACGGTCGTAGCCCAGCCGCCACACCAGATAGACCAGCAGGAAGGGCAGCCAGCCGTGGAACAGCGACAGGCCCCGCAGCAGAACCGAGCTGTCGGCGAACATGTAATCGGTCATGCCGGTAATCTTCAGGCCGAAGGCGTGGGCGGCGAAATCCAGCACCCAGAGAATTTGCGGGGCGAGAATGCCGCAGGCGCCCATGGATGTCAGCAGCCGGTCCTCGCGCCACAGGCCGGCCAGGGTCAGCAGCAGCGCCATGTCGCAGAAATAGAGAAAATTGCCCGGGCCGTAATAATGCCAATAGGTCGGGACCAGCACGGCGACGAAGACGGTGTAAACAAGTTTCAGCCAAAGCGGCACAAGAGCATTTTTGAACATGGAAAGCCCCCTCGAACAACATGAACATTGTTCATTATTTTGCGGGATGACGCAAGTGGAGGTTTGCCGGGATGGTGAATGAAAGGCGCCCCTCCTCGCGCCGGCCTGCCGGGCGAGGAAGCAAGACCGTCCGTGAGGACCGCGCAAAACAAAACGGCGGGCCAGAGGCCCGCCGTTCGCAAATCCCGAAAGGGATGGAATCAGCGCTTCGAGAACTGGAAGCTGCGGCGGGCCTTGCGCTTGCCGTATTTCTTACGTTCGACCACGCGCGAGTCGCGGGTCAGGAAGCCGGCCTTTTTCAGAGCCGGGCGCAGGCCGGGCTCGTAATAGGTCAAGGCCTTGGACAGGCCGTGGCGCACAGCGCCGGCCTGGCCGGAGAGGCCGCCGCCGGCGACGGTCACGGTGATGTCGAACTGGCTTTCGCGGCCGACAATGCCCAGCGGCTGGCGCAGGATCATGCGCAGCACCGGACGGGCGAAATAGACGTCCAGTTCGCGACCGTTGACGGTGACCTTGCCCGTGCCGGGCTTGATCCAGACGCGGGCGACCGCGTTCTTGCGCTTGCCGGTCGCATAGGCGCGGCCGAACTTGTCCAGCTTCTGCACATGGACGGGCGCTTCCGGCGCCGGAGCGGCGGTGGCGGACTTGAGGTCCTGCAGGGAGGCGAGGGTCTCGGCCATGGTCAGTCTTTCCGCGTGTTCTTGGAGTTCAGGGCGGCGACGTCGAGCAATTCGGGGTTCTGCGCCGCGTGGGGATGTTCCGCGCCCTTGTAGACGCGCAGATTGCCAAGCTGCTTCGAGCCGAGCGGGCCGCGCGGCAGCATGCGCTGCACGGCCTTTTCGACGATGCGCTCGGGGAAGCGGCCCTCGAGGATGAACTTGGCGGAACGCTCTTTAATGCCGCCGGGGAAGCCGGTGTGGTGGTAATAGACCTTCTGGTCGCGCTTGCGGCCAGTGAACACCACCTTGTCGGCGTTGATGACGATGATATTGTCGCCGTCATCCATATGGGGGGTGAAGGTGGGCTTGTGCTTGCCGCGCAGGCGCAGCGCGATGATCGAGGCGAGGCGGCCGACCACCAAACCCTTGGCGTCGATCAGCACCCATTTCTTCTCGATTTCGGCGGCCTTGGCCGAATAGGTTTTACCAAACATGTCTCTTGTTTCCAGTTCTGCGCGGATTTTCTAATCCGGCGGGAGGATGGGGGCTTTTACGGGCGCGACGATTTTATGTCAATCGGAAATCTCGCAAAAAGCCAGCAAATCTAGGCTTTCTAGCGATACGGTATCTAGTTACCGCGCCGGAGGGATCGAATAGGTGCCCACCGCATGGGCGACCGGCTCGACATCGCCGTGCGAAAACAGCGTCGCCTCGCCCACCGCCAGCCTCTTGCCCAGCTTCAGCAGGCGCACCTCGACGATGACGTCGCCCCGGGGCGGCTTGCGCAGAAAATTGATGTTGAGATTGGTGGTGACGGCGAGCGCCACCGGGCCGATATGGGCGAGAATCGCCACGTAAAGCCCGACATCGGCGAGCATGAACATGGCCGGGCCAGACACCGTGCCGCCGGGGCGCAAATGACGCTCGTCGGCGATCAGCCGCATCCGCGCCACCATCGGCCCGACCGATTCGACCATGACCATGCGGCCGCCATGATGCAGTTGCGGAAATTCCGCTTCGAGAAAAGTCTCGATCTCCTCGACGCTCATCACCGGCGAGGGCAGGCTTTTCTTGCTCATGGCAAAATCACTCCGCCGCCGCTTCGGCCGCGGGCAGCGCCCGCAGCTCGAACTGGGTCTTGTGCAGCAAGGCATAGACGCCGTTTTTCGCCAGCAATTCGTCCTGGCGCCCGGTTTCGATCACCTTGCCGCCTTCGATGACGCAAATCCGCTCGGCATTGGCCACGGTGCTGAGCCGATGGGCGATGACGATGGTGGTGCGCCCGGCGCACAGGGTTTTGAGGGCCTCCTGCACGGCGCGCTCGGATTCGGTGTCCAGCGCCGAGGTCGCTTCGTCGAGCAGGATCAGCGGCGCGTTTTTCAGGAAGGCGCGGGCGATGGAAATGCGCTGGCGTTGGCCGCCGGAGAGCTGCGCCCCCTGTTCGCCAACGGGCGACTCATAGCCCTTGTCGAAACCCATGATGAAATCATGGGCGAAAGCGGCCCTGGCGGCGGCGACAATTTCCTCTTCCGAGGCGCCGGGCCGGCCGAAGGCGATGTTGTCGCGGATCGAGCCCTTGAACAGGAAGGTGTCCTGGCCGACATAGCCGATCTGCTCGCGCAGGGACTTTCGCGAGCAGGCGGCTATGTCCTGGCCATCGATGAGAATCCGGCCGCCGGTCGGCTCATAGAAACGCAGCAGCATGGACATGGTCGTGCTCTTGCCGCCGCCCGAGCGCCCGACCAGGGCCGTCGTCTGGCCCGGATCGGCGACGAAGCTCAATTTGTCCAGAACCTTTTCGTCCGGTCGATAGGAAAAATCCACCGCCTGGAACTCGACCCGGCCCGCCGTCACCTTCAATTCCGGCTCGCCGCCCTCTTCGACTTCGGGGCTGGGCTGGTCGAGGAATTGATAGAGCATGTCCACGCCCATCAGCGAGGTCGCCAGATCGACCTGCAGGCGGGCGACGCGCTTGGCCGGATCGGTGGCCAGCAGCAGAGCGGTGATGAAGGCGACGAAACTGCCGGCGTCGGCGCCCTCGTTGATGACGCGATAGCCGCCATAGACGACCACAAGAGCGATGGCGAAGCCGGCGAAAGTCTCCATCATCGGGCTGGAGCGCGACTGCACGCGGGCGAGCTTGTTGGCCGCCGCCTCGAAGGAGCGGATCGACGCCTGCTGCCTGTCGCGCATGAACGGCTCGAGGGTGAAGCTCTTGACCACGCGAATGCCCAGGGCGGTTTCCTGCAGGCTTTCGAGAATGGCGGAAAAGCCGGCGAATTCGGTCATCATGACCTTTTTCGCCTTATTGCCGAGCTTGCGCACGCCGAGAATGGCCGCGGGCATGACGATGACGGCGAGGCCGGCCAGCAGCGGGTCTTGCTGGAACATGGCGAAGCCCAGGCCGAGCGTCGTCAGAATATCGCGGCCGAGCGCGGTGATCAGCAGGTTGAGCGCACCGCTGGCGGCGTTGGAAATAAACGCCTGTCGCGCGATGAATTCGGTGGAGTGGCTCTTGTTGTAGAAGGGAATGTCCATGACCAGCATTTTGTCGAAAATGCGGGTCTGGATTTCGGCGACGATATTATTGGCGATATAGGTGAGCGTCACCTGCTGGCCATAAGTGGCGAAGCCCTTGACGATATAGATGACCATGATGGCGCCGCCGACCGCCCACATGGCCTCGATCGACTTGTCGCCGAAGATGCGGTTGATGATGTCCTTCATGATATAGGCGGAGGCCGTGGTGCAGGCCGCCATGATGCCCATCATGACAAAGGCGAAGGCATAGCCCTTGATGTGCTTGACGCCCTGTTCGCGCAGCAGACGTTCGATCAGCCGCCATTGGGTGGGGCTCAGAACCTTTTTCTTTTCCGGCGAGGACATGAAATTCCGCTGGCGGCCTGCCGAGCAAAGGGCCGCGCTCCGGCCGCGGAGAGCGCGCAAGGCGCCCCTCTAGTGAAATTTTATGCCGCCGCTGTCAATGCGCGGGCTTTCAGCCGCCCCTGTGAAAAAAGATCTGGAACAGCGAAACCGCCAGCTCCAGCACGATCAGCACGACAATCGCCGCCTCCATGCGCGAGGAGCGGTCAGCGTCGATCAGATCGGCCAGCGCGCGCGCCGTTTCGACGATCACCTCCAATTTGCGTTGCAGCGTCTGGGCGCGCTCCTTGAGCTCATATTCATCCTCGAGCCGCGCGTAGAGACGCTCGAGATCGGGCCGGTCCCAGAGGACATCGGGCTTTTCCTCGACGGCGACGCGGCCGGAGACGCGATATTGCACGTTGAGCGCCTGGCCGATCAGTTTCAACATGTCGCGCCGGCCGCGCATCGGCTTGCCGTGCAGCGCCAGGCCGTGGGCCAGGGGCTCGATCTTGTCGAACACGCCATTGACCTCGCGCTCGTCGCGCCCCAGCGCCACGCTTTTGGCCAAGGCGTCGGCGAAAACCAGGAAGCGCGCGTCGGACAAATCCTTCAACCCGATGACGCCGCCGGGCAGGATGCGGTCCTCCGGCTCGTCGAGCGCCAGCTGCGCGACCTCGTCCTCCTTGAGCAGCCGCGCGCCGACGACCCGCTCCTTGAGTCGGGAGAGAACGTCGTCCTCTTCCAGCGGCGTCAACCCGATCATGACCGCCACGCCATAGCGGTAGAGCGCCACCCGCCCGGAGGGACCGACATGAAAGGCCAGCGGCGCGACCGAAATGGCGTCGGAACGCTCCAGCCCGGCGAGATCGATGCGGTCGCCGAGCAGCAGCGCGCGCGCCGTGAGCCTTGGGCCAGAGTTCTTGGCAGGCGAGTTGTTTTTAGCGGATAGGTCGGTCATGGCCGTTATTGACAGAGCATGTGGGCGCCAGGCGGCTTTGCCCGCGTCCACATGCTCTAGCGCAGAATTGCGACAAAAGCAGCCTGTCCGCTTCGCCGGCGACCGGGCCGCGCAGTGTCGCGCCGCCGCTTGGCCGCAATCGCTTTTTTTCGTCCTCCCGTAACTTGGCGCCCTCGCGCCCGGCGCGGCCAAGACCGGGTTTGTCGAAATTCATTACTGTTTCCAGTTGCTTGGCGATTATTTTGTCAAGAGCGCGTCCATGCGGCGATTACGGATGCGCGCCAGCCTGGCGCAAGGCCGGGCCGGCATGGTGACTAAAGTCAAACAAACCTACCTTATCCAGTTGGCGAGATTGGGGTTTCACGACACGGCCCGCCACTGCGGCGCAAGTCGCGGAACGTCCTGGGTTTTCGATCTGTTTGCAGCGATGGAGCTCGAAATGGCGATGGATGCGACGCAGGATAGCGATTTGAGATTGCGATTTTTGGCGATCCGGGCCGAGGAGCGGCGGCTGCTTCCAGAGTTTTTGAAAGTTCTGGAGCCGAAACTGCCGGAAATTCTCGAAGGTTTTTACGCCCACGCCGGAGGCTTTCCCAATCTGGCCAAACTGGTCGGCGACCAGTCTGGGCGGTTGAAACAGGCGCAGTCCGGCCATTGGCGGCGATTGTTTTCCGGGCGCTTCGACGAGAATTACTTCGCCAGCGTGCGCGCCATCGGCATGGTCCATTTCCGCATCGGCCTGGAGCCGCGCTGGTATATTGGCGGCTATCAATTCGTCCTCACCCGGCTGTTCGATCTGGCGGTGGACTCCGCGCGCTGGTCCCCCGCCAAACTGAAGGAATTGTTGCACGCGATTTCCGCGGCGGCGCTGCTCGACATGGACGTCGCCATTTCCGTCTATCAGGAAGCCTTGCTGGCGGAGCGCGCCGAGCGGGGCGAAAAGCTCGCGGCCTTGATGCAGGATTTCGACGGCAAGGCGCAGGGCCTGGTCGGCGAGGTCGCCTCGGCGGCGACGCAATTGCAGGCGACGGCGCAGGGCATGTCGGCCATGGCCGCGCAAACTCGGGGACAGTCGGCCAGCGTCGCCTCGGCTTCCGAAGAGGCCAGCGTCAATGTCCAGACCGTGGCGGCGGCGGCGGAAGAATTGTCGCGCTCGGTCAGCGAAATTCACCACCAGGTGGGACAGTCGGCGGATGCCGCCAGCCGCGCCGTGACCGAAGCCGAAAGCGCCAACGCATTGGTGCAGGCGCTGATGGACCACGCCGAAAAAATCAACGCCACGGTGCAGCTGATTCAGGCCATAGCCGGCCAGACCAATCTGCTGGCGCTCAACGCCACCATCGAGGCGGCGCGCGCCGGCGAGGCCGGCAAGGGATTCGCCGTGGTCGCCAGCGAGGTCAAGAGCCTCGCCAATCAGACGGCGCGGGCCACCGACGAGATCACCGCGGCGATCGGCCAGATTCAATCGGCGACCCGCAACGCCGGCGGCGCCATCGAGTCGATCGGCGCGCGGATCGGCGAGTTGAGCCGCAACGCCGAAACCATCGCCGGCAGCGTCGCGGAGCAGGGAGAGGCGACCCAGGAAATCGCCCGCAATGTTCAGGAGGCCGCCGCCGGGACGCGAGACGTTGCGGCCAATATCTCCGGGGTCAGCCAGGCCGCGGAAGAAGCGACCGCCGCGGCGCGCGACGTGCTGGGCGCCTCCGACACGCTGTCGCGCCAATCGGCGCGGCTGAGCGAGGAAGTGCGCAATTTCATCGCCCTCGCCAAGGCGGTTTAAATCTCGCCAGCGGATTTGCCGGAAATCAGCCGCAGAGTCAGCATCCGCCCGGCCAGGGCTTCGCCCAGGGCCGGGACCATGCGCGCCGGCAGGCAATGGTCCAATGCGGTCGCGGCGCCTTCCAGAGCCGCGCGGCGGGCCGCCTCGCCCGGGGGGGCGCGGAGAAAAGCGACATGGGGGCGGCCGATCAGCGCGCCATCGCGGCGCAGGCTGAAGCGCAGGGTGATTTGCGCGGCCGGCATGCCCGGCGGCGGAACCAGACAGGCGTTGAACTGGGCGGAAAGCGCACGCAAATTATCCGCGGGCGCGACGACGCGTGAATCGCCCGCGACGACCGGCGTGACGCAAAGCCACAGCCCCGCCGCCACCGCGACGACGGAACGTGACAAGGCGACAGGCCCAGGAAAGGCGACCGACCTAGACAAGGCGACAGGCCCGGAATGGCGCCGCGCCATCGTCTAATTCAGCACGTTATGGCGCTTGATGTAGCGGCCCGAGGGGCTGCGGGCGAACACCGTGTCCACATGGGGATTGCGCAGCGGCGCCTCGCTGTCGTCGGGCGTCAGATTCTGCTCCGAGACATAGGCGGTATATTCGGTTTCCGCGTTTTCGGCATAGAGATGGTAAAAGGGCTGGTCCTTGGCGGGCCGCACGTCCTCGGGGATCGACAGCCACCATTCCTCGCTATTGCCGAAAACCGGGTCTATGTCGAAAATCACCCCGCGAAATGGATATTTGCGGTGCTTGACGACTTCGCCGATCGCATATTTCGCCGCCCTAGGCTTCATGGCCGCGCGCTCGTCTGTTGCAACCCGATTGTTGAGACGAATTCTAATCCAGCTTCCGGTTGTGTCAATTGGGTGGAGGATCACGCCTCCAGCAGTCCCGCCAGCAGCACCGCCATATGCACGGCTTTGCGACCGGAGCCGTCGGCGATCTGATGGCGGCAGGAAAAGCCGTCGGCGACCAGCGCGTCTTCAGGGGCCGCCGCGCGCGCCGCCGGCAAAAGCGCCAGTTCCGCCATTTGCCGCGAGGCCTGGAAATGCTCGGCCTCATAACCGAAGGCCCCGGCGCCGCCGCAGCAGCCGGTCTCCAGAATTTCGACCTCCTGGCCCTCGATCAGCGCTAGAGTTTTCTTCACCGCCTTCATCACGCCAAAAGCCTTCTGGTGGCAATGGCCATGGACCAGGATTTTGCCGGCGCGCTTTTTCAATGGCAGGGTCAGTCCCTTGCGCTGCGCCTCGCGGCTTAAAAACTCCTCGAAAAGATAGAGGTTCTTGCCCAAAGCGCCGATTTCCGCGCCAAAACCGAGGCTGTAGAATTCATCGCGCATCGACAGCAGGCAGGAGGGCTCCAGGCCGATGATCGGCAACCCTTTTGCGATCGCCGGCGCCAAGGCCTTGAGCAGCCTTTGCGCCTCGGCGCGGGCTTTTGTGACCATGCCCATCGACAAATAGGTGCGTCCGCAGCACAGGCCGCGTCGCGGCTCGGCATCGTCGGCCGCGGGTTGGGCCACGGACACGCGATAGCCGGCGGCGACCAGCACCCGGATCGCCGCGTCGGCCACCTGAGGATCGAAATGGCGCGCAAAAGTGTCCACCAGCAACACCACCTCGCCACGTTCGCCAGAGCCCTGCGGCGGCGGATCGACAAAAGCTGTTTTGCATGGCGGCGGCAGCGGGCGGCGCGCGGTGAGGCCAAACAGCTTCTCCGCCGCCCAGGCCAGCGGCGGCAGCGCGTTGCGCGCCCGCGCCCAGAAACGCAAGGCGCCTCGGCCATGCGCCAGCCAATGCGGCAGGCCGCCCATCAGCCGGTTGCGCAAGGGGGCGCCAGCGACGTCATTGCGCTGGGCGAGATATTCGGTCTTGATCAGCACCATGTCGACGGCGCTGGGGCATTCCTTCTTGCAGGCCTTGCAGGAGACGCAGAGGTCCATGGCCGCCGCCAGCTCCGGGGCGGCGAAGGCGTTGTCGCCATAATCGCCATTGAGCGCGGCCTTGAAGGCGGCGACCCGCGCCTCGGTCGAATGGGCGGGGTCGCCGGTGATGCTATAGGAGGGGCACATGACTCCCCTGCCGTCGCGCTGGCATTCGCGATTATGCATGCACACCGCCACCGCCTTGGCGTAATTGCCGCCGCGCGTGGGAATGCCGGAATAGGCGTCGCCAATGCCGTAAGTGTCGTAGCCCGACCAGTCGAGATGGGTTTTCATGAATCCTTCCGCCGCGCCGACCGGATGCAAGAAACCCGCCATTGCGCCGGAGGAGTCTCAGCCGTCCCCTTCGGGGAGCTCCAGCGCCGCCAGCAGCGGCCCCAGATGCGGCGCCAGCGCGGCGCGGCGGCGCGCCCGCCCGTCGAACAGCGGTTGTCGCACCTGCGTTTTGCTCGCCGTGCGCACCTGCCGTTCGGTCTTGTGAAACTCCAGACAGCGCGCGTCCCATTCGAGCCCGCAAAAACTGGCGATGCGCTGGCTCTCGCCCTTGAAATCGGCGATCATGGCTTCGTAATCCACGGTCAGAAAGGCCTCGGCGGGCAAAATCCCGCGCCAGTGTTCCATCAGCCGCTCATAGGCGCGGTAATAGCGACCGAGTTCGCCGAGGTCGTAACTGAAGGCGAAGCCGGCGGCGAACCATTTGGAAAAGCCGGACAGGCAGGTCTCAACGGCGTCGCGCCGAATATGAATGATGCGGGCGCCGGGCAGCGCCGCATGGATCAAGCCGACATAACGAAAATTATCGAGCGCCTTGTCGACGGTGCGGCGATCGGGGCCGGCGAGACGCCCAACGACCTGAAGGTAACCCGCGCCGATCCGCGCCGCCCCGTCCGCCGACAGCGACTGGGCAAATTCAGGGAATGCCGCGCTCTTCGCGCCGGCCTCGCGCAAGACCCGGGCAAAGGCGTCGGTTTCGCCAAGGCCGGCGACGCCGGGATGGCTGGCGAGAACCTGTTCCAGCAGGCTGCTGCCGCTGCGCGGCATGCCGACAATGAAGATCGGCGCCGCCGCTTCATTCGCGCCCGCGCGCAGTCGCGACAGCAGGCTCGCGTCGAAAACCCGCCCGGCGCGCGCCATTTCATCCAGCGTCTCCGCCTCGTCATAATGGACCAGTTGGCGCTTCTCCGCCGCGCCGGCGCGCGAATGCCGGAACGCCGCCTCGGGATCGCCATTGTCTTCCTGGACCTTGGCCAGCGCGTAATGCAAAAAAGCCCGATCCGCCGGGGCGCGCGCGCCAAGGTCGCGCATTTGCGCGGTCATGGCGGCCACGGCGGGATCGTCCAGCCGCAGGGCGGCGATCTGGGTCAGATTGTAGAACAGGCTGGCGCGGCCGGGATCCAGGGCGATCGCCGACCGAAGCATGGCGACGGCCTCGTCGAAACGTCCCATTTCTCCAAGCAGCACGCTTTTATTGGCCAGCCCGGCGACGTCGCCGGGATCGAGCGCCAGGCCCTTGTCGTAGCTTTCCAGCGCTTCATTCACCCGCCCGAGATCGACGAGCAGCCCGGCGCGGGTCAGCCAGGGCGGCGCCTTGCTCGAATCGACCGCCAGCGCCGCCTCGCAGCACAGCAGGGCGTCCTCCGTCCGACCGAGCTGTTTCAGCGCCAGGGCGCGATTGTTGAGCACGGTGACATCTTCCGGCGCCAGCGCCAGGGCCTTGTCGGCGGCGACGAGCGCTTCTCCGGGACGGTCGAGTTCGAGCAGCACGGCGGCGCGGTCGCAATGCGCCTGCGCGGAATTCGCGTCGAGCGCCAGCGCCCGGTCGAGCGCCGCCAACGCCTCGGCGAAGCGCCGCAAATTGCGCAGCGCCCCACCGTAATTGATTGCGGCTTCGGCATGGCGGGGATCGACGGCCAGAGCCCGCCGATAGCCATCCGCCGCCTCTTCGTTGCGACGCAGGGCGCGCAGGGCGTTGCCGCGTATGGTCAGCACTTTCGCCGAATTGGGCGTCAGCGCCAGAAATTCGTCGCACCAGTCGATGGCTTCGGCATAGCGCCCCATAACCAGCGCGACCGCAGCCAGATTGGCGCGCACCACCGGTTCGCGCGGAATGGCGCGGGCGACCGGCTTGAACAGCCGAAGCGCTTCATCGTAACGATTTTGCAGCACGCGCAGCACGCCGAGCTGGAACCGGGACTGAAAATCCCTCGACTCCGCCGCGACCAGCCTTTCCAGCGCCGCCGCCGCCTGGTCTATGTCCGCTGGATTCTTTCCGGTCGCCGCCCGCTCAAAAGCCTGCATGGCCTGCCGGCGATCCGCGGCGAGGCGGTCGCGAGAGTCAATTCCACCCTTTGTCATTGGCGCCTCGGTTCGGCGGGCGTCCGGATGCGCTCGGCCGAATTCAAGCTCTAATCGCCAGCGCGGCGCCTGCGCAACCGGAAAGGCGCGAAGTCGCGCTTGTTTGCGCGCGCGCAAAAACGGGCGCGATCCGGTTCGCCAGGATCGCCGCATCGGGCTAGGATAGCGCGCCAAGGGAGGAAAACATGAGCGAAGCGGAAGTGGACGCCGATGGCTATCTGACCGATCCCGACGCCTGGAGCGAGGATTTCGCCCGCGAGACGGCGAGCGTGGCCGGCATCGAGCTGACCGAGGGCCATTGGGCGGCGATCCGCTTCATGCGCGCCTTTTACGACGAGCATCGCGTTCCCGCCGACGCGCGTTTTGTCATGCGTCACCTCACGGAGACGCGCGGCGGCGGACGCAATCTGCTGTTCGAGCTGTTTCCGCTCGGCTATCCCGGACAGGCCTGCAAGATCGCCGGCATGCGCCGCCCCAGAGTGTGGAGCACCGGCTGATTTTTCGCGGCGGTCAGGCCGCCGTCCGGGTCCGGGCGGCCTCGGCGGCGGCGCGGATCGCGGCGATGTTGCGACCATAAATCTCCGGCGTCTCCACCGAACCGCCCTTGAACACCGCCGAGCCCGCGACCAGCACATCGGCGCCGACGGCGGCGACCAGCGGCGCGGTCTCCGGCGTGATCCCGCCGTCGATTTCGATGTGGACATGACGCTCGCCGAGCATGGCGCGGATCTGTTTCACTTTCTCGATCTGGGAGTCGATAAAACTTTGGCCGCCGAAGCCGGGGTTCACCGTCATCACCAGCACCAGATCGATGCGGTCGAGAATGAATTCCAGCGCGCTGGCCGGTGTCGAGGGGTTGAGCGACACGCCGGCCTTGGCGCCGCAGGACCGGATCAATTGCAGCGAACGGTCGAGATGCGGTCCGGCCTCGGCGTGGACGGTCAGAACATCCGCGCCGGCCTTGCAAAAGGCCTCGATATAAGGATCGGCGGGGGCGATCATCAGATGCACGTCCATCACGCCCTTGATATGCTTGCGGATCGCCGCGCAGGTGGCGGGACCGAAGGTGATGTTGGGGACGAAATGGCCGTCCATGACATCGACATGGACCCAGTCCGCGCCTTGCGCCTCGATGGCGCGGCACTCCGCGCCGAAATTGGCGAAATCGGCGGAGAGGATCGAGGGCGCGATTTTTATGCTGCGGTCGAAGGCGGGCATGGGGTGAGTCCTTTCGCGGCTGCGGCCATGAATCAGTGCTGCGACATCCGGTTTCGCCCGGTTTTCCCAGCACGTCATGGCCGGGCTTGTCCCGGCCATCCACGCGGCGCCGTTGAGCGAAATATTTGACGGCGAGCTTCGCGGATCGGCGCGGATGCCCGGGACAAGCCCGGGCATGACGGTCGTGATTGGGCCGGACTTGAAAATCCGGCCCGGTTTTTCGCTTACGCCGCAGCCTGACCCAACCGGTCGCGCCAGCCGGGGAACAGCTTGTCGGCGTCGCCGGCGAAGCTGACGAAGGCGCGGGCGAATTCGCGGTGATCCCTTGCGAATTCGACCGGATCGGCCTTGGCGCGCCAGCAGGCTTCCGCCTGGCGCAGCGAGACCGCGCCCGCCGCGCCGCCGTCGATATGGCCGAAGGCGCCGCCGCCTGCGGTCATGATCAGGTTGGAATGGCCGAGATTCTCGAAGAAGCCCGGCATGCGCAGCGCGTTCATGCCGCCGGAGATGATCGGCGTGGTCGGGTTCATGCCCAGCCACTCCTGGTGGTAGAAGGGGCCGTCGGCGCTGTCGTCGCACAGCATGAAGGCCATGTTTTTGTCGGCGGCCTCGCCTTCCATCTTGCCAAAGCCCATCGTGCCCGTGTGGATACCCGAAGCGCCTTGCAACCGGGCCATTTTCGACAGCACGAAGGCGGTATAGCCGCGCTTGGACTGCGGCGAGGTCACGGCGCCGTGGCCGGCGCGGTGATAGTGCAGGTACTGCTTGGGGAACTGGCGGCGCGCCGTGGTGATGGCGGCGGGACCGGCGACATAGCCGTCGACCAGGAAGGCGACGTGATCGGCGTTGGGGCCAAAGGTTTCCAGGATATATTCGCCGCGCGCGATCATTTCATAATGATCGTCGGCGGTGATGTTGAACGAGAACAGCTTGGCTTGGCCGGTCCTGTCCTGGGCGCGGACCATGGCGTCGTTCACGAGGCTGACGGCCTCCTTGAAGGGCGCGAAGGTCTGGTTGCCCTGCGGCTCGTCATTCTTGATGAAGTCGCCGCCCAGCCAGAAATCGTAGCAGGCGTCGGCGAAGGGTTTGGGCCGCAGGCCCAGCTTGGGCTTGATGATCGTGCCGACGATGAAGCCGCCGTCGACGACGGGACGGCCGAGCACGCGCCACAGGTCCTTGATGGTGGTCGCGGGCCCGTCGAACAGGCGCAGATAGGCCGGCGGCACGTAGAAATCGTGCATCTTGCCATATTCAATGTCGCCCATGCCCTGGTTGTTGCCGATGGTCAGGGTGAGGAAGGAGGCGATCATCGCGCGGCCGTCGATGATGTTGCGGTCGAACAGATCGACGGGATAGGCGATCTTCATGACTTCATTGGCTTCGTCGATTTCATAAACGAGCGCATCGACGCCCCGTGTGAAATCGTCGGTGGTGGAGACCTCGACATTGGTGCCGGTCGAGGATTCCGCGGCGAAATGGGCGGCGGCCGCGAGATAGGGGCCGTGGCCGTCCTTGGGCTTCATCTTGTAGGCGACGAGCACATGCTTGCCGCCGGCGATCAGATCGGCTTCTTTCAGGTTCAGATTGGCGTAGCGGGATGACTGGTCCATTTTGCTCTCCTTGAATTGAAGGCAAGCGTCTCCGCGGCGCCGCCAGGGCGCGCTTGCCTTGTCCTGAAACTTCAATTCCTTAGGCGGCGGACTTCACCGGAATCACCGGATCGAGCGCGCCGCTGGCATAGGCCTTGGCCATGTCCGCCATCGGCTTGACCTTGATATATTGCGCCTGCCCGGCGCAGCCAAAAGCCTCGAAGCGGTCGCGGCAAACTTTGGCCATGGCGTCCATGGCTGGTTTCAAGAATTTGCGCGGATCGAATTCGGCGCGGTTCTTGGTGGCGACGCGGCGGAATTCCGCCGCCGCGGCCAGGCGCAGGTCGGTGTCGATATTGACTTTGCGCACGCCGAAGCGGATGCCGCGCACGATTTCTTCCACCGGCACGCCGTAGGTCTCGCGCATCTCGCCGCCGTTCTCGTTGAACAGATTGCGATATTCCTCCGGCACCGAGGAGGAGCCGTGCATGACCAGATGGGTGTTGGGAATTTTGGCGTGGATTTCGGCGATCCGGTCGATCGCCAAGACATCGCTGGTCGGCTTTTTGGTGAACTTATAGGCGCCATGCGAGGTGCCTATCGCGACCGCCAGGGCATCCACCTTGGTCGCGGCGACAAAGGCCTGCGCCTCCTCCGGATCGGTCAGCAGACTGGCGCGGTCGAGCTTGCCTTCAAAGCCGTGGCCGTCCTCGGCCTCGCCGTGACCGGTTTCCAGCGAGCCGAGGCAGCCCAGCTCGCCTTCGACCGAGGCCCCGACCATATGGGCGAGCCGGGCGACTTCGGCGGTGATGGCGACGTTATAGTCGTAGCTCGCCGGGGTCTTGCCGTCCTCCATCAGCGAACCGTCCATCATCACCGAGGTAAAACCGTTCTGGATGGCGGAGAGGCAGGTGGCGACGCGCTCGCCGTGATCCTGATGGATACAGAGCGGGATCTCCGGATACATCAGCTCCAGCGCCTCCATCATCTTGGCGAACATGATGTCGCCGGCATAGGCGCGGGCGCCGCGGCTGGCCTGGATGATCACCGGCGCGCTTGTGGCGCGCGCGGCCTCCATGATCGCCAGCGCCTGCTCCATATTGTTGACGTTGAAAGCCGGGACGCCATAGGACCGCTCGGCGGCGGCGTCGAGAAGCTGTCTGAGCGTGATGCGGGCCATGGAGTCCTCCGTTTCCGGGACAAGCGTCCCCGTGGCGCGAAACCATTGTTTTCGCGCTTGGTTATTCGTTTAAACTTGGCTTTCAGTCCTTGTCCCCGCGTACGGGGAGAAGGGATGGATCGGGACTTAGCCGATCAGCTTGTTTGCGGCTTCAGCGACCTTTTCCGCCGTGATGCCGAAATGCTTGTAGAGTTCGCCGGCGGGCGCCGAGGCGCCGAAACCGCGCATGCCGATGAAATCGCCGTGATCGCCGATCCAGCGGTCCCAACCAAAGCGCAGCGCCGCCTCGACGGCCACGCGCGGCGCGGTTCCCAGCACCGATTTGCGGTACTCGGCGCTCTGGCGCTCGAACAGCTCCCAGCAGGGCATGGAGACCACGGCGGCCTTCTTGCCCTGCGCCGCCAGCAGATCGGCGGCGGCCACCGCGATTTCCACTTCCGAGCCGGTCGCCAGCAGGGTCACGTCGCGCGCACCCTCCGCCTCGCGCAGCACATAGGCGCCCTTGGCGGAAAGATTTTCGCTCGACGCGCTGACGCGCAGCGGCTGCAAGGCCTGACGCGACAGGGCGAGCGCCGAAGGGGTCTTCTCCTCGGCCAGCGCCACAGCCCAGGCTTCCGCCGTTTCCACGGCGTCGCAGGGGCGGAACACCAGAAGATTGGGCATGGCGCGCAGGGCGGCGACGGTCTCCACCGGCTGGTGGGTCGGGCCGTCCTCGCCCAGACCGATGGAATCATGGGTGAGCACATAGACGACTCGAACGCCCATCAGCGCCGACAAGCGGATGGCGCCGCGCGCATAATCGGAAAACACCAGGAAGGTGCCCCCATAGGGGATGAAGCCGCCATGCAGGGCGAGGCCGTTCATGGCGGCGGCCATGGCGTGTTCGCGAATGCCATAGTGGATGTAGCGGCCGCCGTAGGAGCCGGGCGCCACGGGAACCAGGCCCTTGGTGATGGTCAGATTGGAATGGGTGAGATCGGCCGAGCCGCCAAGGCTCAGTTCGGTCGCGTCATTGATCGCCGCCAGCGCCACTTCCGAAGCTTTGCGGGTGGCGATTTTCGGCTTGTTGGCGACATGGTCGGCGATCAGCGCCTTCAAGGCTTCCTGGGCCTCGGGAGCCTTGCCGGCCATGTGCCGGTCAAACAGGCCGGCCTGGGCCGAGGCGGCGTGGCGCGCTGTCCATTCGGCGCGGGCCGCCGCGCCTTTCTGCGCCACTTCGCGCCATGCGTTCAAAATCGGCTCGGGCACGACGAAGGGCGCGTAGGGCCAGCCGAGTTTTTCGCGGGCGCCGGCGATCTCAGCCGCGCCGAGCGCCTCGCCATGGGCTTTCGAGGTGCCGGCGCGGGTCGGGGCGCCGAAGCCGATGACGGTCTTGCAGGCGATCAGCCAGGGCTTATCCGAATGTTTGCGCGCCTTTTCGATGGCGGCGGTCAGTTCGGCCTCGCTGTGGCCATCGACGCGGATCGTGTTCCAGCCGGCGGCTTCAAAACGCTTGATCTGGTCCATGGAGGTCGAGACGCTGGTGGCGCCGTCGATGGAGATGGAATTGTCGTCCCAGAGCACGATCAGCTTGCCAAGCCGCAAATGGCCGGCGAGGTCGATGGCCTCGTGGGAAATGCCTTCCTGCAGGCAGCCATCGCCGGAGATCACATAGGTATGGTGATCGACGAGCGCGTCGCCAAAGCGGGCGTTGAGCATGCGCTCCGCCAGGGCCATGCCGACCGCCGTGGCGATGCCCTGCCCCAGCGGTCCCGTGGTGGTCTCGATGCCCTTGGCGTGGCCATATTCGGGATGGCCGGCGGTGCGGGCGCCCATCTGGCGGAAATTCTCGATCTGCTCGATGGGCATGTCGTCATAGCCGAGCAGATAATGCAGGGCGTAGAGCAGCATGGAGCCATGGCCGGCCGACAGCACGAAACGGTCGCGGTCGGGCCAGGCGGGATTGGCCGGATCGATCTTGAGGAATTTCGTGAACAGCACGGCGGCGGCGTCGGCCATGCCCATGGGCATGCCGGGATGGCCGGATTTGGCCTTTTCCACCGCGTCCATGGCCAAAGCGCGGATGGCGTTGGCCATGTCCTTGAAGGGGACGGCGGTCGCTTTTTCGGCGGTCAAGACCTGGTCCATCTGAATTTTCCTTTGCTCCAAAACCTTCACTTCGACCTGCGGCCGCGTTCGACCAGTCGGGTTATCAAAGGGGTTAGGATAAGTTGCATGGCCAGATCAAGCTTGTCCGCGGGGATAACGATCGAATTTGGCCTACTCATCCAGGAATCGTGGATCATTGTGGTGAGATAGGGGAAGTCGATCCCGCGCGGATTGCGGAAGCGGATCACCACCAGCGACTCCCCGGCGGTGGGAATCCACCGGGTAATGAAGGGGTTGGAGGTGTCGACCACCGGCACGCGCTGGAAGTTGATGTCGGTTTCGGTGAATTGTGGGCAGATCACATGCACATAGGCGTGCATGCGCCGCAAAATCGTGTCGGTCACCGCCTCGGTGGTGTAGCCGCGATGCGAACGGTCGCGGTGGATCTTCTGGATCCATTCGAGATTGATCACCGGGACGACGCCGATTTTCAGATCGCATTGGCCGGAAATGTCGATATCGTCCTGTTTCACCGCCCCATGCAGGCCCTCGTAGAACAGCAGGTCCGAATCCGCGCCGATCTCGCGCCAGTCGGTGAAATGGCCCGGCGGCACGCCGTGCAGCTCGGCTTCGCCTGCGTCATGGACATAGGTGCGCGCCTTGCATTTGCCCGTTTCTCCATAGGTTTTCATGGCGCTTTCCAGCTCGGCGAGCAGATTGGCGTCCATGGAGAAATGGCTGAAAGTGGCGTCGCCCGCCTCCTTGCGCTTGGCCATTTCCGCCTTCATGTCGGCGCGGTTGAAGCGGTGGAAGGCGTCGCCCTCGATCGAGGCGGCGGCATAGCCCTCGCGACGGAAAATCTGGTCGAACGTATGTTTGACCGTGCTGGTTCCCGCGCCTGAAGACCCGACGACGGAAATGATGGGGTGCTGAATCGACATGTTTATTTCCGGGTTTCAGGCGTGGAACAGGCCGCGTTCGCCAAACAGCGGTGAACGGGAGCGCTCGAAATGCGTATCGGTGTAATAGGAGGCGATGCGCATGACTTTTTCGGCGGCGCCGAAGATCAGCGGCGTGCGCTGGTGCAGGTTCGAGGCCTTCTTGTCGAGAATGCGCAGGAAGCCGTCGGTGGCGCCGCCGCCGGCCTGTTCGACCAGAAAGGCGATGGGATTGGCCTCGTAGAGCAGCCGCAACCGGCCATGTTCATAGCCCTTGCGCTCGTCGGCGGGATAGAGAAACACCCCGCCGCGCACAAAAATGCGATGGGTCTCGGCGACCAGCGAGGCCACCCAGCGCATGTTGAAATCCTTGCCATGGGGGCCGCCGGCGCCGGCGACGCAATCGTCGATGAAAGTGCGGATCGGCGGGATCCAATGGCGGTAATTGGAGGCGTTGATCGCATATTCGCGGGTGACGGCGGCGATTTTCAGCCCATCGGCGATCAGCCGGAAGGTCTGTGACGCCGGGTCGAGGACGAAATGGGCGACGCCTTCGCCGAGCGTGAACACCAGCGCCACATGCGGGCCATAGACGATATAGCCGCCGCCGATCTGCTCATGGCCCGGCCGGAAAAAGCTGGCCGTCGCGCCCTCGGGCGAGGCGGGAAAAATCGAGAAAATCGTGCCAATCGAAATATTGGCGTCGATATTGGAGGAGCCGTCGAGCGGATCGACCGCCACGGCCAGGGCGCCGCCGGCTTTGAGGGTCAGGATCGCCTCTTCCTCCTCGGAAGCGTAATAGGCGACATCGGCCGTTTTCAAGGCTGCGACGACCGCCTGGTCGGCGATGACGTCGAGGGCGCGCTGCTGGTCGCCATCGGCGTTGGCGGCGCCGATTTCCGCGCCCATCCGGCCCTGCAAGGGGCCGCGCAAAACCGTTTCGGAGATTTTCCGCCCGGCCTCGGCGAGCGCGGCGAGGCATTCGGCGAGCGCGGCGCGCTCGGGACGCCCAGCGCTCCATGTGTCGAGATAGGCGTTCAGGCTTTCGCCCCCGGCGTGAGCCGGCGCGTGCACAGCGCTCATGGTTTCCTCCCGCCGGCATTTCGCCGGTCGATTGTTTCGAGCGCCCCGCCCGGTCGTCATGCCCGGCCAAGGCCGGGCCCGCGCCGAAAAACGCCTGGTCCATGACCCCGCGCGGCAGAGGCAATTCTTTCGCGCGGCGTCGGCGTTTCCCGTCACGAGACCGGCGGGCCGGCCATGACGGTTCGGGGAAGGGTCTGCTCGATTTCAGCCGCCCATTTACGCGGCGGCTGTGGGAGGAACTTGCGCCGGCCCGATCGAAAAATAAATTTAAAAAAATGGAAGCGTGATTTAGATTATCTGAACTTGAGGAGGAGCGAGCCCATGCCGGATTTTCGCGGATTGACCCGCCGCCAATTGCGCGCCCTGGCCGCCACGGTCGAGCGCGGCTCGGTGACCGGCGCCGCCCAGGCGCTCAATGTCACGCCGCCGGCGATCAGCACCCAGCTCAAGCTGTTGGAGGAAATGGTCGGCGCCCCCTGTTCCAGCGCGACAGCGCCGCGCCTTTCGCCCCGACCGAAGTCGGCGTCGAAATCTTGAGTCTCGCCCAGGACTTCGAGCGTCTGGCGACCCGGGCCGGCGAGCGCGTCGAGGCGCTGATCGCCGGCGTCACTGGCTCCGTAGTATTCGGCGTGGTCTCCACCGGCAAATATCTGGCGCCTTTTTTCGTCGCCGCTTTCAACCGCGCCTGTCCGGATATTCGCGTGACTCTCGTCATCGGCAATCGCGAGGAGATCGTTCGCGGGCTGGAGCGCGACGAATTCGACGTGGCGATGATGGGCCGTCCGCCCGGCCATATCCGCGCCGAAACCGCCACGCTTGGCGACCATCCCCACATCCTCATCGCCCCGCCCGGCCACCGGCTGGAGGGCGACAACCAGATTCTCGCCGAAGACCTGTTGCGCGAACGCTTTCTCGCCCGCGAGCCGGGCTCCGGCACGCGCACGCTGATGGAGCGTTTTCTCGAGCGCATCGGCGGCGGGCGGCCCTTCAATGTCGTGGAAATGGGCACCAATGAAACCATCAAGCAATCGGTGATGGCCGGCCTGGGGATCGCCATCATCTCCGCCCATACCTGCCGGATGGAAATCGCCGACCGCCATTTGATCGCCCTGCCAGTCGCCGGCCTGCCGCTGGTGCGCCAATGGTTCCTGCTCACCCGCTCCGAACCCGCGCCAAGTCGGGCCGCGTTGAAATTCCGCGATTTTTGTATTGCGCAACGCGCGGCGCTGTGGCCGGCCTTATAGGCGCCGTAGAGTAAAGCCAGACCAACTCCATCCGATCGCATTTTCACTACTTACGTAACGTAATTATAAAACCCGTTCAGTATAAATATGCGGAGTGTCTTATCGTGGAGTGAGGAGGGCGACATGCCCGAACATCTTACGACGGGACTTTTGATCACCGTCGGAATTTGCGTAGGCTTGGGCATAGCCATCGCGTTGCAACATATGGACAGGCTCGACAGGCCGTCGGCGCCTGTGGTCAGCGAGGCCTCTGGCCGCAAAAAGAAGGACCCCGGCAAGATCGGCTTTTCGCCGCTGAAATTTGCCGCCGATCTGCTGTTTTTCTGGATCGACGCGGATTTCCGCTATGTCGTCGCCTATCCCCTGCTGCTTTTCGGCGTGAACATCGCGATCGCCGCCAATTGGCGCGAAGTCCTTGCCGGCCCGGCTGCTCAATTGCGACGCCGATCCGCCCGCCTGTCTGCGGCCCTGGGACATACGCTGAATCAGGCCGCCGGCGCCCGCGCCGTGCGCCCCGGATTTTGCTCCGTCCAATCGAAATTCAGCGCCCGCGATATTTCCGGGCCATTGCCGGCGATCTCGGCGATGGTGACGCCGTCGAGCGCCTCCAAAAAAGCGGCGCAGGCGCGCTTGAAGGCCGCGCTCAGCCGGCAGATGTCGATCAGCGGACAGCTGTTGGTCTGCGCGTTGAAACATTCCACCAGCGTCAAATCTTCCTCGGTCAGGCGGATCACTTCGCCGACCGTGATGCTTTCCGCCGGCCGCGCCAGACGGAAACCGCCGTGGCGGCCGCGAATATTTTCCAGATAGCCCCATTGCCCCAGCTGATGCACGCATTTGACCAGATGCGCCTTGGAAATGCCGAAACAATCCGCCACCTCCTGCACCGTCGCCAATTGCCCGCGCCGCAGCGCCGCGACCATGAGAATGCGCAGGGCGTAATTGGAATAGGAGGTCAGCCGCATGAGGAAGTCCGCTTTCTTGACGCTGAAAACTTATATGCGTTGGGCAACAATAACGCCAGCGCATCACGCCTTGCCCGAGGGCAGACGCAAAATCTCGCCATCGACGGCGAAGGCGCCCCAGCCGCGATGATGCAGCGTTTTGGCGTCGCGGCGCGCCGGATCGATCCAGGCCTTGACCGCCTCGAGCAAGAAAAGATTATAGCGCCGGACCAGCGTGCGATCGACGACGCGGCATTCGATATTGACGAAACACTCTTTTAGGCGCGGCGCCGAGACCTTCGCGGATTTCCGCGGCGTCAGGCCGAAAGCCGCGAATTTGTCGGTGTCGCGACCGGAACAATTGCCTATGGCCACCACCTTTTCCGCCAGGTCCGCAGCGGGAATGGCGATGACGCCTTCGCCGGTTCTGGCCAGCGCCTCATGGCTGAAATTGGCGGAACTGACCACGCAGGCGATCAGCGGCGGAACGAATTCCACCATCATGTGCCACGACAGGGTCATAACATTGGCCTTGCCGTCCTTGGCGGTGGTCAGCAACACCACCGGCCCCGGCTCGAGCAGGGCATAGACTTTGGCGAGCGGCAGATCGCGCATGATGTTCAACCATAGCCATTTTCGCGCGTCCGGCCTTGTTCCAGGACAAGCGGTCGCGGACGCGAGGCCAAAATAAAAGCCGCCTTGCGGCGGCTTGGAGGCATTCGCGAGGCCATTGACCACGCGCCTCAGTCAATTTCCGGGCGGCATGCTTTTGTTGGTCTCTGCTCCCCTCGCAGTGCGCGCCCGAAAGCCGGCTCACGCCGGATCTGAACCCATCCGTAATAGCCGCAGCATGAGCCAGGCGCCGCAATCGCACAATGCGTATAAACACTGAGAAAATTCCGCTTGGCGGCCCGAGCTTGGCCCAGGCCCGCCCAGCGACTAGACTGCGCCGGACCTCTCGTTTCGGCGCTCTTATGCATTTGCTTCACGGGCTTTTCGCCATTGTCTGCCTGCTCGGGATCGCCCTGCTGTTCAGCGAGCGCCGCCGCGCCATCGCGCCGCGTGTCGTCGCCGCCGGGCTGGGTCTGCAAGCGGCGCTGGCGCTGCTGTTGCTGAAAGTCCCCGCCTTGACCGCCGTCATGGCCTGGCTGGCCCTGGGCGTGGCGGCGCTGGACCGCGCCACCGAGGCCGGCACGAGCTTCGTCTTCGGCTATCTCGGCGGCGCGCCCTTGCCTTTCGAGTCCAAGGGCGGGGGCGCGCCGATGGTGCTGGCCTTCCATGTCTTTCCGATGATTCTCGTGGTCTGCGCGCTGGCCTCGCTGCTGTTTCATTGGGGCGCGATGCAGAGGATCGTCGCGCTGCTGGCCCTGGTCCTGCGCCGCGCCACCGGCCTCGGCGGCGCGCTGGGGACGGGCGTCGCCGTCAATGTCTTCGTCGGCATGGTGGAATCGCCAATTCTGGTGCGGCCCTATCTGACGGAAATGCATCGCGGCGAGCTTTTCGCGCTGATGAGCGTCGGCATGGCCGGCATAGCCGGCACGGTCATGGCCATTTACGGCCATATTCTCGCGCCCGTCCTCCCCGAGGCCTTCACCCATGTGCTGACCGCGGCGCTGATTTCGGCGCCGGCGGCGCTGGCCATCGCCGCGATCATGGTCCCCTTCCCGCCGAAAACCGAGCCCGAGGTGGCGCTGACGCGCGACGATCCGCCCAAAACCGCGCTGGAGGCCATCGCGCGCGGCACGAGCGACGGCATTGTCATTCTCGTCAATGTGCTGGCCTCGCTGATCGTGCTGCTGGCGCTGGTCTCGCTGGTCAATCAGGCGCTGGGCGTCCTGCCCGACGTCTGGGGCGCGCCTTTGTCGCTGCAAAGGCTGTTCGCCTGGATTTTCCGGCCGCTGGCCTGGCTGATCGGCATAGACGGCCCCGATCTCGACACGGCCGCGCGCCTGCTCGGCGAAAAGACCGTGCTCAATGAATTCATCGCCTTTCTCGACCTGGCGCGACAACCGGGTTTGAGCCCGCGCGCAAAATTGATCCTGACCTATGCGCTGTGCGGCTTCGCCAATTTCGGCTCGCTGGGAATTCTGATCGGCGGCTTGAGCGCCATGGCGCCTGAGCGCAAGCACGATATTGTCGCGCTTGGCTTTCGCGCTTTGGTCGCGGGAACGCTGGCCTCGCTGATGAGCGGCGCGCTGATCGGCGCGCTCAACTGAGTTTCCAGTGCCGGAAAGATCATTTGCAGCAAATGGCGGCTCCGTGTAAGCGCGGTTTCTACGCCCTAAAGACAAGCCGTTTTGCCGCCACATGGCGCGGCAATTTGATCCTGGTCATGCGGGCGGATGTTTCCCGCGCTTATTGTCGCGCCGAAAATGCGCCGCAAGCCTCAAGACCGTTACATTTTCTATCTAACCTGCGCATTCGAATCGCGCGCGCCGCTCCCTGGCCGCGCATCGGCGGAA
Source organism: uncultured Alphaproteobacteria bacterium (assembly GCA_963804045.1). GTDB lineage: Bacteria > Pseudomonadota > Alphaproteobacteria > Rhizobiales > Beijerinckiaceae > Rhodoblastus. Next base: position 83,191 of record CAWDOR010000033.1, on the reverse strand, counting down.
CCGAACACAGAGTTCGCTCATGACCACGGAAGCTTTGACGGCCGAACAGATCCTGCCGCCGCTGATCGCCAAATATCGGGGCGACGCGGGGTATTTGCTGCAAATCCTGCGCGACGCGCAGGATGCGCTCGACTGGCTGTCGCCGGAAACCCAGGCGCTGACAGCGAAAAGCCTCGGCGTTCCCATCACCCGGGTCGAGGCCGTGGTGCAGTTCTACGCCCATCTCTACGACCGCCCGCGCGGAAAATATCGCGTGCTGTTTTCCGACAATATCACCGACCGCATGGCCGGCGCGCCGGCGCTGATGGAGCATATGCTCAAGCGTCTCAAGCTGAAGCGCGGCGAGGTCTCGGCCGATGGGCTGGTCAGCGTCGACACGACCTCCTGCACCGGCATGTGCGACCAGGGTCCGGCGCTGCTGGTCAACAATCGCGCCATCACCAAGCTCACGCCGCGCCGCGTCGATGAAATCTGCGACCTGATCCGCGCTCGCGCGCCGCTGGCGAACTGGCCGGCGCCCTATTTCCATGTCGAGGATCATATCGAGCGCGCCGACATGCTGCTCGGTTCGGCTTATGCGCCCGGCGAATCCTTGCGCGCGGCGCTTGCCCATGGCCGCGACGGCATGCTCGCGGAAATGAAGAAATCCAATCTGCGCGGACGCGGCGGCGCCGGTTTCACCACCGCGATCAAATGGGAGGCCTGCCGCGACGCCAAGGGCGAGGAACGCTTCATCGTCTGCAACGCCGACGAGGGCGAGCCCGGCACGTTCAAGGACCGCGTGCTGCTGCAAAGCTTCGCCGGCCGCGTGTTCGAGGGCATGGCCATCGCCGGCTATGTCACCGGAGCGCGCAAGGGTCTGCTCTATCTGCGCGGCGAATATTCCTATCTGCGCGCCCCGTTGGAGGCCCAGCTCGCCGACATGCGGCGCGCCGGCCTGCTCGGCGCGAAAATCTGCGGCGCGGAAACATTCGATTTCGACATCGAGATCCACATGGGCGCCGGCGCCTATATTTGCGGCGAGGAATCCGCGCTGATCGAATCGCTGGAGGGCAAGCCGGGACGTCCGCGCATCCGCCCGCCCTTCCCGGTCACCTGCGGCTACAAGAACCAGCCGACGGCGGTCAATAATGTCGAGACCCTGTGCAAGGCCACGGAAATCGCCATGAAGGGCGGCGCGGCCTATGCCGGCGCGGGCACCAAGCAATCGACCGGCACGAAAATCCTCTCGGTGTCAGGCGATGTCGAGCGCCCCGGCCTTTATGAATATCCCTTTGGCGTGCGCGTCTCGCAGGTGCTGCACGATTGCGGCGGCCATGACCCGCAGGCCGTGCAGATTTCCGGCGCGGCGGGCGTCTGCCTGACGCCGCAGGAATTCGGCCGGCGCATCGCCTTCGAGGATGTGCCCACCGCCGGCTCTTTCATGGTGTTTGGCCGCAACCGCGACCTGTTCGACGTCGCGCATAATTTCGCGCATTTCTTCGAGCATGAGAGCTGCGGCTTCTGCACGCCCTGCCGGGTCGGCACGGCCCTGGTGGCGCGCAAAATGGACAAGATCGCCGCCGGACACGGCGCCCGCTACGAGTTCAACGAGCTGAACCGCCTGCATGAGCTGATGCGCACCACCAGCCATTGCGGCCTGGGCCAGACCGCGACCGCCGCGCTGCATGACATCATGCAGAAATTTCCCGCCACTTTCGACCGCCGACTCATCCACCGCGACTTCGAACCGGACATAGATCTCGACGCCGCCCTGGCCCGGGCGCGCGAAATCTCCGGCCGCGACGACGCCGACGCCCATCTGGGAGCCGAAGCATGACCGAGACAGCCAACATCTTCACGCTCGACGGCGAGAAGGTCGCCTTCGAACCGGGCCAGACCATCTTGCAGGCGGCGATGGCTTCGGGCCATTACATCCCGCATCTCTGCGCCCATCCCGAATTCGCGCCCCATGGCTCGTGCAAGCTCTGCACGGTAGTGGTCAACAATCGCAGCGGCTCGGCCTGCACCATGCGGGCCCTGCCCGGCCAGGAGGTGCAGAGCGACACGCCCGATCTCAACCACCGCCGGCGCACCCTGCTGCAAATGCTGTTCGTCGAGGGCAATCATTTCTGCCCCGGCTGCGAGAAGAGCGGCAATTGCCAGCTCCAGGCGCTGGCCTATGACCTGGAAATGTTCACGCCGCATTTCCCGCATTTCTTTCCCAATCGGGAGGTGGACGCCTCGCACGCGGATTATTTTCTGGACCTGAACCGCTGCATCATGTGCGAGCTTTGCGTGCGCGCCAGCCGCGATGTCGATGGCAAGAGCGTCTTTGGGCTGGCCGGGCGCGGCCGCGACTCCCATATTGTCGTCAATTCGCCCTCGGGAAAACTTGGCGACAGCGCCTTCGAGAAGACCGACAAGGCGGCCAAAGTTTGCCCGGTCGGCGCGATCCTGCCCAAGGAAGTCGGATTCGCCCGCCCGATCGGCGCGCGCGTCTATGACGATCTGCCGATCAGCCAGCTCGCCGTCGCCGAAGGGGAGAAATGAGATGAACGCCCCTGTCGCGCCAAAAAAACTGAAGATCGCCACGACCTCGCTCAGCGGCTGTTTCGGCTGCCACATGTCGCTGCTCGACATTGACGAACGCCTGCTGGAGCTGGTGAAGGTCGCCGAATTCGACCGTTCCCCGATCACCGACATCAAGAAATTCGGGGCCTGCGACATCGGCATTGTCGAGGGCGCGGTCTGCAACGCCGAAAACGTCCATGTGCTCAGGGAAATGCGGGCGCATTGCCATGTGCTGATCGCCTGTGGCGCCTGCGCCATCAATGGCGGCCTGCCGGCGCAGCGCAACCATCTCGACGTCGGCGACATGCTGACCCGGGTCTATACCGACATGCCCGGCGTGCAGAGCCGCGTGCCCAACGATCCGGAATTGCCGCTGTTGCTCGACAAGGTCTATCCGATCAACGAGATCGTCCGGGTCGATTATTTCATTCCGGGATGCCCGCCCTCGGGCGACGCCATCTGGAAATATGTCACCGACCTGATTGGCGGGCGCCAGCCGCGCCTCGAATATCACCTGTTCCGTTTCGATTGAGGTTCAAATGTCCGCTTTGGAAACCGCCGCCCATCCCGAAACGCTCCGCCGCATCGCCATCGATCCCGTGACCCGCGTCGAGGGCCACGGCAAGGTCACGCTGCTGCTCGACGAGGACAACAAGATCCATCAGGTTCGCCTGCATATCGTCGAATTCCGCGGCTTCGAAATCTTCATCGAGGGCCGGCCCTATTGGGAAGTGCCGGTGGCCGTGCAGCGGCTGTGCGGCATTTGCCCGGTCAGCCATCATCTCGCCGCCGTCAAGGCCATGGACCTGATCGCCGGCTATGGCGCGCTCACCCCCACGGCGGAAAAACTGCGCCGTCTCATGCATTACGGCCAGATGGTGCAGTCGCACGCCGTGCATTTCTTCCATCTCGCCTCGCCCGACCTGCTGCTCGGCTTCGACTCCGAACCGACCCGGCGCAATATTGTCGGCGTCGCCATGGATCATCCGGAAATCGCCAAGCAGGGCGTGCTCTTGCGCAAATTCGGCCAGGAGGTGATCCGCCACACCGCGGGAAAACGCATCCATGGCACCGGCGCCATTCCCGGCGGCGTCAACAAGGCGCTGACCGTCGCCGAACGCGACGAGCTGCGCCGCGACATTCCGCAAATGATCGAATGGGCGCGCGGCGCGGTGAAAATGCTCGAGAAGCTGCATCTCACCAATCCCGGATTCTATAATAAATTCGGCGAATTCCGCTCGAACATGATGGGCTTCGTCGATGGCGCCGGCGCGATGGACCTCTATCACGGCGGCTTGCGCGCCAGGGACGCCGATGGCGGCATGATTTTCGACCATGTCGATTATTCCACCTATCAGGACGTGCTCCAGGAGGAAGTGAAACCCTGGACCTACATGAAATTTCCGCACATCAAGACGCTGGGCGCGGAAAACGGCTGGTACCGGGTCGGGCCGCTTGCCCGCGTCCAGGTCTGCGACCATATTCCCAGCGAAATCGCCGAGGCCGAGCGCCAGAACTTCTTGGCCTTGGGCGGCGGCAAGCCGCTGCATGGCACGCTGTTCTTCCACTGGGCGCGGATGATCGAGGCTTTGCACGCGATCGAGGTGATTCAAAGCCTGCTCGACGATCCCGATATTCTGGGGACCGATCTGATGGGCGACAGGGGCGCGCGCCGCGAGGAGGCCGTGGGCGTGATCGAAGCGCCGCGCGGAACCTTGTTCCATCACTATCGCGTCGGCGAGGACGATCTGGTCAAATATTGCAATCTGATCGTCTCGACCACCAACAACAACCAGGCGATGAACGAGGCGGTGCGCGCCGTGGCCAGCCAATATCTGACCGGCCACGAAATCACCGAGGGCCTGCTGAACCATATCGAGGTCGCCATCCGCGCCTACGATCCCTGCCTGTCCTGCGCCACCCACGCCATTGGCCAGATGCCGCTGGAGGTCGATCTGATCGACGCCGAGGGCGCGCTGGTGCATCGGGCCCGGAAAAACATGGGGTGAGGTGAAACATGGGGTGAGGCGAGCCCTCAAGGCCCGTCATCGCCTGGTTTTTGGGGCGCCGTCCTTATGCCCAACGCCGTCGCAGGATTTATCCGAATTGCCGCTCAAACTGGTCGTCTTCGGTTGGGGAAATATCTCGCGCGGCGACGATGGCGTCGGGCCGCTGTTGTTGCAGCGACTCGAACGGGCCGGCTGGGAAGGCGCCCTGTTGATCGAGGATTTTCAGCTTCAGCTCGAACATGCGCTCGACCTCAAGGGCGCTGACATCGCGCTGTTTCTCGACGCCGGCAAGGACACCGAGGCGCCCTTCTTCTTCCGCGAGATTTTCCCGCGCCAGGGCCTGACCCACACCAGCCACGCCCTGCCGCCGGAATCCGTGCTCGCTGTGGCGCAAAAGGTTCTTGAGCAGGAGCCGCCGCCAAGCTTCCTGCTCTGCGTGCGCGGCGACAGCTTTGGCCTGGGCGACGATCTGTCGGAAATCTGCGCCGCGCGGCTGGAGCTGGCCTGGGCCTTCCTGCAAAGACTCGGCGAAAGCCGCAGCCCCGAAGCCTGGCGCGCGCTCGCCGGACAGATGACAAAAGCGTAACGCCGATTTCACTTTTCCGGCCCGCTTCCGCCATTTTTCCACGCGATAAAGCCGCCGATCCGCAGGGGATCGTCAGGATTTCACCGCCATGAGCGCCGCTCGACACAACACCCAAGACCAGGAAACGCCGCAATTTCTGATCGGCCGCGAGGAACATGGATTCTGGGCGGCGCGCGCCGCCGATGGCCGCGAGGGCGGCTTGTTCGTCAGCCGTGAGGAGGCGGAAAAATTCGCCCGGCAGGCGCGCTTGCGCGGCCTGGCCACCGTCCTCTCCGCCCCGGTCGCCATCGACCTCTGGAAGTGATCCGGAGACGGAATCCTAACCATTCCGCGCGAAACTCCCTCTTCCGCATTTTTCACGCGGGAGAGGCCCGATGTCCCCGCTCTATCTCACCATTTTTCTGCAACTGGTCGGCGCCCTGGTCGCGGGCGGGCTGATCGGCATGGAGCGCACCCGGCGCGGCCGCATGGCCGGGTTGCGCGAACATGCGCTGGTCTGCCTCGGCTCCTGCCAGTTGATGATGATCGGCGTTTACGCCTGGCAGGGTCCGCTGACGGCGATTCCCTTCGACAGCGGCGTCGAGCGGGTGATTCAGGGCCTGATGGCCGGCATAGGCTTTCTCGGCGCCGGCGGCATTCTCAAGGAAGGCTTTTCGGTGCGCGGCCTGACCACCGCCGCCTCGATCTGGGTCACCGCCACCCTGGGCGTGCTGATCGGCCTCGGCTTCTATTTTCCCGCCATCGCCGGCACCGCCCTGACCCTGCTGTCGCTGACCGTTCTACGCTGGTTCGAGCGCAAGCTGCGCGACGAGCATGAAATGCAATTGCGCCTGCGCCAGCCCCGCGCCAGCGCGCTGCATGAGCCGGCCATTGTCGCCCTGCTCGCCGACCATGGCTGCCATGTGGCCTCGCTCAGCGGCCATGTCGCCGCCGACGGCAAATATCTCGATTATCGCGCCCTGATCGCAACGCCGGACAAGAACGCCAGTCACAGGCTGATCGAAAGCCTCGCCGACGACGCCCGCTTTATCGAATTCGACCTGACGCCGGTCGGGGATTAGAATTGCAAGCCAAAGATCAGCGTCGCGCGATTGCGGGCGAGATCGGAGGCGTTATAGGCGGACAGCGTCGCGGCCGAGCCATAGGCCGGTTGTCCCGCGACCTGCGACGACCAGGAGGCCGCGACAAAGCTCTTGTCATTGATCTGCATGTGAACCGTCGGTCCGAGATAGGTTCCCCAGCCGGTATTATTGGCGAAGCCGAGCGAGCCGTAGACATTGTAATATTCGACCTGCCCGCCAATGGCGATTTTGGGCGTGAGGCGATAGGTCAAGGCGCCGGTCAGACCGAACAGCGCATATTGCGAGAAGCCGTAGCCCTTTTCATTGTCCCATTCCGGCGCCAGCACGATATTCGTGCCGAAGAACAGCTTTTCCTTGATGAGTTCAGCATCCATCATCAGCTTGAAGGGCAAAGCGAAATTGCGCGCCTGAGCCCCGATGACCGGATCGACGCGATCATATTCCGGCGCCATCGACACCGCCAGGCCGATGGGCGCGTCCACGCCGCGCCGTAGCAGGATCAGTTTTGGCGCGAAGGACAGGCCGGAGAAAGTCGTGAGGCTTTGATTGGCGACGCCGGGCACGCCGGTCATGGTCATGGAGACGCCATGCAGGCTGAATTCATAGCCGAAGCGGTCGGTGACCGCATGTTCGAAGGCGGCTTCCTGCTCCACGCCGCCATAACGGCCGCCGCCGTGCTTGCCTATATTGGCGTTGGTGGAGAACTCGACCTCCTTTTCGCCGGGCTCGCCGACATCCGTGCCTTCGCTGACGCCGAAAATATGCTTGGTCTCGAATTCCTCGGGATGTTCGGTTTCGCCTGCGAGCGGCGAGTCCATGCCCTTCTCGACCTTGGCGGCTATTGCGGCGCGACGTTCCTCGTCCTCGCCGGCGCGCGCCAACCCGGCACAAAACAGAACCGTCAACCCCACGGCCTGCGCCAAGCTCCTCTTCATCGTACCGACCTTTTCGCGTCCCGGTTCAGTTCCGAGCATTTCATATTAACCTAAAATCATGAGCTTGCGCCAAGGCGCCTTTTTGGGTTTTTCCGGTTCAGCCAAGGTTCACACGCCCGGACTAGTCTGGCTGCGTTCCATGGCTGTCCCGATTCGCTTCGGGCCAGCCGCAAAGAGGAGGAACGCAAGTGAAGTCCAATCTGAAGAAAATCGTCCTCGCCGCCGCGCTCGCCACCGCCAGCCTGGTCGGCGCTCAGGAAGCCAGCGCCATGACCCTGCCCGCCAACCAGGCCGGCGTTTCCGCCCCGATCCAGCAGGTCGGCTGGCGCTGCGGTCCCGGCTGGCACGCCAATCCCTGGGGCCGCTGCGTCCCCAATGGCCGCCCCATGTATCGCCGCCATTACCGCCGTTGGTGATTTTTTCGCGGCGGGCGGCTTTCCAGCCGCCCGTTACGCGAATCGCTCAATGGCGAAGGGCGAGGGGTCGGCAAAAGGCCTTTCGCCCGTCATCATTTCCGCCAGCAACCGTCCGCCGACCGCCGAAAGCGTCAAGCCGTGATGCTGGTGGCCGAAATTGAACCACAGGCCCTTGTGACGCGGCGCCGGGCCAATCACCGGCAGCATGTCCGGCAGGCAGGGCCGGCAGCCCATCCAGGCTTTCGCGTCCAGCCGCGCGCCCAGCGGAAACAGCTTTCGCGCCATAATTTCGCTGGCCTCGACCTGGGTGTGATCCGGCGGCGCGTCGCGGCGGGCGAATTCCGCGCCGGTGGTCAGGCGAATGCCTCGCGCCATGGGCGCCAGCAGATAGCCGCGGTCGGCGTCGAGCACTGGATGCGACAGGCTCGCGCCCTCCCCGAGCGCGAAATGCCGGTGATAGCCGCGCTTGACGGCCATCGGAATTCTATAGCCCAGCGGCGCCAGCGCCAGATCGGACCAGGGTCCGAGGCAAAGCACGATTTCGCGCGCCAGCAGCGGCCCTTGCGCGGTCTCCACGCCATAGCCGTCCGTCGCGGGGCGCAATGTGCGCGCGTCGCCTCGCAGGAAGCTCCCGCCTTTGCTCTCGAACAGTTTTAGATAGGCCTGGGTCAGGGCCAGGGGATCGGAAATCGACGCGGGGTCGAGATAGTGGACCGCCCCAACCCCCTCGCGCAAAAAAGGCTCGGCCTGTTTCAGCTCCTCGGGGCCGTAACAAGCGACCTTTAGCCCGAAAGGTTTGATCGCCTCCGCCGCCGCGCGGCCGGCGGCGAAAGACTCTTCGCTGCGAAACAATTTGATCCAGCCGGTTTTGCGCAGCAGCGGCAAGGCGCCGGCCTGTTCCATCAGCCTTTCATGCTCGTCGAGGCAGGCCTCGATCAGCGGCCGCACCGCCAGCGCATGGTCGAGCGCCCGGCGCGGCGCGCTTTCACGCCAATAACGAGCCAGAAACGGCGCGAAATGCGGCAGATCGCGCAAATGATAGCGCGCCTCGTTGAGCCCGTTGACCGCGTAAACCGAGAGTTTGCGGAGATCGCGCGGGAACAGATAGGGAAAAATCGAGGCGCGCTCGATGATCCCGGCATTGCCGAAAGAAGTCTCCTCCCCGCGCCGCGCCGGTCGATCAGCGTGACAGAGCGCCCGCGCGCCGCCAGTTGCAGGGCGGCGGCGACGCCGACAATGCCGGCGCCGAGCACGGCGACATCGGTTTTGATCATGACGCGGCTCCTTCGCGGAAGCGGTGCAAAGCCGGCGCCAATGCTGGACGGCGCGGCGGCGATCCTATAGGAGCCTTGCCAAACAGATGGGAGACGCCATGCGCCCGCTCAAGATCGCCCCCTCCATACTCGCCAGCGACTTCTCCAAGCTCGGCGAGGAAATCCGCGCCATTGTCGCCGCAGGCGCCGATGTGGTGCATGTCGATGTGATGGACGGCCATTTCGTCCCCAACATCACCATTGGCCCGAATGTGGTCAAGGCCCTGCGCGGCGCGACGGAAAAACCGTTCGACGTGCATCTGATGATCTCGCCCTGCGACCCCTATCTCGAAGCCTTCGCCAAGGCGGGTTCGGACGTCATCACCGTCCATGCCGAGGCTGGGCCGCATCTGCACCGTTCGCTGCAAGCCATTCGCGCGCTGGGCAAAAAGGCCGGCGTGTCGCTCAATCCGGCGACGCCGGAAAATGTGCTGGATTATGTGCTCGACGACATTGACCTGGTGCTGGTGATGAGCGTCAATCCCGGCTTCGGCGGCCAGAAATTCATCCCCTCCAGCCTGGAGAAAATCCGGCGCATCAAGGCGATGATCGGCGACCGGCCCATCGATCTGGAAGTGGATGGCGGCGTCACCGCCGAAAACGCCATGGACGTCGTCGCCGCCGGCGCCAACTGGTTAGTGGCCGGCTCCGCCGTGTTCAAGGGCGGCCCGGACCATTACAAGGCCAATATCGACGCCATCAGGCTTTCCGCCCATTTGGCGCGCGGGGAGATGGTTTAGGTCAGCTTTCCCGCGCAACGGGTCGTGGCCGCCGGCAAAGCGGCGGCCACAGGGGCCTTGACCATGCAGGCGCCTCAAATCGCCCCGGATTTATTGGCGTCCCGCCTGGACGCGAGCACAGGCATCAAATCGCCGCTCTGAATCTTCTTGCCGCCGGGAAAGGCGGCCAGTTGCATCCGACCCTGATGCGGCTGCTGATCGACCGGAGAGGTGTAGGTATAGTCGATCCTGATATTATATTTGAGCTCCCAGCCGGCTTTGCGCGAGAGAACGGTTGAGAGCCTTTCGGCCTTGTCGCAGTTCATCGTCTCGGTGGCGCGCGGGCCATTGCTCTCGATTTTCTGGAGGTAGCACATGGCTTCCACCTCGGTCACCCGCGCGTCGGCCTCCGCGTAATTGTGCTGCCGGTCATATCTGGCCAGCGCCTCCCAGACGCTTGCGGCGCAATAAATTGTCCCGAACATGACCAACGCGACAATTAACTTTTGCATGGAGCAGCCTCAAACCTACGTTTGAAGTATAAAAACATTCGGAGCTGATCAAATTCTTAATATGCGTGATGCGCGTCGACAAACCGCTACGTAATCGTCAATGGAAATTCGCCATGGAAAACCATCTCGCGCCGCCAACACCTTAAGCCGTCGCCGCCAAGCCGGCGCGACCGGGACTTGCGCGGACCCCCGGCGCGGTTTAGGGGACGGGTTCGAAATCAAGCCGCGAGTGCCCCATGATCCCCCGCTATTCCCGTCCCGAAATGGTTGCCCTCTGGGAGCCGCAGACCCGCTTCAAGATCTGGTTCGAGATCGAGGCCCACGCTTGCGACGCGCTGGCCGAAATCGGCGTGATCCCCAAGGAGAGCGCGAAAAATATTTGGGAAAAGGCCGGCGACGTCACCTTCGACGTCGAGCGCATCGACGAGATCGAGCGCGTCACCAAACATGACGTCATCGCCTTCCTCACCCATCTCGCCGAATTCATCGGTCCGGACTCGCGCTTCGTCCATCAGGGCATGACCTCCTCGGACGTGCTGGACACCTGCCTCAATGTGCAGCTCACCCGCGCCGCCGATATTCTGCTCAAGGACATTGACGCCCTGCTCGCGGCGATCGAGCGCCGCGCCTTCGAGCATAAGCTCACGCCCTGCATCGGCCGCTCCCACGGCATCCACGCGGAGCCCGTGACCTTCGGCTTGAAAATGGCCGAAGCCTATGCCGAATTCACCCGCGCGCGCAAAAGGCTGGTCGCGGCGCGCGAAGAGGTGGCGACCTGCGCCATTTCCGGCGCGGTCGGCACTTTCGCCAATATCGATCCGCGCGTCGAGGAACATGTCGCCGCCAAAATGGGGTTGCAGCCCGAGCCGGTCTCGACCCAGGTGATTCCGCGCGACCGCCACGCGCAATATTTCGCCACGCTGGGCGTGATCGCCTCCTCCATCGAACGGCTGGCCATTGAAATCCGCCATCTCCAGCGCACCGAAGTGCTGGAGGCCGAGGAATTCTTCTCCGAGGGACAAAAAGGCTCCTCGGCCATGCCGCACAAGCGCAATCCGGTGCTGACCGAGAACCTCACGGGCCTCGCCCGTCTGGTGCGCGGCATGGCGATCCCCGCCATGGAGAATGTGGCGCTGTGGCATGAGCGCGACATTTCCCACTCCTCGGTCGAGCGCATGATCGGGCCGGACGCGACGGTGACCCTGGATTTCGCCTTGGCGCGCCTCACGGGCGTGATCGACAAGCTGCTGGTCTATCCGGAGAACATGCAAAAGAATCTCGACCGGCTCGGCGGCTTGGTGCATTCGCAGCGCGTGCTGCTGGCGCTGACGCAAAAGGGCGCCTCGCGCGAGGACGCCTACAGGTTCGTGCAGCGCAACGCCATGCCGGTCTGGCGCGGCGAGGGCGACTTTTTGAGCCTGCTGAAAAAAGACCCGGATGTGTCGAAACTTTTGAGCGACGCCGAATTGGAGGAGAAATTCGACCTCGGCTATCACCTCAAACATGTCGACACGATTTTCAGGCGGGTGTTCGGCCGAGCCTGAGCGGAACCAAATGGTTCAATCCCGGTTCATGTCATCGGAGGGATCATGCCCTCCCACGCGCGCTCAACGGCGTCGCAACCGGGAGTAAGCCATGCTGAAGAAAATCCTCGCCGCCACGCTGGTGGTTTCGGCGCTCGGCCTGACCACCGCGGCGCCCGCCGAAGCCTGGGGCTATCATCGCCACTGGCATCATCATCATTGCTGGCATTGCTGGCATCATCGTCATCACTGGCGCCGCTGGTGACAGCGCGCCAAGGGCGGCGGGTCAATAACCGCCGCCGCTCATGGTGTTGGTCAGCTTGCCGCCGAAATCGTTGAGGCGGTCGCCGAGTTCGTCGCGGGAGCGGCCATCGACAATGGCGAGCGGCGCCGACACCGCCAGGCCCGCCGCCGAGCCGACGGTGGCGGCGGCGCCGGTCGCGGTCTGCGCCAGCGTGGCGCCTAGGCCGGCCTTTTCGCTAAAGGTCTGGCCGCTGGCGAGGCTGACGCCAATGGCGCGCACCACCTCCGGGCTTTCGGCGAATTTGGTGTGGCCGAGGCTGTCGGCCGTCTTGATCTCGGTCAGATCGATCGGCGCGATCCGCGCCTCGCGAAACAGCGTCGCATAGGGTTCCGCCTTGGGGTCCACCGAGCCGACGCGCGGCACATCGCCCAGACCCTCCGCGACAATTTGAGCGCATCGTCGTCGCGCGCGACGAATATGGTGAAAGGCGGACGGTTTGCGCCGATTTCGACGATCTGGCGGCGGAACACGTCAATATCGACATCGGGCGAGGCCAGCATGACCTGCTTGATCTTGGGCGCGACCCTTTTGTCGCGGATCGCCATTTGCCGCAGGGCTTCGAGAGTCACCCAATTGCCCATGGAATGGGCGAGAATGTCGATTTCGCCGACGGCGGGGTCGCGTTGCAGGGCCGCCAGCAGGGTCTCCAGCGCGTCGCGGGAATAATTGGCGCTTTCGCGGTCATAGGTATAGCCGAGCAGACTGCCGCGCGACGGCCAGGTGAACAGGATCGGCGTCGCCTCTAGGTTGGAATCGTGAGCGAATTGCGCCAGCCGGAACACGGCCTCGCTGAAGCGCGTGTTGTAGCCGTGGATGAAAACCAGCACGCGGCGGGTTTTCGCCTCGGCCAGACGGGCGTGGAACCGCGCCCTGGCCTGGTCGACGTCCAAGGGTTCGGCGCGCAGGGCGACGAATTGCGTCGCGGGATCGCCGCTCCTGTCGTCGGGCGCCTGCACTTCGCCAATGGCGCGATTGGCGTCCGGCGGGATCGACACGAGAATATCGGCGAAATTGAACTTGTCGTCGCGCTCGCCGGAAAACATTTTTTCGCGCTCCGGCGACGGCTTGCGCGTCGTCGCCACCAGCACATTGACCTGGCTCGCGCCGGCGACCGAGCCGCTCACCGGCAGCAGACCGCCATCCAGCCGGCCCGAACAGCCCGAGAGCAGCGAGAGGCAAAGCAAAAACGGCGCAAATCGACGCTGAAAGATCATGAACTCGTCCCGATCGAGCGCGGCCGTGGCGCGGCGCCATTCCGGCGCAAGGATCAAAGCCCCTTGGCGATCCGGTCGAAGGCCTGCAATTTCCCCAGAAGCGCTTCAAGCTCGTGCAGCGGCACCATGTTCGGCCCGTCCGAAAAAGCCTCGTCGGGGCGGTCATGGGTTTCGATGAACAGGCCGGCGACGCCGACCGCCACCGCCGCGCTGGCGAGAACCGGCACGAATTCGCGCTGGCCGCCCGAAGACACGCCCTGCCCGCCCGGCTGCTGCACGCTATGGGTGGCGTCGAAAATCACGGGCGCGCCGATCTGCTGCGCCATGATCGGCAGGCCCCTGAAATCGGTGACCAGCGTGTTGTAGCCGAAGCTGACGCCGCGCTCGGTGACGAGCACATTGGCGTTGCCGGCGTCGGTGATTTTCGCCGCGACATTCTTCATGTCCCAGGGCGCGAGAAACTGGCCTTTCTTGACGTTCACCGGCTTGCCGGTCGCCGCCGCCGCCAGCAGGAGATCGGTCTGGCGGCAGAGAAAGGCCGGGATTTGCAGGAGATCGACCACAGCGGCGACCTCGGCGCATTGTTCCTTCTCATGCACGTCGGTCACGACGGGCAGACCGAACTTTTGCTGAACTTCAGCAAAAACTTCGAGAGCCGCGCCCAGGCCTATGCCGCGACGGCCGGACGCCGAGGTGCGATTGGCCTTGTCGAAGGAGGACTTGAACACCAGGCCTATGCCGAGGCGGTCGGAAATATTCAACAGTTTCTCCGCCATGAACAGGGCGTGGTCGCGGCTTTCCATGGCGCAGGGGCCGGCGATCAGGGCGAAGGGCAGATCATTGCCGAAACGCGCGGCGCGCGGGCCGGCGCCAATGGTGACATGGCTATTGGCGGACATCAGGGACTCCTGAACTGCGAAATTTCCGGCGCGATCATTGCGCCTCAAAAGCCAGCACCAGACCGGCGAGCCGTTTGGCCAGCACCAGACGGCCCAGCCGTTCTTCGAAGGCGATGCCCTCGGCGGCAAAAAAGCCGCGTGTCGCCGCGACATCGGCGACGGTGAAAACCAGGGCCTGGCCGGCCGGTTCCGCCTCGGCGGCGCCGTAGCGCTGGGCGAAGGCGGGGGGCGTCAGCACTTCCCAGCGGGCGTTTTCCAGTTTCAGCTCCAGCCCGGCGGAGGTGGCGCGCATTTCCCGCTGCCCCGCGGTGCGGCTCAGCGCCTCGCCGTGATCGGCGGGATTTTCCACGGCCTTGGCCAGGGCCGCGAGGGCGCGGGCGCCGTTGGGATGCTGGCCCGGGGCGGAAAATTCATTGGGCCGCTCGGACATGGCGATGGTCAGCGGCGCCATGGCCGGCGGGCGCTCGTTGGGATCGCGCAAAACGATGGAGGCCGAGCCCAGCGCGATCACGCCGCCGGGCAGGAAGGCAAAGCCCAGCCGCGCCCAATCGGCTTGCGCCGCCGCGAGATTTTCGGCGACGATGGTCACGGAAGTCAGGGAATTCGCCATAGGGTTTCCGTCGGGCTGCGGGACAGGCTTTATCGTCCATGCGCCCCGTCGCGTCCAGTTTTTTTGCCGCAGGCCCGGCTTGGCGCGCAATTGTTTGGCAGGGCTTTGCGGTTATGCTCGCGCCGAGTCCCTCCCGCCCACGCCTGGCCCCATCGCAGGTTCCGCTTGCTGCAAATCTCCGAACTCTTTCGCGCCCTGCTCCATTCGCTCGCCGGTTTTGGCGCCGCCTTTCGCTCGGAACGCGCCTTTCGCCAGGAGAGCGTTCTGCTGCTTGTCGCCATTCCCGCCGCGTTTTTCCTGACCCGCGACCCGTTTCGCGGCGCGGCGCTGGTCGCCAGTATCTTGGCCGTGCTGAGCATCGAATTGCTCAATACCGCAATCGAAAAGCTCTGCGATCACGTCACGCCCGAGCAAAACGAAAAAATACGCGCGATCAAGGACATGGGATCGGCGGCGGTGTTTTGCGCGCTGGCCCTGGCGGCCGTGCTGTGGGGCGCGGCGGCGCTGGAGCGTTTCGCCCCTTGACCGGGCGCGAAAGGATCGCCGCCCAAACCATGTTTTATTGCGCGCCTCGGAAACCCTGCGGCGAGCCGGGCGTTACCATGGCGTGGCCGCGCCACACCCGGCCGGCGGCCATGATTTCGGAGGTCGCCATGTTTCGCTGCTTGCTTTCCGCCGCCCTCGCCGCCACCGCCCTGCTGGCCGCCTCCGCGACTCGCGCCGAGCCGATAAAGATCGGCATGCTCGATTGCCATGTCGCGCCGGGAGTCGGGGGAATCATCGTCTCCAGCCGCCATCTGGCCTGCCGCTTCACGCCGGACGACGGTCGGCCCGAGCGCTATCTCGGCTCGGTGGACCGGCTGGGCGTCGATCTTGGCTTCACCAATGACGGCGGGCTGATCTGGGCGGTGCTGGCGGTGACCGGCGAACCCAGCCACGGCGCGCTGTCCGGCCATTATCTCGGCGGCGGCGCCACGGCGACGGTCGGCCTCGGCCTCGGCGCCAATGCGCTGCTCGGCGGCTTCGAGCGCTCCATCGTGCTGCAACCCGTGTCGTTCCAGGCGCAGACCGGTCTCGACGTCAACGCCGGCCTGACCGCGATCACCTTGCGCCACGCCCATTGAGCGTCGCTACGAGGGCCGGCTGCTCACACCAACCGGCTCTGCGCCTTGGCCGCGGCGATAAAACTGGCGAACAGCGGATGCGGCTCGAACGGCCTCGACTTCAGCTCGGGGTGATATTGCACGCCGATGAACCAGGGGTGGTCGGCAAATTCCACCGTTTCGGGCAAAAGCCCGTCGGGCGAGGTTCCGGCGAAGATCAGGCCGCAGGCTTCGAGCTTGTCGCGATAGGCCATGTTGACTTCGTAGCGGTGGCGGTGGCGCTCGGAAATCGCGGTCTTGCCGTAAATTTCGGCGATTTTCGAGCCGGGTTTCAGCGCCGCCGGATAGGCGCCGAGCCGCATGGTGCCCCCTAAATCGCCGCTTTCCTGGCGCTTTTGCAGCTCATTGCCCTTGAGCCATTCGGTCATCAACCCGACCAGAGGTTCTTCTGTGGGGCCGAATTCGCTGGAGCCGGCCTTGGGCATGTTGGCCAGCGAGCGCGCCGCCTCGATCACCGCCATCTGCATGCCGAAGCAAATGCCGAAATAGGGCAGTTTTCTTTCGCGGGCGAAGCGGGCGGCGGCGATCTTGCCCTCGGCGCCGCGCTGGCCGAAGCCGCCGGGCACGAGAATGCCGTGGACATGTTCGAGATAGGGCGCGGGGTCCTGATGCTCGAAAATTTCCGATTCGATCCAGTCGAGCTTGACCTTGACCCGATTGGCCATGCCGCCGTGGGTCAGCGCCTCGATCAGCGACTTGTAGGCGTCGAGCATGCCGGTATATTTGCCAACGACGGCGATGGTGACTTCGCCCTCGGGATTGTGGATGGATTCCGACACCGCCTGCCAGCGCGTCATGTCGAGGCGCGGCGCGGGATCTATGCCGAAGGCCGCCATGACCTCGCTGTCGAAGCCGGCGGCGTGATAGTTCAGCGGCACGTCATAGATGGTGGCGGCGTCGCGGGCCTCGATGACGGCGGATTCCCGGACATTGCAGAACAGGCCGAGCTTGCGGCGCTCTTCCACGGGTATTTCGCGGTCGCAGCGGCACAGCAGAATATGCGGCTGGATGCCGATCGAGCGCAATTCCTTGACCGAATGCTGGGTCGGCTTGGTTTTGACCTCGCCGGCCGAGGGGATGTAGGGCAGCAGGGTCAGATGGATGAAGACCGTGTGGTTGCGCGGCAGGTCATTGCCGAGCTGGCGGATGGCCTCGAGGAAGGGCATGGCCTCGATGTCGCCGACCGTGCCGCCGATCTCGACCAGGACGAAATCGTAATCCTCATTGCCGTCGAGGACAAAATCCTTGATGGCGTTGGTGACATGGGGAATGACCTGCACCGTGCCGCCGAGATAGTCGCCGCGCCGCTCGCGGGCGATGATGTCCTGATAGATGCGGCCGGTGGTGACATTGTCCATGCGATTGGCCGAGCGCCCGGTGAAACGCTCGTAATGACCGAGATCGAGATCGGTCTCTGCGCCGTCGTCAGTCACAAAGCATTCGCCGTGCTGATAGGGCGACATGGTGCCGGGATCGACGTTGAGATAGGGGTCGAGCTTCCTCAACCGAACCGAATACCCGCGCGCCTGCAAAAGGGCGCCGAGGGCGGCGGAGGCGAGGCCCTTGCCCAGCGAGGAGACCACGCCGCCGGTGATGAAAATATACCGCGCCATGCCACGTCCTCACGTTTTCGCGCGCGAAAGAGCTTAAGCCCTTCGCCTGCGCCGAGTTTTCAATGGGGAGATCCGCCGCGACCGAATCGCACGGAGTTTAAACCGGGAGGCGCGGAACGTCTCTCGGCGCGGGACGTTATTAACGCCTTTTACTGCGAGCGCGGCGGCGCCTGCTCGGCCGGCTGCGCCGGAGCGGGGGGCGCCTCGCTCTTGTCCAGCTTCTTCAGCTGATCCAGCACATTGCCCTGCGGCGCCTGGCCGGCGGGAACAGCGGCGGGCGTCTCGAACACGGATTTCTGCGCCTTGGTGTAGCTGGCGTGAATGGTCAGGCCGAGGCTGCTGGCGAAGAACAGAAAGGCGAGAATTGCCGTGGCGCGGGTCAGCACATTGGCCTGGCCACGTCCGGTGAAGAAGGAGTTGGAGCCGCCGCCAATGCCAAGCGCGCCGCCTTCGGAGCGCTGCAACAGCACGGTCACGATCAGGGCGACGACAATCAGCAGGTGGATGACGATGAGAACCGTCTGCATGTGATTTCCCAAACAGGCAAGCCGCCGAAAAACTCTTTCGGCGGCGCATTTTTTCGGGTCTTAGCCCAATTCCCCGCGCAAGGGAACCCTTTAGAATGTCCCGACAGGATTATGGCGATCCCGCGCGCTTATTTATAAACGCCGGCGATGGCCAAAAAATCCTTGGCGGTGAGGCTGGCGCCGCCGACCAGCGCGCCATTGACATTGTCGACGCCCATCAGCTCCGCCGCATTGGAGGGCTTGACCGAACCGCCATAGAGAATGCGGATTTTCGCGCCCTGTTCGGGCAGGAGGTCGATGAGCTCATGGCGGATGAAGGCGTGGACCTCCGCGACATCGGCCACAGTCGGCGTCAGGCCCGTGCCGATCGCCCAGACCGGCTCATAGGCGATCACCAGATTTTCGGCGGTCGCCGCCTGGGGAATCGAGCCGGCGACCTGGGCGCCGACAATGGCCAGCGTCTGGCCGGCCTCGCGCTGGTCCTGGGTCTCGCCGACGCAGACAATGGCCACGAGCCCGGCGCGCAGGGCGGCTTCGGCCTTGGCGCGCACGATCTCGTCGCTTTCGCCATGATCGGCGCGGCGCTCGGAATGGCCGACGATCACGTAGGACGCGCCGGCTTCCCTCAGCATTTCCGCGGCGATGTCGCCGGTATGGGCGCCCGAGGCCCTGGCGTGGCAATCCTGGCCGCCAATGGCGATGCGGCCGGCGCTCGCGGCGGCGGCGGCGGCGATCAGGGTCGCCGGCGGACAGATCAACGCCTCGGCCTTGCCGGCCTCGCCGGCGGCGACGCCTGAGGCAATGGCGGAAATTTCCGCCAGCGCGGCGTTCGAACCATTCATTTTCCAATTGCCGGCGGCCAGCGGACGGATGGCGGTCATGATTTTCCCCCTGAATTTGTCGCTGCGATAGCAGAGGCGCTGGCGTTTGCCCAGTGGGCGCCGAAACGGCGCCAGCGACAAATGGCCGCGCGGCTTGGAACTTGCTTTGTGGAATGCGGGAGTTTCCCGGACACGAAACCGGGCCGCCATAATGGCGCGCCGCCTCGTCCTCCGCGCGTTTTCAGACCTTTTGTCGGGAAAGCTCCATCAATCCATCGAAATCCCTGTCGCGCGCGCCACGGCGCCGCCACAGCCTGCGCCGCTACAGTCCTGGATGGTTCAGGACGGAGCGGATTTCCGAAAGCCGACCCATGACTTCCATTGAAACTTCCGCCTTCCAAAGGCTCGACGCCGCGCAAAAACTGCTCAAGCCCACGCATAAGGGGCCGACCCATGTCGCCGGGCGCACCGCCTTTCGCGGCGACATCCAGCTCACCGACGCGGAAACGCCGGCGTTGACGGCGGCCATCGCCACGGCCGAGGACGGCGGCGAGGGCTTCTCCTTCCTCGCCGGGCAGCTCGATTCGTTCAGCCAGTTGCCGATTCTGGTCGAGGCCCTGGGTCCGGCGCTGGCGCCCGGCGGCAAATATTTCATCTATATCGCCGATGTGAAGCGCGGCGACCGCTACCAGATCGGCTTTGGCGAGGCGCAGCTCTATGTGCTGCCTTTCGATGACGTCACGGTCTATAATGAATTGATCGACTTCTTCTATCTCGACAAGACCAGGCTGAAGAAGTTCGACACGGCCGCCAAGATCGACGCTTTGGCCGAAGGCGCCTTCAAATATGGCGAGAGCTTTCCCAAACTGAGCTACGAGGAAGGCCTGGCGCGGGTCTGAGCCGGGCCCTCGGTCGCCGCGGGCGGTCACGACCTTGAGCGAGGCGGGAAGGCCAGGCCTTGTCCGCCTCGCCGCGCGCCCTTGCCGATTCCCCTCTCTCTCCCGGCGCAAATGGATTGCGCGCGAGGCCGCGCGTTTCTATAGTCCGGCGCCTCGCGCCACCCCCGGCGCCGAATGAGAGAGAAAAAATGCTCGACGGCTTGCGGATCATGTCGAAACACCCCTTCGGGCGGGCGATACTGGCGGCTTTCGCCGGCTTGATCGTCGTCGGCTTCGGCTTTTTCGGCATTCGCGACGTCTTCACCAATTTCCGCGCCAATCAGCTCGCCACCGTCGGCGGCGCCGAAATCGGCGTGATGGACTATCGCAGCGCGTATCAGAACGAATTGCAGCGGCTGCAACGTCAGGCCCGCCGCGCCGTCACCAATGAGGAGGCCCGCGCCATCGGCCTCGACCGCCAGGTGCTCGCCCGGCTGCTGACCGGCGCCGCGCTCGACCAGGAAGCGGAGAAGCTCGGCCTGAGCGTCTCCGACGCCGATCTCGCCAAGGGCGTCAAGGCGGAGAAAATCTTCGCCGGCCCCGGCGGCGGCTTCGACCAGACCCGGTTCGACGAGTTGCTGCGCGACAATGGCTATACCGAAGCCAGCTATTTGCGCGAACAGCGCGCCACCACGCTCCGCCAGCAGATTGGCGCGGCGATCAATGACGGCTTCAAAATTCCGCAGGTGACGCTGGAGGCGATCAACCGCTTCAACGGCGAGACGCGCAAGGCCGATTATTTCATCCTGCCGCCGCCCGATTCCAGCGCCCTGCCCGCACCGCCCGACGACGAGATCAAGGCCTTCTACGACCTGCGTCAGGATTCCTACCGCAGCCCGGAATATCGCAAGGCGACCGTGCTGATTCTGTCTCCCGCCGAACTGGCCAAGACCCTGACCGTGTCCGACGACGAGGCGAAGAAAATCTATGACCGCGACGCGGCGGCCAAATATTCGACGCCGGAAAAGCGCGCCGTCGCGCAATTGACCTTCCAGAGCCAGGAGGTCGCCGACAAGGCCAGGAGCCGCATCGCCAAGGGCGAGACTTTCGCCGCGCTCGCCGCCGACAAGGAGGCCGGCGGCGTGCTGGCCGATCTCGGCGTCACCACCAAGGCGGCGATTTTCGACAAGGCCGTGGCCGAGGCCGCCTTCCACGACCCGGTCGCCGGAGTCGCTGGCCCGGTCAAGGGCCAGTTCGGCTTCGTGCTGGCCAATGTCACGCAGATCCAGCCGGGCGCGACGCGCGGCTTCGACGAGGTCAAGGACGAGATCAAATCGGGAATTGCGCAAGCCCGCGCCAAGACCGAGGCGCAGAAGCTGCATGACAAGATCGAGGATTTGCGCGCTTCGGGCAAGACCCTGACCCAGGCCGCGCAGGAAGCCGGGCTCAAGGTCGAGACCTATGTCGCCGACGCCGCCGGCGCCGGCAAGGACGGTCCGATTGCCGCGCTCGCCGGCGCGCCGGAGCTGGTCAAGGCGATGTTCGCCTCGGACGTCGGCGTCGACAATGATTCCGTGGCGCGCAAGGACGGCGGCTACGCCTGGTTCGAAATCGCCTCGGTGGAGAAATCGCGGCTGGCGCCGCTCGACGAGATCAAGGATCGCGTCGCCAAGGAGGTGAGGGACGGCTTGGCGCAAAAGGCGCTGGCCGCCAAGGCCAACGATCTCGCCAAGCAGATCGACGCCGGCGCCGATCTCGCCGCGCTCGCCAAGGCCAATGGCGTCGCGGTCCAGCAGGCTGCGGGCGTGCGCCGCTCCGGCGGGCCGGGGCTCGGCGAACCGGTGGTGGCCGAGATTTTCGCGCTTCCGGTCGGCGCGGCCGGCGTGGCCCTGGCCGGCCAGGGCGGACGCGCCGTGCTGAAAGTCACCGATTCCGCCACGCCGCCGCTCGACGTCAAAGACCCCGGCCTGGTCAAGGCCCTGCCGCAGCTCGAAGCCTCCATGGCCGACGATCTTCTGGTCGAATATGTCGCCGGCCTGCAAAACGAGCTGGGCGTGCGGATCAATCAGACGGCCTTGCGCGCCGCCCAGGGTGGGGAACAGTGAGTTTTACGATGTTCAACCCCGATTTCGCGGTTTTCGCCCAGGCCTATGAGGCGGGGTCTCCGTCGCTGGTCAGCCTGAAACTGGTGGCCGATCTGGAAACCCCGGTTTCCGCCTTCCTCAAACTGTCGAAAGAGCGAAAAGGGGACGTCTTCCTGCTGGAATCGGTGGAAGGCGGCGCGGCGCGCGGCCGCTATTCGATGATCGGCCTCGATCCCGACGTGATCTTCCGCGTCCAGGACGGCAAGGCCCAAATCAACCGCGAGCCGGCCCGCGACCGCGCGGCCTTTGTCGCGCTCGACAAGAAGCCGCTGGCGGCGCTGCGCGAACTCTTGGACGAATCGGCGATCCCGGCGACGCCGGGCCTGCCGCCCATGGCCGCCGGCATATTCGGCTATCTCGGCTATGACATGGTGCGCGAGATGGAGCGCCTCGCTCCCGCCAAGCCCGATCCGATCGGCACGCCCGACGCGCTGCTGGTGCGCCCGACGCTGATGGCGGTGTTCGATTCGGTGCGCGACGAAATTTCGCTGGTCGCCCCGGTGCGGCCCAAGGCCGGCTTTTCCGCGCGCGCCGCTTACGAAACCGCGGTGGAAAAGCTCGAACAGGCGGTGGCGGCGCTGGAGGGTCCGGCGCGCTTCGAGGCGCAAGCCGAGGACGCGGTCTTGCTGCAACCCCATGCACCCGTGTCCAACACCTCGGAAGCGCGTTATCTGCAAATGGTCGACCTGGCCAAATCCTATATTCGCGCCGGCGATATTTTCCAGGTGGTGCTGTCGCAGCGCTTCACCTCGCCGTTCCAGTTGCCGGCTTTCGCGCTTTATCGCGCCCTGCGCCGGGTCAATCCCGCGCCCTTCCTCTGCTATCTCGATTTCGCCGATTTCCAGATCGTCTGCTCGAGCCCGGAAATCCTGGTGCGGGCGCGCGAGGGCCAGGTCACCATCCGCCCCATCGCCGGCACCCGTCCGCGCGGCGAGACCCCCGAGCAGGACAAGGCGCTGGCCGCCGAACTGCTCGCCGACCCCAAGGAATGCGCCGAACATCTGATGCTGCTCGATCTCGGCCGCAACGATGTCGGCCGCGTCGCCTCGATCGGCACGGTGGAGGTGACGGAAAAGTTCACCATCGAGCGCTACAGCCATGTCATGCACATTGTCTCCAATGTGATCGGCGCGCTCGACCCCGATCGCGACGTGATCGACGCGCTGGCCGCCGGTTTCCCCGCCGGCACGGTTTCCGGCGCGCCAAAAGTGCGGGCCATGGAGATCATCGACGAGCTGGAGACCGACAAGCGCGGCATTTACGCCGGCTGCATCGGCTATTTCGGCGCCTCGGGCGAGATGGACACCTGTATTGTGCTGCGCACCTCGGTGGTCAAGGACGGCTTCATGCATGTCCAGGCGGGCGCGGGGATCGTCTATGATTCCGATCCGAAAAGCGAACAGCAGGAATGCCTCAACAAGTCGCGCGCGCTGTTTCGCGCGGCGGAGGAGGCGTTGCGTTTCGCCGCTTCGGCCAAGCGCGGGCAATAGGCCCGCGCCCGCCCTTTCCCGCCACGGCTTGACGCAGGCGGCGGGAAGGCGGTGGACGCCAGCCGCTCGAAGGGCTATTGGGTAGTCTTCAAGGCATTTGAGGTGGAAGAGCGGATCGTCAGGCGATTTCGGCGCATGTTCACAAAAATGCTTTCCTGACGCCATCGAGGCCAGCGCACCCGCCCCTCGCCCGCAGCCTGTCGCCCCGACGGGCTTTTCGACACACCCCGGCGCTTGCTCCCCGCACAGGGGGCGAGGGCCTATAAGATCGGCCCTTCCTTGACTCTTCTGCAAATCCCCCCCGCCCTCGCCCGCGCCCTCGAAGAGCGCGCCTACAAAAAGCTCACACCGGTGCAGGAGGCGGTGCTGCGCCAGGACGCCGGGGGACGCGACCTCGTGGTCTCCGCCCAGACCGGCTCAGGCAAAACCGTGGCTTTCGGCCTGGCCATGGCCGGCGACATCCTGGGCGAGGCCGAGCGCCTGCCGCAGCGCGCCGCGCCCGCCGCCCTGGTGGTGACGCCGACGCGCGAACTGGCCATTCAGGTCGCCGAGGAGCTGACCTGGCTTTACGCGCAAGCCGGGGCGCGGATCGTCACCTGCGTCGGCGGCATGAGCCCGCATCTCGAGCGCCGGGCGCTGGCGGCGGGCGCCGATATTGTCGTGGGCACGCCGGGTCGGTTGCGCGACCATATCGAGCGCCGCGCGCTGAATCTGACGGAAATCGCGGCGGTGGCGCTGGACGAAGCCGATGAGATGCTCGACATGGGTTTCCGCGAGGACCTGGAATTCATCCTCGGCGAGGCGCCTGAAAACCGGCGGACCGTGATGTTTTCCGCGACCATGCCCAAGGGCGTGGCGGCGCTGGCGAAGAAATTCCAGCGCGACGCCCTGCGCATCGAAGTCACCGGCGAGGCGCATGGCCATGCCGATATCGACTATCGCGCCGTGCGCGTCGATCCGCGCGACAGCGAAAAGGCGGTGGTCAATCTGCTGCGCTTTTTCGACCCCGCGACCACCATCGTGTTCTGCAACACCCGCGACGGCTCGCGCCATTTGCAGGCGATTCTGCAGGAGCGCGGCTTTTCCGCCGTGCTGCTGTCGGGCGAACTGGGCCAGCACGAGCGCAATCTCTCCATGCAGGCGCTGCGCGACGGGCGCGCGAAAGTCTGCGTCGCCACCGATGTCGCCGCGCGCGGCCTCGATCTGCCCACCGTCGGCCTGGTGATCCACGCCGATTTCCCCCATGACGTCGAAGCTTTGAAACATCGTTCCGGTCGAACCGGGCGCGCGGGACGCAAAGGCGTTTCCGCCTTGCTGGTGCCGCCGAGAATGAACCGCCGCGCCGAGCGGCTGTTCTTCGACGCTCAGGTCCATCCAAACTGGCAGACCGCGCCGACGCCGGAGGAAATCGCCGCCCTGGACCGCGAGCGCATCGCCGCCGATCCGGTGTTTTCCAAAACGCCGAGCGAAGACGAGGCCGAACTGGCGCAAAGCCTGCTGGACAAGCACGGGCCGGAAAAATGCGCCGCCGCCTTGGCGACATTTTTGGGCGCCCGCTGGCCTGCGGCGGAAGAAATCAACGATCCCGGCTTCGCGCCGCCGCCGTCGAAAAAAATGGAGCCGCGCGCCGCCCGCGCCGATCTTTCCAACGCCGTCTGGGTGCGGTTGGCGGTCGGCCGCAGCAAACGCGCCGAGGCCAAATGGCTGCTGCCCATGCTGTGCAAGAAGGGCGGCTTGAGCCGCGAGGACATCGGCGCCATCCGGATTTTCCAGGACGAGACCAAGGTGGAGATCGCCGCCGGCAAGCTCGAAGCTTTTCTCAAGGCCATGCGCCGCCCCGGCCCGGACCAGCTTCCCGCCGAACCGACCAGCGCCCCGACCGACCAAGAGCTTCAGTCCCGCCCGAAACCGCGTTTTTCTGACAAGCCGCGTTTCGACGATAAACCCCGCTTTGCCGATAAGCCGCCTTTCAGGGACAAGCCGCAAGGCGAAAACCGGCCCGACGGCGCCAAGAAGAAGAAAAAGCCGAAGAGCTGAGACTAGGCCGCCTGGGTCAGCAAAACGTAGCTGGGCGGCAGGCTGGCCAGCGGCGTGACAAATTGCAGCCCGCACAACTCGCCCTCGGCCCAGACCGCCTGGGCCGCCACCGCCTGCCCTTCGACGAAGACCGTCGCGCGCTCGCCGGTCTTGAAGCCATAGTCGCCGACCACCTTCAGCCCGGTAAGGCTGATGTCCTGCATATGGACCGTCATGCGGCGGCCCCCGACCTCGATTTCGACGCGGGCGTTGACGCTCTGGCGCAGGGCGGAGCGACGTTCCTGAAGATCGGTCTGCACCACGGCGACAAAAGCCTCCATCGCCTGGCTGATGCGCGACGCCGCTTGGGTCAGGGTCTCAGAGACGCTGGCGAGCCGGCCGGCCTGGGCGTCGGTCTTTTCCGCCGTGACCGAGACCGCCTGAACATTATGCGCGGCCTCCTCGCTGCGTTCGGCGGCCAGCGTGACGTTCTGGGCGATTTCGCCGGTCGCCTCCTCCTGCTGCGACACGGCGTCGGCGATCGCCTGGGTCATTTCCCTGATGTCGTCGACCTTGCCATTGATGGCGGAAATCGCCGAAACCGCCGCGCCGGTGCTCTGGTGCATCTGGCCGATCTGCGCGACGATCTCGTCCACGGCGCGCCCGGTCTGTTCCGACAGCGCCTTGACCTCATTGGCGACGACGGCGAAGCCGCGTCCGGCCTCGCCGGCCCGCGCCGCCTCGATCGTGGCGTTGAGCGCCAGCAGATTGGTGCGCCCGGCGATGGTGCGGATCAGATCGAGAATGGAATCGATCTGCCGCGAGGATTCGCTCAGGCCCTCGACATCGCGGCAGGCCCCGGCGGCGACTTCCGCCGTGGAATCGACAATGTCCCGGGCGCGCTCCGCCTGGGCCGCGATTTCGCGGATCGAGGCTTCGAGCTGCACGGTGGCGGCGGCGACCGCCTGGGAATTGCTCGCCGCCCCGCTCGAGGCCTGCGCGGCGTTCTGCGCGTCGTGCTTGACGCTGGCGGCGTCGGCGTTGAGCGCGGCCGAGGCGCTGCGCATGGCGCCGGTCTGATCGCCCAGCGAGGCGACGCTGGCGCCGATGTCGGCGGAAAACTCCCGGACCTTGGTCTGCAATTGCTCCTGGCGGGCGATTTCCCGCTCGCGAGTCAATTTCTCGGTGCGGGCGAGACGCTGGCGATCCTGCTCGTTGCAGAGGAAGATTTCCATGGCGCGGCCCATGTCGCCGATCTCGTCGGGACGCTCGCGATAGGGCACATGTTCGGGCAGATCGCCGGCGGCCATGCGGCTCATGACCTCGGTGACGCCGCCGACCGGACGGACGATCAGCTTGACCACGCCGAGATAGGCCGCGTAGGTCACGGCGAAGGCCGAGAGCGCGAAAAACGCCATCAGCACCGTCATCCATCGGTCGTCGGAACCCGCCTGGGCCTCGATATCCGCGGTGAAGCGATTGGTTTCGACCACCAATTTGTCGATGGCCGCGCGATGTTCGCCATAGGTGACGCCAAGTTCCTTGAACGCCGCCTCCGCCTCGCCGCGCGCGTCGCGCTCCAGCGCCGGCAGGAATTTATCGAAGATCGTGGCCCAAAACCGCTGCGCCGGGGCGTCGGCGCTTTTGAGCAGCAGATCGCGCACGGTGGGGTCGAGCTCCTGTGCCGCCCAATAGGCGTGGCGTTCATCATAATCCTTGCGCAACTGGGTCAGGCGGGCGCGATGCTCGGCGAGGCGCGCCGGCTCGTCATAGACCAGATTGGCTTCGAGATAGGCCTCGACCAGATATTCCGGCGGCGGCAGGATGTCGGCGACCAGATCCTTGCCCAGCACCACCCGCTGATAGACGGGTCCGCCGACCTTGAGCTGGCTGAAACTGAAATAGGAGGCGCCCGAATTCATGGCGCAGCCTAAAATCATGATCGCCGCGACGATTTTCGCCGCCAGCGACAAATTGATGTGCAATTTCCGCATGCCCGCCCCATTTTTTGGCGCCCGAATACGGGCCGTTCCAATGGGGTCATTCTCCGCCCGTTCGCTTGCCCGAGGCTGTCAGCGCGCTTTCAGACCGGATTCAGGCGTCGCCGCCGTCCTCGCCCTCGGGCAGGTCGGAGGCGAAGGCCTCGGCCAGCGGCTCCTCGCCCAGCGGCTCCTCGTCCTCGGCCAGCGCGGAATCGTCATTGGGCCGGGGCACGCCGAAGCCCTTGGGCAGGCGGCCGTCGAACAGGCCGGCGGCCTTGAGATCGTCGAGGCCCGGCAGGTCGGAAATCTGCTCCAGGCCGAAATGCAACAGGAACCTGTCGGTGGTGCCATAGGTGACCGGACGCCCCGGCGCGCGGCGCCGGCCGCGCAGCCGCACCCAGCCGGTCTCCAGCAGCACGTCCATGGTGCCCTTGGACAGCGCCACGCCGCGAATATCCTCGATTTCGGCGCGGGTGGCGGGCTGGTGATAGGCGACGATCGCCAGGGTCTCCATGGCGGCGCGCGACAGCTTTTTTGGCTCGACCTGTTCGCGCTGCAAGGCCCAGGCGAGATCGGCGGCGGTGCGGAACATCCATTTCTTGCCGACCCGAACCAAATTCACCCCGCGTCCAAAATATTCGGCCTTGAGATAGGCCAGCGCCTTTGGCAGATCGGCGCCTTCCGGCAGGCGCTTGGCCATTTCCGCTTCGTCCAGCGGCTCCTCCGCCGCGAAAATCAGCGCCTCGCACAGGCGCATATGCTCGCGCTGCGCCTCATCGGGCGTTTCCTTGGCCAGATGCGAGACCGCGTCGGCGGCGCGCAGATCGAAGAGGGGTTTTTGCTCGGGCATTTTCTCTCCTGCCGATCCCACTGCGCGGGATCGGCGCCCCTCGCACGCGCTCGGCGTCACTTCGTTCCTGACAGCTTCTCGTCACCGAAAAACTGTCGGCTCCTATTCGGCGGCCAGAGCGGGCGGCGGCTCCGGCTCCCTGCGGCGCAGCCAGATCGGCGCGAAGGCGCGGTCCTGGCGCAGGTCGATCACGCCTTCCTTGACCAGCTCCAGCGTCGCGGAAAAGGTCGAGGCGCGCACGGTGCGCGCCTGGGCGGGCGTCGCGACCCAAGAGATGAGGAAATTGTCCAGCGCCGTCCATTCCACGGCCATGCCGAGAATGCGCTCCAGCGCCTCGCGCGCCTCCGCCAGCGACCAGACCTGCCGCGTCTTGAAGGAGACGTGCGACAGGGCATGTTTCTGCCTTTGCCGGGCGTAGGCCGTGAGCAGATCGAACAGGCTGGCCTGATAGAGCGGCGCATTGACGATGTCGACGCCCTCAGGCGCGCCGCGCGGGAACAGGTCGCGGCCCATTTGCGGGCGCTCGCGCAGCAGCTCGGCGGCGGCGCGGATCGCTTGCAGCCGCTTCAGCCTTTCGGCGAGATTGGCGGCGAGCATGGCCGCGTCGGGTTCGTCGGTCTTGGGCGGCGCGGGCAGCAGCAGCCGCGATTTGAGATAGGCGAGCCAGGCGGCCATCACCAGATAATCGGCGGCCAGCTCCAGGCGGACGCGGCGCGCCTCCTCGATGAAGCGCAAATATTGCTCGGCCAGCGCCAGCACGGAGATTCTGGCCAGATCGACCTTCTGGCGGCGCGCGAGGTCGAGCAGCAGGTCGAGCGGACCTTCATAGCCGTCGAGATCGACGCGGAAAGCTTTTTCCCCATCGTCCTCGAAAGCCTCAAACCCCTGCTCGTCGCCCGTTAGCGCCATGCCGCTCCGCCGAATCAAATCACCTCGGTTAAAATTGGGTGAATCGGGCTCTCACCGCAAGGGCGGAGTGTCTTTCAGGCGCCAAGTCCACAGGAGAAACAGGGTTTTGGCCGCGTTCAGGCCAGCGCGGCCAAGGCTTTCGCCAGTTTTTCACGCGCCTCGGCCACATCGAATCCCGCGGCGGCTTTCTCGCGCGCGACATAAGCCCGCGCCGCATTTACGCGCGCCAGCGCCCTGCCCGCCAATTCCGGCGAGGCTTCCGCCACCGCGCGGGCTTCATCGAGATCGCCGTTGCAATGCAAGGCCAGATCGACGCCGGCGGCGAAGCATTTTTGCGTGCGCTCAAGGAATGAGCCGGTCAAAGCCTTCATGGAGAGATCGTCGGTCATCAGCAGCCCGTCAAAACCGATTTCGCCGCGAATAATGTCGCCAATCACCGTTTTCGACTGCGTTCCTGGGCCGGTGGGATCGAGCGCTCGATAGACCACATGGGCGGTCATGGCGGCGGGCAGGCCGACATTGGCCTTGAAGGGGGCGAAATCGCGGACCAGCTCGGCGCGGCTGGCGGAGACCACCGGCAATTCCTTGTGGGAATCGGCGAAGGCGCGGCCATGGCCGGGAATATGTTTCATCACCGGCATCACCCCGCCGCGCGCCAGGCCGCGCGCCGCCGCCGCGCCGAGCCGGGCCACGGCTTCCGGCTCGCGGGCGTAGGCCCGGTCGCCGATCACGTCATGGGCGCCTTCGACGGGCGTGTCGAGCACCGGCAGGCAATCGACGTCGATGCCGAGCCGCAACAGGTCTTCGGCCATCAGCCGGGCCGAGAGTTCGGCCAGCGCCTCGCCCTCGGCGAGCGCGCCGAAACGGGCCGCCGCCGGATAGGCGGGCCAATGCGGATTGGTCAGCCTTTGGACGCGCCCGCCCTCCTGATCGACCAGGACGGCGGCTTGCGCGCCGACCAGAGCGCGAAAATCATCGGTCAAAGCCTTGATCTGCGCCGGACTTTCGACATTGCGGCGAAACAGGATCAACCCCCAGGGCCGCGCCTCCGTGAAAAAGGCGCGTTCCTCGGGGGTCAATGAGGCGCCGGCGCAGCCGACGATGAAGGCTTTGAAGGCCATCAGGTCTTGGCCATCAGTTCTTGGCGATGAAGCAGGCGCCGCCCTGCCCCTTGATGGCGTTGCACATGCTTTCCGCCGAATCCTTGCTCAAATGGCCGACGCGGACGCGATAGACGGTGCGCTCGCCGACCTGGGCCGCGACAAAGGCCGGCTGATGGCCTTGCAAGGCCGCGCCATATTTGGCGGCGAAACGGCCGGCGGCGGCGCGGGCCTCGGCTTCGGTCGGCGTTCCCGCGAGCTGCACGGCCCAGCCGCCCGCGGCGGCGGGTTCGACGGCGTGGGCGACGGGCGCGGCCGGCGCGACGGCGGCGACAGGCTTGGGCTTGGCGACAGGCTTGGCGGCGGGCTTCACGGCGGGTTTGGCCACGGGAATCGCCGGCGCGGCGGCGGGGAAGCCGCCGACCATGCTCGGCAGCGCGCTGCGCGGCGGCGCGGCGGGATTGGCGGCGGAGCCGGCGGGACCGTTCAGCAGCGAGCCATCGGCGCGCACCGAGACGGTCTTGACCTTTTTCGGCTGCATCAGCTCGCCATCGCCCTGCGCTTGGGCGTCGGCGGCCGCCGGGACGGCGGGAGTCGCGACGCTGGCGGCGCCGGCCTGCTTGGCGGCGGTAGCGAGATCGGCGGGCTGCTCGACATGGGAAACGACTTTGGCGGCGCCGCCGCCATTATCGTCCTTGCGGTCGAACAGGGCCTGGCCCGACGCGGCGCCAGAATTTTCCTGGGCGGCCGGCTTGATCCTGGCCGGATCGGCGTCGGCCTGGATGGTCACCACATCGCCGCTGGCGCTTCCCTTTTTCATCATCAGCCCGGCGCCGAACAGCGCCACGCCGCCGAGCAGAACGGCGGCCATGCCGTAGACGACCTTGCGGCTGGCGCCGCTCGCCGGCGCGGCGTAATCGGCGCCCTGGGCGGCATAGGCCTCGGGCTGGCGCGCGTAATCGCCGGCCTGCGCCCAGCGGTCTTCCGTAGCGGGCGCGGGCTCTTCCGCCCAATAGGGATCGGATTCGGCGTAAAGACGCGGATCGGCGGCGAAAGCCTCGGCCTGGGGCATGGCCGGCGCCTGCGGCGCGGCGGCCGGATGTTCGGCGAAATAGGGCTCGTGAGGCGCCTCGAGCCGCGCCTCATGAGACGCCTGGGTTTCCGCTACAGCTTTCTGGGCGCGGAACAGAGCCTCGAAAGGATCCTGGCGGCCTTCGCCGGCGCCGCCAACCAGACGGGCGAGTTCGGCGAGCGGATCGGCGGCGGGCGCGGCGCTGGCGGCCGGGCGCTGCGACGGCGCGGCGGCGGCGCGCAGCCGGCGTTCGAATTCGTCCAGATCCAATTCCGGACGATATTTGGCGGCGAACTCACCCATGACCAACCCCTCGCGCAACTCGAAAACGCCGGGGACGGAGGAAGCTGAAAATCAGCGCATCTCTTCCGGCGCGTTCACACCCAACACAGACAATCCAGACGCCAGAACATTCATTAACCCTGTCACAAGAGCGATCCTGGCGCCAGTCAACTCTCTTCGATCTTGATTAACAAAGCGTAATTGGGGATGATCTTTACCGCGATTCCAGTGCGAATGGAAAAAAGACGCGAGTTCGTGCAGGTAAAAAGCCAGCCGATGCGGCTCATGCGCCGTCGCGGCGCTTTCGATAACGCGCGGATATTGCGCCAGATATTTGATCAGCCCCTGCTCGCCCTCATCTTCAAGCAGAGCCAGATCGGCGTTAATCAGCGCGGCGGGCGCGACATCCAGGTCCGGCAGGGCGGCGAGCGCCTGACGCAGCACCGAGGCGCAGCGCGCATAAGCATATTGCACGTAAAAAACCGGATTATCCTTGGATTGCTCGATCACCTTGGCGAGATCGAACTCCAGCGGCGCGTCGTTTTTGCGCGTCAACATGATGAAGCGCACGGCGTCGACGCCGACTTCATCGACAACTTCGCGCAGCGTGACGAAATCGCCGGAGCGTTTCGACATTTTCACCGGCTCGCCGTCGCGCATCAGCTTGACCATCTGGCAGAGCTTGACGTCCAGCGCGCAAGAGCCGCCCGAGAGCGCCTGGACCGCCGCGCTCATGCGCTTGACATAGCCGCCATGGTCGGCGCCCCAGACATCGACCAGCACATCGTAGCCGGCCTCGATTTTCTTGCGGTGATAGGCGATGTCCGAGGCGAAATAGGTGAAAGCGCCGTCGGATTTCTTCAGCGGACGATCGACGTCGTCGCCGAATTGCGTCGAGCGGAACAGGGTCTGCTCGCGATCCTCCCAATCCTCGGGAAGCTGACCTTTTGGTGGAGGCAATCTTCCTTCGTAGATCAATCCCTTGGCGCGCAATTCCTCAAGCGCGGCGTCAACGTCGGAAACGCCGTTTTTCTTCTCATGCAGGCTGCGCTCGGAGAAGAAGACCTCATGGGCGATGTTGAGCGCGGCGAGATCGTCGCGGATCATCGCCATCATCGCGTCGATGGAGGCGTCGCGCAGCGCCGGCAGCCATTCGGCCTCGGGCTTGTCCCTGAGCGCCGCGCCAAATTTTTCGGCCAGCGCCGCGCCCACGGGTTTGAGGTAATCGCCGGGATAGAGGCCCTCGGGAATGGTCACGGCCTCGCCCAGCGCCTCGCGATAGCGCAAATAGGCCGAGCGGGCCAAAACATCGACCTGGGCGCCGGCGTCATTGATGTAATATTCGCGCGTCACCTGCGAGCCCGCGAATTCCATCAGGCCGGCGAGCGCGTCGCCGAACACCGCGCCGCGGCCGTGGCCGACATGCATGGGCCCGGTGGGATTGGCCGAGACAAATTCGACATTGACCTTTTTCGCGCCGACCCGCCCCGAGGCGCCCCGGCCGAAATTTTTGCCCTCGGTCAGCACGGCGGCGAGAACTTTGGCGTAGACCTCCGGCTTCAGGCGGATGTTCAAAAAACCGGGTCCGGCGACTTCGGCCTGGGCGACATCGTCGAAATCGGCCAGCGCCGCCGCAAGCTCCATCGCCAATTGCCGGGGATTGGCGAAAAAGCTTTTGGCTTCCTTGGCGAAGACCATGGCGGCGTTGCAGGCGAGATCGCCCATGCTGGCGTCGCGCGGCGGCTCGACGACGAAACGCGCGGCGTCGAGCCCCGGGGGCAGACGGCCCTCCTCCGCCATCCGGCTGAGCAGAGCGGCGATGCGGGCGTGGAATTCGGCGAAAATATTCATGGGACTGCGACGGACCTTGCGCGGAAAGATTTGGCGCAGGGGCTAAACCAATTTTGTGGGGCCGTCAAAGCCGAGGCGGGCATCTGGCTCGCAGCAATGACGAACCGGGCAATGTGGAGCCGGGGTTGGCGCGGGCGGCAAAATTCGGGCGACCGCTCGGCGACGCCCTGCGCCAGCCGGAAGCGGAGGCTTTTGAACTCGCCAACGCAAATGGGCGGCCCATGGGTGGAGAGGCGTTTCGCGATCAAGTCGAGGCCAAAATTGGACGCTCCCTGCGCCCGAAAAAACCAGGCCCGAAATCGGTCGCGATTGAACGGTGAATATGCCTGCCGCTGCGGCGCAAAGTCGCTTGGCATGCTGGGCGCCGTTTCGTAGACTTCGGCCAGATTTTGGTCTTTTTGCAGAGATTTCAGATGTCGGTGTTGGCTTATCGATTGAATTCAAAAGTGTTTTCTCTCGACGCTCCGAAGGCGGGCGTCGAGCTGAAATCCGAAGCTTCGCGAACGCCCCTGCGCCGCCGTTTTCGGCTTTTCGATTTGGGGAATTCGTATCATGTCACCGTAATTCCGATCGTGCGGCATTTGACGGCGGAGCGAGCCGCGCCGGCGGCTTGAGTTTATCGATACGGGACGACCGCAATGGCTGGGGCGTGGATCGGTGAGAGATGGATAGAGCGATTGCCGTCGTGCAAAGCGGCTATTCGAGAGTGCTATCACGTTACGACAGTTTCGGCGCTCGACGGTCTCCGTAACTGGAATGATGTGCACTGTCACCATAACTCCCGAATAATGTGCACTGTCACCGTACCTCGTAACTCTGTCACCGTAACTCCATGACGCGACGAAACGTATTCACGTCAGCGATTCTTGCCGTGCTGCTCTGCGGGTACTTGTCGGGCTGTGGCAATCCCAATGATTTCCATTTCCGCTATCGCCTTACGTTCACAGTCAAGTTGAACGGTGAGACCAAGTCCGCGTCGAGCGTGATCGACGTTCTCTATTACGGCGTCAGCAACACGGCGTCTGGATTTGATGGCCGATATTTTTATACGGCCTATAAAGGCGTCGCGCCCATCATCGATCTTGGTCCCTACGGCACGTTGGCCGCAGCCATGTCCCCAGACCTTCGCGAGTACTATCGAGGCAGGGGCAGCTTAAATTGCGCGCCCCCCCAATCGGCGACCGATCTGCCCAACGCATTCGGCTTGAAATTGGATGGCCTGCGGAAGATGCCCGAAGGGGAGCGGCAGCTTCCAGATAATCTGCTGCCGGCGTTCATTTGGTTCCCCGCCGGACAACCGTACACCAGTGCGCGGCAGATCTGCCCACCGGCATTCTCAAGCGTGATTGGCGCTCCGATCGAATTGCAGTCTGTGACGATCGAGGTTGCGCGTGACGCGCCGTTGGCGACGCGGCTCCAGATCAAGGCCCCTTGGCTCGACGAAATACGAAATCGACCAGCGCGACGGGATTACGTCGAACGTCAACATTTTTAAGCCGAATTTGCTGAGCCAGCTCGAAACACAAGAAGTTCTGCCATGACCGCAACACCCCAGCAATTGCTGCTTCCAGCGCTTTTGGCGATGGACGTCTATCACGAAGGCCCGGCCGGCGGGTTGACCGTTCAATTAGCTGCCGCTTGGAACGGCAGTCCAGATGCACTTGACGGCGTCGTCGCTGGCGTCGGCGAACTCGAAACCTCTTATCGGATTTTATGCGCTTACCTACACAGACACGAACACAAACACGATCTACATCGTCTATCGAGGCACAGACGATGGCTCGCTCGACCCCACCAATGTCACCACATATGGTTTCAACAGCTCCGGGCCGTTGTTGGACCTTTACTACGGATATCCAATTGGAATTACGGGAATTACGGTGATGGGGTGGACGGCGCCCGGATCGGCATCGATGTGCCATGATGGTCGTCGTTGCAAACCTCCATCAGAAGGAGCGCCGTCCATGGGCAAGTCTACCGTCGATTTTTCTTCTGTCACGCGCATTGGCGTCGATCTGGCGAAAAATGTCTTTCAGGTTCACGCCGTCGATGTGCGCGGCGAGGTCGTGCTCGCTCGCAAGGTTCGGCGCGGTGCGCTGCTTGAGTTTTTCTTGCGCCTGCCGCCCTGCGTCGTCGCGATGGAAACCTGCTCGTCCGCGCATCATTGGGGCCGCCTGCTGGTCGCGCAGGGCCATGAGGTCAAGCTGATCCCGGCGGCGCATGTCAAACCCTATGTGCGTCGGGGCAAGAACGACGCGGCGGATGCGGCTGCGATCTGCGAGGCGTCTCAGCGTCCGGGCCAGCGCTTCGTCGCCGTGCGTTCGGTCGAAAACCAGGCTGCCCTGATGCGTCATCGCGTGCGCGAGCAGCTTTCCGGCCAGCGCACCGCGCTGCTCAACGCATTGCGCGGCCATCTGGCCGAAATCGGCGTCGTCGCCGCGCAGGGCGCGCAACACGCCTATGAGCTGAAACGGCTTCTCGACCAGGGCGCCGACGAACATGGCGAAATCGTCGTGCCCGATTGCGTGCGGGCCGCGCTTTTGCCTTTGGCGAAACAGATCGACGCGCTCGACGAAACCATCGGCGCGATCACCGACGAACTGGCTGAGGCGGCCCAGAAGGATGCGACAACGCGGCGGCTGATGACCATTCCCGGCGTCGGGCCGGTGATCGCCTCGGCCATCGTCGCCACCGCGCCGGATATGAGCGCCTTCGCCAATGGGCGCGAGTTCGCCGCCTTCCTCGGCCTGACGCCGCGCCAGCATTCGACCGGCGGCAAGCAGCGGTTGGGGCGCATCACCAAAATGGGCGACCGCTACTTGCGCAAGCTGCTGGTGGTCGGCGCGACCTCCATCCTTTGCCACCGTCAGGGCCATAACGACGCGCTGCGGCACTGGGCCAAGGCGCTGCTGGCGCGCCGGCAGGAGAGCTATGGCTTCAAGCTGACGGCGGTCGCGCTCGCCAACAAGCTCGCACGCCTCGTCTTCGCGCTGATGAGCCGGGGCGGCGTCTACGAAGAGCGCCCGGTCGCCGCCTGAGGCCGCCGGCGCCACGCGCGGCAGAAAGGAATTGAGGGCGCCAACGACGTGATGTGAAAAAACGGAAAGGCTCGGAAGCCAGATATGCTGTCGGCGCCAATGCGAGCGCGTTACGGTGATTGCGGCAAAGAGCCAGGCGGACGATCCATCAGGGCCAGCCGGCAATCGCCAGCGCAAACAGGCCGTAGACATGACCGCGCCCGAGACTTTCACAACGCTGCGAAAAAGCCCTTGATAAAGGGGCGCCGTCCAGACATGACAGGATACGAAATCCCCAAATGCGCCCGTCACCCCTCTCGCCGTGGTCAACTCGCGTGCGTGTCGTCGCTATGGTCTCGGTGAAGCGCAGAATCTGTCCTCTCCCCGCCTTGGCGGTTTTTTTGACGATGGCGAAAGGCTCGAAGGCGGAGCGCGACTCCTTCTCCCGCTTTTGGCGGGAGAAGGGCGCGCACCCGGGGTTTGGGGCTGAACTCTCGGACATATCTTTCGATAAGCGCGACCCTTTGACGGGAATCGCGCGGCGTCCCTTTCCTAAATCCCTTTTTGTTCATTTGGGGCGGTGGGGCGGACGGCGGCGGCTGGCTTGGCTTTGGCGCCGTCATCGCGGCGTTTTGACCTAATTTTTTCGATTTTTCTATTTCCGCTTGAAACGCAGTCGCGCAAAACATGCAAAAAAGCGCGTGTTTTTGCAAAAACCACGCATTTTTTGGAGCGACAACTTTTTGGTTGTGGACCGGGCGCCGGGGGGTGAAGCTTTTTTCGGGCTCGCCGTTCGACCGCTTAATCCTCGCTCTTTCCAGCGAGAATCTGGTCCATTTCCAGCGCCGGCTCCTTGCAGCCGGAATCGCCGACCACCCGGGCGGGCACGCCGGCGACCGTGACGCCTGGCGGCACGGGCTTGAGCACCACCGAGCCGGCGGCGATGCGCGAGCAGGCGCCGATCTCGATATTGCCGATGATTTTCGCGCCGGCGCCGATCAGCACGCCCTTGCGAATCTTGGGATGGCGGTCGCCGCGCTCATGGCCGGTGCCGCCCAGCGTCACGCTGTGCAGGATCGAGACTTCATCCTCGATCACCGCGGTCGCGCCGACCACCAGGCCGGTGGCGTGGTCGAGGAAAATCCCCTTGCCGATCCGCGCGGCGGGATTGATGTCGGTCTGGAACACCGCCGAAGCGCGGCTTTGCAGATAGAGCGCGAAATCTTTTCGCCCGCCGTTCCACAGGGCATGGGCCAGCCTGTGGCTTTGCAGCGCGTGAAACCCCTTGAAATAGAGCAGAGGCTCGATCAGCCGGGCGCAGGCGGGGTCGCGGTCGGCGACCGCCAGCAGATCGGCGCGGATCGCCTCGCCGAGCGCAGCGTCGCGGGCGCAAAAATCGAGAAAATTCTGGGCGATCAGTCCACCGGGAAAATCCGGATGGGACAGCCGCGCGGCGATGCGATGGGCCACCGCCTGTTCCAGAGTGGCGTGATTGAGAATGGCGCTGGCGAGAAAGCCGCCGAGATCGGGCTCGCGGCGCGTGGCCTCCTCGGCCTCGGCGCGAATCTGCGCGAAGACCGGATCGGCTGTCTTGCCCAGCGGGCGCACATTGGCGGCGATCGGCATGGGTTACTCCTCTGGCTTTTCGCCCGATCGCGTCAGGCGAGGCCGTGCAGACTGTCGAGAAAGGCTAGCACGCCTTCCTTATAAAATTTATCCCCCACGGCGCGATTATGGTCGCGGCCGGGAATGACCAGAGCGCGGGCGTTGCGCATCAATCCCGCCAGAGCGACGGGATCGCCGGCGACATCGTCCTGCGAACCGACGCAGACCAGCGTCGGCTCCTCAATCCGGCCGATCTCCGCCGCCGTCATCGCCCGCCGCGAGCCGCGCATGCAGGCGGCGAGCGCCTTGAGATCGCTGCGCGTGCCCTCGGCGAAGCTGCGGAACATGCGCTGCATCGGGTCGGTCAATTGCTCCAGGCTTTCCGCCTCCATGGCGTCGGCTATGCCTGAGGGCAGCCCCTCATTATCCACCAGATGGATGCCCAGCCCGGCGAGCACAAGCCCCCGCAGTTTCTGCGGCGCGGCCAGGGCCAGATGGGCGGCGATGCGCGCGCCCATGGAATAGCCCATGACGTCGGCGCGTCCTATGCCCAGATGGTCGAGCAGGTTTTCCGCGTCTTTCGCCAGAATCCAGGGCGAATAGCCGGCGGGATCGTGCGGCTTCTCGCTGCGGCCGTGGCCGCGATTGTCGAAGACGATCGTGCGCCGCCCGGAGCGGGTCAGGGTCTTGACCCATTGCGGAAACAGCCAGTTCACCCCGTGATTGGAGGCGAAACCGTGGATCAGAAGGATGGGTTCGCCGCGATCCTCGCCCTCGGGCGGAAAATCGAGAAAGGCGATCTTCACGCCATCCGATAAGAATTCCTGCATTCCAGGCCCTGTTTTTACCAGCGCAACAGCCGTCCGCCGGCGAACCAGCCGAAGACCACGACCATCGCCGTGGCCAGCAAATACCAGACAGCGACATAGAAAGGCGAATTGTCGGGGCAATTGGCGGCGTAAAGCGTGGCGCCCAGGCCGCAGGCTGCGAAAGCCGCCGCCGCGCCCGCCTTGCGCGGATCGGCGGGCGCGGCGTGGCGCAGGAAGGCGAACAGCCCTGCGAGCGGCGGCGCGGCGAACATGGGCACCGCCATCAGGCAATGCCAGAAAGCCTCGCCCCACATTTTTTCCGCCCAGAGTTGTTCGGGCACCAGCAGCATCTCGATGCAGCAGGCTAGAAACGCCAGGACCGGGGCAACCAGCGCCAGCTTCACCATGCCCGCCGAGACCGAATCCGGCCGCGCCAGCCGCCAGGCCATGATCAGGCCGGTGACGGTCATGGCCCCCGTGAACAGGAATTTGAACAGGAAGCGCGGCGAATCCAGCGACTGGAAGAAATTGCGCCGCAGGCCGAGGAACAGGAAAAAGCCCAGGGCCGCCACGGCGAAGCCGACCAGCACGTCGCGCAGCAACGTCCGCCCGAGCGGCGCGGGCTTGATGTCGAGATCCGCCGTCAGGGCGGAGATGAGGTCATCGGTGTTCATTCTTGTGTTTTCCGATAAAGCGCGGCCAGAGCCTTCAGGCCGCGATGAACATTTACGCGCAAGGTCCCTTCCGCCTGCCCCAGCCGCTGCGCCGCGTCGCGCAGGCTTTCGCCGCGAATCGACACCGCCTCCACCGCCTCGCGCTGTCTGTCGCTCAATTTCTCCAGAAGTTTGAGCGCGTCCTGCGTTTCCTGCTCGCGTTCGAATTGATCGGTTTCCGGCGGCGTGGACAGGATATTTTCGAAATCGGCAATGTCGGTCTCGCCGCGCCGGCCCCGTCGCCTGGCGCCATCGATGATCTTGTTGCGGGCGATGGCCGCGACCCAGGGCGTCAACGCCTGGTGCGAATCCCAGGTGTGGCGCTTGAGATGTATGGCCAAAAGCGTTTCCTGCACCGCATCCTCCGCATCGCCGGGGGGCAGGCCCGCGCGCGCGCAGGCCCCTTTGCAAACCATGCGCAGAAAGGGCGTGAGATCGGCGAGAAGCTTGCGATAGGCGACCGCGTCGCCCGCAAGCGCCGCCCGCATGGCGGCGCGCCATTCGACATCCCGCGCCTGATAATCCGGCATATTCGACCCTTGTTCGCGACCGCGCGGGCTTTGTTACATGAAAATGCAAAAAATTCGCCACGAGCGACGAACTTAGGCCACGCCGAGGTTTTTTTCCATGTCCCTGTAACAGCGACCGCGCGGCTCCGTAAGGCTGTTCAGACGCGGTTGCGTCGCCCCTCACAATCGGAGCTTTTCATGTCACAGGCCAAATTGACCCGCGATCTCGTCCTCGCCGCCTCGCTGCTCGGCGCGCTTGCCGCTGCGCCCGCCCATGCCGCGGGCAAGCAGGAAAAATGTTTTGGTGTGGCGCTGAAGGGAACCAACGATTGCGCCGCCGGCGCGGGAACCACCTGCGCCGGCACCTCGGCGGTGGATTACCAGGGAAACAGCTGGAAATTCGTGCCGGCGGGAACCTGCACGGCGCTCAAGCTGCCCGGCGACCGCGCGGGCTCGCTGACCGCGCTGGATCGCGACCGTCCCAAGTCCTGATTTCCTCGTTTCCCTGTGAACCGAAGGGCCGCGTCCGTGAATCTTCCTTTTTGTCGCGCGCAAACTCCCCCTCCCCTTGCCTCGACATCCCTGGGCCTAGGTCTCAAACCGTCACACTATGGGGAAATTCTCGCGACGCGGCCCGATCTTGGCTTTTTTGAAATCCACGCCGAAAACTACATGGCCGCCGGCGGTCCGGCGCATCGCTGGCTGGCGGCCATCGCCGAAATCTATCCCCTGTCGCTGCATGGCGTGGGACTTTCGCTCGGCTCCTGCGAGCCTTTGGACCGCGACCATCTGGCGCGCCTCAAACGATTGGAGCGGCTTTATCGGCCGGCTCTGGTCTCGGAACATCTCGCCTGGTGCGCGTTCGGCGGCGCCCATTTCCCCGACCTGCTGCCTTTGCCCTATGACGATGCGGCGCTGGCGCGCATGGCGGAGAACATCTCGCTCGTGCAAGAGACGCTCGGGCGCCGGATTCTCATCGAAAATCCCGCGACCTATATCCGCTTCGCCGGCAATTCTTTTCACGCCGAGCCGCAATTTCTGGACGAACTCGCGGCGCGGACCGGCTGCGGCCTGCTGCTCGACGTCAATAATGTCCATGTCGCCGCGACCAATCACGGTTTTGCCGCGCGCGACTATCTGGATGGTTTTCCGCTCGAAAGAGTCGAGGAAATCCACCTCGCCGGCAGCGCCGAAATTTTGGGCGACCACGGCCCGCTGCTGATCGACGACCACGGTTCTCCGGTAAAGCCGGAAGTCTGGGCGCTTTATGGCGAGGTTTTAAGGCGCGCCGGCCCGCGTCCGACGCTGATCGAATGGGACAATCATGTGCCGGACTGGACGATTTTGCTGGCGGAAGCGGGAAAAGCGAAAACCGTTCGCAACGCCGCTCGCAAGGATTCGGCCCCGCTTGCCCTGATGAGCTCTCGCGGCGCGGAGCTGCGGAGCCTGTCGAAGCATCGAAGCGCGGGGGAGTTCCACGAAAACTCGCATTGGCCGGACAGCCAAAAGCTATTCGCCGCCGCCTTGCGCGATCCCGCTTTGCCTGTCCCGGAAATTTTCGTCCCCGACGATGCGCAAAAGCGTTTCGCCATCTATCGCAACAACAGCGCCCTCGCCTGCCGCGAGGCGCTGAAGGAACAGTTTCCCACGGTGCGGGCGCTGGTTGGCGACCAGGCTTTTGAAGGTCTGGCCCGGCTGTTTTCCCGCCAGAGCCCGCCCGGCTCGCCCATCCTCGGCGAATATGGCGCGCACTTCGCCGCTTACCTCGATTCCCTCCCCGAGGTCGGCGCGCAAACGCCCTATCTGTCCGATCTCGCGCGGCTTGATTGTGCCTGTCTCGCCGCCTTGCGCGCGCAAGAAGCCGAACCGGCGGATCTTTCCGCGCTGGCCGGGCTCGACATGGGCCGAATCGGCGACGCGCGCGGAAAATTGCATCCGTCTCTGGCGCTGATTGAGTCGGACTGGCCGCTGCTGGCTCTGCGCGCGGCGCATGAAAAACCGGTCGAGGATTGGAGTGGCGGCGCGATTTTTGTGCTGCGCCCGCAGGCCGAGCTGATTCTGGCGCCCTGCCCGCCCGACATTAAAAATTTCGTCCAAGCGCTGCTGTCTGGAGCATCTTTCGCCCAGGCGGCGGAAGCCGTTGGCCCAAATTTCGATTTTGGCGGGGCTCTGGTCGAGCTGACCCGCTTCGGCGCCTTCACCGCTTTCATCCAGGAGTAAAAATCATGCTTTGCGCCCTCGCCCCGCTTTGGACCGCCGCCCAGCCGAAAATCGCCGCCCTGGCGCAGACCGCATTGCGCCTGGCGCTGGCCGTGCCTTTTTTCAAATCGGGCCTGACCAAATGGGACGGCTTTTTCCAGCTCAGCGACAGCGCCGACACTTTGTTCGCCGAGGAATTCAAGCTGCATATTTTCGGCCAGCTTTACGATCTGCCCGCGCCGCATCTGATGGCCCTGGCTTCGGGCAGCGGCGAGATTCTCTTCCCGATTCTGCTGGCGCTGGGGCTGGGAACCCGGCTCGCGGCGCTGGGGATACTCGCCATGACCGCCGTGATCCAGCTCACCGTGCCCGAGGGCTGGGCCAATTTTCATCTGATCTGGGCGGCCTCAGCGCTGGCGATTCTGGCCCACGGTCCCGGACCGCTGGCGCTG
This sequence comes from uncultured Alphaproteobacteria bacterium, assembly GCA_963804045.1. Lineage (GTDB taxonomy): Bacteria > Pseudomonadota > Alphaproteobacteria > Rhizobiales > Beijerinckiaceae > Rhodoblastus. The sequence goes on along the minus strand of CAWDOR010000033.1, from coordinate 40,514 downwards.
GACAGGCTGATCGCGCGGAAATTCTCCTGCGCCCTTTCGCCCACTACCCAAAGCGGAACGCATTGATTATGGTGCCCGCCACATCGCTCCTCGTCCGAGCGATTCAGTCCACGCGCGGGAACAAAAATGTCCGACCACGCCATTCCGCATTACCACAACCAGCCCGGCCTGGCGAAAATTCGCGTCGGCGCCAAGGAATTCATGTGCATCGGCGCCTTGGCGCCTTTCGACCATCCCCATATCTACATCGACATGGGCGGCGATTCGGAAGCGATCTGCCCCTATTGCTCGACGCTCTATGTCTATGATGAGGCGCTGCACGGCCATTCCGATCCGGCCGAATGCGAAGTGAAGGCTCAGGCTGCCTGAGGCCACGGAAACTCAAGTGGATACGCATCCGATTCTCATAGCCGGCGGCGGCGTCGGGGGGCTCTGCGCCGCGCTGGCGCTGGCGCTGGCGGGTCGGTCGTCGCTGGTTCTGGAGCGCGCGCCGGCGTTCCGCGAAGTCGGCGCCGGCTTGCAACTCGCCTCCAACGCCACGCGAATCCTGAGGGATTACGGCGTTCTCGATCTGCTCAAGCCCATGGCGGTCGCGCCCGATCATGTGCGCATCCGCCGGGGCGCCGATGGCGCCGAGCTGGCGCGCCTGCCTTTGCGCGACGCGCAAAGGCGCTGGGGCGCGCCCTATTTCAACGTCCATCGCGCCGATCTTTTGTCCGCCCTGGTGGAAAAGGCGCGGGAGAACCCGCTGATCGAGATCCGCAACGACGCGACGCTGACCGGTTTCGTCCAGGACGAGCAGGGCGTCGCCGCCAGCTATCGTAGCCAGGACGAAACCTGTCGGGCCAGCGGCGCGGCGCTGATCGGCGCCGATGGCGTACGTTCGCTGGTGCGCTCGCGCCTGCATGAGGAAGCCGGCGACAAGCCCGCTTACACCGGCCATACCGCCTGGCGGGCGATCGTCCCGGCGAGCGATCTGGACCCGGCGATGCGCGAAGCGGCCTCCAATCTCTGGCTCGGCCCCAAGGCGCATCTGGTCCATTATCCGCTGCGCGCCGGCTCCATCGTCAATATTGTCGCGCTGATCGAGGACGATTGGCGCGGCGGCCAACAAGACGCCGGCTTCTGGGATTCCGAGGGCGACCGCCGCTTCCTGCTCGCCCGGTTCAAGGACTGGCGCCCGCCCGCCCGCGACCTGCTGTCCGCGCCCGAGAACTGGCTGCGCTGGCCGCTGTTCGACCGCCCGCCGATTGCGAGCTGGGCGCGCGGCCGCGTCGCCCTGCTCGGCGACGCGGCCCATCCCATGCTGCCCTATCTCGCCCAGGGCGCTGCGCAGGCCATTGAGGATTCGGCGGCTCTGTCGCTGGCCTTTGTCGAAAATCCGAAGGACGCCGGCAAGGCGCTGGCCGAATATTCCGCCGCGCGCATGGCCCGCGCCAGCCAGATTCAATTCGCCTCGCGCAATCAGGGCAAGATTTATCACATGTCCGGCGCGCCGGCCTTCGCCCGCGATCTGACCCTGCGCCTGACTCCGGGCCGCCGGCTGATGGCGCGGCAGAACTGGATTTATTCGGCTTGAGGAAGGCGATTTTCCGGGTTAATCAGGATAGCCCCCCGCCGGAACGCAAGCCTGCTCGATGAATCATGACGCCGAAGCGCCGGAATTGCGCCCCGCCCATGTGATTGTCGTCGCCAATGAAAAAGGCGGCTGCGGCAAGTCGACCCTGTCTATCCATTTGTCCGTGGCCCTGCTCAAGGCCGGCTACCGCGTCGCCACCATAGATCTCGACACCCGCCAGCGCAGCCTCACCCGCTTTTTCGAGAATCGCGCCTCTTTCGCCAATAGCGCGCCGCTGCCGGTGGAATTGCCGCGCCATTTCGCCCTCGACCATGTGCGCGGCGCCAGGGTCGAGGACAATGAAGCCGCCGAATTCGCGCTGTTCGCCGAAGCGATCGGCGAGGTCGAGCACGCCTATGAATTCGTTGTGGTGGACACGCCGGCGAGCGATTCCTATCTGATGCGCCTCGCCCATTCGCTGGCGGACACGCTGATTTCGCCGATGAACGACAGTTTCATCGACATGGACGTGCTCTCAAGGGTGCATCATGACCGCGCCCAGCGCGGCCAGGTGGCGCAATATGCGGAGATCGTGCTGGAGGCGCGGCGCAAGCGGCGGCTGGTCGATAATGGCCTGATCGACTGGGTGCTGGTGCGCAACCGCATCGCCGCCTTGCAATCCAACAACGCCAAGCAAGTCGATCAGGCCCTGCGCAAATTGGCGGTGGAATTGCAGTTCCGCGTCGCCGAAGGCCTGCACGACCGGGTGATCTTCCGCGAGCTTTTCCCCATCGGCCTGACCGCGCAGGACGCGCTGGAGGAGGCCAATCATACGCTCACGCCCTCGCAATTGACGGCGCGGCGCGAGATCGAGACCCTGGTCGATAATCTGCGCCTGCCGGAACGCGTCGCCGGCGCCGATTATCTGGAAGCCCGCCACGTCTGGTTCGACGCGATCTCCAATTATTATCGCGAATTGAAAAGCGATAGCTGATGGCCTCGCATTTGATTCTCGGCGGCGCGCGGTCCGGAAAGACCGGCCATGCGCTGGAGCTGGCGCAAAAATCCGGCTTGCGAAAATTCATGATTGTCACAGCGCCGGCGCTCGACGGCTCCATGGCGCAGCGCATCGCCCGCCACCGCGCCGAACGCGGCGACGAATGGACGGTGTTCGAGGAAGAGACGGAGATCGCGCCGCTGCTGCGCCAGATCGCCCGCCCCGACCGCGTCGTCGTGATCGATTGCCTGACGCTCTGGCTTTCAAACCTGTTTTTCCGCGAGGCGGATTGGGCGCCGCGCAGCGCGGCGCTGTGCGGCGCGCTTGCCCGCGCGGCGGGCGAAATCGTGCTGATCAGCAATGAAGTCGGGCTTGGCGTGGCCCCCGAGACCAAGCTCGGCAATGACTTCCGCGACGCCCAGGGGGCCTTGAACCAGACAATCGCCGCGACCTGCGACCATGCGCGGCTGATCGTGGCGGGATTGCCGCTGACGCTGAAGTAAACTTGCGCCTCCGCCGGCAAAACCCTAAAACCTCGCGCAAGCGAGGATCCCATGACCGAATTCCAGCCGAAGTCCGATTTTCTCCGTGTCTTGACCGAGCGCGGCTTCATCCATCAATGCTCCGATCTGAGCGGGCTGGATGAAAAGGCTGTGGCCGGCGAAGTCATCGCCTATATCGGCTTCGACTGCACGGCGTCCTCGCTCCATGTCGGCTCGCTGCTGCCGATCATGATGCTGCATTGGCTGCAAAAAACCGGCGGCAAGCCCATCGCCTTGATGGGCGGCGGCACCACCCGCGTCGGCGACCCCTCCGGCAAGGATGAAAGCCGCAAATTGCTCACGGTCGAGCAGATCGACGCCAACAAGGACTCGATCAAGAAGGTTTTTGAAAAATTCCTGACTTTTGGCGCGGGAAAAACCGATGCGATCATGACCGACAATGCCGAATGGCTGACCAAGCTGAATTACATCGACTTCCTGCGCGATGTGGGCCGCCATTTCTCGGTCAATCGCATGCTGGCCATGGATTCGGTCAAATTGCGGCTGGAGCGCGAGCACGAGCTGTCCTTCATCGAATTCAACTATATGTGCCTGCAAGCCTATGATTTCGTCGAGTTGAACCGTCGCCACGGCTGTTTGTTGCAGATGGGCGGTTCGGATCAATGGGGCAATATTGTCACCGGCCTCGATCTCGGCCGGCGCATGGGGACGCCGCAGCTCTACGCCCTGACCTCGCCGCTGCTGACCACGTCCTCGGGCGCGAAAATGGGCAAGACCGCCGCCGGCGCCGTCTGGCTCAACGCAGACATGCTCTCGACCTATGAGTACTGGCAATATTGGCGCAACACCGAGGACGCCGATGTCGAGCGGTTCTTGAAACTGTTCACCACCCTGCCGATGGACGATATTCTCCGTCTCGCGGCCCTGCAAGGGTCGGAGATCAACGAAGCGAAAAAAGTTCTGGCCAATGAGGCGACGGCGCTGGTGCATGGCCGCGACGCCGCCGAGCGCGCCGCCGAAACCGCGCGCAAGACCTTTGAGGAGGGCGTTCTCGCCGACAGCCTGCCGACGGTGGGCGTGGCGCATGCGGAAATCGCGGCGGGGCTGGGCGCATTGACCGCCTTCGTCAAGGCGGGACTGACCCCTTCGACCGGCGAGGCCCGTCGCCAGATCAAAGGCGGCGGATTGCGGCTTAATGACGCGGCCCTGACCGACGAGCGCTATGTGCTCGGCGAAAAAGATTTTATTGGCGGAGTCGCCAAACTTTCCGCGGGAAAGAAGAAGCATGTGCTGCTGAAGGCGGAATGATCGGCGACGCCGCGCGACGCGCGTTCGCCAGCGTCGCCCACAACGTCAGGTCGCATGAGGCGAAACAATAATCCTATTGCGATTATAGTTCTTTGCATTCATTCACTTAATTCCGTTGCGTAACTTTTTATTGTTAAATTCGTAGCACGATGTTGGTGACCAAAGGTAACCACGGAAGCTTCGACCATGAACGCCAATAAAGAACGACGGCTTGGCGACCGCAAGAAAACCGATCTCACCGCCCAAATCGTTGGTGAAAAGGGGGCGATCGCGGATATCAGGCTGCTCGATATTTCGCCCACGGGCGCGCGCCTGGCCATCGCAGCGGAATTGGACCTGCAAAAAAACATCAAATTACTGTTGGGCCGTTGTAAGATTGAGAAATATGCGGAGCTTGTCTGGCGCAATGCGACGCAAGCCGGCATTCGTTTCATCAGCGAAGCGGACATAGACCGAGCGGAATCGGAAATTATCAACTCCGAACGCAAGCGCCGCCTCGACAATCGCAAGAAAAGCCAGATTACCGCCTCTGTATTCGGCCAAAACGGCATGGTCTCCGATATAAAACTGATCGATATTTCCTTGACAGGCGCGCGGCTGGACATTCCCTCGGAAATCGACATCGCCAAAAACTTCAAGATGCTTTTGGGTCGCTGCAAAATCGAGAGATATGCGGAACTGGTCTGGCGGACCGCCAATCAGGCCGGGGTTCGCTTCCTCAGCGACGAGGAAATCGAACAGATGCAAGCCCCGCGCCCATCCAGGGGCCTACCGAAACTGCCGCCGGCCGTTGCGCGAAAGCTGGCGGGTTTTGTCGATCCGCAGCTTGACGACGTCAAGAACTGAGGCGCGGGACGGAAGACAGGAGGCGGCGCAATTCTGCGCCCTTCACCCGTTAGGCAGATTGCGCGCCAAGGCCTCGAGCACCGCCATGCGCACCGCGACGCCCATTTCCACTTGTTCGCGGATCAGGCTGTGCGCGCCATCGGCCACGGCGGAATCGATTTCGACGCCGCGATTCATCGGTCCCGGATGCATGACCATGGCGTCGGGCTTGGCATAGCCCAGCTTTTCCTCATCCAGGCCGAAGAAGCGGAAATATTCGCGGGTCGAGGGGATGAAAGCGCCGGACATGCGCTCGCGTTGCAGGCGCAGCATCATGACGATATCCGCATCCTTCAAACCCTCGCGCATGGTGTGAAAAACCTCGACGCCAATGTTGCCGATGCCCGAGGGCATCAGCGTGGACGGCCCGACCACCCGGACTCGCGCGCCCAAAGCGGTGAGCAGGATGATGTTGGAGCGGGCGACGCGCGAATGCAGCACGTCGCCGCAAATGGCGACAATCAGCCCCTCGATGCGGCCCTTGTTGCGGCGGATAGTCAGGGCGTCGAGCAGGGCCTGGGTGGGATGCTCATGGGCGCCGTCGCCGGCGTTGACCACGGCGCAATCGACTTTGCGCGCCAGCAGATGCGCCGCGCCGGCCTGGGCGTGGCGCACGACGATAATGTCGGGGCGCATGGCGTTGAGCGTAATCGCCGTGTCGATCAGCGTCTCGCCCTTTTTCACGGAAGAAGTCGCCACCGACATGTTCATGACATCGGCGCCAAGCCGCTTGCCGGCCAGTTCGAAGGAGCTTTGCGTACGGGTCGAGTTCTCGAAGAACAGGTTGATGAGCGTGCGGCCTTTTAAAACCGACTTGCGCTTCTCCACCTGCCGCGACACCGCCACCGCCTCTTCCGCGAGATCGAGCAGATCGAGGATTTCGAGCCGGTTGAGGCCCTCTATGCCAAGCAGGTGGCGCTGGGAAAATTTGTAGGCGGGCATGACCTTGGATTAAAGGAGAGCGATGGGCTCCGCAATCCGAAAACGAAAGCCTTCAACATGACTGTTTTCGTCGCCCTGCTCCGCGCCATAAATGTTGGCGGAACCGGCAAGCTCGCCATGTCCGATTTGCGCGCCCTTTGCGAAAAAATTGGTTTTGCCGAGGCTCAGACCTATATCGCCAGCGGCAATGTCGTGTTCGACAGCCCGCTGGCTGCGCCAGTCGTGCGAAAGGCGCTGGAAGGCGCATTGAACAGCCTGACCGGCCAGAACGTCACGGTTTTCCTCCGCACGGCGGCGGAGCTTGCCGAAGTTTTGCGGCAAAATCCGTTTCCCGAGGCGCGCGGCGATTTCGCCTATGCGCTTTTCCTCGAGGCGCCGCCTCCGCCAGAGGCGCTTGAAGCTGCAAAGGGCCGGACCGACGAGGCGCTGCGGCTCGGCGCTCGGGAAATATACCTGCATTATCCGCGCGGCATGGGCGCCTCGCAACTCAACTTGCCCCTCGCCAAAGCGGGAACCGCCCGCAATATGAAGACCATCGCCCGCTTGGTGGAAATCTGCCAATCGCGCCTTTCCGCCTGAGCAAAATCTCGGCAGCCGCAAAACCCCATTTGACAGCGGCGCGTCGCTCCCCCATGTTCCGCCGCTGTTTGCGCTCGACGCAGGGCCTTCAAGCATTTGCGGCTGTTTTCAGGTCTACCTTATAAGTCTCCGGGGTTATCGCATGGACGTCGTCATCGTCGAATCGCCAGCCAAGGCCAAGACGATCAACAAATATCTGGGCAAGAATTTCGAGGTCGTCGCCTCGTTCGGCCATGTCCGCGATCTCCCCGCCAAGGATGGCTCCGTCGATCCCGACGCCGATTTCAAAATGCTGTGGGAGGCCGATCCCAAGGCGGCCAAGCGCCTGTCCGACATAGCCGCGCTGGTCAAGGGCGCCGACCGCGTCGTGCTCGCAACCGATCCGGATCGCGAGGGAGAGGCCATTTCCTGGCATGTTCTGGAAATTTTGCGCGCCAAGAAAGTGCTGAAGGACAAGGTCGTTCAGCGCGTGGTGTTCAACGCCATCACCAAGGATTCGATCCTCGAGGCGATGAAACATCCGCGCGAGATCGACCAGAGCCTTGTCGACGCCTATCTGGCGCGCCGCGCGCTCGATTATCTCGTCGGCTTCAACCTCTCGCCGGTGTTGTGGCGCAAGCTGCCCGGCGCGAAAAGCGCGGGCCGCGTGCAATCGGTCGCCCTGCGGCTGGTCTGCGACCGCGAGCTGGAAATCGAGAAATTCGTCGCCAGGGAATATTGGTCGCTGATCGCCCATTTGCGCACAGCCCAGGACGCGCCCTTCATCGCCCGCCTGGTCGGCGCCGATGGCAAGAAAATCCAGCGCCTCGACATCGGCGCCGGTCCCGAGGCCGAGGCCTTTAAAGCCGTGCTGGAAAAAGCGAAATTCACGGTCCGCTCGGTCGAGGCCAAGCCGGCCCGGCGCAACCCTTCGGCGCCCTTCACCACGTCCACCCTCCAGCAGGAGGCGTCCCGAAAACTCGGCATGGCCCCCGAAGCCACCATGCGCACGGCGCAAAAACTCTATGAGGGCGTCGATCTCGGCGGCGAGACCGTCGGTCTCATCACCTATATGCGTACCGATGGCGTCGATGTCGCGCCGGAGGCGGTGGCCGCCGCGCGCGGCGTGATCGGCAGACTGTTTGGCGACAAATATGTCCCGGACGCCCCGCGCAAATATACGGTCAAGGCCAAGAACGCCCAGGAAGCGCATGAGGCGGTGCGCCCGACCGATCTGTCGCGCCTGCCCAAGGACGTCGCGCATCATTTGCAGCCCGATCAGGCCAAGCTTTACGAGCTGATCTGGACGCGCATGATCGCCAGCCAAATGGAATCGGCGACGCTGGAGCGCACCACGGTCGATATCGAAGGCAAGGCCGGCGAGCGGACCTTGGACCTGCGCGCCACCGGCCAGGTCGTGCGTTTCGACGGGTTCTTGAAACTTTATCAGGAAGGCCGCGACGACGAGGAGGACGAGGAGTCCGGTCGCCTGCCGCCGATGAACCAGGGCGAGGCGGTCTCGAAAGACAAGATCGAAGCCAGCCAGCATTTCACCGAGCCGCCGCCGCGCTTCACCGAGGCGACCCTGGTCAAGCGCATGGAAGAGCTGGGCATTGGCCGTCCCTCGACCTATGCCTCGACGCTGGCCGTGCTGCGCGAGCGCGATTATGTGAAGATCGAGAAGAAGCGGCTGCATGCCGAGGACAAGGGCCGGCTGGTCACCGCCTTCCTCGAAAGCTTTTTCGGCCGCTATGTCGGCTATGATTTCACCGCCGATCTCGAAGGCCAGCTCGACCGCGTTTCCAATGCCGAAATGGACTGGAAGCAGGTTTTGCGCGATTTTTGGGGCGACTTTTCCATCGCCATCGGCGGCGCCATGGAATTGCGCACCACCGATATTCTCGAAAATCTCAACCAGCTGCTCGGTCCCCATATTTTCCCGGCCAAGGAGGATGGTTCGTCGCCGCGCGCCTGCCCGGCCTGCGGCGCCGGACAGCTTTCATTGAAACTGGGAAAATTCGGCGCCTTCATCGGCTGCTCGAACTATCCCGAATGCAAATTCACCCGCACGCTCTCGGATCGCGGCGAACAGGCCGAGGGTTCGCGCCCCGGCGTGAAAATTCTTGGCGAGAACCCGGAAAACGGCCAGGAAATCACCCTGCGCGCCGGGCGTTTCGGCGCCTATGTGCAAGAGGGCGAACCCGCCAGCAAGGAGGAAAAGCCGAAACGCTCCTCCCTGCCCGCCACGCTGAAGCCCGACGACATCACGCTGGAAAAGGCGATCGCCTTGCTTTCCCTGCCCCGCGAGGTGGCAAAACACCCGGAGAGCGGCGAGCCGATCCTCGCCGGCATTGGCCGCTATGGCGCCTATGTGCAGCATAAGAAAACCTACGCCAATCTGGCCAAGGACGACGACGTGCTGGAGATCGGCGGCAACCGGGCCGTCGATCTCATCATGACCAAGGAGGCCGGCGGCGGCCGCGCCGGCGCGGGCGGCGAGATGCGCGCGCTTGGCGATCATCCCCAGGGCGGCGCCATCGCGCTCAAGGCCGGGCGTTTCGGCCCCTATCTCGCCTGGGGCAAGGTCAACGCCACCCTGCCCAAGGGCGCCGACTTGCAAACGCTGACGCTCGAAGAGGCGACCAAGATCGTCGACGCCAAGGCGGCGGGCGCGCCGGCCGACGGGCGGCTGCTCGGCGAACACCCCGATGGCGGCCCCATCGCGGCGCGCGCCGGCCGCTTCGGCGCCTATGTCTCCTGGAACAAGGTCAACGCGACCCTGCCCAAGTCGATGACGCTGGAAAGCGTCACCCTGGAAGAGGCGGTCCGGCTGATCGAGGACCGCATCGCCGCGGGTGGCGGCAAGCCGGCGAAGAAGTCGGCCGCGAAAAAACCCGCGGCAAAAAAAGCGCCGGCCAAGAAGACTGCGGCCACAAAAAAGCCCGCGGCGAAGAAAAAACTCGAGGACAGCGACGAGACGCCTTTCGAGGGCGGCGCGCCCGCCAAACCCAAAGCCGCCGCCAAAAAGAAATAAGCCGCGCCCGCCTTTTCGGAGTTTTCCATGTCCGACGATATCCGAGCTTCCGGCCCCTCGCGCCGGGAGCTTTTTGCGGTGGCCGCCGCCGCGCCCTTGCTCGCCGCGACGCCCGCCGCAGCGCAAGGCGCGGCGCCCGCGCTGGAGCCGCTGGGCATTTGCTACGAAGGCTGGCCCTATCCCGGCCCGGTCAAATTCCTGGAGCTGAACGCCGGCGCCGAGCCGACGCGCATGGCCTATATGGATTTTCCCGCGACCGGCGTGAGAAACAACCGCGCGATTTTCCTGCTGCATGGCAAGAATTTCGACTCGTCCTATTGGGCCGGGCCCATCGCTTTTCTCACCCGCGCCGGCTATCGCGTCATCGTCCCCGACCAGATCGGCTTCAACAAATCGTCAAAACCGATCCGCACCTATTCCTTCGCCGATCTGGCGACCAATACGCTGGCCCTGGCGGATGTTCTGGGCCTGCCGAGCTTCGACCTGCTGGGCCATTCGACCGGCGGCATGCTCGCCGTGCATCTCGCCGCCCGCCATCCGGGCCGGGTGCGAAAATTGATCCTCGAAGACCCGATCGGCCTGGTCGACTACCGCGATCATATTCCGCCGCAGAGCCTGATCACGCTGGAGGCGGCGGAGCGGACCATGGACGAGGCCGCCTGGCGCGCCCTGGTCGGCCGCTATTTCCCCAGATTGCCCAGGGAGCAGCAGGAGCCCTTCGTCCAGCCGCGCCTGCGCATCGCGCTGTCGGGCGATTATCCGCGCTATTTACGCGTCGTCGCCCTCACCTATCTGATGATCTTCAACGAACCCGCGCGCAAACTTTATGGGCAGCTCAAATCGCCGACGCTGCTGATGGCCGGCGACCAGGATTTTTCCACGCCGCTGCTGTCCTATGCCTCGGCGGAGGCGAAGAAGAAAATCCCGCCTTTGTTCCAGGCGGCGCGCGACGTGGCCAAGGAACATCCGTCCATTCGCCACGTCGAATTCGCCGGCGTCGGCCATATCCCCCATCTCGAAGTCCCCCAGGACTTCGAGAAGGAGGTTCTGGCTTTTCTCGCCTGATCAGCGCCCGAGCAGCGGCGCCACGGAGCGCTCCAGTTGCTCGGCGGACAGGCCGTTTTCGCCGCCGTGCAGTTCTTCCTGGATCGCGCCGTCGCGATCGATGATAAAGGCCGCCGGCAGGCCGCCGGGCGTGCCGAACCCATTTTCGCCCGCCTCGCGCGCCATGGCGGAAGGATAGGCCATGCGCGCCGCCATGGCGGCCGCCTTGTCGCGGTCGCCGAGCGCGTCCATGTTGACGCCGATCACATCGACGCCCTTGCCACGGTAGCGGCTGGCGAAGGCGTTCACCGCGCCAATGTCGGCGCGGCAGCCGGGGCACCAGCTCGCCCAGAAATTGACCACGACAATGCGGCCCCTGTGGGCGGAGAGGCTAACCATCCCGCCGCGCAGCCCTGGACCGGAGAAATCCGCGCCCCAGGCCGCGCTTTCCGGCGCGGCGGCGAGAGCCGTCAGCGCCAGAAAGGTGATGAACAGGCTTGGCTTAAAACGCATAGCTCGCCTGCACTTTATAGAGCGGCGAGGCGACCAGCTGGCCGGAAGTTCCCAGTGCAGCGGCCTGCGCCGCGTTCGCGGCGTTTACATATTGATAGACCGGGATTTCCACGTCGGCATAAAGCTGCGCAGCGCCGATTCGGAAACTGAGCCCTGGCGCAAGCAGAATACGCTCATAACCGGAATTGAGCGGAACCGCAGCCCAGCCGCTGTCTTTCGCGCGCCATGAATTCAACAGCTGCGCCACCGGCGTGATGCTGGAGAAAGGCCCGAACTCGCCGAGATTATAGGCAAGGCCGGCGGCGGCGTCGAGTTCGTTGCCGGGACGATAGCCTTCCACGGACATGAAGGCGAATTGATAGGTCGCCTGAGCGAAATAGCTCAACTTCTGATCGGCGGTCAGGAACCCAGTCTTGAAAGCGCCAATGATGAAATCGGTCGAGCCCGTTCCCGGCATGGTGTCGCGATCGAAGAATGGCTGGCCGTTGGCGTAGCTGTAGACCTGACCGTTGATCGTGTAGGTCGGACTTTTCCAGGATCCCGTCGGCAATTTCACCCCAAAGAGCACGCCAAGCGAATGATCGGGAATGAAACCCGAATAAGAGCCGATCAGCTTGAGATCTCCGGGCGCGAACAAATTCTCCTTCCCGACATCGCCAGCTGCATCATATGTGGTGGTGAAAGCACGCTGGAAGAAGGGAAGCATCGCCATGACGCCCCAGTCATGGTTGATCATGTAGGAACCGCCGACCGTATAGAAGGAAGTTTTGACCTGCTTGTCGCCATTGTCGGAGGCAGGCGCCTTCGACGCCCCTTCGAAATTCTGATTTTGGTTCATATAGTCGTAGCGGCCCCAGACCGTAATGCCCAAGGGACCGCCTTCCTGGCCGAAATTGAAGCCGCCGATGTCGAACACGCCGCAGCCGCAGGCGCAGGCCAGCGCCTGGGAGGAGATCGTCGACAACGCCAAGGCGGCGCCCGCCGCGCGCAGCGCGGTCTTTTTGAAGAAAACAGTCATTTTTTCTCTCTGGAACTGAAGGCCGCGCCAAGCGGCTTATGCGCGCGTCGGCGACGCGCGGCTGAAACGCGAAAACTCGCGTAAATCAGGCGGAAGCGGGGGGCCCGCGCGGCGCGGCGCGCGACAAGGGCGGCGCGGGACGAGAAAATTCGCTCTCCGGCGCGCGCAACAGCCCCAGAAGAATCTCGCCGCGCAGAGCCATGAAGGCCGGCGGCTCGGCGCCGGGAAGCGCGCAGCCCAGCGTCTGGCACATCGGACAGCCAGCGGTTTTCGCCGGCGCGGTCTTGTTCAGAGCCGATGGACCAAGGGCCTTGTGATGCGGGCAATCGACCATCTGATGGGCGGCCGGAGCAGAAATCCCCGCAGCGGCCGGCGATGGCGCGAAAAGACCGACAATCTGGATCAGAAAGGCAAGCGCAACCGCACGGGCGACCCAGGGTCGCCAATCGATCCTCTTCCGCTTCCCCCCGGATTTGCGCATAGACTCCCCGATTTCGTTTGGATTCTACGCGAATCGCGTCCGGCCGCCAAGCGAAGCGGCGGCGCCGTGACGTAAATCTGGCGGCGCGTGACATATCTGCACTGGATGGCGGTCAATTCAGCTGTTTCGCCACCAGCGGATCGACGCGCTCGAAGGGGCGGGTCCAGGCCGCATCGGCCTGATTATTGATTTTTCGCGCCCGCGGCAATTGGCTGGGATCGGCGACCAGGCGCGCGACTTCATTGGCCGGGCGCGGCTTGCTGAACAGATAGCCCTGCGCCTCGTCGGCGCCATTGGCGCGCAGAATCTCCAGCTGTTCCTGGGTCTCGACGCCTTCGACCAGCATGTCGATCCCGAGCTCCACCACCAGCGCCTTGACCGCCTTGATGATCGCCAGCGCCGCGCCGTTTTTGGCCATGTCGCGGACGAAGGACTGGTCGATCTTGACCTTGTCAGGGCGGAAACGGCTCAAATAGGCCAGCGAGGAATAGCCGGTGCCGAAATCGTCGAGCGCCACGCGCACGCCCATTTCGCGCAATTCGTCCAGCGTGTTCAGCACATTGTCGGCGTCGCTCATCAGCGCCAACTCGGTGATTTCCGCCTCCAGCCGTCCCGGCGGAAACTTGGTCTCGCGCAAAATCCGGCGCACCATTTCCGCGACATCGCCGCGGGCGAATTGATGGGCGGAGAAATTGACGGCGACGCGCACCGAGCGCGGCCAGGCCTTGGCGTCCTCGCAGGCCTGGCGCAGCACGAATTCGCCAAGCGGCGCAATCAAGCCCGATTCCTCGGCGATGGGAATGAACAGGGCCGGCGAGATCAGTCCCTGGGTTGGATGGCGCCAGCGCACCAGCGCCTCGCAGCAGCAGATGCGCCGCTTGGCGAAGCTGACGATCGGCTGATAATGCACTTCCAGCTCGTTGCGGCCAATGCCGATGCGCAGATCCTGTTCGATCTGCTGGCGGCGGCGCGCCTTTTCTCCCATGTCGCGGCAGAAATAGCGCCAGCCGCCGCGCCCGCCATCCTTGGCGGCGTAAAGCGCCATGTCAGCCGCCTTCATCAGCTCGGAGGCGTCGCTGGAATCCTCCGGCGCCAGGGCCACGCCGACGGAGGCGCCGATCAGCAGCTTGGAGCCTTCGATCTGATAGGGCTCACCGATCGTCTCGACAATGCGCGCGGCGAACAGGCCGGCCGCCTCGCGGTCCATCCGCGTCAGCACGACGAATTCATCGCCGCCAAGCCGCGCCACCTCCTCGCCCTCCCCCGAAAGGTCCATCAGCCTCTTGGCGACGCGCGTCAAGAGCTTGTCGCCGGCCGCGTGGCCCAAGGTGTCGTTGACCTGCTTGAAGCGGTCGAGATCGACCATGAAAATGGCGAAGGGATTTTGATCGGCCTCGGTCGCCGCTTTTTCAAGAATGTCGCGGAAGGCGGCGCGATTGGCCATGCCGGTGACGTCGTCCGTGCCCGCCAGACGCGCGACCCGCGCCTCCTCGGCGCGAAGTTGCGTGACATCCTCCATCTGCAGCGACAAGCCGTCTGGAACCGGCGCGAAAACGAACTCCATGACCCGACCGCCGACCAGAACCACGGACAACGCCGACTTGTCCCGCTTTTTGCGCGCGACGAGCGCTGCGTCCGCCAGCCGTTTGCGCTCGCCAGCCTCGACCAGCGGCAGCGCGAGCTTCTTGAGCAGGAGATCGCCGAGACTCTGGCCCAGAGCCTGTTCGGCGGAAAGCTTGAACAGCCGATAGAGGCCCTGATTGCCCGAGACCAGTCGCAATTCGGCGTCGAACAGCCCGAAACAGGGGCCGACGCCATTGAGCGCCGAGGCCAGCCGGCCCCGAGCCTCGAGTTCGACCTGCCGCGCGCGGCGCGCGCGCCGGGCGAGCGGAAGAAAGGCCAAGGCCAAAGCCGCCGTCGCCGCCAAGCCGATGTAAGCGACCGGCTCCGCTTTCAGGGCGAGCGCGAGGGCCAGGGGCGCCAGCGCGAGGCCGGCGCGCCAGCGCGCCGCCACGACCGAAGCCTCGCTCTCCAGCGCCAGAGCCGCCTGCCCCAGCGCCGCCAGCGCCGCGACGGTCTGCATGGCGCTGGGAACCGGCGCCTGCGTGGCGACGAAAGCCATGACCCCAACGGCGGCGGCGGCAAGGGCGCCCGATGCGTCGCTCCAGACCGCCGGCAGGTTTTTGCGCGCCAAACCGGCGATGGCCGGGGCCGCATCCAGGAGCAAGGCCGCGAGAAACACACCGCCCGCCGCATCCGCCGGCCAGCCATAGCGGCCAAGCAGCAGCGGCGCCGCCACGGCGATGGCGCAGGCGGCGTTGAACAGGCCGCCGCGCGAGATTTTCGTCGTCATGCCCGCTTCAGCCACCACGGCCCCCAAACACTGCCGCCGGTCGGACCGAGGGCGTTAAGTCATTATAGCTCAGGGGAGTAAACAGACTGCAACCTTAGCGTGCGCCACTGGGAGCGAATTGCCGCACGACGTCCGTTGACCATTTTTACTTGCTTGTTTTTACGCGATTTTATCACCTGTTTACCAATCACGGAAACGTGTCCGTTGGTATGCGCGGACAAAATCCGTTGGCGTAAATTCAAGTCCCGCAGCCCCTCTGGAATCCAGTTTCGACACAGATTCTGACGCAGGTCATGCATTCGATGAGATTGGGACGCAATGCATAAGTATCCATAATATAAGCTGTTGTTTTATATTAATCATTAATTATCTACCGAGGGCCAGTCTGGTTGCCGATCCAGCGGAGAGCGCACATGAATCCGGTCTTAATCTTCACAGCTATGCTATGCGTGGTGGCCGGCTCGGCCGCAGCGACCTATTTCATCTCCATTTCGCGCGAGAGGTTGTGGTTGCGCAGCCAGAAGGCCGAAGAGCTTTACCGCATGGCGGAAAAAACCTTCGTCGATGGCTCCAGCTTTTTCCGGGCGCGCTACGATCAGAGCCAGATGAAGGTCTTCCCCTGCCTGGGCCAGGAACTGGCGCCGCTCAATGCCGACGTCGCCGAACTGAACATTCTGGTCGGGCTGTATTTTCCGGCTCTGGCGCCGCAACTGGCGACGGCGACCAACACGCTGGCCGTCGCCTTCGACATGTTTCGCCTCGCCCAAGCCGCGGACATGTCCAATCGCGAGCGCGCCCTGCATAATCTCGACCTGGCCGCCGCCAATATTCGCGAGGGGTTCGACCAGTTCAAAACCGCCGTGCTCTCGGCGGGCCGGGTCGAAAGAGGCGGCGAAACGGCGCGCCCCCGCAACGCCGGAGCCCGCCTCAGGCCGCAGAGCGCCTATTGATTTCCGAAGCTTTGCCGCAAGGCCGCGATTGCAGGGGAATGGCAGGAGTGGCCGGGTTCGAACCGACGACACCCGGTTTTGGAGACCGGATAATTTATAGGACACGGCAGGACAGAACCGGACAACGCCTGTTGATAATCCACATATTTCACCTTGCTTTCGTCGCAATGTCCGCTAATGTCTAGGACATGGGGTAACACTCCAAGACGGGCATTTTTTGTTACCCTGTCTGTTACCCCAGTTCGAGACCGCTGCTCCAGAGCGGTCGGGTAACATGACAGGTGCTCCCGATGGCGAAGGCGCTCACGGAAATTGCAATCAAGAATTTAAAGGCTGGCGCGACGCGGCGCGAGGTTCCAGACGGGAAAGTCGGCGGCCTCTATTATGTGCTGCAACCGTCCGGCGCGACTTCATGGGCGCTGCGCTATCGCCACCTTGGCAAGCCCTGCAAATGGACCATAGGCGGCGGCGCCATTCCCCTGCCCGACGCCCGCGACCTTGCCCGTGAGGCCTTGGTGAAGATCGCGCGGGGCGAAAATCCCGCCGCCGAGAAAGTCGCCGCCAAGCAGACCGCTAAGGCTAAACCCAAGGCCGCCGCCGATCTGGTTGAAAAAGTCGTCACTTCCTTTCTGGACCGATATGCCAAGCGCCAGTGCAAAGAGACGACATGGAAAGAGTACGAGCGGATTCTCAATAACAATGTCGCGACGCCGTGGCGGGGGCGCCGACTCGGCGAACTGACGCGCGCCGAAGTTCATGAACTTTTGGACGCCGTTATTGATCGCGGCGCCGCCGTGCAAGCGAACCGGACCTTTGCCGCCTTGCGCACCATGTGCAATTGGGCGCTTGAGCGCGGCGTCATCGATCGCAACCCATGTGCCGGATTGAAAGCGCCGACGCCGGAGACTTCGCGAGAGCGGGTTTTGTCGGATGAAGAAATCCGGCTGGCTTGGTTGGCATTTGAGAAAGTCGGCCAGCCGTTCGGGCGCCTTGGTCAACTGCTGCTGCTGACCGGCGCGCGGCGTGACGAGATCGCCGAGGCTAAATGGTCGGAACTGGACGCTGACGAAAAACTGCTGGTTCTCCCCCCTGCCCGCATGAAGGCCAAGGAGGCGCATGAAATCCCGTTGACCGAACAGGCAATGGAAATCGTCGCATCCCTGCCCAAGATCGCGGCAAAGCCAAAGCCAGGGGAAAAAACCAAAGAGCCGGAGTTTCTATTCACAACGAGCGGCGAGCGTCCCGTCTCCGGGTTTTCCAAGGGCAAGGCGCACATTGATCGCATCATGACCGAGCTTGTTCAGGCCGAACAAGGCGACGAGGCCCAAGAGATTCCGCACTGGGTCTTTCACGATTTGCGCCGGACGGTCGCGACCAATCTCCAAAAGCTTGGCGTCCGGCTGGAAGTGACAGAGGCGGTTCTTGGCCACGTATCGGGCTCGCGCGCCGGCATTGTCGGGATTTATCAGCGCCACAAGTTCGCCGATGAGAAGCGCGCGGCGCTTGAGGCCTGGGCGCGAAAGCTGGACTCAATCGTGAGCGGCAAGCCTGCGGCGAATGTCGTCGAACTGGCAAGCGCGAGGGGCTGATATGAAGGCGCGCCGTCGCACAGCCGGGGAAATACGCGCCGGCCTGAAGGCATTGTATAGCGAAATAGCTACGCAAAACCGGGACCAAATTGACGAGATTGTTGAACACGTCGTCTTGGTAATGCAGGCCGACGAGCGTCCAATCGAGAGGACGCGCCTCGCCTTTCGAAACTGCGATACGGCGACGACAAAAAAGGAGCTTGCCGCTATCAAAAAGCTTGCATCTGGCATCGCCGAAAAAATCGGCAAACCACGTGCGTTGACCGGCAAGAAACGCCAGCTATTAGCGGATCGCCTGGAAACTCTGCACAAGCCGACTATTGATGCGCTAGCTAATTCAAGAGCGCCACTCAACGTGGGCGCACTACGAGTGCAGTTTCCGCCGCTTCTCAGGCAGAGTAATGTTTCAACGTCGTTGATCGAGTCCCTACATTTGATTGTCGCCGCGTGTGACACGGCGGAAATTAGCGATTCCATCGATGAGGGACCGCCTCAACATCGTCGGGACCAAGTCATCTCTCGAATGCTCGCGAATGCCTTCGCCGTTTTAACTGGCAAAGAGCCAACCGTTGTAGTCATCGGGAAAAGTGAGGCGAAAAAGGTAACCTTGGTGCCCTATGCCGGGGCTTGCAACACAAAGCGCGCCAAAGAACCGGGAAAAGCCGGGCCGTTTCTCGCCTTTCTAGACAGTGCCTTCATCACTTTGGGAGTATCGTCTGGTCCTACAAACATGGCGGAGCTCGCCATAAAGGACCGTCGAGCTAGCCAAGCAAGAAAAACGGACCCATAACGGTTTTCCTTCCGGTTCAACCTTCTGCTGCGCCGTGAAATCTTGCTCGCGTCAATTCTAGACGGAGCAAGAAATGTCTAACGACCCTGGCTTTCCCCTTCCGATCCGTTTGCGCGGACGCCTTTTCTGGCGCCGCACAGAACTTGAGCAGTACAAACGGAATTTGATGGCGAGCGCCGTTGGCGGCGCCTTCGCCGCTCATGATTCCAATCACGACCAAATCGAAACTTTCGTGCCTGCCGAACAGGTCGCGCGCGAATTCGGTTTTGGTCGCCGAACTCTTGGCCGGCGCATCGCGGGCCGCAACCCTATGGTGGCGGCTGCGGAATGATGACGGAAAAGATGAGCCCGGCCTCGCTGGCAGCGGGCCGGGCTCTGGGAAAAGTGTTCTGCTTGGCGGCGAACAATCCAGAGATTACCCAAGACGCCAGCAAACTTCAAGAAATTCGTGCGGCCTTTGTTGCGCGCAAATGCGGCGTGTCGCGTGAAATCGCGATGATTGTCGCGCCGCTCGCCTTCGGTTTGGAGGTGGCGCAATGAACCGCCTCCGCCTTCCAAATCGCCGCCCGCATGAAATTCGCGAGTTTGAATTCCGTGGGCTTGGCTACACCGCCGGCATCGGCCGTTTCAACAGCGGCGACGTGGCCGAAGTTTTTATCGAATGTGCAAAAGCTCAATCGCAATTAGCCGCTGACGCTCGCGACGCCGCCGTCTGCTTGTCGATCAGCCTGCAACATGGCGTGCCGGCGGAAGCTATCCGCGCCGCTGTCACGCGAGACAGTCAGGGCGAGCCGTCTGGCATTATCGGCGCCGTGCTCGATCTCCTTGCCAAGGGAGATTTGCGCGCATGAGCGACATCATTCCGATTCCGCCGCCCTTGGAACATGTGCTTCTTGAAACCGGCATCGTCAGCCGTGGCGAACATCGCGGCTGCCGTATGTTCTGGCTCGATTTCGTCGACAAGGATGGGGCCGCGATGATTGTCTGGTCAGGGTTTACTCGCTCTGACGCGCTCGCTGCGGCTCGCGAATGGACCAAATACGGACCCCGCTTGATCGATAGGACGGGGGGCGCTCATGATTGACGCCGCCCGACACGATTGCCACGTCTTGCTGTTAGAAAACATCGCCGACTGTTCTGGTCTCGCTGCAAATTACGCGGCGCAAGTTCCAGTATATGCCGGCCTGAAAAACCCGGCATTGATCCGCTACAACCTCAAGGCCGCCGCCGAATATCTCAAGGCGGCTATCCGCTATTTCAACGAACTCGAAGCGCTCGACGATCAGCCGGCGGGATTCCGCGAGGCCGCCGAATGAACTTTACAGCGCCCTTTGACGACTACGAACCGCCAGGAATTCCCCCCGAACGGCATAAGCCGGGGAAGAAGCGTTTCCGGCTCATGCCGTTCGACAAGATCAGGGCCGACGAAACGTCTGCCTATCGCATCAAAGGCTTTCTCCCGCGCGTCGGCCTCGTCGTGGTGTGGGGGCCGCCGAAATGCGGAAAAAGCTTCTATGTCTTCGACCTCATGATGCACGTCGCGCTCGGTTGGATGTATCGAGGCCATCGCGTCCAAGGCGGCAGCGTCGTCTATGCCGCGCTTGAGGGGTGCCAGGGCTTTAAGGCGCGCGTCGAGGCATTCCGGCAAGCCAAAATGTCCGAAGGCGCCAGCGCCGCGTTCCACCTCATGGCGGAAGGCTTAAACCTTGTCGCTGACGGGCCGGCATTCGTCGCCGCGATCCGTGAACAGGTCGCCGAGCAAATCCCGGCAGTCGTCGTCGTCGACACGCTGAACCGGAGCTTGCAGGGCTCGGAATCATCTGACGAGGACATGGCGAATTATGTGCGCGCCGCCGACGCGATCCGCGACGCCTTCGACTGCCTTGTCGTCATTGTTCACCATTGCGGACATGGAGGCGACAGACCGCGCGGCCATTCCAGCCTGATCGGCGCGCTTGATGTTCAGATCAGCGTCAAGCGCGACGCCGCCGACCAAGTTATCGCTGAACTGGAACTGGCCAAGGACGGCGCGCCAGGCCTGCAATTCGTCAGCAAGTTGGAACAGATCGAAATCGGGATTGACGCGGACGGCGACGCGATCACCTCTTGCGTTATTCAGCCCGTTGAAGGCGCCGCCGTCGAGGGCAAGGAAGGTAAGGGCGCAAAGCTGACTAAGGGCGCACAGATCGCCCTGCGGGCCTTGAATGAAGCTTTGGGCGAATGTGGAGCAATCCCGCCAGCATCAAACCATATCCCTGCCGGCGTCAAATCCGTCACGACCGACCAATGGCGAGATTATGCCTATCGGCTTGGCGTTTCCGGCTCCAATGAGGCCCGAGCGAAGCAGGTTGCTTTCCAGCGCGCCCATGAAGCCCTGATAGCGGCGAACCGTGTTGCAGTCTGGGAGCCTTTCGCATGGATCGTATAGGCGAACAAACAGGCGAACAAACAAACCCTTTTATAGGGGTTTGTTCGTTCTGTTCGCCCGAACATGTCGGAACATTGTTCGTAAATGTTCGCTTTGTTCGCTTGATCGAAATGAACTGCATATGTGTGAGGGGAAAGGGCGGCGATTGAAACACGCTCCCCGCTGGTTTTTTCATTCCGGCAAGATGCCACGCGAGACTCGCAGACCCTTCCGATGCCTTCGCGAACGCCGCACCTGATAAGACAACAGCCGCTCTGTCTGTAATTGTCTCGCTTTGTCAATCTGTTAAAATGGTTCCGTCTGTGATATTTTTGTTCGGGTAACAACCGGGTAAAAATATGCCAAAATCCGCACACCTCGAAACGCTCAGGCCGACCGCTCGCAGCAAGGTCACCAACGCCCGGCTGAAGAATTGAGTCAGCACAAAAGCGCTATGGGCGGATGTTGACGGGCGGACGCCTTGGGCCCGCCGCTATCGTGATTTGGTTGCGCTGTTCGCCGACGACGCTGGCGGCCTCGAGACCATGCCGGAAATGAAGCTTTCGCTTATCCGCCGGGCTGCGGCCCTCACCGTGGAATGCGAGCGGCTGGAGGGCGAGCTAGCCCTCGGAAAGGAAGTGAACGTTGACGCACTGGCGCGCGTTTCCAGCCACCTGCGCCGGATTGCCGAGAGCATCGGCCTTGATCGCGTAAAGCGCGATATCACGCCAAGCCTTGCCGATATCGCCGCGTCCCTGAACAAGGGGGGCAAGGCGTGAAGGCCCTCATGTCCATGCGCGACGCCTTGGAGCATCCCGACATATTCGGGGCGATCCTGCCGGGCGATTCTTGGGCGGCGTGGCGTGTGCTGCTGATAGCTGTCATGGGCGAGGAATTGACGGAACCGGAGCGCGAGATATTCCGCGAACTGACGGGCCGCGACTATGAGCCAAGGACACGCTGCGAAGAGTTGTGGGCCATTGTGGGCAGGCGTGGCGGCAAGACCCGCGCGATTGCCGTCCTTGCCGCCTATATCGCGTCTCTGGTCGATTGGTCGGACATTCTGGCGCCGGGCGAACGCGCCTCACTTCCGATCATCTCGGCGTCGCTCTATCAGGCGCAGAAGTGCTTTCAATATCTCGACGGTATTTACGCCAACGTCGCCGCGCTCAAGAAGCTGGTGACGGGCCAGACGACCGACACGATATCGCTTTCGACGCGCGTTGATCTTGAATGCAGGCCGGCGAGTTTTCGGACTATTCGCGGCGGGACGGCTGTCGCCATTATCTGCGACGAAATCGCCTTTTGGCGCTCCGATAATTCCGCAAACCCTGACGCCGAGATTTTGAACGCCGCGCGCCCCATGCTGGCGACAACGGGCGGCTTGCTGGCGGCGATCACTTCACCCTATGCGAAATCCGGCGAGGTCTGGCAGACGTTCAAGCGCGATTACGGCGCGGCGGGTGATGCGCTCGTTTTGGTCGCAAAAGCTGCGTCGCGGACGATGAACCCCGGACTGCCGCAATCCGTCGTTGATCGCGCCTATTCTCGCGATGCTGCGAGTGCGGCGGCTGAATATGGCGGCGAATTCCGGCAGGACGTTGAGACGTTCATCAACCCTGATGTTGTTGACGCGGCGGTTGTGCCCGGCCGGTTCGAACTTCCGCCGGTCGTCAGCAGCGACGCGAGGGCAACCCCGGCTCAATACGTCGCCTTTGTTGACCCTGCCGGCGGTTCTGGCACCGACGCCATGACGCTGGCGATTGCGCATTGCGAAGGCGACACAGGCGTTCTCGATCTTGTCCGCGAAGTGAAGCCGCCGTTTTCGCCTGAAGGTGTTGTTGCCGATTTTGCGGCAGTCCTCGCCCTTTATGGTTTGTCGCGCGTGACGGGCGACCGATGGGGCGGCGAATTCGTCCGCGAGCAATTCCAAAACAAGGGAATTACCTACGACATCAGCGAGCGGGTCCGCAGCGACATCTACAGGGAATTGTTGCCGCTCATGAACAGCCGCCGCGTCGAATTGCTCGATAACAAGCGGCTGACGACGCAGCTTTGCAATCTTGAACGTCGCACGGCGCGCGGTGGGCGCGACAGCATCGACCATGCGCCCGGCTCGCATGACGATCTCATCAATTCGGCGGCTGGCGCCATCGTCCTGGCGGCGGTGAATCCGGCCGAGTTCAATCTCAGCCGGTTCATCAAAGCATATGGAAATTAGGAGCCCCAATAATGACTTACACAAGGGATATGTCGTTTCTTCGCCCAAATGCGCCGCCCGAAAAACGGCGCAAGAGCATCGTCGTTCACGTCTGGAACAGGCTGACGGCGCCGCTGGCGAAGCGCAGGACCATCGACAGCGCGACAACATATCAGCCGCAGGCAAAGCCCGACGAGGCGCGCGCCGCGAAAATTGGCAACATGGGCCGCGTTCCCGAACTGCCGGCGATGACGCCCGAACAGATCGCTGAGGACAAGGCCCGCGCAGAAGGCGCGAAAAAATTGCGCGAAGCCTTTGACGCGCAGGTCGCGCGCAATCAGGCGATTGCCGACCGCATCAAAGCCGCCGTCAACAAGAATGGGGGCGGAAAATGAGCCACGTTGAACGAGAAAAACTCCGCATTGCGATTGAAGCCTATGACGCCGCTGTTGCAGCGGGTGAGAAGGCAAAGGAGACGCAGGCAAAGGCTGAAGGCTTTGTTTCTGATCTTGAAAAACAGATCGAAACGTTCGAAGCGCTCGACAAGGAAATTGCGGCGTCATGGGCTGAAGGTATCGAGCGCGCCATTGCCGCCGGTGATGTCCCGACGTTTGAGGCTGCGCCGGCCTTGTCGGCGGAACTGATCAAGAAACACGACGCCGAAAACAAATTGAAGGCGGCACGGCAGGCTGTTTCGAGCCTCGCGGAAAAGCTGGCGGCAACCGCTGAAGTGATCGCTCGTCGCGACCTTGAACGGGAATGGGCGGCTGAGGCGGTCATAGCGGCGGAAGCGCATGAAGCGGCGGTTGCCTTCAATGAAAAGCTCGATGAACTCCGGCGCGACTTCTACAGGCTGAACGCCATCCGCAATCAATTCGTGCGCATTGATCCCGCGACGAAGCCCGCGCCGCTTTATCCCGGACAGCTTGTTCCGACGATGCGGCCTGTTGAGCTTTCGGCGGATGTGTCGCGGGCGCTTGAGGAGGTCGGAGTCCTTGGCCGATACGAGGAGCGGCACGGCCTGGCGATGGGCGTCGAAATCGCCGCTTCCGTCGAAGGATATTTCAAGGCGCTCCGGCTGAATTCCGGCGCGGCAAGCGAGGGCGCGCACTCATGAGCAATCCTGCCGCGTTTTCCATGTTGGGCGCGGCGGCGCGCAAGACGGCGAGTGCGCGGCCAAAAAACCCCGTCAGCTCTCGGGGGCTTCACATGGGCCTCGCGGAGAGCAAAGCCGCCCTTGTCGTTGGGTGCCTCGGCGACTTGGGCGGCCCCTCCAATTCGAAACAAATGAGCGCGGCGATGATCGATTGCATCCACCTTGGCCAGGTCAACGACAAGACAGTCCGGCTGTTCCCTGGCGAATCCCTACTTGATGATCCTTGGGCTGCATGGCCCGACACGCTGGCTGCCGCTCGCCTCGGGCGACTCTCCCGCGCGCTTAAAACCCATCGTCTGCGGAAGCTTTATGGCAGCGCGATTATCGACGCCGAGACGCCGGCAGGGGCGGTGCTGATAGTTCCGAATTGGATGGCCTACGCCGTGATTTGGGTCCAGGCGCGCGACAAGAAAATCGCGACATCCGTGAAGGATGAATTTTTGAGGGCGACGAAGTTCGCCAAAGACCTCTCATTGGCGGCTTCGAAAGCCGCCGGACACGCCTGAGGAGGCGCTTATGGCTGACGACACCCTTCGCTCGTTTTTGGTCGGACTTTCATGGAAGTCCGACGCCGCGCAAGAGCGGAAATTCATCGCGGCGATTGAGGGCGCGACGCTCAAAGCGAAGCTCCTGGGTGATACCATTGAAGAAATGGCGCGCAAGACTGGGCTTGCTGTCCTTGGCGTCGCTGAAGGGTTTGAACAGCTTTATTATCATGCCGAGCGTACGGGCGCGTCGGCAAAAACGCTGAATTCTTTTGAATACGCGATCAACCAAGTTGGGGGATCGGCGACTGCGGCAGGGGCATCTTTTGAGGCGATGGCCGCCAAGCTTCGCGAAAATCCGGGGAATATTGCCTATCTGAATAAGATGGGCGTAGAGATTGATGCGCAGACGGGAAAGCTGCAATTCAACGCCGATCTGGCGGCGAAATATTCCGACGAAATGAGCATCTATACGGCGGAGCAATATCGCGCTCTGACCGGTATGGACGAAAACACATTCCTCGCAATCAGGAAGCATTCGTCCGAGATTAAGGCGTTCATGGCCGAGCGCCGCGACGCAATGACGCGCTCCGGATTTGATCCCGACAAAGCGACGGCGGATGCGGTCAAGTTCAATCAGACCTGGCGCGACTTGTTCATGCGCCTCGGCGTGGTCGGAGATAAGTTTTACTCTGATCTTGAGAATGATTTAACCGGCCCGCTGAAAAAGCTTGATGATTATGTCAAGGCGCATCAAGGCGATATTTCCGAACAGCTTGCGAAACTATCCAAGGCGGCTGGCGACGCCGCGAAGAAGTTCGACGACTGGGTTGAAGGCGGCGGCCTTGAAAGGCTGACCAAGGAAGTCGGCGATTTCACTGGCGAAATCGAGGAGGATGTCAAAGAGCTTGGCGGATGGAAAAATGTCCTCGAGGGATTCTTTTTCCTTTGGGCAGGAAGCGCCGCACTGGGCGCCATCACGAACGTTCTGGCTCTGGCCAATGCAGTCCGCGCGCTGACTGCCGCGTCCGTTGCCGCGACTGGCGGCGGCGTGATTTCCCTGCTGGGCAAGCTTGGCCTCTTGGGCGCGTCTGTAGGCGCCAGCGCTGCGGTCTCAATGAATTTCGGCGAAGCGAGCGGCAATGCTGCAATTCGCGATGAATTCAAAAAGGCATACCCGAACGGCTATCACCCCGGCGCGGACACTGACAATCGCAGTTGGTGGCAGCGGCACGCGCCGGCTTGGCTTGGCGGTAGGGATGACGAGCATGGGTTCCAGCCGGTCCCGTCAACGGGCGCCGCGGGCCAGTATCGTCCGGTCTATGCTCTTGGCGACAAGGATTTAAGCGATGCTGTCGTCAACACCATCGCCGGCGAAGCAATATCCAGAAATCAAAATAGCGTTGATGCCGTCGTAAACAACATGCTCAACCGGATTGGAACTAACGCATATGGCCCAAGCGGCAACCTCCAGGATGTTGCTCGGGCTCCCGGCCAATATGCCGGATACCGTCGGGCCAAAGCGAAAGAGGCGGAATACATTCGCTCTCGGATAAGGGCCATTGCTTCCGGCTCGGAACCGGACAACACCAACGGCTCGAATGAATACCGCGCCGGCTGGTATAGCGGGCCGTGGGGCAGGAAACACGCGGATTCGCCCGTCATCGGCGGGAACAGGTTTGCCTACAACCCCAAGGCCGGCGTAGGGCCTTACGCGCCCTACGCCAAGCCGTCAGGCGGTGGCGAAAAGTCTTATGCCGCCAAATTCGCGGCATATTACGGCGTGGGCGACCGGTGGGGCAAATATCGGGATGGCGCCGCCGCCTTCAACTCGACGCGTTCCTTGTTCGCCGAGGCGCCGGCAAATTCCAACGTCACCCACAATAATCAAAAGCAGGACATCAAAATTCATATCGATGGCTCTGGCGACCCGAATGCGGTTGGGGCGGCAGTTGCGGCCAAGATTGATCGAACCGCTACCGATCTGAACAGCAACTTTCGGGGCGCGACGCAATGAGCGACTGAGCCGAGCCAGGCGCGGAAAAGCAAAACGCCCGCCCGTACATCCGGGGCGAGTGTTTTGCATTATTGCAGGATCGACCTATCTCGGCGACGCGAGCTTGCAAGAATCCAGGATCACGCTTCCAAATTCGTGGTCTTTTACAATGCCGAATACCGATATTTGGTCGCCCTTGTTTTTGTCGGTCATAAGATCGATTGTCGGCTTATCGTCGATGCTGCATGAAACGCCATCATGCCTCTGGCCAAAGCCAATCTCATATTTACCTTTGAAAATAAGGTTTTCGCGAACCTCGGCGAGTGTGAGGATTCCAAAAAATGATTTTCCCACATAATCGCGCGCAAAACGCGCTTGGTTCATTTCGTAGGTCTGATGCATTACAGGCAAGTCACCAGGGCCTAAATTGGCAGGCGGCGCCGCCGGAACTGCTGGCGGCGCCGGTGTTGCCGTGAACCGTGATTGAATTGGCGCTGGTGGTGGGGGCGGTGCAACGCTTGGATGGTAACCAGGAATAGCCTCTGGCGCTGGGCTAGGTTTTTCCTGAGCGACTGAATCGGATAGCGGTTGAGAAAATGGCTTTGACGACGCGAGGAAAACGAATTCGCGTCCGGTGAATTCATAAAAATGCGCGGCGTCAGGCGGCTCCTCGCCCCTTTGGCCGACGAAAACGATTAGCCTGCTGTTCGGACGAACCAAGACTGGTTGAAAATCAGCCTCGCCGATTTTGACGCTGCAACAGATAGAAAATGGGAACAAGGTTACCCGTCCTGACATGACGTCAACGACGGCGCCGGAAACGCAGCTCGTTCCACATCCCCAGGTCACAACCCTGTAATGGCTGGCAAAATTGACATCCTCTTGGGCGGCGTCGCGCAATCGTGTTCGGTAATTGTAAGCATCCCGTGACGACAGATCGGGTTTAGAATGCGGGCCGCCATAGATCGCGCCAGTTGGAAAGTCTCGAAACAGAGGCGTTCGCTGCGCCGTCGCCGGATTCACGGCGGAAAGGAAGATAGCGGCGGCAAAGAAGAAAAAAATTGAACGCATAACCGCCTCACTCAAAAACCTGAGGCATTGTTGCGCCGATTTTAGACGCCCGCAAGCCTCGACTCGCAAGCTTCCCTTGCCTCGCGGCCTGTTGCCTCGGTCCCTGTCCCGCCATTGAATGGCCAGCCTTGCTGATCGACCTGAACGGCCCAAAACCATCGTCCTTGCTGCGGGCCATGTTTAATTCGATAGATGCGCGCGAGGTTGCGCCCGTCGTCCGCGCGAAGCGTCCAGTCGTTGGGATCATAGGAGCCGTCCGCGCCCTTTAGCCATGTTCGCCGCCATTTCATGCGCCGTCATATCTCAAGAACGAATGACGAACAATGACGGTTTTGGAGCGTGACGAACAGATCGCGGAATGGGTTCGGCTGTCGGATGCAATTTCGTCGCAACTTGCGACGAAAAGCGAGCGCGGGCGCCCAGTTCAACACCCTTATCCAGGCTTGTTAGGCTTTACGGCGCTTTCCCGCTTTTCGTCGTCTTCGCCTTCATCGTCAAAATTGAAGCAATCGCCCTCGGCTTGGCTGCTGTCAGTTGTCCAGCTCGCAACCTCTTCTTCATCAGCAATGAGCCGATCATAAAGCCCAGGCTTCTTACCCATTGTGGATTCCTTTCCTCAATCTCACACCCGCCCCGCCGCCGTTTTCCGGTATGAACTGGACGCCAGCGGATTCAAGGGCGGATTGAATGGCCTTCAACGTGGAGGCCTTCGGATCGGTCGCGCCGCTCTCGATATTATTGAGTCCGGTTTTGGAAATGCCGGCGAGCGCCGCCAACTCCGCTTGAGTGAGGCCAAGCATGGCGCGGGCGCCGCGAATTTGTTGGGGCGTTATCATGGATCATTTGTACGCCGTAATTGATTTTTTTTCAAGCACGCTTGACAATTCGATTAGTTGATATAAATTCAAGCGTACTGGATTTAACGACAACCGCCGCAAGGCTCCGCCCGAAACTCACATTTCGGCGAACGCCCAAGGCTTGCCAAAATTGGAGCCGATGTCATGAAAATCGAAATTGCCCATCTCTTCGCCGACGCCAAGCTGCGCGACATTTTCGCCAAGGCCGAACGCGACCAGGGCCAGGAGCCTGTCGCCGTTGCGCGGAAGCAGCCCAAGCCGCGACTGTCCGGCGGCGCCGCCCGCCGCGTCCGCGAGCTCGTTGACGCCTGAATCATTGATTTTCGCTACCCCCAATTTTGGGGGCAGTCTCCAAACCGAGCACCTGAAAGGAAAGACCATGCCGAACGACATCGTTCAGGCAAGCGCTGAAGGCTTGCCAAATTCCGACCACGACGCCGAACTGATCAAACTCGGCGCCGACCTCGAGGAAGTTCATCGCCAGCGCCTCGAAATTGATGGCAACCCGGCTGAAAACGCCAATGAGGAAAGCCTTTACGCCGAGCATTGGGCGCTGCGCGAAAAGATTGAAGCCATTCCGGGAAAAACCGACGCCGGGCGCCGCATCAAGGCGCGGGCCGTCGAAATGGCGTTCCACTTCGATCAAGCCAGCGAATGCAATATGCCCGGCTCATTCGTCACCCTCTCGCATTCGCTCTGCCGCGATCTTCTCGCCGCGGCGCCATGCGTAGATCAAACGCTGACGCCAGACAGCAAACTCGCCGCCGCTATCGCCAGGGTCGCCGAGGCGCGCGCGAAACAGCATCCTTTGTCGGCTTTGATCGAAGCTCAGCGGCGCGCCCGGGCCGTCCTTGAGGAAGTCTGTGATTTCACGGATTTCATTTCCGAAGACGACCCCGACTTCCCCGCGCTTGAGGCTGAGCATGAGCGGCGCAACGCCGCCGAAGAAGACGCCATGGCTGCGGTTTGCGCATATCCGGCCCGGACGATAGAGGACGCCGCGCAAAAAGCCGCCTTCCTCCTGAAAAACCGGAGGTACAGCGAACTCGCCGAATACCACTTCGAAGCGTTCTTGCGCTCGTTCCTGCCCGCCTGGAACATCGAAGCAGGAGGCAACGCCAATGACTGACAAATCCGCCCCAACGCGCCAGCAAACGCTGCTGCGGCTTGAGGACAAAGTTACGGACCTTTTGGCCGCCATCGGCGCCGCCGACTTCTTGATCCAAAAGACGGTGATCGAAGGGGGCACGACAGGCGGCGATAAAGATCGCGTCGTCATTGAAATGTCCGAAGGCGAGTTTTCCGCGCTCTCCTACATGGCGTCAGTCCTCTATCGCGAGGCGAAGGACTTCAAGGACGCCTTCTATACGGAGTGGCACAACGGCGGCGCTAAACCCCAAAAGGAGGGCAAAACCGATGAGCAATGAACGTCGCCCCGAATCTGGGGGCTCCAATCCCGACGAAATTGACTGGCGCCGGCGGTTCCTTGATCTGGAGCCAGTCGTTTGCGCCCTGAAATATATGGCGAACGCTCTTTCCATGCTCGCCGATAATGAACTGGTCACCGGCGCAGCCGATACCGTCGAATTGACCAAGGATTGCGCGAACAGCCTCTTTTACATGGTGAGCCGCCTAAGCGGGATGGCTGACGCGGCGGTCGCGACCTATTACGACTTAGACAAGCAGGCGGGAGGCGGCAAAGATGCGCCAGCGTGACGACTTCACCCAAATCCTGGAATTCACGCCATCAATGCGGACGCTGATCGCCGACGCGATTGAAAGCCTGATCCTGCTGCTGGACGAAATCGACGGCGACGCCGATCTTGAGGAGGAGGCGGACGAGAACGTCGACACGCTTGAGACGTAAGCGGCCATCGCCGCAACCGAAATCAGCCCCGCACGGTGAAAGCCGAAGCGGGGTTTTTTCAGGCCGCTTTTTCGTGTGCCTGCGTTCCATATCGCGGTGCGAGCGTCCTTAACTCTGATAGCGCTTCCTCGATATGCTCAAGGGCGCGAAATATCGCTTCAGCGTCTTTCGCCGTGACAAGCTCAGCCCGAGCATATTGGACGTTGATTATGGCGCGCTCAATCTTCGCTTCGGATTCGTTCCTCATTTCGTTTCCTCCCCGAGGATCGGACGTGATTAGGTCCGTGAAAGAGAAATGATACCGAACGAAACTCGCGCCAAGGTTGTCTTGTATCAATTTCAACATGCGAAACGTGCAAGCTGAAGCTTTGGTGAACTTGCTACTGGCGCCGATAAACGAACAAGACCCGAGCGACCGCAGGCTCTTAACAGAGCATACTCGGCGGGTCAGTAAAGCCCTGCGCATCTTGTTCCGGCGTGGAATTGTCCGGCGTTCCACCGACCGCGCCAGTTCGGTCGTTTGGCTGAAAAAAGAAACTGACGTTCACCTTTAGGTGATCACATAGCTGTCGCAACCTATGCGCGCTGATCCTTCTTGCCCCAGTTTCATACCGGCGAAGCGTCATCGGATCGACGCCAATTGCGGACGCAAGCTCTATGGAACTGACGCCAAGCTCACGTCGCCTTTGTTCAACGCGGGAGCCGACCATTTTATCTATGCTGCTGGTTTTGTTAGGCATTGGCGACCAAAATCGTGAGAACGAACAATGGTTTAAGGATAAACCACATTTGTCGTAAGATGGCAGTGACTGACGTAACGCCAACGGCCGAAAGTCACTATGACTTTCGGATAAATGCGGGAAATCCTGAGATCACTGGCTGTGCCGTGAAGCGGGCAAACGTCAGGGTTTGGCGGGTTTGAGCTTGTGGCGTTTTGCATTTTGGGAATTGTCAGCGGAAAAACTCGGGCTGCAAAGGGGCTGTTACCCGCCTTTTTTGTTACCCTATTGATTACCCCAAAAAATGAAAACTCCGCAGCGGGTTTTTCGCTCCGCTCTAATCTCTTGATTTATTAGGAAAGTTTGGCAGGAGTGGCCGGGTTCGAACCGACGACACCCGGTTTTGGAGACCGGTGCTCTACCAGCTGAGCTACACTCCTGTACGCCGCGAAGCGTCCGACCTTGTAATCGCAATGGCGAAGGAAACGCAAGCCCGAAGCTTCCAAATTTTGCTGCATATCCATGCAAAAACCAAAGAAAAAGGGGGCCTCGCGGCCCCCTTTTGGACTTGCGTCCACTTTCGTCAAGCGATCATTCGATGATCGAAGCGACGACGCCCGCGCCGACGGTGCGGCCGCCTTCGCGGATGGCGAAGCGCAGCTTTTCTTCCATCGCGATCGGCACGATCAGCGCCACGTCAACCGTGATGTTGTCGCCCGGCATAACCATTTCCGTGCCTTCCGGCAGGGTCACGATGCCCGTCACGTCCGTGGTGCGGAAGTAGAACTGCGGACGATAATTGGTGAAGAACGGGGTGTGGCGGCCGCCCTCTTCCTTGGTGAGGATATAAGCCTCAGCCTTGAACTTGGTGTGCGGCTTCACCGAGCCGGGCTTGCACAGCACCTGGCCGCGCTCCACGTCTTCGCGCTTGGTGCCGCGCAGCAGGCAGCCGACGTTGTCGCCAGCCTGGCCCTGGTCCAGCAGCTTGCGGAACATTTCCACGCCGGTGACCGTGGTCTTGACCGTCGCCTTCAGCCCGACGATCTCGACTTCCTCGCCCACCTTGACAATGCCGCGCTCGACGCGGCCGGTCACCACCGTGCCGCGACCCGAGATCGAGAACACGTCTTCGACCGGCATCAGGAACGGCAGATCGATCGGACGCTCCGGCTGCGGAATATATTCGTCAACCGTCTTCATCAGCGCCAGAATCGCCTTGGAGCCCAGCTCCGGATCGCCATTGTCCAGCGCCACCTTGGCCGAACCCTTGGTGATCGGAATGTCGTCGCCGGGGAATTCGTACTTGGACAGCAGCTCGCGCACTTCCAGCTCGACCAGCTCCAGCAGTTCCGGATCGTCGACCAGATCGACCTTGTTCAGGAACACAACAAGCGCGGGAACGCCGACCTGGCGGGCGAGCAGAATGTGTTCGCGGGTCTGCGGCATCGGGCCGTCGGCGGCCGACACGACCAGGATCGCGCCGTCCATCTGCGCCGCGCCGGTGATCATGTTCTTCACATAGTCGGCGTGCCCAGGGCAATCGACGTGCGCATAGTGGCGATTGGCGGTCTCATATTCGACGTGCGCCGTCGAAATCGTGATGCCGCGCGCCTTTTCTTCCGGCGCCTTGTCGATCTGGTCATAGGCGGTGAAGGTCGCGCCGCCCGAGGTTTCCGCCAGCACCTTCGTGATGGCGGCGGTCAGCGAGGTCTTGCCGTGATCGACGTGACCGATGGTGCCGATGTTGCAGTGCGGCTTCGTGCGAGAAAATTTTTCCTTGGCCATGGCCCTCGTTCCGATTGCAGGCGTAGAATCCAACGCGGGCGCTCAATAGAAGGCTTTTAAGGCAAACTCAAGAGCCATTTTGCCGCTTGGCGGCTTGCGCGCGCGACGGAGAGCCCACGTTGGCGGCGGCGTTATATTTTATCTCGTTATTTTAATATGTTGTGAGATTTTACGCGCCATGGCGTCGCGGTAGCCGGCGAGCACCGCCTGGACCATGACGCAGACCGAAAAATGTTCGGCGACATAATTTTTCAGCTCAAGGCTGTCGCGCGCCGCCTCTTCGGGCGGCCGACGCAAGGCGGCGACCATGGCCTGGGCGAGTCGGTCGGCGCTGTCGCGGGGAATCAGCCAGTCGCGCCGGGGTCCGAATATTTCGCCGACGCCCCCGACATCGGTGGCGATCAGCGGCTTTTCCGCGGCGAGCGTCTCCAGCACGATATAGGGCAGGCTTTCGGCCCGGCTGGGCGTCACCACGACCCGTCCCAAGGCGAAAGCCTCGCGCGCGGGCAGCACGCCGTAAAAGGCGACATGGCGGTTGAGGCCATAAAACTCGACCATGGCGGCGAGACGGTCAAGTTCAGCGCCGGAGCCGACGATCACCAAGCTGGGCGTGAACTCGCCTTCCGCATGAATCGCCGCCAGCGCCTCGATCAGCGTGTCCACGCCCTTGTAGCTGGACAATTCGCCGATATAGACGAATTCGGCGGCGTCGGCTTGGGCGGCCACCGGCGTGAACTCTTCAGGACGCAGGCCGTTCTTGGCGATCCGCGTCAGCGCCTTGGTTTCCCCCACCCCCTTGGCGACCTCGGCGGCGATATAATCGCTTTCGAAAAACAGCACGTCGGTCTTGGCCGCCACCAGTTTTTCCACCAGCATGTAAAGCGAATAGCCGGGCTGTTTGTGGAAACTGCCGCCATGGGGCGTATAGGCGCGCACCATGCACGGCAGGCCCGGCAGAAAGGCGCCGGCGCGGGTGTAGAGCCCGCCCTTGGAGCCATGGCCGTGCAGCACATCGGGCTTGTGGCGGCGCGCGGCGCGATGAACGCGGAATATGGCGGGAAGATCGTCGGGATGGGGCTCGCGCCGCATGGGAAAGCGTTCGAGTCCCAAGGCCAGTTTAGGCTCCAGCCCCTTGAAGGCGCGCGCGGCGTTTTCGCCGCCGGTCGAGGAATCGGCGATGATCCCGACCTCATGGCCGAGATCGGCCTGAACGGAAGCCAGATCCATCACATGGCGAAACAGGCCGCCGACCGGCGCCCGCAACACATGGATAATTTTGAGACAATCCCCGCTCACGGTCGATCCGCAATAAATATGAGCCGCGCCCCATCACGCTAAACGCCAGCCAAGATAAAGCCAGTTCGTTAATATTCCGCCGGGCTCGGGGAGGCCTCCGTCAAATCCATGGCGTTCAATAAGCGTTGACGCCGAAAATCAGCGACAGCGGGGTCAGGGCGATAATGTAGATGTCGAGCATCATCGACCAGTTCTCGATATAATCGAGATCATGCTCGACCCGCCGCTGGATTTTCTCCAGCGTATCGGTCTCGCCGCGCCAGCCATTGACCTGCGCCCAGCCGGTGACGCCAGGCTTGACGCGATGGCGGGCAAAATAGCCGTCCACCGCCTTGTCATATTCATAATCGGCGGCGCGGGCGTCGAGCGCGTGCGGACGCGGCCCGACCAGCGACAGGTCGCCCTTGATCGCGACATTGACCAGCTGCGGCAATTCGTCGAGCGAGGAGCGGCGCAGCCAGCGACCGAGCGGCGTGACGCGCGGATCGTCGCGGGTCACCTGCTTGCGCGCGAAGGGATCGCATTGATCGACATAGAGCGTACGGAATTTATAGACGACGATGCGCTCATTGTTGAAGCCGAGCCGCTCCTGGCGGAACAGCGCCGGACCGCGCGAGCTCAGCCGGATCGCGACGGCGATCAGCGCCATCAGCGGCGCGCAGGCGAGCAGCAGCAGGGCGCCGACCACCCGGTCGAATACGGCCTTGGCCAGCAGCGCCCAGTCGCCGAGCGGCTTGTCCATCAGATCGAAGGTCGGCACCGCGCCGATGAATGTATAGGAGCGCGGGCGGAAGCGCAGCCGGTTGGCGTGGGCGGCGAGACGAATGTCCACCGGCAGCACCCAGAGCTTGCGCAGCATGGACAGAATCCGGCCCTCCGCGCTGATCGGCAGCGCGAAAATCACCTGATCGACGCGCACATGGCGGGCATAGATCAGCAGATCGTCGATCGTGCCGAGCTTGGGATAGCCCGCGACCACATCGGGCGAACGCTCATCGGCGCGATCGTCGAACAGGCCGAGAATGCGAATGTCGTTGAGCGGCTGGCGGGCCAGAACTTCGAGCAGCATTTCCGCCATCGGGCCGCCGCCGACGATCACCGCATAGCGGTCCAGCTGGCCGCGCCGGGTCAGCCCGCGAATCCAGCGGGCCAGAACAAGCCGTTCGACCAGGAGAAAGCCCAGGCCCGCCGCCAGCCATTCGACCAGCATTTTCCGCGAGAACAGCTCTTCCAGGCCCAGCAGGAACACCACCGCCATGAAACCGAGCAGCGCCGCGCACCACAACAGACTGGCGCGAACCAGCGCCGGCAAGGGCGCGCGCAGGGCCCCGAGCCCATAGCCGCCGACCGATTTCAACCCCGCCGAGGCGGCGAGCGCCACCAGGGCGAAGGCCAGAACCTGTCCGCCGGACAGGCGCAGCAAGCCGGAGGCCTCGACTTGAAGCAGAAAGCCGAGCGCCGCGAGCGCGAAAATCTCCCCGGCGCGGATGCAGCCGGTGAGAATGGCGGGCGAAAGGCTTTTTTGTCGGCTGGCGGCGCCCAAGGCCTCAGCCGGAGGAATATGTTTCATGCCGTGCCTTCGATCCCCGGCGCCAAAACCCGAGGCGATCTTCAATCTCGCAGGCATTTTAGCGGGAAACGCGCGGCTTTGGCGCGTAACTCTTCATTAACGCTAATATTCGAGCAACAGCCTTAATTTCAGCGCCTTCGCCGTCAACGCGCCATCAGTTCCAGGCGTCCGAACGGGCCGAAATCCGCCACGGCCCTTTGGCCGAATTCGATCGGATGGGCGCGCGTCAGGCCGCCGGTGAGCACGATCATGCCCGCGCGCAGGATTTTCGCCCGCGAGGCGGCGATGCGGGCGCCTTCCGCCAGCGCCAGCAGCGGATGGCCCATCGCCGCCGCGCCGGTCCCCTCGTCGACCTCGCGCCCGCCAATGGTCAGGCTGACATTTAGGGCGGCCAAATCGAAATCCGGGGCGACCCAGGGCCCCAGCGCATAGGCGGCGGAGGAGGAATTGTCGGCGATATTGTCCAGCGCGTCGAAGCGATAGTCATGAAAACGCGAATTGACGATTTCAATGGCCGGCGCGAAGGCGGCGATGCATTGGCGCAAACTCTTTTCGTCCTCCGTCTCGGAAATGTCCTTGGACAGCAGGACCGCGACTTCCGGCTCCAGCCGCGCATGGATGAACGCGGCGGTGGGCAGAATTCCGTCGGAAATCTGCATTTCCCGAGTCAACCAGCCGATGTTGGGCGATTTGACGCCCATTTGCGCGCGCATGGCCTCGCTGGTGAAGCCCAGCTTGACCCCGGACAGGCTTTCGCCGCGCGCCAGACGCCGCGCCGCCAGCGCTTCCTGAATCTCATAGGCTTCGGGAAGCGTCAGGCCATGACGGCGGGCGAAAGGCGAAAGGCTGACGCCAAGCCGCATGGCGCTGTCGAGCAGATCGGCGAAGACGGACGTTTCGGCCATGGGGCCCTCCCCTTGCAAGGCGGCGCGGGCCGTCTCTCACCCGGGTCAGGCTGGCGCGATCCGACGCCTTTGGCAAGCGTGGACGCCGGCGCTCAATCGGCTCAGAAAAACCTTTCGCGCACCAGAATGGTGTCGCCCGGCTTGACCGGCTGGTTCATCGGCACGTCGCTGGTGAACGTGCGGCCCTCGGCGGTGCGGGTCAACTCGGCGCGGTCGCGCGCGGCGCGGGGCGTATAGCCGCCGGCGATCGCCACCGCCGTCTCGACGGTCATGCCGTTGACATAGGGATATTGACCGGACGTATTGACTTCGCCGAGCACGAAGAACGGGCGATAGGCCTCGATTTCCACGGAGACGCGGGGCTCGCGCACGTAGCCGGCGCGCAACCGCGATTCGATCTCGCGGGCGAGATCGGCGGGCGAGCGGTCCTTGGCCGGCACCAGCCCGATCAAGGGCATGGCGATATGGCCGGAGGAATCCACGGCGAAGGAATTGGACAGCGAATCCTGGCCGAAAACGATGACGCGGACCCGGTCCCCGGCGGCCAGTGTGTAAGGCGCCTCGGCGACCGCCTGATAGTCCGCGGGCCCCCGCGCGGCGACGCAGCCCTGAAGCGTTCCGGCGAAAGCGAGAACCAGAAGCGGAAGAACACGACGCATCATTTCGTCCTCGAAGGCCAGCCCCAGGCGGCCCGGCCGCGCATTACGTTATGCCCCCGCGGAGATCTCGGCGGCTCCTCAGCAAACTAGAAGCTTATGGTTAATAAAACCCTGCCTGACGGGGCGCGCGGCAGTTAACCCGGCCTCAACCATAAATGTTTAGCTTCACCGCCAACATGGAGTGAGCTATGCGTGCGGGTCATCCGGATTATCAGGCTGTCGAACAGCGCGACGAACTCGATATGGGCGGGATCGCCGCGACTCTGGCGCGACGCAAGCGGCTGATTTTCGGCGCCACGCTCGCCGGCGCCGCGGCCGCCTTCCTGTATTGCCTGGCGGTCAAGCCGCGCTATCTCGCCGAGGCGCGGGTTCTCGTCGAGGATCAGGAAAATTATTTCAACCGCGCCGACCCCTCGGCGGCGGCCCGTGAGCTGCCCAGCGCCATGGACGCGGAAGCGGTCAACAGCCAGTTGCAACTGCTCACCTCGCGCGATCTGGCGCGCAAGGCGATTTCAACCCTCCATCTGCAAAGCGTCCCGGAATTCGATCCGCTTGCGGGGGGCATGCTGTCGCTGCTGAACTTCGGCGGCGCGACAACGCCGGAGGCGCTGGAAGACAAGCTTCTGACCACCTATTTCGAGCATCTCACGGTGATGTCGCCGACCAAATCGCGGGTCATCCAGATCGAATTCCAGGCGCGCGATCCCGATCTGGCTGCCAAGGCGGCCAATACGATCGCGGAGGCCTATATTGGCATGAAACAGCAGGCCAAACGCGACGACGCCCGCCGCGCCGCGCAGAGCCTCCAGCCGCAGATCGCCGAACTGGAAAGGCGCGCCGCCGAGGCCGACGCCAAGGTGGCGCAATATCGCGTCGACAACGGCCTTTACGACGCGGCGGAAAACAAGAGCCTGCCCACCCAGCAGCTCGCCGAAATCGCCACCAAGCTCGCCGACGCCCGCGCCGCGCAATCGGAATCCCAGGCCAAGGCGCGCAGCTTGCGCGACCTGCTCGCCCATGGCCGCCTGGGCGACGCCGGCGAGATCTCCAACAACGATCTGGTGCGCACCATCGCGTCGCGACGCTCGACGCTGGAGGCGCAGATCGCCGCCGATTCGCGCACGCTCATGCCCGGCCATCCGCACATGAAGGAAATGCAGGCGCAATTGTCCGATCTGGAGGCGCAATTGCGCGCCGCCGTGGACAAGGCGGCGCGCGGACTGGAAAACGACGCCCGCGTCGGCTCCGTGCGCGTCGCCAATCTGACCGCGCTGCTCGACGAGCAGAAGAAACAGGTCGGCGCCGCCAATGGCGGAGAGACGCAATTGCGCGAATTGCAGCGCCAGGCCAAGGTGCTCAAGGATCAGCTGGAAAGCGAATTGGCGAAATATCAGGCCGCCCTGTCGCGGGAAGACCTGCAAAGCACCCCCGCCGACGCCAGCGTGATTTCCCACGCCGTGGCGCCGAGCCAGCCAGTCTTCCCGAAAAAGCTGCCCATCACCCTGTTCGGCGCCATCGCCGGGCTGTTTTTCTCCACTTTCGCCGCGCTGTCGGGACAATTGGCCGGCGGCGCGCCGGCGCCGGTCGCGCCGCGCCCGCGCGAGGCCGACGGCTTCGCCCGCGCCCGCGCCGCCGGTCGCGCGGCAACTCAAGCCGGCGCCCCGACGGGAGCGGGAATGAGCGCCCGCGCGGCGCGCGCGCCCGAGCCAGAAACGGACAAGCCTTTCCTCGGCAAATTGAAACAGGTGCTATCGGACTATGGCGCGCCCGCCGTCGATCTCGACGCCGACCGATTGGCGAGCGAACCGGCGCCGGCCCCCGCGGAGGACGTCTGGGTGCGTAATCCCTTCGGCGCCGAATCTTTCGC
The DNA here is from genome assembly GCA_963804045.1 of uncultured Alphaproteobacteria bacterium. Classification (GTDB taxonomy): domain Bacteria; phylum Pseudomonadota; class Alphaproteobacteria; order Rhizobiales; family Beijerinckiaceae; genus Rhodoblastus. Next base: position 1,151 of record CAWDOR010000033.1, on the reverse strand, counting down.
CGGCGACGCCACTGTCGGCGAAGCCTTTATCGGCCAGTCCCTGGCCGCCGCGCCGAAGCCGCGCCGCGCCGCGAACCGGGTTTCCCCGGAGCTGATCGCGCGGATCGTCCATAGCGGCCAGGGCCAGAGCCTCACCGCCCTGCTGGTCGAAGCCGACACGCGGGCGCGCACAGGCTATAGCCTGCCGACGGCGCGGGCGCTGGCCCGCGAAGGCCGGGCCATTCTGGTGCAGGCCAGCGGCGATCCGCGCCTTGACGCCGCGCTCGCCGGACGCAGTTACGACGAGGAGCAGGCCGGTCTGGCGCAATTGTTCTCGGGCGAAGCCTCCTTCGCCGAGGCCATTTATCGCGACGGCGCCTCGCGGCTGCATGTGCTCGCCGCCGGCGGCCCGCTCGATCTCGAAGCCGAGGAGCTGCTCGAAGTCCTCGACGCCCTGCGCGCGACTTACGATTTCGTGCTGATCGCGGCGGAAGCCGACGCGCTCGGCCTCGGACTGGCGGCGGAGGCCGATCTGACGCTGATCCTCGGCCCCGCCGATCTGGAGCGCGACCATCTGCACGACGATTTCGCCGCCGCCGGGGCGCGCGACATCCTTCTCGCCGAACCGGCGGCGGACGGCGAGCTGATTGAAGGCGCGGCGTGATTTTTGGCTCCGCTTCTGCCATAGTCGGTTCATGACCGATCTCGCCTCCATTCCCCTGCGCGCCATAGACGGCGAAACCCGGACCCTCCAGGATTTCGCCGGCAAGGTGGCGCTCATCGTCAATGTCGCCAGCAAATGCGGCTTCACCCCGCAATATTCCGGACTGGAGGCGATCTATCGCCGCTACGGCCCACAGGGTTTTGTGGTGCTCGGCTTTCCCTGCGACCAGTTCGGTCATCAGGAGCCGGGCGACGAGGCGGAGATCAAGACTTTCTGCTCGGTGAATTACGGCGTGTCCTTCCCGCTGTTCGCCAAGGTCGAGGTCAACGGCGACAAGGCCCATCCGCTGTTTCGCGCCCTGAAGAAACAGGCGCCGGGCCTGCTGGGCACCGAGGCGATCAAGTGGAATTTCACCAAATTCCTGATCGGCCGCGACGGCAAGGTGTTGAAACGCTACGCGCCGCAAGACAAGCCGCAGGACCTCGTCGGCGACATTGAAAAGGCGCTG
>CAWDOR010000032.1:0-38351 GCA_963804045.1 uncultured Alphaproteobacteria bacterium | reverse complement strand
ATTATGAATTGCCTAAATGATGAAAACTGCTGCCAGGGCCGCTGCTCGGACGTGCTGCAAATTTGGTCCATGGGCAATTCGAGAAGAACACTGCTAACCGGAAGCCGTTTAGCAGTGCCACCAGCCACCGAAGTCCTTGGTCCACGGAAGGAGGAAGGATGAAAAAAAGGCCTTTCCATTCATTCCGCCAGGGCGGATCTTCGACCTTCATTCTGCCACGGGCCGATCTCCGACCTTCCGCCTTCATCCCGCCGCGGGCGGATCTCCGACCTTCCAGTTTCCGCTCCTCTTGCCGCGAATTCTTCAGCACCCCATACTGAACCGTGATGAAACGGCGATTGGCGAACCTGGGGTTGCCGCTGCTCTCCAAGGAGCTGGCCGAGATGGCCCAGCTGCGGCGGACGTACCTGGCTCGCGTGGGGTTTGCCGTCTTGATGTTCTCGACGTCGGCCCTCCTCTTCTGGCCGACGTACCAGGTGTGGTCGAAGTTGCCGAAGGGCATTATCGGGCACGGTGCGGAATTCTTCGACGTGCTGTTTGCCATCGAGTGGGCGGGGCTGGTGCTGTTTGTGCCGGCCGTCGTGAGCGGGCGGCTGACGGCCGAGAAGGAGCGGAACACGCTGCAGCTCTTGTTTCTCACCAAGCTAGGGCCGTGGACGATCCTGCTGGAAAAACTCTTGTCGCGCCTCGTGCCGGTGGCGACGTTTCTCTTGGTCTCGCTGCCCCCTGCTGTTTATCGCCTATTTGTGGGGAGGATTGACGCAAGGCGACGTCGGGGTGGCGATTGCCGAGCTGGTGTTGTCGGTCTTCGAGCTCGCGTCGATCGCACTTTTCTGTTCGGCGTTCTGCGCGATGTCGGCCTCGGCGTTCATCCTGTCGTACGTGATCACGGCTCTCGTCTTCCTGTGCCCTTTCTGAGCCTTTTGGCACTTTTCCTCTTTAACTGGTGGTCCCACTTTGTGGGAGCCGGTGATATCAATGTGTACCTGTTGGCGAATACCCCTCGATATGGTGACACGGTCCACACGTTCCTGACGTCGACGCTCGGCATCAATCCGGACTGGGTTTTCGGCCGGGTTCGGGCCGGTCCCGTGCGTCCCTTTCATACCGTGTTCCAGCCGTTCGTGATCATGCCGATCGTGGGCGTGGTCTTTCTGCTTTTGGCCCGGCGGGCGGTCGTGAGTCGGGCCGTGCCGCAGCCGAAACACCGCATCCGCCGGCTCTTCGCGTGGCTCGATCGCCTGTTCACACGGCTCAATGATCGCTATGCGAAAGGCATTCTGCTCGCATCGCCTGACAGCGGCATTCCGGAAGGAAACCCCGTTGCCTGGCGGGAAAAGAGGCGGGGAAACCTGGGTCGGGTCAATTATCTGATTCGCGTGTTGGTGGTGCTCGAGTCGCCGATTCTCGCTGTTTCGGTGATCTCCGCAGCGTTCGGGCACGAGGTGAATTTCAACACCCTGGGGACGATCGGGCTGATCTTGTGGCCCATCGCCCTGTTAATCATCCTGGTGCGGGCGGCCGGCCTGGTCGCGGCCGAGAAGGCGCGGCAGACGCTCGACGTGCTGCTGACGACGCCCCTTTCGGCTTCCGAGCTGATCGGCGCCAAAATGCGGGGCTTGCGGCGGACGATGGCCATCGTCGCCGTTCCGATCATCTTTCAAACGCTGCTGATCGTGTTTCTTCGTCTGGCGGTGGGGCGTTGCACCGTATTCCGGGAGAACCGTCAAATCTCGGGACCAGGGCGGAGGCGCTGTTTTTCCTTTTGGTGATCGGGCTGAATCTGGTGATCTTGTTCAAACTGGCCGCCGAGCTCGCGTTTCTCTTCGGTCTGTATGCGAAGACCCAGGCACGGGCCGTGACGTATGGCGTCAGCGTCTTTGCGGCGATGAGCTTCCTGCCGGTGGTGGTCCGGATCGGCATCCGAGAGATTTGGGCTTGTGACGTACTTTACCTCAGCCCGATCGCCGACCTTCTCGTGAGCGAGTTCCCGTGGCTGGGCGTAAAATGGACCCATCTGGCGAGGAACTCGCCGGGAATCGTTGAGTGGCAGTTTTATCCACTCTTGCACTGTCGCGATTTACGCGGTGATCGTCGGCGTCCTGATGGCTGTCAATCACCGCTTGGCGGCGGGAGTCCTCTTACGGCCAAAGAGGCAACGAACGTCGTCGTACCCCGCGCGTCGCAGGCCGCAGTTGGCCGATCCGACGGCCACAATCTGAGACGTGCGCGGCGCGATGGATGGCGCCCGCAGAAAGAGGAAACGGCGTCGGTCCGCGACCGCGGAACTTGAGTACGCTCCCTTGTTGCATTATTCGGCAAGGGTCAAGGGGTCGCGCGGCGGCGGGGATTTTTCTGTGGTCGTTTCCCTTTTTTTTGCGCGCAGAAAAACCAGAAAAATCGGGGATCTGTGCAAAAATTGTTCAGCGGCGCAACTGGACACTTAGTCAAGGCGACACAAATCGGGTCAGAGTGCCGACCACAATTAGGGCTTAAACGACGAAACGACGGGCGGAGCAGGGGGCGGGGGCACGGGCGCGGGACTGTTTTTCGGAGCGCCGCAGCGGCCGGTTCGAGCCCCGTGTTGCGGATCTCCCAGCCGCCGCCCAAGGCGCGATAGACCTGGATCAACCCCTGACCGATTTCGCCGCGGGCCTCGGCGAGGGTGTTCTGCTGCAGCACCAGGTTCTGCTCGAGCTGGGTGATGCGGGTGAAGTCGACGGTGCCCGCCTTGTATTGCACGAGTCCCAGGGCGACGGCTTTTTGGGCCTCGTCGACGCTCACGGCCTGCAGCGCATGCACGACTGGGCGCGTAGAATGTGACGAGGCCGTTTTCGGCTTCCTGGTTGGCGTTGAGGACCGACTGCTCGTAACCGGTGACCAGCTCCTGGAACTTGGCTTTTTGCAGCCGCACGTTGTTCAAAATCCGGCCGTAATTCAGGATCTTCCATCGGAACGACGGGCCGATCGATCCCTGGAAAGCGGTCGAGCGGAACAGCTCGGGCAACGCCTCGGCCGGAATAGCCGATGGTGCCGAGGATGGAAATGGCCGGATAGAAATCGGCTTCCGCCACGCCAGAATTCCTCGCCCCATCCGCGGCGGCCTGCTCGCTCCGGCCCCGCCGGACGTCAGGGCGTCGCCGCAAGGAGGCTCGGCCGGGATGCCGATCGCCACTTCGACCGGCGCCGTGGGGATTCGGGGCCGTTCCCAACCGCGTCTTGCAAGATCCTGCGGCGGAATGCCCATCAGGATGCAGAGTCGGTTGGCGGCCTGCCGCAGGCTGATCTCCAGTTCCGGAATGCTCGGCCTCGGTTTGGGCCAGGGTGCTCCCGCGACTGGCGGACGTCGAGTTCGCTCGTGGTGCCGGCCTTAAATCGGGCTTCGACAATCGTCAGCGTCTGACGCTTGCAACTCGCACGTTGAAGCAGGGCGTAATTCGATCTGCTGTTCCGGAGGGTCCGCAGTGTGATGTAATTTGTGGCGACGTCGCCCAAAAGGGTCACGAGAACGTCGTCGTAGTCGGCCACCGAGGCATCCGAGAGTCCGCCCTGATTCGACTGATCGCACGGCGGGAAGCGACCCCAGAAATCCAGCTCCCAGCCAAGATTAAATCCGAAGTTCCACTGGCTGAAAAAACGGTGAGTCCCCGGAATGCCAAAGTCGAAGATGTTGTTGGCGGTTTCGGCGCTGGCCGCGTTACGGCTAAACGAGCCCGAGGCGGTTTGCGTCTGCGGGAAGAGGCTGCCGACGCTGATCGCCAATTGGGCCCGCGCTGCAGGACGCGAAATCCCGCTTCGCGGAGCGTCAGGTTTTGATGGTAGGCGTCGTACACGAGTTCCGTCGAGCACGGGGTCGTTGAAGACCCGCCACCAGTAGTTGATGTCTTCGCTTTCAGTGAGGACCCGCTTGTCGGTGCCGTCGATCCAGGTGTTGGCGCCTGCGCCCCGGGCGGGCAGTAATTCGGCCCGACCTTGAACCCATTGTGAACATATTCCCGTGGCCCCGTGCATCCGCCAAGCGAGAGCACGGCAATCAGACTCGCCGCCACCGCGGCAGTCACGGCAACGCGGGGAAGGCTTCGCGCGTGTATGAAGGAAGTGTTCGGTGATCACGGCAATTGGTCGAATTGGCATGGACATTGGACCGTTTTGGGATCCATTGGACCGGTTCAACGACAGTTCCGCCGTGCGTGACACCCTTAAATCCGGCGTAGCCGGCAGAGTCGCTCAGCGGCACGCTGGGTGCGAACCTTGCAACCGAATAGCTCGGCAAGTTCCTTACGACCGGATGATCGGGAGAATTGGAGATGCCGGAATTGCCGGGCCCGCAAATCGGCTTTGTTCCGGTCGTGTCGCGTCCGAGGAATGTACCGGAAGTTCCGATTGGCGCAACCCGCTGGCAACGGTTCCGTCCGCTTCGACGCCAAGACCGCTTACTTGGCGTTGCGCAGGAAGGCGACAAGATCGGCCAACTCCTGCGGAGTGAGCTGTTTGTCGAGTCCCGCCGGCATATGTATATCCGCGCTCGGTGCATTTCTTCGATTTCGTCCCGCGGCACGTGGATCGTCTCGGTGGTGCTGGCGATCAATACGAGTTCGTCGGTGAAATCTCCTTGTGCACGAGGCCGTTGTACACCTTGCCGCTTTTTGTGACGACTTGCATCGGCTCAAAGCTGCGGACGATGCTGGCGCTTGGACACGATCGCCTCCAGCAGGTCTGGCTCCGAGCGAATGTTTCCGACGTGAGTGAAGATCCCGGACCGATGTGTCCGCCGACGTAGCCAAACTGGTGACACGAAGTGCAGGACGCCTTGGCAAGGGCGAAAACGACCTGGCCGCGAGCCGCACGTTGCCCTGGCTGACAAGGGGGAGGACCTCCTCAGATCCGTTGCTGCTTTTTCGCCAGATCGACATTAATCAGAGCGTAGAGTTCTTCCGCCTTCTGCAAAAAGCCCGGATAGACATGGCGGCCCGCCCCCGGATAGGGGAAGGGCAGCAGATGGATGCAATTCTTGCGGAACCAGGCCGGGCCGCGTTTTTCCGCCAGCTTGTTGACCGCCGTCGGGCTGCGCCTTGTGTCGATCGGCCCGCCCATAAGCGTCATGGAGGCCGGACTATGCGGGCTCATCTCCGCCTCCATCCGCGCCACCGCCGCCAGCACCGGCACCGAAGGCTGGCAGACCGCCAGCGTATGGAAGGGCGTCGCGGCGTCCTGGCTCAGGAATTCGCAAATGTCCGCGACATAATCGATGTAATCGTCGAGATCGAACTTGCCCAGGTTCAAGGGCACGATGCGGGCGTCGACCCAGTCGGTGATATAGACGTCATGGGTCTGGATGAAGGTTTCCACAGTGCCGCGCAGCAGCGTGGCGTAATGGCCGGACATGGGCGCGACGATCAGCAGGCGCGGCTGCGGCGGCGTTTTTTTCGGCAGCTCGCGCTTGAAATGCAGCAAATGGCAGAAAGGCGCGGCCCAGACGATCTCCTCGGCGACCTCGACTTCCTTACCCTTGAAGAAGGTGGTGTCGAGACCGAAGGCCGGCTTGCCATAGCGGCGCGTCATGCGCTCGAACAATTCGGCGGAGGCCGCGATATTTCGTCCCATCGACGTATGGCTGAACGGATTGATCGGATTCTTGAAGGTCATCCGCGTGAAATCGGACATGGCGCGGGCGGGGGCCATGGCCAATTGCGCCATCTCATAGAACTGATACGCAAAACGATTCATCTTCACGCTCCGACTAACGAAACCCTTGCGAAGATCGGCTTCGGCCTCCCGCCGGTGTTGCAGGCTTTTTATTTGTTTTGCCCGGTCGAACTTTACACTCTAGTCAGGAAAATGCTTAACGTCCATGAAAGGCGCATGCGACCATAGCAGCAGCGACAGGCGATTTTGCCCAAATTGGTTAAAACCCCGCTTGCCCCGCCGCAAATGGGGCCTTGCGTCCATTTGGCGAGTGGCGGCGGCGCTTGCCTGCCGCTATGCTTCATCCGAGAGGGGTGTTCATGTCGCAGATCAAGGTCGCCATAGTCCCGGTTACGCCGTTCCAGCAGAATTGTACGTTGCTGATCTGCGAAGCCACGAAAAAGGCGGCAGTGGTCGATCCCGGCGGCGATGTGCCCTTGATCATGCGCGCCATCGCCCAGACCGAAGCCAATGTGGAAAAAATCCTGCTGACCCATGGCCACGCCGACCATGCCGGCGGCGCGGCGGAATTGCGGGAAAGGCTCGGCGTGACCATCGAGGGGCCGCATATCCTGGACAAATTCCTGCTCGACAGCCTGGAAGCCTCCTCGGCGCGCTTCGGCTTCGCCAGCCGCGACGTGACGCCGGATCGCTGGCTCGTTCATGGCGATGTCGTCACCTTCGGCGACGCCCGTTTCGACGTGCGCCATTGCCCCGGCCATACGCCCGGCAGCGTGCTGCTGGTCAATCGGCCGATGAATTTCTGTCTGGTCGGCGACGTGCTGTTCCAGGGCTCGATCGGCCGCACTGATTTGCCCGGCGGCGACCACGCTCTGTTCATGCGCTCCATCGAAGCGCAAATCCTCACCCTCGACGATTCCATGACCTTCATCCCCGGCCACGGCCCGCTCGGGCAGATCGGCGAGGAACGCCAAAACAATCCCTTCCTGCAAGAACTGGTCTGAAAACCATGCCCTATCGCTCCCTGCTCGTTCATTTGACCTCCGCGCCCCGCAGCGAAGCGCGTCTGCGGCTGGCCGCCGATCTCGCCCGCAAATCCGGCGCGCGCCTCACCGGCGTCTTCGCCCAGGTCGCCGCCTCGCCTCAGGCCGGTGTCGCCGCGGCCTGGCCCAGCGAGGATTATCTCCGCGCCACCGAGGCCGCCCGCGTCGCTTTCGCCACGGCGACGGCAGGCGTCGACGCGCATTTCCAGGATCTCAATCGCGGCGCCGAATCCGACCTCACGCCGCAAATGGTCGATTATTGCAGGCATTTCGATCTGGTCATCCTGGGCCAGCGCATGCCCGACCATTCGCTGATCCCCCCCGATCTCGCGGAACAGATCATCCTCCAGTCCGGCCGCCCGGTTCTGGTCCTGCCCTATGTCGGCGACTTCGCTGGCATTGGCGCGCGGCCGGTTTTCGCCTGGTCGGATTCGCGCTGCGCCGCCCGCGCCCTGGCCGACGCGGTTCACCTGGCCGCGCCCGGCGCGGAAGGCCTGGTGGTCAGCCTGTCCAAGGCGGCGGACGAAGAGGCGCTGGCCTATCGCCGGAAATCGGTGGAATTGGCCGCCGCCCATCTCGTCGCGCATGGGGTCAAGGCGCAGGCGGAGCAATTGGCGCTTGGCGAGGTCGGGCTGATGGACGCGCTGCTCAACCGCGCCTCCGACCATGGCGCCGACCTGCTGGCCATGGGCGCCTTCGGCGGCGGCGGCTATCCGCTGTTCTCACGCGGCAGCGGCTCGCGCTACCTGCTCAAGCACATGACCCTGCCGGTGCTGTTCTCGCACTGAATTTCTATCGGCGCGCGGAATCGATTCTCTTTACGAGAGCCGCGCCCGCTTATGCCGACTTGCGCTGCGCCGGATGGGCCTGTTCGTCGAAGAACAGCGCCTGGCTGACCAGAGCCTTGACCGTCTCGGCGCGAAACGGTTTTGAAATCAGAAAAGCCGGTTCGGGCCGTGCGCCGGTCAAAAGGCTTTCGGGATAGGCGGTGATGAAAATCACCGGCGCGGCGAAAGTCTCGAGAATCTCGTTGACCGCCTCCAGGCCGGAGCTGCCGTCGGCCAGCCTGATGTCGGCGAGCACCAGGCCGGGCCGCTCGGCATTGGCCAGCGCCACCGCCTCGCGATGGGTGCGGGCCGGGCCGACCACCTGATGGCCGAGACTGGCGACAATGGCCTCGAGGTCCATGGCGATCATCGGCTCGTCCTCGATGATCGCCACTTTCGACGCCACCTGCGCCGAGATTTCTCGACCGGCCAAGGCGACCAGAGCGAAGAAATCCGCTTCGGTCAGATCGAGAATGCGCGCGCCCTGGGCGTTGGAAAAGCCCTCGACGGCGGTGAGCAGAAAGGCCTGGCGGCTCAGCGGTCCCAAAGCCTCGACGCGGCGATCCGGCGCGGCGGTCGCGCCGCCATGGCCGTTGATCTGCTGGCGCGCGTTCCACGCCAGCGAAAATTGGCGGAAGCACTCCTCGCGGCCGTCGGCGGCGCGATCGAACCGGCCGGGTTCGGCGATCAGGACTTCGAGCATGGCTCCGACGGCGGCGTCGCCGGCGGCTTGCGAGCCGCTCAAAGCGCGCGCATAGCGCCGCAGATAAGGCATCTGGCCGTAAATCGCCTGCGAAACCGACATTTCCGATCCTTCGCGTCGATACTGCATGTTTTTTTAATATAGGACAGCTTAAGAGTTTGCGCCAGCAAGCCCGTGTGGAACATTAATCCTCGTCAAGCGTTGTTGCGCCACCGAGCCTTTCCGCGCGGCGCTTCGGCCGCATATCGTCAAAAACCAGAGCGCCAATCCGCATGACCCAGAGCGGCAAGAACAGGGACGCCGAAGCCGGCCTCGAACCTTTGCTTCAGGCCCATATCGGCCGAAAACTCAGGGAATACTACGACTCCGCCGCGCGCGAACCTGTGCCGGATCGTTTCAAAATGCTGCTCGACCGGCTGGAGGCCGGGGAACAGCCCGTCCCCGCGACCGAAGGCGCCGGCAAGGCCGGGCGCGCATGAATGAAAACGCAGCGGCCGGCCTGAAGGATCAGTTGCTGGCGGAAATCCCCAATCTGCGCGCCTTCGCGCTGTCGCTGGCCGGCAATTCCGACCGCGCCGACGATCTCGTGCAGGACACGCTGGTCAAGGCCTGGGCCAACGCCGGCTCCTTCACCGAGGGCACCAATATCCGCGCCTGGCTGTTCACGATCATGCGCAACACCTTTTTCAGCCAATATCGCAAGGCGCGGCGCGAAGTGCAGGATGTGGACGGCGAGGCGGCGGCGCGGCTGGTGGCCCTGCCCGACCAGATCGCCCATCTCGACTTCGCCGATTTCAAGGCGGAACTCGACCGTCTCCCCGCCGACCAGCGCGAGGCGCTGGTGCTGATCGGCGCCTCGGGCTTTTCTTATGAGGAGGCGGCGGACATTTGCGGCGTCGCCGTCGGCACGATCAAAAGCCGGGTCAATCGCGCGCGGCGCCGGCTGATCGAACTGCTGGCGCTGCAATCGGCCGAAGACTACGGCGCCGATCGCTAAGCCGCTTCTTGCGGAACAGCGCAGCCGAAAAGCCTATTTAACTTCTTGCCCTTGTCATCGGGCGGGAGAATAATGCGCGGCTTTCGCGTTTCGGGGATAAGCCATGCGCCTGTTGTCCCGCCTGCTTTTCGCGGCCTTCGCCGTCGTTGCAAATCCCGCTTTTTCCGCGCCGCAGCAGCCCCCGCCCAAAGCCTATGCGAATGACGATCTCGCCGCCTCGGGCGCGCAACTCGCCCAGTCGGCGCAGGACGACACCAAAGACCTGCGCGAACACAATCTTCTGCCCGTCCTGCGCCAGCAGCTCGCCGAGGCGCAGACACACGGGGACGCGCCACAAGTCCTGGCGCTACTCGAAGCCGTTGCTGCAGCGGCGCCCGACGACCCCCAGGGATGGCTGGCGCTGGCGCGCGGCGAGTTTTCCGCCTCGACGCTAAAGGGCGCGGACGAGAGCAAGCTGAAGAACCTGGCCCTGGCCGCTGGCTGGCTCTCCTACCAGAAAGCCAAGAGCCGCCCGGACGAGGCGGCGGCGCTGGCCTTGATCGGCGAGGTTTTCGCCGCCCGCGAAAGCTGGCGCGACGCGCTCAACGCCGACCGCCTGGCGCTGGTCGCGCAGGACGCGCCCGAACTACGCAAGTTCTACGAGGACATGCGCGAAAAGCACGGTTTTCGTGTGGTCAAATATACTGTTGATAATGAATCTGCCAATCCGCGCGTTTGCTTCCAATTCTCCGAAGATTTGTTGCGCAGCCGGACGGATTTTTCCGCCTTCGTCACCGTCGCGGGACAGGCGACGCCGGCCATATCGAGCGAAGATCAGCAAATCTGTGTTGAAAACCTGAAACACGGCGAACATTACGCAGTGACCCTGCGCGCGGGACTGCCGTCCCAGGTCAATGAAGACCTTTTGCACCCGCAAAATTACGACCTTTATATCCGTGATCGCTCGCCATCGGCCCATTTCACCGGGCGCAATTATGTGTTGCCGCGCGTCGGGCCAGAGGGCCTGCCGATCTTCTCGGTCAACACCAGCAAGATCAAGGTGGCGATTTATCGGATTGGCGACCGCAATCTTCTGCCGACCATCCGCTCCGAGGATTTTCTCAGCCAGTTGAGCGGCTATCGGCTGCGCCAGTTCGGCGATAGCGACGGCGACAAGATCTGGAGCGGAACGCTCGACGCCAAAAGCGAACTCAACAAGGATGTCGTCACCGATTTCCCGGTGCTGGAAGCCTTGGGAACGCCGCAGCCCGGCGTCTATGTGATGAGCGCGCGCGCCGCCGACGATCTCTCGGCGGGCGACGATTCCTATGAAACCAGGGCGACGCAATGGTTCGTGGTCTCCGATCTCGGCCTGACCGCGCTCAGCGGCGCCGATGGCGTCGCGGTTCTGGCGCGCTCGCTGGCCGACGCCTCGCCCAAACCGGGCGTCGAGGTTCAGCTGCTGGCGAAGGACAATGAGGTTCTGGCCAAGGTCAAAACCGACGCCCGGGGCATGGCCCGCTTCGATCCGGGACTGTCGCGCGGCGAAGGCGGGCTGGCGCCTGGCCTGATCGTCGCCGGAGACGGCCAGAACGACTATAATTTCCTCGATCTGCAACAAAGCGCCTTCGACCTCGCCGACCGTGGCGTCAAGGGCCGCGCCGCGCCGTCCAAACTCGACGCGTTCGTCTATGCGGAACGCGGCGTCTATCGCTCCAATGAAAGCGTCCATCTCACCGCCTTGCTGCGCGACCCGCAGGGAACGGCTGTGGCGCAGACCCCGCTGACCCTGGTGGTCAAGCGCCCCGACGGCGTCGAATATCAGCGCGCCACCCTGCCCGATCAGGGTCTTGGCGGGCGCAGCCTGACGTTCAAACTGCCCGATGACGCCGCTTCGGGCGGCTGGACGGTCGAGGCCTATGTCGATCCCAAGAGCCCGGCGCTGGGCGAGGCCAGCTTCCTGGTCGAGGATTATATCCCCGAGCGCATGGACATGGTTCTCACCGCCAAAGCCGCGGCGGCCAAGCCGGGCGAAAAAGTCGATATTGGCGTGGCCCTGCGCTATCTCTATGGCGCGCCCGGCGCGGGCTTGAACCTTTCCGGCGATGTGGAAATTTCCGCGGCCAAGGATCACGGCCTGCCGGCGCTGTCAGGCTATGAGGCCGGCGTCGCCGACGAGGATTTCTCCACGGTCAAGAACGATATCGAAACCGACGCCACCACCGACGACCATGGCGCCGCCACCGTCGAAGTCGCCCTGCCCGAGGCCCAGGCGACCAGACCGCTGGAGGCCAAGATCGCCCTGCGCGCCGGAGAGGCCGGCGGCCGCGCCATCGAGCGCCAGGTTTTTCTGCCGCTGTTGCCGGCGACCGGGCTGATCGGCGTCAAGAAGACCTTTGGGACCCTCAGCGACGGGGCGCAGGCGACATTCGACGTCATCGCCCTAGGTACGGACGGCCAGCGCAAGGCCTTGAAGGGCGTGCAATGGAGCCTGTACCGCGTCAACAATGATTATCAATGGTACAAGGAGGACGGGCGCTGGAATTTCGAGCAGGTCAAATCGACCAGCAAGATCGCCTCGGGAATACTCGATCTCGCCAAGGAGTCCCCCGGCAAGATCGCCTCGCTGGTGGGGTTGGGCCATTACCGGCTCGATCTGCGCGCCGCCGATCCCAAGGACGGCCAGACCTCGGTGAGCTTCGATTCCGGTTGGTCGAGCGAGGCCAAGGCGCCGACGCCCGATTTGCTCGACGTCACTCTCGACAAGCCCGCCTACGCCAGCGGCGACACGCTGACGGCAAAAGTTTCGGCGCGGGCCGACGCCACGGCGACGCTGGCGATCATCGGCGACAAGACTTATGCGACAGTGCTGGCCGATTTGAAAAAGGGCGAGAACGAAGTCAAAATTCCCGTGGGGGCCGATTGGGGCGCCGGCGCCTATGCCGTGGCCCTCGCCCATCGCCCGCTCGACAAGGCGGCGCAGCGCAATCCCGGCCGCGCCATAGGCGTGGCCTGGTTCGCCATCGATCCCCAGGCGCATCGCCTCGACGTCGCCATCGGCGCGCCGCCAAAGGCCAAGCCGCGCGAGACGCTGACCGTGCCGCTGGACATCAAGGGGCTGGCGGCGGGCGAAGAGGCCTATGTCACCGTCGCCGCCGTCGATCTCGGCATCATCAATCTGACCCGCTATCAGACCCCCGATCCCCGCTCCTATTTCTACGGGCAAAAACTGCTGACGGCTGAAATCCGCGACATTTACGGGCTGCTGATCGACGGCTTGCAGGGCGTGCGCGGCGCCATCCGCCAGGGCGGCGACGAAGGCGGCCCGGAATCATCTCCGGAAAAGCCGACGCAGGAGCCGCTGGCGCTCTATTCCGGCCTGGTCAAGATCGGGCCGGACGGCAAGGCGCAGGTCAGTTTCGACATGCCCGCCTTCAACGGAACGGTGCGGCTGACCGCCGTCGCCTGGTCGAAAAAGGCCGCGGGCTCCGCGTCAGCGGATGTGATCGTGCGCGACCCCGTGGTGGTCCAGGCCAGCCTGCCGCGTTTCCTCAGCCTCAACGACCAGACCCGGCTGAACCTGCGCCTCGACAATGTCGAAGGCGCCGCCGGCGACTACCGGGTCGACGTCACTCTGCACGGCGGCCTCGCCGGCGCCGCGACCGATCTGCACCGCAAGCTGAAACTGGCGGCGAAGGGCTCAGCCAACCTCGACATTCCCTTGAGCGGCGCCAAATTGGGCGACGGCGCGGTCGAAGTGGCCCTGGCCGGGCCGAATTTCTCCGCCGTCCAGACCCTGCCGCTGAATGTCGAGCCGGGAACCTCGCCGGTGGTCAAGCGCGACCTGCGCGAAATCGCCGCGGGGCAGAGCCTGACGCTCAACGACGCCTTGCTCGCCGATTTTCTGCCGGGAACCGGCGCGATCGCAGTCAATGTCGCGCCGCTCGCCGGCGTCGATGTCGCGGCGCTGCTGCACAATCTCGATATCTACCCCTATTCCTGCTCGGAACAGACGGTCAGCCGCGCCTTGCCGCTGCTCTATGTCAGCAAGCTGGCGGAAGCGCGCAATCTCGCCTTTAGCGGCGACATTTCCGCGCGGGTGAACTCGGCGATCAAGATCTTGATGGCGAGGCAGGATTCAACGGGCTCCTTCGGCCTGTGGTCGGCCTCAAGCGCCGAGGACATCTGGCTCGACGCCTATGTCAGCGATTTCCTCACCCGCGCCCGCGAGAACAAATATGACGTCCCGCAAAACGCCATGGACCTCGCGCTCGACCGTCTGCGCAATTATGTCGTCAACACCACGGAAGTGGACGCCGACAAGAGCGCGCCGCTCGCCTATGCGATCTATGTGCTGGCGCGCAACGGCCGCCCGGTCAGCGGCGATCTGCGCTATCTCACCGACGCCAAGCTCGATGTTTTCGCGACGCCGCTGGCGCGCGCGCAATTGGCCGGCGCCGCCGCCCTGCTCGGCGACAAGGCCCGCGCGGCAAAGGTTTTCCTCTCCGCCGCCGCGGCGCTGAAGAGCGAAAAACAGACGCCTTTTTCGCGCGCCGATTTCGGTTCGGCGCTGCGCGACGGCGCGGGACTTTTGGCGCTCGGGGCGGAAGGCGGCGCCGACGGCAGCGTGCTGACCCAGGCCGCGCAATATATCGACAGCGAAAGCGCCCATCTCAGCTTCGCCTCGACCCAGGAGCAGAGCTGGCTGGTGCTGGCCGCGCAGGCTACCGCCGCCGAGGCTCAGGCGCAGAAGATCACCGTGAACGGCGTCGCCTATAATGGCTTTTACAGCGCCCGTTTCGACGATCCGGCGCTGCGCGCCAAACCCTTGACCATCGTCAATGATAGCGACCGCCCGATCCGCGTCGGCGTCGATATTTCCGGACGTCCGACCCAACCGGAGCCGGCTGAGTCCCACGGCTATTCGCTGGAGCGCGGCCTCTATCACCTGGACGGCTCCATCGCCGATCCCCAACATCTGGCGCAGAATGAGCGCCTGGTGGTGACGCTGAAAGTGATCGAGAGCGAGGCCGCCTTCGCCCGACTGGTTTTGGAAGACCGGCTGCCGGCCGGGCTGGAGATTGACAATCCCGCGCTTTACGACGGCGGCTCGACCGAAGGCCTCGACTGGGTCAAGGCCGATGTCGACCCCAGCCACACCGAATATAAGGACGACCGTTTCGTCGCCTCCTTCGAGCGCTCCGGCGCCGACAAGGGAACTTTTTCGGTGGCCTATATCGTCCGCGCCGTCAGCCCCGGCCATTATGTCCAGCCGCCGGCGCTGATCGAGGACATGTATCGCCCCGAACTTTTTGGACGCACCGCTTTCGGCGAAGTGACCGTAGAGGCCGCCAAAAAATGAGCCTTCTGGGGCCCCGCGACCGCCGCTTTCTCAAGGCGTTCGTCGCGCTGTTCCTGCTTGGCCTGATCGTCCCTGGAAGCTGGTTCGAGATCAAGAACCGCCTCGGCCCGCTTGATCTCTCGGCGCTCGACACGGCTTCGACGGTTGTCCTGGATCGCAATGGCGTGCTGCTGCGCGCCTTCGCCGCACCCGACGGACGCTGGCGCCTGCCGGCCAAAATCGACGAGGTCGATCCGCGTTATTTCGCCCTGCTCAAAGCCTATGAAGACAAAAGATTCGCGCGCCATTCCGGCGTTGATGTTTTGGCGCTTTTGCGCGCGGCCTCGCAATGGGCTGTTCATGGCCACGCCCTGTCAGGCGGCTCGACGCTGACCATGCAGGCGGCGCGTCTCCTTGAACCGCGCGCGCCGCACACGCTGTTCGCCAAGGCCAAGCAAATCGCCCGCGCCCTGCAACTGGAGGCGCGGCTGACAAAAACCGAAGTTCTCGAAATCTATCTGGCGCTTGCGCCCTATGGCGGCAATGTCGAGGGGTTGCGCGCGGCGAGCCTGAGCTATTTCGGCAAGGAGCCGCGCCGGTTGAGCTATGGCGAGGCCGCCTTGCTGGTCGCCCTACCCCAGGCGCCCGAGGCCCGCCGTCCCGACCGTTTCCCGCAAATCGCGCGCGCCGCCCGCGACCGGGTGATCGACCGGGCGCTGGCCGCTCATGTGCTGAGCCCCGAGGAAGCTCGCCGCGCCAAGGCCGAACTGCCGCCGGTGCGCCGGAACGCGTTTCCGAGTCTGGCGCCGCAGGTCGCCGATCTCCTGGTCAAGGCGCATCCGGAGCGGCGGATTTTCCACCTCGCCTATGACGCGCGGCTGCAGCGGAGCCTGGAAGAACTGGCGCAAAAAAAATGCGAGCGGCTCGGGCCGAAACTGACCGCCGCGCTTATCGTCATCGACAATAAGACCGGCCAGGTTCTCGCCCATGTCGGCGGCGCCGATTATTTCTCCAGGGAGCGCGCCGGTTCGCTCGACATGGCCCGCGCCTGGCGCTCGCCGGGCTCGACGCTGAAGCCCTTCATCTACGCCACGGCTTTCACTGAGGGCCTGGCCCATCCCGAAACCCTGCTCGACGACGCCCCGGCGCGCTATGGTCTGTGGAAGCCGGTCAATTTCGACGACACGTTTCACGGCGCGGTCACCGCGCGCAAGGCGCTGCAATTCTCGCTCAACTTGCCGGCGGCGCAGGTGCTGAACGCCGTCGGCCCCTCGCGCTTTCTGGCGCGCATGCGCAGCGCCGGCTTCACCCTGAAACTCCCCAGGGATTCCGATGTCGGCCTGGCCATTGGTCTCGGCGGCGTCGGCGTCAAACTGATCGATCTCGCCCGCGCCTATGCCGCCTTTCCACGGCTGGGCGTCGCCCCCGATCTGGTCGAAAGCTTCGACGATCTTCCTGCGGCCGAGAACCGTCGGATCACCGAACCCGCCGCCGCCTGGCAGATCGCGGACATCCTGCGTTTCGCCCCGCCGCCCGACAATGCCGCCTCCGGCCGCATCGCCTTCAAGACCGGCACCTCCTATGGCTATCGCGACGCGCTGGCGGTGGGGTTCGACCGCGACCACACCATCGCGGTCTGGGTGGGCCGCGCCGACAATGCGCCTGTTCCCGGCCTGATCGGCCGGCAAGTGGCCGCGCCAATTCTGTTTGATGCTTTCGCCCGGCTTGGCGGCGCGAACGAACCCGTCCCGCGTCCCGAAAATGTGCTTGAAGTCAGGAATAGCTCGGAACTGCCGCCGCCCCTGCGCCATTTGCGCCGCGAGGGCGCCAAAACCATCGCCGCGACTTTTGCGCAGCCCCTAAGAATCTTCTTCCCGCCGGATGGCGCGCGCATCGATCTCGGCTTGAGCCAGGGCGCGGAAAAAACCGACCTGGCGCTGAAGGCCCAGGGCGGCGCGCCGCCCTTCACCTGGACCGTCAATGGCGCGCCGCTCGACGCGCCCAATCCGCGCCACGAGGCGCGCTGGAAACCCGACGGCGCCGGTTTTGCGCGAGTCTCGGTGATCGACGCCCATGGCGCCAGCGACAGTGTGCTGGTGCGGCTGGAGTGATTTTTTCGGGCTGGAGACGGCGCGACTGTCTCCAGCCGGCTGGAAAACAAGCAATCCGCAGATCACTCCCCAAGCAGCGCCTTGAGCCTGTCGCTCTCCTCCGCCGACAAAGGCGCGGCGGGAGTCGGCGCGTCGGCCTTCTTCGCTCGGCTGTTGCGCCAGATGAAGGCGCCGCCGAGCGCGAACAGCAGGAAGGGCGACAGCCACAAAGCCGCCGTGTCCCATTCGAACGGCGGTTTCAGCAGAACGAAATTGCCGTAGCGGGCGACGAGAAAATCCTTGATCTGCTGGTCGCTGCGGCCCGCCTTCAACTGGTCGCGCACCAGCAATCTCAAATCCTTGGCGAGCGAGGCGTCGGAATCGTCGATGGACTGGTTCTGGCAGACCAGGCAGCGCAAATCCGCGGAAATTTTGCGCGCCCGCGATTCGAGCTGGGGATCGGGCAGGATTTCGTCGGGCTGCACGGCGCGCACCGGCTGGGCCAACGCGACAAGGGCGAATAGTGCGAAGAAAAACTTGCGCATGGCTCAGCTCGCAATCTGCGCGCCGGCCGGAACCTTGGCGCGGCGGGCCACGCCGACGCGCAGGCGGCGGTCGGCCAGCGACAGGCCCCCGCCAAAGGCCATGACGAGCGCCCCCAGCCAGATCAGCGAAACGAAAGGCTTCCAATACATGCGCGCGTCGAAACTGCCGTCGGGGTTCTGTTCGGCTATGGCTACGTAAATCTGGCCAAAATCAAGCGTGACAATGCCGGCTTGTGAGGTCGCCATTTGCCTTGTCCTGAAAAAGCGTTTGGCCGGATCGATCTCGGCGACAGTCACCCCATCGCGCTTGACCGTCATATGGGCGGTGACCTCGCGATAATTGGGGCCATTGCCGGGGCGCACCTCGGTCACCTGCAACAAATAGGGGCCGACGACATAGCCCTCGCCGGAGCGGATCGCGGCGATTTTCTCGACGCCCCAGCCAGTGGCCGCCAAGCCAAGCAGCGTGACGCCCAGCCCGGCATGAGCCAAGGCCCCGCCCCATGCCGAAAGCGGCAGTCCCTTGGCGCGGGCGAAAGCGTTTTGACGGCGGGCAAGACCGTTGGGAAAAATGCGGGTCCAGATTTCGACAAAAGCGGCGGTCATCAAATAGACGGCGACGCCGGCGCCGATCACCGCCACGACGGGACCGCCCTGCAAGGCGTAAAACAAGAGCATGGCGGCAAGGCCGAGCGCGGCCACAAGCCACAATCTCTGCGCCGCCCCCTGGAGATCGGCGCGTTTCCAGGCGAGCAATTGGCCGAGCGGCGCGAGGATCAGAATCGGCGCGAACAGCGGGCCGAAGGTGAGATTGAAGAAGGGCGCGCCCACGGTGATTTTCGAACCGTTCCAGGCTTCCAGCACGAGTGGATAGAGCGTGCCGATCAGCACGGCGGCGCAGGCTGCGGTGAGCAGCAGATTGTTGAGGACGAGAAAGCCCTCACGCGAGATCGGCGCGAACAGGCCACCGCCTGCGAGCGCCGGGGCGCGCAGCATGAACAGGAACAGCGCGCCGCCGATGAAGATGGTGAGAATGCCGAGAATGAACAGACCGCGTTGCGGATCGCTGGCGAAGGAATGGACCGAGGTCAGCACGCCCGAGCGGACGAGAAAAGTGCCGAGCAGCGACAGCGAAAAAGCCAGAATCGCCAGGAAAATCGTCCAGACTTTCAGCGCCTCGCGCTTTTCCATGACGCTGGCGGAATGCAGCAAGGCCGTGCCGGCGAGCCAGGGCAGCAGCGAGGCGTTTTCAACGGGGTCCCAGAACCAGAAACCACCCCAGCCCAGCGTGTAATAGGCCCAGTAGGAGCCCATGGCGATGCCCAGCGTCAGGAAAATCCAGGCGGCCAGCGTCCAGGGACGGATGAAGCGGGCGAAGGCGGCGTCGATGCGTCCGCCGATCAGCGCGCCCGCGGCAAGAGAAAACACGATGGAGAAGCCGACATAGCCGAGATAGAGCAGCGGCGGATGGATGGCGAGGCCGGGGTCTTGCAGGATCGGGTTGAGATCATTGCCTTCGATCGGCGCCGGCGCCAGCCGGGCGAAGGGGTTCGAAGTCAGCAGGATGAACAGCAAGAAAGCTGCGCCCAAAAAGCCCTGGACCGAGACGGCGTCGGCCAGCAGGCGCGGCGGCAAAGCGCGGGCGAAGACCGCCATGGCCGCGCCGCACAGGGTGAGGATCAGCACCCAGAGCATCATCGAGCCCTCGTGATTGCCCCAGACGCCCGAGATTTTATAGATCATCGGCTTGGTCGAATGGGAGTTCTCGACGACATTGGCCAGCGAGAAATCCGAGACCACATGGGCATAGGTCAGCGCGGCATAGGCCAGGGCGACAAAGGCGAACTGGCTCAGCGCCAGCGGACGGGCGAGGCCCATCAATTGCGCGTCGCGCGCTCGCGCCCCCCAGAAGGGCAGGATTGTCTGCATCAGCGCCAGAGCCAGCGCCAGCACCAAGGCGTAATGTCCTGACTCCACAATCATTTCGGCGCTCCGCCTGCTGTCTTGTCGCCCGCCGCCTTGTCGCCTTCTTGCCAAAACCCCTGTTTTTTCAAGGCGTCGGCGACTTCGCGCGGCATGTAGCGTTCGTCATGCTTGGCCAGGATGTTATCAGCCTGGAACACGCCGGCCTTGTCCAGCGCGCCCTCGGCGACCACGCCCTGGCCCTCGCGGAACAGGTCGGGCAGCAGGCCGGTATAGGACACGGGTACGTCGGCCTTGCCGTCGGTGACCTCGAATTTGATGCTCTTGCCCTCAAGATGGACCACGGAGCCAGTCTTGACCAGCCCGCCGATGCGCAGCCGCAGGCCGGGGCCGACATGTTTTTCGATCATTTCGGCGGGGCCATAGAAAAACACCACATTGTCGCGCAAGGCGAACAGGATCAGCCCGAGCGCCCCGCCCAAAACGGCCAGCGCCGAGCCAATCAGGGCCAATCGTTTCTGCTTGCGCGTCATTTGCCTGTCATCCCCAATTCGCGGGCCTCGGCTTCGAGTTTTTCCAGCGCGGCGGCGTCTCCGGCGAAGGCCTTTTTCGCGCCCGCCAGAGCCTCGCGCGCCTTGTCCTCTTCATTCAACACTTTGTAGGCGCGAATGAGGCGGCTCCATTCCTCGGGGCTTCCGCCCTTCTCGGCCAGGCGAGCGGCGAGGCCGGCGACCATGGCGCGGATGGTCTTCTGCTGCACGTCCGGCGGCTGTTGGGCGACAGCCTGCGCCGCCTCGCTCTGGAGATTTTCTTTTGGCGGCGCGTCGAGCTGGGCGATTTTTTCCTCAATGGCGGCGCGGGCGCGCGTTCCCGGCGGCAGATCGCGCGCCAGCGCTTGCCAAATGTCCCGCGCCTTAGCGGCGTCGCCGTCCTGCACCGCGAGCACGCCAAGAAAATAACGCGCCTCGACCGATTTCGGGTCGAGCGCCAGGGCCTTGTCAATCTCGGTCTTGGCCTCGGGCGGCGGCGCGCCCTCATTGGCCATGGTCAAGGCCTCGGCGAGCCTGATGTGGCGCTCAGGCGTCGGCCCCAACAGCCGCAGGGCGTTTTTGCGCGCCGCCACGGCCTCGGGGAACCGGCCCATGCGCAACCAGACCGGGGCCATCAGCTCCCAGGCCTTGCCATCCTCGGGATGGTCTTGGAGATGCGCCTCCATCTTGGCGATGGCCGCGGCGAAATCATTCTTGGCGGGAGCGCCCTTGAGGCGGCTTTCGAGCGGCATGTCCGGCTCGTCGGGATGGCCCAGCTTCGCGTAAAGCCCCAAGGCCAGCGCCGGCACGGCGACCAGCGCGGCAATGGCCGCGATGCGGCGGTTGCGCGGCTCGGCTGTTCCGCCGGCCTCGTCGGGCGCGGCGGCGAGCAGCCGGCGCCCGGCCAGCGCCTTGGCGGCCTCGGCCTGTTCGCGGTCGAGGGCCCCGCGCGCCAACTCCGCGTCGATTTCGGCGATCTGGGCGCGATAGAAGGCGACATCGGCCGCGTCCTCGCGCGCCGGCGCCGGGCGCGAAAGGGGCCAGAGAATGCTCAGCACGGCGGCGCCGGTCAGCGCGGCAAAGACGATCCAGATCATGGCCGCGAGCTTTAGCCGTTTCCGGGGACAAGGGAAAGCGCGCTTTGGTCGCGGGCCGGGGGCGTGAATTCTCCGTCGGCGCTTTCGACGATGCGGCGCGGCACGAAGGCCAGCACCGGCAGGATCAGCGCATAGACCACCAGGGTCGAGAGCACGCAGGTCGAAAAGCCGCCGGCGCTTTCATAGAGATAGGAGCCGAGCACGTCGCTGCCGCGCGTGGCGATGTAATAAAGGCTGGTGGACATCATCAACACCGTGCCTTGCAGGCCCGGCGGGCAGGAGCGGATCAGGAGGTCGAGAAAGGCGGCGTTGGCCAGGCCGCCCATCAGGCCGATGGGAATGGCGGCGAGCAGCGCGTCAGGAACCGAATGAATGAACAGCAGCGGGATGAATTGCGGAATGGCGATCAGGGTCGAAATCCACAGCAGCCGACGCAGGGGAAAAGCCCGACAGATCAAACCATAGAGGATGAAGGTCGGAATATAGGCCCCCCAGTAGAGCGCGTTCCATTCGCCCCATTGGCTGTCGGTCGCGCCGAAATTGTTCTGTAAATGGAATTGCAGCGGGGTGGAGACGCCGGGATTGAAATTCCACAACAGCCAGATCAGGCAGGCGGGATAAACAGGCCAATGGCTCAGCAACCGCTTGAATTCGCGCCAGGGCCGGCGAAGTTCGGGCTCTTCGTGATGGACATTGTCATAAACGACCTTTGGCCGCCAGACCGCGTAAAGCGCGACAAAAGCCATGACCGCGCCGCTGGCGAGAAACATGATGCGCTGCGCCAGCGTTCCGTCGCTGGTTTCGAGATAATCGGAGAAATAGCCGCCAACGAGCAGAGTCACCACCACCGGGACCACAGAAAAAATCGACCAGACGGCGGAAATGCGCCCGGTCATGGCGTGCTGCTCGGCGACGGTGCTGGTCAGACCGTTCTGCGCAGCGGAGGCGAAGAGAAAGGCGATGGTGAGCGCGAGAATGGCGATCAGCATGGAAAGGGTCGAGAGCGGCGCGAAGGCGCAGACCAGATCGAGCGCCGCGCCCAGCCCGCCGAAGGCGATCATGTAGCCCCTGTCCCTCATGCCGAGGGGACGCCAGATGTCGCGAATGAAGCCGAACAGGAAGGCGAGATAGAGCGGCAGGCCGGAGATCAGGCGGAAATTGGCCATTTCATGGGCCTGGAGCTGCAATTTATTCTTCAAAAGGAAGGAAAAGGGCAGGTTGAGCAAGCCCTCATTGGGATCGCCGAAGCCAAGCATGAAAGCGAGCGCCGCGACATAGGCGAAAATCCGCCAGCGCGCATCCGCCGACAGATCGGTCGGCCGGACCGGATGCGGGGCGAATTTTACTTCCGTGGCGGTCATTTCCGGCTCCAGTTGCGAAGCCGATTTGCTCAGGGATCGGACCCTCCTGTCAATGGTCGCCTTGGCCGCCCTGCATTGCGACTTTGTCCGCAGGCGGACTGAGGCTAATCTCCCGGCGAATGGAGAGAATCGCGCCCATGTCCGACGATCCGCAAAATGTTCCGGGAAAAGTCCTGGTCGGCAAGGCCGAGGATTTCATCTACCTGCTGCTCAAATATGGCAATCGCCACGGGCTGATCGCCGGAGCCACCGGCGGCGGCAAGACCGTGACCCTGCAAAAGCTCGCCGAGGGTTTTGCCTCTGCTGGAACCTGCGTCTTCACCGCCGACGTCAAGGGCGATCTTTCCGGCATAGCCATGCAGGGCGACGACAACCCCAAGCTCGCGGCGCGGGCCAAGGAGCTGGGCCTGGATTATGAGCCCAATCTGTTCCGCGGCGTGTTCTGGGATATTTTTGGCGAAAATGGCCATCCCGTGCGCGCCACCATCGCGGAAATGGGGCCGCTGCTGCTGTCGCGCATTCTCCAGCTCAACGATGTCCAGGAAGGCGTGATCAATATCGTCTTCCGCGTCGCCGACGAACAGGGTCTGGCCCTGCTCGACCTCAAGGATTTGCGCGCACTTCTGACTTATGTCTCGGAAAACGCCGCCGATCTCCAGCAGCGCTATGGCAATGTCGCCGCCGCCAGCATAGGCGCGATCCAGCGGCAATTGCTGGTGCTGGAAAACCAGGGCGCCGACAGGTTTTTCGGCGAGCCGGCGCTCGACATCATGGATCTGCTCCAGCCCGATATTGACGGTCGCGGCTTCATCCATGTTCTCAAGGCGGAAAAGCTGATCCGCAGCCCCAATCTCTACGCGACCTTCCTGTTCTGGCTGCTCTCCGAGCTTTTCGTCCGCTTGCCCGAGGTTGGCGACCTGGAAAAACCCAAACTGGTGTTTTTCTTCGACGAGGCGCATTTCCTGTTCGACGAGGCGCCAAAACCCTTGTTGCAGGCCATTGAGCAGGTGGTGCGACTGATCCGCTCCAAGGGCGTCGGCGTCTATTTCGTCACGCAAAGCCCGTTGGATATTCCCGATATTGTCCTGGGTCAGCTCGGCAATCGCGTCCAGCACGCGCTGCGCGCCTTCACCCCGCGCGACCAGAAGGCGGTCAAGACCGCCGCCGACACCTTTCGGCAGAATCCGGCCTTCGACACGGCTGACGCGATCACAAAGCTCAATGTCGGCGAGGCCCTGGTCTCCATGCTGGAGGAAAATGGCGCGCCGGCCATGGTGACGCGGGTGAAAATCGCGCCGCCAACGACCCGCGTCGGGCCGATCACCGCCGCCGAATTGGCGGAGGTGCAGGACTCCAGCCCGTTCAAAGGCAAATATGACACGAGCATAGACCGCGTCTCGGCTTTCGAAATCCTGCAGCAGCGGGCCCAGAGCCGGACGTCTGGCGCGCCAGTCGGGGCTGGCGACGACAGCGGGATATTGTCGAAGATCGGCTCGGGACTCGAGGATCTGTTCAAGCCGCAGGGCAAGCGCATGTCGCTTGGCCAGGCGGTGGTGCGCTCGGCGACGACATCCGTGGCGCGCACGGTCGGCTCGACCATCGCCCGCGAGATTTTGCGCGGGATTACCGGCGGGTTGAAATAGCTCGCGCCAAAATTACCAAAATTTCATCCGGGGGACACGGCAAGGCAAGGCTGGGCTCCCCATATTGAGCGTCGAGACGGCAAAAGCCCTTGGTCGCAAGGCTTGCCGTCCGTCGCAAGATTTCATGGAGCCCCCGATGCCGCTGCCCGCCCTGCTCGCCAACAGCTCGCTCACGCCTATGCGCCCGCGCCGGAAAACTGTTCGCGGCCTGCTGCTCGGAGCCGGCGCCGCCGCAACTCTGGCGCTTGCCGCCGGCCTGACGCTGGCGCCGCTCTCGCCCGCCCGCGCCGAGGCGCCGGTCTCCCAGGGCATGGCCTCGGTCGGCCCGGCCTCTTTCGCCGACATGGTCGATCGCGTGAAGGGCGCGGTTGTCTCGGTCAAGGTGGTCACGGTCGACAAGCAAGAGGCGGAAGCTCAGGGCGAGGGCCAGCCGAATCTGCCGCCGGGCATGCCGCCGCTGTCGCCCGACGATCCGCTCTATCGCTTCTTCAAGCGTTTCGGCGCGCCCAATGGCGGCCCGAACGGCGGCTTCGCACAGCCGCATCCGCGCAAGGGCCAGGCGCAGGGCTCGGGCTTTATCATCAGCGCCGATGGCTATGTCGTCACCAATAACCATGTCGTCGACAACGCCACCGAGGTCACCGTGACCATCGACGGCGGCAAGACCGTCCCGGCCAAGGTGATCGGCACGGACAAGAAGACCGACCTCGCCCTGCTCAAGATCAGCGAAGCCGGAACCTATCCCTATGTGGCTTTCGCCTCGGAAACGCCGCGGGTCGGCGACTGGGTGATCGCCGTCGGCAATCCCTTCGGCCTCGGCGGCACGGTCACCGCCGGCATTGTCTCGGCGCGGGGACGCGACATCGGCTCTGGCCCCTATGACGATTATCTTCAGATCGACGCGCCGGTGAACCGCGGCAATTCCGGCGGTCCCACCTTCAACGAAAAGGGCGAGGTCGTCGGCATCAACACCGCGATCTTCTCGCCGTCCGGCGGCAGCGTCGGCATTGGCTTCGCCATTCCCTCGGAAGTCGCCAAGGATGTGATCGGCGCCCTCAAGGACAAGGGCTCGGTGGCGCGCGGCTATATTGGCGTGCAGATTCAGCCGGTCACCCAGGACATAGCCGACAGTCTCGGGCTGAAATCGACCAAGGGCGCGCTGGTGGCGCAGACCCAGCCCGACACGCCCGCCGCCAAGGCCGGGATCGCCTCGGGCGACGTCATCACCGGCGTCAATGGCGAGAAAGTCGACGGCCCCCGCGAATTGTCGCGCAAGATCGCCGGCCTCGGCCCGGAAGCCACAGCGGAGCTGAGCTATATCCACAATGGCGCGGAAAAAACCGCCTCGGTCAAGCTGGGACAATTGCCCAATGACAAGCAGGCCAAGGCCGACGCCTCCCCTGCCAAGGCGGCCAGGACCGAACTGGCCAAATATGGCATGAGCCTGGCGCCCGCCGCCGATCTGCCGAACGCCGGCAAGGAAGGCGCCGCCGTGACCGAACTCGATCCCGAGGGCCTCGCCGCACAAAAGGGCATGCGCCCCGGCGATGTCATCCTCGACGCCGGCGGCAAGCCGGTGGAGAGCCCTGACGATGTGGTCAAGGCGCTGGACGCCGCGCGCAAGGACGGCCGCGCCGCCGTGCTGTTGCGGGTGAAGACCGGCGACAACACCCATTTCCTCGCCTTGCCGACCAACCCCTCCTGAGGCCGGCAAAAAAAGGCGTGGGTCAACCCGCGCCACTTCCCCCATGGACTCGCGACAGGCTCCCCCCCCTGTCGCGATTTTTTTTGAGAATTCAGCTCGCCACTTTTCAGCTCGCCACTTTGCGGAACCGCTCCAGCGTCTCCGCCGGCATGGCCGCGCAATTGGCCATGGTGGGGAAGGCTCCGGCCTTGACGTCGGCGATATAGGCGGCGGTGGCGTCCTTCATCGCCGCGCCGACTTCGGCGTAACGCTTGTTGTGGCGGAAATTTCGTTCGGTGTAGCCAAGCGCGTCGGGGAAAACCAGAACCTGCCCGTCGGTCCCCGCGCCGGCGCCAATGCCGATGGTCACCGCCTTGACCGCCTTGGAAATGGCCGCGGCCAGTTCGGCGGGAACCAGTTCCAGCACCAGCATGAACACGCCGGCCTCGTCCAGCGCCTTGGCCTCCGCCAACAGCCGCTCGGCCTCCTCAAGCGTTTTGCCATGGACACGGCGCTCGCCGGTCTGCGGCTCGTAGCCGATATGGCCGCAGACGGGAACGCCAGCCTCGATCAGGGCGCGCACCAGCTCGGGATGGGCGCCCTCGAATTTGACTGCATCGGCGCCGGCCTTTTGCAGGGCCTTGCCGCTGGCGACCGCCTGTCCGGCGTCATCATAAGTGGCGAAAGGCAGGTCCGCGTAAACAAATGTTTCGGGCGCGCCGCGCCGCACGGCGGCGGTGTGATGGACCATGTCGGCGAGCGTCACCTCGCGCTCGCTGGCATAGCCCAAAATATTGACGCCGACGCTGTCGCCGACCAGGATCGCATCGACGCTGGCCGCTTCCTGCGCCCGCGCCTGGGGGGCGTCATAGGCGGTCATGGTGGCGATTTTTTCGCCCCTGGCCTTCATGTCGGCGAATTTGCTGAAATTGCGCATGGCGCTCGCTTCCCGTCCGGCGGCCCCTGTTGGGCCGCGCTTTCTCTAGTTAAAGCCCAAGGCGGCGTAAATATGGCTTTGGTCAATAACGCCAGCCTGTGGATAGCGGCGACAAGTTTGGGCTCGCCTTGCGCTCCCGCCGCCGCGAGCCCATGTGAGGTAAACAGAGAATCTGACCGAAACATGAAATTCCCGCCCTCCTTCCTTGACGAGATTCGGGCGCGGCTTCCCGTGTCGGAAGTCGTGGGCCAGCGCGTGCGGCTGAAGAAAATGGGGCGGGAATGGCGGGGCCTGTCGCCATTCAACGCGGAAAAGACCCCGTCATTCTATGTCAACGACCAGAAGGGCCAGTTTTTCGATTTTTCCGCCGGCAAGAACGGCGATATCTTCGATTTCGTCATGGAAACCCAGGGCCTGGGCTTTCCCGAGGCGGTGGAGCAGCTCGCGGCGCAGGCGGGACTGTCCATGCCCGTGCAGACGCAGGAAAGCGCCGCCGCCGAGAAAAAGCGCGCCACCCATCTCGAAGCCTTGGAGCTGGCCGCCGATTTTTTCGAGAAGAGCTTGCGCGGCGCGGCCGGAGCCAAGGCGCGGGCCTATTTGAGCGAGCGTGGCGTGACCGAGGCGGCGCGGAAAAAATTCCGGCTCGGCTACGCGCCCAATGAGCGTTACGGCCTGCGCGATTATCTGGCGTCCAAAGGCTGCGACGCCGAGGTGATGAAGGAGGCCGGGCTTTTGACCCATGGCCCCGAAATCGCTGTCCCCTATGATTTTTTCCGGGACCGGGTGATGTTCCCGATCTGCGACCGGGCCGGCAAGGCGATCGCCTTCGGCGGGCGGGCGCTGACCAAGGAGGTTCAGCCGAAATACAAGAATTCGCCCGAAACCCCTTTGTTTCACAAGGGCTCGAACCTCTACAACCTGCATGTCGCGCGCAAGGCCGCCCATGACAAGGGCGTGGTGATCGCGGTGGAGGGCTATGTCGATGTCATCGCCCTGAGCATGGTCGGCATCGACCATGCCGTGGCCGGTCTGGGCACGGCGCTGACATCGGACCAATGCGAGCTGTTGTGGAAAATGGCGGAGGAGCCAATCCTGTGCTTTGACGGCGACCGCGCCGGGCGCAAGGCGGCGTTTCGCGCCTTGGACACCGCCCTGCCGCTGATCGGGCCGGGAAAAAGCCTGCGTTTCGCCTTGCTGCCGGAGGGCCAGGATCCCGACGACCTCGCCCGCAGCGGCGGCGCGGCGGCGCTGGAGACCGTGTTGGCGGCGGCCAAGCCCATGGCCGAAATGATTTTTGCCAGGGAAACCGAGGCTGGGCCGCTGGATACGCCGGAGCGCCGCGCCGCCTTCGAGCGGCGCCTGCGGGAATGCGCCGGGCAAATCCGCGACGAAGTGCTGCGCCGGCATTATCTCGACAATTTCCGCGAGCGACAGGCGCAGCTATTTGGCCGACAGTTTTCGGGCAGACCCGGCCGCGAATTTTACGATCAACGGGGCAAGCCGGGCGCGCGGCAGGGGTTGAGGCCGGCGGCCGCGGCCAGTTCCGCCCTGCTGAACTCCAGCCTGTTTTCCCTGCCCAAGGAGGCCCCGGCGCCGCGCGAAAATCTCATTCTGGCGCTGCTGGTCAACCATCCCAATCTGATCGTCCGCCATTCGGAGGATCTCGCCCGGCTGGACTTCGCCGGCGCCCAGGGCGAAAAAATCCGCGATGCGCTGCTTGGCCTCGCCGAACCCGAAATGACCGCAGAAACGCTGCGCGAGAAGCTCGTGACCAGGGGATTCGGCGGTTTTCTCGATGAAATCGCCAATAACGCCACACATTCGACACTTTGGTGCGTGAGGGCGGAGGCTCACGAAAATGACGCCGACGAGGTTTTGCGGCAAGCTCTGGCCTTGCATCACAAGCAGCGCGCGTTAAATAGGGAATTGCGGCAGGCCGAGGCGGCTTTGGCGCAGGCACTGTCGTCGGGTGAACCGAGCGAAGCGAATTTCGCCATTCTGTCCGACATCAAGGCGCAACTTTCGGCGCTCGAAGGGGTGGAAGCCACAATCGAAGGTTTTGGCGCCCCGTCAGGCCGGGAAGACAGGAATATGTGACTTTTCCACGCGCTTTTGTTTTCCGCGCGGGAGAGCTGCATGAAAAGGCATGGTTAAGCGGACCTTAAATGTTTCCGCAGACCCTGCCGACAGGGGCGATTCGACTGGGGATCGTCATAATCGATGTTGAGCTTGGCTGCGCCTTTCCGCTAACGAGAGGCGCAACCAAGCTCAATTGGCGCGTTTCGCGCCCAAAAACGCTTTTGGAGTCGCCATATGGCCAAGAAAGACGACGCGAAACCGGAGGGCGAGAGCGTGGCGGAGGTTGCCGACAGCCCCTTGCTCGATCTGTCGGACGCCGCCGTCAAGCGCATGATCAAGGCCGCGAAAAAACGCGGTTTTGTCACTTATGCCGAATTGAACGCCGTTCTGCCGTCGGAGGAAGTCTCCTCCGACCAGATCGAGGACGTCTACGCCATGCTCAATGACATGGGCATCAATGTCATCGAGGGCGACGACGCCGAGGAGGCCGAGGAAGAGGCCGCGCCGGCCGAGGAAGAGGAAGCCGAGGGCGGCGAACTCACCGAGGCCTCGCCGGCCCGCGCGGTGGCCACCCGCACCTCCGAGCCCACCGACCGCACCGACGACCCCGTGCGCATGTATCTGCGCGAAATGGGCTCGGTCGAGCTTTTGTCGCGCGAGGGCGAAATCGCCATCGCCAAGCGCATCGAGGCCGGACGCGAGGCGATGATCGCCGGCCTGTGCGAGAGCCCGCTGACTTTCCAGGCCATCATCATCTGGCGCGATGAACTGGTCGAGAACAAGGTGCTGCTGCGCGAGATCATCGATCTCGAAGCCACCTATGCCGGGCCGGAAGGCCGCGGCGCGCCGCGCGTCGAGGGCGAAGCCGAGCCGGAAGCCGAAGCGCCCGCCACCGCGCCGCGCAATCCGCCCGCCGGGCTGGAGGAAGAGCCGCCGATCCCCGAGGAGAATTTCGACGATGAAGACGACATGGAGAATTCCGTGTCGCTCTCGGCGATGGAGACCGAGCTCAAGCCCAAGGTTCTCGAGACCTTCGACCGCGTCGCCGACGCCTATAAGAAGCTGCGCCGGCTGCAGGACCAGAATGTCGAGAACAAGCTCAAGAACGAGCAGCTGACCCCGGCCCAGGAGCGCAAATACAAGGCGCTCAAGAAGGAAATCGTCACCGACGTCAAGAGCCTGTCGCTCAACCAGAACCGCATCGACGCGCTGGTCGAGCAGCTCTATGACATCAACCGCCGGCTGATCGGCCTCGAGACCAAGCTTCTGCGCCTGGCCGAAGGCTATGGCGTCGGCCGCGAGGATTTCTTCAAACATTATCACGGCGCCGAGCTCGACCCGAAATGGGTTTTGCGCATCTCCAAGCTGGGCGCGCGCGGCTGGAAGGAGCTGGTCGCCAAGGCCAAGGACGAAATCCACGAATTGCGCGGCGAAATCCACGGCCTGGCCACGGAGACCGGGCTGGAGATCCTGGAATTCCGCAAGATCGTCCATATGGTGCAGAAGGGCGAGCGCGAGGCGCGCCAGGCCAAGAAGGAAATGGTCGAGGCCAATCTGCGTCTGGTCATCTCCATCGCCAAGAAATACACCAATCGCGGCCTGCAATTCCTCGACCTGATCCAGGAAGGCAATATCGGCCTGATGAAGGCGGTGGATAAATTCGAATATCGCCGCGGCTATAAATTCTCGACCTATGCGACCTGGTGGATTCGTCAGGCGATCACCCGCAGCATCGCCGATCAGGCGCGCACCATCCGCATTCCCGTGCATATGATCGAGACGATCAACAAGATCGTGCGCACCTCCAGGCAGATGCTGCATGAGATCGGCCGCGAGCCGACCCCGGAGGAATTGGCGGAAAAGCTCGCCATGCCCCTGGAAAAAGTGCGCAAGGTGCTGAAAATCGCCAAGGAGCCGATCTCGCTGGAGACCCCGATCGGCGACGAGGAGGATTCGCATCTCGGCGACTTCATCGAAGACAAGAACGCCATCCTGCCGATCGACGCGGCGATCCAGAGCAATCTGCGCGAAACCACGACGCGCGTGCTGGCCTCCTTGACGCCGCGCGAGGAACGCGTGCTGCGCATGCGCTTCGGCATTGGCATGAACACCGATCACACGCTGGAAGAAGTCGGCCAGCAATTCTCGGTGACGCGCGAACGCATTCGCCAGATCGAGGCCAAGGCGCTGCGCAAGCTCAAGCACCCCTCGCGCAGCCGCAAGCTGCGCTCCTTCCTCGACAATTGATCTCTTTTACGCCCGCGAAAAATTTTCGCGGGCGTTTTGCTTTTCGGAACGGGCATGAAAATTCTCGCGGAGATTTCGCCGGGCGAATTGATCGACAAGATCACCATTCTTGAGATCAAGCTGGAAAAAATCGCCGATGAGGCCAAGCGCGGAAATGTCCGCCACGAATATGAGATTTTGAGCGCGACGCTGGCGCAAAATGTCGCCGAGAGCGCCGACCTGGCGCGGCTGCGCGGTGAATTGAAGGCCGTCAATCTCCAGTTGTGGCAAATCGAGGACGATATCCGCGACGAGGAGCGGGCGAAAAATTTCGGCGAGACATTTATTGCGCTTGCCCGCTCGGTCTATCGCACCAATGACCAGCGCGCCGAATTGAAACGCGCCATCAATCTGATCACTGACAGCGAATTGATCGAAGAGAAGAGCTACGCCGCCTATTGAGCCGCCTGCTCACCCCGCCTTGCCCGCGAAAAAGCTCTTGAAAGCCCGCACAGGCTCGAACTGGAAACGCACCCGGTGCGGGCCGGGCTCCAGGCGCACGGCGCGGAACATCAGATTGGCCTTCAGCAATTCGGCTTCGAGACCGTCGACATAGACCGCCTGCCAGTTCTGCCAGACATCGTTGAGGACGAGAAAGCCGCCGCCCGCCGGGGCTTCGGCCTCGACATCGACGAATGTGTTCTCGTAACGCAGGATTTTCGCCTTGCCGACGCCGGCGCCGGGCGCGGCGGCGCAATGCAGCGCTTCGAGACGGGCGCAATCGGCGCGGTCGAACAGCACATTCTGGCGATAGTCGATGTCGGGGACGCCGCCGTCGCGCTCCAGCGCGGCGAAATCGGCGGCGACCGCCTGGCCCGGCAGCAGCACACGCGGCAGGGCGTCCTTGTTTTCGTATATGAAGGCGTCGGCGGTCTGTTTCACCAGCGGCAGGTCGTCGGGCTTGAAACTCTTGTCGATCTGCTCCGCCGGCACGCCCGTGGCGATCCAGCGCAGGCCCAGCAGATTGGCCATGGGCGATTTATAGGAGGGAAAGGCCGGTGAAAACGCTCGCTGCTCCGGCGTGGCGACATGGTCATTGGCATGGGTGACATCGACGAAAAGCTGCAAGCGCAGCGGGTTGTAGCCCAGGTCGACGTCAAAATCGTGGGTCAGCCCGGCATTGGGCCAATGGAAATCGATCGCCGCCAGTTCGACGCGGTCGCGGCGGTCGACTTCGGCGTTTTCGGCCAGCTTTTGCTTGATGAAGCCAATCGTCTCGTTCTTGGTGTCCTCGCGCAGCACGTCATAGGTTTGCGGTGGGAGTCCCGTGGACTGGTTGGGCGCATTGTTGAGCGACAGGTCGAAAGTCAGCGGCAGGGCGATCAGCAAAAGCCCGAGCGCCGGCCATTTTTCGACCCGTCGCGCGGCGTAAAGGCCTGAGAGCGACAGGGCGAAGCAAAACAGGGCGAAGCCGATCGAGGGCAAAGCGTGGCCGAACTGGCCCTTGACCGCGGCCACCGCGGCGCAGGCGCCAAAAACCGCCGCCAGCAGCCCAAATCCAATCCGGTCGCGGCGCGGCTGCGGACCGGCGCCCAAAAATTCCGAGACGCAGAGGCCGCCAAGCACGGCGGCGAAAGCGGCGATCTGGAAGGTGGCGTCGGCGGGGCGGCGGAACAGATTGGCGCCGGGCACATCGAACAGAGCTGCGAAGACGGGCGTATATTTGCCGAAGGCGTAGATCACCATGGCCAGCAGCGCGCCGAGGAAGAAAATCGACGTGCGCCGCCAGGCCCAGCCGCGCGTCAGGCCGAAAATAAGCAGAGCCGCCGCCGGCAGCGCGCCAAAATAGATTTCGCCCATGTTGCGGGCGATATAGAGCCCGGTCTCGCCCCAGGCTTCCGACGGCGGCCCCCAGAAGGTCGAAAGCGGCCCGTGCACGTCGTAGAGATTGGCGACAAAACCGGTGAGCAGCGACGCCGGATGCAGCGAGCCGCGCATCGCCCCGTCCAGGGTGATTTCCGGACGGTTGGATTGTTCGGCGAGGCCAAGCGTCAGAATCAACGGCGGCCCCGCGACCAGCAGGCCGACAATAAAGCCGCCCGCCAGCGGTTTCAGCATCCGGCCGAGACGGGAGAAAATACCGAGCCCATCGGCGACCGGCGGGGCGAACAGCCGATAGGCCACGAAAAAAGCCAGGGTCATGACGAACAGCCAGGCGATCTGGTCGCGGCCCAGCACCATGAAGGCTGCAAACAGGCCCGCCAGCGCGCCCCAAGCGAAGGAGGCCCGGTCCAACGCCCGGTTGAGCGCCCAGAAAGCCAGCGGAAACCAGCTATAGCTGAGGATTTGCCCGGTGTGCTGAATTCGCCAGGCCGCCGAGCCGCCATAGGCGAAGGCGAGCGCCGCGACCAGACCGCCGGCGGCGCGCCAGCCCCGATCGCGGAACCAGAGCATCCAGCCCAACCCGCCCAGCGTCAGCATGGCGAAGGCGACGCCATCGGCCTCCTGGAAATCGGGCGTGGGATCGAGCGCCGCCAGCAGCAGATATTCCGGCGCGAAAATCAGGCTCTGCGGATCGGCGATTTGCGGCATGCCCGCGAAGACATTCGGCGTCCAGAACGGCGAGGCCCCGCGATGCAGGGCATGGGCGAGGAAGGAGAGCTGCGGCTGGAAATGCGCCTTGGAATCCCAGGGAATCGTCACTTGTCCCGACAGCCAGGGCCAGGCCAGATAAAGGCTGGCGGCGAGGAACAGCAGGACGGAAAAGACGAAAAAACGGGTTGATTCAGCTTTTTGGGGGGATATCGACATCGAGGAAATGGCCTGCCCTGTCACGCTTGGTGGCGAGATAGTGAATGTTCTGCGGCGTCGGACGGCCCTGGATGCGCTGATCGCTGACCTCCAGCCCGGCGGCGCGCAAGGCCTCGATCTTGGCGGGATTATTGGTCATCAGCCGCACCCGGGTGACGCCGAGCTGGTCGAGCATGCGCGCCGCATAGCCGAAACGACGCTGGTCCAGGCCGAAGCCGAGAATTTCATCCGCGTCGTAGGTGTCATGGCCCCGCGCTTGAAGCGCGTAGGCGCGGATCTTGTTGGACAGGCCGTTGCCCCGGCCCTCCTGATCCAGATAGAGGATCACGCCGCCGCCGTTTTCCGCCATGAATTTGGCGGTATGGCGCAATTGATCGCCGCAGTCGCATTTCAGCGAGCCGAACAGATCGCCGGTCAGGCAGGCCGAATGCAGGCGGACATGAACGGGACCGGCGAGATCGGGCCTGCCGACAATCACCGCCGCCTGGTCGCGCAGGCCCTCGCCGCCGCGAAACACGGCGATCTCTGAATTGGGCGCGCCCTCCAGCGGCACCGGCGCGCGGCCGATCAGCCGCAAGGCCACGATTTTTTTCGCCCTGAAGGCGCGGATGTCGCAGCCGGCGACATCGACCAGTTGCGGCGACAAAAGCTCGTCCAGCCGGATCAGGATGGCGCCGGGCAACAATTGCGCCAGGCGCAACAGGTCCAGGGCCGCCTCTTCGGCGGGAGTCGGATTGGCCACGGGCGCGTCGATGCGCGCCTCTTCATCCGCCAGCAGGGCGGCGACGCGGTCAATGTCGATCTTCGGCAGGGCGATCAGGCCGGGGCCGGAGCGCTCGACGCCGAGCCGGCCGAGCCGCTGCGCCGAGAGGATCAGCCTGGAGGCGCCGAGCTTTTCCAGGGCCTGAGCCGAGGCCATTTCGAGATTTTCCGCGGGAAACACAAGCAGACGCGCGCCGCTTTCTGAGAGGACCACGGGCCGGCCCGCGCGCAATTCGGCGATAGCGCGCTCCACGCTGATCGCGCCGGCGCCATCCTGCGCGGGAAACAGACCGGAAATATCGTGCATTTGAACCCTTAGTGACTGCGGAGGCCCCATCCGCATAAGCCTACATAGTCCCTTCGCCGGCCGAGAACCAGTGGAAGTCGCAAATCACCGTCCCACGGCCCGCCAGCCAATGTCGCGACGACAAAAGCCCTCAGGGAAGGAAATGGCGTCGACGCCGCGATAGGCCAGGGCCTGCGCCTGGGCGACATCGCCCGCCAACGCCACGACATTGAGCACCCGCCCGCCATTGGCGACCAGCTTCGCGCCTTCTGTCCTGGTGCCGGCATGGATCACCGTCACCCCTGGAATTTGCTCCGCCGCGTCGATGTTTTCGATCGCGCCGCCCTTTTTCGGCGTCGCTGGATAGCCCTGCGCCGCGAGAACCACGGTCAGCGCCGTTTTCGGCGACAAGTTCACGCGTTCCGGCAGTCGCCCCTCGGCGCAGGCGAGCAACAACCCCAGCAAATCGTCTTCGAGTCGCGCCAAAATCACCTGGCATTCGGGATCGCCGAAACGGGTGTTGAATTCAATCAGTTTTGGGCCGTCCTTGCCGATCATCAGCCCGGCGAACAAGACCCCCTTGAACGGGCAGCCCTCGGCCTTCATCGCCGCCACGGTCGGCTCGACGATCTCCTTCATCACGCGGGCGACGACGGAATTGGTGACCACCGGCGCCGGCGAATAGGCGCCCATGCCGCCGGTGTTCGGCCCGGCGTCGCCGTCGCCAACCCGCTTGTGGTCCTGCGCGCCGGCGAAGGCCAGGGCTTTTTCGCCGTCGCACAACGCGAAGAACGAGGCCTCCTCGCCATCAAGATATTCCTCGATCACCGCTTCCGCCCCTGCCGCGCCAAAAGCCCCGGCGAAAAGTTCGCGCACCGCCTGTTCGGCCTCGGCGAGCGTCATGGCGACAGTCACCCCCTTGCCCGCGGCGAGACCGTCGGCCTTGACGACGATCGGCGCGCCTTTTTCGCGAATATAGGCCAGCGCCGGCTCGCACGCGGTGAAGCGCCGATAGGCTCCGGTGGGAATATTGTATTTGGCGCAAATATCCTTGGTGAACCCCTTGGAGCCCTCAAGCCGCGCCGCCAGTTTCGACGGCCCGAACGCCTTTATCCCCGCGTTATCCAGCGCATCGACCAGTCCATCGACCAGCGGCTGCTCGGGGCCGATGACGACAAAACCGATCTCTTGGGCGCTGCAGAAGGAGATCACGGCGGCGCTGTCGGCCACATCCAGCGCGACATTGGTCGCGATCGCCGCCGTGCCGGGATTGCCGGGCGCCACAAAAAGCTTTGTCAGCAGAGGACTTTTGACCAGGGCCAGGGACAGGGCATGTTCGCGCCCGCCGGAGCCGATGAGAAGAACGTTCATTTTGCGCCTCGTTTCGGCCTGTCTTAGGCGAGGCGGGTCGGAGTTTCAATCTTGCCGATAGCGGACGCGGCCCGATCCCGGCGCGATCCGCCAAATTTCCAGGATTTGCCGAAATAACTCCACGAAGGGATCGGCATGGCTTCGCCACCAGCCCCCTTGCGTCATGCCCAACGGTTTCAACCACCATAACAATGAATAAATGCGCTGACTTAGGCGTACGCATTTTTTCAACGCGCTTTCAACATATGTTTACTTAGCTTCTGTAAGACATGATACTTGGAGGCGGCTCCGTGCTAGACTTTTAATATAATAAAAATTTAACAAATTCGCCTCAAAAATCAATGTTGACTTAACCGACGAGACGACAATGCGCTTCATCGCGTGGAAATCAGAGAAAAAACCCAAGGGAAAGAGCAGCGCCGGCGCGCTCGCGCGCTTCGTCCGCGCCACGACGGCGACCGTGGCCGTCGAGTTCGCTCTCCTGATCGTGCCGCTGGTTTTTACCGCCATGGCGATTCTCGAAGCCGGGTTCGACCTCTATCTGCGTTCGTCGATTTACAATGTCTCCCAGGATGTCGCCCGCCAGATTTTCACCGGCGCGCTGCAAAACACCGGCGTCAATGGCGCGCCTATGACCCAGGCCTATTTCATCAAGAATGTCGTCTGCCCGAAACTGCCGACGGTCCTGACTTGCAGCAATGTCATCGTCAATGTCGTCAATTTCGCCGAAACCGCCTCGCCGACGCCTTATTACACCTATGTCAACGCGACGCAGAGCGCCCTGGTCGTCCCGCCGCTCGACAACACCAAGACCACATTCTGCATGGGCTCCACCGGCTCCTATGTGATGCTGCAGATTCTCTATCCCCTGCCGCTTTACACCAACGTGTTTTCCAGCGCGCCGCTCGCCACCTACAACGGCCAGAGCGTGAGAGTGCTGTTCGCCTCGGCGGCTTTCCGCAATGAGCCCTTCCCGACCCCGACCTATTTCAGCTGCTGAGGCTCCGCTCATGTTCCTCCTTCGCCTGGCGCGAGATTTCCTGCGCAACAGAAAAGGCCTCGTCGCCATCGAATTCGCCATGGTGGGCCCGGTGATGCTGGCCATGCTGCTGGGCTCGGTCGAGCTGAACAATCATATTGTCGCCAGCATCCGCCTCGCCCAGGCCTCATATTCGATCGCCCAGATCGTGTCGGAAGCCCCCAATCCGCCGGGGACCGTCAATTATATGGACCTGCAAATGGCCCATGATTCCGCGATGGTGGCGTTCCCCCAGGTGCTCGCCAACTCCTACGCGCAGAACAAGAGCTGGGGCAACGATATTTCCATCACCATCTCCAATGTGGCCATGACCAAGGTCGTGGCGACCTGCACCACCAGCTGCGCCTATACCGCCTATGTCATTTGGACCTGGGGCAGCGCGCCGCGCCCCTGCCAGACCAATTTGACTCCGGCGAGCAGCGATTCCGCGGCGCCCAGCGCGACCACCCTGCCGCCGGACGCCTATGCCCCGGGATCCCTGATCGTCGTTGATGTGGTCTACACCTATCGCCCGACTTTCCTGTCCAACCTGTTCGGCAACAGCACCATGAGCCGCTCGACCTATCTGCAACCGCGCAACGTGCCGCCAAGCAGCCACATCAAATATGATGCGACTGTCACCGGAGACCCCGGCGCGACGACCATATGCCCAGGATATTCGTCATGAGTTTCTTCGCCGCGTTGAAAAAGAAGCTTGTCGGATTGGGGCGCGACCCCCGCGCCTCCGCCGGGATCATCTTCGGCCTGGCCATGGTGCCCATGGTCGCCATGGTCGGCTTCGCCATGGATTACAACACGGTCATCAACGCCAAAGTCCGGCTCAACGCCGCGCTGGACGCCGCGGCGATCAGCGCCATCACCAAAACCCAGGCGGATATGCAGGCCGGCATTTCCCAGGCTACGGCGATCAGCGACGGCGAGGCGCAGGGGTTGCAGACCTTCAACGCCAACGCCGCGCAATTCTCCGCCATGTTGACCAACCCCACCTCTGGCAATTCACCGATTCAGGTCGCGGTCAACGGCCTGACCATCACCGCCACCGGAACCTATACTGCCAGCGTTCCCACCAATTTCGGCAAAATGTTCAACATCTCCACCTGGACCTTGAGCAATAGCAACAGCTCGACGCTGAAACTGCCGCAATATCTCGATTTCTATGTGATGGTCGACGTCTCCGGCTCCATGGGCATTCCCTCGACCACCAGCGAGCAGTCACGTCTGGCGAAGATCAACCCCGACCAGATCGCGGAATATCCCAGCGGCTGCACTTTCGCCTGCCATTTCACCACCTACAAGGCCTGCGACGGCG
Organism: uncultured Alphaproteobacteria bacterium; assembly: GCA_963804045.1. Classification (GTDB taxonomy): domain Bacteria; phylum Pseudomonadota; class Alphaproteobacteria; order Rhizobiales; family Beijerinckiaceae; genus Rhodoblastus. The sequence continues at coordinate 122 of CAWDOR010000032.1, read as the reverse complement.
CCTATTGCCAGGGCTATATCCTCACCCGCGCCGGCGGCGTAGTGAATTCGATCTGCCCGACCCCGGGCACTTCCGCCTGCATCCAATTGCGTCTCGACGCCGTTGGCATGGCCATTGAAGGG
>CAWDOR010000031.1:0-224991 GCA_963804045.1 uncultured Alphaproteobacteria bacterium | reverse complement strand
AGTGCGAGTAGACGTTCACGACTTCGAACGAGAGCCCGGCTGGAGCGGGTTTTTTCGCGCGCCCTTTGCAGGGCGACGTAAGCATCGACGCCGTCGCGCTTGAAGACCGCGTTCTCCTCTTCGAGATCAAACATTGCACGCGTCGAAACGCCGACCACTAAGGGCAGACTGGCCGTCGGATCGGCGATGGAATCTTTTCGGTCATTAATGGTTGTTTGCCAAATCGATACGACAAAAATGGTCGGCGAAACTCGCTCCGGCAGCAAGAATTGGAATTTGTTTCCTCGGTTTCCGAGCTTACAGGGTCGCTGAAGGCGTTGCAAAGCCGAGCGCCGTAAGTCTCTTGCCCGTCAACAGGGCAGGTGCTGGAAATGGTCAAATTAGTCATGGTCCTAGCCCTCCATATGTTCGTCGTCGGGCCCAGCGTTATCGGCTCGCATCGCGCGGGGTTTGGCGCACAGCGGCTCAATCTCGATTTTGCGGATCACGCCGACGACCTTTTTGATCTGCGCGCCATCAAGGTACGAGGCTTCGCACAGCGCTTTGGCGAGCCGCTCCAGCGCGGGCCGGTTTTCACCCACGGCGCGCCTGGCGGCCGCGCTAGCGTGCTGAAGGATTTCCCCGACCTTGCCGCTGAAGGCGACAAGACGCATCGGCGTAGCGAGTTGCTCCGGTTCGCCGAGCCAGATGGGTCCGAGACTGCCGAGTCCAAAGGAGCCTTCATAAGCGGCGGCGAGCATGGTGGCCTTGGCGAGATCGGATTGTTCGCCGCCGCCGGCGCCGGCGGTGAAGTCGCCATAGACCAGCTTTTCCGCTTCCCGGCCGGCCAGCAACTGCGCGATGGCCTTGATGATGTCGAGGCCGGTCATGGCGCGCCCTTCGCCGGCAAAGAGGGTCGATCCGCCCCAATCGTGGATGGTCAGCGACTGCGGCTCACCGAGACCGGCGGCGAGAGCAGCGATCGCGTGGCCGGCTTCATGAACCGAAACCCTTTCGCGGATATGCTCGGGCAAGGCGTTTCGACCTTCGCGGATGGCGCCCAAAAGTCCATCGAGCATCAACTCCCTATTTTCACGCCGGGCGGTCCCGCGCGCGCGCCGCACCCAAGCCTCGCAATCGGCGCCCGTGCCGCCGCGCGCGGCGACGGCGGCCGGGGAAATGTCGATCGCATCGAGATCACCTTTGAGGTGGAACCGGAAGATTTTTTCCAGCGCTTCGATGTCCGGCAACGGAATTGCGACCGTGCGATCGAGCCTGCCGGCGCGGGTGATGGCCGGATCGATTTTTCCGACATGGTTGGTCGCTCCGATGACGACGACGCCCTGGCGGCCGCCGGCGCCGTCCAGCGCTTCGAGGAATGCGTTCACGACTTGCGTGGAGTAATCCTTGTTGTGATCTGTGAATGAACCTCGATCGCCGAAGGAGTCCAGTTCGTCGACCAGAAAAATGCAGGGCGCTTTGCGTTTGGCCTCGGCGAAGCTTTCGCGCATGGCGGCTAAGCAGTGGCCAAGATGGCCCTCGCGCGCGGCCTGCCACTGCGCCAGCGATCCGATCACGAGCGGCAGCCCGGCGCTCTTGGCGAGCGCCTTGGCGTAAGTCGTCTTGCCGGTGCCGGGCGGCCCGTCGAGCAAAAGGCCGCGATCGACCGCGCCCCAGGAAATCTTGCCCTCTTGATAGGCCTTGAGATCAGCGATGATGCCCAAACCAATCGTCTTGGCCTCACCATAGCCGTACAGATCTTCCAGCCTCGGGTCGAGATCGGTCAGCGACTGACGCCTCTTGATCACCTCAACGAGTTTGTTCATCGATCCATCGGCGCCGCGATCGGCGTGAACGGATATACGCAAGTCGGACAGATCGCAATTGCGGGCGAAATCCTCATCCATCGGCGTCGACGGCGTTTTCCCGGTGACGGCGCCGATCACCAGCGAAATGCCCGAGGCTCCCAGCGGGTTGAGCGCGATCCGATAATCGGCGATGCGGTTCAGGTCCTTGGGCAGTTGGGAGACGACATCGCCGGCGATTCCGATGATGGGATATCGCGCCTGGAGCGCGTATCCGACCCATTTGCTCAAATCAGCAGCCTCTGTCGCGCCCATCGGGCTGCTCCGCTCAAAGATCGCAACCGCGCGCGGGCCTCGGAGCTGAGTACGGCCGCCATCAAAATAATGCGGGGCGACAGTTTCAATTTTCGGGCCGAGGACGCAGGCTTTCAGAACCTTTTCGACCTCGGAGTTCACGCTTGCATCACCGGTTTCAACGAGCACAACGGGAGCGTCTTTGCGCAAAGCCTTGACGAGGCCGATTTCCGGCTCGATGGCGCGCGCCAGGCGAACGGCGGCGGCAGCCATATCGACGGAGAGATAAACATCCTGCTCGCTTTCGACGTCGCCGTCCGTATCATCGAGGTCGGCGAAGAGCTTGGAGGCTTCGTCCTCAAATTCGGGCTTTTTGGCTTTCTTGCGCGAACCACCGCCCGCGTCTTCGATTAAAATTTTCAGGAAATGTCGCGCCAGGGCGTCGCCTTCCTTTCCGGCCTTGCCGTCGCCGCCGATGTGCGACGCACCGATCACAGTGGAGTGCGCGGGAGCGGCGAGTTTGCGTTTGGATTTTTGCGTCACGGTCATGGGAGAATCCCTTCGAAAAAAGCCGACGTGGGCGAACCCGCCATTGCGAAAGCTCGGAACTGTTGCGTTCGTGTCAGTGCAGACCGGACGCGTTGGGCACATGGGGCGGGGCGCAATCCCCGAGTCGATTGAAACTCGACAGGGTCCGTGCCCATTCGAGTTTGGAATCGACCGCGTAGAGCATCGAAGTCAGGATCGGGCCGGGTCTGGCCTCGGGATGGCCTTCGACGACGCCCATGAGGCGGATGCCGCCTGGCGCAGCAAAGAAGGCCCAATTCGACAGGACCGGCGCCTGGGCCAAAATCTCGGCGTCGGGCGAGCGGCCTTCGGCGATGGCGTCGAGATCGTCGGCGAGCGGGCGAAGCTTGACGCCCATGCCATTGCAGGAATGCGGGATGCTTAGATTGGCGATCGTGACCAGCAGATGGTCGAAGTAGTCGCTGTCGATCGCGATCGGGGGCGCGAGGATGGAAGGTGTGGACGAAGACATCGATTTCTCCTCGCGTCTGAGTTGATGAGAGTTCTCGGGTGAAATTTCCGAAAGCGCGTTGTCACCCGCGCGCATGGGCGCTTGCGCCGAAGGGGTTCGTCGTCTGGCGCGGCGCGGAGCTTGCCGGCGCCGAAGGCGCGGTGAGCGCGGCCACGCGGTTCGCCTCGACCCAGGAGGCGGCGAGGGAATTGTCGCTGCGCTTTTTGAGCATGTGCGCGAGGAAATCTCGGGCGGCGTAGCTGCCCTCAATAGCAGTCGCGAGCACCGCGCTCATCGCCAGGTCAATAACCTGGGGCGAGGACCGCTTTTTGATCGCGACGCGAATGGCGACCCCGAGCGCCGCGCCCGCATCGCCCATTTTGGCCAGGCGCCAAGCAGACTCGCCTACGAGATCAACGCACCGCATATGCGCGCGCAGCATGCTGAGATCTTCAGCGACCAACCCGTCGGCGGGAACGCTGCGCCAGAGGGCCAACGGCGAGATGGTGTTCTTCGAGGTCGAGTGGTCTGTGTGTTCGTTTTTCATGGCAAAGTTCTCCTGTTCGCGCTCAGCGAGCGCGTTGATGTTTTTCGAGATTTCTCGGGCAGTTGGCGTTAAGCGCCGACAAGTTCTAGCGGGTCGGAATTTCTGTCCGAAGATTGCCATGGACGTCGGCGCAAGGAGACGCTCCGAAGAGCGCTCCGCCTGCCACGCCGGACCGTGCCATACTTCGCCGGACCACGCCCCGCCACGCCGGGGTTATTCGAGCAGCTCCACTTTGAAGCTGCCGAATTTCGGGCTCCAGTCTCCAAGGCCTTCTCGGAAACCTGCAATTTCAAGGAACTCAACCACGTCGGCGCGATTGAGCAGCGATGGTAGGAATTGCGCCGTCACATCGACCTTCCAATTCGGAAATCGGGGGCGTGTGCGCATCGTACGTGCGCCATTGATCTGCACCGGATGACGGAATTGGAATTGGCTATCGGCCCAAAGATCGTCCAATGTTATGGGGCCATCGTATTGAAGGATCGGCGCTTCTGGACAGAGAAAGCCAGCTTTCGCCTGCTTGCCCTTGCGTTTGGTCCGCGCAGCCGAAAACACGGCGGACTCGATCGCTTCGGCCGGGATGCATGGCGATCCATCCCTCGTCCACATACCGCCTTCCCATTCGGTCTTCGCGATTTCCTCGTGATCGGCAGCCGTTTTGGCGCGCTTGGAGGTGAGGCGACCCAGGTCGATGCAGATCGGATTAAGAGGATCGACCAAGCGGGACGAGTGCATAAGCAACGGACGGACGCCGATGATCCTGAAGGAAATTTGTTGCGTGCTCATTTGCGAACACTCCTCACGGTGGGATCGAAAAGGGCGGTCGGGTTTTCGAGCGCGGCTTTGAAGTCAGCCCTGTTCGGCGCCGCGATGCATAGCGCCTGCGACGCAAGTGATCAGTGACCACACCATGGCATTCGCGACAGAGCGCGGTCAGGTCTCCTGCGTCTTCGTGGCCGAAGCGCGCGTAAGTCCGGTGGTGCGCTTCCAGACCCGATGTTTCCTTCGGATCATTGCAAACACGGCAGCGATAGCCGGCGCTTTCGAACTCCGCGAGACGAGCGTTGGATTCCTTCCAGCGAGCGCTACGGATGTAATCGTCGTAGTTGGGAAAAGCGGCGGATGACTTTTCCATGGCCTGAACGGGGGCGTTCCCCTCGACTTTCTGGCCGGCGATATCGCTGGATCCGCTCAGATCGGGGCCAGTCGTGTTATCTTTGGTTCGATTCGTCATTGGTGCCTCCAGTTGAGGTTTCCACTGGACGGAACATACATTTAAAATGTAGTAATGGGAAGCGGAATGTAGGAATGGGGAACGCAGGGTGCGAACATGCTTAACGCCGCATGGTGCCGGGCAGCGCGCGCGCTGTTGGGGCTCAAGCAAACCGACCTCGCGGCTTTGGCCAAAGTCGCATCTAAAACGCTTGCCGACTTCGAACGTGGAGCGACTGCGCCGCACGAACGAACCATCCGCGACGTTCAGCACGCTCTTGAAAAGCAAGGAATTGAGTTCGAGGTTGATGGTCCGACCGTCGTCGGCATTAGATTTCGGCGTCCAATTTGAGCGTGGCGCCTCTGTTCGCTGCGCGATATTCAGCGCGACCTGGAGGATCGGGGGATTGAATTTTTCTTCGATCGCCCCGAGCCAAGTGGCATCCAGCAAAAACGAGTTGCCAGCTCTCGTTTATGATCTCGCGACCCGCAGCTTAGCTTTCCCGTTGCCACAGCAGCTCGAATGACAGACATTGCGTTCTCTTCCCAAACCGCCGTCACTTCGGTCAAATATTCATAGTTAGAATTTCGAAAGGGCGAATGGCCCGCTATGGACAAGAAGTCACTTTCAGAACGCGATATTTGCACGAAGTTCATCTTGCCCGCCGTCACAGGCGCAGGCTGGGACGCAATGTCCCAAATCCGCGAAGAGGTCTATTTCACCAAAGGCCGCATCATCGTACGCGGCAAGCTCGTCAGCCGCGGCAAGGCGAAAAAGGCGGACTTCTGTTGATTTTCACTGAGAGCTGACCCGCTCTGGGCGGTAATTTCCACTGAGATTTGACCCATGTTTGAACTTCTCCCGGCTGGCTTCAGCGGGGGTCTTCGGAGTGATAGACATGGCGTTATTGAGCGTTATCCGGCGCTGGGCTTTTCGGGATCAGGTTTCGATCCGGGAGATATCGCGGCGCACGGGATTGTCGCGGAACACGATCCGCAAATATTTGCGCGCTGGCTCGGTGGAGCCGAAGTTCAAAGTCCCGGACAGGCCAAGAAAACTTGACGCCTTCGCGGACAAATTGTCGGGCTGGCTGAAGGTTGAAACAAGCAAGTCCCGCAAGCAGAAGCGGACGGTCAAACAGCTCCACGCCGATCTGGTCTCTGTGGGATATGAAGGCTCTTATAGCCGCGTGGCCGCCTTTGCCCGCGAGTGGAAGGCGGACCGGCAACGCGAACAGCAGACTAGCGGGCGCGGAACCTTCGTTCCTCTGGTCTTTCAGCCGGGCGAAGCCTTCCAGTTCGACTGGAGCGAGGACTGGGCGATCCTGGGCGGCGAGCGGACCAAGTTGCAGGTCGCGCACTTCAAGCTGTCGCACAGCCGGGCCTTTGTCGTCCGCGCCTATCTGCTGCAAACCCATGAAATGCTGTTTGACGCCCATTGCCATGCCTTCCGCGCGTTGGGCGGCGTGCCCCGGCGCGGCATCTACGACAATATGCGCACTGCCGTTGATCGGGTTGGCCGCGGCAAGGACCGGCAGGTCAACGCCAGGTTCTCGGCCATGGTCAGCCACTATCTGTTCGACGCGGAGTTCTGCAATCCGGCTTCCGGCTGGGAAAAGGGGCAGGTCGAGAAGAATGTTCAGGACGCGCGCCATCGGCTTTGGCAGCCGATCCCATCCTTTGCCGATCTCGGCGCCTTGAACGCCTGGCTGGAACAGCGCTGCATCGAGCTGTGGGCGCAAATCCCGCATGGGTTCTTGCCGGGAACCATCGCCGATGTCTGGGCGGAGGAAACAGCGAGCCTCATGCCGTCACCCCGGCCTTTTGATGGCTTCGTCGAGCACGCCAAGCGCGTCTCGCCGACCTGTCTGGTTCACCTGGAGCGCAACCGTTATAGCGTGCCCGCCTCCTTCGCCAATCGGCCGGTCAGCGTGCGGGTTTACCCGGAGCGGATTGTCATCGCGGCGGAAGGGCAAATCCTGTGCGAGCATTCGCGGATCATCGAGCGTTCTCACAATATGCCGGGGCGAACCGTTTATGACTGGCGCCATTATCTGGCGGTGGTCCAGCGCAAGCCCGGCGCTTTAAGGAATGGCGCGCCCTTCGTCGATCTGCCGGAGGCCTTCAGGCTCCTGCAAAGCCAGCTTCTCAAGCGTCCCGGCGGCGATAAGGAAATGGTCGAGATACTCGCCCTTGTCCTTCAGCACGACGAACAAGCCGTCCTATGCGCGGTGGCGATGGCGTTATCAGCCGGCGTTCCCACCAAGACCCATGTCCTGAACCTCCTGCACAGGCTGGTGGACGGCAAGGCGCCGACCGTTCCCCCCGTGGACGCCCCGCAAGCTTTGATCCTGGCCAAGGAGCCGCGCGCCGATGTCGACCGCTACGACGCCCTGCGCGGCGCGGCCCGGACAGGGGAGGCGCGCAATGCGTCATGATCCCGCAAGCGCCGCCATCGTGATCATGCTGCGCAGTCTGAAGATGTTCGGCATGGCCCACGCCGTCAGCGATCTCATGGAGCAAGGATCGCCCGCCTTTGAAACGACGGTTCCCATCCTCTCGCAATTGCTGAAGGCCGAAACCGCTGAACGCGAAGTCCGCTCGGTCGCCTATCAGATCAAGACCGCACGCTTCCCGGCATACAAGGATCTGGCCGGGTTCGATTTTGCCGCCAGCGAAATCAACGAGGCCCTGGTGCGGCAAATGCATCGTGGTGAGTTCATGGACGGCGCCCAAAACGTCGTTCTCATCGGAGGCCCAGGAACCGGCAAAACCCATGTCGCCACGGCGCTCGGCGTTCAGGCCGTCGAACATTGCCACAAGAGGGTTCGCTTTTTCTCCACCGTCGAACTCGTCAACGCGCTCGAACAGGAAAAGGCCCAGGGAAAAACCGGCCAGATTGCCGACCGTCTCATCCGGTCAGACCTCGTGATCCTCGACGAACTCGGATATCTGCCGTTCAGCGCGTCCGGCGGAGCATTGCTCTTCCACCTGCTCAGCAAGCTCTACGAACGCACCAGCGTCGTCATCACCACCAACCTCAGCTTCAGCGAATGGGCCGGGGTGTTTGGCGACGCCAAGATGACGACGGCTCTGCTCGATCGCCTCACCCACCATTGCCACATCCTGGAAACCGGAAACGACAGCTTCCGCTTCAAGGCCAGCGCCGCCACCGCAAAAGGGCGAAAGGAGAAGGCCAATGCCTTGACCAAAACATGACACCAGGAACATAAAAAGGCGGGTCACTTCTCAGTGAAAATCCCGGGTCAGTTCGAAACGGAAATCAACAGATCGCGGAAATTGAAGCTGGCCAGAACATCATCTGGCGTTCCATCGCGTTTGATGGCAGCGAGCGCAAGCTGCATCGGCCCCAGCGTAGCAGAAAATAAACTTAAAGCCTGATGTGCTTGCGTCCATGGCGGCCCCAGCTTTTCGACATGTTTCGCCAGGAAATCACCAACGCGCGCCATAAGAGGTCCGCCAGGGCTGAAAAATTTGAGCCAAACGGCAGCGAGCGTCCGCAAGGCGCGCCTTTGACCCCGCTCGGCAATCTGCCGCAACAAGATTTCGACACGCCCCGGATCGCGGACAAGCGGGGTGTTCGTGGACCAAAGACACCAGGGAGCGAGCCGCAAGTCGCGGATTGAGAGATCCTCACCTCGCGCAAGCAGATCATGGACGCGTCGGCATACCTCGTCGAGATCGGCCGGAGCGATTTGTTTTCCCGGTAACGCCGAAGCCGCGAGCTTTTCCGCAGTTACCGCTAGGGCACAAACTCGCGAGACTGGCGCGGGAGGCAGCCCATGCGCGGCGACGGTGCGGCAGACGTCGCGTAGGCTCATGGGCCGTTTCCACTCAGGATCTTGAGACGTTCAATCTCGCCGCCCATCTCGCGCGTCATGTCGCCGATTTGCTGGAGACCGCGCAAATTTTCGCTTTCCATGACGAAGCGCAGGTCGATGCGACGGTTCTTCTCCCAAGCCTTCGCCTCATTGCGTGCATCGATCGGGCGGGTTGCCGCGTAGCCCGAAACCGAGACAATTGGCACGCCGGCGCTGTTGCGAAGGGCGGTCAATAAAGGCGCCACTGTCGTCAGTTCGCGATAGGTGACGTTGGCCCGCGCCGTCGAGAGCTGCCAGTTTTCGGCGTCTATGCCGGTAGTGTCGGTGTGGCCTTCGATGAACAAGGTCTCGACCTTCGCGCCCGAGCCACCACAGTCCCGTGCACCGCTGACGAGGCAGGCCGCGTGCCCCGGCAAAATTCGGCCCAGAACGCGCGCGATCTTGTCCACGTTCTCCTTGTACCTGTCGATTAGGTCCGCACGGCTCGGCTGGAAGCGCACGGCGTCTTCCGTCAGACGCAGGACGCCATTTGCGTCGTCGATCTGCACCTTCAACCCTTCGGCCGCAAGCTGCTGCTGGATGTCCTGAAGCAGCTTGCTGCGGTCCTCGGCCGTGCGGCGGATGGCGCCAATTTGCGCCTGCACGTCCTGTTCAAGAACCTTGAGCTTTTCCGCGACCTGCTGCGCGATCTTCAGTGCGTCCTCCTGCACATCGGAATGACGGCGGAAATCCAGCGCGAAAGTCATGAGCATGATGATGAAGATGAACAGCACGCCGACCATCATGTCAGTCATCGAGATGAAATAATTTTCGCCCTCTTCAGCGTGACTCTCCTCTTCGGCGATCATGGCCTTTTACCTCACCGCTGCGAGAGGAAGGCGCTTGAGCATTTTGTTCAATTCGGCAAGGCTTTCCGCGATTTCGCCGGAATTGCCCTCAAGCTCTGAGACGTAGCCTGAGAGATGATCGATCGCCTTGGCCATGCCGGCGTCGATCCGGCCCGATTGCTCGGCCAGCATCTGCGCCTGACGCGTGGTCTCCGCACCCAGCTTTTCGACGGCTTTGCCGAGGTCGTCATCGACCTTGTCGAAGCGCTGTTTATATTGCTCCCATACGCTTTGCAGCTTGGTCATCTGACCCGTGATCGAGTCGGCAAGCGCGCTTGCCGACTTCTGACCACTATCGATCGCCGTAGCCGAGCGCTCCATCGACAGGCTCATGGCCTGTGTGGTCGACGCGAGCCTCTCGTTGGAGCGCGTCACGGGCTCGACGGCGCTGCGAACAGCTTCCGCCGCACGGCCAAAGACATCAGCCGTTTCGCGCGAGCGCGCGGCGACATGATCCATTGCCTGCGTCTGTGCATTGGCGGAGGTCGAGGAAGATCGCAGCGCCGTGGCGAAGGTCTCGACCTCGCGACCGATTTGCGCAAGGGCCTTGGCAAGCCCTTCCTCCAGAGCGGACGCCGCGCGTGCGGAAGCCTCGGTGATGCCTTTCACGCTCTGCTCCTGCGCGGCGGCGACCTTGGCGCTGGTGTCGGCGACATAGCCGGATGTCGTTTCATGGAAGCCGCCGAACGCAGTCTGAAGCCCGGACACATGACCCTCCATTTGGCCGAGCACACGATCCATCGCCTGTTCGAGCCGGCCGGAGGCGCCTTCGGCCGCATTGGCGAGGTTCTCACCGACGCTATTGTTGGCCTTGTCGAACATGTCCTTCATCGCCGCCACCATCGCTTCAAGCGTTTCTCGGCTGCTTTGAGATTGCTGGTTCAGGTTCGCGCCGGCTTCGGCGACGAGGCGGTTGAGGTTTTCGGCGGCGTCGTTCATACGGCGCGAGAACTCCACGCCAGAGCCCGACATGTCCGCGCGAAGCTTGTCCATCACTCCATGCATGGCAGCGACGCTAGCGCCCAGTTCCCGCAGCTCGGTTCCGGCGCCGCCGTGCATGCTTTCCGAAAAACGCTCGATCAAGTCCTGTACGCCATTCCGGCTGTTGGCGGAAAGTTGGCCAACCGCGTCGCTGATGCTTTCCGTCAAAGGCGTCATCGCCTCCTGCATGGCGCCTTGAAGCTGTGGCGCGACGTGCTCGCCGAGGCGTGAGAAAAACTGCTCGCTGTTGATGGCCTTGAGCTCATCGACCTGAGCGGCAAGCGACTCAGCCATTTGCCGTTGCAGCCGCTGTGGCGCGAGAAAATCGAGCCGCTCCTCCAGCGCCTCGCAAAATCGATTTAGCGATGATTCGAGCCCGACCGAAAAGAGCCGGAACGCGAAAGACAAGGCGATTGAGGCCGCGAGGCCTGCGATGGAGGTCGAAAATTTGAACGTCGCCGCGTGCAATAGTTCGCGCAGCGCCGCCTGCATGACCTGCGCGCCACCGCCCGCCGAGGCCGCCTCCGTGCCCGCTGCCGCCTTAGACAGCGCGATCACGAGGCCGATGAAGGTCAGCAGAAGACCGACGCCGACGAAATAGCCGGGCACGCCCGGCATGATTTTTAGGCCGGACAGCTGCTCCTTGAGCAGACCGTAATTGAAGAAGGCGTTAGGCCGGATTGTGTTGGCGATCGGACTGCGGCCATTCACCAGGGTCTCGTCGAATTTTTGGAACGCCCGTCCGAGGAGCGGATGAATTTCGATCTCGCCCCGCAGCCGATCATAATCGGCGAAAAAGGCGTCTTTGTCGGCAATTGCCTCAAGCTTCCTTCGCGCGCCGCGGATCGAAAGCCGCACCAACATAACGTGGCAGATCAGATAGGCCGCGAACAGACCGCCAGCGAGCGCGAAAATTGAAGTCGCCAGCGAAAATGCGACGTCTTGATGGCTGACCCGGTCGAGGTCGCCATGGAAGGCGGCGGCGATCGCCGAAACGAGTGGTGGAAACGGCAGGGGTGCAAGTGCCCCATAGATGCCGTACGCGATCGGAAGCGTGACCGTCCAAAATAGGGGGATACGAAAGCGCGGCTTCCAAAAAAACGATTTCGGGGCGTCCGACACGGGCGTCACTCGCTTGGTCAATGTAATAAACATTTCAGCGCTAACGAATTAGCACCACCACAATTGTCAGGTCAGAGACCTAATCATTGATCTATCAAACATTTTTCATCGCCAACTCCATGCGTTCGCGAACATGCCGCTAGCGTTTGGTGCCTTGATAGCATGTCTGGGGCTGAGAAAAACCTCAACGATTTTTAATCAGCAATTGTCGGGCGCATCGCTCGCTTCATGAGGTTCTGGGCAGCTTCTCAGTGAGCCTGGATGCCTGGATAGCGGAGGACCCATCAGGTTAATCGACCGCTGATCTCACCGATCATTCCCGATACAGGCCCGGAACATCTATGTTTATAGTGTTTTGAGACGGCAAAAGGCATGATCCGCCGGATTGGCTTGCCCCCCTCGGGACCGGTGTATTCGGCTCTCTCCACCGCTAAGACTTTTCGTGGACCAGCCGCGCGGACAGGGGCTTGAAGAGGAGGGAAAGCTAACATCGGATGCATCTGCCAAACAATATTCGTTTTGCGTGCAATAGCGAAGCATAGCCCTGCGGCTAGCCCCAACGGGAAGCGACTTCGGCGTTACCGTATGGCGTAGCAAAGAGCGTCATGCGGCACGTGCAAAAAAGTTGCTTATAGCGACAAGCCGTACGGCCGGCTTGGTCCAAAATAATGTGAGTATTTTTACGTTGCGCAATTATGTTGTATTCGTGTGCATGCTAAGTAATAAGTAAGTAACATTTTTAATGACGTCTGCAACACCTTTGCTATCATAAGACGACAAAGGGGGTTGTTATGGCTTGCTTCGATTCTCAGTTGGCCAATGTCTGCAAGAAGGCCTTGGATCGCCAGCGGCGCGAACAGGAAAAGACGTTCGCCTCGGCTCTCGTCATCGCCGCTCGGCTCGCGAAGTTCGACGAGTTGGCGCTCGACCTCGAAGCTTTGGTCGGCGCCGCCCTGTCGATCGCAGCGGATTGCGCGCAGCCTGAGAAGCGTGAAGAGTTCCGGAAGGCGGGGGCGGCGATGCTCTCGGCGCTGATCCCGAGCGGCGAAGGGGCGAAGACCGAGCCGTTCGCGGAAAATGGCGCCGAAGGGACAGCGACGCCAGAAGAGGAGGTCGAAAAGCCGATCCCGGCGCCGGCTGCCGACATTCCTGCGAGGCAACCGGAGACGCTCGCCGATCTCCGGGACCTCGTCGCGATCGTGCCCCAGCGGCTGTCGTTGGAGGCGGAAAGCGAGTTGGGCGCGCTGGGTATGACCTGCAATACCGATCGCCGGCGGAAGAATGTGCCCTACATCTGGAACGGCCGCTCGACGCAGGGCGAGGTCGCCGCCATCGTCCTTCCGCATGGGGGAGCCGTCAGCCTGGTCTCCATGCCGACGCCGATCGAGCAAGCCGACGCGGCTTTCGATGCTCTGCGCGAGCCACAAGACCAGCCTTTGGCGCCCGAGTTCACCGAAAACAGCGACGAGGAAAAGGCGGTCGTTGCGAACGCGTCCGGGGCTGGCCTGGAAGATGACGGCCCCGCGACCGACGCTATAGTTCCGATCGAGGGCATAGAAGACGTCCGCGCGGCTGTCGCCGGGTCGTTCGTCGCGAGCGGTGCAGAGCGCGTTTCGGCCTAAGCGCCGGCCGCCCGTCAAAGGCATCCGAAGCAGAGGGTTTTGATCGAAGCGGCTTCATTCCTATGGCGACTGACAGCAGGTTGATTTGAACCGGACCTTCCTGATTTCCGCGGCGTAGGTCTCATCGTGACCCTAAGCCGCCGGTGGCTAATTCAACAGTTATTGCCGAAAAGGGGACATTGCATTTTCTCGTGGAGCGCAATGGCGTTACCGTGAGTTTGAGGTCGGATATGTTTCATGAAGGGAGAATAATGATGAGAAACGCTGTTTTCCGGCATATTCGGACTGCCTCATATTGTCCGATGAACTGAAGTTTCAGTGGAACACGCCTTGTTGGATCTTGGTGCCAAATCAACTCTCTCGCCGACATGGCCGGATCGCGCACGCGTTTTCGCCTTTTCGCGATTTATGACGTTTTTTTATATCGCGTTTTTTCCTGTTTATTTCGGGGCGGGCTACGTCGCGGTGCATTCGGGGCGAGCTATTGACGTATTTTTCCCGTGGGAGTCGCATATCCCGCTTATTCCGTGGATGGCTTGGCCTTATTTCTCGATCGTTTTGCTTTTTCTTCTGCCGCTTTTCCACATGAGCCCGCGGAGCCTTGCACGTTTGTCCCGTCAGTCGACGTTGACAATTCTCATCGCTGGAGCCGTTTTCATTATTCTGCCGATGAGGAGTGGCTTTGCAGTGACGGCGGTTGACGGTTTCTATAGAGTTTTCTTCGATTTCCTTGGCTCCGTGGACACACCACACAATCTGGCGCCGTCACTTCACGTCGCGTTCGCCGCATTGATCGTTTTCTCCTGCGCCGAGCGTACGACGCCGTTCCTTTCGCTCTTCTATGTGCTCTGGCTGGCCGCATTGGCGGCGTCGACCGTTTTCGTCCATCAGCACCATCTCATCGACGTTGCGACGGGATTGGTGTTGGCCGTTTCTGTGCGACGTCTGTCGCCTATCGACCCGGTCCTTAAACTGTCGCCCGTGGACGCCTGAAAAGCCAGCCGGCACCAAACCCGACGAGTAGCCCCAGGCCAGTGCCCCCGAGCCCGAACCAGGCGACGCTTTTTTCAACCGTGGCGAGAACGGGATTGTCGAGGAAGTTCACGCCGGAATGGATGGCGAGCAACTTCCAGGCGCCGTCTTTCTGAATCGACACGGACGTCCAACGGCCGTTCATGTCGAAGGCGCGTCCGTCGGCCATTTCGTAGCGCTCCTTGGTCGAGCCCTTGGTCAGGGCGAAACGCCCCTCGAAAATCTGCGAATAGTCGTCCGCCTCGGCAGCCATGGAAATGTTCTTGATACGCAATGTGTCGCGCGTGAACAGGCTCTCGAAATAGGATTTCAAGCGATTAAAATCGGTAAAGCTTTCCTGGGTGATCACGGTGGCCATGAACGGCTCGTTGACGATCTTGCGTAACGTCGCATAGTCGCGCGCATTGACCGCAGCGACGGCGTCGGCCTTGATTTTCCGTAAGGCGTCGTGGTCGGCGGACGTGCCGTTGCTCTGGGCGAAAGAAGGGGTGGCGGTTGCGAGGGCGAGGCACAGGCCGAGGGCGAAGCGCGACATTTAAAATCTCCTATTGCAATTAATGGACGGGAAGAGCAGCGACGGATTTGGGCAGCGGTTCGGGGCCCGGACCCGCCGGCGCAGGGCGCGCTCCGCGCCACAGGCGCCAGTAGATCGACCAGAAGGAGGGATTGGCGTCGTCCGGGCGCACGAGGCGCGGCAGATGGATCCAAGGGACATCCGGTCGACGGTGATGGGCGAGATGAAAGTTGTAATTGAGAAAAAGGGCCTGCGAAATCGGCGAGAAACGCAGGTTCCACGCGCCTTCAATCACGTCGCGCGGCGCGCCGGCATGGTCGGTATATTGCACCGAAGACCAGTTGATCCCGAAGGCCCACCAGCAGACGAGCCAGGCGGTCAGATCGAGTTGCAGCGCCCGGAAGATCAGGACCTGGACGATTAGCGAAAAAACGCCTTGCCGCCAGATCGGGCCGATCGGCTCGGCGGCGATATCGCGGACGAAGGGCGCAAAACCCCACCAGCGCGCCGGGCCGTCCTGAAACCATTTGCCGCGAAACGCGACGGGGCACAGGACATAGAGAAGCGTCGCGACAGGAATGATCGACCAGTAGAAGCCAAACAGCAGGCAATAGATCCAGTAGGTTTTCACCAGCCAGGATTGATGCGGCAAATAGCAATCGTAAAGTTCTTCGTCTGTGCGATTGCGGCGATGATGGCCGAGATGGCTGACGCGCTGGATGGCGAAAATCGTCGGAAAAAAAGCGGCGAAGACCATTCCGGCGGCCTCGTTGACGCCACGGTTGGGATGAAAGAGCCCATGCACGGCTTCATGATGCAGAGCGAAAATCGTGTTGTTGACGAACGAAAAGGCGACCGCCGCTAGAGCGACGATCACCCATGAAGCGGCATGCGCGGCGAGCCAGAGGCAGAAGAGCGCTGCGAAAATGGCGGCGACAGCTATCGCCAGATTTGTCCTTGCCGGTATTGGATAAGCAGCCTCGCTCACGCGACAGCCTCCTTTCGCCTCGGCCATTCGGCCATCGGGCCGATGTGGCGGCCAACCGGAAGTTCGCAGCCCCTGCGCAGGATCGCGCCTGGTCCGAGCGCTGCGAGACCGCCAAGGATCGCTTCGGACTCAACGATCGGCGCGGCGACGACGACGACAAAGCGACCGGAATCATCGCGTGTTGCGAGATGACCGGCGAGGATGCTGCGCAGCCCGAGGACGGCGCCACGTTCGACATTGACGGCGTATCGATCGGTAATCAGGACCCCGGGGCCGACATAGGCGAATTGGCTTAATCGTCCGCCCCAGAGCGCTATCCATCCGGCATAGAGGCCGGGGACAAGCCTGAGCAATTCCTCCAGCCAGGGAAGGCGGTTGAAGACGATCTGCAATTGCGTGAGCGCCCACCAGACGCGGTAGGCGCGCATATCCTGCGTGAGCCGTCCCTCCGGCTTGCCAAAAAGCGCGATCAAAAGCCGTGCGAAAAATGGCGGCGCCAGATAGAGCCAGGACACGAAGAACGCCGCGCCAGCCGCAGGCGAAACGAAGAGGCCCAGGGCGAGCGCGCCGCCGCAGAGAATATGCAGCGCCGGCAAAAAATTCAGCGTGAGCGAGAAGGCGTCGGGCCGTTCCAACGTCCGCGAGGCTTTAGCGTCGGTCATAGCCGATCATCCTCTTGCCAAGATCGGCGAATTCCGGCGTCTCGTCGAAGACGCCGAAGGTCACCGGCATGATGCGGCGATTGAACAGGCTGGTCTGGAAGCCGGAATCGTCCTTCAGCGCCAGAATGGCCTCGATCATTTCGTTCTCGCGGGCTTTCAGTTCGGGCATGTCCCGCACCAGCTGGCGGATGACTTTTGCGCCGGAACCGCCGCGCGTCGGGCGTGTCACCCCGGGGAGCATGGCGGCGAACATGCGGGCGTTCAGCGCCCGGCGGCGGGGCGAGGCGGATAAAAGGCAGGAGTTGATCAGCAGTCCGTCAACGTGCAGATGGCGCGCTTCGTCCTTCATATGCTCGCGGTGGACCGACACAAAACCGGGATCCAGCGGGCCAAGCGTCTCGGTCTCGGGGTGCGAACCCATGTCGCGCGCAAGGGAGAGCGCCGATTCCTCCATCGCCATCTGATACCAGAGCGCGAAGCCGAGTTTATGCGCGAAGGCGCCGGCAATGCGGAACATCGCGCGGGTCCAGATCGGCAATTGCGAGAAATGGCGATCCTGTCCCGGCGGATAGAGATCCGGCCGGCAGGCGCGGTTCAGCGCCGCGAAGGCCTTGAAATGGCGGCGCTCCTCCGCGATCATCGTTTCCAGCGCCCGCACCAGCGCCGGATCGCCAGCGACATCAGGATGGCGGCGCAAAGGTTCGTGGAAATGCTCGACCAGGTCGGATTCGAGCATCATGATATATTCGTTGATGCGCAGACCGGACAATTGATTGTAGCGCAGCCGGTGTTCGCGATGCAGCGACGCATAGACCGGCGTGTGCCAGAGTTGCGTATAGATTTCCGGCACGAAGGGATGGCTGCCGTCAATGACGACCGCCATGTCCGTCCGTGTGCAATGGGCGGGGTCGGCGGCGAGCCGGTTAATCTGTTCTGGGGCAAGCCAGCGTTTCATGGCTTGCATCCTGTTCCGGCGTCGCGAACGCAGGGACGCAAGCCGGCATGGCCGTGACGGAGCAGCGAAGCCGCCATATAAAGCAGCGTCGGCGCGCAGACGGTCGCGCCCGTCATCAAGGCGCCGCAGAGCCAGGCCCGCCCCGGCGACGGGTCGGCGATGAGGACGCGTTCCGATATTTTCAGGCCGGCGCCATAGATCAACCCGAAGACGCCGAAGAACCATGGGCTGTAATCGGCGGCGATCGACCAGGGTCCCGCTCCATCGGCCCAGGGCTGATTGTAGACTTCGAGAAAGCCGTGTTTCAGCGCCAGGGCGTCATAGATCCAGTTTACGACGAACAGCGCCGCGCCGACCAGCGCAGCGGTCAGTGCGATGTCGGCTGGACTTGCCGCCGGGTCGGGGGCGCCCATCAGCGGCAAAGCGAGCAGAGCGGTGGCGGAGCCGAAGACGAAACCGTGCTGGGGCCGAAAGTTTCCGAGCCGCAGGCGCGTGTTGAACGCCCACATTTTGAGAATATTCGCACCGATTCCCGGCACGATATAGGCGTGGAGGATGGGCACGACGACGGCGATGGCGGCGAGCCGCGCATCGCCGTGATAATGCCGCAGCCACAGAAAAGCGGCGAGCGGGGTCAGCAGCGCCGGCCCGAGAAATTGATAGAGATGAAAGAAACGGCTCATGCTCAAGAATGCCCGAAATGGCCGAAAAGCATGCCGTTCTTCTTGAACACCTCGCGCCGGAATACTGGCGTGAAGCGCCAGAAGGCGCGCATGCGAGTTAAGGTCCGCATATTCGTCTGCAAATCCGAGAAACGCCAGAGCAGCGAGGGGATTCGGTTGAACTCCCGTCGCGCCTCGTTGCAAACCTCGGTCAACTGGTCGGGCGTCATGCGCGCGGGAACGAAGGAGGCCGCATTGAAGCGATAGTCGGGATGCAGCCACCATTTTCCATCGTAGAGATGACGGTTCTCGCGCGCCAGACGCTCATAGAGCGGCGTGCCCGGATAGGGCATCAGGATGTTGAAGGCGGCAAATGTGAAGCGGTTGGCCAAGGCGAAATCGAGCGTCGCGCGCACACTGTCGACGGTGTCGTGATCGTAGCCGAGGGTGAAGGCCGCCCAGGTCTGGAAGCCATGTTCGCGCAGGATGCGGATCTGCGTCGCATATTGGTCGAATTTTCCGAGATTTGGCGCCTTGCGCGCCTCCTTGACGCTGCCGCGCGTGATCGATTCAAAGCCCATAATATGGCCGAGGCAGCCGGAATCGGCCATCAGCTTCATCAACTCGGCGTCGGCCGTGACGTCGAGGGAGGCCTGGCTGACCCAATTGATCCGCAAGGGGATCAGGGCGCGACAAAGCTCCTTCAAGGCCTCGCGGTTCGAGGCGATATTGTCGTCGACGAAGAACAGCAGCCGCCGCTTCTGGCTTTCGATCTCGCGCAAGGTTTCGTCAATCGCACGGATATGGTGCTTGCGGTCGAAATAACGGGTGACCGCGCAGAAATCGCAGACGAAGCGGCAGCCGCGGGTGAATTGCAGCAGGCTCACCGGCAGATAGCCCTTGCCGTCATAGATGTCGCGCCTTGTGAGCACGCCGGTTTGCGGGCGGCCGGGTTCGCCGCTGTAGAGCTTTTTCAGATCGCCGCGCCGCGCGTCCTCGATCAGCCCCGCCCAGCCGGTTTCGGCGTCGCCGATGAACAGGGCGTCGGCATGTTCGGCGCATTCCATGGGCGCGAATGTCGGCTGGAAGCCGCCCATGACGACGCGGACGCCGCGACGGCGATATTCGTCCGCGATTTCATAGGAGCGGCGGGCCGTATAGGTCTCGACGGTAATGGCGACGAGATCGGTCGGCTGGTGATAGGGGATGGGCTCGCAGCGGTCGTCATACATGACCACGTTGACGTCCGGCGGCGTCAAGGCCGCGAGGACGCCGAGATTGAGCGGCTCCATCCGCGCCTCGTCGACATAGAGCGAATGCTCGGGCCGGCCGATGGTCGGCTTGATCAGGGTCAGCCTCATGCGCCGCTTTCCTCCAATTCGGTCAGGACGGGCCCACCGAGCGATTGCGCCCGCTTGCGAGCAATCTCGCGGCGCGACACGACATTTGCGAGCAGCATCAGCGCGATATTGGCCGGGCGGCGCCAGGGCCGAACGCAACGCGCGGCGCGCGAAAAAATGGAGGCCCAGGAATAGAAGGCGCGGCGCGCATCTTCCGGGCCATCCCGCAGATCATCGGCGCTCATGCCCTTTGGCCGGAAGATCGCGTCGCCGTAGCGAAAATCGGGGTCTACCCACCAATTGGGCCGCAGCAAAGCGCCCTCCGCGAAGAGGCGGTCATAGAGGCCCGTTCCCGGCATGGGCGTGAGCGGATTAAAATTGGCGATCGCCAGTGAATTGTCTTTCGCGAATTTTGCCGCCTCGCCAAAGGCCGCGGATCTGTCCGAATCATAGCCGAACACGAAGGTTCCGTAGACCATGATATTGCGGGCGCGCAGGCGGGCGACCACATCCCCGTAGGCGCCGGACACGCCGCTCCATTTCTTGCGCATCTGCCTGAGGCTGTCGCGATCGAGCGATTCAAAACCGATCAGCACAAGCGCGCAACCTGCCTCTGCCATCAGGTCGAGCAAGACGTCATCGCGGGCGACGTCGATGGTGATCTGGCAAAACCATCGCCGTTTCAGAGGCGCCAGCGCCTGCATGAACGCCTCGAAATTTTCGCGACGCCAATAGAGATTGTCATCGACGAAGAAGATCATCCTGCTCGGCGGCAACGCGCGGACTTCGGCGATCACGTCCTCGACCGGGCGCTGCTCGCGATGCGAGCCGTAAAAAGCGTGAATCGAGCAGAAATCGCAGGCGAAGCGGCAACCTCGCCCGACCTGGACCAGCGACAGCGGCGCATATTTCTTGCCGGCGAAGATGTTGCGATCGAATGCCGGACGCGGGCCGGAGCCGCGCGGCGCTTCATAGCGGCGTTTCAGCGTGCCGGCGGCCGCGTCGGTGATCAAGTCGGCCCAGACGCCTTCGGCGTCGCCGACAACGACGCAATCGGCGTGGTCAAGCGCCTCGTCTGGTCGCATGCTGGGATGGTGGCCGCCGACCACCACTTTCACGCCCATCGCGCGGTAATGCGCCGCAATTTCGTACGCGCGCCGCGCGGTGAAAGTCTCGACCGTGATGGCCACGAGATCGGTGTCGACCGAAATGAAAGGCTCGATCCGCTCGTCGATCAGGATGGTTTCGATATGGGCGGGCGTCAGCGCCCGCAGGATTGCGAAGACGAGCGGCGTCATCGCATCGGCGGAGCGGCCCTGTCCGAGATTGGGGCGGACGAAAGTGATGTGCTTCATCACAACATCCCCAGTTCAGGATGCGGAATAGCGTTTCCGAGCGCCTCGACCTTTTGAGAAGCGTCCGGCCAATAGGCCAGATGAAGCGTTGTGCGATATTCAATGCCATTGAACCTGCGAAGCGCCGTACTCCAGCGCCGCGCGGTCGCAAAACCAATAAGCGCGGCGTCGAAGCCGCGTTGGGCCGCTTGATCGAGGCCTGCCGCCGTCAGGGCGGCCACCGCCTCGCAATCCGCTTCGTCAGCGGCGAGATGCGACAGTGTCGCCTGGTTTAACGGCGACCCTAGCGGCGGCAGGCGCGGCATGCCCGTCAAGGGCGCGACGGCATTGAGCAAGGGCCGCAGGCGGCCGAACATTGGCGGGTATCGACGTATCACGGTCTGGCGGAAGGCCCGCTGGTCCCACAGGGCCAGAACGCCCCGGATCGATCCGCTGTCGCGGGCGATGAGAAAATCTTCGGGTCGCAACCCGAAGGTGGTGAGACCTTCGAGCTTTTCCTCGGTCCAGTTCTGGGCGAATTGCGAGCTAGCGGCGTTTTTCCGCAGAAAGGTTGAAATGGCGGGAAGGTCGTTTGCCCGCGCCGCTTGGACGAAGGGAGCCGTCCGGTTGCGCCGGGGCCGCAGGGCAAAAGTCGAAAATTCGCCGATCGAGCGATAAATGGGCATGCCTGGGAGGCCCGCCGTCAGCAGGCGTAGCGCGGCAAGATTATCGGAGGCGAGCGACGTCAGGGCAAAGGGCAGGTCATCAGCGTTTTCGGCGAGTTCGCGCAAAGCGCGAAATCCGCCGCGCGGAATGCCAATGCGATGGCGGTAATCGCTGGCGACGCGCAATGCCCCGAGATAAGGCAGTCGCCGCGCCGCGCCATCGACAAAGGCGTCCCAGACGACGCGTTCGCAAAGGCCAATGGCGGGGCCGCCACTTAACGGGCGCGCGAGGATGAAGACCTGATCTTCGGCGAGGCCGAAATCCGAAGCGAGAGCGTTGGGCTCCCGCTCCAGCGAAATCCCGAAACGGCCGCCAACTGGATTTTCCGCAAGCAGACGACGCACCTCAGGCTCGTCATCCCTTGTCGCGAAGGAAAAAACGACATTACCCTCGACCCAGGCGCCGCGGTACGCGCCATCGGTCAGCTGGCCGGCAGCAGCTCGCCTGTCCATGACGGATCTCCCAGAGGAAAGTGATCGCGGGCGGAAAGCTCCGCACGGTGCAGGGCGTTGATCGGGAGGAAATTGCGCGCCATGAGTGCGTCCGCCCTGTTGGCCTTTCCGCGCAACCGCGTAAAAATCGAGCGCCAGCTGTAAAACCGGCCCCGCGCGGAAAGGCAGCCGCGCCTGATGTCGTCGGGTTCCGCGCCTTCAGGGCGGAAGGGCAGGCCGTTGTAAGAATAATTTTCGTCGAGCCACCAACGGTCGTAAAGCAGGCGGCCCTCCTGTTCGAGCCGATGGTAGAGCGGCGTACCAGGAAAAGGCGTCAAGTGGTTGAAGGCGGCGATGTAGAAGTCATGGTCGATTGCGAATTCGGCTGCCTCCAGAAATGCGTCCGGGTTTGTAGGGCCATAGCCGAAGACGAACGTTCCATAGACCGGGATTTTGTGGCGACGGAGGTTGGCGAGCGCCGGCGCATAGCCGCCCTTCATCGTGTTGAACGTTTTGCGCATCGACCGCAAGACCGTCTCGTCGAGGCTCTCGAAGCCGATCAAGACGCCACGGCATCCCGCGCGAAAAAGCTTTGCCAGAAGGGCTTCGTCATGGGCGGCGTTGATGCTCAATTGCGTAATCCAGCGCACGCCGAGCGGCGCGATTGCTTCGGCGAGGTCGGACGCAAAGCCGATGTCGGAGGCGAAATTGTCGTCAACAAAGAAGAACAATTTTGCGCCGTCCTTGAGCGAGCGCAGATCCGCGACGATCGCCTCTATCGGGCGATGCCGGGCCTTGCGTTCGAAGAAGGTCTGGACTGCGCAGAAATCGCAGGGGAAGCGGCAGCCCCGTCCGGTCTCGATCAGCCGGATCGGCAGATAGGAGCGGCCGCGAAACAGGCTGCGGTCATAACGCACGCTCGCAAGGTCGGGTTGCGCATCGGATTTATAGAGCGGCCGCAGCCTGCTGCTTCGCGCGTCCTCGATCACCTCCGGCCACAGCGCCTCCGCCTCGCCGACGACGACGCTCTCGGCGTATTGGGCGACTTCCTCAGGGGCCAGCGTGGCGTGAAAGCCGCCCATGACCACGGGCACGCCGCGCCGGCGAAAATCCGAGGCGATCTGATAGGCGCGTTTGGCGGTATAGGTCTCGACCGGAATGGCGACGAGGTCGGTCGGCCGGTCGAACGGAATCGCCTCCATGCGGTCATCATGAAAGGCGATTTCTATGCCCGGCGGGGTCAGGCCGGCCACCGCCGCGATCGGCAAGGGCTCCATCTGCCAGGAGCGCATATAGGCGGAGCCGGGCTTTCGGCCGATGGCAGGCTGAACCAGCGTCAGGCGCATCAGGCCGCCCGCTCGCGGACAAGGCCGCCGGCTTGCGGCCAGTCGCAGGTGTAATGGCTGTGCAGATGACGGGCGTAAAAGCGATAACCAAAATTCGAGGCGAGCCAGAGCGGCGCATCGCGCCAGTGCGCATGGGCGAAACGCCGGGCGATCGCCTTGGCCGAATAGACTTTCTTCCACGCCCGCTCATGACCGGACCGCAAGTCTGCGACCGACATGGTCTTCGGCTGGAAGACCACATGCTGGCCATCGTAAAGGCTCCAGTCGCGTGTGAGAATCCGGCCTTCGGCCTCAAGACGCCGGTGGAGCGGCGTCGCCGGAAAGGGCGTGAGCAAGGCGAAACGCGGCAGGTCGATGCCGCTTTCGATGACGAAATCGACGGTCTCGTCGAATGTCGCCGCGCTGTCGTGGTCGCCGCCGAAGACGAAACAACCCTGCACGCCAATGCCGAGACGGTGCAGATCG
This sequence comes from uncultured Alphaproteobacteria bacterium, assembly GCA_963804045.1. Taxonomy (GTDB): domain Bacteria; phylum Pseudomonadota; class Alphaproteobacteria; order Rhizobiales; family Beijerinckiaceae; genus Rhodoblastus. The sequence continues at coordinate 201,227 of CAWDOR010000031.1, read as the reverse complement.
CGGACCAGACCGGCGTAAAGGTTGGGGTCATTGAAACGCTTGCGGATCGCGCCGAGACCGCTTGAAGAAACGGTTTCAAAGCCGATCAGCAGGCCGGAGCAGCCGCTGCGCGCCATAAGCTCCATCAATTCCGGATCGCGTCCGATCAGGCTGGTGGAGAGGCCGAACCAGCGGATTTTCAGGGGTATCAAGGCGGTGAAAAGGTCGCGCGCATAGTCGCGGTCGGAAATCAGGTTGAGATCGACAAACAGGATTTTCTTCGCCCCGAAACGGACGATGTCGGCGACGACATGATCGACCGGCTTCTGGAACTGCTTTCGGCCCCACGCCGTGGGCGCGACGCAGAATTCGCAATCATGGGCGCAGGCGCGCGTCGCCTCGAACACGGCTTGCGTCAGATAATTGCGGCCGTCGAGTAGGCCGCGGCGGGCGAAAGGCAGGTTTTTAAGTTGAAAATCCGGCGCCTGGTCGTAGCGCGGCCGCATCTGGCCGGTCGCGAAGTCCCGCAAAAGTTGCGGCCAGCTCTCTTCGGCATAGCCGACGCAGATTGCGTCGGCATGGGCCTGGGCTTCTTCCGGCACCAACGTGACATGCGGGCCGCCAAGCACGACTTTTCGGCCCTGTGCGCGAAAATGGGCCGCGAGTTCATAGGCGCGCCCGGCGCTGCCAGTGATGACCGTCATGCCGATCAGGTCGGCGTCGAGATCGAGCGGCGCATCGGCGAGTCCCTCGTCATGCAGGACGAAATCGATAATGAGTTCTTCCGGCGCGAGGGCGGCAAGCGTCGTCAGCGTCAGCGGTTGATACCGCAAGGATTTCTTGAATATGCCGCCGCGATTGCGGTAAAGCGGCCCTTTGGGCGAAATCAACGCAACCTTCATGCCGGTTCCTGAAAAACTGGAATCAATGACCGGAGGTTATGCGGTTGGCGCGCATTCGCCAAATCGCCGCGTTTCAAACGACATCACCATCAATTTGGTCGAGCAAGATTGCCGTGGGCTTGACGTCGCCGAGCCTCTGGCCCTCGCGCACACGCCTTCGGGCGTGGCTGGCCCAAGCGCCCAGCCGGCTTACGGCGCGCAGCGGCCCCAATTGGCCGAGGTCGCGGGCGTAGGCATATTGCGGATTGGTCCGAAGGCCTTGTTCGACTGCTTCCGCCGACTGCACGAACTCTTCGCCGGCTTGATCGAGCCAGAGCTCGTAATGTGGCGAAGGTGTGGATTGCGGGACTAGGAAACCGACCACGCCGCTGTTCGCAAGAATTTCGGCGACGAAGGCCTCGTCGAGCTTTTCTCCGACCAGATCGCTGACCAGACCGCCGCGCCCCATGAAAATCAGGCGAGGAACTGCGCTCTCATGGCCGATGCAGCGGAGGATGTCACCCATGTCATAGCGGTAGAGCCCGCTCATGGTGGTGATGACGACGCGATAATCGGCGTCCGCATCGAGTTGATGCGAGAGGCGCGGGTCGCCAGCGGAGTCAATGAATTCGATGAAGGCGCTGGTCAGCGCGGGCGCATTGCCGCGCGCGCCGCCACGCGGAAACGTGATTGCCCCCTCGGTGGCAAGCAGGCCTTTGGGCTCGATGAGGGCGTGCGGGCACAGCGCGGCGAGCCGCGAGGCAAAGTCGGCGGAAGCGCCGTCCGCCCAGCAGGAGATCACATCGAGGTTCGGCCAGAGCGCGCTCGTGTTGATCTCTCCACCGCGCAGGGCGTTGGCCAGCCGCCGCCGCGCCGGCCCGGTCAGCCCTTCGGCTAGCGATGGCTCCAAGTCAGGCAGGGACTCGACAAGGCCCAGAAAAAACGTCGGGCTCCAGACCGAAACGAATGAAAGGTCTTTGCGCTCGACAAGCGCGCGCAAGGTCGCAAACCGCCAGGAGTCGATGTCGGGGATCGCCGCGACCTCAGGCGGAACGGCCAGCAGCGAAACGAAAGCGGGAACGAGGTCCGCGCCCAGATAGGCGGCCTCCGAGGCGAGCCCGATGGGGATACCACATCGCGTCAGGCGCGCAGCGCGCGTCGCCGGGCTGATGGAGACGTAGACGCCGCCGCGGGTCATTTCCGGTCGGCGGCGCGCGAGATCGGCGAGCCAGGGCAGGATGCCCACGCGAAAGCCGGATAGCCCCACTGTCGTATAGGGAATGAGCTTTCGGCCGGACGACGTGCCGCCGGTTTCCTCGAATGCGACGACGGGCGCCCGAGTCGAGCACGCCCTGCGCGCCATCGGCGATCCGGTCAATCGCACTGCGGAAAGCGTTGTAGTCCCCAATGGCAACGGCGGCGCGAAAATCCGCGACTGTGCGCAGGGTGGAAAAATTGTGCGCACGACCGAATTCGCTTTCGGCGTTTGCCGAAAGGATTTGCGCCAGCAGCGCCTTCTGCTGCTTCTCGGGCTGCGCCAAACCCGCCGCCAGCGCCGCCTCGGACGCAGATGCGGCCGAAAGCAACCTTGCCCAGCCGTTCACGGCGTCGCGCCTTGCAGAAAGAGACGGCGCGTCAAAGGACGCATGTTGTGCGGCTGAAGCTCGCACAGGCAGACGAGTTCGTCACCACGCGCATAGCCGGGGTTGCGTTCGAGGAAGAAGCGCACGTCGGGCCGATGCGCCTCCCGGTCGGAGACCGCCGCCCATTCCGGCGCCAGATGGCCCCGGCTTTCCGGGTAGCGAACCAAGCCCGTCGCGGGGTCATAGACATCGCCGAAGCGCGCATGTGCGATGACGTGCTTGAGCGATTCCAGCCCTGGATCGGCCGGCTGGCGCCAGTCCGGCGTGAAGGCGAGGCCGAATGCAGGAAGATAGCGGTATGTTCGCCAGCCCTTGACGATCAGCAGCCAATAAAGCGGCTCCTCCGGCGCTTCCCGCGAAATGCCGCCGATGTGTCGAAGCCAGGCGAAAGCGAAGGCTTGCGAACCCCAGCTGGCGCGGTCGATGATCGTATCACCGGAAAAAACCGCCCGGATTGGCTTGCCGTCGATGTCAATTCGCGAGACGGCAAGCGTCGAGAAGCCGCAGAGGCGGTCCCGCGTGTCGTGAAGAAGAAAGACTGTGTCCTTGCCTGAGAGGTCGTCATCGAAATGCTCGGAGGTCGTCGCGAGGTAGTAGCGCTGCAACAGCGCAAACATTTCGCGCCTGTTCGCATCGTCAAGGTCACCTACGGCAACCGCCATCGCTCTCAACCGGCCAACTCCCGCGATGTCGTCAACATGAACAACAGTTTCATCCTCAATTGATCAAATGCAAAGGCGGCAAACGTCCGGACTCTATCGGCATAGAGGTGGCAGAGAAAGCAATTTTGCCATCAATTCCTCCCGCCGATGCAGCAAAAACCATGGCGTGCCGGCCCGGTGGGCATGGGCAAAAAACATCGTTTTCCGCGAAAATGGCGCCCAATCCCCGTCTGATGAAGGCCCGCTTGCCTCCCAAGGAGCGGGGCGTTCATTCTCGCGTGGAATCCCCGCTTATGGCGCTAAGGGTCGTTCTCGGTTGGCGGTGAAGGGCCCCTTTTGGAGCCGGCAAAGATTTGCACATGCCGCCACGGCGGGCATAATCCGGCTATGTGCAACCTCTACAGTATCACCAAGGCCCAAGACGCTTTGCGGGCATTGTTCCGCATCGCCCTCGATCGGACAGGCAGCCTGCCGTCGATGCCCGGCGTCTTCCCGGACTACCCGGCCCCGATTGTCCGCGTCGCCGAAGGCGAGCGGGAACTCGCGATGGCCCGTTGGGGGATGCCGTCGCCGCAGTTCGTGCTGAAGGGGAAGGCGACCGATCCCGGCGTCGCCAACGTCCGCAACATGGCGTCGCCGCATTGGCGGCCTTGGCTCGGGGCTGCAAACGGCTGCCTCGTGCCATTCACGTCCTACTAGGAATACGAAACCGGTCCCGATGGAAAGAAGGTCCCGGTCTGGTTAGCCCTCGACGGAAGCCGGCCGCTCGTTGCCTTCGCCGGCATCTGGACGAACTGGACATCGGTGCGCAAAACAAAGGCGGCGAGGTCACCGCCGACGTTTTCGCTTATCTGACGACGAAGCCGAACGCGATCGTCGCGCCGATCCATCCGAAAGCCATGCCGGTGATCCTGACTACCGGCGAGGAATTCGATGTCTGGCTGCGGGCACCGACGGCGGAGGCGATGTCGCTACAGCCGCCGTTGGCGGACGACCGGCTCAAAATCGTGGCCAAGGGGGCAAGGCAGGATGGCGAGACGGCAGGCTGACGGCCCAACGTGTGAGCTGCGGTTCAAAACGCGGCGATCGAACGTCGCCCTGGCAAGGCATTTACCGGTTGGTAACATCGCAGGCGCGAGACGGTTGCGCTATGTGGCGCCGAGCTGATACAGTTGAGTGATACACCACTCAGCCACATGCGCTGGATGTTGAATTATTTCAGATGGTTAGAGTTGAGGCGTGGCTAGGTCAGTATCCTGCCGCCCCAGCCAAACTTTTGGTCGCCCAAAACGTGTGAGGCCATCCTGGCTTTCTCGCGCGGCGATCGAATTCGCCTCGACTTCGTGTTGGTTCACCACTCGGCGGCGAGCGCGTTCCGCCAGCGCAAGAATTCCTCGCCGACGCGCAGCCAGCTCCAGTCCGCCCAGCGTCCCGCACGGTCATGCCGGCGGTAGGCGACCCGGTCGGGAGTCAGCGCAACCCGCGCGCTGACGATTTCCGCAAGCGTCCGAGCATTCAGGATCGCATCCGGCGGCGCGGAAGTCTCAATCTTCGAATCTCTGTCGGCCAAGTGCACGCCTCCCCATTTCGCGCCGGGCGTCAATGTTTTCAAGACCAGGGTTTTAGGCGCCGGAGCCAACCGATGCGTTGCGAACCGTTATCGCGCGCCAGATCCAGATTGATGGTGCAGGTCATGCCGGCGGCGAGATCGACGCCTTCCGGAACCCGGTCTATGTGAATGCGCACCGGAATACGCTGCGCGAGTTGCACCCAGGAGAAGACCGGATTGACATTGGCCAGGCCCTTGCCGTCGGCCGCGCCATTCTGGTCGGCGACGCCGCGGCTGATGCTTTCGACATGGCCGATCACGGGCTTGTCATAGCCCATCAAGGCCGCATGGGCGCGATCGCCCACATGAATCGAAGCCAGCTTGGTTTCTTCGAAATATCCGGCGATCCAAAAGGAATCGCTGTCGACAATGGCGATATTGGCGACGCCTTTGGCGGCGTAATCGCCAACGCGCACGCGAAGGTTGGTGATGAAGCCGTTGACGGGCGCGCGCACGACAGTTCGTTCAAGATCGATCCTGGCCTTTTCGAGCTGAACGGCGGCTTCCGCTTGCGCGGCGCGCGCCATGGCGGCGGCGGCGCGATAGCGTTCGCGCTCAGCCTCGGAAACAGTGTCGTTCGACAGCTTTTTCCGCCTGTCGTCATCCGAAACCTTGACGGAAAGATCATGACCGCGGGTTTCGAGTTGCTTCTCGGCGATTGCGACATTCAGGCGATAATCGGTCTGATCTATGGCGTAGAGGATGTCGCCCTTGCGAACCAAGGCATTGTCCGCGATTTTCAGATCGACGATCCGCCCGGAAATTTCCGGCGCGACGGAGACGATTTCCGCCCGCACGCGACCGTCGCGGGTCCAGGGCTCTTCCGTATAGAAACGCCAGAGGTCGAATCCCGCGACGCCGCCAGCGGCCAGCAAAGCGAATGTGGCGCCGACGCGCAGGACTGATTTGATCGAGTTACGCATAAACCTTCTCCAATTTTTGGCGCCGCAGTCCATGGCCGTTTCGAGATCGAGAATCGAAGACGGCGTCAGAGTGTGCGGGCGACAATCGCGAGAATGACCATGAACATGCCGGTCTCCGCGAGTTCCGGCCGCCAGAACGCCCGTTCGAGACTGGTGCGCACGATCAGCCAACGAGCGACGAGGAAGATGACGAATGCGGCGAGGTAGCAGGCGACGAGCGGCGTGAAGAAAACACCGTCGATGTTGACATCCTTGGGCATGGCGGAAACCTCAGGCGACAGGAACAAGGGGGGCGGACGGCGTCATCAATGTCGAGGCTTCGGCCAAGGCCGCCGCCGCGCGAATCAAGGCGTGGCGCGCCTTGGGCTCTGCCTCCCGACACTGGGCGGCGAGCGCTTGCGCGGTCTGACGCAAGGCGAATGCGTCGGGATGGCCGCCGACCGACCTTTCGAGCAGTGCGCTGGCGCTCTCGTCCACGCCGGCGGTCGCCAGCGCGGCGCGGGCGCGTTGGAACGCCAGGGCGATCCGTGACTCGGAATAGGCCTTGGCAAGTAGCGCCTGGCCTTCCGGCGCGCTGAAGTCGAGACGCGTCGCAAGCTGAATGAGGCGATGATAGATGCGGCTCTCGACCATGGCGCGATCATTGGCGGAGCGATTTCGCGTACCGCTGACGTCGCGGCTGATTGAGCGCATCAGTCGCGAAATTTCCGCGCGCAAGTTGGAGGGCAGGACCGCACGATAGACATAGGCCGCGAAAATGGCGCCGACCATGGCGACCAGCGCATTGTTTATGGTCGCGGCGGCATTGAACGTCATCGGATTGGTCGGCGAAAGCGCGACCACGAAAAAGATCCTGAATCCGCCGGCTGCGCCGGCCAGGCGGGGGCTCGCCGTGGCCAGGAGTCCGGCGATCAGGAAAGGCGCCACGCACATGGCGAGAAGAGGAAAGCCGTCGACACGGCTGAGCAGGAAAAACTGACAGAAAATCGCCGCGACGTCGGCGGCGGCGACGCCGATGGCGAAGGCGACGCTAGCCTGAGCCGGATTGGGGAGAAGCGCGAGCAAACTGCAGATGACGGCGACCGCCAGCGGCATCTGGGCGCCGTCGCTCCAGCCCGTGAAATAGCAGAAGGCGCCCGCGGCGACCACGCCGAGAAAAGCGCGGAATCCGTTGCGCAAGGCGGCTCTGGCGTCGATGGGGTAGCCGATCGCCACGACCGTTCGCGCGGGCCGATCGGTGACGAAAGCTTCAAGATCGAGCCGCACCGCTTCGATCTGCGCGATCAGTTCGTCGAGATTGTCAAGGAGTTGAAGCGCCTCCAGCGACGGCGGCGGTCCCTGTTCGACGCGATCGGCCGCCAGCGCCAGTCTTGCGCGCATGTCGACGAAGGCCTCGGCGAGCGGCGCGGTTCCTGCGCTGGCGCGCGCCGAAACGCGGTCCAGAGCCCCTCGCAAATCGGCGACCAGCTCCGGATCCTGAGGCAGGCGATTGGGGGGCAAATCGGCGATGGCGCGAATCGCGGTGATCGCCGCGATCAACGCCGCAATGGCGCTCCGCAACGCATCGGCCTGGCGCGCGACGCGCGGCGACTCCGTCGCCGCGAATTCGATCAGACTGTCCAGGCCCAGAACGCGGCCCGTGGCGTCGAGGTAACGGCGCTCCGGAATGGCTTCGGCGCCGCTGCTCAGAGCGTCATGCGCCAGGCCAAGCGTCAGCAGGATTGCGCCGCGAACCCTCGGCCCCAGGTCGCGCCGCGCGCCGCCGGGCAAAAACATGCTGGTGACGACGCCAGCGCATACGATCCCGACGATGACGACGGCGACGCGCGCTATGGTGATGTCCCAGGCGTGTTCCGGCGCCTGGATTGCGGACAGGCCGATCAGAGGCGCGGTATAACCGGCGAGAACCGCCGCATAGGCGCGAAAATTCCGCAGCAATGTGGCGACCGCTGTGCACAGTCCCACCCAGAGCGCCAACGCGGGGATGAATATTTCCGAATTCTGTCCGCACAGATCGACGAGGACGAGCGCCACGAAGGCGCCGACGAACGTCCCGAGAATACGATAAAGACTCTTCGACAAAACCATGCCGCGCACGGGGGCGGCGACAATCAGAACGGACACCATTGCCGAGGAGGGACTGTCGAGCTCCAGCCAGAAGGCCGCGAACAAGGCGAGGAGAGCCGCAAATGTCGTGGTGAGCGCGAAATAGATTGCGCCCGCCGGCAAGGAACGGACGCGCGCGTCGATCTTCAGGACAGCGCGCAAAACGCCGCGCCTGGCGTCGGCGACCCGGTTTCGCGGGCGCGACGGCTTGGCCTGAATCGCCGCATCGACTATCAAGCGGCCTCCACTTCAGCCGTTTGGTTGAGAAGGGCCTCGATCCGATCGAGAACTCCGATGCAGACCGCGAACTCCTGTTCGAAAATCCCCGCCAGATAGCGGGCCGCAAATTCAACCGAAATTTCCTTGAGGCGACGATAGACGTCATGGCCTTCTGCGGTGAGATGAATGGTTTTGGCGCGCCGATCGACCGAATCGGGACGTCGAGCGATCAATCCGTGCGTTTCAAGGTCGTCGAGGAGGCGCACGAGCGACGGCCCCTCGATAGAAAGCGCATGGGCGAGATCCTTTTGGCGGACGCCATCTCCCAGGCGCCCCAGGATGTAGAGCGGTCGCCATTTCGCCGCGGTCAATCCGCCTCGCTGTTTGAATTCGACATCGATTCTCTGCGCCAAGCGGTCCCGACTCGAGCCAGGCGAACGCCAAATTCCGCACGGACCAGACCCGAATTCGCATCCATCGCCATATCTCCCTCGACGAGCATTAGATAGCAGACTAATTATTTTAACGCTATCAATTTTTTGGCGTCTTTGGCCGCGCCTCACAAGAGCGCCCGCAAGCCGAGCGCCCGCCAGATGGCGCGCCCTGGGCGCGGACCGGCCGAAAGACGCCAAAAGATGCGCACTTCGACCTTCGCCGCGACGGGTGAAGGCGGTTCGGCGGCCATCGAGGCGGTCGCGGCCCCGGCGGAGACGGGCGTTTCCGCCTTCAAGAGCGAGGCGCTGGCGGTTTCCGACCGTCCGGAGCCGACCTCGGCCAGGATCATCGTTTTCGGGGCCGCGCCATGCCGAACTCGGAGAATTTCAAGACCTATGTCGAGCCGGTCGCCGACAAGCTGGGCGCGGCCATGGGGGCGTCGCGCGCCGCCGTTGACGCGAGCCATGCGCCCAACGACTGGCGGGTGGGCCAGGCCGGCAAATCCCGTCTCGCCGAAACTGCGTCTTGCCGGCGCCGTAGCGTTTTCATCGCGACATCCGATCGGCGGGCGAGCTTCGCCTTGCACTGTTGATTTCCGCTTCTGGCGCCTCCTTGCCCCGGGTGCTTACCAGCCGTTAACCATATGGTTGCATAAGCTGAATACACAATCTCAAGTTGTATTTTGTTCGCACTCAGAGGTTTCCGCATTGGTCGAGGGCTCAAATCGAGGCGCCAGCCGGGCCGCGCAGTGCGTGGAGTTGATCGCGCTGACTTGTCTGCTCGCCGCGCCGTCCCTGGCCCAGGCAGTCGCGCCAAGCCAGGTGACGCCAAGAAGCCTCGTTCCCGCCGCCATGACGCCGGCGGCCAACGCCGCGTTTTCCAGCACATCGGAGGCCGCCGCCCCGGCGAATGCCGAAAAACTGATCTTCCGCCTCGCACATATCCAGATTATTGGCGGCTTGCCGGACCTGGAGGAGGAAACAGCGGCTTTGGCGCGGAGCCTGCAGGGAAACAGGGTTTCGATCGCGCAAATTTATCGGTTGGCCCGCGATCTGGAACAGATTTACGCCCGCGCCGGTTACGTCCTGGTCCGGGTTGTCGTGCCGCCGCAAAAACTGAAGGACGGCGGCGACGTCAAGATCGTGGCGGTCGACGGTTTTATCGAGAGAGTCGACGTCACGGCGGTGAGCGAAAATCTGCGCGACGCGGTCAGCGAACGGATGCGCGGCCTGATTGGGCGCCGCGCCATAAAACTCGCGGAGATCGAACGCGCGGTTCTTCTCGCCAGCGATCTTCCTGGCCTGCGTTTGAAAAGCGCTCTGGCGCGCGGCGCGCAAGCGGGCGGCGCGCTGTTGATCCTCGAAGGCGAGGCGCGCCCGCTCAGCGTCACGATCGGCGCCGACAATAAATTGCCGGATTCGCTCGGTCGCTGGCAGAGCAATCTTTCGCTGTCGGAAAATTCGCTGCTCGGTCAAGGCGAACAGATCTATGTGACCGCAAGCTCGGGCCTGGCCCTCGCGGACTACGGCCTTCCGCTATCGCCCTTGCGCATGATTGGCGGCGGCTTCGTCCTGCCCTTGGGCGCCGACGGCTGGACCATCAATCCAGAGTATACGAACTCCTACACACGCCCGGCGCCGGCGCCGAACACACCGGCCACAACCGGCGATTTCGAACGTTTTGCATTACGATCCAGTTTTCCGGCGGTCCGCGAACGCAATGAAAGCCTGACATTCGCAGGCGCGCTGGAATATGTCGACCAAAGCCTCCGCGCCCCGGCTTTGCTGACCGACATCAATCGCAACTCCTATGGCGCGGCGCGTCTTTCCGCCGCTTGGCAAAAGCTGTCGCCCTGGGGATCGCCATTCCAGGCTAATGCGCAAGTTTCCCAAGGCCTGGGCGGTCGCGACGCCGCCGAAGCCGCCGCCTCCAATATTCCGCTCTCGCGCCAGGGCGCGGCGCCGAACTTTTCGAAAATTTCCGGCGACGTCCATTTAAACCAAGCGATCTACGGCGATTTGCGCCTCGACCTCATCGGTCGGGCGCAAGCTTCCTGCGGCAAAGCTTTGTTCCTGCCCGAGCAATTCGCGCTCGATGGCGCCGAGGGGCTTTCAGCGGCGGCGAATGGCGCCTTCAATGTCGATGCGGGCGCGACGGTTCGAGAGGAACTGACCATGCCCTATCGGATCAAGACCGATTTTCTCGCCATGACCGCCTCTCCCTATGTTTTCGGCGGCCAGGGCTGGGGGTTCCTCTATCGGCCGACCGCGGTCGAGCAGGCGGAGGTCACGGCTGGCGCCTTTGGCCTGGGCGCGCATATGGCCTGGGATGCGCCAGACAGCCTGATCGGCGGAACGCTTGGGCTGGAAATCGGCCGTCTTTACGCCAATGAGCCGAGCCGGCGCGCCTCCTCGCGGGTCAATCTGTCCGCCGCGTTGCATTACTGAGGAGATCCATGAGCCGGCGCGCCGAAAAAAAACCATCGGATTGGCTCCAGACCCGCAAGTCTCTGGCGCGCCGAACGGTTGCGCTGGCCGCCGCTCTAGCCCTTTTTGACGCTCGCGCCCAGGCGCAAAGCGCGCTGCCGCGCGGCGGCGCGGTCGCCTCCGGTTCGGCGAGCATTTCCTCGCCCTCCGCCAACAGCCTGACTGTCACCCAGACTTCGCAGCGCGCGATCGTCAACTGGGATTCGTTTTCAATCGGATCGCAGAACTCGGTCACTTTCACTCAGCCGAACGCCTCCGCCGCCATTCTCAACCGCGTCACCGGAGACACGCCCACCTCCATCGCCGGCCAGATCAACGCCAATGGCCAGGTCTATCTGGTCAATCCCAATGGCATAGCCATCACCTCCTCCGGCGCGGTGAATGTCGGCGGCGGCTTTGTCGCTTCGACGCTGGGGATCGCCGACAACGCCTTCAATTCCGGCAATCTGAGTTTCACGGGCAATGGCGCTTCCGCCAAAGTCACAAACGCCGGTTCGATCGCCGCCGGCTCCAGCGGCTTTGTCGGTCTGCTCGGCGGAGCGGTCGCCAATTCCGGAACAATTTCGGCGCCGTTGGGAAAGATCGGCCTGGGTTCGGGAGAACAGCAGACGCTTGACCTCAATGGCGACGGCTTTTTGCAGGTGGCGATCCCCACCCAGACCGGCGCCAACGGCCAGCCGCTGATCGACGTATCCGGCAAGGTCAAGGCCGCCGGCGGGCGGGTGGAGATCAAGGCGGCGACGGCGGCCCAGGCCGTCCGCGACGCGGTGAATATTTCCGGAACGGTCTCGGCCTCTTCCGCCCGCCGCGTCGGCGGCCTCATCGTCCTCGACGGCGGCGCCGGCGGACAGGTCACGGTTTCCGGCAAGGTCAAGGCGACGTCGAAAAAAACCAGGGGGGGCGCCGTCCGGATCGGTGGCTGGAGCATCGGCCTGCGCGGCGCGTTGATCGATGTTTCGGGCTCGACCGGCGGCGGATCGGCAACCATCGGCGGCGGCGCGCATGGCGCCGCCGTTCCCGGCCTGACCACGGCGCAGACGGTTTCGATCGATGCGACCTCCAGCATCAAGGCCGATGCGAAACAGTCGGGCGATGGCGGGCAAGTCACGATCTGGTCGAACGCTCTGACGGATTTTCGCGGCTCGATTTCAGCGCAGGCTTTCGGCGCCAGCGGCAATGGCGGCGGCGCCGAAGTGTCCGGCGGGGCGTTGAATTATCAGGGGACGACCAATCTGCTTTCAGCGCATGGCTTCGCCGGAACCCTGCGGCTCGACCCCTATGACGTCACCATCTCCACAGCCGCGGACAGCGGTTATTCGAATTGGACGGCGACGGCGAGCGGATCGAACATCAACACCGCCACCCTGCAAAACGCCCTGGCCACCGCCAATGTCACGGTTGCCACCGGCGCCAGCGGCGCGCAAACCGGCAATATCACCGTCGCCAGTCCGCTGGTCTGGACGGCCTCGACCACGCTGACCCTGAGCGCCGCCGGCGCCATCGCCCTCAACGCCAATATTTACGGGCCCTATGGCGGTCTGACCCTGAGCGCTGGCGCTTCGGGTTCGGCGGTCACCGCGACCGGCGCGCTCAATGTCGGAACCCTCAACCTGATTCAAGGCGCTTGGGCGCAAAACACGGCCTCCTTGCCGAGTTTCTACGCCGGAAATTTCGCCATCGGCGGCAATGCCTCGTTCTTGCGCGCGGCGGGCGGTTCGGGAACGAGCGGTTCTCCCTATCTGCTTACCGATATTTACGGCGTCCAGGGCGCGGCGACGTCGACGGCCTATCTCGCCGCTGCTTATCAACTCGCAAATGACATCGACGCGTCGTCGACGTCGAGCTGGAACGCGGGCGCGGGTTTCGCGCCGATCGGTCTTCAATCCGGCACGGGCTTTAGCGGAACATTCAACGGCGCCGGACACGCGATCGCAAATCTGTATGTGAACCTGCCTGCTGTCGGCAATGGCGTCGGCATGTTCGGTTACACCCAGGCCGCGACAATCGAGAATCTCGCGCTGCTCAACGCCAACGTGACCGGCGGCAGCAGCCAATCGGCCTCCGGCTATGGCGCCGGCGTGCTTGTCGGCGTCGCCGACAGCGGCACGCTGATCAGCGGGGTCGTCGTGACCGGAACCATGACCGGCTCGGCCAGCGCCAGCGCCTCCGGCTCGAACATTGGCGGCATCGTCGGCGATCTCACGGGCGGATCCACCCTCCAAAACTCGGCGGCGGCGGTCGACGTCACATCGGCCATCAGCTCCGCCGGCGGCGCCGTCGGCGCCATCGAGACCGGAGGCGCGGTTCAAAATGTCTCCGCGACAGGCGCGGTCAAAGGCGCTGCGGGCCAATTCAGTTTCGGCGGACTCGCCGGCTATTCCAACGGCGCGATCCTCGACAGCTACGCCACCGGAGCCGTCAACGCATCGTCTGCCTCCTGGGTGGGCGGCCTGGTCGGAAATTTCAACAGCTCCGGCTCCATCGTCAATTCTTACGCCGCGGGCGCTGTGAGCGGCGGATCGTCCGTCGGCGGCCTGGTCGGTTATGCTGCTGGAAACGGAATGGTTTCGGGATCGTACTGGAACACGACGACGACAGGCCAGGACTATGGCGGCGTCGGCCCTGGCGCGACCGGCGAAACGACGGCGAATATGCAAAGCCAAAGCACCTTCTCCGGCTGGGATTTTTCCGGAACCTGGTATTTCAACGCCAGCGGCGCCTATGCGCCGACCTTGCGCGGCGCGACAACCATTCTGGGCACAAACTCCACCGGCCTGAACGTTTCCACTTCCGCCGATTCCTCGTTCAACGTCAACACCACGTCGCTGCAGAATTTCCTTGGCGCGGGCAATGTGCTGGTTTCGACCACCAGTGGCCCCCTGACCATTGCGAACCCCGTTTCCTGGTCCTCCGGCGCCAACTTGAGCCTCGCCTCCAGCGGCTGGCTCACCGTCATGTCCGGGGCGAATGTGACGGCGACAGGCGCCGGAAATCTCGGCCTTTACGCCGTCAGCGGCCCGACGGCGGGAGCGGTCATGACGCTCAACGCCGCGACGATTTCAACCTCCAGCGGCAATTTGAGCATAATGGCGCCGAGCGCCGGATCGAATTCCGCGGTCAATTTCAATGGCGCCACGCTTGACGCGGGCGCGGGAACGGGGACCGTCTTTGGCGGCTCGACCACGGAGAGCGGCGTTTATCTGGCGCCATCGACAAATCTCACGACCTCGGGCGCCATCGGCATTACCGCAACGTCTCAGTCTGGACCTGGTTTTTATGCCGATACTTCGGCTGGAATCATCAACAATTCGGGATCTCTTTCTATTACCGGCGCGTCCGTGTCGGGCATCGGCGTGTTTCTTTATTCCGGTGCGCAGTCTATCGCCAATAACGGCGCCGGCTCCCTTCAAATTTCCGGCCTTAGCCTGTCTCCGAACGACTACGGCCTGGCGATCAACTCCAACCTGACCACCTCCGGCGGCGTTACGATTTCGGGGACCAACGCCGACAGCTCTTATGGCGCCTATTTCAACGGCTCCAACATCACCGACAGTTCGGGATCCTTGACAATCTCCGCCTCCTCCGCCGGCGGCAACGCGGTCTGGGTCAATGGCGGAACTTTGGCGCTGACCAATAGCGGCGCCGGCGCTTTCCAGCTCATTGGCTCGAGCACGCTGGCGCGCGGCATAAGATTCAACACCGGCGCAAATCTCACCGTTTCAGGCGCCGTCACGCTTTCGGGAACCTCATCGCAAAGCGACGGACTGTCGTTCAAGGGCGGCAATACGATCACCATTTCCAGCGGGTCGCCGACCTTCACCGGCGTCTCGACATCGTACAATGGCGTTTACCTTCAAGGCGCCACGACGATCGACAACGAGACCGCGACGCAGGTCGCCTTCTCGGGGACCAGCGCGAGCGGCTATGGCTTGAAGATCGAAAGCGCGGCCAATGTGACCACGGCCGGCCCCGTATTGCTTGCGGGAGCCAGCTCAAGCTCCTACGGCCTCGTCAATGTCGGCGGCAACACCATCGCGGCCCTGTCAGGCGGGCTCGTCATGTCGGGATCGTCGAGCAGCGGAACCGGCGTGATCCTGCAGGGGACCGCGACCCTCGCCAATGGCGGCGGCGGCCTGACCGTGACGGGTTCCTCGGCTTCGACCTCGGGCGAAGGCGTGAATATCCAGTCCGGAGCCGTTTATACCACCAGCGGCGGCGTGGCTTTTACCGATATGGCGGGCTCCCTGGGCGCCACGGCCGTGGATGTGGCGGGAACGCTGACCGCCAGTTCCGGCTCACTGACCGTAGCGCCAAACTCCGCCAACAATATTCTGGTGAAAAGCGGCGCAACATTGTCCTCCACGGGCTCCGGCGCCATCGCCCTGACGACCAATGGCGCGGGGACGATCACCAACGCCGGAACCATTTCTGGCGGCGCGAGCGCCGGCGCCATCACGCTCACCACGACGGGAACGGGCGCGATTTCCGACGGCGCCGGAACGATCGCGCAGGCCGGACCCGGCGCGATCACCTTGCAGGCGACCGGAAGCGGCGCGATCACGGCGGACGCCGTGACCTATTCCAACGCCGCCGCCAATATATTGACCATCTCCGCCAGCGGCGGCGCCGTGGACATCAGCAACAACATTGTTTCGAGCGGCGGCGCGCTGGCGATCGACGTTTCCGGCCCGAACATCTGGGGCTCGGCCAATATCGCCTCAGGCGGCGGCCTCGCGACCTTTGCGACCGCCGGCGGCTGGTCCCTGTCCGGCGTCATCTCCGGTACTGGCGGCGTTACGGTCAGCGGGACGGGACTCATGGAGTTGACTGGCGTCAACACCTATTCCGGCCCCACCACGGTCAGCTCGGGAAGCCTGGAGATCGGCAACGCCGGATCGCTCGGGTCGGGCTCTTACGCGGGCGCCATCTCCATAGCCTCGGGCGCGACCTTCGAATATAATTCCAGCGCGGCGCAGACCCTTTCGGGCGCCATCTCCGGCTCTGGCTGGTTCGAGAAATACAACGCGGCGTCGATTCTGACGCTTTCCGGCGCCAATAGTTTTTCCGGCGTCACCTGGATCGGCGGGGGCACGCTCGCCTTGGCGAACTCGGGCGCGCTCGGGGGCGCGACCGCGGTCACGGTGGCCAGCGCGGCAACCCTGTCGCTGTCCAATGTCAGCGCCACGCTCGGCTCCGGCGGCAACGTGACTCTCACCGACGGTTCCACCCTGTCGGGAACCGGGACGCTCACCATTCCGCCCTTCTCCGGCGCCGCCCTCAACATCTGGGGCGGCGTTTCCATCAACGGCGGCGCGGGATTGACCGTCAACGCCAGCTCCAACAACGGCTATAGCGCGGGCGTCGGTCTCTCCTCGGGCTCCGTCCTGACCACCACGGGAACCGTGACGCTGAACGCCACGGGAACCGGCGCGGCCGGCTCGAACTACGCCTTTTCCACAAATGGCGCCGCCACACTCGACGCCTCTTCTGGAACCCTGACTGTCAACGTCACGCCGACCGCCGGCGACATTGGCGTCAACCTCGCGGGGCCTTTGACCGTCGGCGGCGCGGTGACGTTAAACGCCGCCTCGAATTACGGCGGCTCCGTCTTCAATTTCACCGGGTCGCCCGGCCTCACGCTGCTCGCCAACGCCAATCTCGCCCTGAACGTCACCGGAGGAAGCGACCCATACGCGATGAACGCTTCCGGTTATAATTGGGTTCTGGGCTCGGGCGCGGTCGCCACGTTGACGGGCTCGAAGCCGCTGGTTTGGGACGGCGCCTGGACCGTCACCGGCGGAACCGTGAATGTGCAGACGCCGGTGAGCGCGACCGGCGCCTCCACCATCGCCGACACCGGCGCGATGAATGTCAGCGGTGCGATTTCCGGCTCCGGCGCGATAACGCTGTCCGGCGGCGCTTTCAATTTCTCGGGCGCCAACAGCTACGCCGGCGCGACGACGGTTTCGGCGGGAACGCTGCAAGCCGGCTCGACAACGGCTTTCGGGTCCAACTCCGCCGTCACGGTCGCGAGCGGCGCGACGCTCGATCTCAACGGCTCCAGCAACGCCATCGGCTCGCTGGCGGGCGCGGGAGCCGTCACCGATTCCAGCACGACGGCGGCGACCCTGACGACAGGTGGCGCCAATGCGTCGACCACATTTTCCGGCGGCGTCCAGAACGGCGCCGGCACGGTGTCCTTGACCCAGAACGGGACCGGGACGCTGACGCTCTCAGGCGCCAACAGCTACACCGGCGCGACGACGGTTGCGGCGGGAACGCTCAACCTTTCCGGGTCGTGGAATGTCGGCTCGAACACGGCGACGACATCGGTCGCCGCCGGCGCGACGCTGTCGGGCGCCGGAACCATTACCGCAACGACGCTCTCCGACAGCGGCGTGGGAACGGTCAGCCTCACCGGCGCAAATGCGGTCGGCGCGCTCGCGTCCAGCGGGACGGTCGGACCCTTCGCTTTCAACAATGCCCAATCCCTGAGCATCGGCTCGGTCTCATCCAGCGGCGCGTTGACCGTGACCACGACCCCAGGCTCCGGCGCCAATCTGACTTTGGCCGGCGGAGCGGTTCTAAGCTCTTCGTCCGCCAATACCGCGATCACGCTGGCGGCGGACAATGCTTTTATCAACAATGCCGGCGCTTCCGCGCTTTCCACGCCCAGTGGCCGCTGGCTGGTGTTCTCGTCCGCGCCCGGGGGCGACGCGTTCAACAATCTCAATTCCGGAAATGTCGCGATCTGGGCGACGACCTACGCCTCCAGCGGCGGAGCCGTCGGTCAGAGCGGAAACCGCTATGTCTTCGCCACTCAGCCAGTTTTGACTTTCGCTTCGACCAGCGACAGCAAAACCTATGGGGCGGACGATACGACGACCATCGCCGGAGATTATTCGGTCGCCGGCTACCAACCGGGCGTCGCCGGCGCTTTTCTCGGCGACAGCGCCGCCTCCGCCTATTCGGGCGCCCCGAGCGTGACTTCCGCCGGATCGACGGCGACGGCGGTCGTTTCCGGATCGCCTTATATGATCGCCATCTCCCAGGGCGGCCTGTCCGCAGCCAACGGCTACGCCTTTGCCTTCGCCTCCAGCGGGACGCTGGCCGTGAACCCCGCCGGGGTGATCGTCACCGCGCTCGGCGGCTCATCGACCTATGGCGCTTCGCCGTCCAATCCCGGCCTGTCCGCGACGGGATTGCAGAATGGCGAGAGCGTCAGCGCCCTCACCGGCCTGAGCAATTCCTTCGGCGTCACCAACGCCACAAACGCAGGGACTTATGCGCTGAATCTCGCGGGCGCGCTGACCAACCCCAATTATGTCGTCTCCAGCGCCGTCGCCGGAAGCTGGACCGTGAACCCCGCCGGCGTGATTGTCACCGCGCTCGGCGGCTCATCGACCTATGGCGCTTCGCCGTCCAATCCCGGCCTGTCCGCGACGGGGTTGCAGAATGGCGAGAGCGTCAGCGCCCTCACCGGCCTGAGCAATTCCTTCGGCGTCACCAGCGCCACAAACGCAGGGACTTATGCGCTGAATGTCGCGGGCGCGCTGACCAACCCCAATTATGTCGTCTCCAGCGCCGTCGCCGGAAGCTGGACCGTGAACCCCGCCGGCGTGATTGTCACCGCGCTCGGCGGCTCATCGACCTATGGCGCTTCGCCGTCCAATCCCGGCCTGTCCGCGACGGGGTTGCAGAATGGCGAGAGCGTCAGCGCCCTCACCGGCCTGAGCAATTCCTTCGGCGTCACCAGCGCCACAAACGCAGGGACTTATGCGCTGAATGTCGCGGGCGCGCTGACCAACCCCAATTATGTCGTCTCCAGCGCCGTCGCCGGAAGCTGGACCGTGAACCCCGCCGGGGTGATTGTCACCGCGCTCGGCGGCTCATCGACCTATGGCGCTTCGCCGTCCAATCCCGGCCTGTCCGCGACGGGGTTGCAGAATGGCGAGAGCGTCAGCGCCCTCACCGGCCTGAGCAATTCCTTCGGCGTCACCAGCGCCACAAACGCAGGGACTTATGCGCTGAATGTCGCGGGCGCGCTGACCAACCCCAATTATGTCGTCTCCAGCGCCGTCGCCGGAAACTGGACCGTGAACCCCGCCGGGGTGATCGTCACCGCGCTCGGCGGCTCATCGACCTATGGCGCTTCGCCGTCCAATCCCGGCCTGTCCGCGACGGGGTTGCAGAATGGCGAAAGCGTCAGCGTCCTCACCGGGCTGAGCAATTCCTTCGGCGTCACCAGCGCCACAAACGCAGGGACTTATGCGCTGAATGTCGCGGGCGCGCTGACCAACCCCAATTATGTCGTCTCCAGCGCCGTCGCCGGAAGCTGGACCGTGAACCCCGCCGGGGTGATCGTCGCCGCGCTCGGCGGCTCATCGACCTATGGCGCTTCGCCGTCCAATCCCGGCCTGTCCGCGACGGGGTTGCAGAATGGCGAAAGCGTCAGCGTCCTCACCGGGCTGGGCAATTCCTTCGGCGTCAGCGCTCGCACTCGGGTCGGCGACTACATCATGAATGTGGTGGGCGGGCTGACAAACGGCAATTATACAGTGACATCGGTCAGGTCCAGCAATTGGATGGTCATTCCCCTGAGGGGCCCGCAGTCCGATGAGTTGTCGCCATCGAATGCCGGACTGGCGGTCAAGGCGCCGTCGATCAATGGCGGGAGCGCCGCGGTGAACGGGATCGACGACCCGTCCAGCAACATCAACGTGAGCGCTGCCGGAAGCGTTGGATTGCTTAGCTCCGTATCTTCTTCCAGATCGGGCGCTGGCAGTCCCTCCGCTGCGCCGCCAGCCGGCGCCAGCCGAGAGAAAAATATTGGCGGCGGCGCGGGACTCCCGGCGACAGCTCCGGCCTCCGCTTTGATCGGCGTTGCTCCGACAGCGCCACATTTGGCTGACGCGCTGACAAATTTGGCGGCGACGGCGGCGAAACCCTCCTGCGCGGATGAAAGCGGCGGCGGAATTGGCGGCGACGCCAATCCTTCGATTCCAGGCGCCTCGTCCGATTTGCAGACGCGGGGCTGCCGGTCAGCCGCACAAGCGTCATCCCGGATTGATCGCGCGCTTTCAACGTTTGACCGTGAAGCGATGGTTTCGGCGATCGCGCGGGAGTTCGCGGAGGCGCGGCGTTCGGCCAAAGCTCCTCGTGCGACTTTGAACATCGCGATAGCCGGCGCGAGCCTGATGCTGACCGCTGGATTTGTCGGCTGGCTGCTGCGCGGCGGAGCGCTGCTGAGCGCATTGCTGTCGTCGATGCCCCTGTGGCGCGGATTCGATCCGCTGACGATCATGATGCCCGCGAAAAGACCCGATGAGGACGCCGATCAACCGCCGTCCGACGTCGATCGCATATTTGATGGTGTCCGCTCATGAAACCTCTTGTGACTCCGACGCTGCGGATCAGTATTGGCTTACTCTCGCTGACGCTCAGTCTTATCCTGTTGGCCTGCTCCTTGGGCCTGTTTCCAAACGAGGAAAAGACGGCGCTGGAAGCCCGCTCCAATATTTCCGAAACTCTTGCCGTTCAACTGGCGAGCCTGGCGAGCCGCAAGGATATCGACTCGATCAAGGACACGATCGAATCCGTGGTCAGCCGCAATGGCGATGTCTTGTCGATTGCGGTGCGAGGCGCGAATGGCGAACTATTGGCTGGATCGAAGGATTACGACGATCGGGCAGCCAATCCGGCGGGAGAAAACTCACTCGCCACGAGCCTTCATGTGCCGCTATTTCTCGGAGAAGTTCAAGCTGGGCGAATTGAGCTGAGGTTTCGTCCGCTCGCCACCAGCAACAACAGACTCGGCGTATCGACGAAACTGCTCGAATTTATTTGCTTCATCGCCGTGGCCGGGTTCCTTGGCTATTATTTCATGCTGAGGCGGGCGCTGAGAGAGCTTGACCCCAGTCGCGCGATTCCCGAGCGGGTCAAGGCGGCGTTCGACACGCTCGCCGAGGGCGTATTGATCATGGACGAAAAGGAGCGGGTGCTCCTGGCCAATAGCGCCTTCGTCAAAAAAGTAGCTGGAACCGATCGGCCGATGCTGGGCGCGCAGGCCGGCGACTTGCCATGGACGGCGTCCGACGCGGCTTCAGCGGCGCCGGCGCTTCCCTGGCGAGCCGCGATGCGGTCTGGCGAATCCGTTCTCGGCGTCGCCATGGGAATTAAAAATGGCGGCGGACGCCTGAAAAGGCTTCTCGTCAACGCGACACGTATTGTGGACGGCGAAGGCGTTGTGCGCGGGGTGATCGCGACCTTTGACGACGTTACGGTTCTTCATGAAATGAACGAGCAGTTGAATCTCTCGAACCAACAGCTGCAGCTTTCCCAGGCCAAGATTTCCGAGCAGAACCATAAGCTGCAACTGTTGGCCTCGACCGATCCGCTAACCGGTTGCCTCAACCGGCGGACATTTTTCGAGAAAGCCGAACAGGCGTTCGAGGATGCGGTCAGCGGGCGGGAGCTGATTTCCTTCATCATGGTGGACGCCGATCATTTCAAGCGCATCAACGATCGGTTCGGTCACGGCGTCGGCGACGCGGTTTTGGTCGGTCTCGCCGATGTGCTGAAAGGCTCGTGCGGCCCCCGGGATCTTGTCGGACGTTATGGCGGCGAGGAATTTTGCATGGCGGTTGTAGGCGGAACGGAAGTCGATGCTGAACGACTTGCCGAGCATATCCGGCAAGCCGTTGGTGAAGTCACGACCTGGCTGCCGAACGCCGAGAGGGTCACGATCAGTCTTGGAATTGCCTCGTCGCAGCAGCAGACCCGCGATTTGGCGGATCTGGTCAAGCGGGCCGACGAGGCGCTTTACGCCGCGAAAAATACCGGCCGAAATCGTGTCGTCAATTGGACCAGAGTTCTGTCGTCGGTCGCGGAATCGCTGCATGGACAATTGGCGGGAGGTCTCGATACGTCTGTAAGTTCGGAGCGGCTTGCCGCGCGACAAACGAGATGAAAGAAGTCTCGCTCGGATGTCGCGACGTGGAACTAAGCCCGCCCCTGCGATGTGGAAGGAAGCGCGAGAATAGGATCAGCATCATCAGCCCTGCGCTTTCCAGCATAGTCGATCCAGCTAGGTATCGGCCGGGAGGATTGTGCGCGGCGCTGTCGCGCAAGCCTTTACGCACGGGTGTGATCGGCATGGGCTTGGGTCAGTCAGTTTATCGACCCGGCCGTATTTATGGGTGGCGACGACGGCGAATATATCAGCCGGGCGGCGCTTCGGCGCGCGGCTGACCTGCATCGCATTCGAAATCATCAGCGCAATTGGTCGCGCCCATCATGGCCTTCTCGCCTCAAATTCAGGGAAGACGGCGTCCATGACTCCAGGGGCTATTTACACATCGCCACGTTTTCGCATCAATTCCTGGGAATCTGGGAACGAGGAGTCCAGCGGCTATTCGGCGTGCGCCATTGCCGGAGTCATGAATTCGGTTCATTTGCCAATTGACGATCTTTCATTTCACGCATGATGCGGGCTGCGGCATATTGCGCTCACATTCCTGGACGTGAAAGGAACACATCATGAAAAAGATCCTCTCTGCCTCGCTTGCCGGCGGCCTGCTCCTCGCCCTGGCCGCCAATGCCAGCGCCGCCGGCGCCGGCTCCGAACATATGGATTTCTACCGGGACGCCATGCAGGCGAATGCCGAGGCCGTCGCCTCTCATCAGCCCTGCGTTCCCGCGAACGGCGCCCAGATCCTCTCCGGCGTGGCTGCGCCTGGCGATCTCGTGACCCAGTATAGCGGCGAGGCTTGCGGTCATCGCTGAGTAGCGAGATCGCGACGAGAAGGCCCCGCTCCAGCGGGGCCTTTGTGCTTTTGGATGGCGGACTCGGCGCCTGAGCGGATGGGAAGATCTCCATCCGGTTCGCCATTGTTTCATTTTCAAGGGCGGGACCAAAATCGGCCAGGTTTCGTCTTGGTCGGAGCGCCGGCGGACAACGCCATCTCGACCATCCCCTTGTCGCCTCCGGGACGCTTGAGAAGCTGGTTTCGCGGGAGCCTGAGCGCCTCCGGCAGGTCGACGAAGGGCGCGCCGTTGCGCAAAGCGCCGGGCTGGCGCTGGATCACCGCCAGACAATGGCGCCAATCATAAATCTTTCGCCCCGTCATATATCGTCGGCGGCGGCTTTTTCGATGCGGCCTCCCGATCGATTGCTCCGTTGGAAAGACGACTTGGTTGGAAAGGCGACTTGGCGCCGACAACTTGGCGCCGACAACTTGGCGCGGACGACTTGGCGCGAATGAGCGGGCGTAAAAGGTGGCGCCCTAAGCGACCGCAAGAGATCGACGGCGGATCGCCTCGCCAAAAAGCCAACAGAATGCGTCAATTTGGTCGGAAACCGCTAGCTGGAGCGCCTCGCCCCAGCCTGTTTTCCTTAACCGCGAAGCCCCGGCAAGCTCTTGAGCCCAACCTCCGGCGCCGTCTTCAGATCTTGCGCTCCAACGCGGATTCGATGACGACGCGTTCGTGACCGTCGTCGTCGGAGCGGATGCGATATTGCAGGCCCTGGCCGCCGTCGGGCAGATGCCGGGTCACGCGGTAGAGCTTCACGCCGGACTGTCCCCGGTAGGACACATGCAGCCCGACCGAGAATTTATGCGCGGCGGCGGATATGGGTTTCGCGGCGCGAATGCGATCGCGGGGAGTGGTTTCGGCGGTCATGCGCAGCCTCCTGCCAGTGGAAAATGCAGCGCTCCCGACGGATGGCTTCCGTCGCGGTCCGCTGTTCGTCTTGCCTCCGGCCGGGTTGCCGCGCTTTCCGCGCCGCGAGCCCGGACGTCCGTTCAGCTCGAGCGCCGGACGGTCTTGATCGCCGCCATCGGGCGTCCCGAACGTTCGGCGATGTCGCGATCCTGCGCTTCGATAAAGACCCGGACAGGCTCGTCTCCATCGAGACCGCCCGTGATGTCCTTGGGCACGCGGCGATTGGAGCGCTGTTCGCCGTCTTCATAGAGAACATCGAAAAGGACGAATTCGCTTTTCGAACCAGGTTTGCGCGCCATGGGAAAACACTCCGTGTTGGCGGTCTTGGATGGATCGACGGTCGCGCCGACGAAAGTCGTCGGCCGCGCGTCAAACGGAAGGGGTCGCCGAGGGCGCGAAGCGCGGCCGTTCGGCTTCGCCCTTGCGCTTGGGTTTGGGCAGCAGGCCTTCGTTCTGCGCCTTCCGGCGCGCCAGCTTGCGGGACCGGCGAACGGCTTCGGCCGCCTCGCGCGTCCGCCTCTCGGACGGCTTCTCGTAGGCGCGGCGGCGTTTCAATTCGCGAAACAGGCCTTCGCGCTGCATTTTCTTCTTGAGGACACGAAGCGCCTGATCGACATTATTGTCGCGAACCAGAACCTGCACAAGTTTTCCGATCTGAAAATCGAGTAATGGGGTCGCCGTTATCGGCGGCGACGCGGGGCGCGCCGGCGACCATGCGGCGAAACGACGGCGTCGGCGGCGAAACCGCCTTTGTCAGGAAGAGCGCAGGGGGATTCCGCGTCCGACCGTCGAACGACCCTGTCGCTTTGCTATAGTCCATGCGGAGGCAATAGGCCAGAGGTCAATCCTCGGCGGGCGCCGCCGAGGCCGCACGAAAATAAATCGCCGCCCGCCTTGATTAGAACAAGATTACCCGTTAGGCCACTGCAATCGAGTTTTGGCCGTAAGGCTGGCGTTGCCCTGCGCATCATCTGCGCGCAACCCTTTTTATGATCTCCACGACATCGATCCATCAACAGGCCGGGCGCGGAAGCGCTCTGCATTCTTTTTACCTGTGTCCAGGAAAGGACAACTTATGAATTCTGGCTCCGTCAAATGGTTCAACGCCACCAAGGGCTACGGCTTCATCGCTCCGGATGCCGGCGGCGGCGACGTCTTCGTCCATGTTTCCGCGGTTGAACGGGCGGGACTGACCACGCTGGCCGATGGCCAGAAGGTCACCTACGACCTCGCGGTCGACAAGCGCTCCGGCAAATCCTCGGCGGAAAATCTCCGCCTCGCCTGATCGGGCGCTCTCGTCCCAATCCTTGGGTCGAATTTTCTCTTGGGCCGAATTTTCCGGGTTCTCGATACTCAACCCTGGATGAACGGCCCCAGCGACACGCTTTTTGCCACGACCACGGATGTACTGGCGCGCGAAGAGTGCGGTCTCGACCGAGCAAAGCCCCGATTTCGAGATTTATGTCTTGAAGCGGGGCTTGGCTCCAGCCCTTGGCCAAGCCCAACGGGCCCGATTGATTTACGCTTTTCTCCACTACTTCGCGGGCAAGGCTTGCCCGCTGGCGAGAATACGCATACATAGACTTTGGCTGCATCGCAGCTTGACGGCGCGCCGGCGCATGGGACGTGGACATTTGCCGCCGCGTCGCCCGGCCTCCAGACCGTTCCCTGACAGTCGGCCCATTCTGTGCGGGGCCTTCTTCGATCCGCCGTTGCCATCGCCGCGATAAAAAGCGGACGCGCGGCTCCATGAAAGCAAACACGTGACGAAATTTTCCGATCTCGGTCTGGCCGAGACCGTTTTGCGCGCTCTGACCACCGAGGGCTACGAGACGCCGACGCCGATTCAGGCGCAGGCCATTCCCTCCCTGCTCGAAGGCCGCGACCTCCTCGGCATCGCCCAGACCGGCACGGGCAAGACCTGCGCCTTCGCGACGCCGCTGATCAGCCGCCTGCTGCAATTTCCCGAACATCCCCGCCCCAAGCACACCCGCATCCTGGTGCTCGCCCCGACCCGCGAACTGGCCGCCCAGATCGGCGAAAGCTTCAAGGCCTATGGTCGTTTCGCCAATCTGCGCGTCGCCGTGATTTTCGGCGGCGTCGGTTTTGGGCCGCAGTTGCAGGCGCTGTCGCGAGGCCTCGACGTTCTCGTCGCCACGCCCGGCCGTCTGCTCGACCATATGTCCCAGGGCAATCTCCGCCTGGAGGGCACCAGCGCCGTCGTGCTCGACGAAGCCGACCATATGCTCGACCTCGGCTTTCTCGCGCCGATCCGCAAGATCTTCGCCAAATTGCCGAAGCGCCGGCAAACCCTGTTCTTCTCCGCGACCATGCCGGCGGAAATTTCGACGCTGGCGACGGAAATGCTGCATAATCCCATCAAGGTTTCGGTGACCCCGGTGGCCAAGACCGCCGATCGCGTGGCGCAGCGGGTGATTCTGATCGAGTCCAAACGCAAGCGCGAAGCCTTGATCGACCTGCTGCAAAATCCCGATTTCAGCCGCTCCATTGTCTTCACCCGCACCAAGCGCGGCGCCGACAAGGTCGCTTCGGCTCTGCTCGACGCCGGCTTGAGCGCCGAGGCGATCCACGGCAACAAGAGCCAGAATCAGCGCCAGCGCGCGCTCGACGGGTTCCGCGCCGGCCGCGTGGCCGTTCTGGTCGCCACCGACATCGCCGCGCGCGGCATCGACATCGACAGCGTCAGCCATGTGGTGAATTTCGAATTGCCGGAAGTGCCGGAAGCCTATGTCCACCGTATCGGCCGCACGGCGCGCGCCGGGGCGGAGGGCGAGGCCATTTCCTTCTGCGACAATGAGGAGCGCGATCTGCTGCGCGCCATTGAAAAGCTCACCAAACAAACCATCCCCGCCACGGATCTGCGCCTCGCCCCCGGCGAGCAGGGTCAGGCGCGCCAGCCCGCCAAGGACGCCGAGCGCCCGGGGCCGCGGAAACCTGCCGCTCCGCGCCCCAACGGTTCGGCCCCGCGGCGCGAGAACGAGCGGCGGCGCGCGCCGCAGGCCGGAGCCAATCGCAATTCCGGCGACGGACGCCGGCGCGATGGCGCCCAGGCCAACAAGCGCGGTTGATCGAAAAAATAGGGCCGCCGAAATTCGGCGGCCGGTCGTCCAAAAAAATGGGGCCGCCGAAATTCGGCGGCCCCTTGTCACATCGCGGAGCCGTCCATATTCGGCGACCCTTCGGCGGCGATTAGCCGATGATGCTCAACACTTCCACCGAGGTCTTGCCGCTGCGCTTGTCGACGGCGGTTTCGTAGGAAACCTTCTGGCCATCGGGAAGCGCGCGGATGCCGGCGCGTTCAACGGCGCTGACATGAACGAAAACGTCGGGACCGCCGGCTTCCGGCTGAATGAAGCCGAAGCCTTTTTGCCAGTTGAACCATTTCACTGTGCCGTTCGGCATGATCTGTCCTTTCAAGACATGAATGTTCAGGGCCTTGCGGGCGCGCAAGGCCTTGCCGAGACCAGTTGTGAGAGAAAGTGACAAGCCGGCGCGCCAAAAGACGAGATAGCAGGGTCATTCGGCTGGGCTCGATCTTGAAATCTTAGGGCAAACGCGCGACCGGCGCAATGCGGAGCCGTGAAAAACTCTTCCTGGCGCAAGCCTTGCTTTGCGACCCATGGCGGTCGCCGAAAGCCGATCTTCGTCGGTTTCGCGTCGAAACCGTGGACGGATCGCCGTCGGAAAGGCGCCATGCGCTCCTTCATACGCTCCCGCCACATGTGCGATTGGGAGGATTTTGAGCGACGCCCCGCCTTCGTCCGGGCGCGCCTAGCCGAGTCCGAGGGGGCGCGCGTATCGCCCTTCCTGTTGCTCGCAGAACCCGGCGTCAGCGCGGCGGAGCAGCGGATATCCTCCGAGCTATGGATGCGCGCGCGTCTGGCGGCGGCCCGGGACGAACGGCAAAGGCTGAATTTCAAATTTCCGCAACGGCGCAACAACAGCGGCCCGATCCGCCTCGGCTATCTCTCCAGCGATTTTCATGACCACCCCACGGCCCTGCTGCTGATCGAAATGCTCGAAGCCCATGATCCCCGGCATTTCGAACTCCACGCCTATTCCTATGGCGCCGATGACGGCAAGCGCATGCGCCCCCAACTCGTCAGCGCCTTCGACCGTTTCACCGACATTGGCGCCATGTCGGACAGCGAAGCGGCGCAAGCGATCCACCGCGACGGAATCGACATTCTCGTTGACTTGAAAGGTTTTACCGAGGGGACGCGGACGTCGATCCTCGCCTTGCGCCCGGCGCCGGTTCAGGTGAATTTCCTGGGTTATCCCGGCACGCTCGGCCCCGGCCTGTGCGATTACATCATCACCGACGAATTTTGCACGCCCGCCGCCGCCGCCGAGGATTACGACAGAGTCCTTCGCCTGCTTGCCGCATTGCTATCAGCCGCGCGGACGGCGCAGCCCGCCCGACGCCGTCCCGTCGCGCGCCGCCCTCGGGCTGCCAGAAGAGGGCTTTGTCTTCTGCTGCTTCAACCAATCCTACAAATTGACGCCGGCGGTGTTTCATATCTGGCGCCGCCTGCTCGCCGCCGTCCCCGACAGCGTTCTATGGCTGATGACGGCGCCCACCGCCGAGGCCAATCTGCGCAATGAGGCCCTCGCCCATGGCGTGGCCGGATCGCGGCTGATCTTCGCGCCGGACATGCCGCAGGACGAACATCTCGCCCGCCTGCAACAGGCCGATCTCGTGCTCGACACCGCCCCCTATGGCGCGCACACCACGGCCAGCGACGCGCTCTGGGCCGGTGTTCCCGTCGTCACCCTGCCAGGCGCGACCTTCGCGTCGCGGGTCGCCGGAAGCCTTTTGCGCGCCGTGGACATGCCCGAATTGATCGCGCGCGATGAAGAAGACTATTTCGCCCTGGCCCTGGCCCTGGCGCAGAACCCCGAGGCGCTGGCGCGCGCCAAGACCAAGCTGGCGCGCAACCGGCTTCTGGCGCCGCTGTTCGACGTCGGCCTCTACACGCAAGCCATTGAAGCATTATTCGCCGAAATGGCGCGGCGCCATCGCGAGGGTTTGCCGCCCGCGGCGATTTAGAACCCGACAGCGACCATTGCCGGCCGCCGCTTCAGAAGCTACGAAGGGTCCGCCCCTCAAAGCCGAAGGCCGCCATTGGCGCGATAACCGGCTCGACGGGCCAGGAAGATCGAGCGCCCGGCGCGATGGATTGAAGAAATGTCGATTGTCAAAACTTATGCCCGCATTCTGCACCAGCTCGCGCCGGAGAAAAATCTCGCCATCATGCTGGTGATCGCCAATCTGGCGCTGGCCGGGGCGCAATTCATCGAGCCCGTGCTGTTTGGCCGGATCGTCGACACCATGACCCAGACCGAGACGCGCGGGCGCCATCTGACCTGGTTGATTCTCGAGCCGCTGCTGATCGCCTGGGTGGCGTTTGGACTGTTTTCCATCGTCGCGGCGGTGACCGTGGCGCTGCATTCCGACCGTCTCGCGCATCGCCGCCGGCTCGGCGTCATGGCCGCGTTCTTCGACCATATTCTTGAGCTTCCGTTGAGCTTTCACACCGCCACCCATTCCGGGCGGCTGCTGAAAGTCATGCTGGAAGGCGCCAGCGGCATGTTCGGCGTCTGGCTGTCCTTCTTCCGCGAAAACTGCGCCTCCATGGTGTCGCTGTTCGTGCTGCTGCCGGCGACGCTGTTCCTCAATTGGCGGCTCGGCGGCATTCTCGTCATTCTGGTGCTGCTGTTTGGCGCGCTGACCACTTATGTCATCCGCCACACCCATGACCTTCAGGCCGATGTCGAGGTTTACAACACCCAATTGACCGAGCGCGCTTCCGATGTGCTCGGCAACCTCCCGGTGATCCAGTCCTTCACCCGCATCGAGAATGAATCGCGCGGCCTTCAGGACATTATCGGCCGGGTGTTGTCCGCGCAGATGCCGGTGCTGTCCTGGTGGGCCTTGGCGGCGGTGGCCACGCGCGCGGCCTCGACGCTGTCGCTGCTGTCGATCTTCATGGTCGGCGTCTGGCTGCATCTCAACAAGCTCGCCACCATCGGCCAGATCGTCACCTTCATGAATTTCGCCACCATGCTGATCGCCCGGCTCGAAGGCCTGGTCGGCTTCGTCAACGGCCTGTTCATGCAGGCGCCCAAGATCGGCGAATTTTTCGAGATCATGGACACTTCGCCGGCCATCGCCGACAAGCCCGGCGCGCTCGACCCCGGCCGCCTCAAGGGCGAAGTCAGTTTCGACCATGTTTCCTTCGCTTATGACGCGCGGCGCATCGCCGTCAATGACGTCTCCTTCACCGTCAAACCCGGCGAGACCGTGGCGCTGGTCGGCTCGACCGGCTCGGGCAAATCGACGACATTGAGCCTGCTGCATCGCGCCATGGACCCTACCTCCGGCGCGATCCGCATCGACGGCGTCGATATTCGCGACATGAAACTGCTCGCCCTGCGCCGCAACATTGGCGTGGTCTTCCAGGAGCCCATGCTGTTCGCCCGTTCGATCGAGGAAAATCTGCGCATTGGCAAGCTCGACGCCTCGAAGGAGGAGATCGATCTGGCCCTGCAACGCGCCCAGGCCAGCGAATTCGTCTCGCGCCAGGTCGATGGCGTCGGCCAGATTGTCGGCGAGCGCGGCCGCTCGCTGTCGGGCGGCGAGCGCCAGCGCGTCTCCATCGCCCGCGCTCTGCTCAAGGACCCGCCGATCATGGTGTTCGACGAGGCGACCTCGGCGCTTGACGCCGCCACCGAAAAGCAATTGCAGGCGGCCCTGGAGGCGGCCACCGCCGGACGCACCACATTCGTCATCGCCCATCGCCTCGCCACCATCCGCAGCGCCAATCGCATTCTGGTCTTCGATCAGGGCCGGATTGTCGAAGCCGGCGGCTTCGATGAGCTGGTGGCGCAGAACGGCCGTTTCGCCGCTCTGGCGCGAGCGCAATTCATGACTGGCGAGGCGCAACCGGCGTCGTGACAAATTCATCAAATCTTTAGGGAATATCTTCGCCCTTCGTTATTTAAACTTCGATAGCGTCCAAGGCGCAGTCTTCTGCGGGACGCCATCATGGCGCCGTCTCAGCGCTTCATGTCGGAAGCCTCATCGCCGCGCCCCGCGCGGATCCTGGGCTTGCGGAACCGGCATGTTGTCTTTTCTCGGCAAATTCGCGCGGAAATGTTCCTTGGCCTTCGCGGCGAGGCCTCGTCGGATTGACGAGATCGAAGCGGAAACAGACGCGGCCCTGCGCGCTCTGTTCGACATTGGCGCGGCGGGCGTGTCCGAAGTCGACATGGCCACCATTCGCTTTGTTCGCGTCAATAACCGTTTCTGCGAAATTCTCCGCCGTCCCCGGGCGCAATTGTTACAAATGGGGCCACCCGACGTCATCCATCCCGACGATTTGGAAAAGGCGCGCGCCGAATGGCTGAGCGCCATGGCCAGGGATGAGCAATGGGAGGCCACAGTCCGCCATATTGGTCCGGCTGGCGAAACCATCTGGGTGCGAATTGGCGTCACCCTGTGGAAACGCGACGCGAATGGCGCGCCCCCGCGCTGCCTCGCCGTGCTTCAGGATGTTAGCGAGGCCCTGGAAGCCACCGAGAAGCTGCGCGAGAGCGAGCAGTTTCTTCGGCTGAGTCAGGAAGGCGGGCGCATTGGCAGTTTTACGCGCGATTTTTCCACCGGCCTGATCCGTTGCGGCGGGCAGATGCGCGAGATTTTCGGCGTTAATCGCGGCGAGGCGCCATTGCCGACGGAAGTCTGGATGGCTTCGGTGTTGCCGGAGGATCGTCCGGGGCTCATCGAAGCGATGGAAACCGCGATCCGCACACGGGTTCCGGAAATCGCCTATGACTATCGCGTCAACAGGCTCGATGGCGGCGGCCTGCGCCATATCGAAATGCGCGCGCGCTATTGCTTCGATGCGGAGGGACGGCCGGTAAGTTCGGTGGGCGTGGTGATCGACGTGACCGAGCGCAAGCTGGCCGAGGAACGCTTGCGCGCCAATGAGACCCAGCTCCGTCTCAGCATGAACATTGGCGGCATAGGCGCGTTCAAGCGCGATTTCACCCGCGGCGGACAGATCGAATGCGGGCCGGAGATCCGCGCCCTGCATGGCCTGCCGTCAGGCGAAGCGCCGATACCCGCGCAAACCTGGCTCGCCACGCTGCTGCCCGAGGACGCCGAGCGGGTCGTCGGCGAGATGCGCGACCACCAGAAGCAGCGGCAGCAGGAAATGTCCACCCATTATCGCTTCCGCCGCGAGCCCGACGGCCCCATTCGTCACATGGAGGCGCGCGCCAATTACATTTACGACGAGGCTGGCAACGCCCTCTGCTCCATCGGCGTGGTCATCGACGTCACCGAGCGCAAGCAGGCCGAGAGCCAATTGGCCCATGCCGCGCGCCACGACGCCCTGACCGGCCTGCCCAACCGCACGCTGTTTCAGCACCGCATGGAAAAGGCCCTGGCCCGCGCCCGGCGTGGCGAGGCTTTCGCCCTGCTCTGTCTTGATCTCGACCGGTTCAAGGAGATCAACGACACACTCGGCCATCCGGTCGGCGATCGTCTGCTGATCGAGGCGGCGAAACGGCTGCGCGCCGAATTGCGCGAAACCGACACGCTGGCGCGGCTCGGCGGCGACGAATTCGCCATCGTCCAGACCCAGCTCGCTGATCCCCTCGACGCCATGGCGCTGGCGCGTCGGCTGATCGAGACCATTTCCCGGCCCTTCGACATCGACGGGCAAAGCCTGGCGGTCGGCGTCAGCATCGGCATTGCGCTCGCGCCCGGCGACGGCTTGCAGCATGACGACCTGCTCAAGGCGGCGGATATGGCGCTCTACCGCGCCAAGGAACAGGGGCGCGGCTGCTGGCGCTGCTTCGAACCGGAAATGAATGCGCGCATGCAGATGCGCCGCGCCGTCGAACTGGATCTGCGCCGGGCATTGGAGCGCGGCGAATTCACCCTGTTTTATCAACCTATTGTCGATGTGCCCCGCCGGCGGGTGAAATGTTTTGAAGCCCTGATCCGCTGGCGCCATCCGGACCGGGGTCTGATCCCCCCTGACGACTTCATACCCCTGGTCGAGGAGAGCGGCCTGATCGTGCCGCTCGGCGCCTGGGTGCTGCGCCGCGCCTGCGCCGAAGCGGCGTTATGGCCGGAGGAGATCGGCGTCGCCGTCAATCTCTCGGCCGCGCAATTCGCCAATCGCGACCTGGTCGAAACCGTCGCGGCGGCGCTCGCCATCAGCGGCCTGGCGCCGCAGCGGCTCGAACTGGAAATCACGGAGAGCGTGATGCTCAGGGACAGCGAAGCGACTCTCGCAACTTTGCACAGGCTCAAGACGCTTGGCGTGCGCATCGCCCTCGACGATTTCGGCACCGGCTATTCATCGCTGAGCTATCTGCAAAGCTTCCCCTTCGACAAGGTCAAAATCGACCGCGCCTTTACCCAGGGGCTCGACCATTCGCGCCAGAGCGACGCCATCGTCCAGGCTGTCTCCGATATTTGCGACGGGCTGGACATGTGCGCCCTTGCCGAGGGCGTGGAGACGGAAGAGCAGATGAGCGCCCTGGAGCGGCGCGGCTGCCGCGAGGCCCAGGGGTTCCTGTTCAGCAAGCCGCGCGAGGCCGGCGATGTGCCGGCCATGCTCGCCGACCTCGGCGCCGGCGCCCATTGGACGGCGGCTGCGGAGTGAGAGGGTTCAATCGATCCGCGACCAGCTCACCGATTTGCAGATGAGACCGCCGAGCACGCAGCCCTTGGTGAGCATGCTCCCGCCCGACACCGTCACCTTGCCGGAATAGGTTCTGCCGTCCTCGGGATTGAAGGCCTCGCCCTCCCAGCCGCCGCCCGTGGGCTTAAGGCCGAAGAACACCTGCTGTCCCACATGAGCCGGCGAATTGGCGTCGCGCAGCCAGGTCACCGTCCCGCAAATGGCGCCGCCGCAGGGCGCCATGCGGATGCGCGACTTGCCATCGGTGCGCTTCCATTCGCCGACAATATCTCCGGCCAGAGCCGGCGCGGCGACCAGCAGCGCCGCGACCGTCAGCATCATCCGTTTCATCGTTTCCTCCCCTTTGCGCCGTTGATCGGCGTCACGTCCTTCCAGGTTTCGTCAGAAGGCGGCTTCCTCAAAAGCCATCATCGACTTGCCGCCGGCGGTGACCGCCGAGAGCAGCGCGCCGGTCTGCGGCAGCAGCCGCTCCATATAGAAGCGCGCCGTCAACACCTTGGCCTTGTGGAAGGTGTCGCCCTCGGCCTGCGGCAGGCTGATTTCCGCCATGCGCGCCCAGAGATAAGCCAGCGTGGTCAGGCCAAACAGCCGAAGGTAATCGCTGGCCGCCGCGCCGGCCTCGTCGGGCCTGGCCATGCCGACGCGCGCCACATGCAGCGTCGCCTGTTGCAGACGTCCAAAAGCCTTGGCCAGCGGCCCGATGAAATCGGCCAGCTCCGGCTTGTTCTTGTTGGTTTCGATATATTCTGAGATCGGATGGAACACCGAGCGCAGATAGCGGCCGGCATGGGCGGGCATTTTGCGCCCGACCAGATCGAGCGCCTGCACGCCATTGGCGCCTTCGTAGATCTGAGCGATGCGGCAGTCGCGGATGAACTGCTCCATGCCGTGTTCGCGAATATAACCATGGCCGCCTAGGACCTGCACGCCGAGATTGGTCGCCTCATAGCCGGCGTCGGTGAGAAAGGCCTTGATGACAGGGGTGACGATGGCGACGAAATCCTCCGCCTTGGCCCGCTCTGCGGGGTCTGGATGCTTTTTCGCCGTGTCAATGGCCTTGGCCGCCCAGACCGCCAGCGCCCTGGAGCCCTCGATATAGGCGCGCTGGGTCAGCAGCATGCGGCGGATGTCGGGATGGACGATCAGCGGGTCCGCCGGTTTGTCCGGATATTTTGCGCCCGACAAGGAACGGCCTTGCAAGCGCTCTTTCGCATAGGCGACCGCCCCTTGATAGGAGGCTTCGGCCAGGCCCAGACCCTGCACGCCGACCGCCACGCGCTCGGTGTTCATCATGGCGAACATGGCCTGCATGCCCTTGTGCTTCTCGCCGATCAGCCAGCCCTTGGCGTCGTCGAAATTCATCACGCAGGTCGCCGAGGCCTTGATGCCCATCTTGTGCTCGATCGAGCCGCAGCGCGCGCCATTGCGCTCGCCGGGAGTCCCATCCGCCTTGGGCAGGAACTTGGGGACTAGGAACAGGCTGACGCCCTTGATGCCCTTGGGCCCCTCGGGGATTTTCGCCAGCACCAGATGGACGATGTTCTCGGTGAGATCGTGCTCGCCGGCGGAGATGAAGATTTTCGTTCCCGAGATTTTAAACGAGCCGTCGTCCTGCGGAATCGCCTTGGTGCGCATCAAGCCGAGATCGGTGCCGCAATGCGGCTCGGTGAGGCACATGGTGCCCGACCAGGTTCCGTCGACCAGCTTGGGCAGGTAGGCCTGTTTCAATTCCTCAGAGCCATAGCCGTGCAGCGACACATAGGCGCCATGCGACAGGCCCGGGTACATGCCGAAGGACAGGTTGGACGAACAGATCATTTCCTCGACCAGCGAGTTGACTGCCGCCGGCAGGCCCTGTCCGCCGTAGTCGGGATCGCAGGCGATCGAGGTCCAGCCGCCCTCGCGGAACAGCTTATAGGCCTCGACAAACCCCTTGGGCGTGCGCACCGCGCCATTTTCGTAATGGCAGCCCTCCTCGTCGCCGGGGCGGTTGAGCGGTTGCAACACTTCCTCGCAGACTTTCGCCGCTTCCTCGAGCACGGCGTCGAGCGTGTCGCGGGAAAAATCCTCGTAACCGGGCAGCGACGTCAGATCGTCGCCGCCATGCAGGTCGTAAAGCACATAGCGCATGTCGCGCAGCGGAGCCTTGTAGGCGGGCATGTCAAATCCCCTTTGCGATCAGTTGCGGAGCGGCTTGCCGGTTTCGAGCATATGCTCGATCCGGGCGATGCTGTCGGGCGTGCGCACCAGGCGCATAAAGCTCTTGCGCTCCAGTTCGAGGACGCGGTCCTCGCTCAAGTCCTGAAAATATTCGGTGTCGCCGCCAGAGAGAATCTCGGCCAGCGCGCCGGAAACCACGACATCGTGCTTGGTGGCCTTGCCCATTTTGGCGAAACCCTCCACCGCCATGTCCAAAGCCAGTTTCCCCGAGGGTCCGGGCAGGCGATAGACCGGCGGCTCCGGCGGCTTGTAGTTTTCCGCCAGTTCAAGCGCCTTCATCTTGGCGTCGTGGAGCAGCCGGGTGCGGTTCATGGTAATGCCGTCGTCCTTGCGCAGGATCAGCATTTCCTGAGCTTCGGCCGCGGATTTGGCGACGCGCGCGGTCGAAATATATTCGAACACTTGCGCCACCGCGGGCATGGGGCCCTTGGGCATTCTTGGATTGGCCTGCCAGCGGGCGAGCATTTCCTTGCAGCCGCCCCAGCCGGGAATCAGGCCGACGCCGACCTCGACCAGGCCGATATAGCTCTCGGCATGGGCCTGGATGGCGTCGGAATGCAGCAGGATTTCGCAGCCGCCGCCCAGCGCCATGCCGGCGGGCGCGCCAACCACCGGGAAAGGCGCATATTTGAGCGCCTTGTAGGTGTGCTGGCCGAAGCCGACCAATTGCTCGATCTCGCTCCAGGCGGCGACATTGGCGGCGAACAGGGCCAGGCCGAGATTGGCGCCGACCGAGAAATTCGACCCCTCATTATAGATGACCAGAGCCCTGTAGCTCTTTTGCACCAGAGCGATGGTCTGGCCGAGCAAGGCCACGACATCGGCGTCGAGCGAATTCATCATGCCCGTGAATTCGAAACAGAGCACGCCATCGCCAATGTCCCAGACCGAGGCCGAGCCGTTTTTCAGCACCGGTTTTGAGGTCAGCTTGATGTCGGCGAGCAGCAGAACGCCCTCGGGGCGCTCCAGCGTGACATAGTCGCCAGCCAGCGTGAGCGCCTGACGCTTGCCGCCCTCGATGCGGTAGAACGTCTTGCCCTTGGCCGCCTTGAGAATCGGCGGGATCGTGCGGCCCTCCTGTTCCAGACGGGCGGCGAACCAATCGGCGCCGATCTTGTCGAGCAGCTCGAACGGCCCCCATTTCCACGCATATCCCAGGCGCATGGCCTCATCGATGGAGAAGATGTCGTCGGCCGCGTCGCCGACCAGCGCCGCCGCATAGGTCAGCGTCTCCCTCACCACATCCCAGGCGTAGCGGCCAGCGTTGCTGTCATGCGTCAGCAGTTTCTTCAAATCCCTGCCGCCGGCTTCGACCGCCTCGACCCGGACTTTTTTCTGCGCGCGATAGTCGCCCGTGGCGAGATCGATGGCTTCCTTCAGCTTGCCCTTTTCGCGATTGAGCCGGTAAAAACCGCCCTTGCCCTTGCGCCCGGTATAGCCCTCCGCGATCATTTTTTCGATCAAGGGCATCGGCTTGTTCATGGTGTGAAAAGCGTCGTCCGGCGGCAAAGCCGAGGCCATGCTGGCGTTGATATGCGGCATCAGGTCGAGACCGACGAGATCGAGCAGGCCGAACACGCCGGTCTTGGGAATGCCCAAGGGCTTGCCGATGATGGCGTCGGCCTCCTCGATGTCCAGCTTATGTTCGAAGGCCAGCACCACCGCCGCCTGCATCCAGTAGACGCCGAGCCGGTTGGCGATGAAGCCGGGCCTGTCCTTGCAGACCACCACGCCCTTGCCCAGCCGATAGTCGCAGAAATCCGCGACCGTCTTGACGGTTTCGGCGCTGTTCTTGTCGCTGGTCACCAGCTCAAGCAGCCGCATGTAACGCGGTGGATTGAAGAAATGGGTGATGACGAATTTTTCGGCGAAAGCTTCCGACTGCCCCTCGACCAGTTTTGCCAAGGGAATGGTCGAAGTGTTGGAGGAGACGATCGCCTCGGGCTTGCGATGGGCGTCGATTTTTTTATAGAGCGCCTGCTTGATGTCGAGACGCTCAATCACAACTTCGACAATCCAGTCGCAATCGCGCAGCAGTTCGAGGTGATCCTCGATATTGCCGGTGGTGATGAGCCTGGCCGCCGCCTTGCTCATCAGCGGCGCGGGATCGGTCTTCAGCAGCCTGGCGACGGCGCCTTCGGCCACGATATTGCGGTTGGTCGCGCCGGCCGGGACAATGTCGAGCAACACCACCGGCGTGCCGGAATTGGCGACCTGGGCGGCGATGCCGGCGCCCATGACTCCAGAGCCGATGACGGCGACTTTCTTGATCTGAACCATCACACCGCCTCCAGAATGGTGGCGATGCCCTGCCCCCCGCCGATGCACTGGGTCGCCAGGGCATATTTGCCCTTTTCGCGGCGCAGCAGGCTCGCGGCCTTGCCGACGATGCGGGCGCCGGTGGCGCCGAGCGGATGGCCCAGCGCAATGGCCCCGCCGTCGATATTGACTTTTTCTATGTCGAGACCGAGTTCGCGGATGCAGGCGATGGCCTGCGAGGCGAAGGCCTCGTTGAGTTCGACCACGTCGAGCTGTTTGGCTTCGAGGCCAGCGCGGGCCAGCGCCTTCCTGGTGGCCCCGACCGGGCCTATGCCCATGATTTCGGGATCGCAGCCGCAGACCGCGACACTTTTCACGATGGCCAGGACTTCAAGGCCTTTGGCTTTGGCGTAATCCTCGGAACAGACCAGAACGGCGGAGGCGCCGTCGGTCAGCGGCGAGGAGGTCCCGGCGGTCACCGACCCGTTGGCGTCGAAGGCCAGTTTGAGCCCGGCCAAGGTTTCCAGCGTGGTTTCGGGACGCGGGCAGCCGTCGAGGCTCACTTCGCCCTTGCGGCCCTTGATGGTGACGATCTCGTCCTTGAACTTGCCGGCGGCCTGAGCGGCGGCGGCGCGCTGCTGCGAGCGCAGGGCGAACGCCTCCTGCTCGCCACGGCTGATCTGCCACTTATTGGCGACATTTTCCGCCGTCTCGCCCATGCCCATATAGGCGCCGGGAAGTTTGGCGTAGAAATCCGGGTTGGGCAGGGGATTGAAGCCCATCATCGGCACCCGGCTCATGCTCTCGACGCCGGCGCAGATGAAGGCCTGGCCCGCGCCAAGCGCTATGGCGCCGGCGGCGATATGGATCGAGGACATGGAGGAGCCGCAGAAACGGTTGACCGTGGCGGCGCCGGCCGATTTCGGCAGGCCGGCCATCAGGCTGATGATGCGCGCGACGTTGAAACCCTGTTCGCCCTCGGGAAAGGCGCAACCGACGAGCACATCCTCGATGTCCTGCGGATCGACGCCGGTGCGGGCGACCAGCCCGGCCACGACCTGGGCGGCGAGATCGTCGGGCCTGACCGAGGCGAGTTCGCCCTTTTTCGCCAGAGTGAAAGGCGAGCGCGCATAGCCCGCAATGACAGTGCGAGTCATTGATGATCTCCCGATGTGAAAAATGCGGTTGGAATGGCCAAACGGCCGGAACGATTCAGTGGCGCCGGGCGGCGCGTATATTTCTGGCAGCGGATGCGTTTCACGCCACGGCCTCCCTGCCGTCGCGACACAGGCGCGGCGGCTCTCCCCATCATTTTGCTTGCCATGAAGGTAGGGGATGCTCCGTCCGGGGTCAAGAAAAATAGTTCATGTATGAACTTATTTTTAATCGCGCGGTTTTTAAGGGCTTGACCTCTGAAGACCGCCTTTGAGCGGGTGCGTTCGATTGACCCGCCGCATGGCGTTTCGTTTAATCACTTTGGCCTAAAGGAGACGGCGATGACAGGAACCAGGTGGGGCGACGTCGACGCCTATATCGGCGAGAAACTGCTCGACGCCGACCCGGCGCTCGACGCGGTTCTGGCGGCCAATCGCGCGGCCGGGCTTCCCGCCATCGACGTCTCTCCGGCGCAGGGCAAATTCCTGCACCTCATCGCGCGACTCGCGGGCGCGAAAAACATTCTGGAGATCGGCACGCTTGGCGGCTATTCGACCATCTGGCTCGCCCGCGCCCTGCCCGCGGAGGGCTGGATCGTGACTCTCGAATTTTCCCAGGCCCATGCCGATGTCGCCCGCGCCAATTTTGCCGCCGCTGGCGTAGCGGACAAAGTCGATCTGCGGGTCGGTCCCGCGCTCGACTCGCTGCCGACGCTCCAGACGGAACAACGGGTGTTCGACCTGGTGTTCATCGACGCCGACAAAAGCAACAATGTTTCCTACCTGCGCTGGGCGCTGAAACTATCGCGCCAGGGAACCGTCATCATCGTCGACAATGTCGTGCGCAAGGGCGCGATCCTCGACGATGAAGCCGCCAGCCCGGACATAGCGGGCATCCGGCGCATGTTCGACATCGCCAGCCAGGAAAAGCGCTGGAACGCCACCGCCCTGCAAACGGTCGGCGCCAAGGGCTGGGACGGGTTTGCCATCGGGATTGTCGAAGACGGCGACGCATGAACTCCGGGGTCGTCATGCCCGCGCTCGTCACGGGAATGACGGTCGAGAGAGCGGGGTTACGACCGTCAACAATTCGCCGTTTTCCGCCCTTCCCTGTCGGCGTCAAGTCTCCGACTTTACCCTTGAGAACAGCCTATCCATTCAGTCGCCAGATTTCGATATTGAGAACCGCCGCAAACGCCACCCATAGCGCAAGCGGAACCAGGCATAGCCCGGCGAGACGGTCGAGCCGCCAGAATAGCCACAGGGTGAACATAACAAGAATTTCCTGCGGCAGAATATCGACCAATCCCAGCAGCGGGCTGTGCGCGGCGAAAAAGCCGAAGGACCAGAGCACATTGAGCAGCAGTTGGGCGAGAAAGGCCAGGATCGCCAAGCGCCGCGCCCGCCGCGCCGGCAGGATCAGCACCCGCCAGAACGCCAGCGCCATCATGGCGTAGAGCAGAGTCCAGACCGGGCCGAAAATCCAGTTCGGCGGATTCAATTCCGGTTTGTTCAGGCTCTCGTACCAGGGCTTCAGATTGGGAAATGTGGCGAGCTGGCCGAGCAGCGAATCGAAAAACACCAGGCCGGCGGCGATGACGGCGGCGCGGCCGGAGCTCATGCCAGGCTTTGCCGAGGCGGCTTCGCTCATCGGATGGTCCGCCTTTTGTCGCGGAAGGTCCAGAACCTGTGCGCGATGAAATTGAACACCAGCGTGACGCCGGTGGTGAAGATTTGCGCCAGCAGCGCCTGAATATGCAAGACGCCGGTCAATTGCCGCATCAGCGCCCAGGTGATGCAAAAGCCCGTTCCGGCCACCAGAGCGAAACGCCAGCCGGCCTCGGCGTGGCTGCGGTCGGTCTCAAAGGTGTGCCGGCGGTTGAGCACGTAATTGACAACGCCGCCGACAACGAAGCCGGTGAGCGAAGCCGGCACCGGCGTGACCTGGAACAGCAAGGTCAGGCCGAGGAACAGGCAATAATGCACCGCCGTGGCGAGACCGCCGACGAGAAGAAAGGAGGAGAACTGGCGATGCAGCATGAGCGAATCGTCAGCGCGGCGGCAAAGCGGCGAAATAGGCGGCCAGGGCCTGCATATCCGCGTCGGTCAAATGGCGGCTCAAATAGAGCATCTCCTTGTGCGGGCGGCGCTTGTCGCGAAAGGCGCGCAACTGGTTGAGCAGATAGACCTCGTTCTGTCCGGCGAGATTGGGAATCTCGACGTCGCGGCCGATGCCGTCGAGGCCGTGACAGGGGACGCAGGCCTGGATGGGCGAAGGCTCGCCGGCGCGCGCCGGCGCCGCCAGCGGCAAGACAGCAAGCACGAGCAGGATTTTTCGCATTTGACCCGATTCCAGCGGTTTCCCCATGCCGTTTAGCATGGGAGCGGGGAAAAATCCCCTCCCCTCGCGTCAGCCCGCCCCTTTGGGGTTCACAGCGGCAAAAAACTCGTTTAACAGATGCGACACATTTGGGCCGGGCGCTCCCGACCCCCGATCCCGCGAAGGGATTTCCGGCGGAGGACGCGCTCCGGCCCAGCGAGGCCGAAAGCGCGGCCTTTTTTTATATGCGGCGACGACCGGCGCCGCAGTCGGACAACATAATAAAGAGTGGCCATGCCGAAACGGACAGACATCCAGACGATCATGATCATCGGCGCGGGGCCGATCGTTATCGGCCAGGCCTGCGAATTCGACTATTCCGGCACCCAGGCCTGCAAGGCGTTGAAGGCCGAGGGCTATCGCATCGTCCTGGTCAATTCCAATCCGGCGACCATCATGACCGATCCGGATCTGGCCGACCGCACCTATGTCGAGCCGATCACCCCCGAGATCGTCGCCAAGATCATCGAGAAAGAACGCTACGCGGCGCCGGGCGGCTTCGCCCTGCTGCCGACCATGGGCGGCCAGACCGCGCTCAATTGCGCGCTGTCGCTGAAGAAAATGGGCATTCTGGAAAAATTCGACATTGAGATGATCGGCGCGACCGCCGAGGCCATCGACAAGGCCGAGGATCGCGAACTGTTCCGCCAGGCCATGACCAAGATCGGCCTGGACACCCCGCGCTCGCATCAGATCAAGACGCTCAGCCAGGCGCTGGCGGCGCTCGACGACATAGGCCTGCCCGCGATCATCCGCCCCTCCTTCACCCTGGGCGGCACCGGCGGCGGCATCGCCTATAACAAGGCCGAGTTCATCGACATTGTCGAGCGCGGCATCGACGCCTCGCCGACCAATGAAGTGCTGATCGAGGAAAGCGTCCTCGGCTGGAAGGAATATGAGATGGAGGTGGTCCGCGACAAGGCGGACAATTGCATCATCATCTGCTCCATCGAAAACCTCGACCCGATGGGCGTGCACACCGGCGACTCCATCACCGTCGCCCCGGCGCTGACGCTGACCGACAAGGAATATCAGATCATGCGCGACGCCTCGCTGGCGGTGCTGCGCGAGATCGGCGTGGAGACCGGCGGCTCCAACGTGCAATTCGCCATCAATCCCGCCAATGGCCGGATGATCGTCATCGAGATGAATCCGCGCGTGTCCAGGTCCTCGGCGCTCGCCTCCAAGGCCACCGGCTTCCCGATCGCCAAGGTCGCCGCCAAGCTGGCGGTCGGCTATACGCTCGATGAAATCGCCAATGACATCACCGGCGGCGCCACCCCGGCCTCCTTCGAGCCGACCATTGATTACGTGGTCACCAAAATCCCGCGTTTCGCCTTCGAGAAATTCCCCGGCGCCGAACCTGTGCTGACCACGGCGATGAAATCGGTCGGCGAGGCCATGGCCATTGGCCGCACTTTCGCCGAATCGCTGCAAAAGGCGCTGCGCTCGCTGGAAACCGGGCTGTCGGGCCTCGACGAGATCGAGATCGAGGGCCTCGGTCGCGGCGACGACATGAACGTGTTGCGCGCGGCGCTGGGCACGCCCACGCCCGACCGTATTCTCATGGTTGGCCAGGCCATGCGCATGGGCATGAGCGAAAAGGAAATTTTCAGCGCCTGCCAGATCGACCCCTGGTTCCTCGCCCGCATCGGCGAAATCATCGCCCTGGAAAACAAGATCAAGACCTTTGGCCTGCCCCAGGACGCCGAAAATTTCCGCGCCCTGAAAGCCGCCGGTTTTTCCGATTTGCGGCTCGCCTCGCTCACCGGAAAGGGCGAGAACGAGGTGGCGGCTTTGCGTCGCTCGCTCGAGGTGCGCCCGGTCTATAAGCGCATCGACACCTGCGCGGCGGAATTCTTTTCGCCCACGGCTTACATGTATTCCACCTATGAGACGCCTTTCGCCGGCGCGCCCGCCTGCGAGGCGCGGCCCAGCGATCGCAAGAAAGTGGTGATTCTCGGTGGCGGGCCGAACCGCATCGGCCAGGGCATAGAATTCGACTATTGCTGCTGCCACGCCTGCTTCGCGCTTGATGACGCCGGCTATGAAACCATCATGATCAATTGCAATCCGGAAACGGTCTCGACTGATTATGACACTTCGGATCGCCTCTATTTCGAGCCGCTGACCCGCGAGGACGTGCTGGAAATCCTCGCCAAGGAGCAGGAAAACGGCACGCTCAAGGGCGTCATCGTCCAGTTCGGCGGACAGACGCCGCTGAAACTGGCCAAGGCGCTTCAGGACGCCAATATTCCGATCCTCGGCACTTCGGTCGATTCCATCGATCTCGCCGAGGACCGCGACCAGTTCAAGCGGCTGCTCGACAAGCTCGGCCTGAAACAGCCGAAAAACGGCATCGCCTATTCGGTCGAACAGGCGCGCATGGTCGCCGGGGAGCTGGGCCTGCCCCTGGTGGTGCGCCCCTCCTATGTGCTCGGCGGCCGCGCCATGGCGATTTTGCGCGACGAGGGCGCGCTTGACGATTACCTGCTCGGCACGCTGCCGGGCCTGGTGCCCTCCGACGTCAAGACCCGCTATCCCAACGACAAGACCGGCCAGATCAATACGGTGCTGGGCAAGAATCCGCTGCTGTTCGACCGCTATCTCGTCGACGCCGTGGAAGTGGACGTCGATTGCCTCTGCGACGGCAAGGATGTGTTCGTCGCCGGCGTGATGGAGCATATCGAGGAGGCCGGCATTCACTCCGGCGATTCCGCCTGTTCGCTGCCGCCGCGCTCGCTGTCGGCGGACATGATCGCCGCCCTTGAGGCGCAGACCCGCAAAATGGCGCTGGCGCTCAATGTCGGCGGCCTGATGAATGTCCAATATGCGTTGAAGGACGGCGAGATCTACGTGCTCGAAGTCAATCCGCGCGCGTCGCGCACCGTGCCCTTCGTCGCCAAGGTGATCGGCATGCCCATCGCCAAGATCGCCTCACGGATCATGGCCGGCGAAAGCCTGGCCTCCTTCGCGCTCGAGCCTTGGAAAGGCGGCCATGTCGGCGTGAAGGAAGCCGTGTTCCCCTTCGCCCGCTTCCCCGGCGTCGACACGGTGCTCGGC
The DNA here is from genome assembly GCA_963804045.1 of uncultured Alphaproteobacteria bacterium. Classification (GTDB taxonomy): domain Bacteria; phylum Pseudomonadota; class Alphaproteobacteria; order Rhizobiales; family Beijerinckiaceae; genus Rhodoblastus. The sequence goes on along the minus strand of CAWDOR010000031.1, from coordinate 156,745 downwards.
CCGGAAATGCGCTCGACCGGCGAAGTGATCGGCCTCGACCGCTCCTTCGACATCGCCTTCGCCAAAAGCCAGCTCGGCGGCGGCACCAAGGTGCCGACCTCCGGGGCGCTGTTCGTCTCGGTCCGCGAAATCGACAAATTGCGCGTGCTCGACTCGGTCAAGCTGCTGGCCGGCCTCGGCTTCAAGGTGCTGGCCACCGGCGGCACGGCGCGCTTCCTCAACGAACATGGCATTGCCGCGCAGAGGATCAACAAGGTCTCCGAGGGCCGCCCGCATGTGGTCGACGCCATCAAGAATGGCGGCGTACAGCTGGTGTTCAATACCACCGAGGGCGCACAGGCCCTGGCCGATTCGCGCTCTCTGCGCCGCGCCGCGCTGCTGCACAAGACGCCCTATTACACCACGCTGGCCGGCGCGGTCGCGGCTGCCGAGGGCGTGCGCGCCTATCGCGCCGGCGATCTCGAAGTGCGCGCCTTGCAGGATTATTTCCTGTAAGGCGCGCGGCCGCGAGGAGATTGACCTGCCGGCGCGACTGTACCATCATATCGGCCCTTTTTGCCGAAAGCCGACGCGCCCCTGTGGCGCGTCTCGCTTTTTATTCCCTGCGGGTCCGACTGCCGGCCCGCCGACTCTGAAAGACGCCAAGGATGGAAAAGCTGCCCATGACCGCCGCCGGCTTCGCCGCTCTGGAAGATGAGCTGAAGCGCCGTCAGCAGGTCGAGCGCCCAAGGATCGTTGAAGCCATTTCCGAGGCCCGCTCTCATGGCGATTTGTCCGAAAACGCAGAATATCACGCGGCCAAGGAATCGCAGTCGCTGAATGAAGGCCGAATCGCCGAACTGGAAGACAAGATCGCCCGCGCCGATGTGATCGACGTCAGCAAATTATCCGGAAATAGCGTGAAATTCGGCGCGACATTGACGCTGATCGACGAGGATACCGAAGAGAAAAAGCGCTATCAGATCGTCGGCGATACGGAGGCCGATGTCCGATCCGGCAAGATTTCCATCTCCTCGCCCATTTCGCGCGCGCTGATCGGCAAGAAGGTCGGCGACACCGTCGAAGTCAACACGCCCGGCGGCGGCAAGAGCTACGAAATTCTCAAGGTCGAGTTCATCTGAGCCAGCAGGCGCGCCGCGATTGTCGAGGCGCGCGCTCATGACGCGAAAGCCGGCCATCCTGAGAAGAATGTTTAAAACAAGATATTAGTCCAGAAGACGCCATCAGGCGACGCCGGTTCGGTGGCGCGCGAAGGCCAAGGCCGTTTTTTATAAAAATAACGAAAAACAAAGGACTATGGAATCGGTCGCGATTCGCCCGGTCCGCGCGCCGCGAGGCGCAGCCGCTGGGTTGCGGCTCGCGTCGGCAATACCCCTTTTAAATCAATTCGATGCCGCTTTCCGCGGCAAGTTCCAAAGCCGCGAAAACCCGTGCCGATGACGTCAAATAACGCATTTCTTATCTCTTACCTATTTGTTTTTTAACATGCTTCTATTTTCGCTCGCCCCTGACCGACCCAAGCGGCCCTCGCCGTTCAGCACATGCTATGGTTGCAGGTCGCGCAAGTTGCCGCTTGCCGCATAGCCGTTCGCCAAACCACCATGCAAAATTTTTCGTGCTGAGTGTTGGTTGGCAACTAGACAGCCCGCAACGCATCGCCGCCAAGCAATAAAACGATCACAATTTAAGGTTGTATTTGCCAAAACATGAGCAGACCTTTCTATTTTGCTCGTTTTTTCATCGTCGTTGAAAAGCTGTGCATCGGACAGCTCTGCGCCAACGAATGTCCCGGAGACACGCCCGTCTGGCCAGGCTCCAATATATCATATTGTTTTTATTGTGTTTTAATTAACCCTCGCTGTGGAGGCGGCGCAGCGCGCTGCGGCCTGACCTCACGAAATTGTCAATCCAAAAACACCTCGTTTGGCGCATTTCGTAAATTACGGATTGCCGACTTCCTCAACGTAATGTTACCAAAGCCACACAGGTAACGTTTGGTTAGCTATAAAGTGTTTTGCTGCGACGCAATGCACGGGGGATCTTGCTTTGGTCGGTCCAGGGGCACAGGAACGAGAAACGACGGTCGGCGTTCAGCGCGGCTTGTTCGTTCTTCGTTATACATCGGGAGCGGCCAGGGGCGCTTCGCCGGTGGCCATGGCCCGACCGGCGGCCGGCAGCGAAGACTCGATCGAAGTCATTTCTCCCCCCGATGTCGTCGCCGGATTTTTTGCCGCTCCTGGCGATTGCGCCGTGATCCGATGCGAACAGCCGGGCCGGTTGGCGATCAAAATCATCGGCCAGCGCGCTTCCGATGCGTTGGACGCCTCCTTCACGCTTGAGCCCCTGCTGGGCGCCGCTCCGCGCGCGGAAATCCCCGCGACGAACTCTGACGAACCCGTCTCGACGGAATTGCGGCTGCGCGGTCACTTGTCCAGGCGTGGCGATATTATTGCCGAAGCCGGCGTCTGGCTTGGCGGTCCCAATTTGCCCGCCGCCGTCGAAGGCCTGGAAATCCTCGGTCGCCTGCCTGAAGGGCTGCAATTGGAAATCCAGCCGCTGCTCGCCACCTCGCCGCCGCGCTGGCTCGACTGGGCGCAGGCGGGAGTTTTCGTCGGCACGCGTGGGCGCGCTCTGCCGCTCGCGGGTTTGCGATTCCGCCTTTCCGGACCCGAAGCCGAAGGCTTCCAGATCGCCGCCGAGGCGCTTTTCCTTGGGTCTCCGATCCAGGCGCGGCGTGGCCGCGAAATCGAATTGCTCAGCGCCGCGGGCGTCGATCCGCTCGTCGGTTTGCGTCTTGAGCTCATCCCCGCCGCCGCCGTCGCGACGGCGCAACAAGAAACGGGCTTCCCCCCGGCGCGTCCGGCGGAAGCCAAAGTCAAAGTGTTTCGCGCCGCCGCTGGATTTTAGGCGCGGAAATTTTGCAAATCATAAGAACTGAGTGAGGTCGCCGTGTCCTTTACCTATAACCTTGATACAGCCAATTTGGCCATTGCCGAAGGCTTGGCGAATCTGTCCCCGACCGTCATCAGTGAGGTCGCCGCCGCGCTCAGCGTGCCCTCGACCGCGCCGAACCCGCCGAACACGCTGCTCCATTACGATGACCAAGGCCTTGTCTGGCCGTGGAATGACACCGGCGCCATTTATGTCCTCAACGATCCCGGCACGGAAAGCGTCGTGGTTGACAAGGGCGGCAATGTGATCGTCCAGAGCGCCGCCGCTCAGACCCTGGATTTGCTCAGCACCGGCTCTGCCGTCGACACGATCTATGGCGGCAACGGCGCCGACTTCGATCCAGCTCACCACCGGCAACGATCTGGTCTATGCGGGAACGGGCGCCACCACGCTGAACGGCGGCTTGGGCTCCGACACCCTGTGGGGCGGCGGGCACTCGACGATCACAGCGGGTCTCGGAAACGACGACATTTACACCAAGGCGACCTCCGGTGGCGACCTCCTGATCGGCGGCGGCGGCAACGATGTGCTGGCGGCCGGCGCCTCCACCGCGAACAATGTGCTGGCGGCTGGCTCCGGCTTGAATACGCTGTGGGGCGGCGCGGGTTCCGACACCTTGTGGGGCGGCGGCCACTCGCTGCTTATTGCCGGCTCCGGCACGGAAGACCTTTGGGCGGGCCTCACCTCGTCGTCCCAAGACACACTCGCTGGCGGCCTGGGCGCCGACGAACTCGCCCTCACAGCTGGCGATAACGTCGTTTGGGCCCACGGCAACCACACCACGGTCTGGGCGGGCTCCGGCAATGACACGATCTACGGCTCGGAAGGCCATGATACGATCGATCTGAACAAGGGTGGCGCGACTTCGGTGGTCGGCGGCGCGGGCGCGGATACGGTCAACCTCGGCCTCACCGGCAATTCGACGATCATCGGCGGAACGTCGACGACAGTCGTTTCCTCGCAAGGCATCGTCGGTTCGACGACGATTGCGGGCGGCCTGACGCAGATCACCTTCACGAACGGTCAGGTGCTCGACGTCAAGAACGTCAACCTGCAGTTCGGCGGCGGCGCAGAACACGTCTCCTGAGTGGTTTGTTTCTGAACTCTTTTCAGCGCCGCGCGGCTTCGCGCGGCGTTTTCTTTCTCAGCCCCTTGGCCGACGAAAGCCATTTCCTTTTTCGCCGGGAATATATTATTCGGTGAAGGGGAGTGCGCATGCGCGCCCCGCGCGAGAACCTCTGGATGCAGATTTTATTCGTCCACAACAACTTCCCCGCCCAATTCAGAAGTCTCGCCGGGGAATTGGCCAGATCGCCCGACCATCGTGTTGTCGCCATAGGCGCGGACACCGCCCAGGAAATCGCCGGCGTCGAATTGCTGCGCTACACCATGCCCTTTTTCAATGTCGCCCAGACACATCCTTTCGCCCGCCGCCTCGATGTGGAAAGCCGGCGCGCGACCGAAGTGCTCCATGTCCTGAGCGAATTGACCAGCAAGGGCTTCGCGCCGGATCTCATCATCGGCCATTGCGGCTGGGGCGAAACCTTGCCCATGCGCGCCTTTTTTCCCAAGGCTAAAATCGCCGTCTATTGTGAATATTATTACCGCTCCGAAGGCCAGGACGTCCATTTCGATCCCGAGGAGCCGAAATTTGGCCTGGACGGGCTTGTGACGCTCCATTGCAAGAATGCCGCGACGCTGCTGTCGCTGGTCGACGCCGACCTCGGAATATCTCCGACGAAATGGCAAAAACAAACCTACCCGAAAGAATTTCAGTCGAAAATTCAAGTGGTTCACGAAGGCGTGGACGGCGAACGGCTTCGTCCGGACCCTAATGCGCAATTTGAGCTCCCGGGGGGAAGGCGGCTGCATCGCGGCGACGAAGTTCTCACTTTCGTCGCCCGCAACCTGGAGCCGATGCGCGGCTATCGCATTTTCATGCGCGCGCTACCCAAAATTCTCGCCGCGCGCCCCAACGCCCAGGTGGTGATCGTCGGCGGCGACGATGTCTCCTACGGAGCGCCGCCGGACGGCGGAAAGAGCTGGAAATCGGTCTGCCTCGACGAAATCGCCGGCGCGGTCGATCTGTCGCGGATCCATTTCCTGCCGCCGCAGCCCTACGACCTTTATGTCCAGCTTCTGCAAACCAGCAGCGCCCACGTCTACATGACATTCCCCTTCGTCCTGTCCTGGTCCATGATCGAGGCCATGACCTTGGGCTGCGTCGTCATCGGCTCCGACACCGCGCCAGTGCGCGAAGCGCTGGAAGACGGAGTCAATGGGCTGCTGACGCCGTTTTTCGATCCCGACGCCTTGGCGGAAAAGGTCATCGCCGTGCTGTCCGACCCGGCCCGCTTCGCCGCCCTCGGGCAAAAGGCGCGCCAGACGGCGCTGGCGCGCTATGACAAGAACGACTGCCTGCGACAGGTCATGTCGATATTGGGGCTCGATCCGGCCGCTCGGCCCGGCGGGGGATCGCCGACAGTCGGCGAAACATGCGCCGCGGTTCCGGCCGAAATCCCCGTGACCCGTTTCAGCGTGCGGCGCAGCCGCGCATTCACCAATGCCCAATCCGGCGGCGAGGACGGTTTATGACCAATTCCGAACAGAAAATCATTCTCAACGCCGGCTGCGGTCCCCGCCCTTCCGGACGGCTGCCGGCGATGTTCTCCCCCGAAAAATGGCGGGAGATCCGTCTCGACGTCGTTCCCGAATTTCAGCCGGATATCGTCTGCTCGATCGTCGACATGAGCGGCAAGGCTCCGGACGCCGCCGTGGACGTGGTGTTTTCCTCCCATGCGATCGAACATCTCCACGCCCATGAGGTGATACCCGCCTTCCGCGAATTCCGCCGCGTGCTCAAGCCCGGCGGCTTCGCGCTGATCACCTGTCCCAATCTGGCCGCCATAGCCAAGTTCATACTCGAACAGGGCGACGAAGCCATCGCCTATCAAGCGCCCATTGGGCCGATTCGCCCGATCGACATGTTGTTTGGCCATAGCGAATCCATCGCCAATGGTCTCAGCGCCATGGCCCATCGCACCGGCTTCTCCGGGGACCGGCTGGCGCGCATCGCTGTTGTCGCCGGCTTTTCCGAAGCGCGGGTGATTTCCACCGGATTCGACCTCTGGGCCTTGCTGCTGACACCCGAAACATCGCTGGCGGAAATCGAGGCGATGTTCGGCGGCACCGATCTGGACCGCCTCATCGTTCCGCCGCAAGCGCTGCGGCCAGAACAAGCGCAAGCGGCGGCGATCGAACAAGTGGCCGAGCCGTCGCAGGGCTGACGCGCCGGCGCGCTTTCCCCATCCGGCTCCAACGAGGCTCCCGTGGACGGCAAGGCTCTGTTCTTTTCCGCCGAAGGGCATGGCGAGGCGCTGGCTTTGCGCGCCGTCGAGGAATTGCGGCGCGGCGCGCCCGACGCCGCATTTGCCTTCGCCGACCGGCTCTGCCGTCTCAGCCGCCCCGCCGCCCGAGATTTTCTGCTGCGCGCGGAGATTTCGCGCCGCGCCGGCTTCAACGCCGAGGCCAGGGCCGATCTCGCCCGCGCCTTCGACCTTGACCCGACCGACCGTTTGGTCATGCGCCATGCGCTGACCTGGGGGCCCGAGCCCATGCAGGCCGCCGCGGCGCGCGCCGCGCTCGATGACCCGCTGACCGAACCGGAGCTGCTGCGGCTGGCGATCGCCGCGTCTTTCGCGCAAGGCGCGGCGGCGCTGCTGAGCCTGACCCGGATCGGCGGACGGCTGCAAGGCTGGGCGGCCTGGAGCGGCGAGGACGCACCGGTTTTGCGGATCGACGGCGCCCATTGCCAGTCCGAGAGGCCCCTCGCCGCCCAGGCCGGTTTTTTTCTTGTCGAACCGGGGCGCGGCGCCGCTCCGCTGGATTTTCAAGACGAGTTGGTCGAGCGGCTCAGCCTTTGGCGCGACGGCGCGCTGTTGGCCGCCTGGGCGCCGCCTGCCGCCAGTGGCGCCACCGGGTCGTCGCCGCCCGTGGCCGAAACGGCCGAACTCCATATACTGGTTCCGGTTTACGAGGATTTCGACGCCAGCCGCGCCTGTCTCGAAGCCGCCATGGCGCAGATCGGCGACGATGCGCGTCTCGTCGTGGTGGACGACGCCAGTCCCAACGCGGCGCTGCGCGCCTGGCTCGACGTCCAGGCCGAGGCCGGACGGCTGCGGCTGATCCGCAACCCGACCAATCTGGGCTTCGCCGCTTCGGTCAATCTGGGCCTGGCGACTTGCGCCGGAGGGGACGTGCTGCTGCTCAACGCCGATGCGCTGCCGCCGCCCGGCGCCTTCGCCCGGCTCGCCGCTTTGTCGCGCGCCGAACCGCGACTCGGCACGCTCACGCCGCTGTCGAACAATGGCGAGACCTGTAGCTTCCCCATGGCCAACGCCAGTTCGGCCCTGCCCTCGCCCGAGGCGATCGCCGCGATCGACGCCTTGGCGCGCCAAGCCAATGGCGATCTGCTGATCGACATTCCCAATGGCATAGGCTTCTGCCTCTATATCACTCGCGCCTGCCTAGACGCCGTCGGCCCGCTGCCGGAAATTTATGGACGCGGCTATTACGAGGATGTCGAATTCTGCCTGCGCGCCCATGAAAAGGGCTTTCGCAATGTCTGCGCGACCGGCGTCTATGTCGGCCATGTCGGCTCGCTGTCCTTTGGCGCCGACAAGCGGCGGTTGGTGATGCGCAATCTCAAATTGCTGAAGGCGCGCTTTCCGGAACATGAGGCCGAGGGCGCGGGTTTTCTCGCCGCCGATTCGCTGCGCGATGCGCGGGCGGCGATCGAGAGGCTCATGCCGCCCCCGGAGGGATTCGAGCTTGTTGTCGGCGTCGAAGGCGTTTCCGCTTTCGCCGCGCGCGAATTGGCGGCCAACCGGGAAAGGGTCGCGATCGGCCTTTACGATCCTCTGCGCCGGCGCTTTTCCCTGCGCGGTCCGGAAGGCCAACCGCCGCAATCCCTGAGTTTTGAAATCGGCGCGCCCAACGGCGTCAAAAACCTGGGGGACTGGCTTAATCGCGGCCGGCCGCGCCGCGTCGCGCTGGTTTTCTCTCCCGACTATCCCGCCGATCTCGTCGATCTTCTGCTGTCGCTCGCGCCCGAATCCGAGCTGATCGTCGCCGATCTCGACTGGCTGGCCCCGCCCCGGCGGCAAGGACCGGTCTGCGAGCGCCCCCAAGGCGAGGACGCCTGCCCGGGCTGCGCCCAGGGGCTTTCAGGCGATCTGGCCGAAAGCCTGCGCGCCTGGCGCGCGCCCTTGCGCCACGACCCGCTGCTTCGTCCGCGCGACCGGATGACCGATCATGTCGTCTCCCGGATTTTCGCCAACGCGCGCCGCGCCGAATTTTCGCCGCGTATTCCGACCGTCCCCGGCGCGGGCGGCGGAATGGTCCTCGGCCTGCTCGCGCCCGCGCCAGACGCCGCCTGCGACTCCCTGATTGTCACGCTGGCCCGTGCGCTCCGCCGCCAGGACGATCCCGCGCGCCTCGTGGTGTTCGGGGCCTGTCTCGACGATCTCGCCGTCATGGCGCCCGGCAATGTTTTCATTGCCGGGCGGATCGAGAACAACCAATATGACCGCGCTTTGCGCCAATATGAAATCACCGAATTAATGTCCTGTTCGCGAACCCGCTTCTTTGGCCTGCTGGACGATCTGGCCGACGCGTTCGGCCTGGCCCGCGCCGGCTTCGACTGGTCTTCCGGCTCTCAGCCCTTCGCCGAGGCCGATCTGCGGCTCGATCCGCGCCTGTGCGACGTGAAGATCGCACGCCAGGTCGGCTCATGGCTCAGGCGCAGGCGCGCGGGGGAGAACGGCCAGCCATGACCGGGTCCAAGGCCGAGGGCGCACCGCGGGCGTCTCTTAAAATTCTCTCCGCGCGCCAGCTCGGCGGCCACGTTTTCGACCCCGCCCAACCGGAGCGGCGTTTTGCCGTGGAGTTGCGGATCGACGGACAGCCGGCGGCTTTGGCCCGCGCCGAAATTTACGAGGCTGAACTCGCCGTCTCCGGGGACAATGACGGCTGTTACGCCTTCCTCTTCAACCTGCCGCCCGGCGCCCTGGCCGGCGCGCGGCGGCTGGAGCTGTGGCTGGCCAATGGCGCGGCGCCGCTCGACGCGCTCGACGCGCCCTTCGCCGAAGAAGCCGAAACGCCCGGTCCGGCGGGCGAGGTCCACTGGTATGGCGGCCTGCGCCTGCACGGCTGGCTCGGCGGCGGCGCGCGCCAAATCGGCGACGCGCACAAGGTGCGCGCTTTTGTCGATGGCCGGCTGGTCGCCGAAGCCCTGGCCGACAGCTGGACTCATATCGAGGAGAGCGGCGAAGGCCGGGCGCGGCGCGCGTTCGATCTGTTCCTGCCCGAATGTCTCGCCGACGGTTTGGCCCATCGCGCCGAAGTGGTCGATGGCCAGGGCCAGGCCTTGCCTGGGAGCCCGGTGTTTTTCACCGCTTTCGCCGATGGCCTGCGCCAGTTTATCCAGAACCGGGCGGAACTGGAGTCGGAAAGGCTGCGCGCCGCGTTTTTCGACCGTCTGATTCCCCAGGCCCTGCCTTTTGGCGAAATCGCCGCCTGGCGCCGGCTTGTTCCCGCGTCTCCCGCCGCCGATGACGAGGCCAAACCGGTAGGCGTCGTGCTGATTGGAGGCGGCGACGTCGATGCAAGCGTCGAATCGCTTGAGGCGCAGCAGAGCTGCGACTGGCTGGCCGCCGCCTTCGACCAGAGCGCGGGCGGCTTTGATCCGGCCGGGCTGAAGCAATTTCTCGACGAGGACGCCGCCGGTTGCGAGACGCTGGTTTTCACCCTCGCCGGCGCGCGGTTCCAGCCCGGCGCCCTGCGCGCCCTGACCGCCGCGCTCGAAGCCTTTCCCGCCGCGCCCTGGGCCTATGCCGACTTCACCGTGACCGCCGAGGACGGCGGCGAATGGCCTTTGGCGCTGTCCGCGTTCGATTACGAAAGACTGCTCGAGCAGGGCGCTGGCGCGCTCTTGTTCGCGGCGCGGCGGAGCTATGTCGCCCAAGCCCTGGCCGCCGGCGCCGACAGCCTGTTTCGCCTCTGCAATTTCGCGTTCGATCGCCGCGCCGCGCGCGGCGCGCGGCAGGCGTCGCCACTCGCCGCTTCGCCGGTCCATGTTCCCGGCTTTCTCGCCCGGCTGCCGCGCATCGACGCCCGCGCGCTGACGCCGGAGCTGCTGCGCGCGGCGCAGGCCCATTTCGACGCGCGGCGGGCGCCGGCGCGGCTCGATCCGCTGGCGGGCGGCGCCTTGCCGCTGATCCGGGTCAACAGATCGCTCCAGCGAACGCGACTCTCCATCCTCATCCCGACACGCGACCGCGTCGATCTGCTCAAACCCTGCATCGACTCGCTGTTCGCCACCGTCGATCTGGCCGCGCATGAATGTATCGTGCTCGACAATGAATCGTCGGAGCCGGAAACCCACGCCTATTTCGAGCAGATTTTGGCGCGCGGCCTGCGGGTGTTCAAGGTCGGCGGCGGCTTCAATTTCTCGCGCATCATCAATGCCGGCGCGGCGGTCGCCTCTGGCAACGCCCTGCTGCTGCTCAACAATGACGTCGAGGCTTTGCACCCGGGCTGGCTGGAGGAAATGCAGGGACGGCTGGGCGAGCCGGATGTCGGCGCCGTCGGCGCCAAATTGCTGTGGCCCAGCGGCGTCGTCCAGCATGGCGGCGTCGTGCTTGGCGCCCGCTATGGCGCAGCCCATGCGTTCAACGATCGGATCGACGGCGATCCCGGCTATGGCGATCTGCTGCTCGCCGCCCATGAATGCAGCGCCGTGACCGCCGCCTGCCTGCTGACCGACAAAAGCCTGTTCCACGCCGCCGGTGGTTTCGACGCGATGAATTTCCCGGTGAATTTCAACGATGTCGATTATTGCCTGAAACTGCGGGCGAAAGGCCTGCGCATCGTGCAGACCCCGCACGCCCGACTGCTGCACCGCGAATCGGCTTCGCGCGGCAAGCTCCAGGCCGAAGACAAGAGCAAAAGGTTGAACCGCGAATTGACCAATCTGCGCGCGGCCTGGGGCGAGGCTCTGGTCGCCGACCCCTCCTACAGCCCGCTGCTGTCGCTCGATCCTGTTCCCTACAGCGCCCTGGCCTGGCCGCCCCGACCTGCGGCGCCGCGCCAGCCCGGCTTTCCGCAGAAACGCGCGGTCCCGCCGGGATTTTGAGACGCGGGGGAATGGTCCGGCCACAATCGGCGACAATTCCTCCTCGCCAAATTGAAGCAAAATCCGGAAAATCCGTGGGTTTCGCGCCCATGACCGCCGCTGAAAGCCGCGCCATTCATCTAACGTTCAGGGCAATTTTCGTCATCTTTGGGTCGCAATTCGGACAAGATCGAAGCCGGGAACACGCTGTTCTCCGGGTCGCGACCGAAGAACGACGGAAGAACGCCTTTCATCATGCTTTCAAGCGAACAATTGATCGAATCCTTGACGCCGGATCGCGGACTGGCCGAGCCCGTTTACAAACAGATGATCCGCGCCTTCAGCAGCATGGTGGAGGGCGGCGAGATCGTCGAGGGGCAGAGCCTGCCCGCCGAACGCATTCTCGCCGAGAAACTCGAGTTGAGCCGCACGACGGTGCGTCGCTTTTACGAGGAATTGCGCAAGGAAAACCTGCTGACCACCAGCCGTCGCAATGGCGCCGTGGCCAAGACTCCGTCACGCCCCTCCCCGCGTCTCGGCCGCATCAAAGGCTTTGACGAGGAGATGCGCGATCTCGGTCGGACGCCCTCCAGCCGGTTGCTGGCGCGCGAGATCCTGCGCGACCGAGTGATCGCCTCGGTGTTCAACCGGCCCTCGACCGCTCATTTTCTCAAGCTGGAGCGGCTCCGGCTCGGCGATGGCGCGCCGTTGGCGCGCGAAATCGCCTGGTTCGATCTGACAGCGGCGCCGGAGATGGCCGATTGGGATGGCGAGGGCTCCGCCAATCGCGCTCTCACCGAACTCTGCGGCCTGCGCTTGGCGCACGCCGAACAAAGCATCGAGGCGGTGCTGAGCAGCGATGACGAAAACGCCGCCTTCGGCTTCCAGACGCCCCAGCCTTGCCTGCTGATCAAACGCAAGACCCACGCCGTCGGCGGCCAGATCGTCGAATATGTCGAGGGCGCCTATCGCGGCGATGGCTTCACCTTTCGCCTTGATATCGACCCCGGCGGACAGTGAGCGCCGATAATTCCGCACGGACGGAAGCCTGATCCCAATCCAGTTCTCCCTCGTGGAAAGCCTGCGGCGCGCCATCCGGCGCCAGAACGAGCGTCGTGGGAAAGCCGCGCGCGCCAATTTTTTTCGCGATCCCGCCCTCGGGATCGGCAATGAATTTCAGCCGCGTCAACGACAGGCGCTCGAAGACGGCCAGCGCCTTGTCCTGGCCGGTTTGGTCGCGCGCCACCGCCAGCACAGCGAAATCGGCGAAGGCCGGATCGCCGGCCAGGCGGTCGAGCGTCGGCATTTCCTTCAGGCAGGGCGCGCACCAGGGCGCCCAGAGATTGACGATCAGCCACTTGCCGCGAAACTTTTCCGCCGCGACCGGCGCGCCCTGGTCATCGACGAGACCGGCGAGATCGATGGGCGCCTGGACCGCGACCGCATGGAACAGGGGTGGATGCCGATTGCGCCGGTGCAAAAATCCGGCTGCGGCGAACAGAATGGCGGCCAGAGCCAGCAGCAGGATAGCGCCGGACGGAACCCGTTTCATGGCGCCTGGCGCGACAGCGCGCGCAACGCCAGAATCACCACGCCAGCGCCGCCGATCACCGCCAGCAACGCGCCGATTCCATGGGCGGCCATGCCCGCCGCCGCGACATGGGAAAGATGCCCCAAGGCTTCCGGCGTCTTGCGCTGCGCGCCATAGCCGCCGGCGACGAACATGCCGAGCGAGGCGATCCCCTGCCCGCCGCCATAGAACAGCAGAAAAGACCCGCGCCCATTTTTCACTGACCGTCGCGCGATTCAGCCGCGCGAAGCCGGCGCCGAGCAGAACGCCCATGCAGGACAGGCTGACGGCTGTGATGACAGCGTGATAATGGGCGGGCGTGCGCGTATCCGAGCCGGAAATCGACAGGCCCATCAACCCGCCGAAACCGAACAGGACCACCGACAGCGCCAGGGCGACCAAAGAGGGATCGCACCAACTCCAATTTTTGGCGGCGCCGGTCTTCAACGCCCCCGCCAGCAGGGTGACGCCGGCCAGCGCGGCGGGAAAACCAATGCCGAATTGCAAGAGACGATAGGCGTCGTGCAGCTTGTCGGAAAAAGGATCGAAAGCGATGTAGAAGCCAAGCGACGGCACGGTGAACACGGCGAGCAGCATCAGCGCCATGCGGATCAGATCGGCGTCAAACAGTTTTTCGCCGAAAATCCGACGGGCGAGCAGGGCCCAGTTGGTCAGCAACAGCGCGGCATAGGCGAATTGCAACAAATGGCCGCCGCCCCAATTGAACTGTTCGCGCGAATTGACGAAATCGCCGCGCCGCAACAGCACGAGCGCGGCGAGCGCGAAGGTCAGCAGCGCCATGACATAAATCCAGGCCATGGCCGCCGCGCCGAATTGTTCCAGCGGCAACTCAGAGAGTTTCCGTCCGCGCAGATTGATCAGCAGACGCAACGCCGGCGCGAGCAGGCCGAGCGCCAGCAAAGCCAAGCCGAAATCATAGAAATTATGATCGATCAGCGGAATGTAATTGGTCAGTTCGGCGTGGCTGGATACGAAAAAAGCCGGAACAAACAGAAAGGGGAAGGCGGCGAGCGTCAGCATCGGCCCGACGCGGCCAAGGCCTTTGCCAGGCGCCCCGTCGCTGGCGAGATCGTGATACGCGGCGGACATGTGAAAGCCGAGATTGGCCAACAGCCAGACCACCAGCGAAAAAATCACATGGATGACCAGCCCCTTGTAGAAAAAGTCCACCGGGAACACCGCGCCAAGGCCGGGGATCCGCGACAGCGCCAGCAGCAGCGCGAAAACGCCGGCCACCGCCAGGGCGCCGAAGGAAATCCAGCCCCAAAGCAACAGCTCGCCTTGCGCGCCTGGCGCCTCGGCGGCGGCTTCGCGCGCGACGGAAACGGTCATGAGGTCAGCTCGCGACAGTGGGATAAAGGTGAACCGCCATGACATAGACCACCAGGCCGGACAGGGAGACGAACATCCACAGCGGCCAGGCCCAGCGAACGATCCGGCGGTAAGTCTCGAATCGCCGTTTCACCGCGTTGAACACGGCGAGCGGCACGATCACGGCGACAGCGAAGGCGGCGAGCACATGGATCGCCAGCAAGGTGAAATAGGCGGGGCGCACAAGGCCCAGGCCGCCGAATTTCGCCAGGCCGGCATGGGCGTGATAATAGAAGTAAATCGCCAGAAACAGCACGCCGATGACGCCGGCGACGATCATGGTCTTGCGGTGGCCGTCGCGATCGCCGGACTTGATCCGCGCATAGCCCCAGAGCAGCACAACGACCGAGGCCGCATTAAGCGCCGCCAACACATGCGGCAGGTCATGAATTTCCAACATTGCAGCGCTATCCGATCAAGGTCCGAATTTGATGATCTTGATCATGATGCTGACATACATGAAGACCGCAAGCAGAAAGAACAACCAGCCCATCCAACGGTAGCCGCCGGGCTTTTTGCCGGTTTCGGGCGGCGCGGATTCATTCATGCTTGCGCTCCAGATTTCGCGGCCCTCCGCGCCAAGGCGGAGGGCCGCATTCCCATCATTTGTGGTAGTCGTAGGGCGTCCAGTCCGCCGCCACCGTCACCGGCGCGGGGAAATTGCCGGGGCCGGGCGGGCTGTCGGCATGGGTCCACTCCAGCGATTTGGAACCCCAGGGATTGGTCCCGACCTTCTCGCCCGAGAACGCCGCGACCACCCAGCCGACGAGCATCAGCGTCACGCCAATGGCGGTGATGAAGGCGCCATAGGTGGCGATATGGTGGAAGGTCTCGAACTGCGGGAACATGGGATAGGTGTAATAGCGGCGCGGCATGCCCTGAACGCCGATGATGAACAGCGGCCAGAAGGTGACCTGGGTGCCGATCACATTGAACCAGAAGGCGACCTTGGCCAGGCCGTTGTCGGCGGAGCGTCCAGTGACTTTCGGGAACCAGAAATAGACCGAGGCGAACAGCGAATAGGTCGCCATCAGTCCCATGATGAAGTGGAAATGGGCGTGCACATAGGAGGTGCGCGCCAGATGCACCGTCAGCGAGGTCATGGCCAGGGGAATGCCGGTGAGGCCGCCGACCAGGATCAGATAGAGGCAGACCACGCCATATTTCATCGCCATGTTGAAGGTGATGGCGGCCTTGTACATGGTGCCCCATAGCGAGATCACCATGATGCCGACCGGCACGGAGATCAGCAGCGTGGTCACCATCATGCCGATGCGCAGCCAGTCGGGCATGCCGGAAATATAGAGATGATGGATCCAGACTTCGCCGGTGACCGCGAGAATGCCGACCACGCCGCCATAGACGCAGGCCTTGTAGTTGAAGATCGGATTTTTGCACATGGTGGCGAAAATCTCGAACAACAGGCCCATGGCCGGCAGGAAGATCACGTAAACCGCGGGATGCGAGTAGAACCAGAACAGGTTCTGATAGAGCAGCACATCGCCGCCACGCGTCGGATCGAAAAAACCGGTGCCTACATATTTATCGAGCAACAGCAGGGTGACCGCGGAAGCCAGCACCGGAACGAAGACGATCTGGATCATGAAGGCGGCGAAAGTGGTCCAGACAAACATGTTCATCTGGTTCCAGCCCATGCCGGGCGCGCGCATCTTGATGATGGTGACGAGGAAATTGACCGCGCCGAGAATCGACGAGAAGCCGATCAGATGCACGGTGAAGACATAAAGCGCGGTATTGCCGGTCGTGGTCAGCGAATAGGGCGGATAGCCGGTCCACATCACGTCCGGCTTGTCGCCAACGACAAAAGTCAGCAGCGCCAGGATGATGCCCGCCCAGTAGAGCCAGACCGAGAGCGCGTTGATGCGCGGAAAGGCGACGTCGGCGGCGCCAATCATCAGGGGAACCAGATAATTGGCGGCGAAGCCGGTGAGGCCGGGAATCAGGAAGGCCAGAATCATCGCCGCGCCATGGAAATAAAGCGCGGTGTTATAGGCGTTGGCGGTGGTCAGATTATGGGCGAAATCGCCGACGAAATAATTCACCAGCCCATTGTCGTCGAGGGAATATTGGGTGAGGCGGATGGCGATCGCCATCAGCCCCGCGACGATGAAGGCCGCCATCGAGCCGATGAGATAAAGCACGCCGACCCGCTTGTGGTCGGTGGTAAAAATCCATTCGCCGAGGTTGAAACCCTGGGCTTCATGGGGGGGATGTTCTGCAATCGCGGTCATGGTCGCCTCGGATTTCAGTTATGCGTCGCGGTTTGGGTCAATGCGGCGAAGCGCGGCGCCCGCAGGGCCGCCTTCTTGCCCTTGGCGGCGACCCAGGCCTCCCAGTCGGCCTTGGGAATGGCGCGCACCGGCGCGTTCATGATCGAATGGCCGTCGCCGCAGAATTCGACGCAAGTGACGAAGGTTTCCACGGGCTTGTCGGGATAGAACCAGATATGGGTGATCCGTCCCGGCAGAATATCCTCTTTCAAGCGATATTCGATCAGACCGAAGGAATGAATGACGTCCACCGCCGTCATGCGCAGCACCACTGGCTGGCCCACGGGAACCACGAGTTCGCCGGTCTTGTAGCCATTGCCATAGTCGAATTCGAACGACCATTGCTGCGCGGTGACCTTGATTTCCGTGGCGTTGGCCGGAACGGTGCGCTGCACGTTCCACAAGGTCCAGCCCTTTGCGGCGAGCAGGAAATCGTCGGCCATGAACAGCGCCGTCGGAATCAGGGTCCAAGCCAGGGCCAGTTCGAGCGAGAGTGGCTTGGCCGTTCCAACCTGCCCCGGCGTGGTCGCGCGGAATTTGTAGAGCATCCAGGCTGCGATCACGAGGAAAATGGCGCCGATCACGCAAATATCGATGAGAACCTCGTTCCAGGTCTCGTTCCAGCCGGCGGTTGGATCGGCAATCGCGTGAACAGCGCCATAGGCTTCCTCTCCGGCCCAGGCGGAGCCGGCCAGAAGCAGCGCCGACAGAGTCGCGCCCAAAATTCCCACTGCTCTCATTACGCCCTCCCGAGTGTTGGCTGGCGGCGCGCACGGAACAGCAGAGTGGAGCCCGCCAGCAGCAGCAGCCCCAGAGCCAGCGATCCGACGCCGACAAAGACGGGAATGTTCAGTCGATACTTCCCGTCGTGATAACTATAACTGTAACAAAGACTTATCGCGTAATCGACGACATCCCCGACCTTGAAATCGCCATTGCGCGCGTCGAGCACGGCGAATTCAAGATCGGAAGCGTCGATGTCGCGATGATAAAGCACCCGCGCCAATTCGCCCTTGGGCGAGAAGAACAGATAGGCGCCGGGATGGAGGAACAGCCGATCCTCCGGCGACCAGAAGAATTTGAAACCGATTTTCGCCGTCTCTGTTTTGAGCTCGGCCTCGTTCTTGAATGTCGCAAAAGTCCAGACCGGAGCGAGGTCGCCAGCCAGTTCGAGATGGCGACGGAATGCGTCGATGGTTTGCAGGTTATCGTGGTGGTCGAAGGAAACCGTGACCAGATTGAAATCGCGACCTGGCTTCAGTCGCGTCATTTTGCCGAGGAGATCGCGCAGGGTGACATTGATCAGGCTGCAGGCGCCGTCGCAGGTATAGTAGGAAAAAGCTACAAGCGTCGGCTTGCCCGCGAGATCGCCCCAACGAAAGCTCTTGCCGTTCTGATCGACAAATTCGGTCGCCGGATCAATGGCGCGACCCAACACCGCCTTTTCGTCGATGGTGATGATTTTCGGGTCGATCTGCGATTGCGGGCGGATGAAAAATTGCGCGCAAACCAGCGACGGCGCCAGCATCAGCAGCGCCACCGCCAGAGATATTTTTTTCATGAGCGCCAGAAGTTTCATCGTCCGTTTGCGCCTCACCAGAAATAGACTTGCGAAGCGACGAAGAACCAGATGACATCGACAAAGTGCCAGTAAATGCCGGCGACCTTGACGAGCAGATGGTTCGGCTCGATGCGCAAGAAGCCGATGAGAATGGCGACGAAGGACAGCAGGCCGACGATCACATGCGAGGCGTGAAAGCCGGTCAGCGAGAAAAAGGCCGCCGAATATTGGTTGGTTCCCGGCGTGAAGCCTTCCGAATAGAGGTGATGATATTCGTAGAAGGTGCAGGACAGGAACAGCAGGCCGACAACCAGGGTCAAGGCGACATATTTCTGGAATCCGGAACGGTCGCCCGCGTCAAGCTTCTCCTCCGCTATGTGATAGGTGAAAGACGAGGTCACCAGAATCACGGTCATGATCAGCGGCAGGACGTGGTTGATTTCCGGCGTCCCGACCGGCGGCCAGTTGCTGCCCGAGCCGAGCCGCAGGGTCCAATATGCGGCGAACAGACCGAGGAAAATCAGGATTTCGCCGATGATGAACACGCCAATGCCAAGCGGCGAGACATTCTGGATGACGCCCATTTGGGTGGCGCCTTCGTAAACCCAGCGCGAGACGCCGGCGATGACCAGCGGCGCGCCAATCCCGACGAAAAGGATCGCCAGCAAGGGCGTGTGATAGACAAAATAGGCGGCGAAAGCCAAGGGAACCAGGAACATCACGCCAAAGGCTATGGCCATGGGCGCCCAGCTGACTTCCCAATGATGGACGTGACCGTGGGCGCCATCTTCCGACGCGTGAGTCAATTCCGACATGAATCTCTCTCCCGGGAATGCTGGGGCCGCCGCTTGCGGACGGCCCGAATTCGCTCTGCTTCAGCCGAGGAAAGCCTCGACCATCATGGTGACGAAAAGCGTGAACAGATAAAGGATGGAAAAGCCGAACAGGCCCATCGCCGCCTTGTTGCGCGCCGGCTCCGGCGCGTCGCGCAGGCCATAAAGCTTGGCGGCGCGCCACAGAAAGGCGGCGTCCAGCGCCGAAACCGCGACCGCATAGACCAGACCGAGCTTGCCGATCACCAGAGGCAGGAAGGAGGCGACAACCAGCAACACCGAGTAAATCAGAATCTGCCGGCAGGTTTCCTGCGCGCCGGCGACATTGGGGAGCATGGGGACGCCGACACGGGCGTAATCATTGCTGCGCCGCAGCGCCAGCGCCCAGAAATGCGGCGGCGTCCACAGGAAAATCACCAGGAACAGCGACAGCGGCGCCAGACCGAAATCATTTGAAGCCGCCGCCCAGCCGATCGCCGGCGGCAGCGCGCCCGCCGCGCCGCCCCAGACAATGTTCATCGGCGTACGCCGCTTGATTCCCATGGTATAGAAGGGAATGTAAATGGCGATGGTCAGCGCCAGCAGCGCGCCGGAGAGCGGATTGACCCGCAGGCTCATGGCGGCGACGGAAATCACGGAGAGTGCGAGGCCTAAACTCAGCGCCTCGCGCGGGGCGACGGAACCGCGCGGTATCGGCCGCATGGCGGTGCGCGCCATATTGGCGTCAATGTCGGCGTCCCACCACATGTTGAGCGCGCCGCAGGCGCCCGCCGCCGCGGCCATGGCCGACATGGCGGCGATAAAGTTCAGCGCGTCAAACTTTCCCGGCGCCAGCAAATAACCGACGGCGCCCGTAAAGACCACCAGCGACATGACGCGGGGCTTCAAAAGAACAATATGGTCGAACGCGCGCACGATTCTTGCGCGCGGCTTCGCCGGCGCAGCTGAATTCGCATCGCGGCCCACTGCAACGGCTTTTGCCTGCACTGAAGCCTCCCCCATTCCCCGGCGTTTGCGTCATTCTCGACGTCTATATTTTTCGCCAGCGCCTTGCGTGATCTGCAAAGCAGGTTGCCAGTAACCGATAATCACTGATTTATGTCAATAGGCCGATGGGGTCATTCCAAGCGAGAGCGGTGCCTTTTTTCTTAGAAATATGCGCAAGCGAAAGTCTTTTGGCTAAAAATATTCGATTGATAGAATATTGCGACGCAATAATTCGCCGCTTTGCTTGATCATGGCCTTGCCGCAAGCGACGAACTTCACTCGGGCGCGGCGGTAAAAGCGAAGCCCATCTGGCCGTCCTCGCCGCGTGGCTCGTCGAAACCCGAGACGGTGACGCCGAGCAGGCGCACGCCCTTGGACGAAGGAAACAGCGGCCGCAGCAAATCAAGCGCCCGCCGCGCCAGTTCGCGCGGCGAATCGACCGGCGCCGCGTGGCTGTGGGCGCGGGTGATCTGCTGGAAATCGGCATATTTGATTTTGACCGTGACGGTGCGTCCGCGCATGTTCAGCCGCTCGCAGGCGCCCCAGACCTTGACGACAAGCGGCGCGATTTTTTCGCGCATGGCTTCGGGCGTGAAAATATCGTCCAGAAAAGTGTTCTCGGCGCCGATGCTTTTGCGGGTGCGATCCGGCTTAACCGGACGATGATCGACCCCGCGCGCGATCGCCGCGTAAAAACTGCCGGCCTTGCCGAAATTTTGCGCCAGAAATTCCGGGCTGCGCGTCAGGAGATCGGCGCCCGTTTCTATGCCCAGACTCTGCATTTTCGCCGCCGTCGCCGGGCCGACGCCGTGAAACTTGCGCACGGGAAGGGCGGCGACGAACGCCGGTCCCTGTTTCGGCGTGATGACGAACAGGCCATTGGGCTTGCGCTGGTCCGAGGCCATTTTGGCGAGGAATTTATTGTAGGACACGCCGGCGGAAGCGGTGAGGCCAGTCTCTTCAAAAATTTCCGCGCGGATCCTTTCGGCGACTTGCGTCGCAGTCTCGCCCTCAGCCAGAAAATCGGTGAGATCGAGATAGGCCTCGTCGAGCGACAGCGGCTCGATCACAGGCGTATGGCGGGCGAAAATCTCCCGGACTTGCAGGGAAACGGCGCGATAGACGTCGAAACGCGGCGGCGTGAAAATCAGCTCCGGACATTTGCGCAGCGCCGTGACCGAGGGCATGGCGGAATGGACGCCAAAAACCCGCGCCTCATAGCTCGCGGCCGCCACCACGCCGCGCGCTCGTCCATGGCCAACCGCCACCGGCTTTCCGCGCAACAAAACATTGTCGCGCTGCTCCACCGACGCATAAAAAGCGTCCATGTCGATATGAACGATCTTCCGCGTTGGCCTCGCTTCGTCTTGCGGCATCGGGCGGTCCCGCGCTTATTTCCACATGCCGCGCATGCGCGCGCCAAGGTCGACGCGGCTCTGAATCACCGGCCCCCTGCTCTCCCCGGCCACCGCCGCCGGCCAGCCGATGGTATCGAACGCGCCCAGCAATTCCGTCGGAATGAAACGAGTCCGCGCGGCATAAACATGGCGGTCGCCGCGCGCATGCTGGCCGTGAGTAAAAAATCTTTGCGGCGTGACCAGCCGCAAATGGTCTTTCGCGCGGGTCATCGCCACATAGAGCAGACGGCGCTCCTCCTCGATCTCGGCGCTGGTTCCCGTGGCGAGATCGGAGGGAATGCAGCCGTCGACGACATTGAGCACGAAGACGCTTTTCCACTCCTGCCCCTTGGCCGAGTGGATGGTGGAAAGAATCAGATAATCCTCGTCGCGCAAGGGAATGCCGGCCTCGGCGCTGGTGGCGTCGGGCGGATCGAGGGTCAGTTCGGTGAGGAATTTCTCGCGGCTCGGATAGGTCGCGGCGATCTGCTCCAATTGCGCCAGATCGATCTGCCGGGTGACGGAATCCTCATGCAGCCTTTCCAGATGGGGCGCGTACCATTTTTGCGCAC
This sequence comes from uncultured Alphaproteobacteria bacterium, assembly GCA_963804045.1. Classification (GTDB taxonomy): domain Bacteria; phylum Pseudomonadota; class Alphaproteobacteria; order Rhizobiales; family Beijerinckiaceae; genus Rhodoblastus. The sequence goes on along the minus strand of CAWDOR010000031.1, from coordinate 135,017 downwards.
GGCCGAGATCGCCCGGCCAGCTTGACGGCGCGCGCAAAGCCTCGACCAGCGCTCGCCAAAAATCGCCTGTTTTGGCCGGCGCCGGCAGGCTGGCGAGGGTTTCCAGCGGCGCCGGCTCGGCGGCGATGCGGTCCAGAATTTTGCGCGCCTGCCCAGGGCCGATTCCCGGCAATAATTGCAGCAGGCGGAAGCCGGAGACGCGGTCGCGCGGGTTTTGCGAAAAACGCAGGAAGGCCAGCACGTCCTTGACATGGGCGCTGTCGAGAAATTTCAGGCCGCCATATTTGACGAAGGGAATGTTGCGCCGGGTCAGCTCGATCTCCAGCGGCCCCGAATGATGAGCGGCGCGGAACAAAACCGCCTGATCCTTGAGCCGCATGCCCGTCTCTCGCGCGTCCAAAACTTTTTCGGCGACGAAATTGGCCTGGTCGGTTTCGTCGCGCACGACGACCAGCGCGGGGCGTTCGGCGGTTTCGCGTTCGGTCCAGAGGTTTTTGGCGAACCGCTCCTTGGCCAGGGCGATGACACTGTTGGCGGCGTCGAGAATGGCCCGTGTCGAGCGATAATTACGCTCGAGGGTCACGACTTCCGCGGGCGGGCTGAAATGGCCGGGGAAGTCCAGAATATTGCGCACCGTCGCGGCGCGGAAGGAATAGATCGACTGGGCGTCGTCGCCAACCGCCGTCAAACCGCGCCCATCGGGCTTGAGTCCCAGTAAAATGCTGGCCTGGAGGCGGTTGGTGTCCTGATATTCATCGACCAGCACATGGTCGAAGCGGGCGGCGGTTTCGGCGGCGAGCGCGGGCTCCTCCATCATCCGCGCCCAATAGAGCAGGAGATCGTCGTAATCGAGCACGTTTTGCGCCTGCTTGGCCTCGACGTAAAATCCGAACAGTTTTTTCAGCTCCTCGGCCCAACCGGCGCACCAGGGGAAATGCTGACCCAGAATCTCTTCCAGCGGCGCTTCGGAATTCACCGCGCGGGAATAGATGGACAGGCAGGCGCCCTTGGCGGGAAAGCGTTTTTCGGTCTTGGACAGGCCGAGATCGTGGCGCGCCAGATTGAGCAGATCGGCGCTGTCCTCGCGGTCGTGAATGGTGAAATCGGGATCGAGGCCTATGTTGAGCGCCTGCTCGCGCAGCAAACGCGCGCCCATGCTGTGAAAAGTGCCGGCCCAGGTCAGAGCGTCGGCGAGAACGTCAGCCCGCTCGCCCAGCGCTTCCTTGCAGATGCGCCTGACGCGGGCGCACATTTCCGCCGAGGCGCGACGGGAAAAGGTCATCAGCAATATGCGACGCGGATCGGCGCCGGTGACGATCAGATGGGCGACGCGATGGGCCAGCGTATTGGTCTTGCCCGAGCCGGCCCCGGCGATCACCAGCAAAGGCGCGTCGGCGGAAAATTCCGCCGCGCGGCGCTGCGCCTCGTTCAACTTGGCCAGATAGGCGGCGGTCACGACCTGCTCCCCGAATCGCGGTTCAGGGACACGAACATAAAACGAACGCGGCGGCGAGCAAACTATTCAGCCGGCCGCGCCGGCGTCATGCGCAGCAGGGTGATGCGATTCTTCTGCTTGCGCAGCACCTCGAAGCGGAAGCCGTGAAAGACGAATTGCTGGCCCTGGTCGGGAATGGCCCGCGCCTCGTGGATCACCAGGCCGGCGATGGTGGTGGCCTCTTCGTCAGGCAATTCCCAGCCCATGGCGCGATTGAGGTCGCGAATAGACACGGCGCCATCGACGATGATCGAGCCGTCGGGCTGGCGGCGCAGGCCGAGCATGTTGATGTCATGCTCGTCGCGAATATCGCCGACGATTTCCTCCAGAATATCTTCCAGCGTCACCAGGCCCTGCACGTCGCCATATTCATCGACCACCAGGGCGACATGCGCCTTGCGCTTGCGGAAGGCCTGCAATTGCTCCTCGAGCAGGGTGGTGTCGGGCACGAACCAGGGCGCGCTCATCAGCGATTCGATGTGGATTTTTTCCGCGTCGCCGCCGGCTTCGACCAGGCCGCGCAAAAAGTCGCGGGCGTGCAGCACGCCGACGATATTATCGGCCTCGCCGCGCCACAGAGGGATGCGCGTATAGGGCGAGGCCACCACTTCCGCCATGATGTCGGCGGGCGCCGTATCGGCGTCTATGGTCACCATCTTGATGCGATGGACCATGACATCGGAGACCGTCAGCTCCTTGAGGTCGAGCAATCCGCCAAACATGTCGCGGTCGGATTTGGCGACGCCGCCCTCCCGGTGCATCAGATCGACGGCGCTTTTCAGCTCCTCCTGGGGCGTGAGCAGAATTCGCCGCCTCGCCGGGCCGAAGGCCAACCAGAGAGAGCAGGCCACGGACGATCTTCTCGACCACGAACAGCGCCGGGCCGAACAAGGCGACGAAAAACGCCGTGATTCGCGCCACCGCCAGCGAAAAGGAGTCGGGATGGTTGATCGCCACGGTCTTGGGCAGGACCTCGGCGAAAATCAGCAGAACCACGGTCATGATCGCGGTGGCGTCGAGCGCGCCGGCGTCGCCGACCAGGGCGACCAGGACCATGGTGAGAAAGGAGGACGCCCCGATATTGACCAGCGTATTGCCGAGCAGCATGGCGCCGATCAGCCGGTCGCGCCCCGACAGCAGCTTCAGCACGGTTCCGGCGCGGCGGTCGCCCTGTTTTTCCAGCGCATGCATGCGGGCGCGCGAGGCCGCCGTCATCGCCGTCTCGGACGCCGCGAACAGAGCCGACAGCAGGATGCAGAAAATCAAAATCGCCGCGGCGACCCAGATATTGACTGGCAAAGAATTCGTCGAAAGTGGTCCGCCCTCGCCATGCATGGGCAATCAGTCTCCGTTCCGCAATTCGTCTTCGAGAAAGGCGCCGACGCGGCCGACATCGACGTTTTTGGCGATGAAACTCTGGCCGATGTCGCGGGCGAGAATGAAGGTCAGGGCGCCGCGCTGGACCTTCTTGTCCTGGGCCATGGCGGCCAGAATCTCCTCAACGCCGCCGTTCCAGCCCGGCAGCGCCTGATTGATGCGGGTGGGCAGCCCGACCTGGCGCAGATGCGCCTCGACCCGCGCCGCCGCTTCCGGCTGACAAAACCCCTCGCGCGCGGAAAAACGGAAGGCGCAGGCCATGCCGATGGCCACGCCCTCGCCATGGACCAGCCGGCCCGAATCGTAACCGACGATTTTTTCCAGCGCATGACCGAAGGTGTGGCCGAGATTGAGCAAAGCGCGGTCGCCCTGTTCGGTCTCATCGCGGGCCACCACGGCGGCCTTGGATTCGCAGGAGACGGCGATGGCGTGGTCAAGCTCCGGCCCGCGTCCAAACACAGCCGGCCAGTGCTTTTCCAGCCAGGCGAAGAAATCCGGGCGGTCGATCAGGCCATATTTGACCACTTCCGCATAGCCGGCGGCGAATTCGCGCGGCGGCAGGGTGGCGAGACTGCCGGTGTCGGCCAGCACCAGCACAGGCTGATGGAAGGCGCCGATCAAATTCTTGCCATGCGAGGAATTGATGCCGGTCTTGCCGCCGACCGAGGAATCGACCTGCGACAAAACCGTGGTGGGAATCTGGACAAAACCCATGCCGCGTCGCAGGGTGGCGGCGGCGAAGCCGGTGAGGTCGCCCATCACCCCGCCGCCCAGCGCGATCAACAGGTCGCCGCGCTCGATGCGCGCCTCCAGCGCCGCTTCGCAAAGCTGCTGGAAATGGGCGAAATCCTTGGTTGATTCGCCCGGCGGCAGGATGATCCGGTCATGACGGACCCCGGCGCGGTCGAGACTTCGCCTCCAGCGGATCCAGCCAGAGCGCGCCGACATGGGCGTCGGTGACGACAAAGACATTGGCGCCGGGCGCCAGTTCGGCGATGCGTTCGCCGGCGGTGGCGATCAGATCGGGGCCGATCAAAATGTCGTAGGAGCGGGCTCCGAGGGTGACGCCGACGCGGGTCGCGGCGGGAGGCAGGCTGGATGTATTCATTTCGGGGGCCACGTCTCCCTGGCTGGCCAAATGGGTTTCGAGCAATTGCAGGATTTCCTCGACAAGGACATCGTGGGGCGCGTCGCGCGACTGCGCCGCCAGATCGGCCTCGGCATAAATCGGATAGCGGGCCTCGATCAGCCGGCGCATCACGCCTTCCGGGTCGGGGTTTTGCAGCAGCGGCCGCGTCGGCCTCTTGCGCACCCGGCGCATCAGCACGTCGAAATCGGCGTGGAGCCAGATCGACACCGCCCGTTCGCGGATGAGAGCGCGGGTGCGCGGGTCGATAAAGGCGCCGCCGCCGGTGGCGATGACCCGCGCGCCCTCGCCGATCACCCGCGCCAGCACCCGGCGCTCGCCGTCGCGGAAATAGGGCTCGCCATGGGAGGCGAAGATCTCGGCTATGGTCATGCGATGGGCGGTTTCGATCTCATGGTCGGAATTGACGAAACCCAGGCCGAGCCTTTGCGCCAGCCTCTTGCCGATCGAGGTCTTGCCGGCGCCCATCATGCCGACCACGACCAGCGGGCGCCCGGCCAAAGCGGCGACGATCTTTTCTGCGCGGGAATCGCGCGCGAGGGGCGCTTCGGGCGGGGAGGCGATGACTTGATCGGACATAACCGCTATGTACTATCATGGCGCGCGGACGAAAATAACCCGGCCAGCGCGTGAAATATCCATTGGAATTCGCCTGAAATGCCCAGTCTGTTCCGCCTGATTTTCATTTTCGGCCTGCTCGCGGCGGTCGTTTTCGTCGGCATGTCCGCGCTGGTGGCCTTTGTCGAGCCGCAGCCGCGCGAGATGAATCAGCCGATCGCGCCTGCCCTGCTCAACAAATGAACGCCTCCCTTCCCCCGCAAGCCTTGCGGCTGCTGGAGGATTTTCTCAGCCTGCTCGCCGCCGAACGCGGCGCCGCCAAAAACACGCTCGACGCCTATCGCCGCGATCTCCAGGATTATCTCGGCGCGCTGCACGCCTGCAAACGCGGGCCGCTCGACGCGACAACCCAGGACATCCGCGACCATCTCTCCGCCCTGACGCAAGCGGCGCTCAAACCTGCGTCCACGGCGCGCAAGCTTTCGGCGATCAGGCAGTTTCACCGCTTTCTCGCGGCGGAGGAGCATCGCGCCGACGATCCCGCGGTTCTGCTCGAAGGCCCGCGCCAGGGCCGGCGGCTGCCAAAAATCCTGAGCGTCGAGGAAGTGGACCGGCTGCTGCGCGTGACCCGCGAGGGGCTGGACGACACGGTCAGGCCCAGGGCTGAGCTTTTGCGGGCGCGCCGCGCCGCCTGCCTGTTGGAACTGCTCTATGCCGCGGGGCTGCGCGTCTCGGAACTGGTGGCGCTGCCGCTGTCCGCGGCCAAGCTCGCCGAAAAGAGCTTTGCTCAGGGCGGCGGCTTTTTGACGATCAAGGGCAAGGGCGACCGCGAAAGGCTGGCGCCGCTGACCCCCGGCGCCCGCCAGGCCGTGATCGCCTATCGCGATCTCTTGCTGGAGCTGCGTCCCGGTTTTGCTGGACAGAAATGGCTGTTTCCCTCGGAGGGCGAGAGCGGCCATCTGACCCGCCAGGTCTTCGCCCGCGAACTGAAGTTTTTGGCCGCCGCCGCCGGCCTGCCGCCGACAAAAGTCAGCCCGCATGTGTTGCGACACGCTTTCGCCAGTCATTTATTACAAAATGGCGCCGATCTGCGCGTCGTCCAGGAATTGTTGGGACATGCCGATATTGCGACAACGCAAATTTACACGCACGTTCTCGACGAACGGCTGAAAGCCATGGTGCGCGATCTTCATCCGCTGAATGACGATACGTAAGCCATACGATAAACAGGCAAATAACTACAGTTTTAATATTTCGTTTATTCTTCCCTTATAGGTTGCAATTTAGCTAGGCGCAACTCGCAACTTGGCCGCCCGGAGGAGGGCCTGATGAGCTTTTTTGGCATTGGCACCGACAATTTGTATCGCGCCGCTTTCGAGGCCCTCGACCGCTCTCAGGCGGTGATCCAGTTCACCCCCGACGGGACGATCATCACCGCGAATAAATTGTTCCTTGGCGCCCTGGGCTATACGCTTGACGAAATCGCAGGCCAGAAACACGCCATGTTCGTCGATCCGCGCGAGCGCGACGGCGGCGCCTATCGCGCCTTCTGGGACGAACTGCGCGCCGGAAAATTCCAGCAGGCCGAATTCAAGCGCATCGCCAAATCCGGCGCGCCCGTCTGGATCCAGGCGACCTATAATCCGCTGCTCGACAGCAATGGCAAGGTGTTCCGGGTAGTGAAATTCGCTGTGGACGTCACCAAGGCCAAGCTCGAAGCGGCTTTCGCCAAGGGACAAATCGACGCCATCAACCGCTCGCAGGCGGTGATCGAATTTGAGATCGACGGGCGGGTCGTCAACGCCAATGAGAATTTCCTCAAGACCACCGGCTATCGCCTTGAGGAAATTCGTGGTCAGCATCATTCCCTATTCGTCGATCCCGCCGAGCGCGGCTCGGAGGAATATCGCGCCTTCTGGGCGCGGCTGGGGCGCGGCGAGTTTTTCGCCGGCCAGTTCCGCCGCATTGGCAAGGGCGGCAAGAATGTCTGGATTCAGGGCTCCTATAATCCGATCCTCGATCTCGACGGCAAGCCGTTCAAGGTGGTCAAATTCTGCACCGATGTCACCGAGCAGATCAACGCCCAGAACCAGCGTGCGGAAATCTCCAAACAAGTTGACGCCGAGCTTGGCGGCATGACCGAATCCGTCTCCTCGGTGTCGCATGAGGCGGTCGAGGCCGCCGCCGCCTCCAACCAGACTTCGGGCAATGTCCAGGCGGTCGCCGCCGGCGCCGAGGAACTCTCGGCCTCCTTCCAGGAAATCGCCCGCCAGGTGGAACACGCCAGCGAAATCGCGCGAAAGGCGGTCTCCGAAGCCGCCGCCGCGGTCGGCCTGGTTGAAGGCCTGTCCGGCGACGCCCAAAAAATCGGCGAGATCGTCGCGCTGATCAATGATATCGCCGCGCAGACCAATCTTTTGGCGCTGAACGCCACCATCGAGGCGGCGCGCGCTGGAGAGGCCGGGCGCGGTTTCGCGGTTGTCGCCAATGAGGTCAAGACGCTCGCTACCCGCACCGCCAAGGCCACCGGCGAGATCGGCGACCAAGTGTCCTCGGTGCGCGCCTCGACGTCCGGAGTTGCCAAGGCGATCGAATTGATCGGCGAGGTTATCGCCACCATTGACAAGATCACCAACGCCATCGCCGGTTCGGTTCAGGCGCAGAGCGCGGTGACCGCCGATATTTCGGAAAATATGCACACTGCGGCCAAAGGCGTGGACGCGATCACCTCCTCGATGAACGCCATCGCCCAGACCACGGTGAAAATCGACAGCGCCGCCAAGGCGGTGCGCGACATTTCCCGAAAAGCCGCCTGAGCCGGAGCGGTTTTTACTTTCGGCTGCGCTCCAGCAGAAACACCGCCTGCTCGCCGAGCAGATTCCACACCCACCAGGGCGCGTCGAAACCGATCGGCGCGCCTTTTCTGTCCAGCGCCATGGCCTTGACGATCCGCGCCTCGACCAGACCCGCCAGAGCGACGAAATCGCGAATGGTGCAGAAATGAATATTGGGCGTGTCGTACCAGGCGTTGGACAGGTTTTCAGTCACGGGCATGCGCCCGCGCGCGGCGACCTGCCAACGGATGCGCCAATGGCCAAAATTGGGGAAGGAGACAATGGCGTGCTTGCCGATGCGCAGCATCTGCTCCAGCACTTTTTTCGGATTGCGCGTCGCCTGCAAAGTCTGCGACAGGATGACATAGTCGAAGCCGTCGGTCGGATAATCGGCGAGATCGACATCGGCGTCGCCCTGCACCACGGAAAGCCCTTTGGCGACGCAATCATTGACGCCGGCTTGCGAAATCTCCATGCCGCGCGCGTCGACATTTTTCGTGTCGGCCAGCAGTTGTAGAAGCTCGCCTTCGCCGCAACCGACGTCGAGCACGCGGGCGCCGCTCTCGACCATGGAGGCCAGAAGAAGCAGGTCGATGCGGGTCGCCGGCTTGGCGTTCATGGCGCTGCCTCCAGGCCCCGCGCCTTCGCCGCCCCGGCGAGAAAACCGCGCGTGGTGGCGATGAAATCCGGCTCGTCGAGCAGGAAGGCGTCATGGCCCTTGTCGGTCTCGATTTCGACAAAAGACACCGAGGCGCCGCCGGCGTTGAGCGCATGGACGATCACCCGCGATTCCGCTGTGGTGTAGAGCCAGTCGGAGGTGAAGGAGACCACGCAGAAGCGCGTCGGCGAATTCTTGAAGGCCGCCGCCAGCGAGCCGCCGTAATCCTGCGCCAGATCGAAATAATCGCAGGCGCGGGTGACATAGAGATAGGAATTGGCGTCGAAGCGGTCGACAAAGGTCGACCCCTGGTGACGCAGGTAATTCTCAACCTGGAAATCCGCGTCGAAGGAAAAGGTCTTCTCGGCGCGATTTTGCAATTTGCGGCCGAATTTATTTTGCAGCGCCTCTTCCGAGAGATAGGTGACATGAGCGGCCATGCGCGCCACCGCCAGGCCCTTGGAGGGCCGGACGCCCTCAGCGAGATAGCGCCCGCCACGCCAGTCCGGATCGGCCATCACCGCCTGTCGCCCGACCTCGTGAAAGGCGATGTTCTGCGCCGAATGACGCGCCGCGCTGGCGATCGGCATGGCCGCGAAAACCTTTTGCGGAAACAGCGCCGCCCATTGCAGCACCTGCATGCCGCCCATCGAGCCGCCGGCGACGCAGAACAGGCTGTCTATGCCCAGCCGCTCGATCAGCATGGCCTGGGCGCGGACCATGTCGGCGATGGTCACCACCGGCAGATCGAGGCCATAGGGCCTGCCCGTCGCCGGATTGGTCGAGGCCGGACCGGTCGTGCCCATGCAGCCGCCGAGCACATTGGAGCAGATGATGAAATATCTGTCGGTGTCGAAGGGCTTTCCGGGCCCTACCAACGCCGACCACCAGCCCGGCTTGCCGGTCAGCGGATGAACATTGGCGACATGCTGATCGCCGGTCAAAGCGTGGCAGAGCAGGATGGCGTTGGACTTTTGCGCATTGAGCCGGCCATAGGTCTGATAGGCGACGCTGAACGGCGCGAGATCCACCCCCGCCGACATGGCCAGCGGCTGCGCGGCGTCGAAATGCGCGACTTCGCTGTGCGGGCTTTCGGCTTCCGCAAGACTGGAATGGGGGGCCGGGGTCGCGTCGATCAAATTTTTTCCGCCTCGTTCGATTTTCCGAACGGATTGTTTGTTTTATAGGATAATGGCGCGAGATCGGTCAAGCCGGAGCCGGCTTTTGGATTTGCCTGAAGGGCATGGCCGTCTATAGAGAAGCCCTACGGTAAAAAATGCGTTCCATCCGTCCGCGCGCGAGGCAGAATTCTTTCATGAGCGAACCCAAAACCCTCGAAACCCTGGCCGACCTGCGTCAGGACATCGACCGGATCGATGGTGAAATGCATGAATTGCTGATGCGGCGCGGCGAGATCATCGACCGGCTGATTGCCGTCAAGGCGCGCAGCGGCGGCGGTTCAGCCTTTCGTCCCGGGCGCGAGGCCGACATGATGCGGGTGATCGCCAGCCGCCACAAGGGTCGACTGCCGCTCGGCACCGTGGAAAGCATCTGGCGGGTGATCATTTCCACTTTTACCTATGTCCAGTCGAATTATTCCGTTCATGCCGATCTGTCCGGCGGCGATTCCGCCATGCGCGATTCGGCGCGGTTCCATTTCGGCTTCACCGTGCCGCTCATCGGCCATGCCGCGCCGGGCGAGGTGATTTCGGCGGTCGGCGCCTCGCTGCGTGACGATCAGGGCGGCGATCTCGGCATGATCCGCGCCGGCTTTCACGCAGAGGACGCCCGATGGTGGGAGCGACTCGGCCCCGCGACGGCGCCGAAGATCATCGCCCGCCTGCCTTTCGTCGAACGCCCCGATCATCCCGCGGGACTGCCGGTCTTCGTCATTTCCAACCCGCTCAACGAGGCCGCCGCCACCGATGTGGCGCTATGGTCGGCGCAGGGCGCCGGCGCCGCCCCGGAAAATATCGAGGGCTGCGATATTCTCGCGCAAAGCGCTGGCGGCGACTTTTCCCTGCTGCTGTCCGCTCCGGGCGACTGGACTGCGGAAAAAATCAGAAGCCTTTCCTCCGGCGCGGCTTTGCAAAAACTTGCCTGGATCGGCAGCCACGCCCGGCGCTTCGCCCTGGACCGTCAATAAAGCGGCGGCATAGCCCCGATCTGCATCGGCCCCAGGAACAGGCCGCCCTGGGCCAGCCGCAGACTTAGATTGAGCGAGTCGTCCTTGGGCTTGTCCTGAGGTTTTTGCCCGAACAGCGCGCCGAGCAGATCATTGGCGACGCCCGGCGCGATCGGCAATCCGAGCTGCGCCAGGAGTGGACCGGCGCCGGTGGCCTTGACAGTCAAGCTTCCCGACAAGCGCCGCCCCTCGTCCAGAGACAGGAGGCCGCCGAATTGCGCCTTGACTTGGCCCCAGCGCCATTCGCCCTGATCGATATGCGCCACGCCGCCAGCCTGACGCCAGACTTCCATAGCCTCGCGCCAGTCGGGGCGCGGTGGCGGCGGTGGAGTCAGATCCGCGGAAATTTGCAGGGCGTTGGGGCCGGAATCCCTGAGCAGGTTTTGCAACGCCGGTGCGGTGAGACCGTCGAGCGAAAATTCGACATGCAAGGCGGGGACGCCGTCGCGCGGCTGTGGGCGGGCGGTGAAATCCAGCGCCTGCGCGTGAAGCGCCGGCCCGGCCAGCAAAGTCTCGGGGCGCCAATCGAGCGCCTGAACCCTGGCCGAAGCCTCCGCCAGCCCTGTCGCCGCCCATGCGAAATCCAGTGTCAGCCCGTCATGGCGCAATTTGCCGAAGGGACCGTCGGCGCCTTGCAGGGCGATCGGGCTCGACAGGGTCAGAACGACATGATTGGGCGCCCACAGGCTGGCGGCGCCCTTGGCTTCGTCGGCGCTCAGAGTGAGATTTTGACCGCCAATGCGCACGGGCGCGGAAAAGCCCGTACAACTCAGCTTGAGGCGGAAAGGAAAGCCGCCGATATCGCTGGCCGTGCAGAAATCGGCAAAAGCTGCGCCGGCAAAGGCGCGTTCATGCAAATAGTCGCCGAGGCGCTGCGCGGCATACATCCAGCCCAGTCCCAAAGCCAGAAGAGCAGCGGCGAAGAAGCCGAGCAGCCAGCGCGACAGTGAAGAAGAGACGGAAGCGGCCATGAGCCCTCGCAACAGGATTCGTTCTGCGCCGTTTCTGGCAAGTTTTCGCCGGCAAGTCTGCAAAATTTCCTTGGATGGCCGATCCGGCTCCGCCATTCGCGTTGAAAAACTGGCTTGGGCTTGAGATTTTTGCCTCGGCTCCCGCATTTTTGACGCGCCCGACGACGACCATGCGGCAGTCAGCGGACGTAACGAAATGGTTACCGCGTTTTAAGTCCATTTCAGACTTTCGACGAAATTTTTAACGAAGCTGGCGGAGAACTGGCTTCATTGACAGCAGGAAACCGATTGAGCGGCATGGTCGACGAAATCCCCCTTTCCGAACTCGAAACGGCGATCCGCGAGGATCAGTTGAAACTGCTTTACCAGCCGCAGGTCAGCAATGACGGGCGCCGGCTGGTCGCGGTGGAGGCGCTTGTGCGCTGGGATCATCCCGAGTATGGCCGTCTCGGTCCGCATCATTTCATCCCCGCCGCCGACCGTTCCGGTCTGATCGAACCGCTCGGCGAATGGGTGTTGCGCCGCGCCTGCGCCGACGCCTTGCGCTGGCCTGGCCTTGGCGTCAGTGTCAATGTCTCGCCGTTGCAATTCCGCCGGCCCGGATTTGTCGATGAAGTCGAAAAAATCATTCACGACTCCGGCGCGCCTTTCAACCAGATCGAGCTGGAAATCGTAGAGACCGCCTTTTTCGACGATCCGCTCCAGGCCGAGACCGCTTTGCCGCTGCTGCGCGAAATGGGCTTGAAAATCGCCCTCGACGATTTTGGCTCGGGCTATTCCTCCATCGCCTATCTGCGCCGCCTGCCCTTCGACAAGGTAAAGATCGACAAGAGTTTTATCGACGACATCCAATCTCCCAATGGCGCGGCCATTGTCCACGCGATGATCGTGCTGGCCAAGGCGCTGGGCATGACCGTCACGGCGGAAGGCGTCGAAACCTCCGCACAGCAGCAATTGTTGCGCGCCGCCGGTTGTCATTATCTCCAGGGTTTTCTGTTTCCCGCCCGGCGCCGATCGAAACGATCGACACGCTATGGGCGCACCATCGGCAACGCCGGCCGGAAGTCAGCTTCGACGTCGCGAGCTGAAGACCGATCAGGCGACCGCGCGCAACGGCGCCGGGCGCAAATCGGCGGTGACGGCGTCGCGTTGTTCTGATGTTTCAGCCAGAAGATGCACATGGAATTCGCAGGCGCCGCAGCGGCGCGCCTGCTCCGCCCAGCGGCTTAAGTCCTCGCTCGTTCCCGGCTGGAACACGAAAGCGATCTCCGCGCCATAGGCGGTCTGCCGCACGGCGGCGACCACGGCGCGGGCGCAGTCGAAACCAGGTTCCGCCGCCACAGGATAAACCGAACAAATATAGCGCCGACCGGAAAAGCCCCGCCAGGATTGGAACAGGGATTCCAGCGCAGTGGCCCGCAAGGCCGCGAGCGGACGATTGGCAACGGATACAGCGGAGGCGAGGCGGGGCATGGCGGCTCTCATGAACGGTACGTCACGAGAACAAAAGAGAACAAAACGAGTATTAAGTCAAGAGCCCTGGCCGCCGTCATCGGCTTTTTTCGCCAGATTGACCGCAAGCGCCGGGTTTTCGGCGACCGCCTCGGCGATCAGCCGGTCGCTCGCCTCTTCAATGGCCTTTTGGAGCCTTTGCGCGAATTCCGCCTGCGGCAGTCCCGCGGGAATGGCCGGCAAAAACTCCATGACAAGGGTTCCCGGCCGGCGCAGAAATTTGCGGCGCGGCCAGAACAGGCCGGAATTGAGCGCGACCGGCACGCAGGGCGCGTTGGTCGCGGCATAGAGATGCGCGACGCCGCCCTTATAGGCTGGCGGCGCCCGGCCGGGCGGCGCGTGCCCTCGGGAAAAATGAAGATCGTCCGCCCCTCGGCGATCGCCTTGCCGGCTTCGTCCATCAATTGCCTCAGCGCGGCGCTGCGGCTCTGGCGGTTGATCGCGATCTGGTCGGCGCGCAACAGATAGAGGCCGAACAGCGGCAGAAAGATCAGTTCGCGCTTCAGAATATAGGTGAAATCCCGCATGCGCGTGGTCAGCGCGAAGGTCTCCCAAACCGATTGATGCTTGGCGGCGACAATGCAGCCGCAATCCAGCAGGTTTTCCACGCCGCGAAACTCGACCCGCGTCCCGCAAATCTTCTCCATCAGCCAGAAGCTCGACCAGGCCCAGGCGTGCGCCAGCCGGATGATGGCGCGCCGACCGAAAACCACGGTCGGCAGGCCTAGCACCATGATCACGGCGAGGTTGACGTAGAACAGGACGTTGAACAAGAGCGAGCGCAGGAACAGCATGGAGTGCTTTTGCCGGAGCGCGCGGCAAATGGAAAGTTTTTTTGCGCGCGGCCTGCGGATTCTAGGGCGCCGCCGTCTCGAACCCGCTCAGGTCAGGCTACGCAAATTGCGATGGACGATGATGCGCGACATCAGCGCGGTAAGCAGGCCAACGCCGAGCGACAGGCCGACGATCGAGGCCATGCCGCCCCAGCCGAGCGAAAAAGCCCCGAACATGGCTTCCGCCTGCTCGCCGCCAGCGCTGGCGGTCCATTGGCGCGACAAAGCCGCCAGCCCCAGGAAAATCGCCAGAGCCGCGCCACCCCCCAAAAATCCGCCGCGCAAGCCCAGTCGGAGGAAGTGGCGCTGGAATTGTCCGGCGATGAAGGAATCGGCGGCGCCGACAAAATGCAGCGCCTCGATGATTTCATGCGCGCCCGCCATGGCGCCGCGCGTCGCGAAGCCAACCGCCAGCCCCATGGCGGTCAGCACCAGAACGAAAACCCCCAGCGCCGAGGCGACGACGACCTGCGCCATTGTGCTCAAGCGTTGCAGCCAGGCGCCATGATTATCGAGGTTGGCGTTGGGCAGAGCCGCATCGAGCGCGGCGCGCAAGGCGATTTCGTCGAGTTTTTTCGTCTGATCGCGGCGCAGCACGATCATGCGCGGCACCGGCAGTTGGCTCAGGTCCAGTCCGGCGCCGAGCCAGGGCGCCAGCAGCTCCTCAGATTGCGCCTTGTCCATCGGCCGCGCGGCCGCGATTCCCGGTGTCTTCTCTGCGATTTCCGCAGCCTTGCGCGAATCGGCGTCGAGATCGCGTCCCGGGCGCGGCATAATCTGAATGGTCATTTCCAGCCCGACCTGGCCGCGCCAGTCCTGCGAGGCCTGCGACAACAGCAGGGCGAAGCCCGCCGTCAGCGCCGCGAGAAAGGTCATGATGGCGATAACCATGGCCAATGCCCCGCCGGCCACCGAACTCGCGGGCACCAGCGGCGTATCGCCCCAGTTTTCCGTGGGCGGTCTTTCGGCGTTGTCGGCGAGGGGGGCGACGAAATGGACCATGGCTATGGAACTCAATCGTAAATGTGCAGGCGGCCGTCGCCGATCACCAGCCGGCGGGCGCCGTCGAACTGGTCCATCAGGCCGAGGTCGTGGGTGGCGATGACAACGGACGTGCCGGATTTGTGCAATTCGAGAAACAGCCGCAGCAGGCGGCGCGCCATGGAGGGATCGACATTGCCGGTCGGCTCGTCGGCGAGCAGCAGTTCCGGCCTCACGATCAGGGCGCGGGCGATCGCCGCGCGCTGCTTCTCGCCGCCCGACAGCACCGGCGGATAGACATGCATGCGTGCGCCCAGCCCCACCCAGTCCAGCAACTCCACGACTTCGGCGCGATAGGCGGCTTCCTCGCGGCCCTGCACGCGCAAAGGCAAAGCGACGTTTTGATAGGTGGTGAGATGATCGAGCAGGCGAAAATCCTGGAAGACCACGCCAACCTTGCGGCGCAAGGCGGTGACCGCCGCCTTGTCGAGCGTCGCGGCGTCCTGGCCAAACAAGGTGATCAACCCGCGCGTCGGTTTCAGCGACAGCAGAATCAGTCGCAGCAGCGTGGTCTTGCCGGCGCCCGAGGGGCCCGTGAGGAACTGAAAGCTCTGCGGCGCAATGTCGAAGGAAATGTCGCGGAGGATTTCCGCGCCCATGCCATAGCGAAGACCGACATTTTCAAACCGAACCAAGCCCGCCCCCAGGCTGTTGGAAATTTCCGCCAGCGCGAATCAGCATTTTAACGCGCCATTAACCATAGCAGCACAGGAATGGGAGGCGAGGACAACTCGAAATTTTCCCCTTGGAACGCCATGCCCCCTGCCCAGCTCTCGCCTTTGGCCGATTTCGACCGTCCGCTGGTCCCCCTCGCCACGCCAGAAAAAGCCCCGCGCCCCAAGCGTCCCATCGCCGCGCCGAAGCTGGAAAAGCGTCGCGCCGGCGCCTTGCCTTGGATTATCGCCGCTTTCGTCGCCTGGATCGCGCTGGTCGGCGGACGGACGCAGATTGTGCGGCTGCTGCCCGGCGCCGCGCCCGCCTATGCGGCGCTCGGCATGGCCGTCAATCTCCGCGAAATGGATATTTTGGGGGTGACCTCCAAGCTCGTCGATGAGGACGGGCGCAAGATCCTTCTGGTCGAGGGCGAAATTCGCAACCTGAGCAGCGAAGCGCGCACGCCGCCGCGCATGCGCCTCGCCGTACTCGACGCCAAGGGCGCCGAAATCTATTTCTGGACCGCCGCGCCCGCAAAATCCCGGCTCAATGCCGGGGAGAAAGCCTTTTTCCGCGCCCGGCTCGCCGCGCCGCCCGATGAGGGCGCCGAAGTCCGCGTGCGCTTCGTCCCCGATCAGGCCAGGGCGTCGTGAGCCTGGATATTCTGTTTGGCGCGGAACGGATTTCCGCGCGGGTCGAAGCGCTGGCGCAGGAGATCGCCGAGGCCGCGCCCAACAAACTGCTCGTCGTTCCCATCATGACCGGCGCCTTCATTTTCGCCGCCGACCTCTTGCGCGCGCTTTATCGCGCCGGAGTCGAGCCGGAAGTGGATTTCCTGCAGGTCGCGTCCTATGGCGACGGGACGGTTTCTTCCGGAAAACTCGAGTTGCTGCACGATATCAAGGCCGATGTCAGAGGCCGGGACGTGCTGCTGGTCGACGATATCCTGGAATCGGGACGCACCCTGACTTTTGCCCGCGACCTCTTGCTGGAGCGCGGCGCCCGCCGCGTGCCGATCGCCGTGGCGCTGGAGAAGCCGCATAAGCGCGCGGTTGAGATCGAGGCCGATTTCGTCGGCTTCGCCTGCCCCGACCGTTTTGTCGTCGGCTATGGCATGGATTACGCGGGGAAATATCGCGGCTTGCCGTTTATCGGCGCGTTGGATGCGCCATAGGATAGGCGCCCGATACAAATGCGGCTCTCGCGCCGCCGCGCCTCAGGTGAATCCATATTCCGCCTCGACCCGATAGGGACCGCCGCCAACCGAATCGCGCGACGAAAAAAGCACGAAACGCTCCGCCGAAAATTTCAGCGCCAGCGGAAAGGCGCGCTCGTGAAGCCAGGCGGCCACAGCGGGCGCCGACACGCCCCTGAGCCGCGCCAGCGTGACATGCGGCGCAAAATTGCGCGTTTCCGGCTTCAGCCCATTGCGCCGCGCCAGCGCTTCATGCGCCGCCGCCAGACGTGTGAGCAACAGATCGCTCTTCACCCTCGCGTAAAGCGCGCGCGGCCTGTCCCCGCCGAACACGCCGATATCCTCAAGCTCCAGCGGCAGCGGCAAGCCGCCCGAAATTTTCTCGGTCTCCGCCAGATCCTCGGCCAGCGCCTGGGCCGTGCGCGTATCGACATCGCCGAAAAATCTCAAGGTGATGTGGTAATCCGCCGGCTCGATCCAGCGCGCGCCGGCCAGGCCGCCGCGATAGAAGGCCAGTTGCGCGGCGATCTCCGCGGGAATCTCCAATCCGCTGAACAGGCGCGGCATATCACTTCACAGCCAGCTTTTTCAGCCAGTCCTCGGTCAAGGGCAAAATGCCGGCGACGATGCGCTCAACGCCGGCGCGACTGGGATGCAGCCCATCCGGCAATTGCATTCCGGGAACGCCGGCGACGCCGTCGAGAAAGAAAGGATAGAGCGGCGCTTGATATTTCTCCGCCAGCTCCCGGTAGATCGGCTCAAATTGCGCGGCATAGGTCCCGCCGAGATTGGGCGCGGCGCGCATGCCCGCGATCAGAAAGGGAATTTTGCGGGCGCGCAACTGCGCCAGAATCATGTCAATTCGCTTTTCCGTCGCGGCGGGCTCCTGGCCCCGCAGCATGTCATTGGCTCCGATCTCGACAATCGCCGCGTCGACGCCCTCGCCCAGCGTCCAGTCGAGCCGCGCCAGCAGATCGGCGGATGTGTCGCCGGAAACGCCGCCATTGACCAGCTCGACCTCAAAGCCTCTCGCCTTCAGCGCCTTTTCCAACACCGCGGGAAAAGCCTCGTTGGCCGCCAGCCCATAGCCTGCGGTCAGGCTATCGCCGAGCGCGACGATTTTGACGGCCTCGGCCATGGCCGGACAAGTCAGCGCGAGCATGAGCGCCGCCAGAACTGGACGAATGCGCCTGACAGCCCCATATGTGGCCAAAGCTAGCCCGAGAAAATTCCCGCAAAATCGCAACATCCGCCCTTTCCTGGAACGCCCATGCCCGAACCGGCCATAAGCCTTTCTGATGTCAATTTAACGCTCGGCGACGGCGAGGCCAGAGCCCACATCCTGAAAAATATTTCTCTAGAGATTCCGCGCGGCGAGAGCGTGGCGCTGCTTGGCCCCTCCGGCTCCGGCAAAAGCTCGCTGCTGATGGTCATGGCGGGGCTGGAGGCGGCGGACAGCGGCGCCATCCAGGTCGCGGGACAGCGGCTCGACACCATGCGCGAGGACGATCTGGCGCGGTTTCGCGGCGCCCATATGGGCGTGGTGTTCCAGGCCTTTCATCTGATCCAGACCTTGACCGCGCTGGAAAATGTCGCCCTGCCGCTGGAATTGGCCGGCGTCTCCGCCGCCTTCGCACGCGCCGAGGAGGCCTTGACTCAGGTGGGGCTGGCCGAGCGAATAAAACATTATCCCGCGCAAATGTCGGGCGGCGAGCAGCAGCGTGTCGCCCTGGCCCGCGCCTTGGTGGTCAACCCCGAGATTCTTTTCGCCGACGAGCCCACCGGCAATCTCGATTCCGCGGTGGGCGCGGAGATTGTCGAACTGATCTTCGCCCTCAACCGGGCGCGCGGCTCGACTCTGGTGCTGGTCACCCATGACGAGGCCCTGGCGCGGCAATGCCGGCGCATCGTCCGCCTGCGCAATGGCGCGGTGGAATCCGACAGCGCGGCGGAAGCGCAAAATGCTTGAATTCCGGGGAGCCATCCTGCGCTTCGCCTTGCGCGATCTGCGCGGCGGCTTAAGGTCCTATGGCGTGTTCATCGCCTGCCTGCTGCTCGGCGTCATGGCGCTATCGGCCGTCGCCGCGACTTCGCGGGCCCTCCGCGAGGGGCTGGCGCAGCAGGGCGCGGCGCTGGTCGGCGGCGATTTGAGTTTTTCGCGAGCGCAGGGGACGCCGACCGGAGATCAGCGCGCCTTTCTTGCTGCGCGCGGCAGATTGAGCGAAATCGTGGGACTGCGCTCCATGGCGCGGCGCAGCGACGCCAGCCAGGCGACGCTGGTCGAATTGAAATGCGTGGACGGCGCCTTTCCGCTGGTTGGCGAGTTGCGCATGGAGCCCCATGCGCCGCTCGCCGACCTGCTGTCGCGACGCGGAGAGTCCTACGGCGTGGTCGTCGATCCGCAATTGGGCGACAAGCTGCATCTGGCGCTCGGCGATTCCTTCGCCGTGGGCGACGCGCGGTTTATCGTTTCCGCCTGGCTGCGCCATGAACCGGATTCGCTCGGCGCATTCGGCTTCGCGCCGCATGTCCTGCTCAGTCCCCAGGCTCTGGCGGCGGCGGGACTGATGAAGCCCGGCGCGCTGGCGCGGACCTCGCTGCGCCTGCTCACGCTTGGCGCCAGCGACGCCCAGGTCGAGGCGATCGCAAAAGATTTCGCCTCGCGCTTTCCCGATTCCGGTTTTGAAATCCGCTCGCGCGCCGATCCCTCGCCGCAATTATCGCGCAATATCGAGCGCTTCGCCCAGTTCATCACCTTGATCGGCCTGACCGCGCTGGTTTGCGGCGGCGTCGGAGTCGCCAATTCGATCCGGGCGCTGATTGATCGCAAGAGAAAAACGCTGGCAATTTTGAAGGCGCTGGGCGCCAGCGGCGGCGAAGCGGCGGGTTTTGTGCTGATCCAGGCGCTGGCCGTGGCCTTCGCCGCCTCGCTGGCGGGCGCCGCGCTCGGCCTTTTGCTGCCCAAGATCCTGCTGCATTTTCTTGGGGAGTCCTTGCCCTTCGCGGTCTCGCCGACGACCCACCCGGTCGATGCGCTTTATGCGCTGGGTTTTGGGTTGCTCACCGCCCTGGCCTTTGCCGCCGCGCCCTTGGAGCGCGCCCGCGCCCTGCCCGTGACGCGGTTGCTGCGCGAAAACGCCATGCAGGAGCGCGCCGGCCCGACGCGGCGCGGCGTGATCGCCTCCGCTGTCGGCGGCCTGGCTCTGGGGGCGTTCGCCTTGCTGAGCTCAGGCGACATTGTGTTGACCCTGCAATTCGGCGCCGGCGTCGTGCTGAGTTTCGCCCTGCTCTATGGCGTCGCCCTTGTTGTCATGGCCATGGCCCGGCGCGCGCCGCATGTCGGGCACATAGGGCTGCGGCTGGCGGTGGCCAATCTGCACCGGCCCGGCGCGCTCACCCCCTCCTTCCTGCTGTCGCTTGGCCTGGGCGTGACCCTGCTCACCGCCTTGACGGGGATCGAGCATAATCTGCGCGCCGAGATCGGCGAGGCCATGCCCAAGGACTCCCCGAGCTTTTTCTTCATCGACATCCAGAAGGCGGAGGCCGCAGATTTTACCGCCTTCCTCAAGACGGAAATGCCGGGAGGCAAGCTTGCCAACGCGCCCATGCTGCGTGGCAGAATCGTGCGCGTCAAAGGCGTTGCAGCCGAGCAGATCACACCCTCGGACAAGGCGCGCTGGGCGCTGGAGGGCGATCGCGGCATCACCTTCTCGGCCAGAATCCCCGAGGGATCGCGGCTGGTGGCGGGCAGCTTCTGGCCCGAGGATTATCAAGGCCCGCCGCTGGTCTCCATGGAGGCGGAGGTGGCGCGCGGTCTTGGCCTCGACGTCGGCGACGAGATTTCCGTCAATGTTTTGGGGCGCTTGGTGACGGCCAAACTTGCCAATCTGCGCCGGGTCAACTGGCGCTCGTTCGGCATTAATTTCGTGTTGGTGTTCTCGCCCCATGTGTTCGAGGGCGCGCCCTTCACCACGTTAATGGCGCTGACCCCGGCGCAAAAGCCCGATCCGACGCGGGAGGCGGCGTTGCTCGGAGCTGTCGCGGAAAAATTCCCCTCGGTCGCCGCCGTGTCGCTGCGCGACACCCTGGCGACGCTGGACGATCTGCTCGGCAAGCTGGCGGTGGCCATGCGCGCGGCGGCCTCGCTGGCCTTTGTCGTCTCGGGCCTGGTGCTCGCCGGGGCGCTGGCCGCTGGGCAGCGCATGAGGATTTACGAGGCCGTGGTGCTCAAGGTTCTGGGGGCGACTCGCGGAAAATTGCTGGGGGCGCTGGCGCTGGAATTTTCGCTGCTTGGGGCTGTGACCGCCGCTTTTGGCCTGCTGGCCGGCGGTCTCGTCGCCTGGGCGGTGACGGTCAAGGTGCTCGACGCGCCTTTCGCCCTGTTTCCGGGTCAGGCCGCGCTTGTGGCGGCCGGCGCGACCCTGTTCGCCATCGCCGCCGGGCTGATCGGCACGGCAAGGGCCCTGGGCGAAAAGCCGGCGCGCTGGCTGCGCGACGAGTGAACAAAATGTAATGCGCCGCAAGCCCCGACGCGCCTTGTTTTTTACCTGGGCCAAGGTCATATTCGGCCCATAGTCGCGCCACGCCCGGATTGTCCGGCGCGAGCGCGGCGACGAAGATGAGGATTCCATGTCCAACTTTGACCGCAACGCCGCTCCGTGGAGCCGGAGCTATGCTCGGACGGGCGCCGAGGTCGATCAAGGTCTGCGCGCCTTCATGCTCGGCGTCTACAATCACATGTCGATCGGTCTGGCGCTGACCGGCCTGGTGGCTCTGGCCGCCAATATGCTCACGGTCTCCGCGGTTCCCACCGCCTATCATGTCGGTTCGATCTATCTGACCGGCGCGGGCGCCGCGCTTTACCTCAGCCCGCTGCGCTGGGTGGTGATGTTCGCGCCGCTGGCCTTCGTCATGTTCTTCTCGTTCAAGATCAACTCCATGTCGGCCTCCTCGGCGCGCAGCCTGTTCTTCGCCTATGCGGCGGTGATGGGCCTGTCGCTGTCGTCGATCCTGCCGATCTACACCGGCGCCTCGGTGACCCGGGCCTTTTTCATTACCGCCGCCGCCTTCGGCGGCCTGAGCCTCTATGGCTACACCACCAAGCGCAACCTCGGCCCGGTCGGCTCCTTCATGATGATGGGCCTGATCGGCCTGATCGTCGCCAGCCTGGTCAATCTGTTCGTGCAGAGCAGCGCCTTCCAGTTCGGCCTGTCGATCTTGTCGGTGCTGATCTTCGCGGGGCTGACCGCCTATGACACCCAGGCGATCAAGTCCATGTATCTCGAAGGCGACGGCTATGAAGTGGCGACCAAGAAGTCGGTCAATGGCGCTTTGATGCTCTATCTCGACTTCATCAATATCTTCATGTCGCTGATCCAGCTGACGGGCCAGCGCAACAACTGACCGGGCGGGCAAGCCCAGGCGAAAAACCCCGCGAGCCGCGGGGTTTTTTTATGCCCTCAGATCACGCCCTTGGTCAGAAACTTCCGCGCCTTGCCATTGCGCTGACCCGGGCGCGAACCGTCGCTCTTGCCCCCGGTTCCCGCCGGCTGCCAATTGGGCACGAGCTGGTGTTTGCCCGGTCCGATCAGATCGGCGCGGCCCATGTTTTTCAAGGCCTCACGCAACATCGGCCAGTTCTCGGCGTCGTGATAGCGCAGGAACGCCTTGTGCAGCCGGCGCTGCTTCAGCCCCTTGATCGCCTGAACCGCCTCGGAGGCGCCGTGGCGCACGGGCTTCAGCGGGTTGAAGCCGGAATGATACATGGCGGTGGCCAGCGCCATGGGCGAGGGCAAAAACGTCTGGACCTGATCGGCGCGATATTTGTTGCGCTTCAGCCAGAGCGCCAGATTCATCATGTCCTCGTCGGTCGTGCCGGGATGGGCGGCGATGAAATAGGGGATGAGATAATATTCCTTTTTCGCCTCGCGCGCCGCGCGGTCGAACAGCTCCTTGAACTTGTCATAGGCGCCAATGCCCGGCTTCATCATCTTGGACAGCGGCCCGGCCTCGGTATGCTCCGGCGCGATTTTGAGATAGCCGCCGACGTGATGGGCCACCAGCTCCTTCACATAGGCCGGGCTCTTGACGGCCAGATCGTAGCGCACGCCCGAGGCGACGAAGACCTTTTTGACGCCCTTGATCTCCCGCGCCTTGCGGTAAAGCTGGATCAGCGCGTCATGGCTGGTGTTGAGATTCTTGCAGATGTCGGGATAGACGCAGGACAGCTTGCGGCAGACGCTCTCGGTCTGCTTGTCCTTGCAGGCCATGCGATACATGTTGGCCGTGGGCCCGCCGATATCGGAGATAACGCCGGTAAAGCCCTCGCCCTTGTCGCGGATTTCCTCGATTTCCTTCAGGATCGACCCTTCCGAACGGCTCTGGATGATGCGCCCCTCGTGCTCGGTGATCGAGCAGAAGGAGCAGCCGCCGAAACAGCCGCGCATGATGGTCACGGAATGGCGGATCATCTCCCAGGCCGGGATTTTGCGCTCCCCGTAAGCGGGATGCGGCGCCCGGGCATAGGGCAGGCCGTAGACCCCATCCATCTCCGCCGTCTCCAGCGGGATCGGCGGCGCGGTCAGCCAGACTTCCTTCGCCCCATGCCTCTGCGCCAGCGGCCGCGCATTGCCCGGATTGCTCTCGCGATGCAGCACCCGCGAGGCGCGCGCGTAAGACTCCGGTTCGGCCAGAACCTGCTCGTAGGATGGCAGGCGCACCACGACATGGTCGCCCTTCACATGCACGCCCTCGTCGCCATCGAGGTTTTCGGCATGAGCCTCCGTCCAGCCCTCAGGCACGGCGTCGCGCAAAAAAGCCAGGCCGCGAATGTCGGAGAAATCCTGATCCAGGCCCTTCTTGGCGAGGCGGTGGGCGACCTCCACCAGGGCGCGTTCGGCATTGCCATAGAGCAGCAGATCGGCCTTGGAATCCATCAGCACGGAGCGGCGGATTTTATCGGACCAGTAGTCGTAATGGGCGATGCGGCGCAGCGAGGCCTCGATGCCGCCGATGACGATGGGGACCTCGCCAAAAGCCTCGCGGCAGCGCTGGGCATAGACGATCACGGCGCGATCCGGCCGCTTGCCGCCCTCGCCGCCGGGCGTATAGGAATCATTGTGCCGCAGCCGCCGGTCGGAGGTGTAGCGGTTGACCATGCTGTCCATATTGCCCGAGGTCACGCCCCAGAACAGGTTCGGCTTGCCCAGGATTTTGAAGCTTTCGGCGCTGCTCCAGTCGGGCTGGGCGATAATGCCGACCCTAAAACCCTGCGATTCCAGCAGCCGGCCGATGATCGCCATGCCGAAGCTGGGATGGTCGATATAGGCGTCGCCGGTGACCAGGATAATGTCGCAGGAGTCCCAGCCCAGCGCCTCCATCTCGGCGCGCGACATGGGCAGAAAGGGCGCCACGCCAAAGCGCTGCGCCCAATATTTGCGATAGGAAAACAGATTTTTGGGCGCCGGCGCTGGAGTCATGGAGACTATGTGGCGCATGTTCTCAGGCGAGGCAAGCTTGGGCGCTTTCGCGCCAATTGAGGCAAATGTGGCAGGAAGTGAAAATCGGTTTTTCGCGAAATCAGCCAATTTGGCGAAAGTTTGTTCTTGTTTTGTTTCACGTGAAACACCCCCTCCGCCCCTTGAGAAACACGCTTAATTCTCTGTTATCTCGCAATAAATCGAGAACGACGCCTCAGCCGTCTTGAGGTCGAAACCCGTTTTCACCCAGAATTTCAACAGACTCAACCCGCAGGTTGTTGCGCCGAAAATCACGTGTTTTTCGGCGAAATGCGCGTGTTTTTCGCAAAAATCATGCTGTTTTCGTCTGTTTTGCGCGATTGCGATTCAATCTGAAATAGAAATTTCCCAAAAACTCCGGCCAAATCGCCGCAACGAAGGCGCCAAAATCACACCATTCGCCGCAACTGCGGGACACCGGATTTGCCGGGCTGCGTAAACAGCCGTGGACCGCCCTCGTGGTTCGAGACGCCCGTCTCTCGACGGGCTCCTCACCATGAGGGCTAATGGATGCTGTCCATCGATTCCCCACATGGCGCCGAACGATTCCATCGATCCCCTCATGGTGAGGAGGCGATGCCAAAGGGCGTCGAAAGACGCCCGTTTATCGACGGGCTATGGCTCGCCGTCTCGAACCACGAGGGGATCAACACAAGAGTTTTTCCGGAGCCTACTTTGTGAAGCGAAGCTGCAACCCAGCCCCCCCCATTCTCCGTCGCGCTCGAGAGATTGCAAACAGAGACCAGAGTTCCGCGGCGCACCTATAGGAGCCGATCAACGACGACGATATCTGACATCATTCCAACCTAAGCCGACGGCAATCGCGATAATTTCGGGAGAGAAAGTTCGCGAAATGCGCTATTGTGAAGAGGCAATCGACTGTTAATATCGATTTTAACAACGCATTTCCGCACCTGGAATTTTTAGAAGGCCTCGATAATATGTTTACCGACTTGCCGGAGAAATACGTTCGTCAAATTAACGATACTCTTAACACAATTCAAAATAATTCTTGTATTTTTACTGAAACCAGCGATGAGGAAACAGCAATTTTCGCTAATACGATATTTTCAGCTGCAAAATCTATTATTAACAAAGAAATAGCCCGCATGAACTTAACAGTGACCATATATGTCTGCTTGATTGCCGACAGGGCAAAAGAGTTTCAAGCATGCGCCCTACAGCTTTCACGAAATGAGTTTTGTGTTGCTATTTGGCTTTCTGTAGCCATCAGGTCTTCCGCAATGATATCCAGACTACTTACCACAAAATCATCTGATTCACTTTTTAATACGTCTTACCATAAGGCTGATTTAGAGTTTCACTCGACAATTTCAGCATCCAACACGTTTGAGGCCCTCCGGGAGATTTCGTTTTTTCCACCACCCGAACTCAGCGATGACTTAAGTATTTTTGGAAAACAGCTAGAATTTATGGCTTTTGAATGGTTGATCCTTCATGAACTTGGACACATCGTCAACGGGCACCTAGCCCTTGGCTCAACATTGAACCACATAAATTATATTTTAGAAAATAACGCACAAATAAATATAGATGAAAATATAACAAGCCAGGCACTTGAACTAGATGCCGATTGCTTCGCAACGCTATTCAGCATCCAGTACGCATTGAGACGCCAGATATCCATAACACACGCTGCATTAAATGTGAATGTTTCGATTGAGTTGAGAGTTAAAGCTTATATTTTTGCTATTCTGATTATTATTAGAAGCTTTGATAGATTTTATTTTGATAAAGAAAATCTCTTTAACTCGACACACCCGTCAGGTGGCATTAGAATGCATTATATTGGAAACCAAATAACTACAATGATGTTAGATCGCAAAGAAATTAAGTTTGGTGAAAAGGTTACAGAAGGTACAGTTGTTGAGTCGATATTTTGCGTTGAGTCTGCAATTAGTGAAGCTACAGGGGTTCAAGGCGGAGGCGGCAATTTTATAAAAGCTTTTCAGTTGGGCTGGGAGCCTTTTAATGTTCCCGTGCTCTCAAGGTGGGCAAAAATATTTAACAACCTGAACGAAGTGAAGCTCAACCCTTTTAAATTGGCGACACCGCAATACCCGCCGGCCTAGACCACGGCATTCGGCATTCCGGGACAGGGCATTCCCGGGACAGGGCATTCCGGGGCATTCCGGGGACAGGATACGAATTGCAGAATTGCCCGCCCTGGCGCGGAAAGATTATGCTTTCCGCGCCTTTCCCTCCGATCCCCCGAACCCTTGCGAACAAGAGGATTCGAGCGGTTTCAACAGACCCGGCTTTCCTAGGGATTGAGCACTTCGACCCCGCAGCCTTCAAAATCCGCCACATGGCGCGTGGCCAGCGCGGCGCGGCGCGAACGGGCGATGGCGGCGATCTGGGCGTCGGCCAGCGCAATCGGCCGGCCGGACTGCCGGCGCTCCGAGGCCAGCGCGGCGAAGGCCTCGACCGCGTCGGAATCGAAAGGCAGGATGCGCCTGCGAAAATGTGTCTCGAAAGCGATGCGGGCCGCCGAGATCAGGGCGTCCCGCCGCTCGCCGGGCGGCATCAGGGCGAGGCCATTGAAAATTTCAGCCTGGGTCACGGTGGAGACGAACAGGGCCGCCCCCGGCGTGGCGTCGATCCAGGCGAGAACGCCCGGCGCGGGCGTCCATTTCATCAGCTCCGAGACGACATCAGCGTCCAGAAGAATCATTCGTCAAAACTCGGGGGCTCGCGCGACGGTTCAGGCAGGTCCAGCCCGCCGAGAGGCTTGAACAGCGCGTTGATCGCCGATCCGAGTTTTTTAAGCCCCTCGGGCTCCCGATTGACGGCGCCGCGGAGCATATTCCCGGCATGGCGAAGCGCTCCCGCCGCTAAATCCCACCCTGCCCGACAAGCGGGTCCACGGCCGGACTGCCGCTGGCGTGAGCGCCGCGCATGCGCCGTCCGGTCAGCTTTTCCTAACCATGGCGCGACGAGTCCAGACCGGCCGGGGCGCGAGCGCTACAACTTTAACGTGTATTTATGGAGTTCGCGCGCTTGCTGACGCGCTCGGCGCCGCACTGTCGCGCCTCGGAGAAACGCCATGGACATTCTGGCCGCCTATTGGTCGAGAGCCGAATTGATCGCCAACGGTCTGTTGCTGTTGCATCTGCTGGGCGCGACGGCCGTCGGCCTGCTGCTGGGCTATGAGCGCTCCTTTCATGGGCGGGCGGCGGGCATGCGCACCTATGCGCTGGTTTGCGTCTCTTCGACCCTGCTCACGGCGATCAACGGCTTTCCCGCCCATTGGTACGGCGGCGCGGTCCTGACCCCCGCCATCGCGGATCCCGGGCGGGCCATTCAGGGTATCGTCACGGGCGTCGGCTTTCTCGGCGCCGGCGTGATCATGAAGGACGGCTTCACCATTCGCGGACTTTCGACCGCCGCCTCGATCTGGATGACGGCGACGATCGGCATTGTCATCGGCGTCGGTTTTTACGGCGCGGCGATCAGCGCGACCTTTTTGTCCATGGCGGCGATGACCGGCCTGGGCCGGATCGAAAAATCCCTGCCTCACCAGACCACCCTGCATCTGTCGCTGGTCTATCCTCACGACCGCCTGCCTTCGGCGGATCAAATCCGCGCCCGGATGAAGGCGCATGGTTTCGACGTGCTCGACTGGTCCTTCCGCTTTTGCGAAGCGAAGAACGAATTCCAATACGATCTGGTCCTGCAAACTCTGGGATCGGAAGGCTCGCACGATCTCGTCGGCGATCTCTCGCGCGGCGCCGAGGTCAAGGAGTTTCGCCTCGCGCCCTCGCGCGCCTGAACAGCACGAGGGTTTTGGCAAGCTTCCGATCCGCAAGTCCGGGCGCGCCATCCTTCCGGCGCGGGCGTCGCGTTCAACCGGACGACGCGCCTTCGGCCGCCACCAGCGCGCCAATCCCCTCGCGATAGGTCGGAAAAGCCAGGGCGACGCCGAGCTTCTCCTTCATCTTGCCATTGCCCACCCGCTTGTTCTCGCCATAAAAGCTGCGCGCCATCGGCGTCAGCTCGGCGGCGACGAAATCCTGTTCCGGCGGCGGCGTCACGCCCAACAGACCGGCGGCATAGGCCACCACATCCTGCGGCGGCGCCGGTTCGTCGTCGGTGACATTGTAGATGCCGCCCGGCGCCGTCCCGAAAAAACAGGCGTCGATGGCCTGGGCGATGTCGGCGACATGGATGCGATTAAAAACCTGGCCCGGCTTGATCAGCCGTTTTGCCGTCCCCTCGCGCAATTTCAGCAAAACATTGCGGCCCGGCCCGTAAATGCCGGAGAGGCGCAGCACATAGACCTCGCGGTCCGGCCGCGCCAAAGCGAGCCAGCCGGTTTCGGCGACCAGCCGCTGCTGGCTGCGGCGGTTCGACGGTTCGGTCCTGGCGCTTTCGTCGATCCAGGCGCCGCCATGGTCGCCATAGACGCCAATGGTCGAGAGATAAACGATTTTTTTCAGCTTTGGCGCGGCCGCAACCGCATCCGCCAGCCGGCGCAGCACGGGATCGCCGGCCTCGTCCGGCCCGGCGCTGACCAGCAAGCAATCGGCCTCGGCCAAGGCCGCCAGCAGGCGCGGATCGCTTGTCTCGGCGGCGCCGTCGAAGGGCAAGAGCCGCAACCGGCCGGCGCCCTCGACCTCGGGCGCGCGTTTGGTGGCGGCGATGCGCTCGAAAATTTTCGCGCCCTCGGCGGCGTAAAAGCCGGCGGTGTAGCCCAGACCGAAAATCAGCAGTTTCACGCCAAATCCTCCCATTCCCGCAAAACCCCGGCGTCGGTCTCAGCCTCGCGCCGCGCCGCCGTCCGCGCCAGGAATTTTTCGCGCGGCAGCAGGCGCGCCAAAGCCCAGACCGCCATGCCGCGCACCAGCGGCGAGGCGTGATCGAGCCGCGCCTCGGCCAGCGGCGCCAACGTTTCGTCGCCGCTATTGCCTATGGCGACCAGCACATTGCGCAGGAAACGCGCGGAGCCCACGCGCTTGACCGGCGAGCCGGCAAAAAACTGGCGGAAGTCCGCCTCCTCCAGCGCCGCCAGCTCCTTGAGCGGCGGGCGCAAGAGATCGGCGCGGGCCTGCAATTTCGCCTCTCGCGCCATTTGCGCGAATTTATTCCAGGGGCAGGCGCCCAGGCAATCGTCGCAGCCATAGATGCGATTGCCGATTTTTTCCCTGAGGTCGCGCGGTATCTGCCCCTTGGCCTCGATGGTCAGATAGGAGACGCACAGCCGCGCGTCGATTTTGTAGGGCGCGTCCAGCGCGCCGGTCGGGCAGGCGTCGAGACAGGCGCGGCACGAGCCGCAATGATCCGCCTCCGGCTCGTCCTCCGGCAGGTCGAGGGTGGTAAAAATGCTGCCGAGAAAAAGCCAGGAGCCGAAGTCGCGCGCGACGAGATTGGTGTGCTTGCCCTGCCAGCCCAGCCCGGCGGCGGCGGCCAGCGGCTTTTCCATCACCGGCGCGGTATCGACGAAGACTTTCGCCTGCCCCTCGACGCCCTGATTTCGGGCGCGCGCCAGCAGCGCGCCGGCGAGCAGCTTGAGCTTGCCCTTGACGACATCGTGATAGTCGCGATGCCGGGCATAGACCGAAATATTGCCGGCGGAAGCCGCCACCGGGCCAAAAAACTCCGGGCCGTAGTTCATGCCGAGCATGACGATGCTGCGGACCTCGGGCCAGAGTTTTGAGGGGTCGCCGCGCCAGTCCCGGCGCTCGGCCAGCCAGTCCATGTCGCCTTGGCGGCCCTCGGCGAGAAAAGCCTCCAGCGCGGCGGGCGCCTGCGGAATGGCGTCGGGCCGCGTCACCCGGCAGGCGTCGAAGCCGAGCCGCGCCGCCTCCTCGCGCAAAAAGCCTAGAAATCGACTTCCGCGTAGATCGGATTGACCGCGACGCCCGGCGCCCGGTCCGCCAGCAGCGGCCGGAAACTCGGGCGGCTTTTCAGGCGCTGATACCATTGCTTGGCCGGCTCTTCCTCGTCCCAGGGCACATCGCCGAGATAATCGACGCTGGAGAGATGCGCCGCCGCCGCCAGATCGGCGTAGGTCATGCGCTCGCCCGCCAGCCAGTTCCGGTTCTGCGCCAGAAAGGAGATGTAGCGCAGATGATAGCGCAGATTGTTGCGCGCCGCGCGCACCACGTCCATGTCCGGCGCGCCGCCGCCGATCTCGGTGGCGGTGAATTGCTTGTAGACCTTTTCGGTCACCAGCCAGTTGGAGACTTCGGCGGAGAATTTGTCGTTGAACCAGCTCACCAGCCGGCGCACCTCGACGCGCTCGAAGGGCGAGGCCGGCAGCAGCCGATGCGCGCCCAGCGTCTCGCCGCGCGTCTCGTCGAGCCATTCGGCGATGGGCCCGGCGCCGGGGATGACGAAACCCTCGTCCTCGACCAGAACCGGGGTCTGCCCGGCGGGATCGAGCAGCAGGAATTCGCGGCGCCGCTCATGGACGCGCTCCTCGATCAGTTCGGGATCGACGCCATATTCGCCCAGGGACAGGCGGATGAAACGCGAATGCGGGCAGAGCGGGTGATGATAAAGCTGGACCATGCCTGGGCGGACAACTCTGAAGAGGGCGCCGCCCCCTATAGAAGCGCGGCGGGCGCCAAACAAGACAGAAGTCGAGGCAAAGGCTTAAGACTTGGTTAAGCGCGCCCGTTCAGGGCGGCGATCAGCGCGAGAATCTGCGCGTCGGCGAGCGGCTCGTCGCGGCAGAAGCGCGCCAGCAGGGCAAAGTCTTTCCGGTCCAGGCCCTCGATGCTTTTCAGCGCGGGATCGGCCTTGAGGGCGAAAAACTCCGGCCTCTGGCGCAGCGCGCCGCGCAAATCGGCGTGTTCGTCAGTAAAATCCTCAATATCGTTGGGTCCAAGCATGAGCGCGCTCCGGGCTCAGCCGGCGCGCAAAAACGCGAAGGCATTCCGCGGCGCACAAAAGCCTCGCCGCGCCCCCGCGCCAAGTGACGAAGGTCAGATTTACCGGCTTAAAGCGCGGTTTTTTCGGGCCAGCGGCACAAATCCGCGATCGGACAGGCCAGGCAGTCGGGCTTGCGCGCCTTGCAAATATAGCGCCCGTGCAGGATCAGCCAATGATGGGCGTGGAGCATATATTGGTCGGGGACGATGGCCAGCAGGCCCTTCTCCACCTCTTCCGGCGTCTTGCCCCTGGCCAGCGGAATGCGGTTGGAGACGCGGAACAAATGGGTGTCCACCGCTATGGTCTTCTGCCCGAAGGCGATATTGAGCACGACATTGGCGGTCTTGCGGCCGACGCCCGGCAGGCTCTGCAATTCCTCCCGCGTGCGCGGAACCTGGCCGCCGAAACGGTCGATCAGGATTTGCGAGAGCGCCACGACATTTTTCGCCTTGGCGCGGAACAGGCCAATGGTCTTGATCCTTTCGCGCACCCCCTCCTCGCCGAGCGCCAGCATTTTTTCCGGCGTGTCGGCCAAGGCGAACAGGCCCTTGGTCGCCTTGTTGACGCCGACGTCGGTCGCCTGCGCCGAGAGCGCCACCGCCACCAGCAAGGTGTAGGCGTTGACATAGTCCAGCTCGCCCTTGGGTTCGGGATTGCGCGCCTGGAAACGGGCGAAAATCTCGGCGATGCGCGCGGCTTCGGCTGCGGCCTTCTTGCCACGCGGTTTTTTGGGCTCGGCGGTCTGGGTCATGCGCCGACTTAAGCGCAGATGCCCGCCCGGCTCAAGCCTCGCCGGCCGGGCAAGATTGACAAAGCGCAATGAAAGTCAAATCGCGGCTTGATATGCGTATCCGGGTCACGATTCTTTTGGAAGGCGCCCGGGAATTTCCATGCGGAGCGAAGAACAGGCGGAAGCCGCCAAAAATCAGGTCCTTGCCGCCTGCCGGCCGGAGACCGTGGATTTCCTTTTGCAGGGGGCCTTCCTGCAACGTTTTCCCGCGCATACGCAATTGACGCGCGAGGGCGAGAGCGCCGATTTCGTTTATGTCGTGCTCTCTGGCGCGGTCGAGCTTTATTCGGGCTGGCGCGAGCGCGAAACCACCATCGTCGTGCTCGGCCCGCAGGATGGCGTGATCGACGCCTCGGCGCTGCTCGACCTGCCCTATCAGCAATCGGCGCGCACGCTCGAGGCCTCGCGCATTCTCATGCTGCCCTCGGCCTCGGTGCGCCAGGCCATGCTGGAGGACGGCGGCCTCGCCGCCGCGCTGGCGCGGGAGCTGGCCAACGGCTATCGGCAATTGGCGGAGGAACTCAAAAACCAGAAATTGCGCACCAGTCTGGAAAGGCTGGCGCTGTGGCTGGCGCAGCGCGACCGCGAAACCGGAGCCACGAGGCGGATCACCATTCCCTTCGAAAAGAAAATCCTCGCGGCGCGGCTGGGCATGGCGCCGGAGGTCCTGTCGCGCTCCTTCGCCGCTCTGGCCAGAACCGGCGTGCGCGTCGACGGCGCCCAGGTGACCATCCGCGACAGCGCCGCGCTGGAGGCGCTGGCCGGCCTCCCGGCGAGGGCCGAGGCCAGGGCGAGCTAAGGGCGAATGTCGCCCGCCCGAGACCGTGACGCGATGACCGGAACCAGCCCGAAGGGATGCTCCATATCCCCGCCGACATCCGTCTCGTCACGCCAAACTTAAAGACTTTCAATAATCTTCGCCGGACGTTCCCCGTCGATGGATCACGCTGATCGAGAGAAATATTAGAGATTTCAGCGCCCAAATCTTTGTCGCGCGCGCCCTTCTCCCGCTCGCGGGAGAAGGTGGCCGGCAGGCCGGATGAGGGCGCCGGGGAAAGCATCCGCATTCGGCATTGAACACGAAAGCCGGCGGTTGAACGGCGAGGATCGAAGCGGTCGCAAGGCCCTCATCCGACCCGCTTCGCGGGCCACCTTCTCCCGCCAAAAGCGGGAGAAGGAGTCGCGCTCCGCATTCGAGCCTTTCGCCACCGTCAAAAGAACCCGCCAAAGCGGGGAGAGGGGACAGATCGTGCGCTTCACCTCGAACATCGCGACCAAGCTGATCTGAGTCGATGACCAGGTTCGGCTCGAAGGCGACCTCCATCTCCCGCCGGGCGACGGGTGCAAGACGACCCTGAAGAGACCCTGGTATCGTCTTTGTAACGAAAGTTGGGCCTCCGTCAGCAGTCGCACCGTACTCGACGCAAAACACGTCGAGTGAAGTTGCGCACTATTCACTCCACGCTGGGCATCGCTGAACTGTCTCAAAGCCCTCCGCGGCTTTGCCCGTCTCGGGCTGCAACGCATTTGCCAAGGCCGCGACCAGATCGGGCGCGGGGTGGTCGGCGGCCAGCGTTCGCGCGTTGCGAGAAAGATCGACAAAACGGCCCAATCGGATCGGCGCCTTGAGACGCGTCCGAAGCGCGTCGAGGGCCTCTCCGCGCGTGGCGGCGTCACCATGAGCGTAGCGCAAAAACCAGACAAACATCTCGATCCCGGAAACCATGCGGCGCTGCATCGTCTCCATTCGCGGGAGACACAAGATCTCGGGCAGCAGGGACAGCCCCTCGGCGACGCGTCCCGTGGCCGTCAACATGGCGGCAAAAGCCAGCAGCGTCTGGAATTCCATCCGCGTTTTGGCCAGGGCCAGGCGAAACCAAGTCTCCGCCGTGACGGCGTCGCCCCAGTCCCAGAGTAGCGTGGCGTAAACGCCCCGCATGGCGCCGTCCAGATACGACTCCCCGGAATCGAACTCGGCCGCCTTTCGGAACCAGCGCTCCGCCTCGTCGCGATTCTGGCGCGTCCGCAAAAGAAAATTGGCGTAATGATTGAAGGCGACGACGTTGTCGCCGAGCGCAAGGGCGCGGCGAAGGGCAGCTTCTTCGCCATCGTCATCCGCTTCGCCGACGACGCGGAGAAAGCGCGCGTAACCAAGCATGACGAAATGCGTCGGCTTTTGCATCAGCCGCGCAAAGATGGCGCGCGCCTCGTCCTGCCTGCCGCGACGCTCGGCAAGAAAAATGGCGAATTCCGTTTCGCCGCGATCCTGGTCGAACGGATGGCGCGCGATCTCCTCGCGATAGGCCTGTTCCACCACGCCCCAATCGCCGCTCTCCTCCGCCGTTTCGAGCAAACGGCCAAGTTGTCGCCAAAACTTGTTGTCGACAGCCGGCCCCGTTTCGACAGCCGGCCGAAACTGCGCGGCGAGGCGCCGCCAACTGGTAAAGCCATAGTCGCGAGCGACCTCCAGTTGAGCGACGGCAAGCCGCGCGGCGGGATCGACCTCGCGAAGGCGCTTCAAGCACTGCTTCGCTTCCTTGCGGAGATGTTCGAGATTGGGACGTTCCGGCAATGCGCGCAGCGCGCGCGCCGTTCTTTGCTCAGCCATGATAGATACCCTTCTTCCATCATCGCCCGGTGTCCGCGTCGTTCGGGCAGGAAGTCAGGTTTATGCGCTTGGCATATCGATCGGGCTGAGCCCTTCACGCGGACCGTTGGCCTATCGGGACCGTCTGAATAGTTAGCCGCCGATAGCTTCTTCGTCAACATGCGCACCGTGGCCGCCTCGCTGGGAAGCCGTCTGTTCTTCCGCACGGCGGCTTTCCGTCCGGAACTTACCCTTGCCGGCGGCGCTCGCGGTCTTCCCCTTCCCGCCGGTCGCCAGCAGCAAGGCGCAAAGCTCCTGCGGATCGTGGGCGTCTTCGGGCAGCAGCGCTTCGCTGTCGTCCTCTTCCGCCGGTTCGCCTTCGAAGAGGGGATCCTCCAGCGTTTCCGCGAGGACTTGCGCGAAAATCTCGCCGGCCTGTTCGCCGCTCTCGCCGTCGCGGCCTTGGCTTCGGCCTTGGCCGTCCTGGGCGATGCGCAATTGCTCGGTGAAGGCCCCGGCCTCGCCGGCGGCTTTGGCGTCGTCCGACCGCGCCGCCGGCGACACGCGGGCGTAGGGGTCCATGCGGCTCAACTGGGGCATGTGCATAGGCGCGGCTCCCCATTGCTGGTCATGCCAGAATGGGCCGCGCGCCTTGCCCGAAGCTTGCGTCGTTTCGGCGGAAAGGCGGTTTCAGCCGCCGCGATAATAGGTGGTGGGATAATTGCGGGTCGGATAATTTTGCGGCGCATCCCAGGTCGGCGCATCCCAGACCGGCGGCGGCGTCACCGGGGGCGGCGGCGTCTCGACGGCGGGCGGCGCATAGACCGGCGGACTGTAAATCGGCGGCGCGCTGGGCGGCGGATAGTAATTCTGCGCCAGAGCGCGCCCGGCGCCCAGCGCGGCGAGCAGCGCCGATACGGCGATCACAGGCGGTCCCAGGCGAAGCATGGTCTTGTTTCCGGCGGATAAAATTCTTCCGCCGTCACTCTAGGCCGCCAAGCTGGATCGAAGCCTGCGGCGACCGCCTTTTCAAGGCCCGCGCCAATGTTCTAGAACGGTCACAATCATAAATGGGAGCGCGTCCGTGAGAGCAACAATCTGTTTCATCGGCCTTTTGGCCGCGTCCCCGGCCTGGGCGGCGCCGGACCTCTGTCCCGCCGTCGCCAAAAGCCTCGAAGCCAGCCTGCGCGCCTTCAAGCCCTCCCCGGCGGCGGAGCCGGCGTTTCGCCGCATCTCCATCCGCAACGCCGTGGCCCGACAGCCCGCCGCCGGGCTGAATTTCGGCGGCCCCATGGACGACAAGGCCGCGCGCGGCTTTCCCTTCGCCGCCAATGAGCGCGCCCAGCTCAAGCAATCGACGCCGCATTTGGCCCGCGCCGGCGGCGAGCGCGGGCTGGTCCTGTTCGACGCCGAGGCCGGGACCGCCCATTGCCACACGCCCTTCCTGTTCAGCCTGGCGCAGGCGGCGCCGGTCGCCATCGCCATTCCCGGCGACGCCGACCCCTACGATCTCTGCGCCCATGGCGGGCTGGCGCTGGGCGCGCTGGGCGGCCAGGCGTTTTTCGTCGAAAGCGAGGACGACCACGGCGAGATCGACCGTCTCAAGATTTTCGCGCAAAGCGGCGATGGGCTGGCGGCGCCCTGCACGGTCTCAGCCCATTATCGGGTCGATTATGTCGCGGCGGAGAATTTTTGCGCGCAGCCCGGCCTGTGCGGCCTGGGCGGCAAGGCGGCGCAATGGGCGCGGGCCTGGCGCGAGGGCGGCGCGCAATTGCGCGATCCCGCCTTCGCCCCGACGCGGGCGCCCAATCTGCCCGAGGACGATCCCGCCGCCTTCCCGACTTTTGGCGGCGTGGCCAGGAGCGTTCCCCAAGCTTTCCGCTTTAATGGCGAGGAAAACTTCTTCACCATCCTCGGCGAGCCCCAGGCCGATCTGCTGCGCATCGGCGCCGCCGACGCCGGCCCCGCCAACATGGCCGACTGGGAGGCTTTCACGCTGGTCGCGCTGTATAAATCCGGCCAGCCGGTCGCCAGTTTCGTCATTGAGAAACGGCGCGGCGCGGTCGCCGGCGTCAACGCCAGCGACAGATGAGCGAAAAATCCGGACGGCGACCCTGGCCGCCGTCCGGGGATCGCATCAGCGCGCCGCCTTCAGCGTCAGCGCGGTGACGCCGCCGGCCAGATCGAGCCCGGTCTGGGCCTGGACCGAAACCGGCTGAAGGGTGAAGGCGCGGTTGAAGCCGCCGACCAGGGCGTTGACGCCCAGGCCCGCGCCGACCGTCACCGAGGCGCCGCCGCCGATATATTCACCCGCCAGCGCGCCCTTGACCGGGCCGGCCGCCGGGGCCAGCACCGCCCATTCCAGCACGCCGCGATCGGTCTTGCCGATATCGACGCCGAATTTCTGGATCATGCCGGAATAAAGCTCCTTGCCGCCGCCCTCGGCGACGAACTGGCATTGCATGTCGCGCTGCGAGGCGATGACCATGCCCAAGCCCGCATCGACCGAGCAGCGCAAGGTCCCGACCTTGACCGAATTGGCCAAAGCCCCTTGGGGCGCGGCCAGAGCGGCCAGGCAGACCGTCGCGAAGAAAAGCGTATGAGCGCGCATAAAACCCTCCTGTCGAGAAAGATGGATTGCGATCGGCTCGCCGGCCCGCCGGCCAAGCATCGTCAAACGAGCCTGAGCCTTGCCATTATTGGTAGCGCCGTTTCCGCCGCCCGGCATTGACCTGAGGCAATCGAACCGCCCCGGAGTCTGCGCCCGATTTTCATGCATGTTCCGCCCCCGGCGCGCAGGCTGGCGCATTTTGTCCGGTCGCTTTGAAATTATTTTGACGTTTCGCCCTTGCCGAGGCGGCGTTTATGCGCTCGAATCCCCCAAGCCGCACAATTCAAAACTGGCGAAAACAGCCACGGCGCAAGGGAGTTAGAATATGGCCGCGACTTTGGAGCGGGCGACAGCCGCCCTGCCACACGCCGATCTCATCAACCGCGTCACGCTGGCGGATGTCCAGCCCTGGTTCGACAAGGGCTGGAAGGATTTCGCCGCCGCGCCCGTCGCCAGCCTCGCCTATGGCGCGCTGTTCGCGTTCATCGGCCTGGCGCTGGCGGATCTGCTGTGGTCGGCCGACATGCTCTATCTGCTGGCGCCGCTGTCGGCCGGCTTCATGCTGCTCGGCCCGGCCTTGACGGTGGGCTTCCAGGCGATCAGCCGCGATCTCGAACAGGGCCGGAAACCCTCGTTTTTCGCCGCTCTGACCGCCTGGCGCGCCGACGCGCCGGCGCTGTTCGGCCTCGCCGCGGCGCTGCTCGCGGTCTTCCTCGTCTGGCTGCGGCTGGCGCAATTGCTCTACGCCCTGGTGTTTCCGGCCCAGGCCGGGCCCTCGCTCGGCGTGCTGTTCTCCACCACTTTCTCGACGCTCGGCGGGCTGGAGTTCCTGCTGCTGTTCGGCCTGCTCGGCGGGGTGATCGCCGCGGTGGTCTTCGCCGGCGGGGCCTTCGCCCTGCAATTGATGCTCGACCGCAAAATGGGCCTCGTCGAGGCGGTGCTGACCAGCTATGCCGCCGTCGCCGCCAATCCCGGGCCGATGGCGCTATGGGCGGCCCTGCTCGCCGCCCTGGTCTTCGCCGGCATGGCCCTGTTCTATGTCGGCCTGATCGTCACTTTGCCGCTCGCCGGCCATGCCGCCTGGCACGCCTATCGCTCCGTCATCAAACATTGACGACCGCCCCCTTGGACCGCCCTCTTGGACCGCCCTCTTGGACCGCCCCCTTGGACCGAGCCGCGCGATCCGGCACAAAGAAGGCTCGGTCCAAGGAGATTCGCCATGCGCGCTCGAATGAAATCCATCTTTGTCTGTCTGGCCCTCGATCTGGCTCTGGCGCCGAGCGCCCTCCCGCCGGCGCGCGCCGAAACCGCCCAGGCCAAAATCTTTCACGGGACGGGAAAAATCACCGGGCTCGACGCCGCCGCCGGCCTCGCCCTGATCGACCATGAAAACATTCCCGGCCTGATGGACGCCATGGAAATGCAATATGAGGTCAAGCCCGCCTCATTGCTGGACGGGCTGCGAAAGGGCGACCGCGTGACCTTCGACGTGGACGGCGCCACGCTGGTCATCCACGCGATCGCCAAGGTCAAATAGGCTCAGGCCGCGATCTTCTGGCATTCCGCCGCGCAGGCCTTGCAGCTCTCCGCGCAGGCCTTGCATTCGGCGACATCGGGATATTTCTCGCATTCGGTCTGGCAGGCGCGGCAGACTTCGGCGGCGGCCTTGGCGAAGGCCGGGGTGGCCGGCGAATTGAGCGCCGCCAGGGTCTGCAAGGCGCCGCAGGCCGCCTGGACCTGGGTCGCGGTGTTGATGCAGCCGGTCATGGAATAATCCTTCATCGCCAGCATGCCCACGCAATGGCGCAGGCAGTCGGCGGCGGTGAGCACGCAATGATTGCACGCCTCCTGCAGGGCCTTGTATTTGGCGGGATGCATGGAATGATGCATCTCCCCCTCGGC
This sequence comes from uncultured Alphaproteobacteria bacterium, assembly GCA_963804045.1. Lineage (GTDB taxonomy): Bacteria > Pseudomonadota > Alphaproteobacteria > Rhizobiales > Beijerinckiaceae > Rhodoblastus. The sequence continues at coordinate 96,253 of CAWDOR010000031.1, read as the reverse complement.
CAGAGCCGGGCTGGCCAAAGCGGCGGCGGCGCCGATGGCGGCGAGAAATTCGCGGCGTTCCATTGTAATCTCCTCTGGCGTTATTCTTGCGCCGGCGCCAGCATAGACCCAATGGCGGCGCGCGTGAACGCCGATTTCGGGAAAGCGCCAATGTGCGGACGTTTCGCCATCACCTCGCCGCCGGAGGCCATGCGCGCCTATTTCCGCTATCGGGAAAAACCCAATTTCCCGCCGCGTTACAATATCGCCCCGACCCAGCCGATCCCGCTGGTGATCGCGCGCGGCGGCGCCCGCCATTTCCTGCTGGCGCGCTGGGGGTTTTTGCCCGGCTTCGTCAAGGACGTGAAAAAATTCCCGCTGCTCATCAACGCCCGCGCCGAGACCCTGGCGGAAAAACCCAGCTTTCGCGCCGCCCTGCGCCGGCGCCGCTGCCTGATCCCCGCCGACGCCTGGTACGAGTGGCGCGCCAATGTCTCCGGGCCCAAGACGCCCTTCCTGCTGCGCCGCGCCGGCGGCGGCCTCGTCCCTGGCGATCGTCTTATGGCTTTCGCCGGCCTGTGGGAGACCTATCTCGACCCCTCCGGCGCCGAGATCGACACGGCCTGCATCGTCACCACCCAAGCCAATGGCGCCACCGTCGCCATCCACGAGCGCATGCCGGCGATTCTCGCGCCGGAACATTTCGAGGAATGGCTCGACCCCGACGAAACCGTCGCGCCGCCGCTGCGCCTGCTGCGCCCCGCCGAGAATGACGAGATCGAGTTTTTCGCCATTTCCACCGGGATCAACCGGGTCAGCGCCGACTCGCCGGACGTGCAGGCGCCGCCTTGAGCCCGGCCGTCTTGTTCTCGACAAAAACATCGGTTCCCCTATGCTCCCACGCGCAAGTCCCCGGAGAGCGCCATGTCCACGAGCGACCCCTATCGCCTGTCCTCGCCCAGCATATTTCTGCTGCGCATGGCGGTGTTTCTCATCCTCGCCGGCTTTGTCGCGCTGATTCTCTATCGGCAGGTGCAGACCTTCTTCATGGCCAATCCCGGCCTCAACGCCCTGATCCTCGGCGTCGAGTTTCTGGGAATTGTCCTGTCGGTCACGCAAGTGGCGCGGCTCTATAACGAGATCGCCTGGATCGGCGGCGACGCCAAGCGCGAGCCCGTCCTGCTCGCCCCGATGGCGCGCATATTGGCGAGCCGCGAAAACGCCCCGCTCACCCCGCAATTGCTGCGCCATGTGCTGGATTCGCTGGCCACCCGCCTCGACGAATTGCGCGAGACCTCGCGCTATCTCACCGGACTTCATGGTGTTCCTCGGCCTGCTCGGCACTTTCTGGGGCCTTTTGGAGACCGTCGGCTCGATCTCCGGCGTCATCGGCTCGCTTCAGGGCGGCTCGGAGACCGCGACCCTGTTCGCCGATCTCAAGGCCGGGCTGGCGCGGCCGCTGGCCGGCATGAGCCTGGCCTTCACCTCCTCGCTGTTCGGCCTCGCCGGCTCGCTGGTGCTGGGCTTTCTCGATCTCCAGGCCGGACAGGCGCAGAACCGTTTTTACATCGAGCTTGAGGACCGGCTGTCCTCGGCGGTCGAGGCCGAGCCGGCGCCGGCCGGCGACCCCGGCGAATCCATCGAGCATCTCGCCTCGGGCGTGCAGTCGCTGGTGCGCAACATGCGCCAGGAGCAGCAAATGATCCGCGACTGGGTCGAGGCCCAGGCCGACCGCCAGGCGCGGCTGCAAGCCGCGCTCGAGCAGTTCCTCGCCAGCCGGGAAAAGGAGCAGCGCTGATGGCCCTGTCGCGCCAGCGCCGCCGCCCCGAACCGATCAATTACTGGCCGGGCTTCGTCGATGCGCTTTCGACCATGCTGCTGGTGTTCATCTTCCTGCTCTCCGTCTTCGTCATGGCGCAATATTTCCTGTCGCGCGACGTCGGCGGCAAGGACGCCGAGCTGGTCAAGCTCAACCGCCAGATCGAGGAATTGAGCGCGCTGCTGTCGCTGGAAAAGACCGGCAAGGCCGAGGCCGCGCAAAGCCTCGCGAGTCTGAGCGCGACATTGGAGGCGACCAGGCGCGAGCGCGACGCGCTTATGGCCGCCAGCGCCGGCGGCGTCCCAGACGCGCCCGCCGACGCCAAAAAGCTTTCGGAAAAGGCGCAGGCGACCGTCGATCTGCTCAACCAGCAGATCGCCGCGCTGCGCGCCCAACTGGCGGCGGTGCAGGAGGCGCTTTCGGCGCAGGAGGCGAAGAACAAGAACGATCAGGCGCGCATTTCCGATCTCGGCGCGCGGCTCAATGTCGCCCTGGCGCAGAAGGTGCAGGAGCTGGCGCGCTATCGCTCCGACTTTTTCGGCCGCTTGCGCGAAATCCTCGGCGACCGCCGCGACGTGAAAGTGGTCGGCGACCGTTTCGTCCTGCCCTCGGAAGTGCTGTTCGACACCGGACAGGCCAGCCTGACGGCGGAGGGACGCGCCGAACTCGACAAGATTTCCCGCGCGCTCACCGATCTGCAAAAGGAAATCCCGCCGGAAATCCCCTGGGTGCTGCGCGTCGACGGCCATACCGACAAAAGGCCGATCGCCTCGCCGCAATTCAAGTCGAACTGGGAGCTTTCGGCGGCGCGCAGCATCGCCGTGGTGCAATATCTCGTCGCCAAAAGCTTTGACCCCCACCAGCATTCTCGCCGGCGCCTTTGGCGAGCAGCAGCCCATCGACGAGGGCGACAGCGAGGACGCCTTGCGGCGCAACCGCCGCATCGAATTGAAGATCACCGACCGATGACGGCAAAACTGCGTTGCTATCGCGCCGAGGACTGGCCTGAAGTGCTGGCGCTATGGGTGGAAACCTGGACATTTTCGCGCCCGGAGATCGATTTTTCCGCCCGCGCGCCTTGGCTCGAAGAGCTGTTCGCCCGGTCGCTGGCGGAAGGCGCGCAGATCGTCGTCGCCGAGGACGCTTCCGGCTTGGTTGGCTTCGTGCTGTTCGATCCCGCGAAAAAATGGCTGGAGCAGATCGCCGTCCGCCCCCGCCTTTTCGGCCTGGGCATAGGCCGCCAACTGATCGCGCGCGCCAAGGCGGAATGCCCGGAGGGTTTTGGCCTCACCGTCAACACCGACAATCACCGGGCCCTGGCCTATTATCGGCTCCAGGGTTTTGTGCGCGAAAGCGAGGGGGTGAATCCGCTGTCGGGCCTGCCGATCTTGACCTTGATGTGGCGGCCGTTAAGTCTGGACGATGGAACGACAAAAATGGAAACGTCCGGAACATGACAATTGAATCAAGTCCATTGGCGAGTTTTGAAAGCGGTCAACCGGTCGTTCCGCCCTCGGTCCATCCCCTGCCCAATCTGCTGCAACTCGACGCGCGAGGCTTGCTCGACGCGATGCGCGTCAGCCAGCAGCGCGACTTTCTCGAAAAAGTGGCGGAGCTCGAGGCGCCGGATTCCGCCTTGCACGGTCTTTTCGCCGCCTTGCGTGACCGCGCGCCGGCAGGCAATCCCTTGCATGACGTCGCCTTGTTCAAACAGGGCGCGTTGGCGCAGCTGTTTCTCGACCTGCACGATCATGTGATGAGCCATCCTGTCTGGCTGCATCCGTTTTTCCTGCGCATTTTCGAAGGCCGGGCCGACCTCGCCCAATTGCGGCGTTTCGCCGTGCATTATTTCAACCAGATCAAGAACACCCGCCAATGCGTGGCGCTGGCCGCGGGACGTTTTCACGGCCTGATGGACCTGCCCTATGGCGCGCTCAACGAGCGCGTTTCGGAAATCACGCAGATCGCGCTGGCCCAGCTCGTCGCTGACGAATATGGCGTGGGCGCGCACGAACTCGCCGATTATCCGCCGCTTGGCCATCTGCTGCTGGCCAAGACCCACATCGCCATGTACCGGCAGTTTTTCGATGGCCTTGGAATGGCCGGCGCGGCGCAGGACGTGGCGATGACGCCCGGCGTCGCCGACAATGTGCTGACCCAGCGCCTGCTCGCGGGCCATCCGGGCTTTGCGCCGCTGGAGGCTCTGGCCTCGGTGGGGCTCGGCATGGAATGGGGCGTGCCGGAATTTTTCAGCCTTTTGCTGGGCGGGTTTATCCGAATCGCTCTGCGCGAAAAAATGCAGTTGAGTCCGCATCATCTCGAAGTGTTCATCGCTCACGTCCGTTACGATGTGCTTCATGCGGTGTCGGTCATGCTGGTGACGTCGCTGCATATTCGCGGCGCGGAGGATGTCGCGGCGGTCAAGGGCGCCTGCAACACGCTGATGGCCAGCCGCTATGGGATGATGACCGACCTTTACGCGCTGGTGTTTGGCGAGGCTTGTCCCGCGCTGGCCGAGGCCGGCGTCGCGGAGCGTTACCGCTTGCAAGACCGCCGGATCGAGACGATTTTGCGCGAGGCGCGCAAGAACGTCTCGCCGGAAAATGTTTTGGGTGGCTCGGCTTGGCGGGAGAGTGAAAAGACCCCCTTCGTTTTCGCTTGAGGGATCACGCCTGTTCCAGCGCGCTCGCGCCCTGATCGAATTGCAGCCGGGCCAGCCTCGCATAAAGCCCGTCCCTGGCGACCAGTTCGGCGTGATTGCCCTGTTCGACGATGCGGCCGCCCTCCATGACGAGAATCCTGTCGGCGGCGAGCACGGTGGCGAGGCGGTGGGCGATGATCAGCGTGGTGCGCCCCTGCATGACATGGTCGAGCGCCTGTTGCACCAGCACCTCGTTTTCGGCGTCGAGCGCCGAGGTCGCCTCGTCGAGCAGCAGGATCGGCGCGTCCTTGAGAATGGCGCGGGCGATCGCCAGGCGCTGGCGCTGGCCGCCTGACAGCGTCACGCCGCGCTCGCCCAGCTTGGTGTCGAAGCCCTCGGGCAGGGCGCGCAAAAAATCCAGCGCCGCCGCTTGATCCGCCGCCGCCTCGATCTTTTGCCGCGACATGTTGGGCGCGCCATAGGCGATGTTTTCCGCCGCCGTGGCGGCGAAAATCACCGCATCCTGCGGCACCAGCGCCATGCGCGCGCGCCAGTCGCGCGGATCGGCGTCGCGCGCCTCGACGCCGTCGATGCGGATTTTTCCAGACGCCGGGTCGTAAAAGCGCATCAGCAATTGGAACAGCGTCGATTTGCCGGCGCCGGACGGCCCGACAATGGCGACTTTTTCGCCCGGCGCGACGGCGAAGCTCAGATCGGCGAACACCGCCTTGTCCGGCCGCGCCGGATAGCAAAAGCCGACCCCCTCGAACGCCACGTTTCCACGCGGCGGCCTGGGCAAGGCGACCGGGTGCAAGGGCGCCTTGATCCGCGGTTCGGCGGCCAGAATTTCGGCGAGGCGGCCGGCGGCGCCGGCGGCGGCGGAAATTTCGCTCCAGACCTCCGAGAGCTGACCGAGCGCCGTGGCGCCGAGCATGGCGTAGAGCAGGAATTGCGACAACTGGCCGGCGGTCATGCGCCCGGCGAGCACATCCTGGGCGCCGAGCCAGAGCACGCCGACCACGCTGCCGGTGGCGAGAAAAATGGCGAAGCCGGTGAGCAGGGCGCGGGCGCGGGTCGCCTCGCGCGCCGCCGCATAGGCGCCCTCGGCGGCGGCGGCGAATCGCGCCTGCGTCGCCGGCTCCGCGCCAAAAGCCTGCATGATGCGCATGGCCCCGAGATTTTCGGTGGCGAAGGCGTTGGCCTCCGCCAGCTTGTCCTGCGCCGCCCGCGACCGCCCGCGCACCGCCCGGCCCGAGGCGAACAGCGGCAGGATGATGAGGGGAATGGCGACCAGAACCAGGCCTGAGAGCTTGGCGCTGGTATAGACCATCAGCCCCGTGGCGCCGAGGAACATGAAGAAATTGCGCAGCGCCACCGAGGCCGTGGAGCCGAAGGTGGATTTGAGCTGGGTGGTGTCGGCCGACAGCCGCGAGGCCAGTTCGCCCGTCTGCGCCGTGTCGTAAAAGGCCGGATCGAGCCGGGTGAGATGGGCGAAAACATCGGCGCGCAGATCGGCGACAATGCGCTCGCCGAGCGTCATCACCAGGAAATAGCGGGTCGCCGAGGCGACCGCGAGCACGCCGACCACGGCGAGCATGGCGAGAAAATACAGATTGACGGTGTCGGGATGGTCGGCGGCGAACCCCTTGTCGATCATGCCGCGCACCGCCAGCGGCATGACCAGGGTCGCGGCGGAGGAGGCGGTCAGCGCGGCCAGAGCGGCCAGAGCCCAGCCGAAGCGGCGGCGGGCGTAGGGCAGGATGGGGGCCAGGCTTTTGAGGGAATCGCGCGGGGCGTTTTTCTGGGGGGCGTCGGTCATGGCGCCAATATAGGCTCTGCCCGGCGAAAACACAGGGGCGGGACGGCGGAGCTTTTGGCTTGCCCCGCGGGCCGTTCTGGTATAGGAGACGCGCTCTCAATCTCACCGGCGCCTCAAAACGCCGTTTTGGTTCCAGGGCGGCGATCCGTCAGCGGAACATTATCGCCGGATCAAAGCCGCAGGATCGAAGCCATGAAGTCCGATATCCACCCCGACTACCACACGATCAAGGTCGTCATGACCAATGGGACCGAATTCCTCACCCGTTCGACCTACGGCAAGGAAGGCGACACCCTGAACCTCGACATCGATCCCAACACCCATCCGGCCTGGACCGGCGGCTCGCAGCAGCTGCTCGACCGCGGCGGCCGCCTGTCGCGCTTCAACTCGCGCTTCGCCGGCCTGTCCTTCGGCAAGAAATAAGCCGGACGGGTTTGCGCATTTCGAAAAGGCGGCTGTTTCAGCCGCCTTTTTTTCATTGCTTCATGACGAAATGGCCGTCGGCGACCTGGAAGCTCGACAGGTTTTTCAAAAAGCTCATGCCGAGCAGGGTCATGGATTTCACCCCCGGCTCCGAAACCACCGCCAGAACATTATAGACGGCGATATCGCCGACCCGCACTTCGCGCAGCGTCACCGGCGCGACGCGGGAGACGCCATTGGCCGTATGGCTGACGCCGGTATAGGCGGAGGGCGGCAGATTCAAATTCAGCGCGCGAGCGTCCTCGGCGGTCAGCGACACGTGGCTCGCGCCCGTATCCACCAGGGCGTCGAGGCGCACGCCGTTGATCTCGACCTCGGTGTGATATTGCGCCAGGGCGTCAGGCGAAAGCTCGACCATCCCCCAGCGCGACCGGCTCGGCGGCGGAGCGGGCGCGGCGGCGGCGGCCCTTGGCGCGCTCGGCGGGACGGGCGCTTCGGCCGTCTGCGGGATCAGGCCCGAGAAACGGCTGAACCAATGATTCTGGATGCCGCCGACGGTGAACAGCGCCGCGACGACAAAAATGACAGCCAGTTTGATCACATCGCCGAGCATGACCCATTCCCCCGGGGATATCCGCCCCTGTGGCGGCCGGACGCGCCAATCTAGCCTGGGGATGATGCTGTTCCGTTAACGCGCGCGCGGAAAATCGCGGCGCGGCCCTGCGGCGCGCGCGCCGTCCCGAAAATCCACCCGTGGAACAGCATGTTGTCGCCCAGTCGCCATGCGAACGCGACGAAATCCTTTAGGTAAAGCAATGTATTCATCCGCTGTTGCTTCACTCTTCCTTTACGCTGCGTAAATTTTGAAACAGGCCATTTGCGCTTCGCCGCGAATTTATACGTATTTTAACGGGTGGCGCGCTTACATCACGTAATGCGCAATCCTGCGCCGAGATTTTCGAAACGACCGCCATGCCGAAACGCGAGGAACTGAAAGGGAGATTGAAGGCCTTGGCTTGCGGCCGCCGGCTGCTGGTCGAGCGCGACGGTTCGACCGCGGTCGAGTTCTCGCTGATCGCCTTGCCCTTCCTGATCCTGTTGATCGCCATCCTTCAGGTCGGCGTCGTCTTCCTCGCCCAGCACGAGCTGGAAACCGCCGTGGAAAAGACCGCGCGCGGTCTGCTGACCGGCAGCACCCAGCAGGCGGCGCTGACCCAGACCCAGTTCGTCAATTCGGTCTGCTCCAACCTGCCGGCCCTGTTCAACTGTTCCGGCGTGATGGTCGATTTGCAGACGGCGGCGAATTTTTCCTCGGCCAATACCGCGACGCCGACGCTGACCTACGACGCCAACGGCAATGTCACCAACAATTGGCAATATTCCGCCGGCGGCTCCGGCAGCTTGATGGTGCTCAGGGTGATCTATCAATTCCCGGTTCTGCCGGCCCTGTCGAATTTCAATCTCGCCAATCTGCCCAATGGCAACCGACTGCTGATGGCGACCGCCGTCTTCGTCGCCGAGCCCTATTGAGAGCGGGAGCCGATGGCCATGCCGACAAAACGCCCCGCCGCCCAGACCCGCAAAGCCCGCTGGCTGCGCTTCGGCTCCGACCGCAGCGGTCTGGCCGCGATCGAATTCGCCTTCGTCCTGCCGCTGGCCATTCTCATGCTGTTTGGCGAATTCACCCTGGGCGAGGCGCTCAGCATCAACCGCAAGGTGGCCATAGCCTCGCACACCATCGCCGATCTGGTCGCCCGCCAGCAAAGCGTCTCGGCCAACGATCTCTCGAACTTCATGGGCGCGGTGGCGCAGATCGCCTCGCCCTATTCCAGCGCCAACATGACCGTGGTCGTCTCCGAACTTTCCACCGACAATAATGGCAATACGACGGTGACCTGGAGCAGCGCCCTGAACACGACCGCGCTCACGGCGGGCAACGCCTTCAGCCCGCCCGCCGGCCTGGCGCAGAACAACAGCTCGCTGATCTACGCCCAGGTCACCTATGCCTACACGCCGGCGGTCGGACAGAATATTTTCGGGATCATCCCGATCTCCAACACATTTTACATGCCGCCGCGGATCACCTCGGTCGTCCAATATACGAATTGAACCGGAGTTGCGTCGATGCTTTCTCGTCTGATCTCCGCCCTGCGCCTGTTCCGGTCCGACCGACGCGGCAGCGTCGGCCTGCTCTTCGCCCTGGCGGCGATCCCGCTGTTGATCGCCGTTGGCGCCGTGATCGATTACGCCCGCGCCGCGAAAGTCCGCGACGAGCTGACCGCGATCTGCGACGCCTCGATCCTCGCCGCGACCACCCCGGCGATGATGGCGCAAAGCTCGGCGACGGCGAAAGCGGCGGCGCAAGCCCTGTTCGCCGCCGAGGCGACGACGGTCAACGGCCTGAACTACGACCCCACGAAATTGACGGTCAGCGTCAATGACGCGCAGAACAACGGCTATGTCCAGCGCAGCGCGAGCGTCACCTATCAAGCCGTGGTGCAGAACGCCTTCGGCAGCCTGGACATGATGCCGCAGACCGCCTTCACCGTGAAATCCGCCGTCGCGACCAGCAGCGCGCCCAACATCGATTTCTACGTGCTGGCGGACAATTCGCCCTCCATGGAGCTGCCCGCCACCACCGCCGGCGTCACCGCCATGTCGGCTTTCGGCTGCGCCTTCGCCTGCCACGAGAACAATGTTTCCGATTCAGACTTCAAGAATAATCCCTATCCCGGCTGGGGCACGGTCGACAGCTATACCTACGCCGAGACCCACGGCATCCCCCTGCGCATCGACAATGTCCGCGCCGCCATTCAGAGCGTCGCCTCGAATGCGCAGAGCACCATGACCACCAATGGCGCCAATTACCGCATGGCGGTTTACGGCTTCAATTACATGCTCACCCAGTTCCAGAGTTTGGTTCCCACCACGACGGCCAATGTTCAGACCCTCCAGAGCAGCGTCGCCAATCTGGTTCCGCCCTTGATGGACACCAACAATAATCTCGCCGGCAATCAGACCTATATCTATCAGAACGGCGCCTCGACCTATGCGTCCGTGAACTTGAACAGCTCGCCTGTCTATATCGACGACACCATGACCGATTTCACCCAGGCCATGACCCAGATCAACAGCGCCATGCCCAAGCCGGGCAATGGCACCAACGCCAATGGCGACACGCCGCAAGGCGTCCTGGTGATCGTCACCGACGGCGTTGTCGATGTCGGCCTTTATTCCTCGTCCGCGTGCAACACCAGTTCGACCGTCCCCTATTCCAACAGCTACGGCTCCTTCACCCGCTGCCACGAGCCCATCGACACGGCCATGTGCACGACCATCAAGAATCGCGGCATTCGCATCGCCGTGCTCTACACCACCTATCAGCCAGTTCCCTCCGACGGATGGTATAGTTCGGAAGTCGCGCCTTTCATTTCCCAGGTCTCGCCAGCTTTGCAGGCCTGCGCCTCGTCGCCCGCGCTGTTCCAGGAGGTCACCACCGATCAGGATATTACGGCGGCCATGAACGCCCTGTTCCAGCGCGCGGTCTCCTCGGCCCCGCATCTGACCAACTGACGCCATTTCGGCGGGGCTCTCATGTCCCGCGGGGCTCTTATGTCCCGCGCGGTTTGGCCCTTGTCGTCGGCGCCGCGCCGGCGGGGTCGTCGGGCCAGGGATGGCGGGGATAGCGGCCTTTCATCTCCGCCTTGACCGCGCTCCAGGACCCCTTCCAGAAACCGGGGAGGTCGCGGGTGATCTGAATCGGACGATGGGCTGGCGACAGCAGGTTCAGCGTCAGCGGGACCCGGCCGCCGGCCAGGCTGGGATGGGTCGCCAGCCCGAACAGCTCCTGCACGCGCACCGAAAGCGCCGGCCCCTCGGCGCTGGAATAATCCAGCGCGACGCTGGAGCCGGCCGGGGTGAGGAAATGGGTCGGCGCCTCCTCCTCCAGCCGCCGCGCCAGATCCCAGGGAATCAAGGCCGCCAGCGCCGCGTCGAGTTTTTCCGCGCCGATCTCGTCGAGCTTGCCGCAGCCCTCGATAAAAGGCGCCAGCCACAGTTCCGGCTTCGCCGCCAGACCCGCCTCGCTGAGATCGGGCCAGGGATTGTCCTCGCCCTCGCGCGCCGTGCGCGCAAAAGCCGCGCGCAAAAAACCGACCCTTTCGCGCAATTGCGTCTGGGCCTTGCTCCAGTTCAGCCGGTCTAGTCCTTTTTCCGCCGCGCCGCGCGCCAGCAAAACCGCTTCGTCGGCGCTCCCGGCGAGCGGCAGGGTTTTCTCCGCAAGGGTCAGGGCGAGGTAGCGCCTGTTTTCGCGCCGCCGCAGCGCGCCGCTGGCGGGGTCGAACCGGGTTTCGACGCGGGTTTCGATCTCGCCGGCGAACAAGGCCTCGAACTCGTCCTCGGCCAGAGGCGCGGCGGCGAGAATGCGGCTGGCGCCGGCGCGCCCCGCCACTTCGGCCACGGCCAAAAATCTTTCGCCGGCCAGCGCCAGATGCGGCTCCAGGCTGGCGGCGCGGCCATTGGCCATGAGGAAATCGCCACGCTTGCCGCGCGCCCGCGCCACCCGGTCGGGAAAAGCCAGCGCCACCAGGGCGCCGGCCGACAGCTCGCGCTTTTCGGCTTTTTCCCCCAATTCCCGGGCGGCGGCGCGCAAGCCATGGCTCCAGCCATGCGCGAGCCGCCGCGCATCCTTGGCCCGCTGCGAGGTTTCGCGCGCGAAACGGTCCAGCCGTTCCGCGAGATCGACGGAATCGCCGCCCAGGCCGCGCTCGGTCAGCAGCACGGCGAGCGCGCAGGCCTCTTCGCCCGCGCCAAAATTTTCGGCCTGAAGCGCCGTGCGGGCGAGGCGCGGCGCCAGCGGCAATTTGCGCATGGCCTTGCCGCGCTGGGTGATCGCGCCTTCGGCGTCGAGTGCGCCCAGCTCCCGCAGCAAGGCGCGCGCCTCGGCGCTGGCGGCCTGCGGCGGCGGATCGAGCCAGGCGAGTTCGCTCGGGTCGCGCGCCCCCCAGGCGGCGAGGTCGAGCAACAGGCCGGCGAGATCGGCGGCGAGGATTTCGGGCTGCGCATAGGCCGGCAGCGCGCCGGTCCCCGCCTCCTCCCACAGCCGGTAGCAAATTCCGGGCTGGGTGCGGCCGGCGCGGCCCCGGCGCTGCTCGGCGGCGGCGCGCGAGACGCGCAGCGTTTCCAGCCGGGTCAGGCCGAGATCGGGCTCGAATCGGGGGGCGCGGACCAGGCCGCAATCCACCACCACGCGCACGCCGTCAATGGTGATCGAGGTCTCGGCGATCGAGGTGGCCAGCACGATCTTGCGCCGCCCCGGCGCCGCCGGGCGGATGGCGCGATCCTGCGCCGCGCGCTCCATGGCGCCGTAAAGCGGACAGAGATCGACATTTGCATCGCGCAATCTGTCCCTCAGCAAAGCTTCGGTGCGGGCGATCTCGCCCTGGCCCGGCAAAAACGCCAGTATCGAGCCGCTTTCCTCGCCCAGCGCCCGCAAAACGGCTTTCGCCGCGGCGTCCTCGATGCGCTCGCGCGGATCGCGGCCAAGATAAAGAGTTTCGACAGGAAAGGCGCGCCCCTGCGATTCGACCAGGGGCGCGTCGCGCATCAAGGCGGAGACGCGGGCGCCGTCGAGCGTCGCCGACATCACCAGCAGGCGCAGGTCGGGCCGCAACGCGGCTTGCGCGTCCAAAGCCAGGGCCAGGCCGAGATCGGCGTCGAGCGAACGCTCGTGATATTCGTCGAACAGCACGGCGGCGACGCCCTCCAGCGAGGGATCGTCGAGAATCATCCGGGCGAACACCCCCTCGGTGACCACTTCTATGCGCGTGCGCGGCCCGGCGAGCGTTTGCAGGCGCACGCGCAGGCCCACCGTCTGGCCCAGCGATTCGCCCAGACTGTCGGCCATGCGCTCGGCGCTGGCGCGGGCGGCGAGGCGGCGCGGCTCCAGAACGATAATTTTGCCGTCCCCGCGCCAGTCTTCTTGCAAAAGCGCCAAGGGAACGCGGGTGGTCTTGCCGGCGCCCGGCGGCGCGACCAGAATGGCGCGATTATGGTCTGCAAGCGCCTGTTTCAGGCGCGGCAGCGCGTCATCGATCGGCAGGGCTGAGGACAAAAAATCGGCCATGGGCCCTCATGCCAGCATTTACGCTCTTTCTCAACATTCCCGCCGATGAGCTTCCACCCTCTTCTCTAGGGTTAAGGAAAGGTTTATAGAGCGCGGCGGTCGGCCTGCTCCAGGCCCAGCCAGGATGCGTATATGTCGCAGGACGCCGTTCAGCCTTCCGCCGTCTCTTCCCCGCCCCAAGCCCCCTGCCAAAGCCCCGCAGCGCCGGACCATCGTCCGGAGGGATTCTGGACGATGATGCTTGGCTCGATGGGCGTGGTTTATGGCGACATCGGCACCAGCCCGCTTTACGCGCTGAAAACCGCGCTCGATCATATGAAGACCGATGGCGTGGTCGAATCGGAAGTGATCGGCATTGTCTCGCTGCTGATCTGGGCGCTGTTCCTCACGGTCACGCTCAAATATGTGTTTTTCCTGATGCGCGCCGACAACAAGGGCGAGGGCGGCACCCTGTCGCTGATGGCCTTGGCGCGCAATGCGCTGGGGCGGCGCTCCAAGACGATTTTCCTGCTCGGCGTGGCCGGCGCGGCGCTGTTTTCCGGCGACGCCATCATCACCCCGGCCATATCCGTGCTGTCGGCGGTCGAGGGACTCAATACGGCGTCGCCGGCCTTCCAGCCCTATGTGCTGCCGATTTCCGTGGTCATCCTGGTCACCCTGTTCGTCGTGCAAAGCGCCGGCACGGCGCGGGTCGCGGCGCTGTTCGGCCCGATCATGGTGGTGTTTTTCGCTCTGCTCGGCCTGCTCGGCCTGCAACATATCGCCGACGCCCCGCGCATTCTCACCGCCTTCAACCCCATGCTCGGCCTGAGCTTCCTGTTCGGCCACGGCGCGGCTGGCTTCGTCACCCTCGGCCTGGTGTTCCTGGCGGTGACCGGCGCCGAGGCGCTTTACGCGGACATGGGCCATTTCGGCCGCAAGCCCATCCAGATCGCCTGGCTGTGCTTCGTCCTGCCGGCGCTGATCTGCAATTATCTGGGACAGGGCGCGCTGGTGCTGCGCGACCCCGAAGCGGTGAAAGACCCGTTCTATCTGATGGCGCCGGGCTGGGCGCTGATTCCCTTCGTCATTCTCGCCACCGTGGCCACCGTCATCGCCTCGCAGGCGGTGATCACCGGCGCCTTTTCGCTGGCGCGTCAGGCGATCCAGCTCGGCCTGCTGCCGCGCCTGGAGATTCAGCACACTTCCGCCAGCACCGAGGGGCAGATTTTCGTCCCGCGCGTCAATCGCACCCTGCTGATCGGCGTGCTGATGCTGGTCTTCCTGTTCCGCTCCTCCGACAATCTGGCCAACGCCTATGGCATCGCGGTCACCGGCACCATGGTGGTCACCACCAGCCTGGCCTTTTTCGTCGTGTGGAAATTGTGGCGCTGGCCGCTCTATTTCGCCATTCCCGTCATCGGCTTTTTCCTCGTGATCGACCTCGCCTTCATGGCCGCCAATCTGGTCAAGGTGCTGGAGGGCGGCTGGGTGCCGCTCAGCCTCGGCGCTCTGTCCATGGTGGTGATGTGGACCTGGGTGCGCGGCACCGACCTGCTGCACAAGAAGACCCAGCGCGATTCCATTCCCACCGCCGATCTGATCCGCATGCTGGAAAAATCCAAGCCGCAGCGCGTCGCCGGCACCGCCGTGTTCCTCACCGGCGATCCCCAGGTCTCGCCCTCGGCGCTCATGCATAATCTCAAGCATAACAAGGTGCTGCATGAGCGGGTGGTGATCATGAACATTGTCACCGAGCCCATGCCGCGCGTCGCCGAGGCCAATCGCTTCGAGATCGAGAAGCTGTCGAGCGACTTCCTGCGCGTCACCCTGCATTTCGGCTATATGGAAAGCCCGCGCGTGCCCGCCGCCATGGCGCTGTTGCGCAAGGCCGGCTACAAGTTCGACATCATGACCACGTCCTTCTTCCTCGGCAAAAGGACGCTCAAATGTTCGCCGGTTTCGGGCATGCCGCACTGGCAGGACAAGCTCTATGTCAGCCTGTCGAAACAGGCCGCCAACGCCACCGACTTCTTCTCCATCCCCTCCGACCGCGTGGTTGAAATGGGCGCGCAGGTCACGGTGTAAGGCAAGTCACTGTGTAAGAGTTGACGGCCAAGGACGCGGCGCGCGGTTTTTTTCGCCGCAAGCGCGCGCTGTCTCCGGCGCAAGCCGCCGGACTGGACTTTTGCGCCCCGCCGGCCAAAGTCATGGCGGGAGACAGAAGTGACCGCACACAAGTGACCGCATGGAATCGCGCCGGGCGCGCCCTGAACTCCAGCGCCGTGACGCTGCTGGCGCTGACCTCGGCCATGTGGGGCGCCAATGGCGTGGTCAGCCGCGCCGCCGTGGGCGAGGTCTCGCCCATGGTCATGGTGACGCTGCGCTGGCTGGTGGTCTGCGCCCTGCTGCTGCCGGCGCTGCGCCGGCCGCTCGCCCAGGCCATGCCGATCTTTCGCGCCCGTAAAAGCTATTTTGTCGCGATGGCGCTGGTCGGCTATACCGGCTTCAATGTGCTGTTCTATCTCGCGGGATCGCGCACCAGCGCCGTCAATATCGTGCTGCTGCAAGGGATGATCCCCGCTTCGGTGCTGGCGGTGGGAGCCATTTTCAAGGGCCTGGCGGCGCGCCCGCTGCAAATCGCCGGCATGGTCCTGTCCTTCTGCGGCGCCGGGCTGATCGCCACGCGCGGCGAACTCGCGGGCCTCAAGACGCTGGCCTTCAATTCCGGCGATCTGATGCTGCTCGCCGCCTGCCTGATGTATGGCTTCTACACGGTGTTCCTGCGCGACCGCCCGCCGCTGGCGCCCTTGGTGTTTTTCGCCGGCATGGCGCTGGTCGCCTTCGCCGAATCCCTGCCCTTCCTCGTCTGGGAAATCCAGTCCGGCGGCTTTTTCTGGCCAAGCGCCAAGGGCTGGGCCCTGGTCGTGTTCGTCGCTTTGTGCCCCTCGCTGATCGCCCAGATTTTCTTCATGCGCGCGGTGGAGTTGATCGGGCCGGGACGCGCCGGAATTTTCACCAATCTGACGCCTTTGTTCGGCGCCCTGTTCGCGGTACTGCTGCTCGGCGAGCCTTTTCACCTCTATCATGCCGGCGCCATGATTCTGGGTTTGGCTGGCATCGCGCTGGCCGAATCGAGCGGCCGGAAATGAGGCTGACATGAACAGACGCGAATGGGTCGCGGCGGCTATGGCCCTGGCCGTCTTCCCGGCTTTCGCCCAGGATTTCCAGGCTTTTGTCGAGAGCCTGCGGGCGCCCGCGCATGAGGCTGGCGTCGCCGACGCCACTTTCGACTCGGTCGCCTCCGGCCTCGCCCAGGATCCCACGCTCGCCAACAAACGCGCGGCGCAGAGCGAATTCACCCGGCCGCTGAAAAATTACGTCGACGAAGCCGCCTCGGCGGCGCGGGCGAAAAACGGCCGCGACAAGATGCAGCAATTCGCCGGCCCGCTGTCGGCGATCGCGCGCCGTCATGGCGTTCCCGCGCAAATCGTCGTCGCGCTCTGGGGCATGGAAAGCGATTTCGGCCGCGACCGCGGCGACCGCGACATTTTCAGGACGCTGGCGACCCTGGCTTTTCTCCACCCCGACAATCCCGTTTACGCCCAGGAATTCGTCGCCGGCCTGGTCCTGCTGCAAAAAGGTTTTCCGCGCGAAAAACTGAAAGGCTCCTGGGCCGGGGCGATGGGCGATCCGCAATTCATGCCCTCGGCCTTTCTCAAATATGCCGAGAGCGCCTCGGGCGGGACGCCGGACATCTGGAGCAGCGCGCCGGATTCGCTGGCCTCCATCGCCAGTTTCCTCCGCCAGTCCGGCTGGACCTCCGGCTTGCCGCCGCTGATCGAGACGCGGCTGCCGGCGGCTTTCGATTATCCCACGCTGAAACAGGATTTTTCCGCCTGGCGGGCGGCCGGCTTGACCCGGCTCGACGGCGCCGCTTTGCCTGGAAGCGGCGAGGCCATGCTGTTCTTCCCGGTTGGCGCGGAGGGGCCGGCTTTCCTGCTCAGCGAGAATTTCTTCGTGCTCAAGGCCTATAATTTCTCGGATTCCTACGCTTTCGCGGCCTCCGTGCTGGCCGAGCGCATCGCCGGGCGCCCGTTCCCGCAACAGAAATGGCCCGCGGAGGACCAGCCGCTCAATCTCGCCGAACGCGAGGCGATCCAGCGCGGCCTGACGGAAAAAGGCCTTTACGACGGCAAGATCGACGGGCGCTTCGGCCCGGTCACGCGGCTGGCGATCCACGCCTTTCAGCGCGGCGCCGGCATAGCCAAGGCCGACGGCTATCCCTCGCGCGCCCTCCTGGAAAAATTGCGCGGGAATTGATGGAGACGACAATGCGGAATCACTTGCGTTTGGCCGGCGTGCTGGCCTTGTCCCTGGCTCTGGCCGCGCCGGCTCGCGCGCAAACCGCCGGCGAGCCCTATCAGCAATTGCGCGGCGAGCTGCTGGCGCAGGGCTGGAAACCCGACGAGAGCTTCGGCCTGCGCATGATCAACAGCGGCAAGCCGCTGCATCACTACCCGGAAGTTCTGTGCGGGCCGCAGATCTGCAAGGCCAAATGGCGCGACCGCGCCGGCAAGGACCATGCGATCCGACTCGATCGCGGCGTCAACCAGGACCACAGAGTCGCGGCGGAACAGTCGTTCTGACCGCCGCCTGTTATTTTGTTGACCGCCATTCCTGACGCGCCGCCGCCAATTCGCGCCTGAAGTCGCGCTGGCGCGCCATCAGCGGATAAAGCGCCCGGGCCAGCGCTTTCGAGGCTTCGATGTCGCTGGGATAATGCACGCCGCAGATCAGCCGGTTATGGGCGTAGCCTTCGGCGCGGGCCAGAATCCTGTCGCGTTTTTCCGGCGCCAGCTCGGCCAGAGTGAGAGCCAGCAGCCAGCCGCGCAGCGCATGGCCCGAAGGGTAGGATTCGTCGGCGACCGGCTTTTTCGGCGGGCAGGCCGGATGCAGGCCGGCGTCGACCTGATAGGGATGGGGACGCCGATAGAATGTCTTCGCCGCGCGCACGTAAATTTCCGAGCTCTCCGCGACATGCGCGGCAAGACGCGCGGTCCTGGGCGCCTGCGCCGCGAAATCCACGCCAAGCGTCGCGGAAAACGCGGCCACGGTCTTTTCCTCGGCGTCGGCGCGCGCCGCCTGCTCCTCGCTGGGCGTGCGCTCGGCCTGGATGCGATGCAATTCCGCCAGTTCGCTTTTCTGCCTTGCCGAGCCTTCGCCCGGCGGAGCGGCGATCAGGCCCGCGACCGGCGCCCGCTCCGGCGCAAGGAAGACTTGTTTTTCCGCCGCCGCCGCGGGCGACAAGGCGAGGTTCAAGCAAAACAGCGCAATCAGCGGATGGAATTGCAAAGCCCGGGTCTCGCCTGTGAGAGGTCAGAGGTGTCAAGGAAGGAAAATCATCCCAATATGTCAACCGGATAACAGAGCCGCGGCCAATTTCGCCGAAAATATGTTGCGCTGCAACATTTCCGCTTGACATTTTGTGCGTCGCAACATAGATTCATTCTCGTAGCGCAGGCCTTCGCTTGTGCTGCAGCCCTCCTTGGGCGTTTCCTCCCTAGACTTGGCCGCTGTTCGCAGCGGCCTTTTTTTTGCTCGAAATTTTCGGACGGGAAGCCATCGGCCGGAAAAGACTGGAGTCTTGTTCGGTCTGACGGGCGTAAGGATTCAGAAATTAATATAACCTAACGTCACGTATTCAGAGGCGGCCAAAACACAGAGTCCGAAATGCGTTCGATCGACAGTTTTTTGCACGCCTTCAACCGCAGCAGCGGCACATTCCGGATCGAACTGGCGGCGACCCTGTTCCTCTGCCTCTATCTGTCCACGCATATGCCGCTGATCGTCGAGCAATGGCGCGACATGGCCATTCCCCTGACGCTGATCGCCCTGTGCTATCCGCTCAAAATCCTCTTGATGGCCTGGCTGGTGCGGCAGGGGGGAACCTCCTGGGACTTCGGCCATTCGCCCCGGCTGGTCACCGGCGGCCCCTATCGCCTCACCCGCAATCCCGTCTATATGGTGGCGCTGGCGCAATTCGCGCTGTGGTTCGCCGTGGTCTCCTATTGCGAGATCGGCGTCGACAATTCCGAAGCGCTGCCCGCCGCCCTCTGGATCACCGGCGCCGGCCTGACCCTGCTGGGCGCCTGGAGCTATTTCGACCGCGTCGCCGTGCCCCGCGAGGAGCGCCGCCTCGCCGAGGATCATGGCGAGGCCTTTGTCGCCTATTGCGCCCGCGTTCCGCGCTGGGGCGCGACCGAAGGCGCCAATGGCGCCTTCGCCTTCAACGCAACAGAGTCGGCTTGACCCACCATTCGGGATGGGCGCGCGCGATGACCCTGGCCGCCGCGCCCGCCTGACGACAGCTCTCGAACAAAGCGAAACAGGTGGCGCCCGAGCCGGACATGCGCGCCAGACGGCAGCCGCGCGCGCCCGAAAGCACGGCGAGCACATGGCCGACAATGGGCGCCAGCACGCAGGCCGCGTCCTCCATATCGTTGCGGCCCTTTTTCAAAGCGCGCAAAAAGCTTTCGAAATCCATGCCCTCGACGATTTCGGGAT
Source organism: uncultured Alphaproteobacteria bacterium (assembly GCA_963804045.1). Lineage (GTDB taxonomy): Bacteria > Pseudomonadota > Alphaproteobacteria > Rhizobiales > Beijerinckiaceae > Rhodoblastus. The sequence goes on along the minus strand of CAWDOR010000031.1, from coordinate 76,902 downwards.
GCCCCCCGAACCCCGAGGCCTCTCCCGGCTTCAATCCCATTTTCTGGAACACCGCCCGGGTCTCGACGGGGACGCGCGGATTGACCAGCACGGCGAACAGCGGCGGCAGTTTCAGCGCCGGCCCCAGCGCTTCGCCGACGCCGCGCATGAATTTCGCGCGCGGGGCGAGGCAGACGGGAATATCGGCCCCGGTCTTGCGCGCGGCGGCGTAAAGCGCGGGCGCCTCGGCGTCCAGGCCATTGGCCCGCGCCAGCAGGCGCAGCGCGGCGGCGGCGTCCGAGGAGCCGCCGCCAATGCCGGCGGCCACCGGCAGAACCTTGGTGAGTTGAAAGGCGCCGGTTTTCAGGCCGGGAGTTCTCGGCGCGCAGGGCGCGCTCGACCCGCGCCACCAGATTGTCGCCGCCCGCGCCCGCCTGGCTCGCGGTCGGCCCCGAGACCTCCAGGGAAAATTCTTCCGCCGGCGCGAAACGCAGCACGTCCGCGGCGCCGGCGAAGGCCACCAGACTGGTCAATTCATGATAGCCGTCGGCGCGGCGGCCCTCGATATGCAGGGTCAAGTTGATCTTGGCCGGGGCGCGGGCGGTCAGAGGCGCAGAAAGGGGCATTTGGGCTGAAAGGGTCATAGGGCCTTCAGTTCGGGCGCGGGGATGAATTCCGCATCGCCCTCAATGCCCGGAAACTTTCCAGCGATCCAGTCCTCGCGCGCCGCGACGATGCGCTCGCGGCTGGCGGAAACGAAATTCCACCAGAGAAAGCGCGGCCCGTCCAGCGGATCGCCGCCGATCAGCGCCAGCCGCGCCGGCGTCGCCGCGCGCAGCGCCACATCGACGCCGGGCTTCAGCACGATCAGGCTGTTGCCGGCATGGCGCGCGCCGTCGATGTCGATTTCGCCGGAAATCAGATAGAGCGCGCGCTCCTCGTAATCCCCGCCGAATTCATAGCTCGCGCCGGCGTCGAGGCTGAGATCGGCGAGCGCGCAAGGCGCGAACACATTGCGGGTCGGGGCGCTCGCGCCGTCGAGCGCGCCAATGGCGACCCGGCTGCGCCAGCCCGGACCGGCGATCTCGGGAAGCGCGGCGGCCTCGTAATGGTCGAATGAGGGCGCGATTTCGGCCTGCGCCTGGGGCAGAGCCAGCCAGAATTGCAGCCCATGCATCAGCCCGCCGCTGGCGCGAAACGGCACCGGCGAGCGCTCGGAATGGACGACGCCGCGCCCCGCCACCATCAGATTGACCGCGCCGGGCGCGATTTCCTGGGCATGGCCCAGGGAATCGCGATGGAACAGCGCGCCGTCGAGCAGATAGGTGAGGGTCGCCAGGCCGATATGGGGATGGGGACGCACGTCGATCCCCTCGCCGGCGGCGAAAGTCGCCGGGCCCATTTCGTCGAGGAAAACAAAGGGCCCGACCGAGCGGAGATTTGGCGCGGGCAAGGCGCGGCGCACGCCGAAGCCGCCGAGATCGCGCATGGGCGGGACGATCCGCATTTCGACGGAGGGGCCGGGCGCGCTCATCGGCTATTCGACGTCGAGCGGCGCGACGCTCTTGGCGAGGCCGTCCGAGCCCTGAACGATTTTCTCGATGCGCGCCTCGGCGCTTTTCAGCAGGGCGTCGCAATGTTTCTTCAGCTTTTCGCCGCGCTCATAAAGGGCGATGCTCTTGTCGAGATCGACATTGCCCTTTTCCAGCGCCGCGACAATATCTTCTAGCTGGCCCATGGCGGCTTCGAAAGTCAGCTCGATTTTTTCAGCGGCGGCGCTCAATGCGGCTCATCCTTCGATTTGCGGACGACTCGGATGGGGCGAGATTAGTTCCCCGCTCAACAGTACACAACCTTGTGATTCGACTCCCCCCGCGCCGGGACGCTACCAATCAGTCGCAGTCCCGGGTTCGGCCATGAGGGTCGCGTCATGAAACAGCAGGTTTCGCTCGCTCGTCTATCCCTGGTTTTCGCTCTTGCTGGCGGTCTTGGCGCGCTGGCCTATCAGCCGCAGCAAAAGCCCCGGCTCGGCGAGCCCAAGGCCTGGACCCGGCCGGCCGCCGCGCAGATCGTTCCCGCCCTGCTGATCGACCGCACGCCGCCGCGCCCCGCGGCGGCGCTGCCCTCCACCCTGGTCGATCGCGAGCCGCCGGATCATTGTTTCGAGCGGCGCTCCGACGCGAATGACAAACAACCGCTGGCTTGCGGCTGAACGGCGCAGCTGTCTCAGAGCGTCAGCACGCCTTCGCCGACAATCACGCTGGCGCCGCCGACGCGCACTTCGCTCAGCGCGCCCTGTTCGACCCGCAGGCTCAGAACGATCTGGCTCGGCCGGCCCATCTGAAACCCCTGTTCGATGACGAGGGCATGCTCGCCATCGTCGGGGGTTTCGAATTTCCGCGCCACGGCGGCGAAAGCCGCCGCCGCCGAGCCGGTCGCCGGGTCTTCGGCGACGCCCAGACCGGGAACGAAAACTCTGACCTGCACATGGCTGGCGGTGTCCGAGGTTTCGCGGGCATAAAGCGCCACGGCCGGGCGCGGCAGCGGCAGAGCGGCGGCGAGCGCCGCCAGATCGGGCGCGGCGCGGTTCAGCGCCGCCAGGCCGGAGACCGGGACGAAGCCAAAGGCGACGCCGGCCGAGGCGATGCAGGGGACATGGCCGTCAAAACCGATATCGCCGGCCGCCAGCCCCAAAGCCGCCGCCAGCCGCGCCGAATCCAGCGGCGCGGCCAAATGAATTTCCGGCAGGCGGGGCGCGACAAATTCGGCGCGCAAGGCGCCCCTGGCGCGAAACACTTCGCAGACCACCGGGCCGATCTCCTCCTCCAGCACCAGCCGCAGCGGCGCCGGGCCGATCATGTCCGGCGCGCGCAATTGCGCGATCAGACAGGCGGCGCCGATGGTCGGATGGCCGGCGAAAGGCAGTTCCGCCGCCGGCGTGAAAATTCTCAGCCGCGCCGCATGGACGGGGTCGCGGGGCGGAAGGACGAAAACCGTCTCGGAAAGGTTGAACTCCCCGGCGATGGCCTGCATTTGCGCCGAAGACAGGCCTTCCGCGTCGAGCACCACCGCCAGCGGATTGCCGGCCAGAGGACGGTCGGTGAAAACGTCGAGCCGGCGATAGGCCAGCCGCACGGTCAGGCCGCCGGCGGCGACGCCGCCAGTCTGTTGAAGGCGCGCACCGAGAAGGGGATCATGCATAGATAGAGCAGGCTGAGCACGATCAGCATATGCATCGGGAAGGAGGCCAAGAGCACCAGCACCGCCGCCACCAGGAACAGCACGAAAATGAATTTTTCGCGTGGCACCCGGCCAAGGCTTTTTCCCGAATAATGGGGAATGCGGCTGGCCATCAACAGCGCCACCAGCAGCACATAGGCCGCCTCCAGCAGCGAGATTTTCGGCGCGGCGGGGAAGTCGAAGACCAGATGCAGATAAAGCGGCAGCAGCACGACAATGGCGCCCGCCGGCGCCGGCATGCCCGTGAAGAACTTGTTCATCCAGCCGGGACGGTCGGGATCGTCGATCATCACATTGAAACGCGCCAGCCGCAGAGCCGCGGCTATGGCGAAGAACAGCACGGCCACCCAGCCCAGCGTCCCCAATTGCTGCAGCGACCAGAAATAGAGGATGAGGCCGGGCGCGACGCCGAAATCGATGAAATCCGCCAGCGAATCCAGCTCCGCGCCGAAACGCGACGAGCCCTTGAGCGCCCGGGCGATGCGGCCGTCGACGCCATCGAGCACGGCGGCGACCACAATGGCCAGCACCGCGCTTTCAAAGTGCTTGTCGACGGCGAAGCGAATCGCGGTCAACCCGGCGCAAAGCGCCAGCAGCGTCACCACATTGGGCACGACAAAGCGCAGCGGCAAGGCGCGAAGCCCTCGCGCCTGCAAGACGGCGCGGGCCGGAGCCGGATCGGGCGACACATCCTCGGCCATCTCAGCCGACCTTGTAGGGGCGCTCGGCCGCCGCCGCCTGATAATCGGCGAGCACGGTCTCGCCCGCCACGGTTTTGGTTCCAAGGCCGACCAGCAGTTGCGCGCCGGCGGGCATATAGACATCGACGCGCGAGCCGAAGCGGATCAGGCCGAAGCGCTCGCCGACGCCGAGGCTCTGGCCCTCCTGGACGAAGGCGACGATGCGCCGCGCGATCAGCCCGGCGATCTGCACCACGGCGAAAGTTCCCTGCGACGCCTCGATCAACAACCCGTTGCGCTCATTGTCCTCGCTGGCCTTGTCGAGATCGGCGTTGAAGAACAGCCCGGGCTTGTAGGCGATGCGGGTGACGCGACCGGTGATCGGCGCGCGGTTCACATGGCAGTCGAACACGCTCATGAAAATGCTGACGCGCTGCATCGGCTCGGGACCGAGGCCAAGCTCGGGCGGCGGCGCGAATTGTCCGATCGAGCAGACGTAGCCGTCGGCGGGGGCGACCACCAAGCCGTCGCGCACCGGCGTGACGCGCGCGGGATCGCGGAAGAAATAGGCGCACCACAGCGTCGCCAGCGCCCCGATCCAGCCCAGCGGCGACCACAGCCAATGCAGGACCATGGCGACCACGGCGAAAATGCCTATGAAAACATAGCCCTCCGGGTGAACAGGGGTGATCTGCTTGCGGATCGACTCGGACATGGACATGAAAAGGGCTCCGGGCGCGGGACGTGCGACGCTGTTTTGGCGCCAAATCGCGGCAAAGTCACGTCGCCGATTTTTTGCGCCGGACGCCGTAGACGCTGACGAGCCCGCCGATGGCCGAGCCGAAGAGCCAGCCGCTGGCGATGATCCCGTAAAGGATCAGTTCGATGCTCACGGGGAATCGGTCCATGTCGAGCCCCTGGCTTGCGACAATGGCGTTCGAGAGGATGAAATCGACGACATAGGCGAGCGCCATCGCCAGCAGGCCGAGCGCGAAGCGCGCGGCAGTGGGCCTGAGCCAGATCGCCGCGAACAGCGGCCCGAAGAACAGGGTGCCCAGGCAAACAACGCCTTGCCAGGTCATGCCGGAGGACGATGGCGTCCAGGGAATCAGGAGATCGAAAAGCTCAATGATCATTGTTCGCGTCAGACGCCCGCCTTGGCGAACAGGGCGCGCAGGGCTTCCGGCGGATCGCCGGCCTCCTCCCGCTTGAGAAAGGCGAGCAGGGCGCGTTCGGCGGAAGTCAGATCGCCGTCGCGGGTCAGCTGGGCCGTCAACCAGCCGGTCTCGTCCGGGTCGACCCGCTCGGCCTGGGCGCGTTCGGCGATATCGGCCTCGGCCTGGGCCTCCCAACGCGCGTCGGCCATTTCATCGGGGCTTTTCAGGTCATCAAGGGTTGGAAGGCTCAAGCCGCCGGAGAACATGCCTTTGAGGAAGCCGCCGAAACTGGGGGCCGGCGTATTTTCAAAATCCTCCAATCGCTTTTCCTCGGCGACCGTGGGCGTTCCATGAAAGGCTATGCCCATCAAATGATTGCCGACCGCCTGGGCGAAGAGAGCCTCGAAGCCGGAATCGACCTCGCCCTTGACGCCGGCATGGGCGATGCGAAACAGCGCCTCGGCTTCGGGACGGGTGACGTGCAGCGAAGCGTTTTCGTCGGTGGCGTAAACCGCATGGCGCAAGGCCTCGACATCCCCGGCGTCAATGGCGCCGGCGGGATGATCGGGACGCCCCGTGACGACGGCGCTCTCGATTTCCGCCAGCGCAAAGCTGGAGAGCGCCGCCGGCAGGCTGACGGCCCGGTCCATGACCTCGGACAGCAGCCGCATCTCCACGCGATAGGGCAGCGGATGGGCCTGAATCTCGCCGATCAGCCAGGCGGCGCTTTCGGCGGAAATATATTGCGGCGGATCCGCCTGATCGACCAGGAGATCGACGGCGATATCGGCGAGCAGCGAGGCATAATCGTCGCTCTTGTCGCCGCCCCATGCGAGCGCCCGGGTCAGATCGCCGCGCTGGGCCGCGCCTTTGCCGAAGATGGCGCGGCGCAATTCGGCGACAGAAGAAAGAGAGGAAAGCTCGGTCATGGACCTGTCCTTCATGAAATACCGCCGGCAATTTTGCGGCGCGAACATTTCAGTGAAGTAAAAATTCTTCCTTACTCACAGGAAACTTCGGCTTTTCCAGCCTATTCCCTCAATAATGCGGCGGCGGCTTGTCGGGCGCGCCCGTGCGCTCGCCCAGGCTCTGCAATTCGTCGCGCTGGCGCAGGGTCTCGCGGGTCAGCGCGTCCAGGCGCTTCCATTGCTGCGCGACCATATCGCTCAATTCGGTGAGGACGCGCTCCTGATGCGCGCAAAGCGCCTCGAGTTTTTCCAGTCGCGCGTCGAAATCCTGCGGCATTTTTTATCCTTTTCTAATCCCTGCCCATTACCCTGCGGAGGGTGTGTCCGGAGCGTTTCTTGTGTCCAAACCCTTTGCCTGGCTGTGTTCTTCGACCGTCGCCCTCAGCGCCCTGCTGATTTTCCTGCTGGAGCCGATGTTCGCCAAAATGGCGCTGCCGCTGCTCGGCGGCGCGGCCAATGTCTGGATCGCCGCGATGATGTTCTATCAGATCGCGCTGCTGATCGGCTATCTTTACGCCCATCTTCTTTCCCGCGCCCCCCTGCGCGCGCAATGGCTGGTTCACGGCCTGCTCTGCGCTTTGGCGCTGGCCGCTTTGCCGGTCGCCATTCCCCAGGGCTGGGCGCCGCCAGCCGATTCCAACCCCGCCCCGGCCCTGTTCGCCATGATGAGCCTGGCGATCGGCGCGCCCTTCGTGCTGCTCTCGGCCACGGCCTCGCTGGTGCAAAACTGGTTCGCTTTGGCCCAGCCCGGCGAAAATCCCTATCGGCTCTACGCCTTTTCCAACGCCGGCTCCTTCCTCGGCCTGATCGCCTATCCGCTCGGCGTCGAGCCGGGCCTGGCCTTGTCGGCGCAGGCGCATTGGTGGAGCTTCGGATATGTCGCCGTCGCCCTGCTGCTGTTTGCCGTCGGCTTTGTCGCGCAACAGGCGCCCCAGGCCGAGAAAACCGCCGAAGCGCCGCTGGAGAAAATCCCGGCTGCGCGCGTCGCCGGCTGGATCATGCTGGCCGCCGCGCCCTCCAGCCTGCTGCTGTCCTTCACCAATTTCCTCACCGTCGATGTCGGCTCGCTGCCGCTGCTCTGGGTGATCCCGCTGGCGATCTATCTCGCCACCTTCATCCTCGCCTTCTCCAGCCGCGGCGAATTTTTCGCCGAAGCCTCGCGCCGCTATTATCCGATCCTCGCCATATCAGGCGTGGTCGCGCTGATTCCGGTCTTCGCCCTGACCGCGCCGACGGCCATCGCCATGATGGCGGTCTATCTCGCCATCTACGGCTTCGCCGCGCTGGGCTGCCACGCCGAACTGGCGCGGCGCAAGCCCGAACCGCGCCAGCTCACCTTCTTCTTCCTCGCGGTCTCCTTCGGCGGCGCGCTGGGCGGCGTGTTCAACACTTTGGTCGCGCCGCTGATCTTCAAGGACATTGTCGAATTTCCGCTCGGCCTGATCCTCGCGGCCTGGCTGATCTCGGGCGACAGCAAGGCCCCGGCCAAGGCCTGGATATTCGCGGGCGTGGCGGCGGCGGTGGCGGCGCTGGCCATTCTCTGGCCGCAGGACGCCAGCGAAGGCGCCGAATCCTCGCTGGTGTTCCGCCTCGCTCTGGTCGGCGTGCTGCTGCCGCTGTTCGCCATCCGCGCCCAGCGCGCGCCGCTCGCCGCCGGCTTGCTGGCCTGCCTGGGTCTGGCGCTGTTCCTGCCGACCTCGGCGCGGCTGGTCTATGCCGAGCGCAATTTCTACGGCGTCAACCGGGTGCGCGACCTCGACGCCGCCAGGCTGCGGCGCATGGAGCATGGCGACACCATCCACGGCCTCGCCGCGCTCGACGCCGGGGAAAGGCTCGTGACCCTGGGCTATTACAATCCCGCCGGCGGGCTGGCCGAGACCACTTTGGCGATCCATGCCGGCAAACAAGCGCCGCGCATCGCGCTGGTCGGCCTGGGCGCCGGCGAAATGGTCTGCATTGGCGAAAAGGGCTGGACCTACGATCTCTATGAAATCGATCCCGGCGTCATCCGCATCGCCGGGGACCCCGCGCTGTTTCCTTTCCTCAGCGATTGCCCCGCCGGCCACAAGGTGATCCAGGGCGACGGACGGCTGAAACTGCGCGAGGCCGCGCCGGCGAGCTATGACCAGATCATCCTCGACGCCTTCACCTCGGATTCGATTCCGACCCATTTGCTGACCCGCGAGGCGCTGGCCGAATATATGCAAAAGCTCAAGCCGGGCGGCGTTTTGACCCTGCATCTGAGCAATCGCTATTTCAGCCTCGCTCCCGTGGTGGCGGCGGAGGCCCGCGAACTCGACCTCGCCGGCGCCGTCCATCTCAGCGCCCCCAAGACCATAGGCCCCAATAAATTGCCGGTCATGGGCACGCTGGTGGTCAATCTCAGCCGCGACGCTCAGGCTTTGGCGCCCTTGCGCGAAAAAGGCTGGAGCCGCTTACGCCCGGTCGCGGGCATAGAAAGCTGGAGCGACGACTGGTCCAATGTCCTCAGCGCCCTGATCCTGCCCGGCCACGAGTTGCAGACCGGCGAGGATGTCGCGGGGCTGCGCGGGTCGCTGGTGGAGTGAAGGGGGCTAGAATTTGTGTCTGGTGATGAAGGTCGGACGCTTGGCGGTGGTCAGCGGCTTACCCAAGATGGCTTCGGCTTTAAGCCCCCAATCACGGGGAATTTGCTGAACGTCGCAATTCAAACCCCAGGCGACGTTTGTGCCGAGCAAAAAACAACAAATCCCCACAGTTGTTTTCGGGCTCAAGATCGGGAGCTTTTGAGTGACGCAGCGCCGAGCGCGCGTTTGCCATAATGGGGCTCATGCGACTGCTATTGGCTAGAGAAAGAATATGTACCAGAGCCTTGGTCCGTGACAACATGAGCCCTAACAAGGTTTTGACACTGAAGTACCCAGCTATAGCTATCTCCTATATTTAGGGATATACTGCTATACGAGTGATAATCGCTTTTCTCAAAACCACTGTTCGCACTGTTTATATATTTAACACGCGGACTTTGTCCAAGAACCCAAAATTTATGCAGTTCTTCCTTCGAATATATATCTTTATTTAAATCTTCCGGCGTTAACGCGCCCAATGTGGAACAGTCATCGCGCTCATTGATCACAATATCAACAATTTTTATTGTGTTTTTGCCAACATTTTTAATTTCTATAGTTGGCACTAGTCCGACTACGCGATCTCTACCAGATGTCACTTCCAAATCAGGCTCGCTTCCCGCAAAAAACGCCAAAATAACGATAACGCCAAAGACAATGCCAATTCCGGCGAGTATTTTTTTCAGCATGACGACCCTCTAAAATTGAGTCAGAGCATTGCTGTTGTTATCCTATTTGAGCGCTGCTGCCAAGCTTTGCCTCTGGCCATTGCTCGGACGAGAAGAGAGGCTGACCGCTCATTTTACGGGCGCGCATTAGCTACGCGGCGTGGGTCGGCGCAATTCGACGCAGTGAGACTTATGCGAAGATGACTACTCATCGTCCTTTGAGCCGGTGTCGGGGCTTGGTTTTGATCCGAAATAATACCCAATTACAACGAAAACGATATTCAGAAGGCCACTTATGTAGTCTTTTCCTTGAAAAATGATTGCATAGCATAACGTTATCACCAATATTATAGCAATTATAGAAGCAGAGTTGGTTTTATCGTTGAAGAAGTTACCGAATAGGATGTTTATAATACTTTTTCCAAGGAACTTATTTACCGACCGCTTTTCGCCAGTGACTGAGTTTGCGCTAGTGTCTGACAATGTCGTAAACTCCAAAGCCTGTGACGCCCTGAAAACACGATAGCCGAAAATTAGTGGGGGAAACTAGGGGTGAAAGATAAATCGTTCCATCAGTTTCTCTGCAAGAATCAGGTGCAAATCGCCGTCTGCAATTATACGGCAAGCCACCGTCACCAATAACGCCCGTGGGCTTCCTCTCCCTGCTGAATCGGGCCAATGCCGGAGGCAATGTCAGCGGCGTAACATGTTCAAACCCGTCATGGCCGTGCTCGTCACGGTCCTCCACGCCGGCATGACAGGCGAAGCGGGGCTGGAAAAAGCGACATTTCGCCCCCTATGGTTTTTAACGAGCCTGCCTCTCGGCGTGGATGCCCGCGACAAGCGCGGGCATGACGAAGGAGAGGCGCTGGCGGGCTTCCGAAAGCTCACTTCCGCCCGAACAGCTTCTCAATGTCCGCCAGCTTGAGTTCGACATAGGTGGGGCGGCCGTGGTTGCATTGGCCGGCGCCGGGGGTGCGCTCCATTTCGCGCAGCAGCGCGTTCATTTCCTCCGGGGTCAGCCGCCGCCCGGCGCGCACCGAATGATGGCAGGCGAGCGTCGCCAGCACATGGTCGAGCTTTTTCTCCAGAGGCGCCGCCGCGCCCTCTTCGGCCAGGGAATCCGCGAGATCGCGCAGCAGGGTCTCCAACGCGCCGAGTTTCAGCTCGGCGGGCGTCTCATGCACCGCGACGGCGCCGGGGCCGAAGGGTTCGAGAGTGAGCCCCAGCGAGGCCAGCAAAGGCGCGGCTTCGACCAGACGCGCGGCGTCGGCGGGATCGAGATCGACAATATAGGGCGTCAGCAGCGCCTGCCTTGCGACGCCGGCCTCGGCGCGCTGGCGTTTCAGCCGCTCATAGACCAGCCGCTCATGGGCGGCGTGCTGATCGACCAGCACCAGACCGTCGCGGGTCTGGGCGACAATATAGGTCTCGTGCAATTGCGCCCGCGCCGCGCCAAGCGGGGCCTCCGCCGCCTCCTCGGCCATGGGCGCGACATGGGCGCGGACGTCGGCTGATGGCGCGGATTCGGCGAAGCCGAATGTTTCCGGCGCCGGCGCGGCGGGCGATTGCCGCCAGTCCCAATTTTGCGGCGCCGGCGCCTCGCGGCGCTCGAAAAACTGGCCGAGCGCCTTGGGCGCGAGGCTCGGCGTCGCCCGGTGCAGGGCCGAGGCCAGCGCCTCCTTCAGCGCGCCGATGACAAAGCCGCGCACCAGACCGGGATCGGCGAAGCGCACTTCCGCCTTGGCCGGGTGGACATTGACATCGACCCGCTGCGGCGGGCAGTCGAGGAACAAGGCCAGCGTCGGATGGCGGTCGTGCCCGAGGAAATCCATATAGGCGGCGCGGATCGCCCCGGAAAACAGCTTGTCGCGCACCGGGCGGCCATTGACGAACACATATTGCGCCAGCGCATTGGCGCGATGCCAGGTCGGCAATCCGGCAAAACCCCAGAGCCGCAGATCCTCGCGCGCCGCCTCGACCTTGAGCGCGTTTTCGCGGAAATCGCGGCCCAGGGCCTGGGTGAGCCGGGTCAGCAAGCCGTCGAAACCCTCGGGGCAGGCCTGATAGTCGAAACCGGCGAGACCGTCGCCGCCGAGCGAAAAGCGCACGCCCGGATTGGCCATGGCGAGGCGCTTGACCGCATCGGCCACGGCCTGCGCCTCGGTGCGCGCGGTCTTGAGGAATTTCAGCCGCGCCGGGGTGGCGGCGAAGAGATCGCGGGCCTCGATCCGCGTGCCCGCAGCCAGCGCCGCCGGCTTGACCTCGCCGACCCGGCCGAACTCCACCTGGAGACGCGCGCCCTGGGCGGCGTCCTTCTGCCGCGACAGGATTTCCAGCCGCGACACCGAGGCGATGGAGGGCAGAGCCTCGCCGCGAAAACCGAGCGTGGCGATATTGGTGAGATCGCCATCGGGGATTTTCGAGGTGGCGTGGCGTTCGACGCAGAGCCGCAGATCGGCCTCGTCCATGCCGGCGCCGTCGTCGATCACCCGGATCAGGCTCTGGCCGCCGTTTTCTATGGTGACGTCGATACGCGTCGCGCCGGCGTCGAGCGCATTTTCCACCAGTTCCTTGACGGCGGCGGCGGGACGCTCGACCACTTCGCCGGCGGCGATGCGGTCGGCGAGAATCGGATCGAGCCGGCGGATGGACATGGCGCGACTCTGGCCAAAAAAATGAAGCCGGGCAAGCCCGGCTTCAAGCTTGTGCGCTTTGCAGAGTTTTAGTGCGCCATGGCCTTCAAGATGCTCTCGACCACCTTTTTGGCGTCGCCGAACAGCATCATGGTATTGTCCTTGAAGAACAATTCATTCTCGACGCCGGCATAGCCCGAGGACATGCCGCGCTTGATGAACATCACCGTCTTGGCCTTTTCCACATCGAGAATCGGCATGCCATAGATCGGCGAGGCCTTGTCGGTCTTGGCGGCGGGATTGGTGACGTCATTGGCGCCGATGACAAAGGCGACATCGGCCTGGGCGAATTCGGAATTAATGTCCTCCAGTTCGAAAACCTCGTCATAGGGGACATTGGCTTCCGCCAGCAGCACGTTCATATGGCCGGGCATGCGGCCAGCGACGGGATGGATGGCGTATTTGATCTCGACGCCCTCCGCCTTGAGCAGATCGCCCATTTCGCGCAGCGCGTGCTGGGCCTGGGCCACCGCCATGCCATAACCGGGCACGATGATGACCTTGGACGAGTTTTGCAGAATATAGGCCGCGTCATCGGCCGAACCCTGCTTGACCGGACGGGTCTCCTTGGCCCCGCTCGCCGCCACCGCGTCCTCGCCGCCGAAGCCGCCGAGAATCACCGAGATGAAGCTGCGGTTCATGCCCTTGCACATGATGTAGGACAGGATCGCGCCGGACGAGCCGACCAGCGCGCCGGTGATGATCAGCGCCATATTGCCCAGGGTGAAGCCGATGCCGGCCGCCGCCCAGCCCGAATAGGAATTGAGCATGGAGACGACGACGGGCATGTCGGCGCCGCCGATCGGCACGATCAGCAGCACGCCCAGCGCCAAGGACACCAGGATGATCGCCAGGAACAGAACGGCGCTTCCCGTGGCGAAAAAGCCAATGATGAACAGCACCAGCGCCGCGGCCAGCGCCAGATTGATCGCATGGCGCCGCGGCAGCATGATCGGCTTGCCGGACATGCGCCCGTCGAGCTTGAGAAAGGCGATGACCGATCCCGTGAAGGTGATCGCGCCAATGGCCGCGCCGAGCGACATTTCGATCAGGCTGGCCTGATGAATATGGCCGGGTTCGCCAATGCCGAAGGCCTGCGGGGCGAACAGCGCGCCCGCCGCCACCAGCACGGCGGCCATGCCGACCAGCGAGTGGAAGAAGGCGACGAGCTGCGGCATTTTGGTCATTTCCACCCGGCGCGCCAGCACCGCGCCAAAGCCGCCGCCAATGCCCAGGCCGGCGACCACCAGCAGCCAGCCGCCAAAGCCTGACGGCGCTTTCAGCGCCAGAGTGGTGACAATGGCGATGGCCATGCCGACCATGCCGTAAATATTGCCCTTGCGCGAGGTGGTCGGATGCGACAGGCCCTGCAAGGCCAGGATGAACAGCACGCCGGAAACGAGATAGAGAAGGGCCGCGAGATTGATGCTCATAAGTCTCAGCCCTTCTTCTTATACATGGCGAGCATGCGCTCGGTGACGAGGAAGCCGCCGAATATGTTCACGGAGGCCAGGATCAGGGCGATGAAGCCGAACACCCGCGCCCAGCCGGAGCCGGCGCCGTCGACCAGATCGACGCCCACCGACAGCAGCGCGCCGACGACGATCACCGAGGAAATGGCGTTGGTCACCGACATCAGCGGCGTATGCAGCGCCGGGGTCACCGACCAGACCACGTAATAGCCGACGAACACCGCCAGGACGAAAATCGCCAGACGGAAGACGAAGGGGTCGATGGCGCCGCCCGAAGCGGCATGGGCGGCGGCGCCCAACTGGTCGGCGTAGCCTTGCGCCGCTTCGGCGGCGGCTTTCGCCACTTGCGCGGCGTTTTTGGCCTGTTCGGCCAGATTTTGCGGGTCAGCGGCCATGAAGGCTTCTCCTGAAAGGGGTTGCGCGGCGATCAGCCGGCGATGAAGTTCGGATGGACGACGGCGCCGTCGCTGGTGAGCAGGGTCGCCTTGACCAATTCGTCTTCCGCGTCGATCGCAAGGGCTTTTTTCTCCTTGTCGATCAGCGTTTCGAGGAAGGCGTAGAGGTTCTTGGCGTAAAGCTGCGACGCGGTGGCGGCCAGACGTCCGGCGAGGTTGAAATAGCCGACGATCTTGACGCCATTCTCCGTCACGACGAGTTCGCCCGGCTTGGTCAACTCGCAATTGCCGCCCCGCTCGGCGGCGAGATCGACGATCACCGAGCCCGGACGCATCGAGGCGACCATGGCGGCCGAGATCAGCTTGGGCGCGGGACGGCCGGGGATCAAGGCGGTGGTGACGACAATGTCCTGCTTGGCGATATGCGAGGCCGTCAATTCCGCCTGCTTGGCCTTGTATTCCGGCGACATTTCCTTGGCGTAGCCGCCCGCCGTCTGGGCGTTCTTGAACTCCTCGTCCTCGACCGCCAGGAATTTCGCGCCAAGCGATTCCACCTGTTCCTTGGTGGCCGGACGCACGTCGGTGGCGGTGACCACGCCGCCGATGCGCCGCGCCGTGGCTATGGCCTGCAAGCCGGCGACGCCGACGCCCATGATGAAAATTTTCGCGGCGGGCACGGTGCCGGCGGCGGTCATCATCATGGGGATGCAGCGGTGATATTCCTCCGCCGCCTCGATCACGGCGCGATAGCCGGCGAGATTGGCCTGCGACGACAGCACGTCCATCACCTGGGCGCGGGTGATGCGCGGCATCAACTCCATGGCGAAAGCCTTGACGCCCGCGCCGGCCAGAGCCTTCAGGGCCTCGTCCTGGCCATAGGGGTCCATGATGGCGAGCACGGCGGCGCCGGCGTTGACGCCGGCAAGCGTCGCGGCGTCCGGGCGGCGCACCGCCAGCACCACATCGGCGCCGGCGAGCGTGGCGGCGGCGTCGGCGGCGAGCGTCGCGCCGGCCTTTTCATAATCGGCGTCGAGCACGCCGGAAGCCTTGCCGGCGCCGGCCTGCACCACGATCTCGGCCCCGAGGCCGACCAGCTTCTTGACGGTTTCTGGCGTCGCCGCAACGCGCGCCTCATTGGCGGCGGTTTCGGCGGGAACGGCAATACGCATGAATAACTCCGAATGGGCCCGCTTTTCACCACGGGTCTGGACAAGTCCACCTTGGCGCGGCGCCAGGCGGGACGGGCTGGGATCAGTGCGTGCGACGGAGGCGAGAGGCGTTATCGCGCGTCATCGCCCCCTGGACCGGGGAGGCGAATCTTTCGAACGGTTTTCGCGGCGCCGCCATTTTATACTCCTCCTGGCAAGGCCAATTTTTTTTCCTTCGAGCCTTGCCGTAATGTTTTCCCATTAGCGGAAGCGTGGCGCAACTGCCAAAAAGGATGGAAAAACTATCGGATTTTTTCGCTTTGGCCAATGGGCCGTCGCGGAAAATATGGTTTTGGCGCCCCAGGTCAGGCCGTCGCCGCGTCCGAAGGCGTCCAGCCCACCTGCGCCAAAGCCGCTTTTTGGCGCGAAGCCACCGACGCCGCCGAGAAATCCTCCAGCGCCGCCTCGAACAGGCGGTGAAAGTTCAGCCGCGCGCCCAGATGCAGAAAGGCGCCCCCGAGGCCTATCGCGGCGCGGTCCATGAAGACGAATTCGCGGGGAATGCGCACCGGGCCGAAGCGGCGCAGCCGGCCATGCACCTCCTCGGCCTCACGCCGTCCATAGGCGCCAATGGCGACATTTTCGGCGATCGGCCTTTCCCGATCCTCAAGCAGCGGACCGAGAATGAACCGCGCCCAAAGCGTCAAGGTGTCGATCAGATCGGCGTTGAGCCCCTCAAAACCCCAGATTTCATAGGCCGAGGCGATTCCGTCGCGGTCCTGGGCGCGCAAGGCGCGGTAAAGCTGGACCACGCCGCCGACGAATTTCGGCGGAAACACCCTGATGCAGCCGTAATCGAGCAGATTGATCCCGGCGGCGCGGCCGCCTTCGCGAAAAACCGTGTAATTGCCGAGATGGGGATCGCCATGAATCACCCCATGGCGGGCGAAGGGCAGCCACCAGGCCGCGAAAATCGCCGTGGCTATGGCGTTGCGCTGCTCCTGGTCGGCGTCCTTGAAGCTCAGCAGCTTTTCGCCTTCGAGCCAGTCGAGCGTCAGCAGCCGCCCCGACGACAGGGCCTCGTGGGTTTTGGGAATGCGAATATCGGCGCGCGCCCCCAGCATCAGCCCGTAAAGCGCCGCCTGCCGGGCCTCGCGGCGATAATCCAGCTCCTCGCGCAGCCGCGCCGCCACTTCGGCCGCCGCCTCGCCGGCGTCAATGCCGCTGTTCATGCGCCGATGCAGCGCCAGAGCCAGCTCGAGCTGGGCCAAATCGGCCTCCACCGCCGAGGCCATGTCGGGATATTGCAGCTTGCAGGCGAGCGAAGCGCCGTCGAGGCCGACAGCCTTGTGAACCTGGCCGAGCGAGGCGGCGGCGGCGGGCTTCAGATCGAAAGCGGCGAATTTTTTGCGCCAGTCGGGGCCGAGCTCGGCGGCCATGCGCCGCGCGACAAAGCCGGCGCCCATCGGCGGGGCCTCGCTTTGCAGCGCCATCAGCGCCTCGGCGTAATCGGCGGGCAGCGCCTCGGGAATGGTGGCGAGCAATTGCGCCGCCTTCATCAGCGGTCCCTTGAGCCCGCCGAGCGCATTGGCGAGATTTTGCGCCTCGGCGTCCCGGCCCTCGCCGCGCAGCCGCCCGGAAATCATTTTCGCCGCCAGACCGCCCGCCTGCGCGCCGACCGCCAGATAGCGCGCGGCGCGGGCGCCGAACCGATTGGCCTCGTCATCCCTCATGTTCCGCCCGTCTCCGCAAATTGCCCGGCGATTTCCCGGCCCTCTTCCTTTATCTTACGCGCAAACATGCTAGAAGGCGCCATGCGACGTCCACCGACACAAATCTCCCGGCGAATTATCGGCCCGGCCCGCGCCTGATTTTTTCGCGCGCGCCGGGGATTGACCGTTCCAAACCCGTTTCGCCAAGAGACGCCACAAGAGACGCATGATGACCGAGAAGACCGGCCCCGATTATTCCGCCACGCTTTATCTGCCGAAAACCGAATTTCCCATGCGCGCCGGCCTGCCGAAAAAGGAGCCGGAGCTGCTCCAGCGCTGGGAAGACATCGGGCTGACCGAAAAGCTGCGCCAGGCCGGCGCGGAAAAACCGAAATTCGTGCTGCATGACGGCCCGCCCTACGCCAATGGCAATATTCACATCGGCCATGCGCTGAACAAGATCCTCAAGGACATTGTCGTCCGCTCGCAGCGCATGAGCGGCAAGCACGCCAATTATGTGCCGGGCTGGGACTGCCACGGCCTGCCCATCGAATGGAAGATCGAGGAGCAATATCGCGCCAAGGGCCGCAACAAGGATGAAGTGCCGGTGGTGGAATTCCGCCAGGAGTGCCGGGCCTTCGCCGAGAACTGGCTCAACATCCAGCGCGAGGAGTTCAAGCGGCTCGGCGTCTCCGGCGAATGGGAAGGCCGCTACGCCACCATGGATTTCGCCGCCGAAAGCGTGATCGCCGCGGAAATCCTCAAATTCGCCGCCAATGGCCTGCTCTATCGCGGCTCCAAGCCGGTGATGTGGTCGGTGGTGGAGAAAACCGCTCTGGCCGAGGCCGAAGTGGAATATGAGGACCATACGTCCGACTGGGTGTTTGTGGCGTTTCCGGTGCGCGGCTCTTCCGCGAAAGTGGTGATCTGGACCACCACGCCCTGGACCCTTCCCGGCAACCGCGCCATTTCCTTCTCGCACCGGATTTCCTACGGGCTTTATCGCGTCATCGCGGCGCCCGAGGGCAATTGGGCGAAGGCGGGCGATGAGTTCATCCTGGCGGACAAGCTCGCCGAAGACGTGTTCAAAGCCGCCAAGGTCGAGGCTTTCGAGAAGGTCCGCGATGTCCCCGCGAGCGAACTGGCCACGCTGACCTGCGCCCATCCGCTGGAAAGCCTCGGTTACCGCTTCGACGTGCCGCTGCTCGACGGCGACCATGTCACCGATGACGCCGGCGCCGGCTTTGTCCATACCGCGCCGGGTCATGGCCGCGAGGATTTCGACATTTGGATGGCCTCGGGCCGGCTGCTGATCGAGCGCGGGATCGACACGAAAATCCCCTATACGGTCGACGCCGACGGCTTTTACACCAAGGAAGTCCCCGGTTTCGACGGCGCCCGCGTCATCGACGACAAAGGAAACAAGGGCGACGCCAACGCCCGCGTCATGGACGCGCTGATCGCGGCGGGCGCGCTTTTGGCGCGCGGGCGGCTCAAGCATTCCTATCCGCATAGCTGGCGGTCGAAGAAGCCGGTGATCTTCCGCAACACGCCGCAATGGTTCATCGCCATGGACAAGCCCTTCGCCCTGGCGGGCGCGGCGTCCAATGGCGCGACCCTGCGCGAAATCGCCCTGGAGGAGATCGCGCGCACGAAATGGGTGCCCGCCGCCGGCGAAAACCGCATCACCGGCATGATCGCCAATCGCCCGGACTGGGTGGTGTCGCGCCAGCGCGCCTGGGGCGTGCCCATCGCGGTTTTCGTCAAAAAGGGCGGCCACGAGATTCTGGTGGACGAAAAAGTCAACGCCCGCATCGTCGCCGCTTTCGCCCAGGAAGGCGCCGACGCCTGGTACAAGCAGGGCGCCGCCGAACGCTTCCTGCGGCCCGAGCATGACCCCGCCGATTATGAAAAGATCGACGATGTCCTCGACGTCTGGTTCGATTCCGGCTCGACCCACGCCTTCACGCTGGAAGACCCCAAGCATTTCCCGACTCTCGCCGGCATAAGGCGCCGGCACGATGGCGGGCCGGACGAGGTCATGTATCTCGAAGGCTCCGACCAGCATCGCGGCTGGTTCCACTCCAGCCTGCTCGAAAGCTGCGGCACGCGCGGCCGCGCGCCCTATGATTTCGTGCTGACCCACGGCTTCGTGCTGGATGAGAAGGGCCGCAAAATGTCCAAGTCGCTGGGCAATGTCGTGGCGCCGCAGACGGTCATCAAGGACGCCGGCGCCGATATTTTGCGGCTCTGGGTGGCGGCCTCGGACTATTCCGACGATCTGCGCATCGGCAAGGAAATCCTGGCGACCTTCTCGGAAACCTATCGCAAGCTGCGCAACACGCTGCGCTGGATGCTCGGGGCGCTGGCGCATTTCGACCCCGCGCAAAGCGTGGCCAGGGCCGACATGCCCGAGCTGGAGCGCTATCTGCTGCACCGCCTCGCCGAAGTGGACGGCCAGGTGCGCGAGGCCTATGCCGCTTTCGATTATAAAAAAGTGGTGGCGACGCTTTCCGCCTTCATGACCGGCGATCTCTCGGCCTTTTATTTCGACATTCGCAAGGACGCGCTTTATTGCGATCCGCCGTCGAGCCCGACCCGCCGCGCCGCGTTGAGCGTGATCGACACGCTTTGCGACGCCTTGCTCAAATGGCTGGCGCCGATCCTGTGCTTTACCGCCGAAGAGGCCTGGCTGAGTTTCCGCCCCGACGCCGAGCCTTCGGTGCATCTCGCCAGTTTCGCCGCGGGGCTGGACGCCGGCCGCGACGAGGCCTTGGCGGCGAAATGGCGGGCGGTGCGCCGCATTCGCGCGGTGGTCACCGGCGCGCTGGAAATCGAGCGCGCCAACAAGACCATCGGCGCCTCGCTGGAGGCCAATCCGCTCGTCTATATCGCCGACGCCGGTTTGCGCGCCGCCCTTGAGGGCGTGGATTTCGCCGATGTCTGCATCACCTCGGCGATTGAAGTGATCGCGGCGGAAGCGCCGGAGGGCGCCTTCACCCTGCCCGAGACGCCCGGGGTCGGCGTGGTCAGCCGCCGCGCCGAGGGGCGCAAATGCGCCCGGTCCTGGCGGATTTCGCCTTTGGTCGGCTCGGACCCCGACTATCCCGATGTCACCCCGCGCGACGCGCGCGCTTTGCGCGAATTGCGCGCGGCCGGGCTTTCGGCGTGACTTCGCCGGAAAAAAGCCGCCGGCTGCTGGGCTTTTCCCTGGCGGCGGCGGTTTTCGCCGCCGATCAGGCGTCGAAACTCTGGGCCATCGGCCTGCTCGACGGTCCGCAGGCGCGGCGCATCGATCTGACGCCGTTTCTGGCGCTGACCATGAGCTGGAATCGCGGCATAGCCTATACGATGCTGCGCTCGGACGGCGATTTCGGCCGTTACGCCCTGGCGGGAATGGCGCTGGCCGCCGCGCTGGCGCTCGGCGTGCTGCTGTGGCGGGCGCAAAACAGGATCGCGGCGGCGGCCTTCGGCTGCCTGATCGGCGGCGCGCTGGGCAATGGCTGCGACCGCCTGACACACGGCGCGGTGGCGGATTTCCTTTATTTCCACACGCCCTTCTGGGCGGGGCCGCTGGCCAATTATGTGTTCAATCTGGCGGATGTCGGCATATTTGCCGGCGCGGTGCTGCTGATATATGAGTTGATAAAGTCGAAAGTCCCTGTCGCGGAATAAGTTGCGGTTTTGCCGTGAATTCGCCAAGAAGCGGCGATAAGAGGCAGGCGATTATTCTCGCGGCGGGACCATCAGGGATCGGCAATGGCCAAGAAAGACAAGATCAGCCTCGGACTGGCGGCGCCATTTTTTTGCGCGGCGGTTCTGATTGCGCTCCCGGCCCGCGCCGGGGAGTTGCTGTGGGACAAGCCCGTGGACAAGCTGGATGCGGCCGCCCAGCCTCTGCCGCCGCAGGCGCCTGCGGTGAAGGCCCAGACCGCGCCCGCCAAAAAGCCCGTCAGGAAGCCAAGGAAACTCGCGGTCGCGCCGGCGCCGGCCGCACCCGCCGCCGCGCCGGCAGCCCCGGCTCCAGAAACCGCGGCGGCCGCGCAGGAAGAGAACGAAAGCGTTTTCGGCAACCAGGCGCCGAGAAAATATCTGCTCAACAAGATGTTCAGCCCGTCTTCGCTTGGCCAGAAGGGTGGCGAGACCGGTGCGGGGGCTCCCGGCGCAGCAACTTCGGGCGCAGGGACTCCCGGCGCGAAAGGCGCCGCCGCTCCGGCTGACGATGACGACGAAGATCTCCAGCCCAATGGCATGCCGAAGAAATATCTGCTCAACCGCATGTTCGATTCGAGCGCGCTGGAGCGGCCCGACCCGCGCAATTTCATGGCCCAGGCCCAGCCCCCGGCGCCCGCACAGCCGCAGGATCCCTCGCTGCTCGACCGCGCCAAGGGCCTGTTCAGCTTCGGCGGCGCCAGCGACCAGCAGACCACCGCCCTGCCGCCGGTGACGGTGGAATCCCAGCCGACGCCGGCGCCGGTCGCGCCCAAGCCGAAAAAACCCCAGGCCGTCGCGCCCGCGACCCCGGCCGTCCCCGCCGCGCCGGTTGTCGCCGCGCCGGCGCCGGAACCGTCGATCTGGGACAAGACCTTCGGCGGCTTCGGTTTTGGCGGCCGCAGCGACGAGACGGTTCCCAATTACGCCGCCCGTCCCAAGCTTTCCGTGCCGCAGCAGCGCGACGCCCTGCCGCCGGCCGGCTCCGGCGAGGAGCGTCTGGTGCAGCGGCCCGCCGAACCCGAGCAATTGACCAAGCCGCCGGCAGCCTTCACCGAAAAAGTGCAGGGCGCCGATGGCAAGGTCACCGGCTTCACCGAGCAGGACACCGGCAAGGAAAAGAAGTTCCTTAACTTCTTCTGACGAAGCCAAAGACCGAAGGGCAAGATTTTTGCAAGCCGGGGCTGTCGCTCCGGCTTTTGCCGCCTATATTGGCTTGATCGCCCTTTTCTCGCCGCACAGGAAATCCGCCCGTGATCGCTGTCCCTTCGCCCCTGCCCCCGTCCCAGCCGCATGAGGCGCCGAGCGAGGGCGGCGAAGCCCACGCAGGTCCCCGCGTCAATCATTTCCGCCTCGACAATGGCATGGACGTCGTGGTCATCCCCGATCATCGCGCGCCGGTGGTGACGCATATGGTCTGGTACCGCAACGGCTCCGCCGACGATCCGCGCGGCAAGAGCGGCATCGCCCATTTCCTCGAGCATCTGATGTTCAAGGGCACCCACAAGCACAAGCCCGGCGAATTCTCGCATCTGGTCTCCGAACTGGGAGGCCAGGAAAACGCCTTCACCTCCTACGATTTCACCGCCTATTTCCAGCGCGTCGCCCGCGAGCATCTCGGCGTGATGATGGCGTACGAGGCCGACCGCATGACCAATCTGACCCTGTCGGACGAGGTCGTGACGCCCGAGCGCGACGTGGTGATGGAGGAGCGGCGCATGCGCACCGAGGCCGATCCCAGCGCCCAGCTCGACGAGGCCCTCAATGCGGCATTGTTCACCCATCACGCCTATGGCGTGCCGATCATCGGCTGGGGCCATGAGATCGAAACCTTGAACCGCCAGGACGCGCTCGAATATTACCAGCGCTTCTACACGCCGGAAAACGCCATTCTGGTGGTGGCCGGCGACATCGAGGCCGAGGAGGTCGAGCTTCTGGCGCGCGACACTTACGGCAAAATCCCGGCCCGTGGCGAGGCCCCGCGCCGCGACCGGCCGCGCGAGCCGGAGCCGCGCGCCGAGCGCGTGGTCAGGCTGGCCGACGAAAAGGTCGAGCAGCCCAGCATAGAGCGCATCTATCTCACCCCGTCGCAACGCACCGCGGCGCCGGGCGAGGCCGAGGCGCTGGAGGTTCTGGCGCAATATCTCGGCGGCGGGCCGACCAGCCTGCTCTATCGCCGTCTCGTCAACGAGCGCAAACTGGCGATTTCCGCCGGCGCCTATTATTACGCCTCGGCGCTCGACGACGGTCGCTTCTATGTCTACGCCATCCCCACCGAGGGCGTGACTTCTGGAACAGCTGGAGGCCGCCATTGACGATGTGCTCAAGGAGCTGAAGCGGGATGGCGTCTCCCCGGAGGCTCTGAACCGGGCCTCCACCCGCCTGATCGCCGACGCGGTCTACGCCCAGGACAATCAGACCGCCCTGGCGCGCTGGTTCGGCGCGGCGCTGGCGGTGGGCGACACCGTGGAGACCGTGCTGGGCTGGAGCGCCCGGATCGAGGCGGTCACCCCGGAAAGCGTGAAGCGGGCGATCGACAAATGGCTGGAGCGGCGGCGCGCCGTGACCGGCTTCCTGCTCAAGGACGAAAAGGCCGCGTGAAAAAAATGAACGCTCCCGTCAACGTTTCCCGCGCCTCGCGCGTGCAAAAACTCGTCACCCCCGGCGGCGTCTCGGTCTGGCTGGTGGAGGATTACGCCGTGCCGCTGGTCGCCATGGATTTCTCCTTCGCCGGCGGCGCCGCCCAGGACCCGCAGGGCAAGGCTGGGCTGGCGGCGCTGCTCGCCGGCCTGCTCGACGAAGGCGCCGGCGATCTCGGCTCCGAAGCTTTTCAGCGCGCGCTGGACGATCATGCCATCCGCCTGAATTTTTCCGCCGACCGCGACGAATTCAGCGGCCATTTGCAGACGCTGACGCGCCATGTCGACAAGGCCTTCGAACTGGCGGCGCTGGCGGTCAATGCCCCCCGGTTCGACGCCGAGCCTCTGGAGCGGGTGCGCGGCCAGATCAATTCCATGCTCAAGCGCGAGTCCAAGGATCCTGAAATCCATGGCGGCCAAGGCCTGGCGGGCCGCCGCCTGGGCCGGCCATTCCTACAGCCGCAATCCGCGCGGCGAATTGGGCGAGGTCGACGCGATCTCGCGCGACGATCTCGTTACGTCGCACAAGAAGCTGCTGGCGCGCGACGTGCTGAAAGTGGCGGTGGTCGGCGCCATTGACGCCGCCGCGCTGGCGCAAAAAATCGACGCCGTCTTCGCCGGCCTTCCGGCCAAGGCGGCGCTGAACCCGATCGAAAAGGTCGAAGTCGGCGGCCTCGGCCGGCGCATCCTGGTCGATCTCGACGTGCCCCAGGTCAATATTCGCTACGGCCGTCCCGGCGTCGCCCGCCGCGACCCCGATTATATCGCGGCCATGGTGGTCAATCACATTCTCGGCGGCGGCTCCTTCACCTCCCGGCTCTGGCAGGAAGTGCGGGAAAAACGCGGCCTGACCTATTCGGTCTACACCAGCCTGTCCAATCCCGAGGCCTCCCCGACCCTGATCGGCGCGACCTCGACCAAGAACGCGCGCGCGGCGGAATCGCTGGAGGTGATCGCCGCCGAGTGCGAGAAGCTGGCGGCGGAAGGCCCGACAGCCGAGGAGCTGGACAAGGCGAAGAAATACCTGACCGGCTCCTATGCGCTGCGCTTCGACACCTCGACCAAGATCGCCGGCCATTTGCTGCAATTGCAGCAGGAGGGTTTCGACGTCGATTATCTCGACCGCCGCAACGCCGAGGTCGAGGCGGTGACGCTTGAAGACGCCCGCCGCGTCGCCAGGCGCCTGATCGGCGACGGCAAATTCCTGGTCGCGGTGGTCGGCAGGCCGGAGGGCGTCGAGGCGGTTTGACCGCCTCGACCAAATCCCATCACCGTCCGTAAACGCCCGTCAGGGTCGCCTTGGCCAGCGCATTGAGGTTGACCAGCAAGCCGGTCAGCGAGGGCGTGGCGCCCGGCGGCAGCTCGAGCTTGGCGACCTTCAGCGCGTAAAGCGTGAAATTATAATGGTGGGGCTTTTCGCCCTTGGGCGGACAGGGGCCGCCATAGCCGGGCGCGCCAAAATCCGTGCCGATATCCTTCGCGCCGGCCGGAAGCGGGCCGCCCTGGGCCAGGCCCTTGGCGTCCCCGGGAATGTCGATGACGCCCCAATGCCAGAAGCCGGCGCCGCCGGTCGGCGCGTCGGGATCGTGGACCAGCAGCGCGAAGCTTTTCGTGCCCTCGGGCGCGCCGCTCCAGCTCAAGGCGGGCGAGAGATTGCCGCCCTCGCAGCCAAAACCCTTGAACACGAATTTATTGTCGATCATTCCACCCGGCGCGATGTCCGCGCTGGTCAGCTCCAGCGCCGCCGCGCCGCTCGCGCCGGCCAGGGCCAAAGCGCCCGCCAAAAGCCATGTCTTCAAAGCCATTTCGATCCTCCACTCCAAATCGCGCTTCGCGCCAAAAATGTTACAGCTTTTCCAGCTCGTCGATCATGCCCTCGATCATCGACAGGCCGATCGCCCAGAACGAGGGATCGCGGGCGTCGAGGCCGAAGGGCGCCAGCAGCTCGCTGTAATGTTTGGAGCCGCCCGCCGAGAGCAAGGCGAAATATTTTTCGACAAAGCCCGGCGCGGCCTTCTGATAGACGCCATAAAGCGAGTTGACCAGGCAATCGCCGAAAGCATAGGCGTAGACATAGAAGGGCGAATGGACGAAATGCGGGATATAGGCCCAAAAAGTCTCGTAGCCCTCGCCAAATTCAATGGAGGGACCGAGGCTCTCGCCCTGCACGCTCATCCACAATTCGCAGATTTTCTCACTGGTCAGCTCGCCCTCGCGGCGCGCCTCGTGGAGCTTGCGCTCGAAACAATAGAAGGCGATCTGCCGCACCACCGTATTGAGCATGTCCTCGACCTTGGAGGCCAGCATGGCCCGGCGCTCGGAGGGCTCCTTGGCCGCCGCCAGCAAGGCGCGAAAGGTGAGCATTTCCCCGAACACCGAGGCGGTCTCGGCCAGCGTCAGCGGCGTCGGCGCCATCAGCGGCCCGTTGGGCGCGGCGAGCACCTGATGCACGCCATGGCCGAGTTCATGCGCCAGCGTCATCACGTCGCGCGGCTTGCCCTGATAATTCAGGAGCACATAGGGATGGACGCTCGGCGAGGTCGGATGGGCGAAGGCGCCGGGCGCCTTGCCGGGCCGGGTCGGCGCGTCGATCCAGGAACAATCGAAGAATTTTTGCGCGATCTGCGCCATGTCAGCTGAAAAGCCGGCGTAGGCGTCGAGCACGGCGGCGCGCGCCTCGCTCCAGCTGTAATCCTTCTGCGGCGCGTCGGGCAAAGGCGCGTTGCGGTCCCAATACATCAGCTTTTCCTTGCCGAACCAGCGGGCTTTCAGCGCGTAATAGCGATGCGACAGGCGCGGATAGGCGTCGCGCACCGCCGCGACCATGGCGTCGACCACCTCGCCCTCGACGCGATTGGAGAGATGGCGGGAGTTGGCGACGTCCCTGAAGCCGCGCCACTGATCGGAAATCGCCTTGTCCTTGGCCAGAACATTGGAGACCAGGGCGAAGACCCGCAGGTTGTCCTTGAGCGTCGCGCCAATGGCCTTGGCCGCCGTCTCGCGCTTTTGCGGATCGCGGTCCTGCAACAGGTTCAGCGCCGGCTCCAGCGTCAGCTCCTTGCCGTCGATCATGAAGCGCAACGCGGCTATGGTCTCGTCGAACAGCCGGTTCCAGGCGGAATGGCCCGTGACCGATTTTTCATGGAACAATTGCTCGATGCGGTCTTCGAGCTGATAGGGCTTTTCCTTGCGCAGATCCTCGATCCACGGGCGGTAATGAGCGAGCGGCGGCTGCGCGACCGCCGCCGTCAGGGCGGCGTCGTCGAGCCGGTTGAATTCGAGCTGGAAGAACAGCAGTTCGGTCGAGGCCTCGGTGATTTTTTCCTGGGCGTCGCCATAGAATTTGGCCCTGAGGGGATCGAGGGTGTTTTCCGCATAGACCAGCCCGGCATAGGACATGATGCGGGTGATGAGATCGTCGATGGCTTCATAGGCGACAATCGCCGCATGCAGCGCCGCGCCGCCCTGGGCGAGGAGATCGGCCAGCTTGCCGCGATATTTTTCGGCAAATGCGCGGCAATCCGCCGCGGCTTTGTTCACATCCGCCGCGAATTCTGCGCTGTCCATGCCCGCATAGAGATCGTCGAGCCGCCAGACCGGCAGATCGTCGCGCATCTCGGTGGCGGACGCGGCGGCAGATTTCTGGGGCGAAAAGCAGGGCAAAGCGGGAATCGGCATGGGCGGGCGCGGGCCTCGAAAATGTGAATCGCCGGATGGCGCTGGATTCATATTGGCCTGTTTCGCCCGGCAATCAACCGCCGCGCCGCCATTAACACCGCATTTACCGTAATGTCACAACATGCTCGCGACACGGCCGTATCGCCTGAAAGAGAAAAATGACCTCGATAGTCCTGATTGCCGACGATGATCCGGTCCAGCGCCGGCTGCTCGAAGCCATGGTCCGCCGTTTCGGTTATGAGGTCGAGACGGTGGAGGGCGGCGAGCCGGCCCTGGCGCGTTTGCAGGCCGCGGACAAGTCGCCGGTCGATCTGCTGATACTCGATCTGGTGATGCCCGATCTCGACGGCATGGGCGTGCTCGGCCGGATGCGCGAGCGCGGCCTCACCCAGCCGGTGATCGTCCAGACCGCCCATGGCTCGATCGAGGCGGTGATCTCCGCCATGCGCGCCGGCGCCCTGGATTTCGTCGTCAAGCCGGTGGGCGCCGAGCGCCTGCAGATCTCGATCAAGAACGCCCTGCGTTTCGACGCGCTGGAGGACGAGATTCGCCGCATCGGCCGCAAGGCCAGCGGCAATCTGACCTTCAAGGATATTTTCACCCGCTCGGAAGACATGATGCGCGCCGTGCGGCTGGGCGAGCGCGCCGCCAAGTCGAATATTCCCGTGCTGATCGAGGGCGAGTCCGGCGTCGGCAAGGAATTGATGGCCCGCGCCATCCAGGGCGCCTCCGACCGGCGCGGCAAACCTTTTGTCACCGTCAATTGCGGCGCGCTGCCGCAAAATTTGGTCGAATCCATCCTGTTCGGCCACGAGAAAGGCGCCTTCACCGGCGCCACCGAGAAACATTCCGGCAAATTCGTCGAAGCCAATGGCGGCACGCTGTTTCTCGACGAAGTCGGCGAATTGCCGGCGGAGACCCAGGTCAAGCTGCTGCGCGCCCTCCAGGAAGGCGAGATCGATCCGGTCGGCGCGCGGCGCTCGGTGCGCGTCGATGTCCGGCTGATTTCCGCCACCAACCGCAATCTGATCGAACTGGTGAAACAGGGCGCCTTCCGCGAAGACCTGTATTACCGGCTCAATGTCTTCCCCATTTCCATCCCGCCGCTGCGCGCGCGTCGCGCCGATGTGCCCGACCTCGCCCGCCGCTTCCTCGCCCGTTTCGCCGCCGAGGAAGGCAAGCGCCTGCGCGGCCTGACCGCGGAAACCCTGGCGCTGCTCGCCACCTATGATTGGCCGGGCAATGTCCGCCAGCTGGAAAACGCCTTGTTCCGCGCCGTGGTGCTGTCGGACGGCGACGAGCTCACCGTGGCCGAGTTCCCGCAGATCGCCGCCCATGTCGAAGGCTTTGACGTGCGCGTGCCCGCAGCCCCGGCGCCGCTCGGCCCGAGCCACGCCCATCGCGAAATCGTGCGGGTCGAAGTCCGCGACCCCAATGTGCTGCGCCTGCTCGACGAGAATGGCGACGTGCGCAAGCTGGAGGCGCTGGAAGAGGAAACCATTCGCTTCGCCCTCACCCATTATCGCGGGCAAATGTCGGAAATGGCGCGCAAGCTCGGCATCGGCCGTTCGACCCTGTATCGCAAGATGAAGGATTACGGGCTTGACGATGGGGAAAGTGGCAATGGCGCCAATGCCGCGTAAAATTTGCGGCGCGGGCCGGAACAGCCATTGATTTTCTTGCGCGTCGGGCCTTCATAAGCGCAAGAGTTGTCAACCGTCGTCAGCAGAATTGGTTGCGCGGCGAAAGGTTTGCCATGACATCGCGTTTTCCGCCGGGGGCGCCCGGCAAGGCCGCCGTTCTGGCGCTCTCCGTCCTGTTGGCGGCGGGCGGGACAGGTCGTGGCCAGGCGGCCGCGACCCAGACGACTGCGACCCAGACGACAACGCCCGGCGAAATTCGCCTCGACCCGCCGGCGGCGCCGTCAAGCCCCGCGCCCAAAGCCGAGCCCGCCGTTGCGCTTCCCTCCGCGCCCGCGCCAGAGGTCAAAGCCGAAGCCGCGCGGGAGCTCTATGGACCGCAAAAGCCGGCGGCCCATCAGGCGATTCGCGCCGCGCTGATTCGCGCCGCCCAGCAGCAGCCGCCCGCCGAGCAGCGCGCGATTCTGCGCGCCGTCGACGCTTTCTACGCCGAACATGGCGACGCCCCGATCTTCTTCGACCAGGGCCAGTGGACAGCCCAGGCGCGCGGCGTTTTCACGCGGCTGCAAAAGGCGCCCGAGGACGGGCTCGACCTGCGCGCCTGGAAAATCTATTCGCTCGATCCGGCCCCGGAAGCGGCGCTGGCCATTGGCGAAGTCGCGCTGGCGCAGGCGGTCGCGGCCTATGCGCTCCAGGCCAGCGGCGGAAGGCTCGATCCCCACGCGCTGTCCAAATCGATCGGCGTCCGCCCGCCGGTCGTCGGCGCCGCCCAGGCGCTGGCGGAAACGGCCGGGGCCGCCGACGCCGACCGGCAATTGGCTTCCTACAATCCCGCGCATCCCGGCTATCTGGCCCTGCGCGAAAAGCTGGCGGAATTGCGCGCCAATCCCGCCTCCAATCTTCTGGCCGACGCGGCGTCGAAATCCGGCAATGGCCGCCGCGCCAGCGACGCGCGCGGATCGCCGACGGCGCCGCCGCGCGGCCCGGCGCTGGAAGCGGCATTGCTGGCCAATATGGAATTCTGGCGCTGGCTGCCGCGCGATCTCGGCGCCGACAGGATCATGGTCAATATTCCCGAATTCATGGCCCGGCTTTACCGGGGGGAGACGGTCGCCGCCGCCAACCGCATCGTCGTCGGCAAGCCCGACACGCCCACGCCCCTGTTTTCCGACAAGATGGAATATGTGATCGTCAACCCGTCCTGGTATGTGCCGCAAAGCATCATCCGCAAGGAAATGATGGGCAAGCTCGACGCGCTGCGGGCCCAGGGCTATGAGATCGTCTATCAGGGCGGCCAGGTCCATGTCCGTCAGCCGCCGGGCGAGCGCAACGCGCTGGGACGGATCAAGTTCATCTTCCCCAATGATTACGCCGTCTATATGCACGACACGCCCACGCGAAAACTCTTCGCCCAGAGCCGCCGCGCCTTCAGCCACGGCTGCATGCGCGTCGATCAGCCGCTGGACTGGGCGGTGGCGATTCTCGGCGCGCAAAATGGCTGGAGCGCGCAACGCATCGAGAAAATGTACGGCAAGAGCGAAAGGCGCATCGCCCTGCCCGCGCCGCTGCCGATCCATATCGGCTATTTCACGCTGGCCGTGGACGAGACCGGCGCCTTGCGCCGCTTCGAGGATCTTTACGGCTACGAGGCCGGCCTGCGCCGGGCGCTCGGGCTGGGCGGCTGAGTCGTTTTCCGCCCCCTGTGGCTTTTTTGCATCGATTGGTGTATGCAGGCGCCGGAAGCTGAGCGTTAACGAATTTCGTCAAGGGTCTGGCGACCTGCCCCAAGGTGATTCGGGCGGGACGGCCGATTGGAGCGCGAGCGATTTTGTTGAGACTCAAGGCCGCCGTCCTGGCGCTGGGAAGAAAAAGAGCAAAAACCCTGGCCGCGGCGCTGGCGCTGTTCGCCATGTTCGCGCCCAAAGCCCTGGAATCCGCCGCCGCCAATGGCGACACGCGCACGCTCTATCTCTATCATTCGCACAGCAAGGAAGCCATTGCCGCGACTTTCCGCGTCAATGGCCATTACGACCAGGAAACCCTGGACAAGCTGAACTGGTTCCTGCGCGACTGGCGCAATGACGAGCCGACCCATATGGACCCCCGGCTGTTCGACGTGCTGTGGGAGGCCTATCGCTCCACCGACCGCATGGGGCCGGACGATCCCATCGTCGTGGTTTCCGCCTATCGCTGCCCGGCGACCAACGCCATGCTGCGCCGCCGCTCGCGCGCCGTGGCCGAACATTCCCAGCACATGCTCGGCAAGGCCATGGACACCACCATGCCCGGGCTTTCCATGGAAAAGCTGCGCGAAGTCGGCATGCGCATGCAGCGCGGCGGCGTCGGCTATTATCCGCGCGCCAACACGCCCTTCGTCCATCTCGACGTCGGCGGCGTGCGCCATTGGCCGCGCATGAATTACGACCAGCTCGTCCGGCTGTTCCCCGACGGCAAGACCGTGCATATCCCCAGCAATGGCAAGCCGCTCGCCGGCTATGAGGAGGCCCGCGCCGAAATTCTGGCGCGCGGCGGCGAGGCGGTCTCGGTCGCCGAGGCCACCTCCGGCGGCGGCATTGGCGGTTTCTTCGCCTCGCTGTTTGGCGGCGGGAGCGGCGGCGAGGACGAGGAGGAGGCGCGCAGCGCTCCGGTGGTCCGGCCGACCCGCGTCGCCACGCGCAACGCCAGACCCGCGCAGCCCGCCGCAAACGACGAAGAGGGCGCCGACGCCGCCGGCCTCGACCCGCAGCGCCAGGTCATGGCCAGCGCCCAGGCCAATCTGCCGCGCGGCGAGACATTTTTGGGCGCGCCGCCGGCCTCGGCCGCCGCGCCGGCGCCAAAACCCGTCGCCGCCCTGCCGCAGTCGACGGCGCCGACGCCCGCCGCCGAACTCAAGCCGCAACCGCTCGACGAGGCCGAGGCCGACAAGGCCCAGCCGCTCGACGCCGCGCCCACGCCGCCGCGCCGCCCGCAGGAACTGACCGCCGAACAGGTCGACGCGCCGCTGCCGCCGCCGCGTCCGACCGGCCTCGCCGCCCTGCCCCAGATGATCACTCAGGGCGGCTTGGGGCCAAAACTGGCGCTGCGTCATGGCGACGACGCCTCGCCGGCGTTGGCCTACGCCAACCCGCCCCCCGCCGCCGTCGAAGAACCGACGCCGCTGCCGCCGCCGCGTCCAACCGCCGCCCTGCGCGCCGCCGCCGCCGCCAAGGCCGCGGCCGATCGCGCCGCGCCGCAACTGGCCCCGGCGCGCGTCGATCGCGTGGCCATGACGGCGACGCAGATTCCGGCCGCCGCGCGGCGCGCCTCCGCCGCCGTTCCCGCCCTGCGCGCGGCGGCGCGAACCGACCTGATCGCGACCCCGCCGGAACGGCCGGCGCATTTCGGCGCCAAGGCGACGACGCTCAGCGCCACCAGTTTTTCACATCCGGGAAACTGAGCGCGGAGCGCGGCAAGCCTCGGGCAATCAAGGCGGTCAACATTTATGGTTCACCAAACCTTAAGGGCTTGGCGCCATGTTTGAGGCCGGTCGCTTCGGCGACATAACGCCAATGAGCTCGTCATGCTTCTCGCCCCGATCGACGCGCGGCAATTCCGCCAGGCGCCGCGCCCGCGCCAGGCCCCTCCGGCCTCCTGCCGCCTGCCCCAGCTTCTCCGCATCACCGCCTTGGCCTGCCTGGGCGGCGCCCTGATTTTCGTCGCCCTGGGCGCGAAAAGCGTTCGCGCCGAGCCTGTCGCCGCCCAGTCCGCCATCCAGCGCTGACTTGTCTCGCCTCTCCGGCGGGAAAGGTTTATAAGGGCGCATGCCCTCGATAAAACTTTTCCGCCTGTCCCTGGTTCTCGGTTGCGCCTTGTCGGTCGCCGCGCCGGCGCGGGCGCAGGACGCCATTTCCGATTTTTTCAGCTCGATTTTCGGCGGCCGTCCCCGTCCCGCGCCGAGCCAGCCTGTTCGACCGCGCCCGCCGCGCCCGCATATGCGCCAGCCCGAGGCCCATATCCAGCGCCCCGCGCGCCCCGAAGGCGACTGGCGCAAGCCGCAAACCCCGCAAACGCCGGAAACTCCGCCGCAGCAGGCCGGCGCCCCGTCCGAACCGGCGGCGCCCAGCTTTATCGTTCTGGTGATCGGCGACACAGAGGCCGGGCGGCTCGCCGGCGGCTTGAAAGAGGCTTTCGCCGGCGACCCGCGCATCGCCGTCATCGACAAGACCAAGGAAGACAGCGGCTTGGTGCGCGAGGATTTCTACGATTGGCGCAAGGAGGCCAAGGCGCTGCTCGACGGGCCCCAGCACTTCGATCTGGCGGTGATGCAGATCGGCATCAACGACAAGCAGAAGCTGCGCCCCGACGCCACAACGGCGATCGAGCCGCTGACCAAGCCCTTCAATGAAATCTACGCCAAAAGGGTCGAGGAGATCGCCGGCGCCTTTCGCGACCGGAATGTGCCGCTGGTCTGGGTGGGCCTGCCGATCATGCGCAGCGACAGCCTGAGCGCCGCAGCCTTGAACTTCAACGACATCGACCGGCAATACGCCGGCGCCGCCGGCGCGCGCTTTGTCGATCTGTGGGAGGCTTTTTCCGACGTCAATTCGGTTTACAAGGCCTCCGGCCCGGATGTGAACGGCGACATCGTCCGCCTGCGCGCGGCCGATGGCGTTCATTTCAACGCCGCCGGCGCGCGCAAGGCCGCGCATTTCGTCGAGCCGGAAGTGCGCCGCGCGCTGGAGGCGCGGCTGCGCGAGACGCCGGCGGAAACGCCGCCCCCGCAGATCGGCTCGCCCGGGACGACCCTCGTCGTCCCCGGAGCGACCCCGGTCGTCCCCGAGGCGGCCCTCGCGCCCGCGACCACCGTGATCGTGCCGCCGCCCGCGCCGGAAAGCGCCGCGCCGGCGCCCGAAAAGGCGCTGGCCGGCAAGGTGACGCCGCTCAACGACCCCGCGCTGTCGCCCGGCGGCGCGCTGGCCAGCCTGCCCGGACCGGAAGCCCCGCGCCCGGCGGAAACGCCCGCGCCCCAACCCGGACGCGCCGACGATTTTTCGCTGCCGCGAAACTGATCACGCCAAGGGCGAAAATATCGCGGCCTTGAACTCCATCACCAGTTCGCCGCGCTGATTGACGGCGCGGTTCAGGCTGCGCACCAGGCCCCAGCCCGGCTTGGAGGTCGGGCGCTTTTCGACGATCTGGGTGGAGAAGCCGATGCGGTCGCCGACCAGCACCGGCTTGCGCCAGACCAGGTCGGAAAAGCCGGGCGAGGCGCGGCTCGGCACCTCGCCGCCGGCGGCCTCGCGGCGCAGCGCGATGAACTGGCGCATCCAGCAGCAGGCGGTTTGCAGTCCCGCCGCCGACATGGCCCCGAGCATGTGAGTCTTCCCCACCGCCTCGTCGAGATGGAATGGAAGCGGGTCGAAATCCAGGGCGTAGGCGCGGATATAGGCGGCGGAAAAAACCTTCTCGCCAAGATCGGCATAGGCGCCGACCTGCGCCAGATCGTAAAAATCGGGCAAGGCGGCGAAACGATCGTCTAGGCGCGGAATCTCCGGCGCCGGCGCCGGGCGCGGCGCCGCGGGCGGCAATTCCTTCAAAGGGGCTCGACGCGAAAACAGCGCCGAACTGGTCTGGCGCATCACTTCCACCCCAGCCCGATTGCGCAGCGCCGTCTCGAATTTGACGATCCCGGCCTCGGGCCGCGAGCGCAGATCGGTCTTCTCCAGCGTGCGGGTTTCCGCGCTCAGCACATCGCCGGGACGCACCGGCGCGAGCCAGCGATTGTCCTCGATGCCCACGCCGGCGAGGCAGGCGCTGGCGCCCAGCCAGTCGTCGACATTCATCCGCATCAGCGCCGAACAGGTGTGCCAACCCGAGGCCGACAGCCCCCCGAGCATGGTCTGTTTCGCCAGTTCCGCGTCCATGTGAAAGGTCTGCGCGTCATATTCGGCGGCGAAGGCGACGATCTGCTCTTCGGAAAAGGCGTAGGCGCCATATTTGCGGATTTCGCCGGGGACGAAATCCTCGAAAAAGGTCAGGCTCATCGTGGGATCCTCGAGGTTGCCCCATCCTGCCCGCGCCGGCGCTCCCTGGCAATGGCGGCGGCGCAAACCGGGTTTTGAAAAATTCTTGCGGATTTGCGACAGATTCGCGCTGAGGTT
Organism: uncultured Alphaproteobacteria bacterium; assembly: GCA_963804045.1. Classification (GTDB taxonomy): domain Bacteria; phylum Pseudomonadota; class Alphaproteobacteria; order Rhizobiales; family Beijerinckiaceae; genus Rhodoblastus. The sequence continues at coordinate 42,373 of CAWDOR010000031.1, read as the reverse complement.
GCCGAGGCTTATTATTACGGTCACATGGCCGTGGAATGGTTTCCGCCATGAGAATCTGCATCGTCACCGACGCCTGGCGCCCCAGGTCAATGGCGTGGCCATCACCCTCGCCAATCTCATCGCCGCCGGCGAAAAGCTCGGCGTGCAATTTTCCGTGATCGGCCCGGATCGCTTTCCCACCATCGCCGCGCCCTCCTATCCCGAAATACGCCTGGCGCTGGCCGGCCCCGGCGCCGTCGGCGAAGCCATTCGCGGCGAAAAGCCCGATCATATTCACATCGCCACCGAGGGGCCGCTCGGCGTCGCCGCCGCTTTTTGGGCGCCGCGCAATGGCGAGATCTTCACCACCTCCTATCACACCCGCTTTCCCGAATATGTCGAGGCGCGCTGGCCAATTCCCGCCGCCTGGTCCTATGCGGCGCTGCGCCGTTTCCATTCCGGCGGCGCCGGCCTGATGGTGGCGACCCAGACCTTGTCGGACGATCTGGCGGCGCGCGGTTTTCCCCGCCCGATGATCTGGCCGCGCGGCGTGGACGAAAGCCTTTTTTCGCCGCGCGAAACAATTCCGGCCGAACTGGCGGGCCTGCCCCGGCCGTTTTTCCTCTATTGCGGCCGTCTCGCGCCGGAGAAGAATATCGAGGCTTTTCTCGCCCTCGACCTGCCCGGCTCCAAGATCGTCGTCGGCGACGGCCCGTCGCGCGGCGAATTGCAGGACAAATTTCCTCGCGCCACCTTCGTCGGGGTCAAGGGCCGCGCCGAACTGGCGCCCTATTATTCCGCCGCCGATGTCTTCGTCTTCCCCAGCCGCACCGACACATTCGGCAATGTCATGCTGGAGGCTTTGGCCTGCGGCGCGCCGGTCGCGGCCTTTCCGGTGACCGGTCCGGTCGATATCGTCACCGATCCGCGCATCGGCGTGCTCGACGAGGATTTGCGCGCCGCCTGCCTTGGCGCCCTGAAATTGTCGCGCGCGGATTGCCGGGCCCACGCCCTGCGCTTCACCTGGCCGGAAAGCGCCAAAATGTTTCTCGACAATGTTTTTCGCGCCCGCGCGGGGGCTTTTTCGCGAAAAGCCTCGGCCTAATAGATCGAAATCGGGAAATATTTGAGATAGAGCTCGCTGAGCTTGCCGTTTTCATCGAGCCTTTGCAGCGCCCAGTTGAGCGCCCGGCGGGTCGCATCGTCGTCGGGGCGCAGGCCAATGCCGATTCCCTCGCCGAAATAGGCCGGCTCGAGATAGGGCCCGCCGACAAAAATCAGGCCGGGCTGCTCATTCATCGCCCGCGCCAGCGAAATGGCGTCGCCAAAGCCAGCCTCGACCTGGCGCGTCCTGACGGCGTCCAGCAGTTTCGCGCGATCCGCATAAGCAATCGCAACCGCTTGCGGGAAAAATTTGCGCAAAAAGGCCTCATGGGCGCCGCCCGCCTCGACGCCGATTTTCTTTCCCGCCAAAGCCTCCGGACGCAGGTCGGTCAACAGCGTATCGGCATTGGCGACAAAACGCGCCGGGGTCAGGTAATAGGGCTCGGTGAAGACCGCGCGCCCCTTGGCCGCCGAGGGTTTCATCGAGGCGATCAGCGCATCGCCCTCTTTCGCCGTGAGCGCATCGAGCAGATTGTCCCAGCGGCGCGGCTGAATCGTGCAACTGGCCTGCAATTCCGCGCAGAGCGCCCTGGCCAGATCGATGTTGAAGCCGGTCAGGTTTCCCTGCGCATCGACGAATTCGAACGGCGGATAATCGTCGCTGGTGAGAAAGCGCAAAGGTTTTTTCGGGTCGAGCTTGACGGGTTCGGCCCGGCGATGCGGGTCGGAAAAGGCCGGCAGAAACACCTCATCCGCAGCGTGCGCAACGCTACAAATACAACCTGAAACGAGAAAAACATTAAATATCAGTGCAATGGCCCTTGCGCGCTTGGCCCGCCGGCAAATTTTCCCGATAAATGCAGCATGACTTTCAACCGCCATTTCGGCCCCGGAGACTGGTGTCGTCGCGGCCTTAACTAGCACAGGCCAGAGCTTTTGCAGGCGCCGCGCTCAAGAAAAATTCGCCTGCCCCCGGAGATCGCCTTCCTCGAACAGGCGGGCGTCGCGCCGAATCTGCTCGCCTGGGCGGCGCAGCGCGCGCAAATCCAGGGCGTCGGCGCCGAGGAGGCGCTGATCGCCGAAGGTCTTGTCGCCGAGAATTTCTATTATCGCGCCCTGGCCCGGCGGCTGAACTGCCCATGCCTGGAACATGCGGCGGCGCTGGCGCCCGGTTTCGACTATCGCGCCGCCATGCGCGCCTCGGTCGCCCGCGCCGATTCGGGCCACGAAAACTTCGACTGGATTTTTTCGCCGCGCGGCGCCCAGGTGGGCGAAATGCTGCGGCTTCCCGGCGCGACCCGGAGGCGCATCGCCATTTGCGCCCCGAAGACTTTTTCCGCTTTGGTGCGGGCGCGGGCGCGCCTGGAGATCGCCGAGGACGCCGCCTTCGCTTTGTCGCGCGCCGAGCCCAGGCTTTCCGCCAATGCGCCGCAATTGCGCTGGAGCAATTTCTTTTTCATCCTCATCAGCCTCGGCCTGATCGCCGGCTTGATGGCCGCCTGGGAAAACGCCTTCGACTTCGCCGCGCTGATCCTGTCGTCGCTGTTTTATGGCGGCATTTACGTGCGGCTCTGCGCCACGGCCGCCGCCTTTCCCGCGCGCCGGCCCAAACCGCCGGCGCTGCGCGACGCCGATCTGCCCGTCTACACGATCATCGCGCCCATGTATCGCGAGGCGGAGATGGCCGCGCAATTCGTCGCGGCGCTGAAAAAACTCGACTATCCCGCCGCCAAGCTCGACATCAAGCTGGTGGTCGAGGAGGACGACGCCGAGACATTTTTAGCGCTGCGCGGCGCCGGCCTCGCGCCCTATATGGAAGTGGTGATCGCCCCGTCCGGCGAGCCCAGGACGAAGCCTCGGGCGTTAAATGTCGCCCTGCCCTTGGCGCGGGGACAATTGCTGGCGATTTTCGACGCCGAGGATCGGCCCGAGCCGCGACAATTGCGCGTGGCCGCGGAGACATTCGCCGTGTCGGGCCCGCGCGTCGCCTGTTTGCAGGCGCGGCTGGCGATCGACAACGGCCATGAGAGCTGGCTCGCCTATTTCTTCGCCATTTCCTACGCGGCTCTGTTCGACGTCATCAATCCCGGCCTGGGCGAACTCGGCCTGCCCATGCCGCTCGGCGGCACTTCAAACCATTTCCGCACCAGGCTGTTGCGGCGCATGGTCGGCTGGGACGCCTGGAACGTCACCGAGGACGCCGATCTCGGCCTGCGCTTCGCCCGTTTCGGCTATGAGGTCCACGCCATCGACGCCACGACCTTCGAGGACGCGCCGGTGACCCTGTCCGCCTGGCTCGGCCAGCGGGCGCGCTGGATGAAGGGCTGGATGCAGACCCTGTCTGTGTTCCTGCGCACGCCGCGCGCCCAGATTCGCAAAATGGGGATTTTCCAGGCCTTTGTCGCACTCTGCACCATGATCAGCCTGCTCGCCGGTCCCTTGTTCGGGCCGTTCTACAGCCTGCGTCTGGCCCATGACCTTTATTATGGCGACCTGCTCAACCCGCATGACCTCAAGTCGCTCGTTGTCGCCAGTTTCAGCCTGTCGGTAGGGGTTTTCGGGCTGCTGGCCTTCGCCTTGCCCAATATGATCGGCATGAGCCGGCGCGGCCTCAGGGCTTCGGCGCTGCTGGTCTTGTCGCCGGCCTATCTGCTGCTGGTGTCCTTCGCCAGTTGGCGGGCGCTGTGGGAATGGACGCGCAGGCCCTTTGTCTGGACCAAGACCGCGCATGCGCCCAGGCGCGCCGCGCAGGCGCCTGTCGGCGCCGACCGTCGGCGAAGGCGCGCCCATGGCCCATCGCCCGACGAGCTTTTTGCTGGCGGCGGCTACAAGCCGGTCCCGGAATGACCAATGCCGCGAGGACCGACAGTCAGGATCGGCCCCTTCGAGGCTCAGGCGCTTTTGCGCATTTCGACGACCGTGGACGAAGCCGTGCTGGCAGAGTGATCGGCGCCGGAATTTTTCGCCAGAATCGGCTCGAAGAAATAGGCGGGCCTGACGTTGAGCAGGTTGCACATCTTCAGCATGACGCGGCTGTCGATCCTGATATCGCCACACTCGAAACCGCGCAGTTCCGTCGCGGAGATCCCGAGGCGCGAAGCCAGATGCTCTAGAGAAATTTCCTTTTCGGTCCGCTTATCGTGCAACTGCTTGCCGACGGCTCTATCGATTGGATTGGATTGTTTCATTTCTCATCAACCTTGGAGGGTGCTTTACGCAATTGATCGCAAGGGTTGTACGTCAGGAATGGTTAACAGACAATTAACAATCATCGGCCGCCCCTTGCGTCCCCCTTGGAAACCCTGGGAATCGCGGCTTGAACCTGGACGCGATTTGGGCCGCGCCAAGGCGGCCCTTGCTCCAAGGTCAAGCAAATCAATCGTTAATCGCCGGTCGCTTTTGCCGCCGCCCGATGCGACGGTTTGGGCCGCCGGCTTCCGACGGGCGCGCCGCCGAGCGAAAATTTTGCAAGTTCGGGGCAAGCTTCGCCGGCCAATCTTTTCGGCGCAGCGATCCAGATTGGTGGATGAAAATGTCTAATCCCATGCATATCAACGAATTGAATTGCGAATCAGCCCAATGGGCCAGGCCAAGCCTCGACAGGCTGGCCGGTCTCATCGAAATCAACCTGCTGTTCGCCCAGGCCGAACTGGTCGGCGGCGCCCCGGATTCCCAAGGACTCGCCCGGGCCCGGCGTCACATTCAAGAGGCGCTGGACGATCTCGACGCCTTCAAACAGGGCGGAGCGGAGAGCGTCGTTTCGCTCCGCAGCGGCGCCGCGTAAAGGCCTGCGTCACGTCGCCGCATCCGGCTTCACGAACTTGCCCGCCAGGGCGTCGGCGATCAGGGCGCGCGTATTGTCCAGCCCGTAGAGCGCGGCGAAGGAGCCGAAGCGCGGGCCGCGATCTTCGCCCAGCAGCACCTGATAGAGCATGTTGAACCAGTCGTTGGACACGCCGGGACGCTCGGGCGTCGCGCCTTTGGCGGCGAAATTCTGGTAGCGCGGAATCGGGCGGGCGACGTCGTAGAGCAGCGTCTGAATCTCTTCGGCGCTGGCCGCGGCCGGCAGGGTCTCCAGGGCCTCGCCAAGCTTTTCCAGCGCGTCGCGCTCGACCTCGTCGGCGGGCCGATAGACTTTCTTCGGCTTGACGAAATCGCGGAAGTAAAGAACCGCATAGCCGATCATCTTGTCCAGGCGCGGATATTTTTCCGGGCTGGCGGCCGGCGCATAGCGGCGCAGGAAGCCCCACAGCACCTGCGGGTCTTCGCTATTGGCGACCGCCGCGAGATTGAGCAGCATGCCGAAGGAAATCGCCGTGCCCTTGGCGCCCTCTTCATGGGCGATGAATTCCGGCGCCGGCGGTTCGCCCCTGTGGATGTGCCAGACGGCGTTGCCCAGACGATTCTTCCAGTCCTGGCGCGGATAGGCGTCGAGAAAGGCCAGATATTCGTCGACGGCGCGCGGAATCACGTCGAAATGCAGCTTCTTCGCCTCGCGCGGCTTCCAATACATGAAGAAGGACAGGCTTTCCGGGCTGGCATAGGTCAGCCATTGCTCGATGGTCAGGCCATTGCCCTTGGACTTGGAGATCTTCTGGCCGTTTTCGTCGAGAAACAGCTCGTAATTGAAGCCCTCCGGCGGCGTGGCGTCCAGCGCCCGGGCGATATTTCCGGAAAGCTTGACCGAATCGATCAGATCCTTGCCCGCCATTTCATAATCGACGCCCAGCGCGCACCAGCGCATGGCCCAGTCCGGCTTCCATTGCAGCTTGCAATGGCCTCCGGTGACCGGCGTCTCAAAACGTTCGCCGGTGTCGGGGTCGCGCCAGGCGATCATGCCGCCCGGCAGGTCGATCTCCTCCAGCGCCACCTGCATGACCACGCCGGTGCGCGGGTGGATCGGCAGGAAGGGCGAATAGGTCGAGGCGCGCTCGGCGCGCAGCGAAGGCAGCATGACCGCCTGCACGGCGTCGAAGCGCGTCAGGATCTTCAGCAACGTCTCGTCGAAGCGGCCCGACTGGTAATATTCGGTCGAGGAGGCGAATTCGTAGTCGAAGCCGAAATGGTCGAGAAAGGCGCGCAAACGCGCATTATTATGCGCGCCAAAGCTGGGATATTCGCCGAAGGGATCGGGCACCTGGGTCAAGGGCTTGCCCAGATGGGCCGCGACCAGCTCCTTGTTGGGAATATTGTCGGGGACCTTGCGCAGCCCGTCGAGGTCGTCGGAAAAAGCCAGCAGCCGCGTGGCGATCCGCCCTTCGGTGAGCACCTCAAAAGCGTGGCGGACCATGGTGGTGCGCGCCACTTCGCCGAAAGTGCCAATATGCGGCAGGCCCGAGGGACCATAACCCGTTTCGAACAGAACCTGTTTCTGACCGCTGCGCTCGACCCGGGCCACGAGTTTCTTCGCCTCCTCGAACGGCCAGGCGTTCGAGGTCTTGGCGAATTGGGCGAGCTCGCTGGCGAAATCGGTCATTTTTTACGGTTCCGGCGCGAACGCCGCCTCCAGTGAGGTGAAAGGGGGAGCGTTTTGTAGAACGGACAAGCGTCCGAGAAAACCCGCATCTTGCGCAAATGCGCGAGATCGCCCAAAAATCGCCATGAACGCGGCGGGCGGAGCGGAATTTGCCTTATATATACAAAATCATGCCAGCGGCCGATTGGGCCGCCGCGCAAAAGCTCGGGCGCTATGACGGCTCGCCCGTCGACAGGAAGGACGGTTTCATCCATTTCTCCACCGCGCCCCAGGCCCCCGAGACCGCCGCCAAACATTTCGCCGGCCAGGGCGATCTGCTGCTGATTGCCTTCGCCGAGGCCGATCTCGGCGAAAAACTGATCTACGAGCCCTCGCGCGGCGGCGCGCTGTTTCCGCATTTTTACGGCGCCCTGCCCACCGCTCTGGCGCGGAGCGCACCCCCCCTGCCCTGGCGCGACGGCGCCCATGATTTCACGGGACTGCTGTCATGCTGAGTTTTTTCGATTCCTTCGCCCTGCCGCTGCTTCACGGCATGGACGCCGAACGCGCCCATAATCTCACCGTGCTGGCGCTGTCAAAAATTCCGCTGCCGGCGCCGGCCGAGGACGACCCGATCCTCGCGCAAAATATTTTCGGGCTGGATTTCGCCAATCCGCTGGGCATGGCGGCGGGCTTCGACAAGGACGCGCGGGCGCCCGACGGCCTGTTGCGCCTGGGCTTCGGCTTTACCGAAGTGGGCACGCTGACCCCGCGCCCGCAGCCCGGCAACCTAAAGCCGCGCCTGTTCCGCCTTCATGAGGATCGCGGCGTCGTCAACCGTTTTGGGTTCAACAATGGCGGCCATGAGGCGGCGCGGCAAAGATTGCTGCGCCGCGCCGGGCACGGCGGCGTGGTCGGCGTCAACATCGGCGCCAACAAGGATTCGACCGACCGCGCCGCCGATTATGTCGCGGGCATAAAAAAATTCGCCGATCTCGCCAGCTATTTCACCGTCAATATTTCCTCGCCCAATACGCCGGGCCTGCGCGACTTGCAGCAGGCCTCGGCGCTCGACGATCTGCTGGCCCGCGTCATCGAGGCGCGCGACGAGGCCGCGCAAAACCTGCCGCGCCGCCCGGTGCTGCTGAAAATCGCGCCCGATCTCGCTCTGGCCGATCTCGACGATGTCGTGCGCGTCGCCCGGGCGCGCGGCATCGACGGCATGATCGTCTCCAACACCACCGTGACCCGCCCCGACACCTTGCGCGACGAATTGCGCGTGGAGACCGGCGGGCTCTCGGGCGCGCCGCTGTTCGCGCTAGCCACCCACATGCTCGCCCAGACCTTTGTCCGCGTCGAGGGACAATTCCCGCTGATCGGCGTCGGCGGCGTCGATTCGCCCGAGGCCGCCTGGGCCAAGATCGAGGCCGGCGCCAGCCTGATCCAGCTCTATTCGGCGCTGGTTTACGAGGGCATGGGCCTGGTGGCGCGGATCAAGCAGGGTCTCGCCCAGCATTTGCGGGCGCGCAAGCTGGACAGCATTGGCGCGGCGGTGGGGTCGGGCGTGAGCGATTGGGTTTAGGGGCGGCGCCGATCTAACGCCTGTTCGCCATTCGCGGATGAACGGGAACGGCGAACTCCGGTCGGTCGTGTCGATAGCGCCTGCAGGAGGCGGTTTGCACGTAAAGCGGGCGTTGCGCGAAGGGCCGCTAAAGAATGGTGGCCAGACATCCGCTCATCGCCATCTGACGCGGTCTGCTCAGTTAGAACTTTTCACCAAATCGGCAGATTTTCGACGTAGTGCGGCGCGGGCGCGCAAGCTGTTTTGACTTCGCCGTAGCCCACGACAAATGCCTGTTCCGTGTAGGACCAGCTTCGCCATTCTTTGCGGCCTTCGTCCGCCTCCACCATGATCAGAGCGTGGTTTTGAAACCGGAACATGGTGCTGCCGCCGGCTGTCAGCCTTGCCCGCATCTTGACTCCGTTCAGGTCGAACAAATTCGTGACCGGCTCATAGCCGAAGGCGTCCTTCTGGCTTGCGTATTCGATGCAATAAGCGCGCCCGTTCGCATATGCTTCCGCCTTGCGGGCGATGACAAACTCTTCGGCGAATGCGGCGACAATCCCGAAGCCCAGGACGCATCCGGTCCAGGCAAGCAGCGCGCGACCGAATACGCGCGGTGAACGCGAAGTGAAGGCGGCGGGAGCCGTGGCGCACAGCGTCATTAGCGCGATCGCCAACAAAACGACCGCAACCGCAGGCCAAATCCCAAGGCAGAGCATGGAGAAGGCGACGATGGCCGTCGCGGCGCCGATGGCGGCGAGAGCGCGCCACGCCTGCTCGCTCGGCCTGCTCAAGGCCATCGTCAATCCGATCAGCGGCAAGGGCGGAACGAGAAGCCAGCTCCATGGTGGTTCGGTGTGGGTCCAAGGCTGCTCGATGAGCATGGTCGCGACGAGGATCGGCGCCAGCGCAGCCAGCCATATGGCGAGGGCGCCGCCGAAGAAACGCCACACCGCCTGCCATCGCGGCGTTTTGGATGGCGCGTTCATCTCGGCGTTTTCGCAAACCATGGCGTAACCAATTCCTTCAGGCGGCGCGCCTCCCGCAGCCAGTCGGCGCAACCGATCCAGGCTTTGGTTGTGAGGCCGTCGAAGGGAACGCCGACCATTTGGAGGCGGCACTCGGAGCCGTATTCCGCCTGCAAATCGGTAATTGTCGCCGTTGCGGTTGACGCCCCATAGGCAAAACTGAGCGCGGCTTCCGGCAGCGCCGCGTCATATAGGTAGGCGTCGATGTTTGCGCGCGAACCGGATATGTTGATGTTGGCGCGCTTGAGATCGGCGCAGACCGTGCGTGTCTCCGACAGCGCCCGGCAATCGGGCGGACGCTGGTCCTCCGCAGTGGTGACGCCGACTTCTATGTCATTGTCGAACATGGTCTGTTGGTGGCCGAGCCTGGGCCGCCAATCGTCAGATTGCAGCACCAGGCGATCCCATTGATGCTTGAGCGCCGACCTGGGGCCGACGAAATAAAAACCATGGAATTCCAACGTTTGCGGCGACCGTGTTTTGCTCCCGCTGCGAACGATATTGGCGAGCCAGGTCTTGCCGTCGGAATTATCACCGAGAAGGGTGATCCCGTTTGCAGTCAGGAGTTGCGTCGCGGCGGCGAGCGCCACGACGACTCCGGCGAGGCTTGCCAGCCCCGACCAGCACTCGCGGTTTTTCAGGACATTGTTCGACCTGGAATAGACCTGAAAAGCCGCCATCCAAATGCCGCCGCAGGCCAGAACGACGGCCGAATAAGTGATGAGCGCGATCGGCCACGCATGGTCCTTGTTGAACAGCGGGTTTATCTCGCCGCGAATATAATAGGACACGACATGCTCATTCAGCCCGACCAAGATGAGCGCGGCGATGACGCTTGCTCCGATGTAGTACAAGAGCAGACGTTTCCAATCCGCGCGCAACAGCGAACGCCAGCGCGGCCCGGCGGTCAGTGCGAGCAGCCCCCCGCAAGCCACCGCAGGCGCCGCGAGGACAGCGAACGTCAGCGGCCAGCTCACCAGCGCCTGGAATATGATGCTTTGTTGATACGGCGGCGGCGGGGACGAATTCGAAACCGAGTACTGCAACCAGGGGAAGAATGGCGACGGCCGTCGCCGTTCCGGCGGCCGGTGCGAACAACATTAGGAAGGCGGCGAAATTGCCGAAACGCGCGATCTTTCGGCCCGTGGTTGGCTTGTCGTCGACGAGGGAAGACACACCCAGTATGTGTGCGCCGCCGAAGGCGATCAGAAAAACCGACCATAGGCCAGTGGAGAACTTATCGCCGCCGACCGATAGGTCGGTTTGTAGGCGCTCCACAAGCAGGAGCGCGGCCACCAGCAAGGCGACGAATGTGGGCAGCACGCCGGCGAGCCAGACATCGCGACGGGTCGGTAATGAGTCTCTCATGACGGCATTCTACCCTCACGGTGTTGCCTATAGGTAACCAGATTGGCCTCAACATAGCGGAGCGGCGCGAAGGCGGGGCGGCCGCTGTCCAGGTCAAAGTCGTCATTGAAAACAAAGCGCCGACGTCAGTTCCCCGTCTGCTCAAGGCGTCCAAGGGCGACGCCTGGAAAGTCGGGAATGAGCCGATTGTGTTGAAAAACTCTTTTTCGCCGCCGATCACATTTTTGCAGCCATTTGGAAACGCGGGCATAAAAATGATGCGGGGGACCGGTCGGTTCGACAAGAAGTCCGCCGAAAGCCTCCGTACCCAATTGTAGATGACCTTGAACGAGAAAAGTCGCTCATCAGCGAGTTTAGCGGGATTTTTGAGGAGCCTATTTTTTCGAGTTTTTCAACGGAATCAGCCGGAAGGCGACCATCGTATCAACGCGTCAAATGCGAGCCTTCCTCACCGCTCGTCCTCATTCAACGCCTTGGCCGCCGCCGCGAGTTTGGCTGTGGCCTGATCCAGCGTCTGCGCGGCCCGCGCAGCCAGGTCCTGCGCGCGCAGCTCCGCGGCTTTCGCCTCGTCGCGGGCCTGTTGCGTCGCCGCTTCGGCCTCGGCCAATTGGCTGCGGGCGATAAACAGCTCGTCGGCTATGGTCAGCGCGGCCATGACGACGATGCGCTGGTCGCCGATCTCGCCGAAGGCGCCGCGCAAGCCGTCGATTTTCGCCTCGACCTGTCGCGCGAGATTTTCGATATGGCCTTCCTCGCCCTCGTCGCAATTCATGCGATAGGTGCGTCCGGCGATCTGCACCACGGCCTGAGCCATCAATTTTCTCCGGCGTCGGCGGAGGCGAGCAGCGCCCGCACGGCGGCGGCGGCGCGATCGACCCGGCGCGCCGCCTCGGCGCGCGCCTCCTGCAAGGCCTCGACCCGGCCCAGCGCCCCGTCGAGGGCCTGCGCCAGTTTCGAGCGATCCTCCTGCAGGGCGGAATATTCCGTCTCCCGGTCCGCCAGTTCGGCGCGGCGCTCGACCTGCCGGGCGACCGCGTGATCCAGCGCCTCCAGCGCCGCGTCCAGCCGCCGCGCCGCCGCGCCGAGAATCTCTTCCGCGTCGGGCCGCGACTCTTCGTCGCAGGGAGCCGCTGGCGGCGTCGAGGGTTGGTCGGGCGAGCCGGACAAGGGTGCTGCTTTCTCCGCGAATCCCGAACCATAGAGCCGGGAAATCCAGCGACACTTTAGCAAAGTCGCGCCGCCCGCCAAGAGGGCGCCGCAAAAAGAAGCCGGGACGGCGCCCAAGCTTGCGCCGGCGCCCGCGCCTTGTGCAGTGCGGCGCCAACCACGCCGGCCAAGAGACGCAATTCCGGGAGCCTATTAAAAAGCTCTTGGAAGCGTTGACAGCCGGGGGCGAACTGCTACTAACCGGCTCGTACTTTCGTTTAAGCCCACGATCTCCCCTGCGCAAAAACATGTCGGTTTGCGATGAAACAAGCGGCAAATCGTCCTGCTAGACCGATGGCGACATTGCGCCAGGGTCGGGAAAGAGATTAAAGGCCAAGCAGCAATCGGGCGCGGGCCAGTTGAACGGCCCCGGCCATCCCCGGATGGGAGCCCCATAGGGGCCAACCGAAGGGTCAACCAAGGGTTCAAACAGGAGCGAAACGAATGACTGTCAAGGTTGCCATCAACGGGTTCGGACGCATCGGCCGCAATGTTCTCCGCGCTATTGTCGAGAGCGGCCGCAAGGACATTCAGGTCGTCGCCATCAACGATCTCGGCCCGGTGGAAACCAACGCCCATCTGATGCGCTACGATTTGGTCCATGGCCGCTTCCCCGGCGTGGTCACGGTCGCCGGCGACACGATCGACGTGGGAACCGGTCCCATAAAAGTCTGCGCCGTGAAAAATCCGGCGGAGCTGCCCTGGGGCGCGCTCGGCGTCGACATCGCCATGGAATGCACCGGCATTTTCACCGCCCGCGACAAGGCCGCGATGCATCTGACCGCCGGCGCCAAGCGCGTGCTGGTCTCGGCCCCGGCCGAGGGCGCCGACCTCACCGTGGTCTATGGCGTCAACCATGACAAGCTGACCAAGGACCATCTCGTCGTCTCCAACGCCTCCTGCACGACGAACTGCCTCGCCCCGGTCGCCAAGGCGCTCAATGACGCCATCGGCATCGAGAAGGGCATCATGACCACCATCCATTCCTACACCGGCGACCAGCCGACGCTGGATACGATGCACAAGGATCTCTATCGCGGCCGCGCCGCCGCCCTGTCGATGATCCCGACCTCGACCGGCGCCGCCAAGGCCGTCGGCCTGGTGCTGCCCGAGCTGAACGGCAAGCTCGACGGCTTCGCGCTGCGCGTGCCGACCCCGAATGTCTCGGTGGTCGATTTGAAATTCATCGCCAAGCGCGCCACCACCAAGGACGAAGTCAACGCCGCCATCCAGGCCGCCGCCGAGGGTCCGCTGAAGGGCATCCTGGGCTTCACCAAGGACAAGAACGTCTCGATCGACTTCAACCACGACCCCCATTCCTCGATCTTCCACATGGATCAGACCAAGGTCATGGATGGCACGATGGTGTCGATCCTGTCCTGGTACGACAATGAATGGGGCTTCTCCAACCGCATGAACGACACTGCGGTGGCGATGGCCAAGCTGATCTGATTTCTGCAAGGCGCGTTCTCCGGAACGCGCCTTTTTTCCGTCCGCACCGGTTCCTGGTCCGTCCCGGCATTCCCTCTTCCGACGCCAGAGAGATTTTCCCATGTCCGCTTTCCGCACCCTCGATTCCGCCGAACTCAAGGGCAAGCGCGTGCTTGTCCGCGTCGACCTCAATCTGCCCATGGAGAATGGCAAGGTCACCGACGCCACCCGCATCGAGCGCATCCTGCCGACCCTCAACGAAATTTCGCAAAAAGGCGGCAAGGTCATCCTGCTCGCCCATTTCGGCCGCCCCAAGAACGGCCCGGACGAGGCCAATTCGCTGAAACCGGTGGCCGCCGCGCTGGAACGGCATCTGGGCAAGCCGGTGGCCTTCGCCGCCGATTGCATCGGCCCGGTCGCGGCGGAAGCCGTCGCCAAACTGCGTGACGGCGACGTGCTGCTGCTGGAGAACACCCGCTTCCACAAGGGCGAGGAAAAGAACGATCCGGCGCTGGTCGAAGCCTTGGCCGCGCTCGGCGACATCTATGTCAACGACGCCTTTTCCGCCGCCCATCGCGCCCATGCCTCCACCGAAGGCGTCGCCCACAAGCTGCCGGCCTATGCCGGCCGCACCATGCAGGCCGAGGTCGAAGCGCTGTCCAAGGCGCTGGAAAACCCGCAGCGCCCGGTGGCCGCCGTCGTCGGCGGCGCGAAAGTTTCGACCAAGCTGGAGCTTTTGGGCAATCTCACCAAAAAGGTCGATTTCCTCATCATCGGCGGCGGCATGGCCAACACCTTCTTGGCCGCGCAGGGCAAGAAGGTCGGCAAGTCCCTGTGCGAGCACGACCTGCTCGACACCGCCCGCGAAATTCTGAAAGTCGCCGCGCAGAACAAGTGCCAGATCGTGCTGCCGCTCGACGCCGTGGTGGCCCAGGAATTCAAGGCGCACGCGCCCTCGCATGTCGTCGGCGTCGATCAGGTCGGCGACGCCGACATGATCCTCGACGCCGGGCCCAAGTCCGTCGCGGAAGTCGAGGCGGTGCTGACCGCCGCCAAGACTCTCGTCTGGAACGGCCCCTTCGGCGCCTTCGAGCTCGAGCCTTTTGACGCGGCGACCAATGCCGTGGCGCGTTTCGCCGCAAGGCTCACCACCGAGGGCAAGCTGCTCACGGTGGCCGGCGGCGGCGACACGGTCGCGGCGTTGAACCATGCCGGCGTCGCCGAAAAATTCACCTATGTCTCCACGGCGGGCGGCGCCTTCCTCGAATGGCTCGAGGGCAAGGTTTTGCCCGGCGTCGAGGCGATCCGGGCGTAAATTCCTGGAGCGCCGCCGAGGCGGCGCTCCCTTCGGCTTATTCTCAAGACGGGCTTTTTTTGCCCGGATATTTGCATTACACGCGCGCCAGCGCTGAAAACAGGAGACGCTCCATGGCCCGCATCACTCTCCGCCAATTGCTCGACCACGCCGCCGAGCATGATTATGGCGTGCCCGCCTTCAACATCAACAATATGGAGCAGGCCCTGGCGATCATGACGGCGGCCGCCGCCGTGGACGCGCCGGTGATCATCCAGGCCTCGCGCGGCGCCCGGCAATATGCCAATGACGTCATGCTCAAGCACATGATGGACGCCTGCGTCGAAATCTATCCGCAAATTCCGATCTGCGTGCATCAGGACCATGGCAATGGCCCCAGCACCTGCTTCACCGCCATGCAGGCCGGTTTTACCTCGGTGATGATGGACGGTTCGCTGAAGGAAGACGGCAAGACCCCGGCGGATTGGGATTACAACGTCAATGTCACCAAATATGTGACCGACATGGCCCATCTCGGCGGCATTTCCGTCGAAGGCGAGTTCGGCGTGCTCGGCTCGCTGGAAACCGGCGAGGGCGAGAAGGAGGACGGCCACGGCTTTGAAGGCAAGCTGTCGCATGACCAACTGGTCACCAATCCCGACGACGCCATTAAATTCGTCAAGGCGACCGGCGTCGATGCGCTGGCCATCGCCATGGGCACTTCGCATGGCGCCTATAAATTTTCGCGCAAGCCCGACGGCGCCATTCTGGCGATGAATGTCATCGAGGAAATCCACCAGAAGGCGCCGGGCCTGCACATGGTCATGCATGGCTCCTCCTCGGTGCCGCAGGACCTCCAGGACATCATCAACCAATACGGCGGCAAGATGCCGCAGACCTGGGGCGTGCCGGTGGAAGAAATCCAGCGCGGCATCAAGCACGGCGTGCGCAAGATCAACATCGACACCGACAATCGCATGGCCATCACCGGCGCGATCCGCAAAGTCTTCGCCGAACATCCCGGCGAATTCGATCCGCGCAAATATTTGAAGCCCGCCACCGACGCCATGACCAAAATCTGCAAGCAACGTCTGGAGGAATTCGGCACGGCGGGCCAGGCCTCGAAAATCGGACGCGTGTTCACGCTGGCGGAAATGGCCAAGCGCTATGCTTCCGGCGAACTGGCCCCCAAGGGCGCCTGAGCCCTTCACGCCGTTGAAATCGCATTGGGGCCGCGGCTTGCCGCGGCCCTATTTTTGCCGTCAAATGGCGGCACGCATCTCCGGCCAATTCACCGAGCCAAAATGACCGATTTCATCCGACCGCGCCTCTATCTCATCACTCCGCCGCTCGATGCCGCCGAGGATTTCGCCCCCAAGCTGCAAAAAGCTCTGGCCGCAGGCGACGTCGCTTGCGTGCTGCTGCGCTTCGCCACGCCGGACGAGGGCGCGCGGAAAAAAATCGCCAAGATTTTGGCGCCCATGATCCAGGAGGCCGGCGCCGCCGCTCTGGCGCTGGACGACGCCCAGCTCGCGGCCCGCGCCGGGCTCGACGGCGTCCATGTCTCCGGCATAGGCGAAAATTTCGATGGCGCGCTCGACAGTCTCAAGCCCGAGCGCATTGTCGGCGTCGGCGGGCTGGAAAACCGCGACGCCGCCATGAGCGCCGGCGAGAGCGAGGCGGATTATCTGCTGTTCGGCGCGCTGGACGCCGAAACCCATGACGCTAAGGAAACGCTGGAATGGACCGCCTGGTGGGCGGAGGTTTTCAACATCCCCTGCGTCGGCGTCGCCCATGCGCCCGAGGAGGTTGAGCCCCTCGCCAAATCCGGCGCCGAATTCCTCGGCCTGGGCCCGGCCTTTTTCGACGATCCCCAAGCCATTGGCGCGGCCCAGGCCGCAATCGACGCCCTGGAGCCCACGGCTTGACGTTTTTTCGCCTCGCGCCGCTGATCGTCTTGACGCTCGTCGCGCCGGCGAAGGCGGGCGGACTGCCTCCGGGCGCGCCGGATATGGCCTTCGGCGCCTATCAGCGCGGGCAATTTGTCACGGCTTTTACCGAGGCGATGAAACGGCTCGACGCGGACAAGCATGACGCCGCCGCGATGACGCTGGTCGGCGAGTTGTTTTCGCAGGGGCTGGGAACCCGGAAGAGCGAGGCCGAGGCCCTGCGCTGGTACAGGCTCGCCGCCGACGAGGGCGACAAGAACGCCCAATTCCAGCTGGCGCTGGCGCTGCTTTCCGGCAAGGAGGGCCCGCGCGATCCCGCGGCCGCCCGCGCCCTGCTGGAAAAGGCGGCGGCCCAGGATCACGCGGGCGCCTGGCTCAATCTCGGCATCATGGCGCTGGAAGGCAATGGCGTGGTCGCCGATTTCGCCAAGGCCGCCGAAAACTTCCGCCGCGCCGCCGATCTTGGCGACGCCGAGGCCGCCTATGATCTCGGCCTGCTCTATCGCGAGGGCCGGGGCGTGGAGAAAGACCCTGTTCAGGCCGCCGTCTGGCTGAAAAAAGCCGCCGAGGGCGATTTTCTCGCGGCCGAGGTCGAATATGGCGTCGCCCTGTTCAATGGCGAGGGCGTCGCGGCCGATGAAGCCGGCGGCGTCCGCTGGCTGATCCGCGCCGCCAATCGCGACAACCCTGTGGCGCAAAACCGGCTGTCGCGCTGTCTGTTTTTCGGACGCGGCGTCAAGCCGGACCGGGTCGAAGCCGCCAAATGGAACATTCTCGCCGCCGCCGGCGGCGTCCGCGACCCCCAGCTCGACGCGGAATCCAACAAGCTCCCGCCGGAAGAACGGCAGCGCGTGGAGAAGGCGCTGCGCGCTTATCTCGGGAAATCAACTCGATTTCCTTGACGCCGCCGCGCTGGCTTGGCACAGAAACCCCAACTTTCGTTCACCTCCCGGACTCCCCATGATCAACTCAGCCCTGATGAATGTAATGACCGCCGCCGCCATCAAGGCCGGGCGCGGGCTGAAGCGCGATTTCGGCGAGGTCGAGAATTTGCAGGTCTCGGTCAAGGGGCCCGGCGATTTCGTCACCATCGCCGACAGGAAATCGGAAAAGACCCTGTTCGAGGAGCTGTCCAAGGCGCGCCCCGGCTATGGTTTCATCCTGGAAGAGGGCGGCGTGATCGAGGGCTCGGACAAGAGCCACATCTGGCACATAGACCCGCTCGACGGCACCACCAATTTCCTCCACGGCCTGCCGATCTTCGCCATTTCCATCGGCCTGGAGCGCGACGGCCAGATCGTCGCCGGCCTGGTCTATAATCCCGCCACCGACGATATTTTCGTCGCCGAAAAGGGCCAGGGCGCCTATTACAACAACCGCCGCATCCGCGTCGCCGTGCGTCGCGACATGGCCGAGGGACTGATCGCCACGGGCATTCCGCCGCTGGCCAATGCGGCGATCCATCCGAAATTCAAGGCCGAACTGGCTTCGGTGATGACACGCGCCGGCGGCGTGCGCCGCCTCGGCGCCGCCGCGCTCGATCTCGCCTTTGTCGCCGCCGGCCGTTTCGACGGCTTCTGGGAGCGCGGCTTGAAAAGCTGGGACATGGCCGCCGGGCTGATCCTGATCCGCGAGGCCGGCGGCTATATCACCGACGCCGACGGCGGTTCGGACATGCTGGCCAAAGGGTCGGTCTGCGCCGGCAATGAGTTCATTCAGAAGCAGTTGCTCGATCTGCTGAAAAAGGCGTAAGCGCCGTTCAAGGGTTTAATCCGCAAGGATCTTGAACTTTAGTTCTTGAACTTTGGTTTTTATTACTGGCGGCCATGCCGCCAAAGCCATTGAATTGGCAATCCAAAACCAGTTGCGCGAGGACAGGCTGCGCTTATTATTCCAGCCTGGCCTTTCGGCCGTAAAAGCTCGCGCCAAAGCGGGCGTCAAAAAATTTCAGGAGGAAGCACCGTGGCGCAAGCCAGTCCCTATACCGTCGGTCTTGACCGCAACGACGCGAATTTCGCCGCGCTGACGCCGATCAGCTTCCTCAACCGGGCCGCTTTCGTCTTTCCGCACAAGGCGTCGGTGGTCTATGGCGAGCGCCGCTTCACCTGGGGCGAGACGGCCAGGCGCTGCCGCCGGCTGGCCTCGGCGCTGCAAAAGCGCGGCATTGGCAAGAATGACACGGTGGCGGCCATGCTGCCCAATATTCCCGCCATGTATGAGGCGGCTTTTGGCGTGCCCATGGCCGGCGCCGTGCTCAACACGCTCAACACCCGCCTCGACGCCGAGGCCATCGCCTTCATGCTCGACCATGGCGAAGCCAAGGTTTTGCTCACCGACCGCGAATTTTCCAAGATCATCGCCAAGGCGCTGCCCATGATGACCGCGCCCAGGCCGCTGGTGATCGATGTCGACGACGAATATTTTTCCGGCGGCGAACTCCTGGGCGAAATCGAATATGAGGCTTTTCTCGCCGGCGGCGACGAAAACTTCCTCCCCGAAAGACTCGCCGACGAATGGGACGCCATCGCCCTGAACTATACATCGGGCACGACCGGCAATCCCAAGGGCGTGGTCTATCACCATCGCGGCGCCTATCTGAACGGCATCAACAATATTGTTTCCTGGGGGATGAAGCCGCATTCGGTCTATCTGTGGACCCTGCCGATGTTCCATTGCAACGGCTGGTGCTTTCCCTGGACCATGGCGGCCAACGCCGGGGTCAATGTCTGCCTGCGCCGGGTCGATCCCAAAACCATTTTCGAGCTGATCCGCACGGAAAAAGTCAGCCATATGTGCGGCGCGCCGATCGTCTATGGCATGCTGATCAACGCCGATCCCAAGCTTCAGGCCGGCATAGACCATGAGGTCGCCGGGCTGATCGCCGGCGCGGCGCCGCCCGCCGCGATCATCGAGGGCGCGGAAAGGATCGGCATTTCCATCACCCATGTCTATGGCCTGACCGAAACCTATGGCCCGGCCTCGGTCTGCGCCAAGCAGGCGGAATGGGAGAGCGAGCCGCTGGCCCGGCGCGCCGAGCTCAACGCCCGCCAGGGCGTCGTCAACGCGCTCCAGGAGGGGATCGACGTGCTGGACACGTTGAACTACCAGCCGGTGCCGCATGACGGCAAGACCATGGGCGAGATCGTGTTTCGCGGCAATATCGTCATGAAGGGCTATTTGAAGAACCCGCGGGCGACGCAGGAAAGTTTTGCGGGCGGCTGGTTCCGCACCGGCGATCTCGCGGTGATCGAGCCGGACGGCTATGTGAAGATCAAGGACCGCTCCAAGGACGTGATCATTTCCGGCGGCGAGAATATTTCCTCGATCGAGGTCGAGGACGTGCTCTATCGCCACAAGGACGTGCTGGCGGCGGCCGTTGTGGCGACGCCGGACGAGAAATGGGGCGAGGTTCCCTGCGCGTTTCTGGAATTGCGCGAAGGCGCCGAGCCGAGCCAGGAAGAGTTCCTGGAGTTCTGCCGCAGCCATCTGGCGCGGTTCAAAGTGCCGAAAAAATTCATCTTCGGCCCGCTGCCCAAAACCTCGACCGGCAAGATCCAGAAATTCATTCTGCGCGAACAGGCCAAGTCGGCGGAAGCCATCGGCTGAGCCCCTGACGCGCAAAATCCATCGGAGTTTTTCATGACTGTCTATCAGGCCCCGATCAGGGAAATGCTGTTCGCCATGCGCGAGGTCGGCGAGCTCGACCGCGTCGCCGCCTTGCCCGGCCAGGAGGAAGTTTCCGACGATCTGGTCGAAGCCATTCTCGAAGAGGCCGGCAAATTCGCCGGCGACGTGCTGGCGCCCTTGAACCAGCCCGGCGACAAGCAGGGTTGCGTCTGCAAGGACGGCGTGGTCACCACGCCCGACGGCGTCAAGGAGGCTTTCGCCGCTTTCTGCGAAAACGGCTGGCACGCCATGCCGGTGTCGACCGATTATGACGGCCAGGGTCTGCCCAATCTGGTGGCGACCCCCGTGCAGGAAATGTGGAAGTCCTCCAACATGGCCTTCTCGCTCTGCCAGATGCTGACGCTGGGCGCGCTCTCGGCCATCGATCATCACGGCTCGGCCGAGCAGAAGGCGCTCTATCTGCCGAAAATGGCCTCGGGCCAGTGGACCGGCACGATGAACCTGACCGAGCCGCAGGCCGGCTCCGATCTCGCGGCGGTGCGCACCAGGGCGGTTGCCGAGGGCGATCACTATCGCATCACGGGAACAAAGATTTTCATCACCTGGGGCGAGAATGACGTCGCCGAAAACATCGTCCATCTGGTTCTGGCGCGGCTCCCCGACGCGCCTGCGGGCGTGAAGGGCATATCGCTCTTCATCGCCCCGAAATTCCTGGTGAATCCCGACGGTTCGCTGGGCGCGCGCAACGATCTGGTCTGCGCCTCCATCGAGCACAAGCTCGGCATCCACAGCAGCCCGACGGCGGTCATGTCCTTTGGCGAAAAGGGCGGCGCCATCGGCTATCTGGTCGGCGAACTCAATCGCGGCCTCGAATATATGTTCACCATGATGAACCACGCCCGGCTCAATGTCGGGCTGGAGGGCGTCGCCATTTCCGAACGCGCCTATCAACTGGCGCGCAATTACGCCCATGAGCGCGTTCAGGGCAAGCCGCTCGGCCAGCCGGTCGGCAAGCCCATCGCCTATCATCCCGACGTCAAGCGCATGCTGCTGGAGATGAAGGCGCGGATCGAGGCCATGCGCGCGCTCGCCTATTTCACCGCCGGCAAGATGGATGTCGCCCATCTCTCCGCCGACGCCGGCGAGGCCAGGACCGCCCAGGCCCTGGTCGATCTGCTGATCCCCGTGGTCAAGGGCTGGTGCACGGAAAACGCCATTCAAATCGCCTCGACCGGCGTGCAGATCCATGGCGGCATGGGCTTCATCGAGGAGACCGGCGCGGCCCAGCATTATCGCGACGCGCGCATCACCACCATTTACGAAGGCACCACCGCCATCCATGGCAATGATCTGGTCGGGCGGAAAATCGCCCGCGACGGCGGCGCCGCCGCCAAGGCCCTGGTCAAACTGATCGAGACCGACCTCGCGGGATGGAAAACCGGCGAAATCGCCGATCTGGCCGCCGCGCTCGCGGCGCCGCTGGCCCATTTCGCCGCCACGGTCGACTGGATCGTCGCCACCCATGCCAGCGCGCCGGAACTCACCGCGGCTTCCGCCGTGCCTGTGCTGCACCTGACGGGCATCACCGTCGGCTATTGGCTGATGCTGCGCCAGACCGCCGCCGCCGCGAAAAAAATCGCCGGGGGCGACGACCAGGCCTTTTTGCGCGCCAAGCGGCCTTATGCGGAATTCTACGCCGCCCATGTCCTGCCCCAGGTCGAGCCCTTGTTCGCCACGGCGACCGCCGGCGCGAAAACCGTGGCCGGTTTCGATCCCGCTCTGCTGATCGCCTGAGGAGCGCGCCATGAATGAGCTCAACGGCTACGATATGGAAGACCTCGAGGCGGGTATGACCGCCAGCTTCGCCAAGACCATCACCGAAGCCGACATTGTCCTGTTCTCGGCGGTCTCCGGCGACGCCAACGCCATGCATATCAACGAGGAGTTCGCGGCGACGACGGCCTTTGGCGGGCGCATCGCCCATGGCATGCTGACCGCCAGCGTGATTTCCGCCGCCATAGCCGGACATCTGCCGGGGCCGGGTTCGGTCTATATGGAGCAGAAAATGCGCTTCGTCGCGCCGGTGCGTCCTGGCGACACCGTCCATGCCCATGTCACGGTCAAGGATGTCGGCGCCAAGGGCCATGTCACCCTGGAAACCGTCTGCCAGGTCAGAGGCCGCGACGTCGTGGTCGGCGAGGCCCTGGTCAAGGTCGGCTCCAGCCGGCTGCGCGAGGAAAAGCGCCGGCTCGCCGCCGCGCCGGTTTAGGCGACAGGACGCAGACGGGGTCAAATTCCATGGCTTGCGCAACGGTCGTCCGCGATGACATCAGGGTGGCCACCGTGACCGCTGTCGCGGTGGTTCACGGCTTGCCGCTGGTCCGCACTGCGCTGAGCCTGTCGATCGCGCCGAAGCTGGCGAATTGCCGCCTGTTCGAGGCGGAGACGCTCGCGGGCCTCACCGAACAGAAATCATGGCGTCCCGCGGAAAGCCTGATTCTGGTCGATCAGGCGGAATGGACGGTGAACCGTCACATTTTCGCGCGCGACGACGCCCCTGTCGGCCTGATCGGCCCGGCCGGCCCCTGCCCGCCGCTCGGCCTGTTGCGCGCCATGGGCGTCAAGGGCTGGACGCCGATCGACGCCGAGACCGAGCGCTTCGTCGTCATGACGCAAAAACTGGCCAATGGCGGCGAATATTTCGCGGCCCCGCCGCGCCCGGGCCTGCCCGGCTTCGGCCGGCTGACCGAGCGCCAGATCGACGTGCTCGCGCTCATGGCCTCCGGCCTGATCAACAAGGAGATCGCGCGGCGCCTGGGCGTCCGGGAAACCACGGTCAAGGCCCATGTCGCCTCGATCCTGATCAAGCTGGACTGCCGGCGCCGCACCGAGGCCATTGGCCGGTTTCTTCAGGGATTTGGCGGGACGCCGCGCGGTTCCGCGTCGCTCGCGTCCCGAGAGCCCGCGCCGCTCAACGCCCGCTGACCTCATGCGCGCCGGCCTCATGCGCGCCGACTTTTTGCTTCTCCAGCAATTGCGCCCGGAACTGCCGGGGCGAGGCGTCGAACCAGCGCTTGCAGGCGCGGAAAAAGGTTCCGGGATCGGCGAAGCCGAGCAGATAAGCCACTTCGGCGACCGTCAGTCCAGGCCGGGCCAAATAATGCTGGGCCAGGTCGCAGCGCGTGGACTCCAGCAGTTTCTCGAAAGAGGCCCCCTCGTCGCGCAATCGCCTTTGCAGGGTCCGGTCGCTGATTTTCAGCGCGATGGCGACCGCTTCGCGGCGCGGCTCGCCGGACGCGAGGCGGCGGCCGATCTCGCGCCGCACCTTGACGCTCAAGCCCGCGCCGTCGAAGGCGGCGAGGCGCTGGCGAAGCAACTGGTCGTGCATTTCCGCGACCTGCGGATTATAGGCGGGCAGGGCCGCTTCGAGAATTTCGCTCTCAAAGATCAGACCGTTGAACGCGGCGTCGAAATCGAGCGGACATTGAAAGGCTTCGGTGAAGCGCTGGAGATCGTGCGGCTCGGGATAGACCATGCACATGCGCACGGGGGTGATGGCGCGACCCGTGACCCAGCGGCAAAAGGTGAGAATGGTCAGAAGGTCGAATTCGATCCTCTGGCGGGGGATCGGTTCCCGCCCGCCATAAAGGTCGAAACGGACGACGACATTGGCCTCCCAGTCCTCCAGCAGAATTTCCGCCGCGTCGCTGACCAGGCGCATGTGCCGGGAGAAACAGTTCAGGGCGTCGCGCAGATTGGGGCTCGACAGCATGGCGTAGCCGACGATGTCGAAATTGCCGGGCTTGGGCAGATGAGCGGTGGCC
Organism: uncultured Alphaproteobacteria bacterium; assembly: GCA_963804045.1. Classification (GTDB taxonomy): domain Bacteria; phylum Pseudomonadota; class Alphaproteobacteria; order Rhizobiales; family Beijerinckiaceae; genus Rhodoblastus. Next base: position 18,544 of record CAWDOR010000031.1, on the reverse strand, counting down.
AGGCCGATGCAATCGTCGCCGGAGAGCTCCGCCGCCCTGCGCCACAACCGGCTCATTTTTTCCGTGGCGACGCGCGCGTCGGGATCGGCGAGCTGGACAGGATCGATATCGGCCGCCGCCATCAACGCCGCAACATCCAGGCCTTCATTGGCGAACATGTCGATGACGCCCTTGACCCAGGCCGACGACGTCGTGCGGCTGTTCATCCGTTCTCCCTTTGCCATCCCTGTCGAAGAAGCCAGAAAATTGGCCGTCCATCGCCATTTCCGTCGACGAAAGATCAGTCTAGCATGGCGAACCAAGAAATAAACAAGCGTGCAGCTTGCGGGAGCTTGCAAATCGGCGTTTCCTTGAAGCTGAGCCTTCGGCCCGGTGGCGCTTTTGCGCGCCTTTAGTCCTTTGGCGAAACGCGAATATTTTGCACCGCACAAAATTCTGGGAGAGGAAACAAGAAAATGCCCGTCACGCCGATCGACAGGACGCCTGAAGCCTATTCCTATCCGCTGCTGATCAAGCAATTGCTGCATGCGTCGCTGGCGACCGCGCCCAATCAGGAAATCGTCTATCGCGACCAGGTCCGCCTGACCTATCGCCAATTGCGCGAACGCATCGGCCAGCTCGCCAGCGGCCTCGCCAAAATGGGCGTCGCGCCCGGCGACACCGTGGCGATGATGGATTGGGACAGCCATCGCTATCTCGAATGTTTCTTCGCCGTGCCGATGATGGGCGCGGTGTTGCAAACGGTGAACATCCGCCTCAATCCCGAGCAGATTCTCTACACGCTCAATCACGCGCGCCCCAAGGTCGTGCTGGTCAACGCCGAATTTCTGCCGGTGCTCGAGGGCATCGCCGACCGCATCGAATCGGTTGAAAAATATGTGCTGATCAGCGACGAGCCCCATGCCGCGCAGAGCGTCGTGCCCTTCGATTGCGAATATGAGATCCTGCTGCTGTCGGGCTCGGCGGATTACGATTTCCCGGATTTCGATGAAAACGCGCGGGCGACGACCTTTTATACCACGGGCACCACGGGACTGCCGAAGGGCGTCTATTTCAGCCACCGCCAGCTGGTGCTGCATACGCTTGCCGAGACGGCGGCGCTGGCGCTGGCGCCCGCGCAGGGCACGCTGCATCGCGACGACGTCTATATGCCGATCACCCCCATGTTCCATGTCCACGCCTGGGGCTTTCCCTATGCGGCGACCATGATCGGCATGAAACAGGTCTATCCCGGCCGCTACGCGCCGGACATGCTGATGAAGCTGAAGGAGAAGGAGGGCGTGACCTTCTCGCATTGCGTGCCGACCATTCTGCACATGATCCTGTCGCATCCCGAGGCCGCCCATCACGATCTCTCCAACTGGAAAATCATCATCGGCGGCTCGGCCCTGCCCACCGGCCTCGCCGAAGCGGCGATCGCGCGCGGCATCGACGTGTTCACGGGATATGGCATGTCGGAGACCTGCCCGATCCTGACGCTCGCCCATGTCAAGGCGAGCCTGCTGAAAGACGCGGCGGACAATGGCGTGGCGCTGCGCGTCAAGACGGGCCTGCCGATTCCTCTGGTCGATCTGCGCATCGTCGATCACGAGATGAAGGACGCCGCCCATGACGGCAAATCCACCGGCGAGATCGTGGTGCGCGCGCCCTGGCTCACCCAGGGCTATTTCAAGAACCCCGAGTCCTCCAGGGATTTGTGGGCCGGCGGCTATCTGCACACCAATGACATCGCCAATATCGACGCCCACGGCTATGTCCAGGTCACCGACCGGCTGAAGGACGTGATCAAGACCGGCGGCGAATGGATTTCCTCGCTCGAACTGGAAGACCTGATCTCGCAGCATCCCGCGGTCAGCGAAGTCGCGGTGATCGGCGTCAAGGACGACAAATGGGGCGAGCGGCCCAAGGCCCTGGTGGTGCTGAAGCCAGGCGCCGGCGTCAGCGCCGAGGATCTCAAGGCCTTTCTCGCTGGCTTCGCCGAGCGCGGCATCATCTCGAAATATGGGATTCCCCAGGACATCGATTTCATCGACGCCCTGATCAAGACCAGCGTCGGCAAGCTCAACAAGCGCGCCCTGCGCGAAACCTACGGCGGGTGAATGAAATCCGCCGCCTCGCGGCGCGAAATGAGAGCGGCCTTTCCGTCGAAGGGCCGAAGGAGCAAACCGATGAAACTTCTCGTGCCCGTGAAACGGGTTGTCGATTACAACGTGAAGATACGTGTGAAGACGGACGGGACCGGCGTTGAGCTGGCCAATGTCAAGATGTCGATGAACCCGTTCGACGAGATCGCCGTGGAAGAGGCTTTGCGGCTGAAGGAAGCCGGCAAGGCTTCGGAAGTGGTGGTGGTCTCCATCGGCCCGCAGCAGGCGACCGAAACCCTGCGCACCGGGCTGGCGATGGGCGCGGATCGCGGCATTCTCGTCAAGACCGACGAGACCGTCGAGCCGCTGGCGGTCGCCAAGATCTTGAAGGCCATCGCGCTGGAGGAACAGCCGGGCCTGGTCATTCTGGGCAAGCAGGCGATCGACGACGACAGCAACCAGACCGGACAGATGCTGGCGGCGCTGCTGGGCTGGGGCCAGGGCACTTTTGCTTCGAAGGTCGAGCTGGCCGAGGGGACCGTGGACGTGACCCGCGAAGTCGATGGCGGCTTGCAGACGGTGACGCTGAAAACCCCGGCGGTGGTGACCACCGACCTGCGTCTCAACGAGCCGCGCTACGCCTCGCTGCCCAACATCATGAAGGCGAAGAAGAAGCCCATCGCCGAGAAGACCCCCGCAGATTATGGGGTTGACGTGACTCCGCGTCTGAAAGTGGTGAAGACCTCGGAGCCGGCGTCGCGCAAGGCGGGCGTCAAGATGGGTTCGGTGGCCGAACTCGTGGCGAAACTCAAAGACGAAGCCGGGGTGATCTGATGACGACTCTTCTTCTGGCCGAAGTGCATGGGGCCAAGCTGAACGACGCCACCGCCAAGGCGCTGACCGCGGCGAGCGCTCTGGGCGCGCCGGTGCATATTCTGATCGCCGGCGGTTCGGATGAAGCCGCGCAAGCGGCGGCGAAACTGGCGGGCGTGGACAAGGTGCTGACGGCTTCGAGCGACAGCTTCAAGCATGGCCTGGCCGAGCCTCTGGCCGATCTGATCGTGGCGCTGGCGCCCGGTTATGACGCCATTGTCGCCCCGGCGACCTCCAACGGCAAGAACGTGCTGCCGCGCGTCGCGGCGCTGCTCGATGTGGCCCAGATCTCGGAAATCTCCAAGGTGATCTCGCCCGACACGTTCGAGCGGCCGATCTATGCCGGCAACGCCATCCAGACGGTGCAGGCGACCGATACGAAAAAGGTGATCACGGTGCGCACCTCGACCTTCGCCGCGACGGGTGACGGCGGTTCGGCGGCCATCGAGGCGGTCGCGGCGCCGGCGGAGACGGGCGTTTCCACCTTCAAGAGCGAGGCGCTGGCGGTGTCCGACCGTCCGGAGCTGACCTCCGCTAGGATCATCATTTCCGGGGGCCGCGCCATGCAGAACTCGGAGAATTTCAAGACCTATATCGAGCCGGTGGCCGACAGACTGGGCGCGACCATGGGCGCGTCGCGCGCGGCGGTGGACGCGGGTTACGCGCCCAACGACTGGCAGGTGGGCCAGACCGGCAAGGTGGTGGCGCCGGAGCTTTACATCGCCGTGGGCATCTCCGGGGCGATCCAGCATCTGGCGGGCATGAAGGACTCCAAGGTGATCGTCGCCATCAACAAGGACGAGGAGGCCCCGATCTTCCAGGTCGCCGATTACGGACTGGTCGCGGACCTCTATGCCGCCCTGCCCGAACTCAAGGACGAACTGGACAAAATCGGCCGTTGAGCTCAAGACTTTTCCCCCGACGGACTTGTCGGCGGCCTCTGGTCGCCGGCTTTTTTTACGCCTTTTGCGATCTTGCATTTCCTCGCCGGCTCGGATCACATTCGCCTGTCGATTTTGCCACTTTTTGTCGCGCGAGGAGGATGCGTGGAACGCCGGATGATCTCCGCCTCATTCGTCGAAGAGGCGCTGGACGCGCTGCGTCGGAGGAACCTGCCCACCGACCGCGTTCTCGCGGCGGCGCAATTCCCGTCGGACCTGCGCGAGCCGGTTTCCGCCGAAGCCTATGGGCGAATGTGGCGGGCGTTGGCGCGGGAGCTGGATGACGAGTTTTTTGGCCTCGCGGCGCGGCCCATGCGCCCCGGCGGCTTCACCCTTCTATGCCATTGCCTGCTGCACAGCCGCACGCTTGAACAGGCCTTGCGCCGCGCCCTGCGCTTTCTCAATCTCGTGCTCGACGAGCCGCGCGGGGAATTGACCGTCGCAAACGGCTTGGCCCTGGTCACTCTGCACGAGAATGGCCCGCCGCGCTCGGCCTTCGCCTATCGCACCTATTGGATCGTGCTGCATGGCGTCATCTGCTGGTTCGCCCGACGCCGCCTGCCTTTGCGGCGTGTCGATTTCCGCTGCGCCGAGCCGGATTTTTGCGCGGATTACCGGCTGTTTTTCGGCGCGCCGGTCGAATTCGGCGCAAACGCCAGTCTGCTCGCCTTCGATCAGGCATTCCTGAGCCTGCCGATCAACCGCAACGAGGCGGCGATGCGCGTCTTTCTGCGCCAGGCGCCGGACAATATATTGGTGCGCTATGCCCATGACGCCGGGCTATCGGCCAATATAAGGCGGAAATTGCGGGCGCTGGCGCCGACGGACTGGCCCAATGCGGAGGAGATGGCGCGCCGGCTGCGCATGCCCGCCTCCACCTTGCGCCACAAGCTCCAGCTCGAGGGACAGAGCTATCGCGACATCCGCGACGAAGTTCTGCGCGACATGGCCATCGCGGCTTTGACCGCCAGCCGGATCGGCGTCGCCGATCTCTCGGCGTCCCTGGGCTTTGCCGAGCCCAGCGCCTTCCATCGCGCCTTCCGCAAATGGTGCGGAACCACGCCCGCCGCCTATCGTCGGAGCGTCGCGCAAAAGGCGATAAAAAAACTGGCAAAATCGGCCACGAAATAAAGCCGGTTTCGGCATGGAAAGACACAAACGCCGGCGCCATTATCCTCCTGCAACAGGCGAAATCCGGAACGATAATCCGGCTCGCGGGAGGTTTGACATGTCCATTGATCGCGCCCTGGCCGGCGCCTATGCGCAGGCCTATGATTCTTTCGATTTCAATCGGGCGGCGAATGCCTTCGCCGGCGATTTCGCCCGAAACATCAATGTCTGCGTCGAATGCTGCGACCGCTGGGCGGACGACAGCGGCAAGATTGCGCTGCATTGGCAGGATTTCTCCGGCCACAAGGCCGATCTCACCTTCGCGCAATTGCGCGATGGCGCCGCCCGTTTCGCCAATCTACTGAAATCGCGCGGCATCGGTCCCGGCGACCGCGTCGCCGTCATGCTGCCGCGCGTGCCCGACCTGCTGATCGCCGCCATGGGCATCTGGCGCGCCGGCGCGGTCTATCAGCCGCTGTTCACCGCCTTCGGCCCCAAGGCCATCGAACATCGCCTGGGCACCAGCCAGGCCAAGCTGGTGATCACCGATCCAGTCAATCGCCCCAAGCTCAATGACGTTCCCAACGCGCCCTTGATCGCGGTCATCACCCCGGTCTCCGGCCCGGCGAAAATCGCCGAAGGCGACATTGACCTCGCCGCCGAACTCGCAAAACAGAGCGCGGATTTCGCTCCCGTTGCGCGCAACCAGGACGATCTGTTCCTGCTGATGTCCACCTCGGGCACCACCGGTCTGCCCAAGGGCGTGCCCGTGCCGATCAAGGCGCTGGTCGCCTTCCGCACCTATATGACCGACGCGGTCGATCTGCGCGCCGGCGATATCTACTGGAATATCGCCGATCCCGGCTGGGCCTATGGTCTCTATTACGCCGTGGTCGGCCCGCTGCTGCTCGGCCACGCCACCACCTTTTTCGACGGCCCCTTCACCGTCGAAACCACCTACAAGCTGATCCTCGACCATGGCGTCAACAATCTCGCGGGAGCGCCGACAGCCTATCGCCTGCTGATCGCCGCCGGAGCCGGGCCCGCGAGCGCGGTCAAGGGCAGGCTGCGCGTGGTCTCCTCGGCGGGCGAGCCGCTCAATCCCGAGGTCATCAGATGGTTCAGGGAAAATCTCGACGCGCCGATCGCCGATCATTACGGCCAGACCGAACTGGGCATGTGCGTCAACAATCATCACGGCATCGCCCATGAGGTGCGCGTGGGCTCGGCGGGTTTCGCCATGCCCGGCTTCCGCATGGCGGTGCTCGACTCTCAGGACAAGGAGCTTGGCCCCAATGTCCCCGGCGTGCTCGCCGTGGATGTGGCGAAATCGCCGGCGCTGTGGTTCAAGGGCTATCTCAAGGAGACGACGCCGACCATTCATGGCGGCTATTACCGCACCGGCGACACGGTGGAGCTGGAGCCCTCCGGCCATATCAGCTTCGTCGGCCGCGCCGACGACGTCATCACCTCCTCGGGCTATCGCATCGGACCTTTCGATGTGGAAAGCGCGCTGATCGAGCACCCGGCCGTGGTCGAGACCGCGGTGATCGGCAAGCCCGACGCCGAGCGCACCGAAATCGTCAAGGCTTTTGTGGTGCTGAAATCGGGCTATGAAGCCTCGCCGGAGCTGGAGGAGGAATTGCGCCAGCATGTGCGCAAGCGCCTCTCCGCCCATGCCTATCCGCGCGAGATCGCCTTTGTCGCCACCCTGCCGAAAACGCCGAGCGGCAAGATCCAGCGTTTTATCTTGCGCAATCAGGAAAAGCCGGCGAGCTGAACCGCCGCCGGTTTCCCCAACATTTCAGCAATGGAGTCTCCCTTGCAGCTCAATGAAAAGGTTTTCATCGTCACCGGCGCCGGCTCGGGCCTAGGCGCCGCCGTGGCCAAAGCTTTCGCCAAAGCCGGGGCGCGCGTCGTCCTGGTCGATCTCAACGGCGAGGCGGCCAAGGCCAATGCCGCGACCATCGGCGCCAACGCCAAAGCCATAGCCGGCGATGTCACCAGCGAGGCGGATGGGCAGGCGGCCGTAAAACTGGCTCTCGACGCCTTCGGCCATCTGCATGGCCTGGTCAATTGCGCCGGCGTCGCGCCGGGCGAGAAAATTCTCGGCAAGAAGGGCGTGCATCGCCTTGAAAGCTTTGCCCGCGCCGTGACCATCAATCTGGTGGGAACTTTCAACATGCTGCGCCTCGCGGCTGAGGCCATTTCGCGGGAAGCGCCCAATGAAGAGGGCGAGCGCGGCGTGATCGTCAACACCGCCTCGGTCGCCGCTTACGACGGCCAGATCGGCCAGGCGGCCTATGCGGCGTCCAAGGGCGGCGTGGTCGGCCTGACCCTGCCGGCGGCGCGCGAGCTGGCCTCTTCCGGCATTCGCGTCGTCACCATAGCCCCCGGCATTTTCGAAACGCCGATGATGGCCGGCATGCCCCAGGAGGTCCAGGACGCCCTGGGCAAGGGCGTTCCCTTCCCGCCGCGTCTTGGCCGCCCCGCCGAATATGCGGCGCTGGCCCAGCATATTGTCGAAAATTCTATGCTCAATGGCGAAGTGATCCGTCTCGACGGCGCGCTGCGCATGCCCCCCCGCTGAATTGGAGTTTTCCATGACCCAGGCCGATCCGATCGTCATTGTCAGCGCCGCGCGCACGCCCATGGGCGGGCTGCAAGGCGATTTCGCCTCGCTCGCCGCCTCGCAACTGGGCGCGGAAGCCATCGCCGCCGCCGTCTCCCGCGCCGGCCTGACCTCGGAAGACATAGAGGAAGTGGTGATGGGCTGTGTGCTGCCCGCCGGTCAGGGCCAGGCCCCCGCCCGCCAGGCCGCGCTTGGCGCGGGGCTGCCGAAAAGCGCCGGCTGCACCACGGTCAATAAAATGTGCGGCTCGGGCATGCAGGCGATCATGTTCGCCCATGACATGCTGCTGGCCGGGACCAATGAGGTCATGGTCGCCGGCGGCATGGAGAGCATGACCAATGCGCCCTATCTGCTGCCCAAGGCGCGCTCCGGCTATCGCCTCGGCCATGACCGGGTGATGGACAGCATGTTCCTCGACGGGCTCGAGGACGCCTATGACCGGGGCCGGCTGATGGGAACTTTCGCCGAGGACGCGGCGCAGGCCTACCAGTTCTCGCGCCAGGAGCAGGACGCCTATGCGCTGGCCTCGCTGGAGCGCGCCTTGAAGGCCAGTCAGGACGGCACCTTCGCCGGCGAAATCGCGCCCGTAAAAGTCAAGAGCCGCAAGGGCGAGGTTTCGGTTTCCACCGACGAGCAGCCGGCCAAGGCGCTGCCGGAAAAAATTCCGACGCTGAAACCCGCCTTCCGCGAGGGCGGCACGGTGACCGCCGCCAACAGCTCGTCGATTTCCGACGGCGCCGCCGCCGTGACGCTGATGCGCCGCTCTCAGGCGGAAAAGCGCGGCCTCGCGCCTTTGGCGATTATCCGGGGCCATGCGACCTATGCGTCGACGCCGGCGCTGTTCCCGTCCGCGCCGGTCGGCTCGATCAGGAAATTGTTCGACAAGACCGGCTGGAGCGCCAAGGACGTCGATCTCTGGGAAGTCAACGAGGCCTTCGCCGTGGTCGCCATGATCGCCATGCGCGATCTCGGCCTGGCCCATGAAAAGGTCAATGTCCACGGCGGCGCCTGCGCGCTCGGCCATCCCATCGGCGCCTCGGGCGCGCGGATCGTGGTCACGCTTCTCGCCGCGCTGAAAAAATATGGGTTGAAAAAGGGCGTGGCCTCGCTGTGCATCGGCGGCGGCGAAGGCACGGCTCTGGCTCTGGAGGTCGCATGATCCTCAATGAAGAACAGCAAATGGTCCGCGACATGGCGCGGGCTTTTGCCCAGGAAAGCTCGCGCCCTTCGCCGCGCAATGGGACCGGGAGCACAAGTTTCCGGCCGAGGCGCTGGCGGAAATGGCGGGTTTGGGCTTCATGGGCATGACCATTCCCGGGGAATGGGACGGCGCCGGCATGGATTATGTGTCCTATGCGGCGGCGGTGATCGAAGTGGCCGCCGGCTGCGGCGCGGTCTCCACCATCATGTCCGTACATAATGGCGTCGGCTGCATGCCGATCCTGACCTATGGCGACGACGCCCAGCGCGAGAATTTTCTGAAACCCATGGCGCGCGGCGAAAAGCTCGGCTGCTTCTGCCTGACCGAACCCGACGCCGGCTCGGACGCCGCCTCGATTCGCACCCGCGCCAAGCGCGACGGCGATTTTTATGTGCTGAACGGCGCCAAGCAGTTCATCACCTCCGGCAAACACGCCCAGGTCGCCATTGTCTTCGCCGTGACCGATCCCGACAAGGGCAAGGCGGGGCTTTCCGCCTTCATCGTGCCCACTGAAACCCCCGGCTTCCATGTGGTGCGCGTCGAGGACAAGCTGGGACAGCATCCTTCCGACACCTGCCAGATCGCCTTCGAGGACATGCGCCTGCCCGCCTCGTTGCGACTGGGCGCCGAGGGCCAGGGCCTCAAAATCGCGCTGGCCAATCTCGAAGGCGGGCGCATCGGCATCGCCGCGCAGGCGGTCGGCATGGCGCGCGCGGCCTTCGAGGCGGCGCGCGATTACGCCAGGGAGCGTCGCCAGTTCGGCAAGCCCATCATCGAACATCAGGCGGTGGCTTTTCGTCTCGCCGACATGGCGACCCGGATCGAAGCCGCGGAACAATTGGTGTTCCACGCCGCGACTTTGCGCGACGCGAAAAAACCCTGCCTGAAGGAGGCCTCGATGGCCAAGCTGTTCGCTTCGGAAATGGCGGAAAGAGTCTGTTCCGACGCCATCCAGATTCATGGCGGCTATGGCTATCTCCAGGATTATCCGGTTGAGCGCATCTATCGCGACGTGCGCGTCTGCCAGATTTACGAGGGCACCAGCGACGTGCAGCGCATGGTGATCGCGCGGGCCTTGGCCGGCTAAGACGAGGATGACGCCGCATGACCTTTAGCTACATCAAGGTGGAGCGCGAGGGCGCCCTCACCCTTGTCACCCTGGCGCGCCCGCAAAGCTACAATGCGCTCAACGCCGAGGCCCATGAGGAACTGGCCGCCGCTTTCGATGATTTCGAGCGCGACGACAGCCAATGGGTGGCGATCGTCACCGGCGAAGGCGACAAAGCCTTTTGCGCGGGACATGATCTGAAACAGCAGGCGGCGGGCGGCGGCCTGGTGCTGCCGCCGTCCGGCTTCGCCGGGCTGACCTCGCGCTTCGCCATGGACAAGCCGGTCATCGCCGCCGTCAATGGCCTCGCCTTTGGCGGCGGATTCGAGATCGCGCTGGCCTGCGACCTGGTGATCGCCGCCGAACATGCGCAATTCGCTTTGCCCGAGCCGAAAATCGGCCTGTCGGCGCTGGCGGGCGGCATGCAGCGGCTGACCGTGCAGATCGGCTCGAAACGGGCCATGGCGCTGCTGCTGACCGGGCGCCGGCTCTCCGCGCGGGAGGGGCTGGATTATGGCTTCGTCAATGAAGTCGCGCCGCCCGGCGAACTTTTGAACGTCGCGCGCAAATGGGCACAGGAAATTTTGGAATGCGCGCCGCTCGCCGTGCGCGCGACCAAACGTGGCGCGATGCAAGCGCTGGCGATGTCGCTGCCCGAGGCCATAGCCAGCTATCATGACGAACCGGCGGTCAAGACCATGATGGGCTCGCAGGATGCGACCGAAGGCCCCGCCGCCTTCGTCGCCAAACGCAAGCCGATCTGGACCGGAAAATAAACGACGTCCCGAAGGACGCGTCGATAAAAAACAAGCGAGGAAACGGAGAGGGCATGGTCGATCGAAAAACGTCGCCCGGCGGTCCGCTGACAGGCGTCCGCGTCGTGGAATTCGTGGGGATCGGCCCCGGTCCCTATTGCGCCATGCTGCTGTCAGATCTCGGCGCCGAAGTGCTGCGCATCGACCGCGAGGGCGGCAATGGCTGGCCCAATCCGGCCCATGATCGGGGACGGGCGGCGCTGACGCTGGACATCAGGTCCGAAGCCGGCAAGGCGGTTTGCCTCGAGGCCGCCGCAAAGGCCGATATTGTCATCGAGGGCTTCCGGCCCGGCGTGATGGAGCGGCTCGGCCTTGGCCCCGAAACCCTGCTGGCGCTGAATCCCCGTCTGATTTACGGCCGCATGACCGGCTGGGGCCAGCACGGGCCGCTGGCCAAAGCCGCCGGCCACGATCTCAATTACATCGCCCTGAGCGGCGCGCTGGCGCCCATGGGGCGCAAGGGGGAATTGCCCTATCCGCCCCTCAATCTGGTCGGCGATTTCGGCGGCGGCTCGCTGTTTCTCGCGCTGGGCCTGGTCGCCGCGCTGTGGGAGCGCGAGAAATCCGGACAGGGACAGGTGGTGGACGCGGCCATTGTCGACGGCGCGGCCTCGCTGATGGCCATGTTCGCTGGCGCGCCCTCGGCGCCCTGGCTGTCGCTGGAGCGCGGCGCCCATGTGCTCTCGGGCGCCGCGCCCTTCTATCGCTGCTATCGCTGCGCCGACGGACTGGAGATTTCGGTCGGCCCGATCGAGCCGCATTTCTATCGGACGCTGCTCGATTTGATCGACGCGCCGTCCAAATTGCTCGACCGGCAATATGATCAAAGCCGCTGGGAGGAGGATGCGGAAATCCTCGCCAGGATCTTCCTGACCCGCAATCGCGCCGAGTGGTGCGCCTTGCTGGAGGGGACCGACGCCTGTTTCGCCCCGGTGTTGACGCCGGATGAGGCCGCCGTCCATCCACATATGCAGGCGCGACAGAGCCATGTGCGACGCAACGGCGTGGCGCAGCCGGCGCCAGCCCCGCGTTTTTCGCGGACCCCTGGGGAAATCGCGCCGGCGCAAGACGGCTTTGCCGTGCTGGAGCGCTGGAAGCGCGCGCAATCCTGAATCGCCCAGCTTGCGTGGGCGCAAGGACGATATAGCCAGGATAATATCGACAATAGCAATAATTTCGATAATTTTAGCTCCATCACAGGAGCCAATCATGAGCGCGGAAAATCCGGAAATCGGGCGGTCGATCGAGGCTGCGGGCATTAAGACCAATTTTCACGACGCCGGAGAGGGATTTCCGGTGCTGTTCATCCACGGCTCCGGGCCGGGGGTCAGCGCCTGGGCCAATTGGCGCTTGGCGATTCCCGAAATCTCCAAAGCCCATCGGGTCATCGCGCCGGATATGGTCGGCTTCGGCTTTTCCGAGCGCCCGGCCAATGTCGCCTATAATGTGGACACTTGGGTGGCGCAGGCCATTGGCCTGCTCGACGCGCTGAACATTCCCAAGGCCCATGTCGTCGGCAATTCCTTCGGCGGCGCCATCGCCTTGGCGCTGGCCATCCGCCATCCTGAGCGCGTCGGGCGTCTGGTGCTGATGGGCAGCGTCGGCGTGCCCTTCCCGATCACCGAGGGACTGGACAGAGTCTGGGGCTATCAGCCTTCGTTCGAAAACATGCGCGGGCTGCTCGACATTTTCGCTTTCAGCCGCGAGCTGGTGAATGACGAGCTGGCGGAACTGCGCTACCGGGCGAGCATCCGCCCCGGCTTTCAAGAATCCTTTTCCGCCATGTTCCCCGCGCCGCGCCAGCGCTGGGTGGACGCCATGGCCAGCGCGGAGACCGATATTCGCGCGCTAAAACATGAGACGCTGATCGTCCACGGCCGCGACGACAAGGTGATCCCCCTGCAAAATTCGCTGACCCTGCTCGACTGGATCGACCGCTCGCAATTGCATGTGTTCAGCCGCTGCGGCCATTGGGTGCAGATCGAACATGCCGCGCGTTTTGCCCGCCTGCTGAAGGATTTTTTCGCGGAATAGCAGATTGGCGATCCGAAACTTCACTCGGATTTCGTTTCGGGCGCGGCGACCGGCGCATGCGCCACCGAGAAGACTTCGCCGACGCCGAAGCGGCGAAAAAGGCCCCAAAGGCCGCGCGGTTCGGTGAGCATCATGGCGATGGAAATGGCGCCGAGCAGGATCAGATACCAGGAGCCGAAATCCGCCAGATATTCGCGCAGGACGAAGAACACGACGGCGCCGAGGATAGGCCCCTCGAGGCTGCCGATGCCGCCGATGACGACAATGAAGATCACATTGATCGTCCAGTCGATGAGGCTGAACGAGGCCCCTGGCGAAATGCGCAGCTTTTGCAGCGTGACCAGCACGCCGGCCAGGCCGAGGAAGGGCGCGGTCCACAGGAAGCAGAGGATGCGTCCGCGCAACAGATCGACGCCGGCGGCGCCCGCCGCCTCCTCATTGTCGCGCATGGCGGTGAGCCCCAGGCCGATCCGCGAGCGCAGCAGCGCCCAGGTCGTGACAAAGGCGAGGACCGCCAGGCCCAGAGCGAGGAAATAAATGGTGTGGGTGCGCGCGGCGAGCGTCGCGCCGAAAGCCTTGACGATGCGAATGGGCAGGCTGACGCCGGAGCCGCCGCCAAAGCCCGGAAGCTTGCCGGCGATCAGCATCAGCACATCGGCGACCACCCAGGTGCCCACGGCCAGATAGGCCATGCGCAGGCGGAAGACGAAAGCCATGGCCGGGACACCCATGACCAGCGTGACCAGAGCGGCGAGCGCGGCGCTGAGGAAGGGATCGAGTCCGCCCAGAACGGCGAAGCCATAGAAGGCGAAGGCGCCCGTGCCGACAAAAGCCTGCTGGCCGATGCTGATGATGTCGGCGTAGCCGGCGAGCAGGTTCCACATCAGCGCCATGACCAGCAGGATGAAGAAATCGGTCATCATCGTCAGGCGGTTGAGGTCGAACAGCCAGGGGCCGGCCAGACAGGCCAGCAGGGCGAGGCCGAAGATCAGGCGCAGCGCGACGAGCTGCGATCTGGCGGAAAATGCGTTCATCCGCCTCACCCCTTGGAAAACAGGCCCTGCGGCCGCAGCAGCAGAAGCACGAGAAACACCAGATGCTGCGCCAGGGTCTGCCAGGAGGCGTCATATTGCGCGCCGATATTCTGGGCGACGCCAAGCAATATGCCCCCGGCCAATGTCCCCCACAGACTGCCCAGACCGCCGAGCGCGACCGTCTCGAAAGCGGCGAGCAGCCGGCTCGGGCCGATGGCCGGGTCGAAATTGGTCCAGACCGACATGCAGCAGGCCGCCAGCAGCATCGCCAGCCCGACGATGCCGCCGGCCATGGCGTAGATTTTCGCCGAGGACAGGCCGATCAGATCGGCGGCGGCGGGATCGGCGGCGACGGCGCGGATGCGCGCGCCCAGCGACGTGCGCTTGAGGAAGCGGTCGAGCCCGGCGATGGCCGCTATGGCGACGAGGAAAACGATCAGAGGATAGAGGCCGATGTCGATGAGCCCGCCGAGATTGATCGATGAAATTTCCAGCGCGCCGCCGGATAATTTACGGGTGTTGGGGCCATAGGTTTCCAGCAGCAGGTTCTGAATGATGATCGACAGGCCGATGGTGACGAGAACCGCCGGCAGCACGCTTTTGCCGACGATGCGCTGGAGCAGGAAGCGCTGGACGCCATAGCCGCCGGCGAAGGCCAGCGGCGCCATCAGCGCGGCGGCCAGGAAGGGCGACCAGCCCAGCGCCTGGGAAATGGTCATCAGCAGGAAGGAGGCGAAGACGATCATGTCGCCATGGGCGATGTTGACGAAGCGCATCACCCCCAGCGACAGCGACAGGCCCAGCGCGAACAGCGCGTAAAGACCGCCGATCAGCACGCCCTGGACGACCAGATTGAGCACAGCGAGCGCCATTCTTCCTACACTCCGAAATAATGCCGCATGATGTCGTCGCGGCTGTGGTCGCCGGGGCGCCCGGTGAGCGAGATTTCCCCTTCCAGCATGCAGTAGAAGCGGTCGGCGGCGGCGAGCGCGCGGCTAATGTCCTGCTCGACCAGGACAATGCCAATGCCCCGCTCGCGGATCGACGGAATGATCTGGTAGAGTTGGCCGACGACCACCGGCGCCAGGCCAAGGCTGATCTCGTCGCACAGCAGCAGTTTGGGATTGGTCAGCAGGGCGCGCCCCAAGGCCACCATCTGCTGCTGCCCGCCCGAAAGCTTGCTCGCCGGGGTGTCCGCGCGCTCGGCCAGCACCGGAAACCAGGCGTGGATCTGCTTCAGGTCGATCTCGCCCCCGCCGCCCAGCTCCCAGCCGATGCGCAGGTTTTCGGCTATGGTCAGATCGGCGAAGAGACGCCGCCCCTCCGGCACCAGCGCGACGCCGGCGGCGACGATTCCCGGCGTCGGCAGACGGGCGATGTCGCGCCCGTCGAGGCGAATGGCGCCTTCGACGCGCCCGGCCTGGCCGACAATGGCCTTCAGCAGCGAGGATTTGCCGGCGCCATTGGCGCCGATGATCGAAACGATTTCTCCTGCGCCGACGGTCAGGTCGAGGTCGTGAACCGCCTGGAACTGGTCGTAGAAGACCGAGAGTTTTTCTATAGCGAGCAGCGGCGTTTCTGTCATTGGCGAGCCCCGCTCATTCCGCACCGAGATAGACTTCGCGCACCCGCGAGTCGTTGAGAACCGCGTCGGGTTCGCCTTCGGCCAGGATCACCCCGCCATAAAGCACCGCCAGCCGCGTCGCCAGGCTCTTGAGCGCGTGAATCACATGTTCGACCCAGACGATGGTGGTCCCCGCCGCGTGAATGGCGCGCAGAATATCCAGCAGCGCGATGCATTCGCCATCCGTGAGCCCGCCGGCGATTTCGTCGAGCAGCAGCAGGTCCGGCTTGTTGGCGATCGCCTTGGCCAATTCGAGACGCTTGAGGTTGAGCAGCGACAAGGCGCCCGCCGGCAGCGCGGCGCGGTCGCTCAACCCGGTCAGCTCCAGCGCCGCCGAAGCTTCGGCGCGCCCGGCGCGGATCGACAGGCCGCCGCCATGCACCGCGGCGACCAGCACATTCTCGAAGACGCTCATGTGGACGAAGGGTTTGGGAACCTGATAGGTCCGGCCTATGCCCATCCGGCGGCGCGTCCAGATTTTCATCCGGGTGATGTCCGCGCCACGATAGACGACCTGGCCTTCATTGGGCGACAGCACTCCGGCGACCAGATTGAACAGGGTGCTCTTGCCCGCGCCATTGGGGCCGAGCACGCCCAGAATCTCGCCGGGCCGGACATGCAGGTCCAGCCCGTCGATCACCCGCAAGCCGCCGAAGCGCCGCGAAATCTTTTTCAGTTCGAGCATGGAGTCCGTGCGGCCGAATGTGAGGATTTACAGCGAAAAAAGCGGGACGCCTCGCCAGCGTCCCGCCTCTGGACCGGCAGCCTCAGGCGATGGGCTCCATCTTGCCGCCGAGCGGCACGTCCTTGGCGGTGGAATTGTCCACATTCACCAGATCATGCGGGAATTTCTTGCCCTTGCGCCACTGACCGATCACCAGCGGCGTCTTGCAGGTGTTCGGATAGGGGCCGGTCTTGAAATTCACCGGGCCGACGATCGACTGGTAATCGGTCGCGGCGATGGCGTCGCGGATCGAGGCGGGATCGTTGAGATCCTTGGTGCGTTTCAACGCGTCGATGGCGACTTCGAACAGAGCATGGCGGAAGCCGAGCGGCATCGACCATTGCTTGCCCGAAGCCGCTTCGAAAGCGTCCGAGAGCTGCTGCGAGCTCTGGCCGGTCAGCCCCGACTTGTAGGGATGCGTCGGCGACCACCAGACTTCCACCGACAGGCCCAGGGCGCGATCGCCGAGCGGGGCGACGGCGGCGGGGAATTCCGTCGCCTTGGCCATGGAGACGATCTTGGGACGGAAATTCTGCTGCGCGGCGGCGCTGGAGAAGGCGGTATATTCGGGCGGCGGCAGCACCCCCGAGACGATCTCGACATTGGCGGCCTTGAAGGCGGCGATCTGGGCGTTGTAATTGCCGGCGGGCAAGTCGATGCGGCCGGGATCGACCACCTTGTAGCCCTTCTTGCCCGCGACCGCCGTGAAGATTTTCGAGAAGGCCTGACCGTCATTGTCATTGGGCCAGAGCGCGCCGATGACCTTGTTGGTCGGCAGTTGATCCCAGGCGGCGAAATAGGAATCGGCGAGGGTGATGGCGCTGAAGAAGAAATGATAGGTCCACTCGAAGCCCTTTTTCGGATCGCCGCCGCGACCGAAGAAATAGGGCTCCAACGGGGCGTCGTCGGACAGGCAGGGCACACCCGCCAGTTCCGCCTGATCGGCGACGGGATTGACGGTCTCCGGCGTGGCGCAAGCCAGCAGCATGTCGACCTTGTCCTGAAGAATCAGGCCCTTGGCGACTTCCGCCGCGCGATTGGGGTTGGACTGGCTGTCGCGCACCAGGATTTCCAGCGGATGGGCGACGCCATTGTTGACGATCTGCCCACCGGTCGCCTTGGCGATCTGCTCGACCACCCAGGGCACCTGTTCGGAGAAGATCGCCAGCGGCCCGGTCTGCGGCACGACCAGGCCGAGCTTGATCGGTTTGCCGGCGGCGAACGCGGCGCGCGGCAGACCGAGGGCGGCCGCGCCGCCCGCGGCGCCGACCATGATTTGGCGACGATTTTTCTTCAGCATTTCAGTCCTCCCGTTAATTCGCCGCCGGTTGATCCGGCGCGCGTCTGCTCACAGCCCAAAGCACGACGCCCCCGAGAGCGTCGTCCCGAAAATTTTACCTGTGGGGCGCCCGCCCGCCGACCAGGGTCCAGACGGTCAAGGCGCGAAGTCTTGTCGAGAATTTCATGCCCCTCCCCGCCGACGCCTCAAGCCTCGTGGCGGACGTCGATTTGTCGAAACCATCCAGGCGGCCAGGCTTTTGCCTTTTGTCCGCCAAGCGATCCTGGCTTTGCGCCGACAGCTCGACGCTAGGCCATTCCGGCCGCTTCAGCCAATCAATTCCTCCGCCAGACGCCGCCATTCGCCGTCGTTTTCCAGCAGGAGTCCGCGCGTGGTGGACGAGGCGAGTTCGCGATCCACCAGACGCGCCGCCTTGCGCCGCACGGTCTCCTTGGGCATGTGCAAGACGTCCGCGAGGTCGATGCAGGTCACCGGCCGAATCGCCACGCCGCCCGCCGTCGGCGTCTGGCCGAGATGGCCGAGCGCCAGGAAAATCAACACTTCGTCCGCCGTCAGCCCGGTCTTGCGCCGCGTCGCGGCAAAGGCCCGCGCCATCCGGCCGACGCTGCGCGACAGCGTGGCCATGTCGATGGAGACGTCGAGATTGCGGGCGAGGTTGGGAGACATGCCGGGCGCCGATCAGCTTTTCGGCTTGGGCTTCGATTTGGCGACCCCGCCGGCGGAAAAATGCGCGCCGGGGACCTCCCGCAGGATGATCCGGATCGACTCCAGCGGCGCGCCAATGGAGTCCGACACGGCCTCGGCGACCTTCTTGTGCAGCTTTTCCTTGGCCTCGTCCGTGCGGCCTTCGATCAGCGTGATTTCGACGATGGGCATTTTTATTCCCCAACCTTGATGGCGACCGAACCGAGGTTCTGGATGGTGGTGCGGATATATTCGCCGACGCTCAGACTATGCGCCGCCGTGCGCCGCCGGCCAGGATAATCCAGCCGGCCTTCAGTCCGCCAATGGGGGCCGCCGCGCGCGCGGCCGCGACCAGCGAGCGGATGGGGTGGCCGAGGATA
>CAWDOR010000030.1:0-114725 GCA_963804045.1 uncultured Alphaproteobacteria bacterium | reverse complement strand
GGCGCGGTGGTCACCATCGCCCATACCAGCTCGTTCCGAACGCTTCGGGAAAAATTCTGGAGCGACTCTATCGGCCCCTCTACCGTCGCGCCAAGGCCGTCATCTTCATTTCACAAAACCAGAGACATTTGTGGCTGGAGCGCGGCGTGAGACCCAGGGAGCAAACCGTCATCCTCAACGGCATAGATATGACGCGCTACGCTCTGGCGATCCGCGAGCGGACTCGCGAGGCCATGCGGCGCGAGCTCGGATTTTCCGACGAAGATTTCGTCATCGGCTGCTGCTCGATGCTGCGGCCGGAGAAGAACCATTTGCAGTTGATCGAGGCGCTCGCCCGCGCCCGCGCCCGCAACATGCCGGCGAAAGCCCTGATCGTCGGCGAGGGCGAAATGCGCGCCGCCATTGTCGAGGCCGCGGAGAAAGCGGGCGTGGCCGCGCATGTGACGCTGACCGGCGCGCAAGGCGACGTTCGCCCCTATCTCGCCGCGATGGACTTGGGCGTGTTATGCAGCACGGCGATCGAAACCCTGTCGCTGGCGGCGCTGGAAACCCTGGCTCTTGGCGTTCCCATGCTGATGAGCGATCTGGGCGGCGCCTCGGAAATCGTCGATGGTGAAATCGGCGCGATTTTTGCTGTGCGCAATACAGATCAATTGGTATTGTCGATCGAACAGTTTTATGGAAAGACACGAGATCGAAATTTTGCGCTTTTCATCAGGGAACATGTCGAGAAAAAATTCGCAGAGGACCAGATGAACAAGCAGTACTTTGATTTTTTTGAATATATTCGCGCCGGGCGCTCTTGAGCCACCGGCGTTTTTGTTTCGAAAGGCCCGATTATGTGCGGAATGTTTGGCTGGATTCTCAAGTCTTCGGACAGACAGGACCGGCAGCTGCTGGTCACGCTGACCGACGTCCTGACACACAGAGGCCCCGATGGCGGCGGCTATGAAACGCTGGAAATAGGCGCCGGCGCCTATCAACTCGGCCTTGGCCATCGGCGGCTGTCCATTCTCGACCTGACCGACGCCGGGGCGCAGCCGATGTGGAGCGCGGACCGGTCGATCTGCGTCGTGTTCAATGGGGAAATTTACAATTTCATCGAATTGCGCGAGGAATTGATCGCCAGGGGGCACGCCTTCCATACCCGTTGCGACACCGAAGTGCTGATCGAGGCCTATCGCGCCTGGGGCAAGCAGGCGATCGAGAAATTTCGCGGCATGTTCGCTTTCGCGCTCTATGACGCGCGCGAGCAGAGCCTGTTGTTCGCCAGAGACCATTTCGGCAAGAAGCCGCTGTTCCTCTATGAAAAAGACGGCAATCTGCTGTTTTCGTCGGAAATCGAGCCGATCGTCAAATTTCCCGGCTTCGACCGGCGTTTCGACTGGGACGCCCTGAGCGAATATCTGCTCGACCGCTATGTCTGCGGCCCGCGCACGTTTTTCCGCTCGATCCGCAAACTCGAGCCGGGCTGCCTGGCCGAATGGCGCGGCGGCGAATTGACGATCGAGCGCTATTACACGCCGCCGCTGGCCAGCACCGCGCCCGATATCGACAATTTCGACGAAGCCGTGGCGCTTTTCAGCCAGACCTTCGAGGAGGCCGTGCGCATCCGCATGCGTAGCGACGCCAGTTTTGGCGCCTTTCTCTCGGGCGGGCTGGATTCCTCCGCCGTGGTTTCGGTCATGAGCGCCATGTCGGACCGGCCGATCAAGACATTCTGCGTCGGCTTCGAGCCAAAGCAATATAGCGAGGTCGCGGCGGCCGAGCAGGTCGCGGCTTTTTTCAAGACCGAGCATCGCTCCGTCCTGGTCACCGCCGACGATTTCTTCAGCCATTGGGACGAGGCCGTTTTACGACGCGGCGCGCCGGTGAGCGAGGCCTCCGACATTCCCATTCTGCTGCTGTCGCGGCTGGCTTCCGAATCGGTGAAAATGGTTTTGACCGGCGAAGGCGCGGACGAGTTTTTCGGCGGCTATCCCAAATATATCGCCGAGCGTTTCGTCGGGGCCTATCAGGCGATCATGCCGCCGTCCGTGCATAAATTCCTCGACGAGCGGATCGTCGACCGCCTGCCCTTCGACATGCAGCGGTGGAAAACCTTGTCCCGCGCCCTGGCGCATCGGGACCCCGCGGAGCGCGTGCGCATCTGGTTCGGCGACATGTCGCCGTCGATGCGCGACCGCCTGCTGAACAATCCCGCGCGCCAGCCCGCGCCCAAATCCTTCGCCGTTTCGATCGAGGGCGTTTCCAATCTGCGCCGCGCGCAGTTTTTCGACCAGACCGCCTATTTGCCCGATAGCACGCTCGAACGCGGCGACCGGATGATGATGGCCGGCGCGATCGAAGGGCGCATGCCCTTCATGGATGTCGAACTGGCGGCGCTGGCGGCGCGCATGCCGGACTCCTTCCTGGCCCGCCCCGGCTGGAGCAAGGCGGTGGCGCGCACGGCCTTGCGCGGCAAGGTTCCCGATTTCGTTCTCAAGCGCCGGAAAGTCGGCTTCCGCGTGCCGATCCATCTCTGGTTTCGCGCCGAGCGGGCGGAAATCCTGCGCGAGCTGCTGTTGTCGCCGCAATCGGAAACGGCGCGTTTCCTCGACAGGGACGTGGTTGGCAAACTCGTCGCGGATCACGTGTCCGGCGTGGCCAATTCCGAGAAAATCATCTGGTCGCTGATGAATCTGGAAAAATTCATCCGCATCTACAAGCCGGATCTATCGTCCTGAAAGCGCGTTTCCGCGGCTTTGGGCGCGCCGCGGCGGCCGGCGTCGGCTCGCGCCAGTTCGTAAACGCGCCGCGTGTCGCGCGCGATATGGGTCCATGACAATTTGGTTTGCGCGGTCTGGACGGCGCCGGCGGCCAAGTGGCCCGCCAACTCCGGTTCGCGGATCACGCGCGCCATCGCCGCCGCCAGGGCCTCGACATCGTTGGGCGGCGCGAGCAACCCATTGTCGCCATCGACCACGATCTCCGGCAATCCGCCGACGCGGGTCGCAATCACCGGCCGTCCCACGGAAAAGGCGGAAGCGAGCACGCCACTCTGCGTCGCGTCGAGATAGGGCATGACGACGACGGCGCCTTTTCGCAGGGCCTGGCCAACCTCGGCGGCGGGGACGAAGGCTTCGTCGAGCGCAACATTGGGCAAAGCCGCGATCTCGCCCCTGAGCGGCTCGAGATCGGGGCCGCGCCCGAGGATCAACAGCCGGTAAGGCAGGCCGCGTTCGGACAATTTCCGGCAAGCGGCGAGCAGGACGCCCAGCCCCTTATAGGCTTCGATCCGGCCGAAAAAGACAAAGGAGCCTGTTTCCGGCGCGACATCTTCGTCGGGCGCTTCGGCCAGCACGCCATGGGCGGCCACGTGAACGCGGCCGGCCTTCGCCGGATCGAGCCGAACCATATCGCCCAGGCAAATGGAATCATGGACCAGGATTCGATCCGCGCGGCGGCGGATGAACTCATGCTCTCTCTTGCGCCGGTTGCGAACGACTTGATCGGCGCCGCTATGGGGAACGGGATCGTGAACGGTCAGAACGAAGGGCAGTGCGCGCGGCAGCGCCAGCAGCATGACGGCGAGCGCGCGGACTCCGGCTTCCTGGGCGTGAACCACGTCGGGCGCGAAGGCGCGAATGGCCCGCGACAGGCTCCAGCCCCGCGCGATCTCATTATATTTTCTGATGCGCTCATGGACATGCAGCTCCACACGCGCCTTGAGTTGCGCCATCAGTTCGGGGCTGATTTCCAGATCGCAGCGCGGCCGCGTCAGATGGAGCTGAACGTCGCATGTCTCCGCCAGATGCAGAGCAAGCCGCGCGGCATACTCGGGAAAATGAAGCGCAACGAGGGAAACTCTCATCGTAACTCGAAAAAAAACAAAGTTAATCATGTTGGTATGAAACTAATCCAGCCCCGTCAAGCCAGTATTGCATGACCCTGCGGAAGCCCTTGACGCCTTGTCGCTCGATCGACAAATGTCGCCGTGGAGAGGAAATCCGCCATGCCGCCAGACGCCAGACGCGCCGCCAATCGCGATATTGTCGCGCGAACGCCCGATGGCGAACGCGTCTACGCCATTGGCGACATTCACGGACGGGCGGATCTTCTGGCGAAGGTTCAAGCCAAGATCGACGCGCATCGCGACGCCAACCCCATCGCCAACGCCTACGAAATTTATCTGGGCGATCTCATCGACCGGGGCCCGCAATCGCGCGAGGTCATCGACCTGCTCATCGCCAGGGCGAAATCGATTCCCACCATTGTCCTCGCCGGAAATCACGAAGAAATTTTCCTGCGGGCGCTGTCGGAACCGGCGGTGTTCGCCGACTGGCTCACCTATGGCGGCCGCGAGACGCTGCTGTCCTATGGCGTGTCCCTGCCCACGGCCCCGGGAGAGGCCGCGCATTTGCGCGTCATGCGCGAAATGGGCGAAAAAATTCCGCCCGAACATATCGCCTTCATTGGCGCTTTGCCGCTCATGCATGTCTGCGGCGATTACCTGTTCGTCCACGCGGGGCTGCGGCCGAACACGCCTCTTGCCGAACAGCGCCGGGAAGACCTTTTGTGGATCCGGAGGGACTTTCTTTCGTTCAAGGGCCGCTTTCCGCGCAAGGTGGTTCACGGCCACACGCCGGCGGCGGCGCCGGAAGTTCTTCGCAATCGCGTCAATATCGACACCGGCGCCTATGTGACGGGAAAGCTGACCTGTCTGGTCGCCGAGGCGCAGCGGATATTTTTCCTGTGAACCGATTTTTTTGCACGGAGATTTCAGCGCGCCGCCGATTAAACCCGCGGGTTGTCGGGCCTTCGCCCCAATGGGCGGCAATCCGCCGTAAAAATAGGCGTTTGCAAAATATTTTTGTCATCTTCGCCGCTTAAAAGGTCACAGAGCCACAATATGTTAAGCAAATCACGCCGCGCTTTCATGGCGTAACGTCATCTTGACTTCGCGAAGCACAACCTCCGAGGATGTAGACGGCCCCCGCCAAAAGTGTAACTGCGTGATAATTGTTTGTTCAGGCGCTTCGAGAAGGTCCTCATGCTCATTGCCGTTTATGGATTAGGTTATGTCGGACTCACTGCGGCCCTGTGCCTGGCGAGCGAAGGCCACAAGATCATTGGCGTCGACATCAGCGACCAGAAGGTCGGCCAGATCATGAAGGGCGCCTCGCCCATCGAGGAGCCCGGTCTCGACAAGCTGCTGAGCGATGCGCTCGAAAAAAATCTTCTGTCCTGCACCACCGATCCGGCCGCGCCGATCGCGTCCTGCGAAATGGCCATCGTTTGCGTGGGCACGCCCAGCGGCGCCGACGGTTCGCATAATATGCGCGACATCGCCGAGGTCTCGCGCCAGATCGCTCTCGCTTTTCAACAATCCGGTCGGACGGAAAAGCTGACCGTCGTTTACCGCAGCACCATCCGTCCCGGCACGATCGAGGAACTGATCCATCCCATTTTCAAATCGGTTCTGGACGAGGCCGTGGACCATATCGAGCTGGTCTATAATCCGGAATTCCTTCGCGAGGCCATGGCGATCAAGGATTTTTTCAATCCGCCGAAAATCGTCATCGGCACCGCCGACGGCCTGCCCAATGCGCGCATGGACGAAATCAACAGGAACCTGACCGCGCCGGTGTTTTACCTGCCCTATCGGGAATTTGAATTCACCAAATTCGTCGACAACAGCTTTCACGCGCTGAAAGTCGCCTTCGCCAATGAAATCGGCCGCATCTGCCTGAACCTGGAGATCAGCCCCAGCGCGATTTACAAGATTTTCATCTCCGACACCAAGCTGAACATCTCTCCCTATTATTTCCGGCCCGGCGGGCCGTTCGGCGGCTCCTGCCTGCCTAAGGACGTGCGCGCGCTGCAATACATAGCCAATGACGTCGGCGCCAACACCCATGTCGTCGACGCGCTGATGCGCTCCAACGACGCACACAAACATTTCCTGTTTCAGCGCGCCATCGCCGGACTGGCCCCCGGCGCCAAGGTGCTGATGCTCGGCCTGGCGTTCAAATCCAACACCGACGATTTGCGCGAGAGCCCGAACATCGATCTTGCGCGCAAATTGCTGCAAGCCGGCTATGCGCTGTCGATCCTCGATCCCTCGCTCAACCCACATAAATTGATCGGCCAGAATCTCGGCTATGCCTTCTCGCATCTGCCGGGCCTGACCAAATTGCTCGTGTCCGCGGAGGTCGCCGAGACGCAAGAATTCGACGTGGTGATCGACACCAATGGTTCGTCGAAAAACCTTTCGTTCCGCTCATCCCGGATTCTGGATTTTTACACGCTCTGAACCGGGCCGGTCCGGCTTTTGCTCGTTCGTCGTCACCAATTGCGAGGTTTGATTTTGGCGCCCCTCACCAGTTCGTTCGACCTTCCCGCCGGAACCGATTTTTCCGGGAAAAAAATTCTCATCATCGTCGAGAACCTGCCGGTTCCCTTCGATCGCCGCGTCTGGCAGGAGGCCACCACCTTGCGCGCCGCCGGCGCGGAGGTCTCGATCATCTGTCCGGTGGGGAAGAATTTCACCGCCGAATATGAATTGCTCGAAGGCATCCACATCTACCGGCACAAATTGCCGGCCGAAGTCGATTCCTCCGGCGGCTACCTTCGGGAATACGCCAGCGCGCTATTCGCCGAATTCCGCCTGGCCTGCCGCATTTTCGTCAAGCACGGCTTCGACGTGATCCACGGCTGCAACCCGCCGGACCTGATTTTCCTGGTCGCCCTGCCCTTCAAGCTTCTCGGCCGCAAATTCGTCTTCGACCATCACGACATTAATCCTGAACTCTACGAGGCGAAATTCAATCGCCGCGATTTCTTCTGGCGGCTGCTGCTGCTGATGGAACGGGCGACCTTCTTTTTCGCCGACACCGTCATCTGCACCAATGAGAGCTATCGCGCCATCGCCATGACGCGCGGCAAGAAAAACAAGAGCGACACATTCGTGGTGCGCAGCGGCCCCGATCTGCGCCGCGTTCAGCCCATGTCCGCCGACCCGCGCTGGAAGAACGGCCGCGCTTTTCTCGTCGGCTATGTCGGCGTCATCGGCGACCAGGAAGGCATAGACCTGCTGCTCGAAACGGTGCGCCATCTCGTCGAGGACCAAGGCCGCAAGGACATTCAGTTCGCCATCGCCGGCGGCGGCCCAGCCCTGGACAAGCTCAAGACCATGGCTACCGATCTGCGGCTCGACGACTATGTCAGCTTCCTCGGCCGGGTCTCCGACGCGGACCTGTTTTCCATGCTGTCGACCGCCGATGTCTGCGTCAATCCGGACCGCGTCAATCCGATGAACAATCTCTCGACGATGAACAAGATCCTGGAATATATGGCGATGGGCAAGCCAATCGTCCAATATGACGTTGTCGAGGGCCGCGTCTCGGCGCAAGAGGCGTCGCTCTACGCCAAGCCCAATGACACCAGGGATTTCGCCGACAAGATCGTCGAATTTCTCGACGACCCCGAGAAAAGCGCGCATGCCGGCGCCATAGGCCGTCAAAGGGTGGTGGCCGAGCTGTCATGGGCTCACCAGATCCCGCAATTATTCGCGGCTTACAAGCATGTGTTCGGTTTGGGCGCGGCGACGGCGGTCCACGCCGGCGCGCAGCGGGCGGCGACGCCCGTGGGCGACAAGAGCGCCTGATCCGGCGATTTGGGAGGGGGCCGCCTTGAAGTCGATGCTGGGCGAGCTCCGCTATTGGCAAGCTACACGCAGATATTTGTGGAAGCAGTATTTTTTCACCGGCGAATGGGAACTGCGCGAACTGCCCCGCTATGTCGACAAGCATTTGGCGGCGATCGACGTCGGCGCCAATGACGGGATTTACAGCTATCATCTGAGCCGGCTGGCGCGATGGGTTCACGCCTTCGAACCCAATGCCGAACGCGTCGCGCATATTCGCTCGCTCGGCGTTGCGCGCCTGTCGCTGGAAAATGTCGCGCTGTCCTCGTCGGCTGGGGTGGCCATGCTGCGTTTTCCCAAGGATGGGTCGGGCGGCGAGTCCGTCGGCATGGCCAGCCTGGAAAACCGCGCCGTCGCCGACGAAACCCTATCGCGCGTCGCAGCGGTCCAGACCCGCCGACTCGACGATTACGATTTTGGCAAGATCGGCTTCATCAAGATCGACGTCGAGGGCCATGAGGAAGCGGTTCTGGACGGCGCGCGGACGACCATCGCGCGGGACCGCCCCACGCTGCTGATCGAAATCGAGGAGCGGCACAATCCCGGCGCGCTCGTCCGGATAAGCGCGGAACTCGCCGCGCTGGGCTACGAGGGGTTTTATTTCGATCGCGGACTCCGCCGTCCCTTGAACCAGTTCAGCGCGGCCCGCGATCAGATCGTGACCGAGAGCCTGCACACGGCGGCGCATAACCGGCGGCGATTGCCCTATATCAACAATTTCCTGTTTTCCGCCCGCTGAGACGATCCGGAATCCAACGGACCGAACGGATCGGCGCGGCCGAAACGCAAAAGCCCTGGACGCCGATTTCTCGATGACGTCCAGGGCTTCGAAATGGTGGGCGCGACAGGGATCGAACCTGTGACCCCTACGATGTCAACGTAGTGCTCTCCCGCTGAGCTACGCGCCCGAAACCGCCTTGCGGCGGCCCGTTTGGGGTGGAGGGTGTATATCGATTCGATTGCCCCCGCGCAACCCTCCCTGGCCGAGAAAATGCGCGCCGCCGCTCAAGCCGCCAGCAGACGCGTCACTTCATTGACCAGATCCTTCAAATGGAAGGGTTTGGATAGGATTTTCGCCTGGCGCGGGGCCTGGTTGTCGGGGTTCAGCGCCACGGCGGCGAAGCCGGTGATGAACATGACCTTGATGTCCGGGTCCAGTTCGGTGGCCCGGCGGGCCAGTTCGATCCCGTCCATCTCCGGCATGACAATGTCGGTCAGCAGCAATTCGAAGGGTTCTTCGCGCAACCGGTTATAGGCGGAAAGGCCATTGTCGAAGGAGGCCACCGAATAGCCGGCGTTCTGCAGCGCCTTCACCAGGAAGCGCCGCATGTCGGAATCATCCTCGGCCAGCAGAATCTTGATCGAATTATTTTCGTAGCGATCGTTCATGGCGTCCTCGTTTCTCTCACTCGATAAAGACCCCTCGTGGTAAAAAACAAGTGAAAAGACGGGTAAAGGTTGCCGACAAATGCAACGAAATCTTCGCCTGGGTCAGCCTAGGGCAAAATCCGCCGGTGGACAAATCGCGGTTCTGGCTTCATTCTCCCGGTCAGCCACCCGAACGGGAGACAAAAAGGGAATGCGGGGAAAAGAGCCAAGCGTGGATTTTCGCGCGCCGCCCTGCGAGATTTGCGAGCCGGAGGCGCTGACGTCGCCCCTGGTGTTTTCCTCGCCCCATTCCGGCAGTTTCTATCCGCCCGAATTCCTTGCCGCCTCCCGGCTGCCGCCGCAAGCGCTGCGGTCCTCCGAGGATGTGGCGGTGGACGATCTTTTCGCCGCCGCGCCGCGGCACGGCGCGCCCCTGCTCAAGGCCGGCTATCCCCGCGCCTTTCTCGACGTCAATCGCGAGGCCGGCGAACTCGACCCCAAATTGTTCGAACCGCCGCCGCCGCCCGCCGCCCCGCCCCGCTCGCTGCGCGTCGCCGCCGGATTGGGCGTGGTGCCGCGCGTGGTTTCCGAGGGGCAGCCGATCTATCCCGGCAAGATCCCGCTGGCCGAAGGCCTGGCGCGGATCGATCTGGCTTGGCGCCCCTATCATGCCGAACTCGACCGGCTGATGGAGCGCGCCGCGCAGAAATTCGGCGTGGCCATATTGATCGACTGCCATTCCATGCCGTCGCGCATGCCGACCGGCGATTCCCGCCGGCCCTACGAGCCTGTCCAGGCCGATATCGTGCTCGGCGACCGTCATGGCGCGAGCTGCGACGCCGGCTTCGCCCATCGGGTCCACGCCCAGCTCAGCGCGCTCGGCTATCGGGTCGCCCGAAACAAGCCCTACGCCGGCGGCTTCATCACCGAACATTACGCGCGGCGCGGACTCCATCGCCACGCCCTGCAGATCGAAATCAATCGCGCCCTCTATCTCGACGAAAAAACTTTTGAGCTGCTGCCCGGCTTCGACAAGGTCAAGGACGACATGAGCAGGCTGATCGCCGCCATCGCCGAAGCGCCGAGCGTGGCGCGCGCCCTGCCCCGCCTCGCCGCGGAATAGGCCCGGCGGCGTCCCCTGAGCCCAAAAAGACAAAAAAAGACCGCCAACTGTCGTTAGCGGTCCAAGTCTAGGGAGGAAACGCCCAATGAGGGCATGTGCAGCGCGAGCGCCGCACCTCCACAATATGATGCAATGCAATAAATATTGCAAGATTTTTTTCGAAAATTTCGATTTTTTTCCACAAGCTCATGATTCTACGGCAGGTTAATTACCTTGCGGCGCCACAATGCGCTGCGCCGCAATAGCGCCGGAGAGATATTCTGGCGGGGCTGGCCTCGACTCGCGGTTCGTGGCATGTCTGAGATGGGCGTTGGGAGAGCAGGCATGACGGCGATCGATTTCATTCCCTTTGTCGAGAAACTGGCCAAGGTTTCCGGCGAGGCGATCATGCCCTTCTTCCGCACCGCCTTCGCGCTGGAAGACAAGAATATCGGCGGCGTCTTCGATCCGGTCACCGAGGCCGACCGCGCCGCGGAAAATGTCATGCGCCGGCTGATCGGCGAGACCTTTCCCGGCCACGGCGTCATCGGCGAGGAATTTGGAACGCGCGACGGCGAGTCCGACTATGTCTGGGTGCTCGATCCGATCGACGGCACCAAGAGTTTTATCGCGGGACTGCCGCTGTGGGGCACCTTGATCGGCCTGCTGCACAAGGGCGCGCCCTGCTACGGGCTGATGAATCAGCCATTCACCCGCGAAAAATTCTATGGCGACGGCCGCGCCGCCTATTGGACCGGCCGCAATGGCGACGCCGGCCAGCGGAAGCTGCGCGTGCGCCCCTGCGCCGGGCTGGAGCGCGCCACCTTGATGACCACTTCGCCCAAGCTGATTCCCGCGGAGCTGCGCCCGCGCTACGAGACGCTGGAGGACAAGGTCCGGCTGGCGCGCTATGGCGGCGATTGCTACGCCTATTGCATGCTCGCCGCCGGCCAGATCGACCTGGTGGTCGAGGCCGGGCTGAATATTTATGACATTGTCGCGCTGATCCCGATCATCCAGGGCGCCGGCGGCGTCATCACCACTTGGGACGGCGGCGACCCCACGCAAGGCGGCGCCATCATCGCCGCCGGCGACAAGCGCGTCCACGAACAGGCGCTGGCGTTTTTGCGCGAACGGGACTGAAGCTCAGCCTTCCGCCGCCGCGCGCAAAACTCTTTCGCCCGGAATAAAAGCGTCGAACGCCGCCCAGAATCGGGCGCGGGCGTCGTCGCGCTCCATCATGATCTCGTGACGGGCGCCGGGCAGAATCAGGCAGGAGGCGTTTTTCAGCCGGCGCGCCAGATCTTCCACCGCCGCGCTGGACACCAGCCGGTCATCGCCGCCCGCCAGCATCAGAATGGGAATTTTGATGCGCTCGGCGTAGCCCGGCTCGCCGAGGCGGTCCATCAATCGATAGGCGTTATGCACCCAGCCGACGGTGGGATCGCCGATGCGCAGGCCGGGACCGGCGGCGACGACCCGCGCCACGCGCTCGAAGCGGCGCGCGTCGGCGGTGAGAATATTATGGGCGAACCCCTTCTCATTGAGCATTTTGCGGCCGCCGCCGGGAATGAAGGCGCGCGACAGGCCGGCGGCGGTGAAGACATTGGCCAGGGCCCGGGCGGCGTTGGAGCCGGGAAAGCCGTGGAGCTTGAGCATGGGCGCCGTGGCGACGATGCGGGAGAAAGGCGCGCCCTTGGCCGCGGCATGGTCGAGCGCCGCCGCGGCGCCCATCGAATGGGCCAGGGCGAACCAGGGTTTTGGCGCATCCGGCGCCAGCAATTGCTCGACCAGGGCGTCGAGATCGAGGCGAAAATCGGTGGAGCGGCGCAAATGGCCCTTGAAGGGATTGCCGGTCTGGCGCTGGGACAGGCCCTGGCCGCGCCAGTCGAAGGCCGCGACAAAAAAGCCGCGCGCCAAAAGTTCGCCGATCACCTCATAATATTTCTCGATGAATTCCGACCGGCCCTGGATCAGCGCCACGGTTCCCCGCGCAATTCCCTCGGGACGCCAATAGGCGGCGCGCAGCGTCACGCCGTCGCGCGCGCGCAACGCCACGACATTGGCGCCGGGCGGGCGGCGGTTTTCCGGTGTGTCGATCAGCTCCATGCGAATCGCGAATCCTTTTCGCCACCATATTCGCCGCGATGCTCTTGAAAAGCCATTGCCGCTTCCCAACTCAAATATCGCGCGGGCCAAAACGGACGCGCCCCGGTCGGGCCGCAAGGCCGGCCTGGCCGGTATTCCTGCAATCCATGTCGCTCAATGGAGGATATGACATGCGTGGTTTCGATCTCTCTCCGCTTTATCGCTCGACCATTGGCTTCGACCGGCTGTTTTCGCTGCTCGACCAGACCGCCGGCGCCGAGGCGCCCGCCGCCTACCCGCCCTATAATATCGAACGCACCGGCGAAAACGCCTACCGGCTGACGCTGGCCGTCGCCGGCTTCGGCGAAAACGAACTCTCCATCGAGTCGCGGGAAAACACCCTGACCATCAAGGGCGCGAAAGAGGCCCGCGACGAGGGCCAGGCGGCTGAAATTCTCTATCAGGGCATTGCCGCCCGCGCCTTCGAGCGCCGCTTCCAGCTCGCCGATCACGTGTTGGTCACCGGCGCCCGGCTGGAAAACGGCTTGCTCCATGTCGATCTGGTTCGCGAAATCCCCGAGGCCCAGCGCCCGCGCCAGATTCCGATCGGCCAATCCGGTCCGCGCCCGGTCGAATCGCCCAAGGCCGCGTAACACGCCGCGCCCCGGCCGCCGATTTGCCGGCGGCCGGGGTTTTTCACCGCGTCATGACCGCCGCTTGGCCGTCCTGGGCTGGCGCAAAATCTGCCTCCTGTCGGTTTGAATTGGGCGCAGCAGCGCCGGGTCCCGAATTTTTCGACAGAAACGAGAGCATTGCGCCATGAAAGTCGCCATACCGACAAAAGACTGGAGCGAAGTCAGCGGCCACGCCGGTCAGGCCAGAAACTGGCTGCTCTACGATCTCTCCGCCCATGCCCCGGAAAAGCCCCTGCCCGCGCCGCAGCGAATCACCCTGACCAAGGAACAGACGCCGCATCATTTCAAGGATGACGGCCCGCACCCGCTCGACGGCGTGGAGATCGTCGTCGCCGGCAGCGCCGGCGAAGGCTTTGTCCGCCATATGAAAAAGCGCGGCGCCGATGTGCTGCTGACCGGCGAGACCGATCCGACGGCGGCGCTGGCCAGGCTGATTTCCGGCGAAGCCCTGCCCGAGCAGAGGTTCGACATCACCACCAGCCTGTGCAAGCTGCGCGACCTGTTGTCGCGGCATTAGCTTTCGGAAAACACCCGCACGATGCGCCGGTCGGGAATCAGCCAGATCGCCGCCACCAGGAGATAGAAGGCGCCGGCGAGCCAGGGCCGCCAGAAGGCGGCGACCATGCCCGCCACATAAAGCGCGACGGACAGTTTGCCCTTGAAATCCACGCCGATCGCCCGATGCAGCGGCGATTGCGCCTCATGGGCGCCAAGCAGGCTCCGCACCAGAATCAGATAGGCCACGGCGCAGGCGAACAGGTCCCCGCCATAGACCGCCATGGGCAGCGCCGCGAATTTTGTTTCGGCCGCCCAGGCCGTGGCGAAAGGCATCAACGACAGCCAGAACAGCAGGAAAATATTGGCCCAGAGCACGCGACCGTCGACTTTTTCGACAAGAGTGAAAAGGTGATGATGGTTGTTCCAATAAATCGCCACATAGGTGAAACTGACGATATAGGCGAGAAATAACGGCCAGGATCGCGCCAGAGCGGCCAAATCCTCGCCGTGCGGCGGTTTCAACTCCAGAACCATGATGGTGATGACGATGGCCAGCACGCCATCGGAAAAAGCCTTGAGCCGCTCGCTGCCCATCGCACGCCCCCCCGCCTTGCCCAACTCTTCCCGCCCAACGCTCGGCCAGCTTACAGTTTGCAGGCATTGGCGGAAAGCCCGCCATGCGGCGAGGCGCCACGCTAGACCTTTGGGCGCCCTCGGCAAAAACTCATTTTTCTTACTTATTTTCAAGTGATTAGCGCTCCCCACTCAATTTCGCCTTTATCTTGACAGGGTCAAGGCGCGTCAATATGGTGCGCCCGGTTCATGAAGGGCGGGGCGCCCTGGGCATCGCAATGTCCTGGGAATCCCGTAGTCCGTCCCTATCGGAGGGCGCTTCGGCGACCTGCTACGTTTCAGGCGGCCGTCGGCGCGCCTTACTCCTTGCCAGACGATCCGTGCCGATCGACCGGGAGCGCAATGCAGCAGGGGCCTGATGACGCCAAGGAATTGAAGGCGCGGCTCGCCAGATTGTCGAGCGACCTTCAGGCGCGACGCGAGGCCGGTCAGGCCGAGGCGGAGCGCGTCTCCGAGGCGGACCTTTCCGGCAAGGGCCTCGGGCAGGCGATGAGCCTCGGCTTTCGCGTGCTGGCGGAATTCGTTTCGGCGGCGGTGGTCGGCGGATTGATCGGCTGGCAACTCGACGCGTGGTTCAACACCTCGCCTTTCCTGCTCATCCTGCTCATGGGGCTGGGTGTGGCGGCGGGGTTCTGGAATGTCTATCGCCTCGCGGCGCCGCCGCCGAAGCGACCCGGTTCGACAGAGCCGTAACAAATTTTTGCGGGCCCGCCCGCATCACTCGAAGGACAGAACATGTCGGAAGCCGCCCCCGCTATCGATCCGATCCACCAGTTTCACATCAATGTGCTGGCGCCCCTCAAGATCGGCGGGCTCGACGCCTCCTTCACCAACGCCTCGCTGTTCATGGTGGTCGTTGTGGCCCTGATCTCGGGCTTGATGATCCTCGGCACCTCCGGCAGCAATCTGGTTCCCGGCCGCATCCAGACCCTCGCGGAAATGGCCTATGAATTCGTCGCCTCGACGGTGAAGCAGACCGCCGGCGACGCGGGCATGCGCTTCTTCCCCTTCGTCTTCTCGATCTTCATGTTCGTGACCTTCGCCAACCTGATCGGCCTGGTCCCCTACACCTTCACCGTGACCAGCCAGATCATCGTCACCTTCGCCTTCGCCATTTTCATCATCGGCCTGGTGCTGGTTTATGGCATGTGGAAGCACGGCGCGCATTTCCTCGGCCTGTTCGTTCCCTCGGGCGTGGCCTGGCCCTTGCTGCTCATCCTGGTGCCGATCGAAATCATCTCCTTCGTCTCCAGGCCGCTGACGCTCTCGGTTCGTCTTTTCGCCAACATGCTCGCCGGCCATATCACCTTGAAAGTGTTTGGCAGCTTCGTCGTCATGCTGCTCGGCGCCGGCGTCGCCTATTGGGCGGTCGCGGGCCTGTCGCTCGCTATGATCGTCGCGCTGACCGCTTTCGAACTGCTGGTCGCTTTCCTTCAGGCGTATGTTTTCGCCATCCTCACTTGCGTCTATCTGAACGACGCAATTCACCCGGGCCACTGATAAATCAAACCCCAACAACAAATGGTCGCCCTTTAAAACCTTGAATGGAGTTCTAAGATGGATCCTGTTGCAGCCAAATACATCGGGGCCGGCCTCGCCGCGATCGGCATGGGCGCCGCCGCTATCGGCGTCGGCCTGATTTTCGGCAACTTCCTGTCCGGCGCGCTGCGCAATCCGTCGGCCGCCGACGGCCAGTTCGGCCGCGCCTTCATCGGCGCCGCGCTGGCGGAAGGTCTCGGCATTTTCGCCTTCCTCGTCGCGATCCTGCTGCTGTTCGTGATGAAGTGATGTTTTCGCCGTCGCGCCCGTTCTTTTACGGGCGCGACGGCGTCGCCTGCTTATAGATAGATTCAGGATCGACCGATGGACCATGAAGCGCATCACGCCGGAACCGAACAGCCCGGCGCTCACGAAACCGGCGCCTTTCCGCCCTTCGACCCGGTGAATTTCTCCGGCGAGCTGATCTGGCTGGCCATTACCTTCGGCGTCCTCTATTTGCTGATGTCCAAGGTCGGATTGCCGCGCGTCGGCAAAATTCTAAGCGACCGCAAGGCCAAGATCGAAGCCGATCTGGCCACCGCCGCCAAGGCGCAGGACGACGCTTCCGCCGCCGCCGCCGCTCACGAGAAGACCCTCGGCGAAGCCAAGGCCAAGGCGCAGGGCCTGGGCCAGGCCGCTCACGCCGAAGCCTCGGCCAAGGCCGACGCCAGCCGCGCGGCGCTGGAAGCCGATCTCAACGCCAAGCTCGCCGCCGCCGAGGCCCAGATCGCCCAGACCAAGGCTTCCGCCATGGCCAATGTCGATTCGATCGCCTCCGACGCCGCGCACGCCATCGTCCAGCACATCACCGGCGCCCCGGCCGATCCGGCCGCCGTCTCCGCCGCGCTCGCGGCGCTCAAGTCCTGATAGGAGGCGCAAGTGGAATTCGACGCTGAATTTTTTGTCGCCTTCGGGTTTGTCCTGTTCCTGGCGCTGCTCGGCTATCTCGGCGTTCACAAGACGCTGGCCGGCGCGCTCGACGGACGTATCGAAAAAATCAAGGAAGAACTGGCCGAAGCGGCGCGCCTGCGCAACGAGGCCCAGGCGCTGATGCAGAGCTTCGCCGCCAAGACCGCCGAAGCCGAGGCCCAGGCCGCCGCCATCGTCGCCCAGGCCAAGGCGGAAGCCGAGGCCCTGGCCAAGGAAGCCCAGGCGCGTCTGGAGGATTACATCGTCCGCCGCAAGAAGCAGGCCGATGACAAGATCGCCCAGGCCGAAGCCCAGGCCATCGCCGACGTCCGCGCCGCCGCCGCCGATTCCGCGGTGAAGGCCGCCGAGACCGTGCTGAAAAGCTCGGCCAATCAAGGCGCCTTCGTCGATCAGGGCATCGCCAGCGTCAAGGCGCTGATGAACTGAGGTTTTGTCTGCGTTTTCGAATTGAAAAAGGCCGGGGCCAGCGCCCCGGCCTTTTGTTTGGATCGAACTATTTTTTCTTCGGTTTGGCCGCTTTCGGCACTTTTCCCGGCCAGCTCACGACACGATCGATCTGCTCGTCGATGGAGAGTTCATCCTCCAGCGCATAGACGCGGCCGAGCACCGAGACTCCCGCCTCGACCACGCTTTCCGGACGGCCGCTGACCAGCGGATGCCAGTCCGGCAGGTCCTCGCCGCGCGCGATCAGCCGATAGGCGCAGGTCGGCGGCAGCCAGCTCAAGCTCGCGGCGCTCTCGGGATCGAGGCGGATGCAATCCTTCACCCGGCGCGAACGATGGCCGTAATCGGCGCAGCGCGCCTTGGTCGGGTCGAACAGCCGGCAGGCGACATCGGTGAAAAAAATTTCGCCGCTGTCCTCCTCCTCCAATTTGACCAGACAGCAGCGCCCGCAGCCGTCGCACAGGCTTTCCCATTCGCTTCTGGAAAAATCCGCCAGCTTCCGGCCTTGCCAGAATTTCCCGCTTTTCGGCCTCACACGCCCCCCGATTGCGCCAAATTGGCGCATCTCCGCTGGCGCCGCCCTTGCGCCCAAACCCGATGCGATCAGCAGATGCGCCGAAGCGGGACCCTCGTCAAGCCGGTTAAAAAAGTGTTAAAACCGGGTCCATCGCGGGCGGACTCGCGGAAGGATTTGAAATTGCGCTTCGATTGGGAAAACGCCCCCTGGCTTCGTCGGCTGCGCCACGCGCTGCTGGCCGTGGATTCCTGGGTCGATTCCCTGCTCTACGACGCCGGCGCCGACAGCGCCGAATGGTGGCGCGAGTTTTCCGGCTTCATGGAGAATTTTCATGTGCGCGGGCTGACCCGCGTCGGCGTGGAGATCGCCTGCGAAGCTTTGACGCTCGGAGTCTTCGGCGGCCTGCTGATGGTGACGCTGGCGCAGCCCGCCTTCCGCCTCACGGCTTCCGAGGACTGGCTGAAAAAATCCGACCTGGCCGTGACCTTCCTCGACCGTTACGGCGTGGAGGTCGGCAAGCGCGGCATTCTCCATGACGACGCCGTGCCGCTCGACCAATATCCAGATTATGTGCTCCAGGCGGTGCTGGCCACCGAGGACCGGCGCTTCTTCGATCATTGGGGCGTCGATCCCATCGGCCTCGGGCGCGCCTTGACCGTCAACGCCCGCTCCTCGGGCGTGGTGCAGGGCGGCTCGACCCTGACCCAGCAATTGGCGAAAAACCTGTTCCTGTCGAACGAGCGCACCGTCACGCGAAAAATCAACGAGGCCTTCCTCTCGTTCTGGCTGGAGAGCCGGCTGACCAAGCGGCAGATTTTGCGGCTCTATCTCGACCGCGCCTATATGGGCGGGGGCGTGTTCGGCATTCAGGCGGCGTCGCAATTCTATTTCGGCCGCTCGATCAAGGATGTGTCGCTGGCCCAAGCGGCCATGCTCGCCGGCCTGTTCAAGGCGCCGACCAAATTCGCCCCCCATGTCAATCTGCCCGCGGCGCGCGCGCGCGCCAACGACGTGCTCAACAATCTGGTCGCCGCCGGTTTCATGACGGAAAACCAGATCGCCGAGGCCAAGGCCAATCCCGCTTCGGCCGTCGAGCATAGCGACGAGTCCAACCCGCCCGACTGGTATCTCGACTGGGCCTTCAACGAGATCAAGGGCCTGGCCGATTCCGGCAAGCTCGGCGCCGATCGCGTCGTCACCGTGCGCCTGGCGCTGGATTCCGGCCTGCAGAAAAAGGTCGAGACCACCATCGACACCATGCTGCGCGAGAATGGTCCCGGCTATAACGCCCATCAGGGCGCCTCCGTCATCCTCGAGCCGACCGGCGCCGTGCGCGCTTTGGTCGGCGGCCGCGATTACGGCGCCAGCCAGTTCAACCGCGCCGTGGACGCCCGGCGGCAGCCGGGTTCGTCGTTCAAGCCCTATGTCTATCTGACCGCGCTGATGACCGGCAAATTCACGCCGCAGACCACCGTGGTGGACAGATACACTTGCGACGGCAATTGGTGCCCGCATAATTACGGCGGCTCCTACGCCGGCGCCATGCCGATGTGGAACGCGCTCGCCCATTCCCTCAATACCGTGGCCGTGCAACTGACTCAGGCCATTGGCGACGGCAACTGGAAAAAAGGCCGCGCGGCGATCATCGCCACAGCTCATCGCCTCGGCGTCACCGCGCCGCTGCCCGACACCCAGTCGTTGCCGCTGGGCGCCGACGACGTCAGCGTCCTCGACCAGGCCACCGCCTATTCGGCCTTCGCCAATGGCGGCAAGCGGATCAAACCCTATGCCGCCATGGAGATTTTCAACAGTCGCGGCGATCTGATCTACAGCCACGACCGCGACGGCGAGCAGCCGCAGCAGGTGATCGAACCGCGCTTCATCGAGATGCTCGATTTCATGATGACCCAGGTGGTCGAGCAGGGCACGGCGCGCCGCGCCAAGCTCGACGGCGTCACCGTCGCCGGCAAGACCGGCACCACCAACGAATATAAGGACGCCTGGTTCTGCGGCTTTTCCGGAAATTTCGTCGGCGCGGTCTGGTATGGCAATGACGACGACCAGTCGATGAACAATATGACCGGCGGCACGCTGCCGGCGGCGACCTGGCATGAGATCATGCAATACGCCCATAGCGGCGTCGATCTCAAACCCTTCCCTGGAGCGACATTGGTCGCCCAGCAGGGGCCGCTGGTCGGCGATGGCGGCGGCGAGGCCCGGTCGCGCGACCAGTTGACGCACAAGGCCTCCGACGGGCTGAATTCCATCGAAGTGCTGATGAAATCCACCTCCGGCCGGCGCGCCGCCCTGGACCTGTCGCGCTCCGCCCTGGCCTCCGCCGAACCGCCGGTCCGCCTGAGCGGCGGCGGCGGCTCGATCATTCAATTGCGTTGAGCTGGATCGGCCCGGCGCGCTGACCCAGCGGAATAGCCCGTCTCATGCCGATTTCGCGCCTGAAACATCTGCTTCGGCCGCTGGCCTTCTGGCGGCGCCGGAACGCAAACGAGGCGCGCCGCGCCGCCAGGGCCTGGCGCATGAGCGAGGGCCTCCGCCTGGCGCTTGAGGCCGGGGAGATCGGCACATTCGAGGCCTATCTTCCCGACGGAGAGGTGCTCGCAAACGAAAAATGGCTTGAGATCATGGGCTTGACAGGATCCAGGCCGCTTACCGTTCGCGATTTCGAAGCCCTGATCGTCGAAGAAGACCGCGCGCGACGCCGCGTCGTGCATGCGGCGGCGAGAGGCGCTGCCTCCGGCGGCCATTTCGCCTTCCAATATCGAATCCGCCGCGCCAATGACGGCGCCTTGCGCCACATCGACGCCCGCGCGCGCCTCCATTTCGACAATGGCGAGGCGATCCATGTGCAGGGCGTCAATCGCGACATCACCGAACAGGTCGAGGCCAGGACGGCATTGGAGGAAAAGGCGGGGTTGGCCGAACAATTGAGCCTGCTCGCCACCGCCCTGCCCGGCGCCTTCTACACCTATGTTCTTCGCCCGGATGGCAGCAATTTTCTTTCCTATGCCTCTCCCAACATCGAAAAGCTGCTCGGCTTTCGCCCCGAGGCCTATCGGGAAAACATCACCGCGCTGTCCGAGCGCGTCCATCCCGAGGACGTCAAACCCTTGTTCGATTCCGTCGCCGTTTCAGCGCGCGAGACGGCGCCCTGGATGTTCATGTTCCGTTATCGTCACCCGCAAAAGGGCGAAATCTGGATCGAAGGCCATTCGGCGCCCTCGCCGAGAACCGACGAGAATGTGATCTGGCACGGCTATCTCCACGACGTTACCGACCGCGAGACCGCCGCGCGCGAACTGGCGGCGAGCGAGGCGCGGCTGGGGGCGCTCAAGGACGAGAAGCTGGCCGTGCTGGAAAGGCTGGCCTCGAGCCTCGCTCATGAAGTCAACCAGCCACTGGCCGCCGGCGCCACGCTGCTGGCGGTCGCACGCCGGCGGCTACAGGCCGGCGGCGACGCCGACCCGTTGCGCCAAGGGGTCGGCGAGG
Organism: uncultured Alphaproteobacteria bacterium; assembly: GCA_963804045.1. Taxonomy (GTDB): domain Bacteria; phylum Pseudomonadota; class Alphaproteobacteria; order Rhizobiales; family Beijerinckiaceae; genus Rhodoblastus. The sequence continues at coordinate 93,720 of CAWDOR010000030.1, read as the reverse complement.
CCCTGGACAAGGCGGCGGAACAGATGTTGCGCGCCGGCCAGATCATCGCCCGGGTCAGGCAGTTTTCCCGCTTCGGCGAGCCGGACAAGATTTACTGCAATCTGCACGCGCTGATCGGCGAAACCCTGGCCGCGCTCGCCACCGATGTCGAGCTCAAGGGCTTCACGCTGAGTTCAAAGCTTGCCGCCGAGCAAGACGGCGTGCTGATCGACAAGGTGCAAATCGCCGAAGTGCTGATCAATTTGATTCACAACGCCCGTCAGGCCACGCCGCGCGAGGCGCAACAAACCATCGTCCTCACAACCCGCCTGGAGGGAAAAAATATAATCGCTTCAATCGAAGATCGCGGCTCTGGCCTTTCGGAGAATGCAAAAAAAGATATGTTCGAGCTATTCTGGTCCAGCAAGAGTTCTGGCATGGGAGTGGGTCTGCCAATGTCGCGCGCCATTGTCGAAGCGCATTTCGGCCAGCTTTGGGCCGAGGCCAATCCGGATGGGGGCGCCATTTTCCGCTTCAGCCTGCCGCTGGCGGAGATGAGCGAGGCCGCGGAGAGCGGTCGATGAATGCGTCCAGGCCCACGGTCTATATTGTCGATGACGACGCCGCTGTCCGCGAATCGCTGATGATGCTGATGGAGACCGAGGGCGTGTCCGCCCAGGCCTTTTCCTCGGCGCGGGATTTTCTCGACGGCGCGCCAGATGACTCCCGCGGCTGTCTGGTCACGGACATGCGCATGCCCGGCATTTCCGGCATGGAGCTGCTGGTTCGGCTGAAACAGCAGGCTTCGCCGCTGCCGGTGGTCATGATCACCGCCTATGGCGATGTGCCCACGGCGGTGGAGGCCATGCGGCTCGGCGCCGCCGATTTCCTCGAAAAACCCTATTCGGAAGGCGATCTCATCGGAGCGGTGCGCGAGGCTCTGGCGATCGCCGCGGATTCCCAGACGCGCGCCGCGCTGCGCGAGGATTTGAGCGCCCGCTTCGCCCTGCTTGCGCCCATTGAGCGCCGCGTGCTGGCGGGCCTGCTCGACGGCAAGCTCAACAAGACCATAGCCGCCGAATTGAAGTTCAGCCTGCGCAAGACCGAGGGGTTGCGCGCCAATGTCATGGCCAAGCTAGGCGCGCAGGGCCTGTCCGATCTGGTCCGCGCCGCGATGATCGTCGGCATGGACGAGATTATTTCCGCCGGGTCAGACGACCGAGACCCATCTGCGCCGCGCTGACGCCGAGCGCCCGCGCGCCATAGAGAAGAGCCGCCCCATAGACCGCTCCGCCGATCAGCCCCAGGCCGGCCAAAGCCGCGAGCAGGCCGGGTATGCCGCCAATCGTCCTGGCCAAGGCCAGAAAGGGCGCCTGCGCATAAAGGGCGACATTGGCGAGCACGACGGCGGCGGTGGCCGAAGCCAGAACGACATGGCGCAGGGTCTCGTCGGGCTGGAACAAATAGCGGCGCAGGGCGAGAACGACCAGCAGCGCCAGATTGATCCAGGCGTTGGCCGAGGTGGCCAGCGCGATGCCGACCGCGCCCAAGGGCTTGTAGAGCAGGATTTTCAGCAGAAGATTGACGGTCAGCGCGCCGAGCGAAACCATCATCGGCGTCTTGGTGTCGCCCATGGCCTGAAAGCCGGAGCGCAAGGCGTTGACCGCCACCATGGCCAGCAGGCCCGAGCCGTAGGCGCGCAAGACCGCGGCGGTGGCGACGGAATCGGCGGCGTGAAAGCGGCCATGTTCGAACACCGCGCGGACGATGGTGTCGGGAATCACCATGAAGGCGACGACAAAGGGCGCGGTCAGCGCGACGCTGAGCGACAGGGTGCGATTCTGCGCGGTAAAGGCGCCCGCCCAGTCCTCGCGGGCGAAACAGCGGCTCATTTCGGGCAGCAGCACCGTGCCGGCGGCGACGCCGATCAGGCCGATCGGCAATTGATAGAGCCGCTCGGCGTAGTAAAGCGAGGACAGGCCGCCGGTGGCCAGCAGCGAACCGATGATCGTATCGGCGAACATGGCGATTTGCAGACCGGAGGAGCCGATCACCGCCGGACCGAACATGCGGAAGAAGCCACGCACATCCTGGGTCAGTTTGGGCCGGGCGAGCTTTTCCATCAGCCCGTGGCGCCAGGCGGAAACCATCAGAAGAACGAGCTGGGCGAGGCCCGAGACGACCGTGCCCGTCGCCGCCGCATAGGCCGTATTGGGAAAGAGAAAACCCGCCGCGAGAAAAGCCATGGTCACCAGATTGAGCAGCACCGGGGCGAAGGCGCCGACGGCGAAATGGCCGTGGGCGTTAAGCGTCGCCGTATGCATGGTGACCAGGGTGATGCAGAACAGATAGGGGAAGGTGATGCGCGTCAGCGAAACCGCCAAGGCGAATTTTTCCGGATCGGCGGAAAAGCCCGGCGCCAGCACATCGACAAAACCCGGCATGAACAGCCAGCCCAGAGCCAGCAGCGCGATCTGCGACATCAGCAGCAATGTGAAAATGCGATTGGCGAAATCGTGCGCCGCCTCGGCGCCGGATTTTTCATTGGCGCGCAGATAGGTCGGCACATAGGCGGCGTTGAAGGCGCCTTCGCCGAAAATGGCGCGGAAATGATTGGGCAGACGCAGCGCCACCGCCAAGGCGTCGAACATCAAGCCGGCGCCCACCAGGCCGCTGAGCATCACATCGCGCAGAAAACCGGTCAGCCGGGAGAGAAGGGTAAAGCCGCTGACCGAAAGAAAACTTCTATACATGCGCCTGGACGATGCGGGGAAAGCGAAGGAAGGATTTCAGCAGCTTTATTATAAATTTTTGATCTCGTCGCCCCTGGCGACGGGCTCCATCTGAATTTTAAGCGGCGCTGGAAGCAACTCTTGTGACGTTCGGAGCGGCTCGCCGAGCCGCTCCTGCACCAGATAGAGCGGGCGCCCCTTCACTTCGGCGAAGACCCGGCCGATATATTCGCCGAGAACCCCCAGCGAAATCAATTGAACGCCGGCGAAAAAGGTCACCGAAACGATCAAAGTGGCGAAACCCGGAACGGAAATGCCCCAGATCAGCACTTCCAGGATGTAATAAAGCGCGTTGAGCATGGCGAAGGCGGCGATGGCCATGCCCACATAGGTCCAGACTTTCAGCGGCACCGTGGTGAAGGACACCAGGCCATCCAGGGCGAAGCGGGTGAGCTTGCCATAGGAGAATTTCAATTCGCCGGCGTGGCGCTCAGCCACGGCGAAGGGCACGCCAATGCTCCTGAAGCCGATCCAGGCATAGAGTCCCTTGGAGAAGCGCGCCCGCTCGCGCAGGCTTTTCAGCGCGTCGAGCGCGACGCGGTCGAGCAGGCGGAAATCGCCGGCGCCTTCGGGCAGGCCGATCTCGCCGAACATGCGGAACAGCCGGTAGAAATGGCCAGTCAGCCATTTGCGCGCCTTCGAATCGGTCTCGCGGCTCTCGCGCACGCCAAACACATTCTGATAGCCCTCGCGCCATCTGGCGATAAATGCGGCTATGGCCTCGGGCGGATGCTGGAGGTCGGCGTCCATGATCACCGCCGCCCGCCCGAGCGCCGCATCCACGCCGGCGGCAATGGCGATTTCCTTGCCGAAATTGCGCGAGAACGACAAAGCTTTGACGCGAGAATCCCCAGCGGCGAGGGCGCGCAGCACGGGCAGCGTGTCGTCGCTGGAGCCGTCGTCGATGAAAATCACCTCGAAGCTCTCGACGCAGGCGAGCGCCGGAACCAGCCGTTGCAAGAGGACGCGCAGGTTCTCGCCCTCGTTGAAGACCGGAATGATGACCGAAAGCTCCGGCGTCCCAACGATTTCCCCAGCCGTCATGCCCCATCCATCCCCAAAAGGCGCCTCGCCTGTGCAAGCTCTAGTGCGCCGTCTAAAAATGCGCAAGAAAGGGGCGAATTTTCGACCTTTCGACAGGCTGCCGATGACTTTCGCTTTCACGCTCTGCGCCGACGATTTCGCTCTGTCTCCCGCCGTCACCGCCGGGATTCTCGAGGCCTTGGCCGCCGGGCGGCTCACCGCGACCTGCGCCATGACCAACCAGCCCGCCTGGCCGCAAGCCGCCCGCGCCTTCAAGGACCTGGCGCCTGACGCCGATCTCGGCCTGCATTTCAACCTGACGCTCGGCTCGCCCTCGGGCGAAATGAAGCGTTTCGCGCCGTCCGGACGATTTCCGGCGATGAACGCCATCGTTCCCGCCGCCTGGCGCGGCGCCCTGCCGCTCATCGAGATCCGCGACCAGATGCGCCGACAGCTCGACGCCTTCGAGCAGGCCCATGGCGCGCCGCCCGATTTTCTCGATGGCCACCAACATGTCCATGTGCTGCCGGGAATCGCCGAACAGCTGCTCGGGGAACTTTCCGCGCGCGGACTGCCGGGAAAAATCTGGCTGCGCGACAGCGCCGACCGCCCCAAGCGAATTTTCGCGCGCGGAAAACATTGGGGCAAGGCGCTGACCGTCGCCGGCCTGGCGCGCGGATTTCGTCGCAAGGCCAAGGCCGCGGGTTTCGCCCTCAACGATGGTTTTTCCGGCTTTTCCGATTTCGATGCGGCGGCGGATTACGGCGAGGATTTCGCCTCCTACCTGCTCGCCCCCGGCTCGAAACATCTGGTCATGTGCCATCCCGGCCATGTCGACGAAGAATTGGCGCAACTCGACCCCGTCACCAGTTCGCGTGAAGCCGAACTGGCGTTTTTGCTGTCGCCGCGCTTTGAAAGCGTCGCCGCGCGAACAGGCGCCAAGCTAGCCCGGTTTTCAGCTCAATAGGAAATCGACGGCGCTTCTTCCTTGGACGGCGCTTTCTCCGCCGGCTTGGCCAGGGGAGCGGACCCGGTGAAACCGAAGGGCATGACGGCGAAATCGGCGGCGACGTCGCCGGCTTTGGCGAAATGCAAGGTCACTGGAACGCTCTCGCCCGGCAGAAGCGGTCCGGTGAGGCCAACCAGCATGAGGTGCAGGCCCTCGGGTTTGAACACCACGGTCGCGCCCGGCTTGATCTCGACGCCCTTGGGCATGGCGCGCATGGTCATCAGGCCGTCGACCAATTTGGATTCATGGATTTCGGCGCGCTCGGCCTTGTCGGTTCTGGCGCTTACCAGCACGTCCGATTCGGTTCCCTTGTTGGTCAAGGTCAGATAGCCGGCGGCGACGCTGGCGCCGCGCACCGTGGCGCGCATCCAGGGCAGATTGACCTCCACCCCCCCAGCCGAAACCGGGGAGGAGAGAGCGGTGAGGACCGCCGCGATGAGCATTTTGCGCGCGAATGCCATGGGACGCTCCTAACCTCGCTCCTCCGGCGGACGCTTGAGCCGGTCGCGCTGAATATAGAGAAAAACCAGCGCAAGGGCCAGCGCGGCGCCCGCCGGCGGCGCAAAATCGCGCAGCCTATCCAGGGGCATAGCGGTGGCGCTCCAGAGCGAATCGGCGCAGGCGCTCCGCCCGGCGAGCCAGCCGAGCAGCGCCGCGCCCGCCCATAAAAGCGGCGGGCGGCGGAGAAGCGTGACAAATTGCGCCGCGCCCAGCGCCAGCATGGGAAAGGCCAGGCCGAGACCGAGCCAGGCGAGACCGCGATGGCCCATTCCGTCAGGGCCTTGCGACACGACCTGAACCGCCAGCATATTGGTCAGGGCCACCGGCGCGTCGGCGGCCAGCACGTGACGCAGCATGGCGGCGATGTCGCGTTGAGGCGGCGCCGGCGTCGCGGGCCGATCCTCGCCCCGCCGCGCGGTGAGCAGGGCCGCGCAGATCAGCGCCAGGCCGGCGAAAACGCCAAAACCCGGCAGATGCGCGCAGGCCAGCGCCGCGAACAGCACGGCGGCGCGCAAGGCCATGAACAGCAGGGAGCCGAGATTGACGCCAAGCCGCCTCTGGTCATTGGGCAGCGCGCGGGTCGCCAGCGCCAGTTGCGCGGCATTGTCGCCGGCCAGCAGCAGATCGAGCCAGACGATCTCGATCAGACCGGCGGTCAAGGCCGAAACTTGCGGGTCCATGGCGTCTCCTGGTGCGTTTACGGCAGGTTAAGCCAGAACCAGGGCCCTGGCCATGGCCTCCAGCGCCGGAAGCGCCGCCGCCAGACGCGCGCCGCGCCAGTCGGGAAGATGGATGAACGCGGCCTTCCGGTCCATCAGCAAAGACAGATAAAGCGCCTCGTTGCACAGATAGGCCCCGGCGTCGCGCGACACATAGGCCGGGACGCCCTCCTGGCGCGCCAGAGCGGCGAGACGCGCGGCGGGGGCCGGGCTGGCGAAAAACGCCGGCGCGCCATGGACGATCTCGCGGCTCCAGGGGATTTGCCGCGCCGCGTCCGGGCGCAACCGCGAGACGCGATTGCGCGCCCCGGTTTCGACCGCCAAAGCGCGCCGCCGCGCGGCGACGCCGAGAAGCAGAACCGCGTCGGGCGCGCTCTCCGCGAACAGCCGGCTCAGGCGCGGCGAGATTTCCTCATGTTCGACTGGCAGAATCGCGACATGGAGTGCGATCCCCGCCAGGGCGAAGGCGTTTTTCCGGCGCGCCAATGCTTCCGCCGCCGCCTGGGACGGATTGCGCCGCTGGCCGGGAAAACGGCCAAAACCGGCGACGAGCAGCGCGCGCGTCAAAAGCCGAGCAGCCGGTAGATTTCCTCGACGGCGAGCGTCGGCGACAGCGCGCCTTCAGCCACCTGGCGTTCGAGTTCCGGCAGGCGCGCCTTGACCTGGGCGTCCGAACGCAGGCGGACGAACAGCCGGTCCTCGATCATGGTCCACATCCACTTCACCTGCTGCTCCCGGCGTTTTTGCGCGAATTCGCCGGAGGCCTGGAACCGGCGGCGATGCTCGACCACCTGCGCCCACATTTCGTCGAGACCGATATTGTCCAGGCCGGAGATCAGCACCACCGGCGGCGACCAATTGGGCGAGGCCGCCTGCATGATATGGAGGGCGGCGCGATATTCCCCGGCGGCGGCGACGGCGCGCTTGCGGCCCTCGCCCTCGGATTTGTTGACCGCGATCATGTCGGCGATTTCCAGCACGCCCTTTTTGATGCCCTGCAATTCGTCGCCGGCGCCCGGCAGCATCAGCACCAGGAAGAAATCGGTCATGTCGGCCACCGTCGTCTCCGACTGGCCGATGCCGACGGTCTCGACGATCACCACGTCAAAGCCCGCGGCCTCGCAGAGCAGCATGGTCTCGCGGGTTTTGGCGGCGACGCCGCCCAGCGTGCCGGAAGACGGCGAGGGCCGGATGAAGGCGTTGCGCTCGGGCGAAAGCTTTTGCATGCGCGTCTTGTCGCCGAGGATCGAGCCGCCGGTGCGCGTCGAGGAGGGATCGACCGCGAGCACCGCGACCTTGTGTCCCGCCTGCACCAGATTATGGCCGAGCGTGTCGATGGTGGTGGATTTGCCCACGCCCGGCACGCCGGTAATGCCGACGCGCAGAGCCTTGCCGGTATAAGGCAGCAAATTCTGCACGAGTTCGCGTGCGGAGACCTGATGGTCGGGCTTGACGCTTTCGACCAGGGTGATGGCGCGCGCCAGGGCGGCGCGGTCGCCGCCGCGCAATTTTTCCGCCAGCGCGGCAATATCTATGTGTCGGGAATGAGCGGTCATGGCCCGCTTATAAGCGGGCGCCGGATCGGAGGAAAGCGCGACTTAAGGCCGCGCGACTTAAGGCAAGGCGCCTGGCTGCGGAACGACCGGCGGGCCGAAGCCGCCGCCACGGACCTGGACCGTGCTGATCTCGGCGCCGATGTGCAGATGCTCGTTGACTTCGTAATTGAAGCCGGCGCCGACCTTGGTGAGCGGCGCCGAGGGACCGCCGCCGGGCGCGAACAGATTGTTCAGCGAATTCATCCCCTGGAAGCCGCCTGCGCCGGCCACGCCGCTGGCCCGGCCGAGGCCGACGGTGACATAGGGCATGAACTGGCCCATGTCGTAGCCGAGTTTCATATTGGCCATGCCGAAATCATAGCCGCGCGGGCCAAAACTGCTCAAGGACGGCATATAACCCGTGGACAACCCGAGCCCGAGCACGATTCGATTGTCGAATTCCTTGGCGTAGCCGATGTTGAGGTCGCCGCCGAACCCGCCTCGCCCATGCTTGCCAGAGGCGCCGCCCGCGACAATTTCCGTGCCCATGCTCAGGCCTTCCCAGGGATTTTTTTGGGCGCCGATATTGGGGTCGGCATATCCGGGGTCATCCAAGCCATAGGTCGGATTTTTCACCGCCAGCGGCGGCGTCTCGGCGAAAAACGGCAGAAGCTCTTCGGCGCAAACCGGCGTGGCCGGCGCGGCCAGGGCGAGCAGAACGAGCGGGGCAAGGATTCGCATTCGGGCCTCGGGAAAAACCGTCCCGAGTGTAATCGCCGAAAACTCCGGCGACAACAAGGCGGGTTCTAACCGGGGGCGCGCGCCAGAATCGTCGGCCTGGTCTTGTGCCGCGCCTTGATCGCCTTGAGGCAGGCGGTGGCGAGCTGGCGGCCGCGTTCGTCCGTCCCAGTCCAGCAAGCGGCGCGCTTGCGCGGATCGATCTCGACGATCTTGACGCCCTGCGGCACGGCCACGCCATCGCGGGCCACGCCGCGAACGAAGCCGTCCATTGGCGCATGGAGCGGCAGACCCTCCAGGCGTCCGAGAACGAAATCCCTGGGAACCCACATGCCCACGTCGATGGGCGAGCGCCAAATGCCTTCGCGATCGGAATAGACGAAGCGCTCGCGGCCGACGCCGCCGAGATCGCGGGCCTGGCTGTCGGCTTCGGCGGTCGCGCCCCGATCCAGCACGGCGCCGGCGCGGGCCGGCAAGGTCTCGATGGCGATGTCGCAATTGACGCCCACGGCGAATTTTGGCCCGAGGCCCAGGGTGAGGCGCGCCAGCCGGCGAAAATCCGGGGTCAGCCGATGTTTCTGCATCCGCGCGTCGACCAGCACATCCGCCGCGCGCAGGGCGAGCAGATCGGTCAGCGACAGTGGCGTCACCGCCACCTTGTCACGCTGCGCCAGCACCTCGGCGATTTCCAGCAGGTTTTCCGCTCTTTCGCCGGAGACGCCGCCGATGTCGCTGGGGTCGCCGAACAGGGCGTCATAAAAGGCCATGCCGCGCCGGATCACCGGCGGGAACGGATCATGGCTCATCACCACGGCATAGCCGGAGCGCGTCAAGGCCACGGCTATGGCCGAAGCGATCTCATTGGTTCCCATCACCACGGCGAGGGGCAAACGCTGAAAGGCGACAAGATTGGAACCGGCGTTGCGCATGGACCACCCCTTTTGATCCTTCGATGCAAGCCCGGCGCCAACAGTATAAATCTGATTGCACCTTCCAATCAAATGTAGTCGCGTTACATGTTTTCGTCCGAGGCGGACGGCCAAGGCGGACAACTCCAGCCGCCGCGCTCCGCTTCAATGGCGAAAATCGTCGCCCGCGCCACAGTTTTTTCCAGCGCGCCGATCCGGGTCGGCTCGGGCGCCAGTCCGAACAGGGCGCGCAGATCGACGCCAGACTCGGCGCGCGCCGGGGCTGCGCCTTCGTGGATCAGCGCGCCGGGATCGGGACCGTCGACGGCGACGACAATGTCGCAATCCCGGCCGGCGACCGGGCCGGCGCCAAGAGCGACGCGCAAACTCGCGGCGAAATCCTGCGGTTTGCGCCGGGCGCCTTCCTCGACCCGCGCGTCGATCAAAACATCCCAGGGCCATTGCTCGACATTGCGCGCCAGATGCGACACCAGCACGGGAATGAAAGCCCTTTGGCGCAAACCCGCCAAAAAAGTGTTTTTGTCGCGCGCCAGACGGAATTCGACGCCGCCGACCGACAATTTGTCCAGAGGCGCGGAAAAACTCTCGACATGAACCGCCACGGCGGCGCCGCTCAGCAGCGCCGCGCGCGCCGCCGCCAAGGCGAAAGGCCCGAGGCCCAGAATCAGCATGCTGCAATCGGCGTTCATGGCGCCCGCCAAGCAAAAATCCAGCCGCGACCGAATATGTAACATCATTACACCGGAAACCGACGCGACGCATCGCCCTTTTGACGCGCGACGGTCTCGAGCCATCGGCTGTCGAAACAACCCGATGGCCGCGAGGCCACAAATAAAATTTTAGCTCACATCGGTTCCGTATTTTATGGACGCCGGCGCCGCGCTCGTCGCCGATGAATTCATCGGCAAGGTCGAGGGGCGCGCCCAAAAACAATCACTCGGCCTTGCGCGCGGCCAGCGCCTGAAGTCCTGCCATGTCGCAGACGGCGACGCGCTGGCGGCCGACATCGACCAGACCGCGCTCCTCCCAGGCGGAGAGCGTGCGGCTGACCGTATGCAGCGTCGCCCCGGTCATTTCAGCGAGATCCCGTCGCGACAGTGGAAAATCGATCAGCAAGCCCCTATCGGTTTCGCGGCCGGCTTGCTGCGCCAGTTGCAGCACGGCGCCGGCGATGCGCTGCTCGACCTGCTGGGTCGAGAGATCGAGAATGCGCTTTTGCGAATCCTGCAATCGCGCGCCCAGCGCCTGCATGGTGTTGATCGCCAGCGCCGGGTGGCGGGCGAGCAGCGCGCTCCAAACCGAATTTGGCCAGACCAGCGCCAGCGAATCCACCGCCGCGGTCGCCGCGCCCGGATAGTTCTCGGCGCCTATGGCCATGGCGACGCCGAACAGATCGCCCGGCGCGATGAAACGCACCACCATCTGCTGACCCTGGGCGTTGAGCCGCGTCACCCGCAGCCGGCCATGCAGCAGCAGGAAAAAACGATCCGCCGTCTCGCCCTGGCGGAAGACGGCTTCGCCTTTGGGCAACCGCAGCGGCGCGGCCTGCGCGACAATGTCGTCGAGGGCTTCGGCGTCCAACCCGGCGAAGGTCGGGGCCCCCGCGATCAGCGAGCGGTCGAGCTGCGCCATGAAGGCCGTTAACTCCCGTTTATTTGCCATTGCGCAAGTTGCTGGCGTTCGAACCGGTGTAGCAAATAACCCGCCTGCCCCCAAGGAGGGATCATGTTCGACCCGAAAAGCCGTCGCGATTATTCCGGCCCAGCGGTTCTGAGCCTGGGTTTTCGTCCGTTTTTCCTGGCGGGCGCGCTCTGGGCGGTCGTCGCGGTCATGCTCTGGCTGCCGCAATATTTCGGCGAACTGCGCCTGAACAACGCCTTCTCCCCGCTGGACTGGCATGCGCATGAAGCCCTGTTCGGCTATGTCCCCGCCATTGTCACCGGTTTTCTGCTGACGGCGGTCCCCAATTGGACGGGACGGCTGCCCTTGCAAGGCAAGCCTCTGGCGCTGTTGCTGGGCGTCTGGCTGGCGGGCCGCATCGCCGTCGCCTGTTCCGCCGAGATCGGCTGGATCGCGGCGGCTCTGGCGGATTGCGCCTTTCTCGCCCTGGTCTGCGCGGCGGTTGCGCGCGAAATTCTCGCCGGAAAGAACTGGCGCAACCTCAAGGTGTTGATCTTCGTCAGCCTGCTCGGCCTCGCCAATATCGCCTTCCATATCGAGGCCCATGTCTCCGGCTCCGCCGAGCATGGCCGCAGGTTTGGCGTCGCCGCGACCATCGCGCTGGTCATGCTGATCGGCGGGCGCGTCATTCCCAGTTTCACCCACACCTATCTTCAGCGGCGCGGCCCCGGACGGCTGCCCATCGCCTTCAACCGCTTCGACGGCCTCTGCATCGCCGCTTCGGTCGCGGCGCTGGCCGGCTGGACGCTTTGGCCGGAGGCAGGAAGCGTCGGCGCGCTGCTGATCGCCGCCGGGCTGCTCAATCTGGCGCGCATGGCGCGTTGGGCTGGCGACCGCTGCGCCGGCGAGGCGCTGGCGCTGATCCTGCACCTCGCTTATTTCTTCGTGCCGCTCGGCTTCATTCTGAGCGGTCTCGCGGCCCTGATCCGCCGCCGTGCCCTCAGCGCCGGGCTGCACGCCCTGGGCGTCGGCGCCATAGGCGCGATGACGCTGGCGGTGATGACCCGCGCCAGCCTTGGGCATACCGGCCAGGCGCTACGCGCCGGCAAGGGCACGCAAGGCGATCTACGCCGCCATGCTGCTTGCCGCGATCGCGCGCATCGCCGCGGCGCTGGCGCCGCAATGGAGTTTTGTCCTGCTGCATGTCGCCGCCTTCGCCTGGAGCGCCGCCTTTCTCGGTTTGCCCTCGCCTATGGCCGCGCGCTGTGGCGGCCGCGCACGGGCTTGATCGAAAGAATAAGTTTGAGGATCACATGAACCTGCCGCAATTGCCGCTCGGCGTCGCCATGATGGACGAAGACCATTACGCGCTCGAACAAATGTTCGTCGCCACGACGCAAATCGCGGACGCCGGGCTCCCGGCCCATCTCGACGCGATCATCGCGGAAATCCGCGGCCATTTCGCGCGGGAGGAGGCCGAGATGCAACGAGCGGCGCGCCGATCCTGCATTGCCACAAGGGCCAGCACGCCGCCTTGCTCAAGGAAGCGGACAAGTCTGCGCGAAGCTTCTTTGCGCGCGCCGTCCCGGCGATGCGGCGCCATCTGATCGGCTTCACCCTGGCCCAGCATGTCGCCAACCACATCGCCAGCGTCGATCAGATTTCCTCCACCTTCTTCAACGAGAGATCGATTCCGCCGGGGAAGCGCCGAGCGGCGTCGGCTGCTGCGGCTGATTTTGCCCTCAGCGCGTTCACCCTTAATGTTAGCCAAAACGCCGCCCGCGCCTTCGCGCCTCAGGTCGCCGCGTGGAGGATTGCAATGCGATTGTTTTGGGCGCGCTTCGCGCCGGTCATGGCGGGCGCCAAATTCGGCGACCGCCTTCTCGCCGGGCTCGCGGCAATGGCCGGCGTCGGGCTCGCGGGCTTTCTGGCCGGCCAGGCGACCGGCGCAACTCTGCCCTATCCCTGGCTGGTCGCGCCCATTGGCGCCTCGGCGGTGCTGGTGTTCGCCGTGCCGACCTCGCCCTTGGCGCAACCCTGGGCGGTGATTGGCGGCAATGTCGTCTCCGCCGTGACCGGCCTGACCATTGGCGCCCGCATCGGCGATCCCCTGTTCGCCGCTGGCGTCGCGGTCGGTCTGGCGATCATGGCCATATCGCTGCTCAGATGCCTGCACCCTCCCGGCGGCGCGGTGGCCCTGATGACGGCGCTGCTGGCCAATGGCGACGGCGCGCCCCTGACTTTCGCCTTTGCGCCGGTTGGATTGAATTCGCTTTTCCTGGTGATGGCCGGATGGGTCTTCCACCGCTTTTCCGGCCACGCCTATCCGCATCTGCCCCCGCCGGCGCCGCTCAATATGCACGAAACCAGCGATTCCGCCCCGCTGGCGCGCGATCTCGGGAGCCAGGACGTCGCCGCGGCCCTGGCGCAATCGCACGAAGCCTATGACATCGAGCGCGGCGACCTCGAACGTCTGCTGCGCGCCGCCGAGGGAAGGCGGCTGGCGCGGCGCCTCGCGCCGACGACCTGCGCCGACATCATGTCGCGCGAAGTGCTTTGCGTCGAACAGCAGATGAGCCTGGCGCAGGCCCGCGCAACTTTCGTCCTGCGCGCGCTGTGGCGCGCGCAGGTGATCGACGCCCAGGGCGCGGTGGTCGGCGTCTTGACGCCGGTCGGCCTCGCGATGGAGGGTGACCATGTCGCGGCCGTGATGGCGCCGGCCCATTGCGTGGCGCCGGATCGACAGGCGCTCGATCTGATCGCGGAGCTGGCCGACGGACAGACCCATGAAGCCGTGGTCGTCGATGCGGCGCGAAAGCCGATCGGCCTGATCACCCAGACCGACCTGCTGGCGCTGACCCTGCGTTTGCTCAACGCCGGGGCTTGATCGGCGATAAGCGCGCCCTTTTTCCAGTCCCATTGCGGATAGACGAAACGGCCGGCCGAGGACGCGACTGGATTTCTGGCCCTCGCGTCAAAGCGGTCAATGGCTGGCCCGGACGCCGGCGCGCGACGGCCCACGAATGGACCGCCATGCGCAGACGTCCCGCCGTCAACTTGTTCGCTCGATCGTAAATTGCGCGCCCGACGCCGCCATTTCCCGAAGCAGCGGCGCAGGCTTGAAATCAGGGCCGCACAGCCGCTCGAACTCCTCGAGATTCGCGACAATATGCGACAGGCCGAGGGTGTCGGCGTAATACATGGGACCGCCCCGCCAGGCGGGCCACCCGTAACCATTGAGCCAGACCACGTCGATGTCGGAGGCGCGCGCGGCAACGCCTTCCGCGATGATTTTCGCGCCTTCGTTGATCATCGGGAACAGGCAGCGTTCAAGAATTTCCCGGTCGGAAATCGCCCGACGGACAATGCCCTTTTTGGCGGAAAAGTCGCGGACGATCTGCTCGACGACGGGCGAAGGCGTCGCCTTCCGCGTTTGATCGTAATCGTAATAGCCGGCGCCGGTTTTCTGGCCCTTGCGGCCCTGTTCGCAGAGAATTTCCTTGATCGTCGAGCTGGAGCTGGTCGCGGCCAGCCAGCCGATGTCGACGCCGGCGAGATCGCTCATCGCGAAAGGCCCCATCGGGAAGCCAAATTCCGTCAGCACGCGGTCGACGTCCCAGGGCATGGCGCCATCGGTGAGCAGACGCGCGGCCTCGCGCTGCCGCGCCGACAGGATGCGATTGCCGACAAAACCGTGACAGACGCCGACGACAACGCCGATCTTGCCGATTTTTTTCGCCAATTGCAGGGCTGTGGCCAGGACATCCGGGGCGGTTCGCGCGGCGCGCACGATCTCCAGCAGCCGCATGATATGGGCGGGCGAGAAGAAATGCAGACCGATGACGTCCTGCGGCCGGGCCGTCTCCGCCGCCATGGCGTCAATGTCGAGATAGGAGGTGTTGGTGGCGAGAATCGCGCCTTGTTTGACGATAGTGTCCAGATCGCGGAACAGGCGGCGCTTGACCTCCATATCCTCGAACACCGCCTCGATCACCAGATCGGATTCGGCGAGCGCGGCAAGCTCCAGGGCGCCGGCCAGCCGTCCCATGCGCGCCTCGACTTGCTCTTGCGTCAGCTTGCCCTTTTTGACGCTGAACTCGTAGTTGTTCCGGATGAGCTGCACGCCGCGTCCCAGCGCATCCGGGCTGGTTTCCACAATTGTCACCGTCAGGCCGGCGTTGAGGAAATTCATCGCAATGCCGCCGCCCATCGTTCCCGCGCCGACGATCCCGACTTTTTCGATGCGGCGCGTCGGCGCGTCCGCCGCGAGGCCGGGGATCTTGCCGACTTGCCGCTCGGCGGCGAAGACATAGCGCAGCGCCCGCGATTGGGCGCTGGATTTGAGTTCCGTGAAAATCTGTCTTTCGCGCGCCAGCCCGGCGTCAAAAGGCAGGTCCACGGCGGCTTGCACCGCCTCGATCGCCTTCTCCCAGGCGATTTGGCCACGGTTTTTTCGCGCATGATTTTTTCGCGCTTGCGCGAAAATTTCCGGCCCGGCCGCAAGTTTTTCGTCGCGCAAGCGACGCAGTGGCGCATGGTTTGAAATCAGCGTTCGCGCGAAATTCGCGGCTTCGGCCGCCAGAGGCCCATCGCCGGCCAAGGCGTCGACAGCGCCGCAGGCGAGGGCGTCCTGCGCCGACAGGGACGCGCCGGTCAAGATCATGTCCAGCGCCTTTTCCACGCCGACGAGGCGCGGCAGGCGCTGCGTGCCGCCGCCGCCCGGGATGAGGCCGAGCTTGATTTCCGGCAGGCCGAGTGTGGCGGAGGGCGCGGCGATGCGGTAATGCGCCGCCAGCGCGATCTCGAAGCCGCCGCCGAGCGCGGTTCCATGCAAGGCGGCGATCACCGGCTTTCCAGCTTTCTCGATCGTCGCCAGCACGTCCGACAATGCCGGCGGAACGGGCGGCTTGCCAAATTCTGTCACATCGGCGCCGGCGATGAAGGTTCTGCCCGCGCAGACAAGCACAATGGCGCGGATGTCCGGTTCTGCGCAGGCCATTTCGACGCCGCGCCTGATCCCCTCGCGCACCGGCGCCGAGAGGGCGTTGACGGGCGGAGAATTGATGGTGAGCGTCGCGATCTCGCCATTGAAGGCCAGCGCGGCAATCGAATTGATTTGCGCCATGAATGCGTCTCCGCCTGAATTTCAGAAAATTTCGATCAGTCCGGCGCAGCCCATGCCGCCGGCGACGCACATGGTGACGACCGCCCATTTGGCCTTGCGCCGCCGTCCCTCGAGCAAGGCGTGACCGACCATTCGCGCGCCGCTCATGCCGAAGGGATGGCCGATCGAAATGGCGCCGCCGTTGACATTGAGCTTTTCGGCGGGGAGGCCGAGCCGGTCGCGGCAATAGATCGCCTGGCTGGCGAAAGCCTCGTTCAGCTCCCAGAGATCGATGTCGGCGACATCGAGCCCAAAACGCTCCAGCAGGCGCGGCGCGGCGAACACCGGGCCAATGCCCATTTCCTCCGGTTCGCAGCCGGCGCTGGCATAGCCGCGAAAGGCGCCCAGCGGCGCCAGATTGCGCCTTTGCGCCTCGGCGCCGGACATCAGCACGCATAGCGCCGCGCCATCCGACAATTGGCTGGCGTTGCCGGCGGTGACGAACTGGCCCTCGCGCACCGGCTTGAGTTTCGCCAGGCCTTCGAGCGTCGTCGAGGGCCGGTTGCCTTCGTCCGCCGCCAGCGTGACCTGTTCCTGGCCAATGATCGCGCCGGAGGGGTCGAAAATGTTTTTCATCACGGTCATCGGCACGATTTCATCGTCGAACAGGCCCGCCGCCTGGGCGGCCGCCGTGCGCCTCTGACTTTCCAGGGCGAACAGGTCCTGCGCCTCGCGGCTGACTCCATAGCGCTGCGCGACCAAATCGGCGGTTTCGATCATGGTCGCGTAGGCGCCTGGCTTGTGCTGCTCGATCCAGGCGTTGCGCAGATGCGTCCTGTTGGCGTGGGGCTGCACCATGCTGATCGATTCCAGCCCGCCGGCGACGCAGACCGGCACGCCGTCCACCATGACCCGGCGCGCGGCGGAAGCGATCGCCTCCAACCCCGAGGCGCAGAAGCGCGCCACCATCGAGGCCGCCGAACTGGCTGGCAGTCCCGCGCGGAACCCGGTGGCGCGCGCGACATTGCCGCCGGTGGCGCCTTCGGGATAGCCGCAGCCAAAGGTGATTTCCTCGACCTCTTCGGGCGCGACCGAGGCGCGTTGCAGCGCCTCGGTCAGAATCGGCGCCGCCAGCTCGGCGCCGGCGGTGGCGTTGAAGGCGCCGCGATAGGCCTTGCCGATCGGGGTGCGCGCCACGGAGACAATGACCGCTTCCTGCATCGTTCTCACCTCAGGACCGAGCAGCGGAAAGTTTTTCGCGGGCGATGATCATTTTCATGATTTGCGCCGTGCCATCGCCGATTTCCAGGCCCATCACGTCGCGCAGACGCTGCTGATGCGGCATGTCCAGCGACCATCCGTAATGCCCATGAGTCAGCAGGCATTGGTGGATGACATCCACGGCGGTCTTGGGCGCCAGATATTTGCACATGGCGGCTTCGGCGGTATGCGGTTGCCCGGCGTCGCGCAGGCCCAAAGTGTAGTAGCAGAGCTGGCGCGCGGCGGCGACGGCGGTTTCGCCCTCCGACAGCGGGAAGGTCACGCCCTGGTTTTTCGACAGCGGCCCGCCGAAGGCCTGACGCTCCTGGACATAGGCCCAGCTCTCGTCGAGCGAGGCCTGCGCCGAGCCGAGCACCTGCAAGCCAATCAGCGCGCGGCTGAAATCGAAACCCTGCATGACCTGGACGAAGCCGGCGCCCTCGTCGGCGATGCGATGGCTGGCGGGCACGACCACATCGTCGAAGAAGATGGAGCTGCGGCCGATGGCCTTGCTGCCGAGATCGGTGAAACGCAGGGTCGAGACCCCCGGCGCATTCATCGGCACGAGAAAGGCGCTGACGCCGCGCGCGCCGTCTTCGGGCCGTCCGGTGCGGGCGAAAACCACCGCCGCATCGGCCTGATCGGCCATGCTGATCGAGGATTTCTCGCCCTTGAGAATATAGCGGTCGCCGTCGCGTCGCGCCGAAAGCGAGAGATGCGCCGCATCCGAGCCGCCGCGCGGCTCGGTCAGCGCGATGCACAGCACGATTTCGCCGGCGATCAGCCGCGGCAGCCATTCATGCGCTATGTCCTTCGAGGCGTGGCTCGCGAGGATCTTGCCATTGAGCGAGCTGAGGATCTGGAGATAGGCGACATTGACGTCGGCATAGCCGATCGCCTCGGCGATGACGCCGGTGGTGACGCTGGGCGCGCCGAGGCCGCCGAATTCCTCCGGCAGTTCCGGCGCGATCAGGCCGAGCCGGCCGAGATCGCGGATCAGCGCGCGGTCGATTTTCGCCTCGACCTCGCGTTTTTGATAGAAGGGCGCGATTTTTTCCCGCGCGAAGCGGGTGGCCATTTCGCGGAACTGGACCTGGTCTTCGCTCAATTGAAAACTCATGCTCGCCTCCGCCTTAACCGGCCATGGTCAGGCCGCCGGAGACGCTCAGCACCTGACCGGTGATGAAGGCGGCGTCGTCGCTGGAAAAGAACAGAATGGCGCCGGGCAGATCCTCCGGCGTTCCCAGGCGGCCCAAGGGAACCGAGCGACGAAACGCCTCTTGAAGCTTTTCCGGATTGCTGGCGGCGTTGATCACTTCGCCGAGCAGCGGCGTGTCGGTCGGACCGGGGCAGACCACATTGAGCGTGATTCCGTCGCGGGCGTGTTCGCGCGCCAGGGTTTTGGTCAGGCCGACAAGACCGGCCTTGCAGGCGGCATAGACCGCCTCGCCCGAGGAGCCGACGCGGGCGGCGTCGGAGGCGATATTGACGATGCGTCCCGATTTGCGCGCCGCCATTTCCGGCAGCACGGCGGCATGGAGGTTGAGCGCGCCGACCAGATTGATCGCGATCAGCCGTTGCCATTCCTCCGGGGTGGTCTTGAGGAAGGGGCGGAAAATGTCCCAGCCGGCATTGTTGACGAGCACGTCGACGGGCCCGAATTTTTGCCGCACGGCCTCGACCGCCGCAAACACCTTGGCGTGATCGGCGATATCGCAGATGAAGGCTTCGGCTGCGCCGCCTTCGGCGACGATGGCGGCGACCGTCTCGTCGGCCGCTTTTTGCGAAATGTCGAAAACCGCGACTTTCGCGCCGGCATGGGCGAAGCGCTTGCAGGTCGCGCCGCCTATGCCGCCGCCGCCGCCCGTCACGATAACCGTCTTGTCTTTCAATCCGCGCATGGGGGGCTCCCGTCTGAAATGGCCGCGCAACCCGCGCGCCTTAATAAGGCAATGGTATGATATAGTCGCGGATATATGTCAATATATTGCTTTATAAAATTCCTCGCCCCATGGCGCCTCCCTCGTACGATCAACTGTCGCGCCTTTAAATCGCGGATTGACGCCCCCCTCAGGACACGAACTCAGCGCACTGGGAAGTCGGCGCAAAAAATTTAGAGCAATAGATTGACATTATTTTCCACCGCAGATATTAAATCAGCTCATTGCTATAATAGCTGCGCGCTTGAACGCGACAGCGAGCCTGTTGCGGGAGGGCAAGATGGCGCTGAATGAGAGTTTCGAATTGCGTCGCGCTGTTATGACGGCGGGCGGCTATTGGCGCGATGAAACACTTCTCGATCATTTCGCCCGCAATGCCGCGGCGAATCCACAGAAAGTCGCACTGATCGCAAAACGGTCGGAGACCGGCGCCGAATTGAGCTTCACCTATGCCGATCTCGACCGCCTTTCCGACAATCTCGCGGTGGCGCTGGCGCGGCTGGGCGTTGGCGAGGGCGATGTCGTCTCCTTTCAGTTGCCGAATTGGCATCAGTTCACATTGCTGCATCTGGCGGCGCTCAAGCTCGGCGCCATCAGCAATCCGATGATGGTGATCTTCCGCGAGCGCGAGCTGAAATTCATGCTCGGCCTGGCGGACTCCAAGGTTCTGGTCGTGCCGGCGCGCTTCCGCCGCTTTGACCACGCCGCGCTGGCGCGGGAGGTCCAAGCCGAACTGCCGTCGCTGAAACATGTCCTGGTCATCGATGGCGAGGGCGCGGAAGCTTTCGACCCGCTGCTCGACATTGTCCCGTCCGAAGCTGAAATCGCCGCGCTGCGCGCGCGAAAATTGTCGCCCGACGCCGTCATCCAGCTGCTCTACACCAGCGGAACGACCGGCGAGCCAAAGGGCGTGATGCATTCGTCAAACACCATGCTCTCCAATTTGACGCCCTATGCCGAGAGGTTGGGTCTTGGCCGCGAGGATGTCATCCACATGGCCTCGCCCATGGCCCACCAGACCGGCTTCATGTATGGCCTTGTTCTCCCCGTCCTGCTGGGCGCCCGCGCCGTGCTGCAAGATATTTTCGACGCCGCCGAAATGGCGCGTCAGATCGTCAAGCACGGCGCGACCTTCACCATGGGCGCCACGCCCTTCCTCACCGACCTCGCCGACTTCGTCGAGCGGACGCACGAGGGCACGCCCAGCCTGCGCATCTTCCTCTCGGCCGGCGCGCCCATTCCGCGTCCGCTGGTGATCAAGGCGCGCAAGGTTCTGGGCGCCGCCATCGTCTCCGCCTGGGGCATGTCGGAAAATGGCGCGGTGACCACCACCAAGCTGGACGACCCCGAAGAAAAGACCATAGAGACCGACGGTTGCGCGTTGCCCGGCATGGAGGTTCGTGTGGTCGGCGCGGATGGCGCTCCGGCGCCGGTTGGCGAGGAAGGTCCGCTCCAGACGCGCGGCTGTTCCAATTTCCTTGGCTATTTCAAACGCCCGGGCCTCGCCAATATTTCGCCCGACGGCTGGTTCGACACCGGCGACCTCGCCCGCATGGACGCTGACGGCTATATCCGCATCACCGGCCGCGCCAAGGACATTGTCATTCGCGGCGGCGAGAACATCCCCGTCGTTGAGATCGAGGGCCTGCTGTTCAAGCATCCGGCGATTCAGACCGTGGCGATTGTCGGCTATCCCGACGCGCGCATGGGCGAGCGCGCCTGCGCCTTCGTCACCCTGCGCGAGGGCGCGACGCTGACTTTCGAGGAAATGGCCGCCTTCCTGAAGGATCAGAAGGTGGCGATGCAATATATCCCCGAACGTCTGGAAATCCTCCCCGATCTGCCGCGCACGCCGAGCGGTAAAATTCAGAAGTTCAGACTGCGCGAAGTCGCCAAGGGCGCGTGAGCCAACCTTTCCTTCCAACGGAGCCGACCATGACCCAGTATGAAGACATTCTCTATGAAGTGCGCCCCGAAGGCGTCGCCCGCATCACCATCAACCGTCCGCAAAGCTATAACGCCTTTCGCGGCCGGACCGTGGATGAGCTGATCCACGCCTTCCAGAAGGCCGGCTGGGACAAATCCATTGGCGTGATCGTGCTCACCGGCGCTGGCGACAAGGCCTTTTGCACCGGCGGCGATCAGGGCGCGCATGACGGCCAGTATGACGGTCGCGGCACCATCGGCCTGCCCATAGACGAGTTGCAGAGCCTGATCCGCGATGTGCCCAAACCTGTCATCGCCCGCGTAAACGGTTTCGCCATCGGCGGCGGCAATGTGCTCGCCACCATCTGCGATCTCACCATCGCCTCCGAAAAAGCGCAGTTCGGCCAGGTCGGCCCCAAGGTCGGCTCGGTCGACCCGGGGTTCGGCACCGCCTATCTGGCGCGCGTCGTCGGCGAAAAAAAGGCCCGCGAAATCTGGTATCTCAATAAGCGCTACACCGCCGCCGAAGCCCTCGCCATGGGCCTGGCCAACGCCGTGGTTCCGCATGAAGAGCTCGACGCGGAAGTCGATCGCTGGTGCGCTGAAATCGTCGAGCGCAGCCCGACCGCCATTTCGCTCGCCAAACGCTCCTTCAACGCCGACAGCGAGAATATTCGCGGCATTTCCTCCTTGGGCATGCAGGCGCTGAGCCTCTATTACGACACCGATGAATCCAAGGAAGGCGGCATCGCCTTCCGCGAAAAGCGCAAGCCCAATTTCCGCAAATATCTCAAGTGACGAGCCGCGCCGGCCTTCGGGCCGCGCGCCCGCGACCTGCTGGAGCATCCAGAATGAAACTTCTCGTGCCCGTGAAACGGGTTGTCGATTACAACGTGAAGATACGTGTGAAGACGGACGGGACCGGCGTTGAGCTGGCCAATGTCAAGATGTCGATGAACCCGTTCGACGAGATCGCCGTGGAAGAGGCGCTGCGGCTGAAGGAAGCCGGCAAGGCTTCGGAAGTGGTGGTGGTCTCCATCGGACCGCAGCAGGCGACCGAAACCCTGCGCACCGGGCTGGCGATGGGCGCGGATCGCGGCATTCTCGTCAAGACCGACGAGACCGTCGAGCCGCTGGCGGTCGCCAAGATCTTGAAGGCCATCGCGCTGGAGGAACAGCCGGGCCTGGTCATTCTGGGCAAGCAGGCGATCGACGACGACAGCAACCAGACCGGACAGATGCTGGCGGCGCTGCTGGGCTGGGGCCAGGGCACTTTTGCTTCGAAGGTCGAGCTGGCCGAGGGGACCGTGGACGTGACCCGCGAAGTCGATGGCGGCTTGCAGACGGTGACGCTGAAAACCCCGGCGGTGGTGACCACCGACCTGCGTCTCAACGAGCCGCGCTACGCCTCGCTGCCCAACATCATGAAGGCGAAGAAGAAGCCCATCGCCGAGAAGACCCCCGCAGATTATGGGGTTGACGTGACTCCGCGTCTGAAAGTGGTGAAGACCTCGGAGCCGGCGTCGCGCAAGGCGGGCGTCAAGGTGGGTTCGGTGGCCGAACTCGTGGCGAAACTCAAAGACGAAGCCGGGGTGATCTGATGACGACTCTTCTTTTGGCCGAAGTGCATGGGGCCAAGCTGAACGACGCCACCGCCAAGGCGCTGACCGCGGCGAGCGCTCTGGGCGCGCCGGTGCATATTCTGATCGCCGGCGGCTCGGATGAGGCCGCGCAAGCGGCGGCGAAACTGGCGGGCGTGGACAAGGTGCTGACGGCTTCGAGCGACAGCTTCAAGCATGGTCTGGCCGAGCCTCTGGCCGATCTGATCGTGGCGCTGGCGCCCGGCTATGACGCCATTGTCGCCCCGGCGACCTCCAACGGCAAGAACGTGCTGCCGCGCGTCGCGGCGCTGCTCGATGTGGCCCAGATCTCGGAAATCTCCAAAGTGATCTCGCCCGACACGTTCGAGCGGCCGATCTATGCCGGCAACGCCATCCAGACGGTGCAGGCGACCGATGCGAAAAAGGTGATCACGGTGCGCACCTCGACCTTCGCCGCGACGGGTGAAGGCGGTTCGGCGGCCATCGAGGCGGTGGCGGCGCCGGCGGAGACGGGCGTTTCCACCTTCAAGAGCGAGGCGCTGGCGGTGTCCGACCGTCCGGAGCTGACCTCCGCTAAGATCATCATTTCCGGGGGCCGCGCCATGCAGAACTCGGAAAATTTCAAGACCTATATCGAGCCGGTGGCCGACAGACTGGGCGCGGCCATGGGCGCGTCGCGCGCGGCGGTGGACGCGGGTTACGCGCCCAACGACTGGCAGGTGGGCCAGACCGGCAAGGTGGTGGCGCCGGAGCTTTACATCGCCGTGGGCATCTCCGGGGCGATCCAGCATCTGGCGGGCATGAAGGACTCCAAGGTGATCGTCGCCATCAACAAGGACGAGGAGGCCCCGATCTTCCAGGTCGCCGATTACGGACTGGTCGCGGACCTCTATGCCGCCCTGCCCGAACTCAAGGACGAATTGGCCAAAATCGGCCGTTGAGCTGGAGCGTCAAGATCGGCAATCTCCTTACAGATCCGTTTGCTGTCAGACAGTCCCGCCAGGCAAATTGAACGCCCGCAATTGGCGGAACGCCTAACTGCTCGACCCCTTGCCTGTATGGCGATCGCCGAGACGTTGAAAATCCCGAAGCCTGGGATTTGCCAGCAGAATACAAATGTCGCCCTGAGGGGCGGCGTGAGAAACAAAAAAATACCGCTTTTCGGCGTCCTGCCGGAACTCGGCAGCGCATTTTGGCCGTCACCTCCAAACCGAATGAGGCGCAACATGTCCGTTTCCCCGAAAAGCGCCAAGGGCGCGCCCTTCAAGTGGGACGATCCCTTCCTGCTCGAAGATCAGCTCAACGAAGACGAGCGCCTGATCCGCGACACCGCGCGGTCCTATGCCCAGGACAAGCTGGCCCCGCGCATCGTGGAGGCCTATCTCAACGAGCACACGGACCGCGCCATTTTCAATGAAATGGGCGAACTTGGCTTGCTCGGCGTCACCGTGGACGAAAAATATGGCGGCGCCGGCGCCAATTACGTGTCCTACGGCCTGGTGGCGCGCGAAGTCGAGCGCGTCGATTCCGGCTACCGCTCGATGATGTCCGTGCAGTCGTCCCTGGTCATGTTCCCAATCGAGGCCTATGGCTCGGAGGCGCAGAAGCTGAAATATCTGCCCAAGCTCGCCAGCGGCGAATTTGTCGGCTGTTTCGGCCTGACCGAGCCGGACGCCGGCTCCGATCCGGCCGGCATGAAAACCCGCGCCGAAAAGGTCGCCGACGGCTATCGCCTGATCGGCTCGAAAATGTGGATTTCCAATTCGCCGATCGCCGATGTCTTCGTCGTCTGGGCGAAATCGGCGGCGCATGACAACGCCATTCGCGGCTTCATCCTCGAAAAGGGCATGAAGGGCCTGTCGGCGCCGAAGATCGGCGGCAAATTGTCGCTTCGCGCCTCGATCACCGGCGAAATCGTCATGGATGGCGTGATTGTCCCCGAGGAAAACCTGTTGCCGCATGTTTCGGGTCTGGCCGGCCCGTTCGGCTGCCTCAACCGCGCCCGCTATGGCATTTCCTGGGGCGCGCTCGGCGCTGCGGAAGATTGCTGGCATCGCGCGCGTTCCTACACGCTCGACCGCAAGCAGTTCGGCCGCCCGCTCGCCGCGACGCAACTGGTGCAGAAGAAGCTGGCGGACATGCAGACCGAAATCGTGCTCGGCCTTCAGGCGAGCCTTCGCGTCGGCCGCCTGTTCGACGAGGGCAAGATGTCGCCGGAGATGATCTCGATCGTCAAGCGCAACAATTGCGGCAAGTCGCTCGACATCGCCCGCGTCGCCCGCGACATGCATGGCGGCAATGGCATCCAGATCGAATATGCGGTGATGCGCCACGCCGCCAATCTGGAAACCGTCAATACCTATGAGGGCGCGCATGACGTGCATGCGCTGATCCTTGGCCGGGCGCAGACGGGTTTGCAGGCCTTCTTCTGAGCCATAGCGAGGCTGTCATGGAACTGCGTTTCACCGAAGAAGACATCTCGTTCCGTCAAGAGGTTCGCGCATTCCTTCGCGCTCGCCTGCCTGCGGAAATCCGCCAGAAGCTGATCGAAGGGCGCAAGGTCGAGAAGAGCGAACTGGTCGCCTGGACCCGCGTTCTCCATGCGCGCGGCTGGGCCGTGGCGCATTGGCCGGTCGAATGGGGCGGAACGGGCTGGAACGCGGTGAAACAGATGATGTTCCGCGACGAATTGCAGCGGTTCCCGGCGCCGGAGCCGCTCTCCTTCGGCGCCAGCATGGTCGGACCGGTGATCTACACTTTTGGTTCGGAGGCGCAGAAGAAGCGCTTTCTGCCGCGCATCGCCAATCTCGACGACTGGTGGTGCCAGGGCTTTTCCGAGCCTGGCGCCGGTTCCGACCTCGCTGGCCTGAAAACCACGGCGAAGCGCGACGGCGATTTCTGGGTGGTCAATGGCCAGAAGACCTGGACGACCCTCGGGCAATATGCCGACTGGATTTTCGTCCTCGCGCGAACCGATGCGTCCGCAAAGAAGCAGAAGGGCATCTCCTTCCTCCTGGTCGACATGAAGACGCCGGGCGTCACTTTGCGTCCCATTCAATTGATCGACGGCGGCGCGGAAGTGAACGAGGTCTTCTTCGACAACGTGCGGGTTCCCCTCGAAAATCTGGTCGGCGAGGAAAACAAGGGCTGGGATTACGCCAAATTCCTGCTCGGCAATGAACGTTACGGCCAGGCCCGAGTCGGCGTCGCCAAGGCCCGCCTGCGACGGATTCGCGAGCTTGCGGCCAGCGCGCCCGGCGGGGACGGCCCGTTGAGTGAAAACGCGGCGTTCCGGCGCAAACTGGCGCGCTTGGAGATCGAGGCCAAGGCGCTGGAAATGAGCGTTTTGCGCGTCGTCTGCGCCGGCGGCGGCGAGGACGGCAAGCCGAACCCGCTCACCTCGATCCTGAAGCTGCGCGGCTCGGAATTGCAACAGGCGACCACCGATCTGATGATGGATGTCGTCGGGCCGCATGCGCTGGCGGCTGAGGATCTCGGCGATGCGGCGTCACAGGATGTCGCCTGGTCGCATGGCGCGGCGGCGACCTATTTCAACCTGCGCAAACTGTCGATCTATGGCGGCGCCAACGAAATCCAGCGCAACATCATCGCCAAGGCCATATTGGGATTGTGATCATGAATTTCGATCTGACCGACGAGCAGCGTCTGCTGCAAGACAATGTCGACAGGCTGATGGCGAAAACCTATGATTTCGACAACCGCCGCAAATTCCAGTCCGAGCCCGACGGCTGGAGCCGCGACGCCTGGACGCAGCTCGCCGAACTCGGCCTGCTGGGCCTGCCCTTCGCCGAAGAGGATGGCGGTTTCGGCGGCGGCGCGGTCGAAACCATGATTGTCATGGAGGCCTTCGGCCGCGCTTTGGCGCTGGAGCCTTATTTCGCGTCGGTGGTGCTCTGCGGCGCATTGCTGCGGCATGCCGCCGCCAGCGAATTGCGCGCGGAACTCATCGCCGCGTTGGCGGAGGGCGGACTTATTCTGGCTTTCGCCCATGCCGAAAAGCAGGCGCGCTATGATCTGCACAATGTGGCGATGACCGCACGCCGCGAAGACGAGGGTTTTCGCCTCGACGGCGCCAAAAGCCTCGTGCTGCATGGCGACAGCGCCGACAAGTTTCTGGTCTCCGCGCGGCTGGCCGGCGGCCAGCGCGATGCGGCGGGAATTGGCCTGTTCCTCGTCGACGGTTCGGCGCCAGGCCTCGCGCGCCGCGCCTATCGCACCCAGGATGGCCTGCGCGCCGCCGAACTGAATTTTGCAAACGTCCTTGTCCCCGCCTCGGCGCTGCTCAATGAAAGCGCCGCTGCGGCCATAGACGCCACGATTGACGAGGCGATCGCGGCGCTCTGCGCCGAGGCGGTCGGTGCGATGGATGAAGCGCTGAAAATGACCGTCGATTATCTCAAGACGCGCGCGCAATTTGGCGTCGTCCTCGGCTCCTTCCAGTCTCTCCAGCATCGCGCCGCCGACATGTATGCGGCGCTGGAGCAGGCCCGCAGCATGGCCCTTTATGCCGCCATGAGCCTTGACGAATCCGATCCCGCAACTCGCCGCGACGCCATTCTCGCCGCCAAGGCGCAGATCAATGAATCCGCCCGGTTCATCGGGGAGCAAGCGGTGCAGTTGCACGGCGGCATTGGCATGACCATGGAATACAAGCTTGGCCATTTATTCAAACGGCTGACGATGATCGCCAGGACTTTCGCCGACACCGACCATTGCCTGGACCGTCTTTCACAATCGCCTGGGCTTTTCGCCAACGACTGACAGGACCCTGCGCCGATATGCCTTCAGTCCTCGATCCCCATGCCGCAGAAAGAGACTTTCAGTTTGTCCAACATTCGGAAAAGCTCCGCGCGCTCGCTATCGTCGAAATCCACAAGAGCCTCGGAGTAGAAGGCGTCGATCAGATCGAGCATGCTGGCCCAGACTTTCAAGCCTTCCTGGGTCAGGCAGATGCGGCGGCTGCGCCCGTCCTGGGCGTCCTTGACGCGCTCGACCCAGCCGCGCTCCACCAGACGATCGATGACAGCGGTGAGATTCTGTCGGCTCAGCAGAAGGAACTCGATCAATTCCTTCACCGTCATGCCGGTCTCGATGACCGAGCGCCGCGCCAGCGCGCCGAGCACCGCCCATTGCTGCGTCGTGGAGCCAACCCCGCGCAAAGACCGGGTGCCGATCTTATGGAGCAGGTTAGACGCTTGATACAGACGGAAAAACAGCCTGTTGGCCATTTCGAATTGTTTTTGATCCATAATCAATGTGGGCGTCTGCCGTTTCTATCCGCGACCGAAAGACCATCCTCGGGTTTTGGACGCGAGTTGCCCGAACTCCTGGCCCAAAATGCCGCCGGATACGGCATGAGCTCCTGGCTGCTTTCGGCCCCGCTATTATACAACAATATATTGCTTCACGACTGAACCCAACCCCGCAACGCAACAATTCGAGTGCTACGAATGAACGATGAGACGTTTATGCGGGCGGCCTATCTGACCGGCCATGGCGGCAATGATGTCGTGCGGATTGGCGCGCGTCCAATTCCCGACCGCGGGCCCGGCGAGGTTCTGGTTCGAATGCGGGCGGCGACGGTCAATCGCGTCGATCTTTACATGCGCGACAGCGGCGCGGGCATCACGCACGCGCTTCCCATGATCATGGGGCTCGATGGCTCCGGCGCCATCGTCGCCTGCGACGCCAACGAAATTCGCCTGAAGGTCGGCGACAGCGTGGTGGTTCATCCCGGCATTGGCTGCGGACGTTGCGAATTTTGCCTTCGCGGGGACCATGTCTTGTGCTCGTCCATCAAATATCTGGGCGAACATCGCGACGGGACTTTCGCCGAATATGTCTGCGCGCCAGCCCGCAATGTCTTTCCCAAGCCCGAAGGCCTGACGGACGCCGAGGCGGCGGCTCTCGGCGTCAATCACCTCACGGCCTGGCGGATGCTGTTTTCCAAGGCTCGGCTTCAAGCCTGGGAAAGCGTCCTGATCGTCGGCATCGGCGGCGGCGTGTCGCTCGCCGCCTTGCAACTGGCTTCCGCCATTGGCGCGCGCACCATCGTCAGTTCGCGAAGCCGGGCCAAACTCGACCGCGCTTTGCAGCTTGGCGCGGACATGGCGATCGATACAAGTTCTCAGGATCTGGCGCGGGGCGTTCTGGAGGCGACCGAGGGCCGGGGCGTCGATGTGGTGATCGAGAATGTCGGCGCCGCCGTCTGGTCATCCGCGCTGAAATCGCTCGTGCGCGGCGGACGCATTGTCACCTGCGGCGCGACGACGGGCGATCAGCCTCCCGCCGATTTGCGCCGCATCTTCATTCGCCAATTGCAGATTTTTGGCTCGACCTCCGGCAATTTCGACGAATTCAGCACTCTGCTGAAATTCAGCGTCACAAACAATGTGCGCCCGATCATCGATTCAACCTTCGATCTCGACGACACGCATCAGGCTCTTTCTCGCCTCGAGTCCGGCGATCAATTCGGCAAGGTGGCGATTTCCATCGCTGAAACATGAGGCGATCAGCCTCGGAGAACCAAGATGAATATCAAAAAAAGGCTGAGTTTCACCATTGACGGCGGCATAGCGACCATCCTGCTCGACCGCGCCCCAGTCAACGCCATAGACGATGCGTTGCTGGCCGCGCTGGATCAAGCCTTCGATCGCGTCTTGGCCGCGCCGGAAGTCAAGCTTCTGCGCATTCGCAGCGCATTGAAGCTGTTCTGCGCCGGCGCCGATTTGCGCATGATCGCGGGACGCGTTGGAACGCGCGACGGCAGTGAGGAAATGGGTCGAACGGTGCGGCTGCTGCATCGCGTCTTCGATCGGCTGGCCGCGCTTCCCGTTGTCACCCTGGCGGAACTCGAAGGCCATGCGCTGGGCGGCGGGCTCGAATTGGCCCTGGCTTGCGATCTTCGCATTGCGGCTATTAACGCCAAGCTTGGGCTGCCCGAAGCGCGCGTCGGACTGTTGCCGGGCGCCGGCGGGACACAGAGGCTCACCCAGCTTTGCGGCCCCGGAATAGCCGCGCGCGTCATTCTGTCCGGCGAAGCTTTGGACGGAAGCGAGGCGCTTCGCGTGGGTTTGGCGCAATGGGCCGTGGAGCGCGAGGCGTTCGCGGCCGCAGCCCACGCCATAGCCGAGCGCATCAGCGGCCTGTCAGCGCCGGCCCTGCGCGCCGCGAAGGCCTGCCTGCGCGCGGCCTTGCCCATGCAGGCCAATGGCGTAGCCGCGGAAATCGACGGCATCGAACGGCTGATGATGCAAATGGAAACGGCGGAGCGCGTGCGCGCTTTCGTCGGAGCGTGAAATGCGGACGGCTGCGACGAATTCGCGTGGGGGGAAACAGACCTCCCCGCCGCGCTCCGCATTGACGTCGCTCCGCCAGATTCAATTCGGCGCCGGCGCCTTGACCCGCCACAGAACTGTCATCCAACAGCGACTTGGGCGTTCGGCGAAGAACGGCGAAAGCCGCCGCGATGATGGAGCGGCTTTATGTTTCGGCATTGTGGATGTGAGTTGATTTGGTTGCGGGGACCCGCAACCACCGACGCCACTTATGGAGCCGGATTGTGCTGCCGCCAGTCATTCTTAGATTCTAAGCAAATCTCGACCAATCGCCCACTGGGGCCGCTTATGAGGACCAAGCGGACCGTTAAGCTCCGCTACGCGGAGGATTACTTTTGACCCTGAGCAGCCGATCGCGGCTTCGTAGCTTGCGTTTCGGCTCTCGCGGGCAAGCTTTCCTGGCGCGGAAATGAATTACCCTTGGACGCCCGATGGTCCCAGCTATGCCACGGCAAAGAACTGCTTCAGGGTCGTCATCGCACGCGCGTCTAGCGCCGCCCGGATTTGCATCGGAACCTGTCGCCGTGCTTTGGCGCGGGGATAGGGCATTTCCTCGATCGGCTTGCCCCCGGGGAAAAGCGCCTCATGCTCCGCCCAATTATCGAAGCCCATCCGATCGACATTGTCGACAAAGGTTTCGGCAGGCGTGTTTTCGGCCAGGATCAGCGAATGATCGTCCAGTTCGACGTGATAATAGACGAACACCGGCGGCACGGACCTCTCGCGCACGATCGACGCGCCGTTGACCAGCGCGCCGGCCTGGATCAGCACGCCCCCGACCAGCAGCGCGTGATCGGGCGACAGCAGCAGGTCGCGGGAGGGGACATTCTCGTCCAGGGCGCCGGCCTTGACGCGGATTGGCCAGCAGCGGACCGGGTCGGCGAATGCGGCGCTCACGGCGCGCCGGCCGATCCACGAGACCGGCTTGGCGACGCCTTGCGTCGTCATCACCAGATCGCCGCGCTTCAGAGTTTCGACCGCGACTTCGCCGCCCTCGGTCCGGATCAGGGTTCCCACGCAGAAGCAGGGAACGATTGAAATTTCGGTCCCGTTCGCGCCGAAGGACGTGAAGTGGAATGTGGCGTTGGGGTCGGTATTGGGCAAATCGAGCGAGACGCTGCCTTCACCGCCAAAATTGACCGTCAAATCGCCGGCGGTGAATGTGTAGTTCGTTTCCCCGGAATAATTGCTGAGGTCGATCTTGTCCCCAACGCCAAAACCATAGATCGGGACGCTGGAAATATTGGCGCCGTCGAATTGAACAGTTCCGCCGGTCTGCAAAAAGTCGGTGAATCCGGTGCTCGCGCCGCCGGACTGATAGTCCACGCCGCCGCCGGCGTCGATATAGGACACGTTGACCGAGCCGCCGTCCTGGACAATCTGTTCGCCGCCATTGCCAACGAAAACGAGTTCGGCGAAGCCGCCGTTCGCGACGATCTGCGTACCGCCGTCGATGCCAGTTCCGTCGGCTTGGCCGCCGGACAGCACTGTTTCCGTGGCGCCGGCGTTGAGGATCGAATCGAACTCGCTGCCGCCGTTTTCAACCACGATTTGGCCGCCGGCGCCGACTTGCGCCCCAACCAGCGTGGTTTGCGCGTTCACGTCGACTTCGCCGCCGGAACCGACGTTCACGCCGTAGACATCGTCCCCGGTCGGGATCGCGGCATAGGTGGTGAGAACCGTCTGCTGAAGCGTGATGTCCGTTCCGCCGAAATTGTCCTGACCCAGGACAAAGCTTTCGCTCAGGAAATCCTGATTCGGCTGGAGATTGACGTCGTAGGTTCCGCTTGCCTCTTGAATTTGCAGGATATTGCCGGTCTCGAGCGTCGCCGTCGCGGTTTGATCATAGGTCGCGCCGGTCAGGTCGATGGTGTCGCCAGACCTGAAGGCGTCGACCGCCATCTCGGGGATGGTGGTCCCGTCGAGTTGCAACAGGCCGTAAGCGTCCTGGAAAACGACGCCGCCGCCCGCGGCGCTGCCGCCCGTCGCGCTGGTCACATCGAGCGATCCGCCCTGGGCGCCCCAGACATAGGCGGTTCCACCCGCCTGAATTGTCGTCGCCGTGGTCGGCGCATAGGCTTGCAGCAGGCTGCCGGAGCCGACGACCGTGCCGGAGGCCGAGCCATAATTGTCCAGCTCGCCGCCATTGAGGATGACGCCATTGGCAGAGCCGCCGCCATCCACCAGCACATCGCCGCCGCTGGCGACCGTCGCGCCATTGAGCGTTGCGCCATATTGAACTTCCACCTGCCCGCCGGAGCCCACCGCCACGTTATTGGCGACGCCGCCGCCGTCCACCAGCACAGAGCCGCTGGTGACGGCGCCGTTGAGCGTCGCGCCGGATTGAACTTCCAGTTCGCCGCCGGAAGCCACTGTCACGCCATCGGCGTTCTCGCCCGATGGAATCAACTCCTCGTCGTAACTGATCGGCGTCTGTTGGAGGGTGATCTCCGTGCCCGTGCCCGCGCCCTGCTGGACCGTGAACGTGTCGAGGCTATTGTCGGAGAAGAAATCCTGATTGGGATCGAGCTGGATATTATAGGTGGTGTTTCCGTTGTTCTCGACGACTTGCAGAACATTGCCGGATTCGAGCGTCGCCGTGGCGCTGCCGTCATAGACCGCGCCGGTCAGGTCGATCGCATCGCCGGGCTGGAACGCATAGATTGTGCCCTGCATGTCGGGCGCGTCCGCCGGAGCGAACACGCCATTGCCGCCGGCGAAGGTGATCGATTGCGTGCTGGCGACGGCGTCGTCGACCGCCAGCGTCTGGCCGACGGCGATGGTCAGCGGTTCGGCGCCCGAAAGGCTCTGGAAGTCATATCCGGTGACGCCCAGGCTGGACAGCTGGGCAATCTCCGCCGCCGTGAGGTTTTCGATGTCGGTTTCCGAGCCGGAGACGACCACCGAGCCGCCATTCGTGGTGATGGTGATCGGATCGAGAATCGCCTGCGCTTCCGCAACGGTCAGCGTCAGCGTCGCGCCGGCGCCGGTCACGTCGACGCCGGTGACGCCGATCGACGACAGATCCTGCCAATCCGTCAGCGACATGTTTTCGAGATCGGTCGCGTTGTCCTGGATAATCACGCCATCGCCTTGGGAATTCAGCGTGATGGACTGGAAATGGTCGCTATTGCTCGTCACCAGTGCGGCGGCGGCGGCGGCGGTGATCGTCAACGTCCCGTCATTGGCGATGAGGGTGGAGACGTCGAGCCTTTCGGTGATCGTGCTGATCTGGCCATTGTCGCCGTTGACGGCCACATCGTTCAGCAAGGCGGCGATATTGGCGCCCGTGTCCTGCAGGGTAAGGGCGTCGCCGGCGGGAACCGTGAAATTGACGCCCGCCGACCACAGCGTCTGCGCCTGAGCGATCGTGAATTGCAACCCGCCGCTGGTCGCCGCGAAATTGTACACGCCGAGGTTCGTGAGCCAGCCATAACCGGTATCGATCAGGTTCTGGACGGCGCTGGCCGTGTCCTGCAGCGTGACGGCGGTTCCGTTTTGCATGCTCAGCCGCAGGCCCAGGGGCTCCAGCGCCTGCGCCTGCGCCACATCGAGCGCGACAGAACTGTCGGTAAAGGCGACGCCGGTGATATCGAGATTCTTCAGCGTCGTAATTTGCGCGGCTGTGAGGCCGGCGGCGAAAGTTTCGATATTTGCGGCGCTGTCGGTCAGTAAGTTCTGATAGTCCACCGAGCCGATGGAAATATAATCCCCCGCGGCGTTCAGCGTCTCGATTTCCTGAACTTCCGCGACGCTCAGCGCCAGCGGGCCGTCGTTGCAGTAAATTTGGATTGAGGAGGCATTGGAAATAGTCGGATCGAGATTGGTCCCCAACAGGCCAGGCAAGGTCGCAATCAGCGCCGCCGACAGCGAGGACGCGACCTGCGCGCCATCGAGCGAAAGCTGAATGCTGTAACCCGACGAAATCGTCAGTCCGGTGGCCGTGAGCCAATTCGCCTGATCGAGCGTCAGCACCGGCTCGACGTTGCTGGGAAGCGGGATATTGGTGACGCCTGCTGCTTTCAGCGCCTGGAAATCCGCCAGCGTATTGAGCGCGGAAAATTCCGCCTGGCTGTCCTGAATATAAAGCGGCGTCGTCACCGGCGTCGCGCTATTGCCGAAACTGTCGGTCACATCGACGGTGATTCCGGCCTGGACGGATCCGGTCGCCGTCCAGGCGCCGTCGGTGACATTGGTCGCATCGAGTTCGCCCAGCGCCGCATTGACCTGCGCCAAAGTGCCGGTGAATTGCAAGGTGTTCGACGGCTCGCCTGCGGTATAGGTCACATCCGTCGTATCGGCGTCCGAAAGCGTTCCGCCGCTTTCGGTCACCTTGACCGTGAAGGTCTCGCCGGCGATCGCGCCATTTTCGGTAATCGCGATCGGCCCGTAGAGGGTTCCCGCGGCATTGAGCACATTGACCGGCGCGGCCACATCCACGGGCAGAGCCGGCGCGCGCGGCGGCGCATATTCGGAAATGACGGGAGCGGAGGGCGCGGGATAGGCTGTGAGCCCAATCGTGTCGGTCGTGCTGTTGCCAAGGGAATCCTTGGCCTTGAGCGTGATCGTGTCGGTTCCGCTGCTGGCCTCGTTCACCGTCAGACTGGCCAGCGCGGCATTGACCTGCGCCAACGTGCCGGTGAAGGAGAGGAAATCGCTGTTCTCGCCGGCGACGGTCAGGCCGCCGCCGCTGACCGCGAGCTTGCCCGAGGCGTCGCTGAGGGTGATAGCGAAAGTCTCGCTCGAGGCGACATTGCCGGCTTCCGACAGGCTGACGGGCGTCACGGCCTGCGCCGCTTTGGTCTCGACCAGGGTGGACGAGGGCGCCGACCACAGCGGCGCGCTGTTGACGGTGACGCTTTCCGAACCATTGGCGACATTGGTTCCGTCGCTGACCTTGATGGCGATCGCGTCCGATCCCTGCGCGGCGTTATCGTCGGCAAGGGTCGCGAGCGCGGCGTTGACCTGCGCCAGGGTCCCGCTGACGGTGAGGTCGGCGCTGTCCGAACCGGTCACTGTCGCGGCGCCGCGGTGACCGTCAGCAGGCCGGTGGCGTCGGTGAGCGTGGCTGTGAAGGTGACGCCGGAGAGATCGCCGCTCTCGGCGATGCTGACGCCGGAAATCGCGCCGGTCTGGTTGACGCCGATGGTGGCGCCGGTTCCGGTATTGACCGTGAGCGGACCATTGACGCCGGTGGTCGAGAACAGGAATTCGTCGCCGAAGCCGCCGCCGCCCGTGGACGAGGTCACGGCCAGCGTCACGCCGACCTGCAAGGGACCGGCGGGCAGGGCGCTGACCGCCTCGCTGAGCGCCACATTGTCGCTGAAATAGCTTTCCGCCGCCGCGACGGTGGCAAATTCCTCGCTGACTTGCGTCGCGCCATCGAAAGTCACCGTCAGCTTGATGTCGCTGACCCCCAAGCCCCAGGCTTGCGAACCGATCAGGCCCATCACGAGCCTGCCGGTGAGTTCCGTCGTATCGAGGGTGAAATCGTCGGTCGAGGTCACCACCTGCGCGCCGCTGGCGCCCGCCTGCGCCACGCCCGATTGCAGGCCATAGACCAGATCGGTCGCATCCGGGTCGGCGCTGCCGATCAGATTGTTGAGCGTCGCATCATTGGCCAGGAAATCATTGATCGTCAGCGTGCTCGGCAGGGCGCCGACGAAAGCGGCGTTGACCGCGCCATTATAGGCGAGTTCCTGCTCGATGCCGGCGCTGTTGACCTGGCTCGACATGGCGAGAGCGCCCGATCCGGTCTGGGTGACTTCGCCTGAAATGGCGGTGACATAACCGGTCGCGATCGCGGATTGGGCGGTCGCCGAGACCGTCGCGTCGCCATTGACATAGGCCGTCGCCGTCGCCTGCGCGCCGTTGGAGGTCTCGGCCAGCGCGGCCGCATTGGCGTCGCCCTGCGTTCCGCCCAGGCCCGCGCCGCCGCCGAGCGCAGAGGCGGTCGCCGTCGCCGTTCCCGTCGTCGAGATCGCCGTCGCCTGCGCCACGGCCTTGCCGCCGGTCGCGCCGGCGCCGGCATAACCGCCCTGTCCGGTCGCCGAGGCGCTGACAGTGTTGACGCCGGTGAGCGTGAGATAGGCATAGCCCGCGCCGCCATTATTGCTGACGCCGCCGCGAAAATCCCTTGCCGCCCGCGCCGCCGGCGCCGGTGACGCTTCCGTCCACCGCATCGGGCTGGCTGGCGTCGCCGACCGTGCTGAAATTCAGCGTGGATTTGCCGTAACCGCCGAGGCCGCCCAAAACGCCGGCCCCGCCGGAGCTTTGGCCGCCGGCGCCGCCCGTGGCGCGCTGGATCAGGTCCATCGACCCGCCTGATGTCGTGGCGGTGAGGGCATTGTCCAGAACACTGTTGGCGCCGCCGCCGCCGCTGGCGCCGCTCGCGCCGGCGCCGCCGGCGCCGCCGGTCTGCGACGCATAGGCGGTCGCATATTTGCCATAGGCTTTGGCGAAAGTGTTGACGGCTGCGCCGCCCTGGCCGCCCGAATTCCCGGCCCCGCTGCCGGCGCCGCCGAAGCCGCCGATCTGTGTGGCGTTGGCATGGGCGGAGCCGCTGCCGCCGCCGATGGCCTTGGCCGTCGCGCCGGTGGCCGCGCCTCCCATGGCGCCGGAGACGTTCGCGCCGGAATAGGCCTCGCCGCCGGCGCCGCCGCTTATATTGGCCGTGGCCGTGGCCCCCTTCGTCCCCGTGGCGTCCGCATAGGCGTAGCCGCTGGCGTTTCCGCCCGTCGCCGTCGCGCCGGTCCCGCTGACGCCGCCTCCGGCGCCGCCGCTGGCCGCCGCGGTCGCATCGACCGCTTGCGCCCCGGTGAGGCGGGTCTCGGCATAGGCGAGGGCGCCGACCGTCGCGGACGACGTCCCATGTCCCGCACCGCCGGAGCCGCCGGTCGCCTGGCTGTCGCTGGTCAACTGCGACGCGGTCCCGGCCTTGTCGGTATAATCGAGATAAGACTTGGCGTAGCCGGCGGCGCCCGCAGTCCCGCCGGTGCTGGCGCCGCCGGAGCCGCCGGAGATCATCTGTGTCAGCGACAGGGTTCCGCCATTCGCCGTTCCGGCGACGCCGTCGACCAGCTTGACCGAGGCGCCGGCGCCGCCACTGGCGCCGGCCAGTCCGGCACCGCCCGAGCCGCCGATCTGCGAAACCTGCGCATAGGCCGAACGCCCGATGGCGACCGCCTGCGGGCCTTTGCCCTCGACGATCGCGCCGCCGGCGCCGCCACTCTGGCCGGCGCCGCCGCTGGCCAGCCAGCACCTCGCCGCCGGCGCCGCCGGTCTCCTGGAGATTAACGGAAGCCGCGTCCTGGTTGCTGCCATCGACGGATTTGCCATAGCCGGTCGCATTGCCGCCGGCGCCGCCATTGCCGGTCCCGCCGCCGATGATTTCGCCGCCGGCGCCGCCGTCGACGAAAATATCGTTGGTGACGTTATAAGCGCCGGTCGTCGCGACCGAGGTCACCGTGGCCTTGCCGATCGCATTGCCGCCGGCGCCGCCATTCTCGGGTCCGCCGTCGATCTCGCTGCCCGCGCCGCCGGCGGCTTGGGTGAAGAAACCATTGACCGCGCCGACGCCGGTCAGGTTGAGATAGGCCGTGCCGGCGCCGCCGCTGGCGGCCGTGGCGCCCGCCGCGCCGCCGCCGGCGACCATGCCGCTGGTTCCGCCCGTGCCGTAGACGCGGCCGGTCAGGGTGCTCGCATGGGTCTTGTTCTTGGTGTCGTCGAAATTCAGCGACGAATAGCCATAGCCGCCCTGGCCGCCGCCGCCGGCCCGACTCCGCCGTTGCCGCCCGCCGCCTTCTGCTTGAGCTCCAGATAGCCGCCAGCGCTGGCGACGCCGGAGACATTGGTATAGGGGACGCCGTCGCTGTTGACGCCGCCGATCCGGCTGTTGGCGCCGGCGCCGCCGATCGCGCCGTCGAAGCCGGAGCCGCCGGAGCCGCCGGTCTGATAGGCGGAGACGACGACGCTCTTGCCGCCCTGGGCATAGGCGACCGTGTCGCGGGCGAGGCCGCCGGCGCCGCCGGAAAAGCCCGCGCCTTCGCCCGAACCGCCGACGCCGCCGGTC
The DNA here is from genome assembly GCA_963804045.1 of uncultured Alphaproteobacteria bacterium. Lineage (GTDB taxonomy): Bacteria > Pseudomonadota > Alphaproteobacteria > Rhizobiales > Beijerinckiaceae > Rhodoblastus. The sequence goes on along the minus strand of CAWDOR010000030.1, from coordinate 55,615 downwards.
TGCGAGGCGCCAGCGGAGACTTCGCCGAGCGAATTCGGCGCATAGGCCGCGGCGATGGCGCCGGTCGCCGCGCCGCCCTGTCCGCCGGAGCCGGTCACGCCCGCCGCGCCGCCGCCGCCGCCCGTGGCTCGCGCCTCGGCGCCGACACCCTGCGCGCTGCTCGTCGTGCTATGGGCAAAGGTCCGCGCGCTGGCGGCGCCGCCGACGGCGGAGACGCCGCCGCCCAGGGTCTCGTCGGTCGAGCCGCCCTCCCCGCCGGTGGCGACCGACCTGACGCTCATCGCGCCCACGCCGTAGAAATTTCCCGTGGCCTTGGCCAGTCCGCCCGCCGTTCCCTGATTGGCATAGGCGCTGCCGCCGGCGCCGCCCGTGGCCTCGCTATAGGCGGTGAAATTCGTAGCGTGATTTGGGTTTTTGGTGTCGTCGAAGGTCAGATAGGATTTGCCGTAGCCGGCCGTCCCCGCCGCGCCGCCACCGGCCAGGCTCTGGCCGACGCCGCCGCCCTCGGCGTATTGGCTGAGGGCCAGATAGGAATGCGCCCCGCCCGCTGTCCGTCCGCTCACGTCATTGTTGAGGAGGCTGTTGGCGCCGTCGCCGGCGCTGGCGCCGTTCTGGCCCTGGCCGCCGGCGCCGCCGGTCTGGCGGGCGCTCGCCGCGGCCGAATAGCCGCTTGCGGAAACCGGTCCGACAATGGCCGCGCCGCCGGCGCCGCCAATGAACCCGGCGCCCGAGCCCGAGCTGCCGGCGCCGCCGGTGGCCCAGGCGGAAGCGCCGGCCACGCCATGGTAGCCCACTCCGGATGTCGCATTATTATAGGCCTTGGCGGCGGTCACGTCAGCGACGCCGCCGGCGCCGCCATTGCCGCCCGCGGCATATTTGGCTTGCGCGCCCGGTTCGTTGAACCCGCCATTGCCGCCCGTCGCATAAGCCTGGGCGTCGACCTCATGCGCGCCGGTCATATTGACATAGGCGGTCGCGGCCCCGCCATTCGCGCCGTTCTCGTCGACGGGATTGGCCCAGATCGAGCCGCCGGCGCCGCCCGTCGCCCTGCTGGTCCCATAGAGCGCGCCGGCCTGCTGCGGATTGGCGGTGATGTCGTCGAAGGTGAGATAGGACTTGCCATAGCCGCCCTGTCCCGCCGCGACGGGGCTGAAGCCGCCGCCGCCGCCTTCCGCCGACTGACCGAGCTGAAGCCGACTGTTGGCGCCGCCGGTGGTGGAGCCACCGACTTCGTTGACGATCTTGCTGTTCACGCCATTGGCGCCGAGAGCGCCGGAATATTCCAGCCCGCCGCCGCCGGGACCGGCGAATTGATTGACCTCGGCCCTGGCGCTATAGCCGCTGGCGGTGGTCAGGCCGACCGTCGCCACGCCGCCGGCGCCGCCCAGGGCGCCCGTGGTCTGGCTGAAGCCGCCGGCGCCGGCGCGGGCATAGGACACGGCATAGGCCGATCCACTGGCGGCGGTGTTGACCGCCGTGGAGCGCGCGTAGGCATTGCCGCCGGCGCCGCCGATCGTGCCGGCGCCGCCGGTCTGGGCGAGAAAGAATTCGGCGATGATCCCACCGGCGTAGGAACCGGCGATGACCTCGCCATTGGCGTAGCCGCCGGCCGGATCGGTTTCGGTTGTGGCCGAGCTATTGCCGGCCGCGCCGCCCGGGCCGATATAAATCGAGCTGTTGTTGGGATCGACCTCGCCGGTGGCGCCGTCGCCGCCGACGACCGCGGTTAAATTGGTCGGATCGCCGCTGTTATTATCCAAATTTTCCGACTGGCCTATGCCGCCAAGGACGCCCTCGCGCATCGTTCTCTCCGAGCACAATTGGATAATAATTTACTGATTGTTTACGATGGTATGCCGTTGCGTAATGCCAGTCAAAAACTATTAACGGCTAGGCAATTGCTTTATAAGCAGGAGCGCGTCCGCACCCTATGGCCGTTACGAGTTATGCTGGCCGCATGCGGCTGTTACGTCAGCTTCGGTCTCATCCACGACCGAATCGCCTGGAAAGCTCGCCCCGCCCCTCTTGCGAGTCGCCGCCGCCAAAGGCTAAGTTGCAGCATGGACAATGGCATTCACTTCATTTCCGGCCTGCCGCGCTCCGGCAGCACGCTGCTCGCGGCGATCCTGCGACAGAATCCGCGGTTTCACGCGGGCATGACCAGTCCGGTCGGCTCCATGTATATGGCGCTCGAATCCGCCATGAGCCGCCGCAACGAGACCGCGATCTTCATCGAGGCGGAGCAGCGCCGCGCGGTGCTGAAAGGCCTGTTCTCCAACTATTACGAGACCATCCACCCGCAAAAGCTGGTGTTCGACACCAATCGCGGCTGGACCACCAAACTGCCGGCCTTGACCCAACTGTTTCCCGGGGCGCGCTGCATCTGCTGCGTGCGCAACATCGGCTGGATCATGGATTCCTTCGAGCGGCTGATCCGCCGCAACGCCTTTGAGCTGTCGGGCATGTTCGGCTTCGAGGCCGGCGGCACGGTCTATACGCGGATCAACCGGCTGGCGGCGAGCGACGGTGTGGTCGGCTATGCGCTCGACGCCTTGCGCGAGGCCTATTACGGCGAGCAGGCGTCGAAACTGATTCTGGTCGAATATCAGGCCCTGACCCGCGCGCCCGCCGACACCATGCGCCTGCTCTATGACATGCTCGGCGAGCCGCTGTTCCCGCATGATTTCGACAATGTCGATTACGACGCCAGCGAATTCGACGCGGCGCTCGGCGCCCATGGCCTGCACGAGGTCAAGCGGCGCGTGGAATGGAAAGAACGAGCGACGATCCTGCCGCCGGGCCTGATGGAGCGTTTCATCGGCGACATGTTCTGGCGCCTGCCTGAGGCCAATTTCCGCGGAGTGACGCACATCCAATATGGCGAACACCCCCCAACGTAACACGAACCTCGCCCATCAGAAGTCAAGAGCCTTCGGCAGGCATAGCCGGGCAAGTGAACCACCGGTCATTCCACCAGCTCAGGCGCAACTGCGAACCACGTGACCCAAACACGACAGAAAACTCTGCAAGCCTTGCGGCTTACAGAGTTAAAATTTGGTTGCGGGGAGCCGCAACCACCGACAGTCGAGACTGTTGAGACTTATTCCGCCGATTTTGGTTCTATCGATTTGATATCCGCCGCCGCCCTCCCACAAGAATATTCGCCAACTACGGTCACAACGGCGACATTGCGAAGCTTTGTCCTGGAGGCATGAGCGCATCCGATTACGGAATGGGCGCGATGGCGCGGAGCGGCCTTTGAACCGCTTTCGCAAAGCGGATTCGAAAGCGGATGATCAGGTCGGCACAGGACGGGCGGCGACGACCATTGCCTAAAAGCATGATTTAATCTATAATTTATATCGGTGATATTATCTATGTGAAGATCGAGTTGGCTCCATGAATATAGATTGGGTCCATTTTTCTCCCTTTCACGCTATGGCGGGGGGCGCCCTGATCGGTCTTGCCGCCGCGCTGCTGCTGCTGGCGGAGGGGCGCATTCTCGGCGCCGCCGGAATTTTTTCAGGGCTGGCGCAGCCGAGCCCCGGCGATCTCGGCTGGCGACTCGCCTGGCTCGCCGGCCTGGTCGCCGCGCCCGCCCTGGCCATTTTGCTGTTTTCCACGCCGGCCCCTCATATCGGCGCCACGCCCTCAACCCTGCTGACCGGCGGCTTTCTCGTCGGCCTCGGGACAAGGCTCGCCAATGGCTGCACCAGCGGTCATGGCGTTTGCGGCTTGGCGCGACTGTCGCCGCGTTCGCTCGCGGCGACTCTGACTTTCATGGTGGCCGGCTTCGCCGTGGTGTTCCTGTTCCGCCATGTCGTCGGGTGACGCCATGAAACTGTTCATTCCCTTCATTGCCGGCCTGCTGTTCGGCCTCGGTCTTTGCCTGGGCGGCATGACCGATCCGCAAAAGGTTCTGGCCTTTCTCGATCTCGCAGGAAATTGGGATCCCTCCCTGGCGCTGGTGATGTTCGGCGCGCTCGCCGTGACCCTTGTCGCTTTCCGGCTTGCGGGCAAGGGCGGTTTCGCCGCCGCGCCTCCCGCCGCCAAGCGCATCGACACGCGGCTGCTTGGCGGCGCCGCGATTTTTGGCGTGGGCTGGGGCCTGGTCGGCCTCTGCCCCGGTCCGGCTTTGGCCGACCTCGGCTTTCTCGATTTTCGCGCCGGGCTTTTTGTCCTGGCCATGGCCTCGGGCATTCGCGCCGCCAATTTCATGCTGGTCCGCACATCCGCGCAGCGCCTCTCCGTCCAGGACAGTTAGGGGTGCGCGATGGCCTTTGAAATCCTCGATCCCCTGCCGCCTTTCTCCAGCTTGTCGCCGGCGCGGCGGGTTTTATGCGTCCTCCTCGCCCTGGCGGTCGGCGCCGCCCTGATCTGGGCCTGCGATACGGCGGCCCGCGCGCCCGAACTGGTCGCGGCGCAGCAGGTTGGGAAACTTAAGCCCCACTGAATTTGTGGCTTCGGCGACACGCCGAGAAAAATGAATTGCCGCAGGACGAAATCATCGCAAATCCGCCTTGCCTTTAATAATATTAATTTGATAGGATTTATATTATTGTATATGCCGGTTTGCGGGGCCGGTTTCCCCGCTTAACGCCAAGGACAGCCTATGCGTGAATTTGTGCTTTCCCTCCTCGCCGCCACGGCCTTCGCCGGCGCCGCCCAAGCCGGCGATCTGCCGTCGTCGAAGGCGCCGCCAGCGCCGCCGGTTATCGCCAACTACAACTGGACCGGCTTTTATGGCGGCGTCCAGCTCGGCGGCGCTTTCGGCCAGACCGATTTCTCCCTGCCGGCTTCGACTTACCGCAAGAGCTTCGGCGACAGTGGCGTGTTCGGCGGCGTCCATGGCGGCTATAATTATCAAATTCAGCAAATTGTCGTCGGCGCCGAAGCCGAATTCAACGCCCTCGGCGACAAGGGCAGTTTTGGCGATTCCACGACTTTCGCCACGCCCTATTCGGTCAACGCCCATCATGACTGGATCGGTTCGATCGACGGGCGCTTGGGCTATGCCGTCAAGAATTATCTGATCTATGCGGTCGGCGGCTATGCTTTCGCCAACGCCAATAGCGCCGTGCTGAACAACAGCGTTCAGGTGGCCGGGTTATCCACCAGCCTGAACGGCTATGACGTCGGCGGCGGCGTCGAATATGCCTTCACCAGAAACTGGTCGGGCAAATTCGAATATCGCTATTACCAGTTCGACGCGATCACCCGGCCCTATACGAGCGCCGCCACGCTCTATGCCGAGAAGCCCTATGCCAGCACGTTCCGTCTCGGTCTGGCCTATCACTGGGGCAAGGAAGAGCCCGCGACCGTCGCCGCCAAATATTGACGCCTTCAACTCGCGGGGCCAGCCGACGCGCATCCCGCACATCCGTGAGACCTGTCATGAAAAAACTTCCGCTTGCCGCTTTGGTTCTTCTCGCTGGCGTCACCGCCGCACTCGCCCAAAACGCGCCTGCCCCCGCCGGCGCGCCGCAAAATCCGCCGCCGCCCCCGGCGCGCGGCCCGGCGCTCGATCTCGCCGTCGAAGCCGCGCAGGCCGCATTGGAAGCCGCCAAGGCCGGAGAGCAGAAGGTCGCGGTGACCGTGATCGATTCCGTCGGCGTGATCAAGCTTGTGCTGGTCTCCGACGGAACCGGTCCGCGCGCCGTGCAGAACAGCAATTTCAAGGCCCAGGCGGCCCTGGCCTTCAAGGAGCCCTCGGGACAGCTCGCCGAGGAGATCAAGACCAACAAGGAACTGGCCGACAAAATCGCCGCCAATCCCGCTTATCTGGCCCGCGCCGGCGCGGTGCTGCTCAAGGTCAATGACCAAGTGATCGGCGCCATTGGCGTCGGCGGCGCGCGCGGCTCCGACAAGGATGAAGCTTACGCCAAGGCTGGCGTGGCGAAAATCGAAGCCCGGTTGAAATGAGGAACAAGCGATGAGCGACGCCTGGGAGTATCAAATTCGCGCCACCTTGACCGACAAGACCGCCGAACTCGTGCGTGAAAAGCGCGAAGCGCCCGAACTGGCGCCGCTCATCGCCATAGCCCAGCGCCATGAGGCGCAGATCCTCAACCAATACGAGGCTTTCGCCCGCTATGTCGCGGAGGCCGAAGCCAAGGGCGAGCGGGATCTCCCGCTGTACAAATGGACCAAGGTCGCGATCGAGGACCCAGTCAAGGCCGCCAAGCACAAGAAGGTGGTGACCTTCCACGTCAAGGGTGAGGAAGTTTACGGGCAAGAGGCTGCGGAAGCTTTGGAGGCCGATCTTCAATCTTTGGTCGGCGGCGGCCTGGTCGAAAAACTCAATAAATATGACACGAATCCGGCGAACAATCCGCAGCCGCCGGCGCATCTGTTGAACTGACCGAGCAATGGGGCGCACCATGCAAAAGCTTCTGTTTGTCCATCGCTGGGGCGGCGTGGCGCTGGCCCTGTTCATGGCCCTCTGGTTCGGCTCCGGCCTGCTCATCATTCTCACGGGCTCCCCGGCGGCCGATCGCGCCGCGCAGCTCGCCCATGCCGAACAGCTTGCGCCGCAGGGCGCCTGGCTCGACGCCGCCCAAGCCTGGGCCCGCAGCGGGGTGAAGGGCGAATTGCCCGGCGAGGCTCGGCTGGTTCGCGCCGGCGACACGGTTTACTGGCTGTTCCGGACGGTTTCCGGCGAGGCTGTGGCGCTCGACGCGACGACGGGCGCGCGCCATGAATTCGACGCCGCTCAGGCGGTGAAAATCGCCGAGGCCTGGCTGGCGGCGCCAGGCGAGTCGGAAAACCAGGCCAATGTCGTCGCCCTCGATCTGGGCGAGGCGCCGGCCTTCGTTCGCAACAGCCAGGGTCTCGGCCCGTTCCACCGGCTGGCGGTCGAGGACGGCAACGGCACTGAGATCATTGTATCGGCGCGCAGCGGCGAAGTGCTGGCGGCGGCGACCGCATTTTCGCGCGGACTCTATTATGCGTCGAGCTGGATTCACAATTTCCATTTCTTGGATTTCCTCGGCGAGACCAGACGGACCGTGCTCGCCTGGGCCGGCGGCTTCGCCTTCGTCGCCGGCCTCACCGGCCTGATCGTCGGCTGGATTCGCTGGCGACCCGGTTTTTGGGGCCACCCGACCTATTCCGGCGGACGCCGGCAGCCCTATCGCCTGAAATCGCTGGCGATCCATTTCTGGGCCGGGCTGATCGGCGGGACATTCGCCACGCTCTGGGCCTTTTCGGGGGTGATGACCACCAATCCCCTGGGTTTTTTTTCGCCCGCCAACGCCAGCGCCAAGGAACTGGCGGCTTTCATTGGCAAGCCGGGCGCGACGCCGCCGCTTCATTTGAAGGACAGCGCAACGGGCGGTCTGGCGGAAATCGTCTGGCGCCGGCTCGGCAATCGGGTCGTCGTCTATGGGCTCACGCCGGAGGGGGTCAAACTGGCGCTCGACGGCAATGAGGCCCAATTCGACCGGGAGGCGTTGCTCGACGCCGCCTTGCGGCTGGCCGGCGACCGCGCCATCGCCGCTTTCGGCGAAATCGACGACTATGATTCCTACTATTATCGTAACCGTCGGCAGACCGCGCTCGACCGGCCGCTGCCTGTGATGCGCGTCGATCTCGCCGATAAACCTGGCTCGCGGCTCTATATCGACTCCGCCGACGGAAGGCTGCTGCTCAAGCAGGATTCCAGCCGCCGCGCCTATCGCTGGCTTTATCAGGCGATCCATCACTGGGATTTCGGCTGGCTCGGCGCCTATAGGCCGCTGTGGTATGCGTGGATGCTGACGATTGTCTCGTTGGGGCTGACGCTGGCAGTCACCGCCGCGACCCTCGCCTGGCGGCGGCTCAACATGACCTATGACGCGCGCCGCATCGCCCGCGAGGAAAGAGCGACAGCGCGGGCCAGCGCGGCGGAGTGATCAGATTCCGCCGCCGTCGAGCCAGAGATCTTCGCTGGCCTTGGCCTGGGTGATTGCGGCGCCGGCGGGGACGCTATGCGTCAACCAGACATTGCCGCCGATGGATGCGCCCTTGCCGAGCGTGATGCGGCCGAGCACGGTGGCTCCGGCATAGATCACCACATCGTCTTCGACGATGGGATGGCGCGGATAGTTTTTCAGCAATTGCCCTTCGCCGTCGGTAGCAAACCTTTTCGCGCCCAGAGTCACCGCTTGATAGAGCCGGACATTTCGCCCGATGACAGTGGTTTCGCCGATCACCACGCCGGTGCCGTGATCGATGAAAAAGCCCTCGCCGATGGTCGCGCCAGGGTGAATGTCGATGCCGGTCTCGGAATGGGCTTTTTCCGCGACAATTCGCGCCAGCATCGGCGCGCCGAGCTTGTAGAGACGGTGGGCGAGGCGATGGCGCGTCACCGCGGCGACGCCGGGGAAACAGAACACCACTTCGTCTATGCTTTTCGCCGAGGGATCTCCGGTAAAGGCGGCGCGAATGTCAGCGTCGAGCAATGTGCGGATTTTTGGCAACTCCAGAGCGAATTCCGCGGTGATTTTCGCCGCGTGGCGGGTCAGCGCATGGGCGTGGCCCTCGCGCTCGCCGGCCAGCCGCAGCTCCAGTTCGATCTGATGGCGCAGGGTCGCAAGGCTGTCGCCGAGCTTGCGCGCGACAAAGTCATCGACCTCTTTCGCGCGCAGGCCGGCAGGACCGAAATGACGGGGAAACAAGGCCGCGACCAGGCCTTCCACCGCCGCCACGGTTTCGCCGCGCGAGGGCAGATCAGGCGGCGCGCCACGATAGCGCCGCGCCTGGGCCGCCGCGCGCAGCGCACGCAATTGGCCGGCGATCTCGGCGATGGGGAGATCGCCAGCTTCTTCGGCAAAACCGGTTTCGACCAGATTCACGCAGCCAGACCCTTGGCGTCGAACAGCCCTTCGAACAGCACCGAACTGAGATAGCGCTCGCCGGAGTCGGGGAGGATGACCACGATGGTCTTGTGAGCGTTTTCAGGTTTTTTCGCCAGGCGCGCCGCGACCGCGACCGCCGCGCCGGAGGAAATGCCGGAGAGAATTCCCTCCTCCTTGGCAAGGCGGCGAGCGTAGAGGATGGCCTCGTCATTGCCGATCTGTTCGACGGAATCGATCAATGAGATGTCAAGGACATCGGGCACAAATCCGGCGCCAATGCCCTGGATCTTGTGCGGGCCGGGCTTCAGCGCGTCGCCGGCACGTTTCTGGGTGAGAATCGGGCTGGCTTCCGGCTCGACCGCCACCGCCTGGATCGCCTTGCCCTTGGTTTGCTTTATGAAGCGGGACACGCCGGTGATGGTGCCGCCAGTGCCCACGCCGGAAATGAAAATATCGACGGCGCCGTCGGTGTCGTCCCAGATTTCCGGGCCGGTGGTCTTTTCGTGGATCGCGGGATTGGCCGGGTTCTTGAACTGCTGCAGCAGCACATAGCGGTTGGGGTTGGAGGCGGCGATTTCCTCTGCCTTGGCGACGGCCCCGGACATGCCGCGCGGCCCTTCGGTCAGGACCAGCCTGGCGCCGAAGGCGATCAGCAATTTGCGGCGCTCCAGGCTCATGGTCTCGGGCATGGTCAGGGTCAGCGGAATGCCGCGCGCGGCCGCGACATAGGCCAAGGCAATGCCGGTATTGCCGGAGGTCGGCTCGATGATTTCCTTGCCGGGACCGAGCAGGCCCTTCTGTTCGGCGTCCCAGATCATGGCGGCGCCAATGCGGCATTTGACGGAATAGGCGGGATTGCGGCCTTCGATCTTGGCCAGCACCGTCGCCGGCGCATGATCGATCACCCGATCGAGGCGAACCAGCGGCGTATGACCGATGGACTGGGAATTGTCTTCAAACCATTTGGCCATTGGGGGTCTCCATTGAAAGATGGCGCACTTGAAACAATTTATTCTATAGAAATTATCAATTATTTTCCTTGAGGCAAAGCTGTTTTTGTGGCGCCCGCCCGGTTTTTTGCATCTGCGGTCGGAGCTCCGCTCGTCAGAGGACAAACACCGTAGAGTTCGCGAAGCGGGGGCAGGAGGCTGGCCAATACTCGTGCAACCCCGCCGCTCTCCCACATAATTTATAGATTTCATTTTTCCATTTCTATATCAACTAACCTCTTGCTCGGATGAGAAAGGCGCCGTAACACTCCGGACGGGGCCGATGAATCAGTAAAGAGACTATTTTTCTATTAAAAAAGAAAATTATTCTCTTACACGAGGTCGCCTTTGCTTGAGCACGAGGATCCAATGTCCGACGACGTCGAAATCCGTAGAACCCTGAGCGAGTCCGCCGCAAGGCAGCTCGCCAACGCCACCAAGACCAGGGCGCAATGGTCGGGCGTCACCCCGCGCTGGCTGGTGTCCTTCCTGCCCTGGACCCCGGTCGAGGCCGGCATCTATCGCCTCAACCGCGTCAAGGAGGGACAAGCCCTGTCCGACGCCGACGTGCAATGCTCGCCGGCGCGCGACCGCGACGCCGACCTGCCGGAAACCTTCGTCGATTACGAGGACGCGCCGCGCGAATATTCGCTCAATGCGGTAACCACCGTCCTCGACGTGCAGACCCGCGTCTCCGACCTCTACAGCCATCCCTACGATCAGATTCAGGAGCAGCTGCGCCTGCTGATCGAGAAGGTGAAGGAGAAGCAGGAAAACGAAATCATCAACAATGGCGATTACGGCCTGATCGCCAACACCGACAAGTCGCAGATCATCAAGACCCGCACCGGCGCGCCCACGCCCGACGATCTCGACGAGCTGCTGACCAAGGTGTGGAAAGAGCCGGCGTTCTTTCTGGCCCACCCGCGCGCCATCGCCGCCTTTGGCCGCGAATGCACCCGCCGCGGCGTGCCGCCGCCAACCGCAACCCTGTTCGGCTCGCCCTTCCTCACCTGGCGTGGCATTCCCCTGGTTCCTTCGGACAAGCTGCCGGTAGACGACAAGGGCAAAAGCAAGATTCTGCTGCTGCGCACCGGCGAGAAGCGCCAGGGCGTGATCGGCCTGTTCCAGCCCGGCATTCCCGGCGAGGTGGCGCCAAGCCTGTCGGTGCGCTTCATGGGCATCAACCGCAAGGCCATCGCCTCCTATCTGATCTCGCTCTATTGCTCGACCGCCGTGCTCACTCATGACGCGCTGGCGATCCTCGAAGATGTCGATCTCGGAAAATATCACGACTATCCCGACACTTACGCCAAAAAAGGCAAGTAAGCCTCGCGGCGGCGCGCCAAAAGGCGCGCCGCCGTTTCCCGTTTCCATCAATACGCGCAGGATCAAAAAATGCCGTCTGGCCTTTCCGCGTCCGAACTTTCGACCGAGGCGCCCGACAGCGCGCCGGGAGCGCACTCTGGCTTCCCCGACCCCGCCGTGATCGCCCGCATGGCCAATGCTTTTTTCCAGATGGCGCCGAGCCAGACAGCGGTTGGCGCCGATCCCGGCGTGCCCTTGGCGCCGCCCAGTCCAGCCTTTTTCCCTGCCCCCAATGTCGTGACCACCGCCGCGCCCTATACGCCCGCCAATCCCTTGGTCGGCCCTCCGGACCTGCCGCCTTCGACCATTCCCTCGATTGTGCCGACGCCCAATCTCACACTGCCCCATGCGCCGAGTTTGTCGGCGCTGCCGCCCGGTTATGGCGAGCCGCCGCTGCCCGGCGCCTCCGCCGGCGCGGTCGGCCCCGGCGCGCCCTTCAATCTCGGCGATACCGCGCAGCTCGTGCCTGAAGCCCATCGCGTCCATCCATTTGACGGCGCCGGCGCGGCGGCCTCGAACGACGGCGCCTATTTCCTCGCCGAAAGCGCCTTGGCTCAGGCGCCCGTCGCCACGACGCCCGCCCCGGCCTTGCCCGCCGCGCCACAGGCCGTCTCCATCCCCGCCGCTCAGGCGACGGGGCCGGTTTCGGCTGCGCCTGTCACCGGGCCGGTTTCGGCTGCGCCGAAAACCGGGGAATTGCCGGAAACCGTTTCCGCCGAGAGCCTTTCCGCGCCCAAGGCCAATTACAATTTCCTCGAACTCGATCTGCGCCCGCTTAGCAGCCCGACGCGCGGGGCCGCAGCCTTCCCGCTCGATCCCGAAACGATCAAGCGCGATTTCCCCATCCTGCAAGAGCGCGTCAATGGCGGCAAACGGCTCGTATGGCTCGACAATGCCGCGACCACGCAAAAGCCGCTTTCGGTGATCGAGCGCATCTCGGATTTCTACAAGCACGAGAACTCCAACATCCATCGCGCCGCCCATGCGCTAGCGGCGCGCGCCACCGACGCCTATGAGGCCGCGCGGGAAAAAACCCGCCGCTTTCTCAATGCGCCTTCCGTCCGCGACATTATTTTCGTCCGTGGCGCCACCGAGGGAATAAACTTCGTGGCGCAGAGTTGGGGCCGCGCCAATGTGAAGGAGGGCGACGAAATCCTCGTCAGCCATCTCGAACATCACGCCAATATCGTGCCCTGGCAGCAGCTTTGCGCCCAGACTGGCGCCAAGCTGCGGGTCGCGCCGGTGGATGACGACGGCCAGATCATTCTCGAGGCTTTCGAGAAGCTGCTGGGGCCGAAAACAAAAATCGCCGCCTTCACCCAGGTCTCCAATGCTTTGGGCACGGTGACGCCGGTCGCGGAAATGACGGCGCTGGCGCATAAGCATGGCGTCTGCGTGCTGGTCGATGGCGCGCAATCCGTGTCGCATATGCCGGTGGACGTCCAGGCGATCGGCTGCGATTTCTTCGTCTTCTCCGGCCACAAGGTTTTCGGCCCCACCGGCATTGGCGCGGTCTACGGCCGCGACGCGGTGCTGGCGAAAACGCCGCCCTGGCAGGGCGGCGGCAATATGATCGCCGACGTCACCTTTGAACGGACGATTTTCAACGGACCGCCGGAGCGATTCGAGGCGGGCACCGGCAATATCGCCGACGCTGTCGGCCTGGGCGCGGCCATCGATTATGTCGAGCAACTGGGCATGGCCAATATCGGCGCCTATGAGCACGGTCTGCTCGAATATGCCACTGCCAAAATGCTGGCGGTGCCGGGATTGCGCATGATCGGCACGGCCAGGGAAAAGGCCAGCGTGCTCTCCTTCGTGCTCGAAGGCAAGGATACGGTGGAAGTTGGCAAGGCGCTCGACGCCGAGGGCATCGCGGTGCGTTCCGGCCATCATTGCGCTCAGCCGATCCTGCGCCGGTTCGGCCTGGAGGCCACAGTGCGGCCCTCTCTGGCCTTTTACAACACCTGCGAGGATGTCGACCTGCTGGTCGATGTGCTGCACGGGCTCAAACGGAAATAATCCTACCTTATTAGTATTCTTATATTGACAAACAGGCGCTTCCTGACTGAACTGGGGACCAACTTCGCAGGTTGAAGGCGAAACCCGTCCCAGTCAGGAGCGCGACATGAAACGTTTGTTCGCCGGCGCCTTGTTCGCCGCCCTTGTCACCACCACGGCATTCGCCGCGCTGAAAGAGGGCGATACCGCTCCCGATTTCACCGTGCAGGCCGCCGTCGGCGGAAAAGCATTTTCCTTCCATCTCGCCGAAGCCCTGAAAAAAGGCCCGGTGGTGCTCTATTTCTATCCGAAGAGTTTCACCAAGGGTTGCACCATCGAGGCGCATGAATTCGCGGATCACGCGGAAGACTTCGCCGCCGCCGGCGCCACGCTGATCGGCCTGTCGATCGACACCATCGAGACCCAGATCGAATTCTCCGGGAAGGAATGCCGCGACAAGTTCCCGGTCGCCGCCGATCCCGACGGCGCGGTGGTCAAATCCTTCGACACCTTGCGCGCCACGCCGCGCCCTGATGGATCGCATGTCTCCGACCGCATTTCCTTCGTCATCGCGCCCGATGGCAAGATCATCTATTCCTATCAGGACGCCAAGCCGGAACAGCATATCGCCAATACCCTGGCCGCGGTGCGCGCCTGGCGAGAAGCCCACAAGTCGTAAAAAATCAGCGCGCGGCGGGAAACTTTTCCCGAGGACCTTGCGTTGCGTTTTCCGCTGCGCAATAATACTACCTATCCGGTATGTTTTATCGACTAGCAACAGGACAAAACCATGCGCAAATTCGCCTCGATCGCAATCCTCGCCTCGCTACTGGCGGCGCCAGCCCTGGCGCAAACCGCCGCGCCTGCGCCAGGGGCCGCTCCGCGCCCGGCTTTCGTTTATAATTTCAAGACGCCGGAGCTGCATCGCGCCCAGATCGACGCGTTGCTGGCCGCGCCGAGCAAGGTCCTGTTCATCGATCTGCGCCGTCCCGACGAAATTTCCAGGATCGGCACTTTTCCGGTTTATCTGAACATCCAGCTCGCCGATCTGGAAAAGGGGCTCGATTTCATCCCCAGGGATCGCCAGATCGTTACCGTCTCCAACCATGCGGCGCGCGCCGGCAAGGCCGCCGACCTGCTGAAGGACAAGGGCTTTAACGTCGTTGGCGCCGTGGGATCGCAAATCTACGAAGCGGAAGGCGGTAAAATCGAGAAGATAGCAATTCCCGCCCCGCGTCAGGCCGCCGCGCCGGACGCCGCCGCCCCAGCCAAAAACTGATCTCAGGACCGGAGCGCGCCCGTGACCGACGCCAAAACCTTGACCAAGACCAGCGACTTCCATCCAGAAGTGCTGAAATTGTTCGACCTTTATGTTCACGGGCTGCTGCCCCGGCGGTCCTTTCTCAAGGGCGCCGGGGCCTATGCGGCGCTCTCCGGCGCCAGCGCCGTTGAACTGCTCGACGCGCTCAACCCGCGCTTCGCCGCCGCGCAAAAAGTCGCGCCCGGCGATCCGCGCATTGTCACGGAATTTGTCGAAATCGAGTCGCCCAAGGGCAATGGCAAGGTTCGCGGCCTGCTGGCCCGCCCGGCCAAGGCCGATGGCAAGCTGCCGGTGATTCTGGTGATCCACGAGAATCGCGGCCTCAATCCGCATATCGAGGACATTGCCCGGCGCCTGGCGGTGGAGAATTTCATCGCCTTCGCCCCCGACGCTTTGTTCACGCTGGGCGGCTATCCCGGCGACGAAGACAAGGCGCGCGAACTCTTCCCCAAGCTCGACCAGCCCAAGACCCGCGAGGATTTCATCGCGGCGGCCAATTACCTGCTGGCGCTGCCGGCCGGCGATGGCCGGCTGGGCGCGGTGGGTTTCTGCTATGGCGGCGGCATCGTCAATTTTCTCGCCGAAAACCTGCCGCAGTTGAAGGCGGGCGTCCCCTTCTATGGCGCGGCGCCGGCACTCGACAAAGTCGGCGACATCAAGGGCGAATTGCTGCTGCATTTCGCCGGCAAGGACGAGCGCATCAACACGGGATGGCCGGCCTATGAAGCCGCGCTGAAGGCGGCCGACGTCAAATATCAGGCCTTCATCTACGAAGGCGTGGAGCATGGTTTCAACAATGACACGACGCCGCGTTACGACGAGGCCGCCGCCAAATTGGCCTGGGAACGCAGCCTTGGCCTGTTCAACCGCGTTTTGCGCGGCTGATTTTTTACCCTGACAGGAGAGCAAGACCGATGATTTCCAAGAACAACAAGCGCCGCGTGTTTTTCGCCCTCGGCGCCCTGGCGCTGGGCGGCGCGGTCGTCGCGCAGGCGCAGGCCCCCGGCGCCGGCCGTCAGGCGGTCGAGGAGCGCAAGGCGGTGTTCAAGCTGATCGGCGCCAATTTCCGCCCCTTCGGCGCGGTGCTCAAGGGCGAAGCGCAATATGACGCCATCGAGCCCCGGAAGCGGCTGGCGCGGCTGGCGGTGCTCGCCCCCTATACGTCGGAACTGTTCTCCGACGCCTCCAATCTCGGCGAGCCCGACACCAAGGCCAAACCGGAAATCTGGAGCAAGCGCGCCGAATTCGACGGCAAGCTGAAGGATTTCCAGGCCCATGTCGCGGCGCTGGTCGCTATCGCCGACAAGGACGCGGCCTATACCGATGGCGTCAAGACCGCGCTGACCACCGTCGCCCAGGACTGCAAGGGCTGCCACGACGATTACAAGCTGAAGTGATTTTAACGGCCCCGACTCCTCTGGGCCCGTTAAAGACGGTTTCCTTTTTGGGAAACCGCAGGAGACAGGCGGCGCTCTTGCCCCATCCGGCGCCGCCTGTCTCTCTTTTTCACTAGGGGATGAGCATGACCTCGACTGAACCGACTTTTGATGCGCTCGGGCCCACCCAGGCGCAGGCTGTCTACCACGCGGTAAAAGCCCCGCTGGTCTGGGATCTGCCGGTGCGGATTTTCCACTGGAGCCTGGTCGCCAGTTTTGTCGCCGCCTTTGTCACCAACCGGCTCGGCGTCAAATATTTCCAGGCCCATGAGATCGCCGGTTACGCCGCGCTGGTGCTGACGTCTTTCCGCATTCTCTGGGGCCTTGTCGGCACCCGCCACGCCCGTTTCTGGAATTTTCTGCGCGGACCTTCGGCGGTGACGAATTATCTTCGCAAGATTTTCGCGGCGGACGGGCCGCATTATATCGGCCATAATCCCGCCGGCGCGCTGATGGTTCTGGTGCTGCTGTTCGGCGCGCTTGCGCAAGCCGCTGCGGGCCTGTTCGCCAATGACGAGATTTTCAACACCGGCCCGCTCTATGGCTATGTCAGCAAGGATTTGAGCCTGGCGCTGACTTCCTTCCATCGGCGGTTCTTCTATGTGCTGCTTGGCGCCATCGCGCTGCATGTGCTGGCGGTGGTCGCCCACAAGATTTTCAAGGGCGAAAATCTGGTCGCCGCCATGATCACCGGCCGCAAGGCGGAGGCGCCCAGGGACGAGGCGATTTCGTCATCGCGGCTGTGGCTGGCCGCGCCCCTGGTCGCCGGCCTGATCGCCTTGCTGGCCTGGATCATCGTCAACGCGCCCCACGCGGCGCTGGACACGGAATTTTAGCCGCCTCAAAATCTGGCGAAAACTTTTGGGGGGCCGGGGATGAAAAAAACCTTCCGCCACTTGCGCCTGCTGGCGGCGGCCGCGCTGGTCGGCCTTCCGCACGCCGCCGCGCAGAGCGCCAGGGATTTCATTTATCTGGCGCCCGAGGACGTGCGTTTCAAAAGCGCGCTGGGCGTCGGGCCGGAACAGGCGGTGATTTTCGGCGATCCGTCCAAGCCCGGCGTCTATGTCATCCGCGTTCACTTTCCGCCCGGCTTCCATTCCAATCCACATTTCCATTCGCAGGACCGCCACGCCGTGGTCATCAAGGGCGTGTGGTGGAACGGCACTGGCGAAACACTCGATTTCAACAGGTCAAAACCGGTCAAAACCGGCTCCTATGTCTTCCATCCCGCCGGCGGCGTGCATTGGGACGGCGCCGGCGACGAGGAGGTTATCGTACAGATCACCGGCGTCGGCCCGGTCGAGACGACCCAGGTCGCCAAGCCCGATCCCGACCACGATCATTGGCCCAAGCCGAAGTAATCGGCTAGCCCCGCGCCTGTTTCGGCTTGTAGACATCATGGCAGGACTTGCAGGCGTCCGCTGCCTCGCGGGCCTTGGCGGCGGCTTCGTCGAGGTTTTTCTGGGAGACGTCCTGCTGCACGGCGTCGAGCGCCTTCAGCCCGTCCTGCGAAATTTTGACCGCGTCGGCCGCATTGCCGCGCCGGGAAAAGTATTTTTCGGTATACTGGAATCCCTGGCGCAGCACCGCGAGATCGTCGGTGATTCCAGACTTCGTTGCCGCCGGAAATATCCGGCTCGAAATATTTGATGGTGCGGTCGAGATCCTTCATCAGATCATCGTCATAATCGGCGTAATCGGTTTTCGACGGCTCCGCGAGCGCGGCGCCAAATCCCGCCAGCAGGGCGAAGGCGGCGAGCGTGAATTTCATGCGTTTCATGCGGCTCAAAACTCCGTTTAATCGAAACGCCCGAAGCCGGAGCTTCGGGCGTTTCTTTTCGCCTGACTCAGGGAAAATCAGGCGATGATCTCTTTGACCACGCCGCCATAGACCACCGTCGGACGCTCCCGCCGTCCCGCGCGCAAAAACGTCGTCTTGAGGTGGTCGAGGCCGAGTTGGTTGAGCACGGTGGCGTGGAGGTCATAGGTGTCGACGCCCTTGTCGGTCGCGCGCAGGCCGATGTCGTCGGTCGCGCCGTGGGTATAGCCGGCCTTAAAACCGCCGCCGGCGATCCACTGGGTGTAGCCCCAGGGATTGTGGTCGCGGCCATCGCCGGACTGGCCATAGGAGGTGCGGCCGAATTCCGAGGTCCAGACCACGATGGTCTGATCGAGCAACCCGCGCCGGGCGAGATCGGTCAGCAGGCCGGCGATCGGCTTGTCCACCGCGCGGGCGTGCGGGCGATGGTTGTCTTCCAGTTTTTGGTGGGCGTCCCAGTTGCGCACGTCGCCCACGCCGTCGCCGGCGGGGCCAGACACGACATGGATGAAACGCACGCCGCGCTCGGTGAGGCGGCGCGCGCGCAACAGATTTGTTCCGTAAGCGCGCGAGACCGGATCGTTGAGGCCGTAAAGCTCCCTGGTCTCCTCGCTTTCCTTGGCGATATCGACGGCTTCGGGCGCCGATTTCTGCATGCGATAGGCGAGGTCGAAGGAGCGGATGCGCGCCTGCAATTCGCTGTCCTCGGGCCGCAGGGCGGCGCGGTGGTCGTTGAGCTTTTTCAGCAGCGCGAGATCGTCCTGCTGCTGGCGATTGCCTTCGACATCGAGACGGTCGAGCGAGATGATCGGCGAGTCGCCCGGGCGGAAGGCCGTGCCCTGATAGACCGCCGGCAGGAAGCCCGAGGACCAGTTCACCGAGCCGCCGGTCGGCTCGCGATTGCCGTCATAAAGCACGACATAGGCGGGCAGGTCCGGATTGGCCGAACCCAGCGCATAGGAGATCCAGGCGCCCAGCGACGGACGGCCTGGCTGCACGTCGCCGGTGTTGAGTTTCAGGATGGAAATGTCGTGCGTGGCGCCGACGGTGATGCTGTTCTTGATGAAGGTGATCTTGTCGGCGTGCTGGCCGATGTTGGAGACGAGGTCGGAGAAATAAGCGCCGGACTGGCCATATTGCTTCCATTGGCGGTTGGAGGCGAAGAGCTTGCCGACGCCGCCCTGGGTCGAAGTCTTGATGCCCTGGAGGAAGGAGGCGGGCGTCTCCTGGCCGTTGAGGCGGATCAGTTCGGGCTTGTAATCGAACAGGTCGAGCGTGGACGGCGCGCCGTCCATGTGCAGCCAGATCACCGTCTTGGCCTTGGCCGGAAAATGCGGCTCCTTGGGCGCCAGCGGATCGACCAGATTGGCCGCCTCTGCGGCCATGAAGCCGCCTCCGGACAGAGCCGTGCCCATCATGAGGCCGGCGGTTCCCCAGCCGAGTTTGAACAGGGCTTCGCGACGATTGGTGATGACGTTTGCCATGGTTGAAATCCTCTTGGGAAAGCTCAGAAGCGGTAGATGAAGTCGTTAGAATTGCCGACGACATGGACAAGATCGACGAAGGCGGCGGCGCGCAGCGGATCGATTTTGGCTTCGCTCGGTTTGAAGCCGATCGGGGTCGCCACCAGCAGACGGCCATTGTTGTCGCCCTTCTGCTCGATCACTTTGGTGTGGTCGTCGAGATAGGCGAGCAGCGCGCTCTTTTCGAACTCATCGGGCACACGCTGGAACAGCACCTGATAGAGATGATCGATGCGGCTGGAATTCGTCGCCCGCTTCCTTCAGGATGCGGCCGGCGAGCGCCTGCGCATATTCCTCCACCTGATCGTTGTTCAGCAGGGCCAGAGCCTGGAGCGGAGTCGTGGTGACCTCGCGCGCGGGATGGGTGATCTGGGTGTTCGGCGTATTGAACACTTCGAGCAGCGGATAGGCGTTCGAGCGGCGGGTGAAGATGTAGAGGGAGCGGCGATACCAGTCCTCCTTGTCCTTCGAGACCTGCCATAGATTGCCGTAGCTGACGTTCTTGGGCAGTGGCGGCAGGACCGAGGGGCCGCCGACCTTGCCGACGAGCTTGCCGGAGGCTTGCAGCCAGATGTCGCGGATGACCTCGGCTTCCAGACGCTGGCGCGGGAAGACCGCATAGAGGCGGTTGTCGGGGTCGAGTTTGGCGACTTCAGGCCGCTCTTCCGAGGACTGGCGATAGGTCGCCGACAGCAGGATCTCACGATGCAGGCGCTTCACGTCCCAGCCATGCCCGGTGAAATCGCCGGCGAGGAAATCGAGCAATTCCTGGTTCGACGGACGGTCGCCCGCCTTGCCGAAATCGTAGGTCGTGGCGACAATGCCCTTGACGAAATAATTCGACCAGACGCGATTGACGAAGACGCGGGCGGTGAGCGGATTCTGCTCGCTGGCGAGCCAATCCGCCAGCGCCGTGCGGCGGCCCGAACTGTAGGGCAACTGCTTGATGTTCGGCGCCTGGTCAGACATGGCCGCGGGGAAGGCCGGCTGCACCTCGTCGAGCGGGCGCTCATGGTTGCCGCCGAAGAAGACAAAACTTTTCGGCGCGTCATTGTGGCCGAGCTCCTCGACGCCGGTGATGGTGTCGGAGCCTTTTTCGGGCCTGTCCTTGAGCAGCGGGCGCTGCGCCTCCACGAGCTTCTGCCAGTGCTCCCAATCGGCCTGCGCTTCCGGACCGTGACCCGGCGCCTCCTTGTCGTCGGCGAGATAGCGCAGATAGGCGGCGACGATCAGATCGTCATTGGTGACCGCCTTGTTGACGAGGCGATGGTTGACCCAGCGGTCGACCGCGTTCCAGTCCTTCTCCGGTTTGAACACGGCTTCGCGCGTGTCGGTGAGATAGCGCTCCTTGTGATAGATGAAGGCCTTGTCGCGGTATTTTTCGATCAGCGGATGCTTTTCGTCCGCGATCGATTTGATCTTCGCCTCGTAATCCGCGACATCGCGCAAGTAAGCGCGTTCGGCATAGCCCTGGAAGGCCTTGATGTCCTCGGTTGTCGAGGTGTTGGCAAAGAAGGATTGCAGCGAATAATAATCCTTCATCGTGATCTTGTCGGTCTTGTGGTTGTGGCAGCGCGCGCAGCCGATCGTCGAGCCGAGGAAGACCGCGCCCACCGTATCCGTCATGTCCGTGGTGATCTGGTACTTGCGCTGCACCATGTCACGCGAGTTGGGGTTATCGGGATATTGCGTGAGGAAGCCGGTGGCGATCAGGGCCTCCTGATTGTCCGGCGCAATCTCGTCGCCCGCGACCTGCTCGCGGATGAAGGCGTTGAAGGGCTTGTTCTCGTTGAAGGCCTTCAGCACGTAATCGCGGTAGCGATAGGAATTGTTGCGAGTGGCGTCGTTTTGAAAGCCTGCGGAATCGGCGTAGCGGGCGAGATCGAGCCAGCGGCGCGCCTGGCGCTCGCCGTAATGCGGCGAAGAGAGCAGACGGTCGACCAGATTGTCATAGGCTTTGGGTGAATCGTCCTTGACGAACGCGGCGAGTTCTTCCGGTGTGGGCAGCAGACCCCAGGCGTCGAGCGTGGCGCGGCGGATGAAGGTCGCGCGATCGGTTTCCGGCGCCGGAGTCAGCCCCTTGGATTCGAGCTTGGCGAGAACGAAGGCGTCCAGCGGCTGGCGCACCCAGTCCTTCTGTTTAACTTCCGGAACGGCCGGAGCGGAGACCGGAACATAGGACCAATGCGTCGGCGCGGCTGGAACCGGCGCGGGCGAAGCCTCGCCAGCTGTTTTCGCGGGCTCGGCGGGCTTGGCGGCTTCGGCCGGCTTGTTGAGGTCCGGCGCCGTGGGCGTGGCGGCCTGGACAGGCGCGATCTGCACCGGCGCGGCGTTCTGTGCCGGTCTTTCATCAGCCGCCAGCACGGCGGTGATCGAAGTGAAGCTCAAAAGAAAGGCCACATAGGCCTTGGATCGGGTTCTTGTCATCGCCTGTCTCATCATTTTCGGTTTGAAGCTTGCGCGAACGACGCCGAAGCGCCGCTAATAAAACTATTATTATGGTAGGAATAGACGGATTATGCCTTTTTGACAATGGCCGTCTTCGCGGACTGCGACGATTTTTCGACAGTCGCGGGCCGAGCCTTTGCCGACAAAAAGCAAAAAATGCTTCTCCGCGTGGATCATCCGTCTCGCGCCGCCCTAAATACGAGGACAAATCGCTTTCAAAAGACAACGTAGGGAATATTCGCCTTTTAAACCTGTTTTTCACCTTGTCGGCAAAGGGGCGCCGAGGGCAGCCTTTGTGTTTTTTTTGCAACATGGGGTCTCGTTCATCGGAAATTAACGTTGTTTTTCCCGCCGCGCCGATTGACTCGGCTGCGGATAAATAATCATACTAACACGATAGAATTTATTGCCGACTAGATAGGCGGCGCGTTTCCCATCAATGCAGGAAGTTCCAGATGCCCAGTTCGTTCCGCCGCCGTCAGGCTCTTCTGTCCAGTGTTCGGGCGTTCCCCGTCGGTTTGATCGGCGGCGCCGCGCTTCTCGTCTCGCTTGGCCTCGCTCCCGCGCGCGCCGCTGAGGATGCGCCAACGCCCGCGCCAGCCGCCGCCGCGGCGCCGGCGACCGCGCAGGTCGAGGAAGTGACCATCACCGCCCGCGACCGCGCCGAAAAGGCCCAGGACGTGCCATTGCCCATTTCAGCCATCGGCAAGAAATCGGCCGATCGCGAACATGTCGAAAACTGGAAAGACATTGTACAGCGTGTGCCGAGTTTCACGCCCGCCGTGGCCAATCCGCGCACCGGCGCCAATGGCCTGCGCGGCGTCACCGGCATTTCCGGCGGCGCCGACGGCTCGGAAGGCGACGTCGGCCTGATCGTCGACAATGTGTTCTATACCCACATCGGCTTTTCCTGGCTGACCCAATATGACATCGAGTCGGTGCAGATCGCGCGCGGCCCCCAGGGCACCCTGCTCGGCAAGAACACCACCACAGGCGCGATCATCATCAACACCAATCAGCCGAGTTTCGAACCGCAAACGACCACCGAAACCACCTTGGGAAGCCGTCGCCTGACCGAAGAGAAATTCACCACCACTGGCGCGCTCGTTCCCGACGAACTCGCCTATCGCATTTCCGCCTTCGGCGCGAAACAAGACGGCTTCATCAAGAACGAACTCGACCCCTCCGCGCCAAAAGGCCAAGACACGGATCGCTGGGGCGTGCGCGGCCAATTGCTCGGCACATTCGGCGACATCACCGATCGCTTCATCTTCGAACACGCCGCGACCAATGAAACCAACAACACTTGGGGAACTTACAACGACGGCTGGACGACCGATCCCAATGGCCAGTCGCACAACATCAAGGTCACCAATTCCTCAAACGTGACCGAGACCTTCCACGATCCGCTTTCGGCGCTGAAATATCTCTATCCGCAATATGCCCACAACATGAATTACAACGCCTGGGCCGATCCCTATACCAATATTGGGTCGATCCAGACCCACACCAATGGCGCCTCCAACGAGCTGAACTGGAGGCTTGGCGACTATACGCTGACCTCCGTCTCCGCCTGGCGCCATTTCGACTTCCATCCGAACAATTCGGGCGGCAATTACGGCATTCAGGCCATCGACAACAACATCTCCGGCTATGACGTCGGCGTGAAATCAATATTCGGAGGAAATCCGCCTGTCCTCGCCAACGGGAGAAAAATTCGACTGGACGCTGGGCAATTATTTCCTGCGCGAAATCATCAATTCCAACGACCGCATGCAATTCGGTCCCGACGCCGTGTCGCTGCTGAACCGGAACGCGACCAATACCGGAGTCAACGCTTCCAATATCCTGAACGGCGTCGAGTCCGATCTCTATGGCCGCGCCGGTATCACAACCATCGCGCAATTCGCGCAGGGAACCTATCATTACGACGAACACGCCTCGCTGACGCTGGGCTTGCGCAATTCCTATGAAATCCGCACAGCGTCCGACGACGGTTATTATTTTGGCGGCGCCGCGCTCTCGCCCGCCCTGACCAATGTTCGCACCGACTATGTCATCAGCGAAATCGGTGGAACCAATTTCTATCTCGACGGCACGCAGCACACCAATTCCATCTCTTTCCTGATCAATCCCTCCTACAAGTTCAACGACAATGTCACCGCCTATCTCAATGTCGCGCGCGGCGTGAAATCGGGCGCGGCCAACACAATCGCAACGCCGATCTACAATACCGCCGGCGGTCAGCCGGGGCCCTCGACCTATGCCGTCTATAACGCCGTCAGCAATATGAACATCATCACTCAACCCGAAATCTCGATGGACTACGAGCTTGGCTTCAAGTCCAACTGGTTGGACAATCATCTCCAGGTCAACGCCAACGCCTATCTGAACAACATCACCAATTTCCAGGCGACGCTGGTGAATTATTTCAACTATCAGACCAGCACCGGAACGGGCACGCTGAGCAAGTCGTACCTAGGCAATATTCCCGAAGTGCGTCTGGCCGGCTTCGAACTGGATGGGCGCTATTCGCCGATCGAGAATTTGTGGATCAATTTCGCCGCCGCCTATAATGGCGCCTGGTATGTCAGATTCCCGAACGGCACATTGCCCGCCGACCTGGCCAACGAGACCGGCGCGCCGACGTCGATCAACCTGTCCGGCGCCCGCGTGCCCAATGTGACGCCCTACACCTTCTCGCTGGGCGCCAATTACGAATATGCCGCAGGCGAATTCCTCAGCCAGCACTGGCGCGGCTATGTCTATACGACCGAGTCGTTCAAGAGCACGACCTTGTTCTCGCTCGACGCCGCCTACACCACCGACGTTCTCAAACAGTCGTCCTATGTGATCTTCAACGCCGGTTTTGGCTTCAAGACCCCGGACGACAAATATGACATCGCCATCTGGGCGAAGAACCTGTTCAACCGGCAGGCTTTCCAGAGCCTGGCGCTGTCGGCCTCCTCCGGCAATGCGCCGGCGGTGGTCCAATGGGTCGATCCGCTTACCGTCGGCGTGACCTTCCGCACCAAGTTCTGACCGTTGTCCCGCGCAACCTGGCCGGCGTCGAATTTTCGGCGCCGGTTTTTTGGAACGACTCCTTGCGCCGTCTCTCGCTTCTGCTGCTTCTGGTCGCAACACCGTCCCCGGCGCAAAACCTGCCCGGCGATTTCGAACGCGGCAAAATCCGCTCCAAGGCCGAGCAATGCCAGGAATGCCATGGCGAGGCGGGCCTGGGCACGGCGGAGCATTATCCCAAGCTCGCGGGACAGCATGTCGCCTATCTGCGCAAACAGCTCATCGATTTCCAATCGGGCGCGCGGAAAAACGAGTTCATGACCGCGATGGCCGCGGCGATCGGCAAACAGGACATCGCCGATATCGCCGCCTATTTCGCGGGGTCGCCGCCTTGGTCGGGCGAGGCGCGAAACTTTTCCGCCGCCGGGCAAAACCTGTTTCAGGACGGCGATTCCGCGCGCGGCCTGCCGCCCTGCGCCTCATGTCACGGCGAGCGAGGCCAAGGCGACCCGGACGCGCATTCGCCGATTCCCGCGCTGGCGGGGCAGCGCGAATCCTATCTTGCCAATCAGCTCTATGCCTGGAAGGCCGGCGAGCGCCGCAACAGCCCCGGCGATGTCATGAACGAAGTGGCGCAAAAACTTGCCGACGCCGAGATCGACGCGCTGGCCAAATACCTCTCCGGGCCCTCGGCCATGAAGTGAACCGCCGGAAGTGAGCCTTGACGGCTACAGTATTTTTATTCCATAGATTTTATAGTCTGATGGAGCGACGGATGAACGCCAAACATGTCGAGGGACCGCCGGTCACTGAACAAGACCTGACCCTGGTGATCGCGGCGCGACTGCGCGCCCGGCTGCGGCAAGAAAATGGCGCGCTGGAAAAACTCGCCGATCTCACCGGCGTCGAGCCCGATTTGCTCGAAGCCATCGTCAATGGCCAGCGCGCGCCGAGCATTGACGTGCTGTGGAAGATCGCCAATGCGCTCGACGTGCCCTTCGGCAGCCTGATCGCCACGCCCCGGCGCGGCGGCGCGGCGGTGATCCGCAAGAGTGACGCCAATTGTCTGGTCTCCAGCGGCGGCGCCTTCAGATCGCGGGCGCTCACCGCTTTCGGCGAACAGCCGCGCGTGGAGATTTATGAACTGACCATAGCTCCCGGCCATATCGAGGAGTCGCAAGCCCATGCCTCGGGCACGTCGGAAAATATCGTCGTGGTCTCAGGCGAGCTGGAAATCGTCACGGGCCGCGAGCCGCCCTATCGGCTCGGCCCCGGCGACGCCATTCATTTCGACGCCGATGTGCCCCATTCCTATCGCGCCCTGGGCGGAGAAGTGCTGGCCCATCTGGTGCTTTCCTACGAGGATCGGCGCGGCGGCTGAGCTCTGCTCGTTCCAATGAAAAAGGCCGGGGTTTGCGCCCCGGCCTTTTCGTTGTCTACGTGTCCCCGCCCGGTCATTTCGCCGGCGGAGCGGCGGGCGCGGCGCCCTGTCCGAGAGGCTCGGACACCAGCGCGACCTTGGTGAAACCGGCGCTGTTGATCTTGCCCATGGCCTCGATCACCTTGCCATAGGAGACATTGCGGTCGCCGCGCACATGGATGCGGCGCTCCTTGTCGTTTTCCGCGCTGGCGCTCAAGTCGCCGAGCAGATCGTCAGAGGCGACCTCCTTCTGGTCGATGAAGAAGCGGCCATCGGCGTCGATGCTCACGGAGATCGGCGGCTTTTGGTCGTTGAGCTGCTTGGCCTGAACCTTGGGCAGATCGACCGGCATGCCCACCGTCATCAACGGCGCCGCCACCATGAAGACGATCAGCAGCACCAGCATGACGTCGACCAGCGGCGTCACATTCATGTCGGCCATGGGGGCGACGTCGGAGCCCCCATCCTGATTACGCAACGCGAAGGCCATTGCGCTCTCCCTTCTTCGACAGCTGGCGGGACAACTCAATTTCGAACACGCCGATGAAGCTGGCTATTTTCTTGCTGTAATTGGTGATGTCGGTTCCGATGCGATTGTAGAAAATCACCGCGGGAATGGCCGCGACCAGCCCCAGCGCCGTGGCGAACAGCGCCTCGGCGATGCCCGGCGCGACCACCGCCAGGCTGGTGTTGTTGGAAGCCGCTATGCCCTGGAAGGAGTTCATGATGCCCCAAACCGTGCCGAACAGCCCGACGAAGGGCGAGACGGCTCCAATCGTAGCCAGGCTGCCAAGTCGCGCCTGCAAATAGCCTATAGCGGAGGCGCTGGCGAGATTGGCGGCGCGATGGACGCGCTCCTGCAGCGCGTCGCGTTGGGAGTCCGTGCCGAGGATTTCGCGCGAGCGCAAAAATTCATCCGCCGCGGCGCGATAGACCTGCACGAGCGGATCGTTGGCCGAGGCCTTGGCGAATTCCGGCGCGAGCTGGCCCAGCGGCAGTTCCGCCCCTTGAATGCTGGCGATGAGTTTCTTCGCCCTGGCGTTGAGCAGTTTGAGCCGGATTTCCTTGTCGAGAATCACCGCCCAGCCCCAGGCCGAGGCTATGACCAGCAGGACCATCACGGTCTTGACGATGGAATCGGCCTGCAAGAACAGATCGACTGGGGAGAGGCTGTGCGCGATGACGGGCGCGGCGATGGGATCGGACATGACCAGGCTTTCTTTTGAGTTGGCGGGAGGGGTTTGTTCGCTCAGGAGCGGAAGGTGATGGCGCCGCTGACGGCGGCCGGGCGCCCCGGCGCCTGCACGCCGCCGCAGCGCGCGCCAGCCCTTTGCGCGGCGGAATCGAAGGCGGAATTGCCCGAGGACGACCAGCTGTAGGAAACCGAGCCGCTGGCGCTGATGCTGGCGCGATAGGCGACCGTGCCCGAGCGCGGCCTTTGCGAAGTCTGGATAGAGATTGGCGCCGGCGCGGGCGAGGCAGCCGTGAATCTGGTTGGCGATGACCGAAGCCGAAGCTCCGGCGGGAACCGGTCTGGCCGGCGCGGCTTCCTCGCGGGTTCGGGCGACGCGCGCGGCCTGGGGCTGCGGTTTGTGCTCGACCTTGGGAACGGGTTTCGGCTTGGGAATGGGTTTGGGTTTAGGCTTGGGCGGCTCGACCGGGGCGACGGCGGGTTCGATCGCCTTGGGCGGCGGCGGCGCGACCTCTTTTGGCTCGGGCGCCTTGACCTGTTCGGGCGGCGGGGGCGGCGGCGCGGCCTCCTCCATCACCAGCTCCATCGGTTCTTCCGGCGGGGCCTCGATCGGAGCGGTCTTGTAATTCAGGCCTGCCGCGACGACGAGGGCGTAGAGCCCGACCGCGAGAATTTCGGCGAGGTAGAACTGGCGCGCCGGTTTCAGCGCGAGAAGGGTTTGCGCCCCGGGAAGGCCAGCGACATAGTCCGCGGCGTTTTCTTGAGCGATGCCGCCGACCGGAAGCGACGGCGCGAAAGCAGCAGTCATGGATTGAGCCTTTCGGCTTCGAGGATCACGTTTAAACAATATATATTTGATCGGATTTAAAGGCAATTATTTTCCTCAGCCATCGCCGTTTTTCTCGTGTTGCGCTAAACGGCTTGTAATTCCGGCTAAGCCAATCGACATTCTCGGGGTAGAGACTGTGGGCGCTGCGTCGCGCGGGAAAACAAAAAAGCGGATTGGTGAGGCCATGCTGTCGAACAAAGCCAAATATGGACTCAAAGCGCTGATCCATCTTGCGGGCGCGCAAGGCGTGTCTCTCGCCGCGGATATCGCGGAAACCAACAATATCCCGCGCAAATTTCTCGACGCCATCCTGCTGGAATTGACCAAAGCCGGCATTCTCGCCAGCAAGAAGGGCAAGGGCGGCGGCTATCAGCTGGCGCGCCCCGCCGACGCGATCACCGCGGGACAGATCATCCGTATTCTCGACGGCCCGCTGGCGCCGATCGCCTGCGCCAGCCGCACCGCCTATCGTCCTTGCACCGATTGTGGCGATGTCGAGGCCTGCGCGATTCGCGACGTGATGCTCGATGTGCGCGACGCCATGGCGCTGATTCTCGACCGCACCTCGATCGCCGCCATGCGCGCGCGGGGACTGAAAGGTCTGAAACTCGGCGGACGAAACATATAATTCCTATCTTTATTGTATTTTATTATCTGATAGGATGGCCTCTTTCCACGCTCGAGAGGCCCTCCCCATGTCCCTTGTCAAACTCCTGTTTTCCGCCGCGCTGGTCGCTACCGCCGCCTTGCCCGCCCGCGCCGAACTGCCGTCGAAAAAATTTCTGCCGGCCGCGCTGGCGGCCTCCATCGCGCAGAGCGCCTATGAAACCTGTCAGGCGCAAGGCTATCGCGTTTCCGTCCATGTCGTCGGCGACGAGGGCCAGGTGATCGCCGCGCTGCGCGGCGACGGAACCTCGCCGCACACATTCGAGAACAGCCTGCGCAAAGCCTATACCGCCCGCACCTTCCGTATTCCCTCCGGCGAATTCGCCCAGCGGGTCAAGGACAATCCGTCCAATGGCGCGGTTCACCTCGCCAATGTCGTCGCCGCCCAAGGGGCCCTGCCGATCAAGATCGGCGATGAAATCATCGGCGGCATTGGGGTCTCCGGCGCGCCCGGCGGCGAAAAGGACGAAGCCTGCGCCAAGGTCGCGCTGGACAAGATCGCCGACCAATTGAAATAACCAATTTCCATTCGCCCTCCGGCCCCGCTCGCACATAGAGCCGGGCTTTTTAATTGACTACTTTTATAGACTATATCACTATTCCTTGGGCGAGGAAAATCTCTCTCCGTCCTCAACAGCCAAGACCCGAGTCCGATGTCCGCCAATCCACGCCACCTCACACTCATCGCCTCCGCCAAATCGCTGGCCCCGCTGGCGCATCCTTCCGCCGCGCGCGATCCGCTCTGGCGTAAATTGCTGGAGGAAGCCGAATTCGCCTTTGACGACGAACCTTTCCTCCACGCCCTGCTGCGTCAAACCATTCTCGATCGCGATTCCTTCGCCGATGCGGTGATTCACCGCATCGCTGGCCGGCTGGGCAATGATTACGTTCCCTCTGGCCAAATCGTCGCTGTCTTTGAGAAGGCCGTCGCCGCCGATCCCACCATCGCCGACGGCTTTCGCGCCGACATCAACGCAGTGATCGATCGCGATCCCGCCTGTTTCAGGTTCATCGAGCCCTTCCTCTATTTCAAGGGCTATCATGCGATTCAAACTCATCGCCTGGCGCATTTCCTCTGGACGAACGGCAAACAGGATTTCGCGCTTTATCTGCAAAGCCGCTCCTCTGACCTGTTCCAGACCGATATTCACCCGGCGGCGCGGATCGGCCAGGGCGTCTTCCTCGATCACGCCACGGGCTTCGTCGTCGGCGCCACCGCAGTGATCGAGGACGATGTGTCGATCCTGCAAAATGTCACGCTGGGCGGCACGGGCAAGGAGGCCGGCGATCGCCACCCCAAAGTCAGACGCGGCGTGATGATCGGCGCCGGCGCGAAACTTCTCGGCAATATCGAAATCGGCGAATTTTCCCGCATCGCCGCGGGATCGGTGGTGCTGCACGAAGTTCCCGCCCATTCGACCGTGGCCGGAGTTCCGGCAAAAGTCGTCGGTTCGCACAAGACGCAGCCCTATCGCGAGATGGATCAGGAACTTGGCCAGCTCGCTTATGATTCCTTTTCATACGCAATTTGACGTATCTGCGAGGCCCAGCGCGGACCGCTTTCTTTAGGGCTCAAAGTGTCCGCAAAGCCACCACGCGGCGCGACGCGGCGAAGTCCGACGCAGCCTTGTCGACCCGACCTGGCGCTTCGCCGCCCTCCACCAAATTCAACGGCAGAACCGTGGTGGATTTGATCTTCTGCAATTCGAAATGCGAGGACACATTGCGCAGGGGCATGATCGCGGTCAGGCGCTTGTAAAAGGCGTCATAGGCGGAAATATCCGAGGTCGCCACCTTCAGCACGTAATCGATCTCGCCGGCGAGCCGGCTGAACTCCATTACTTCCGGCATGGCCGAAACGGCGCGGATGAAAGCTTCAAGCTTTTCGGCGGAATGATCGCCGGCCTGGATGGAAATATGCACCGTCAGCCCGAGCCCGACTTTTTGCGCGCTGACCAGAGCCACGCGCTTTTGCAGCACGCCGGTCGCCTCGAGCTTCTGAATTCGCTTCCAGCACGGCGTCGGCGACAGCGCCACCCTCGCCGCAATCTCGGCCACGGTCGCGGTCGCGTCCTCCTGCAAGATCTTGAGAATGTGGAAGTCGATACGATCCATGAAACTGCGCCTCGGCCCAAAAGGCCTTTCGTTTTCATTTAGATTATAAAATCTATCTTTTTAGTCGATTATGTCAAATGAAAAATGCCGCGATGAAAAACGCTCCAATGAAAAAGGCGCCGAAAAGCCGGCGCCTTGGTTTCGGTTCACGCCTCGGCCCGCATTCACGCGACCGGGAAATAATGGCTCGCCGCTAGCAGCAGAACCAGCAGGACCAAGCCTGTTCCCAGGCTCCAGCCGATCAGTTTTTTCTCGATCGGCAGCAGCGGCTCGACCGCCTGGTTGATTTCGGCTTTCAAATCTTCGGACATAAGCAAACTCCTTAACCGGCCAGCGGCGGTTTGACGCCGGCGAAAAACAGCCAGGAGATCACCAGGCCGACCCAGATGACGAAGCCGAACAGCGACACAATGTAGACCGCGGCCAGCTTGCCCAATCCATCTTCCCACAATTTGCGGAAGTTCGAGAGAACGCCGATGGAGAAGAACGTGAGGATGAAGAAAATCACCCTGAAAACATTGGCCTCGCCGATCGCCGCGTTGAGTTTTGTGACGCTGGTCGCATCGCCGGACAAGGCCAAGGCGAGGGCGATGGAGAAAGTGGCGAGAAAGCCGAGGATGAATTTGGGGAAGCGCTGCCAAATCTCGCCGATTTTCGCCTTTTCGCCGCCCTGCTCCTTATTGACGTGATTGGTCCAGATATAGGCGAGAATAAAAGCCCAGACGCCGATGAATACGTCGATAAAAACCTTGACTGTCGCGGTCGTCGCCAGAATCCAGCCCGGCTGATATTTGATGCCTTCGGCGGCCGCCTTGGCGGTGATCAGCGCATCGGCGATGCCACCCGCCGCCACTGCGGCGCCGTCGGTCTTCACCGCCAGACCAAGCCAGGCGGCGGCGACCAGGGGTTCGCCGGAGAGGTAGGTCTGGGCGATGAAAGGCAGGATCAAAACTTCGATCACCGCGAAAATCACCACCAGCGACGAGACCAGGATCGGCACCTGCGGACGGGCGCGAATGGCGCCACCGGTGGAAATGGCGGCCGCGACGCCGCAAATCGAAATTCCGGAAGCCAGCGGCGCCGCCCATTCGCGCGAAAAGCCGAAATATTTGCGGGCGATGAAATAGACCACCGACCAATAGATCAGATAGGCCTCGACGATTGCCGCCAGACCGCGCAGCAACAGCGAACTGGCGAGCGTCAGCTTGCCCGCCGCGGTCACGGCGATGAAGGCGCCGAGAATGACGATGGCGATCTTGATATAGAGTTCGGGGCGGATCGCCGCTTTCAGCCAATCCGCGAATTTCGGGAAGAAATTGGCGATGATCAGGCCGACAACCAAAGCGACGAGAAAACCGCCCTCATTGGTGAGTTTCAGCGACCAGTTCAGGCCGAATTTGGCCTGGTCGGCCGGCGTCACCACTGCGAAATTGGCGAAGGATCCGAGGATCCAGCTGGCATAGGCGATGAGGAAGACCACGGCGAAGGCCGGGGCGAATTTTTTCGCCTCGACGCCGAGCGTCAGGGCGCCAAGCGTGAGCGCGACCAGCAACGCGGCGAAGGTCGACAGAAGCGCGCCGCCGCCGCTTAAGCCGGCATAAGCTTTGGCGGCGGGCGCGAGGGCTTTGGAGACATCTGTCCAGACGGACGTCGTCACCGCCCAGCCCAGCAGATCGACGCCGAGGAAGGAACCGATCGCCAAGGCGAAGACCGTCAAACCGAGGATGACAGCCAGCCAATCCTCGTTCAAAGCCGGCCGCGAGGCTGACGTCGGAGCCAAAACCGCATCGGTCATCATTCAATCCCTTTTTATTTGTCTATAAGATTAGTCAACTATTTCAGACTTAAGGTCAAACGAACCGTTTTTCAAATTTTCGCGCCAGAAGAGAGGAATTTTGGTTGAAGCGCATCGTCTGCAGCATGAAATCCTCCGGCTTGCGAAGAGCCGTCATCGGCAGCAGTTCAGATAGTCGGCTTGCTGCAAGTTGCCGGCTTGCTGGCGGGGCCTTTAAAAAGGCGAAAGGCCTGAATCCGGTTAGGATTCAGGCCTTGGGCTATCTTTGGTTGCGGGGACCCGCAACCACCGACAATCACGACTGTTGAGGCTCATTCCTGCGGTTGTCGTCATGATAATCTGAACGTTGCCGTTGCCCGACCATAAAGTGCGACGGAAAGGCGTCCATGTGTCAAATGATACCATCGGCCCGTGAAAAAGACCGATTGTATCCGCGCCGGGCGTAGCGTCGGCGGCGGCCCCGATTATTGCTTCCGAGGCTAGAGCCTGCCCGTGAGCAGCAAGACAACGACGATGAGAAGGACCAGACCTAATCCCCCACTGGGGAAGTAACCCCAATTCGCGCTATGCGGCCACGTCGGCAATGCGCCGATCAAAAACAATATCAATATGACGAGCAGAATTGTGCCAAGCATCGGATCAACTCCTGAAGGGGCCGCGCCGGAATTGACGGGAGCCAACCCCGGCGCGGCCAAAAATGTTTCATTTGCCCCTTTGCCCGCGACAACAGGCTTCGACGAGGGCTTGCCGAAGGCGCTATTTCTTCAAGATTTCCTTCAGCGCGTCCTTCACGCCGCCGACGGCGTTCTGGGTCTTGCCCAGCGCCTTGTCGTTCTTGCCTTCCGCGACAAGCTTGGCGTCCCCGAGCGTCTTGCCCGCGGCTTCCTTGATGGCGCCGGCGGCCTGTTTGGCGGCGCCGGCGATACGATCCTTGTTCATGGTGGGGACTCCAGTTTGCCGATGATTTCACAAGAGACTTGTGACCGAGAACCGCCGATCTCGCTTGTTCCGAGATCGGGGCTCCATCGCGACCGGCATGTTGCTTGAATGAAACACGCGCCGACAGGATCGGGATATACTCAGGCTGGGCGCGTGCATCCATATGGGGAACGATGCATCGATAGGAAAAGCGACCCGCTCAAGCTCGATGTGTCGCCACACCGATCGGGGGCGGTCAATGGCTCCGCGTTTTCGCTTCGACGCTCACCGCGCATTGCGGCCTCGAACATGGGGCGATTGTTCCACACTCTAATCGCTCCCTGCCTCACCCGCTCCCCATCCAAGTTTAATCGCATGGCTTTCGACTTCCTCGCGCAGCGCGGTTAAAGCGGTCTGGATCGTGGCAAGCTCGCGCAGTGCGTCCGCGGAAATTGCCATGTCCTTCGCCGCCAGCGTTTCGATCGCGTTGAGTTGCGCGGTCTGAAGTTTTGCCTTGAGCGCGTGGACCGGATGCAGCTTTGTCATCATGGTCTCCTTTCGTTCGAGCGGCGTCGTCCCGTTCTTGCTTTCGTTACAGCCCAATATGCCCTGACCCTTCAGTGAAAGAGGCCAAGGCCGATGAGCCCGGTGACGATCAAGTAGAAAGCGACGATATAATTTAGCAGCCGTGGAATGATCAGAATGAGCACGCCGGCGATCAGCGCGACGATCGGTTGAAGATGCGCGATGGACAGGGTCATTGGCGTTATCCGGTAAGAGGCGAAAAGGCGCGCCCCGCGCCGATCTCGGTTGGATCGAGATTTCTGCAAGCGATTCAGCCGCGAAAATCGGGCCCGCGATAGTTTCGGAATCTACTCAAGACGGCGCGCAGGGGGCTTCATCAGGCAGTGGTGGAAAGCGCGGCATGTTTCCAGCATGCGCCTGGCCTCATCCATGCGGTCGACGCCGATCGCGCAGTGTCTCTGTTTGCCTTCGCCTGCTCGACGCTAGCTTGTCCGCTTCTTCGCGGCCGGCTGTTGCGCGGCGATCCATGTGGCGATCGCCGGCCAATGGTCCTTCAATGTATTGTGGCCCATGAACAGGCCGATATGGCCGCCGGGCACGGTCTTCTTCACGATGCGGTCCTTCGGCGTGCCGATATATTTCGCGGCGTCGAGCACCTGTTCCGGTGTGGTGATGTCGTCGTCGGCGCCGGCGAGCAGATAGGTCGGACAGGTGACGGCGCGCAGGTCGAGCTTGCGGCCGAGGCCGACGAATTCGCCCCTGGCGAGACGGTTCTCCTGAAAGATTTGCTGGATCACCTGGAGATACCAGCGTCCGGGCAGATCGATCGGATTTTCGTACCAGCTGTCGAAGGTTTCCTCCATCTTGAGCCAGCCGGGATCGTCGATATGTTCATAAACGTCGATCTGATCCTGCATGCAATGCTGCGCCGGATGCATGTTCTTCCAACCCTGGAGCATGAGCTTGCCCTTCATTAGGCCGCCGCCGAGCGCGACAAGCTCCTGATAGAAAGAAAGTGGAGTTTCATGCGCCATGCGCTTGATCGCACCGTCGCCGGCGTTCGTGTCAATCGGCGCGCCGGCGAGCACCAGGGAATTGACCTTGTCGGGAAAGCGCGCCGCGATCATCGCCGCCACCCAGCCGCCCTGGCAGAGGCCGACGAGATTCACCCGTCCGCCAAGATCGTCGATGGCGACGATCATGTCGGCGAGATAATTGTCGATTTCCAAATCCTTCATGTCGTCGGTGGCGGTTTTCCAGTCCGTCAGCGCGATGTGGCCGACGCCATTGTCG
The DNA here is from genome assembly GCA_963804045.1 of uncultured Alphaproteobacteria bacterium. Taxonomy (GTDB): domain Bacteria; phylum Pseudomonadota; class Alphaproteobacteria; order Rhizobiales; family Beijerinckiaceae; genus Rhodoblastus. The sequence goes on along the minus strand of CAWDOR010000030.1, from coordinate 20,099 downwards.
AGCAGCGTCTGCACCAAACTCTGATCCTTTTGATAGTCGGCGATCATTGCCGTATGTCCGGCGTGGGGCGCGTCGATCAGCGTCGGGACGCCCCCCGGCTTGCCATAATCACGCAACGCCATGGTGCGCAGATCGAGGCGCAGCCGGTTCGGCGTCGCCAGCGTCGGTCGCAAGTCCTCGTAAATCTTGATTTCTTCATCGACGAAATCAATGTTTCTGGCATAGAGCGCAGCGCCATCCTTGACCATGGACGCCGCCATGGTCATGGGCCAGAATGCGGGAATTCCCATCCAGGCTGGGGCGGCGGATTTTTTCGGCGCGCGTTTGAGCATGAGCGTTCCTTTTCAAATCGACAAATAACAAGTCAAAGCGCCGGGGCGTCGCTGGCGGAAACAAGCTCTGTCACGCCCGGAAAGGACAGGATCGGAATGTACTCACACGGACGCAAGCAAGCGCGTGAGTAGATTCCGATGCTTCCGCGAGGGGGCGCCGCCTCTATCCTGACCACGGTCATGGGCGCCGAGTCGCGGCCCTCTTTGCGCGCAACTTTGCTCATTCGACCGTGGCGGTCGCCGACTCCCCCCAAGCGGCCGCCACATTTTCATGCGTCGACTTCAATAAGCGGCGTCCACGGAAAGCTTGACGACATGCCGCGCGAAAACGAACCGGAAATGCCGGAAATCAACACGGACAAGGTCTGTTTCGTGGTCGCCAAGTCCCGCGAGCTTTTGTCGGAGGATGTCGGCGCGCAACGTGACGACTCCAACCCGACAGACGATCGATTCGCCGTCGTGCTGACCAATTCTGGAGATCGACCGGCGCGGCTGGAGCTGGTTGGATTCATCAATGCGCTCGACGCGGACGAACTCGACGCGCTCGTCGCCCTCGTCTGGATCGGGCGCGGCGATCATGAACCCGCCGACTGGCGCGCCGCGGTCAAGCAGGCGAGCGAGCGCCGCGAGGGCAATACCGCCAAATATCTGACGGGAATTCCCTTGCTTCCGGACTATCTCGAGGACGCCCTTTCCGCCTTCGATCAATCCTGTCGCGGCTTTGAAGAACGCGAAGAACCGGGAATCTGAGCGCCCGCCGAGGGTACGGATTGCTGGTGGACCGACGCCAGCAATCCGGCGATCGCCTTGCGCAAGCCGTGCACCTGATCGAGCAGATGCAGGACCAATCCGACGCCTTCGGCGTTGACGCCCAGATCGTCGATCAGCTCGCGGATCAATTTCGCCCGCGCCAAATCCATTTCGGAAAACGTCAGATCATCCGCCGTTCGGCTTGGACTTAACCACTCCTCGTCGATCCAGACTTCAAGAGTCTCTTGATCGAGACTGGCGCGCGCGAGAAAATCCGTCTTGGTGACGATCATGATTGCATCCCCCGGCGCGGGTCATAATTCGCGGGCGCCCAACTGGCGAGAAAAGCCTCCAGTTCCGGATTCGGCTCTGTCGGCGCCATGATCTTGAGCTTGACCAGCAGGTCGCCACAGCCTCCCGGGCGGGCAACGCCCTTACCTTTCAGTCGCAGAACCGTTCCCGTATTCGATCCTTTGGGCGCCTTCAGCATGACGGGACCGGTCGGCGTCGGCGTCTTGATCTCGGCGCCGAGCACGGCTTCGGCGAAAGTGACCGGCAGGTCGAGATGAATATTATCGCCGTGCCGCGAGAAGAACGGGTGCGGTTTGATCGAAACCTCAACCAGGGCGTCGCCGGCTTCGCCTTCCCCGGGGGATGGAGCGCCTTTGCCGCGCAGGCGGAGGACTTGTTCCTGCTGAATGCCCGGCGGAATTAGGACGTCGAGCGTTCCGCCATCCGGCAGGTTGATCCGCTTGGTCGCGCCATTGACCGCGTCGAGAAAATCGACCGCGAGGCTGTAGTGTAAGTCCGATCCGCGCCGCCGCCGCATCTGCCGCCGGAATATTTCCGCGAGCATGTCGTCGGTATCGATGTAGTCGGCATAGCCGGACTGGCTCTCATAGGGATTGTCGCCACCGGCCTCGGCGGCATAATCCCGGTAAAACCTTTCGCGCGGCGCCTCCGCCCCGGAAGCGTCGATTTCGCCGCTGTCGAACCGCCGCCGTTTCTCGGGGTCCGAAAGCAGATTATAGGCGCTGGCGACCTCCTTGAAGCGGCTTTCGGAATTGATATCGCCAGGATTGAGATCCGGGTGCAGTTTCTTGGCCAGGCGGTGATAGGCCTTGCGGATCTGTTCCGGCGCGGCGTCGCGCGCCACCCCGAGAATTTCGTATGGGTCTTTCATTGGCCCTCCCCTGCGACCGGCGCTGGAATTCGCGGCCCGGCAAGCTCTGCCCGTGGGAGTCAGGATGGCGCCGAAACGCGCCGATAGGGTAGCGATATTTTCGCTGAGTACATTCCGAACCTGTCGTCTCGGGCCCTTGGCCGCCTATTGTTCGGCAAGTTGCGAAGGTTCGCGAGAAATCGGGGGTGAGATCATGCTCAGGCGCGCATCGGCCCTAACAGGCTCCGCCATAGAGGCCAGCGACGGAGAGATTGGAGCGATCGCGGATTTCCTGTTCGACGACAGGAGCTGGGTGGTGCGCTGGCTGGTCGTCGATGCCGGGAAATGGCTGACGACGCGGAAAGTTCTGTTGCATCCCCAGGCCATCGCCATGGCGGACTTCGATCGGCGCAAACTGGTCGTCGCCTTGACCAGGGCGCAAGTCCAGGGAAGCCCCAGACTTGCCGAGCACGAGCCGGTGTCCATGCAGATGGAGCGCCATCTCTATGATTATTACGGATGGGAGCCGCTTTCGCTGACAAACGCTTTCGGCGCCAATCCGATCGCCTCGAAATTTTCGGCGCCGCCGCTTTTCGTGTTCCCGCCGCAGGACGAAATCGCCGCGGTCGCCGCGGACTGCGATCCGCACTTGCGCAGCTTTGAGGCGATTACGGGTTATCACATCCTCGCAAGCGACGGCGCGATCGGCGCGGTCGAGGACCTGATGATCGACGACGCCAGCTGGGGCCTTCGCTATCTCGTCGTCGACACGGGACACTGGTGGTCGGGTAAACAGGTCCTGATCGCGCTTCATGCGGTGCAGGACATCACCTGGGCGGATCGTCAAATTCGCGTCGATGTCAGCCGCCATCAGGTCAAGGCCAGCCCACCCTGGAGCGCGCTTGGCGATATCGACCCAGCTTATGAGAAGGATCTGCGCGATCACTATGATTGGCCCGGCCATGTTTGACGGACCTACGCCTTCTTGCGAGGCGTTCACGAACCTGTCGCGTCCGCCAAAAAGCGGATGTCGACATGTTGATCCCGGCGGGGCCTGGCCTTGCACGGAATGAACCGGCCGAAATCGCGCCTTGGCGCGGGCCGGAATTGGCTTTCCCAATCAAAGGAAGATCTGAATATGACCAATATTTTCAAGCTTGGCCCCACATTGCGTGGCGCCTTTGTTCTCGCGACGATGATGCCGGCGGCGGCTTTAGCTGGCGACCGCATTGGCGCGCTGGAATGTCATCTCTTGGGCAGTGGCCCTGCCATTTTGGTGGAAAATCAGACTGTCGACTGCGTCTTCGCCAGCGAGCACGCCGGCGCCCGGCGTGACCATTATATCGGCAAGCTCACCAAGATCGGCGCCGATATTGGCGTCAATGGCAGAGGCGATCTTGTCTGGGGCGTGATCGCGGAAACAAGCCGGCATGGACGCGGCGCTCTCGCCGGCGAATATGTCGGGCCCGAAGCCTCGGCGAAAGTCGGCGTCGGCGTCGGCGCCGCCGCACTGGTCGGCGGCTCCGAGCGGACCTTTTCGCTTCAGCCGCTGAATGTCGAAGGCGGCGAAGGCATTGGCTTCACCGCCGGCGTGGAAAGCCTGACGCTGGCCTATGTCGCGGACAGGCCGGCGCCAAGACTGCATTACAGGCGTCACCGCCACGAAGCACGCGACTGACGAAACATTTCGCGGCGCGCGATCGCCGCGAAAACGCCCGCTCTCCTGCGTTCGATGGACGCCGGGGGGCGGGATTCTTTTGAGTCGCGCAACACAAGGAGCGCTTCAGACGCCCGCGCCGCTGACGAGCCAATACAACACCAGCACGATCAGCACTGTGCCGAGAACGCCGCCCAGTCCAGGGGCGCCATATCGGCGGTGGGCATAAAATCCGCCGCCGCCGCCGAACAGCAAAATCAGAATGATGACAAGCATGATCACGCTCACAGGATTTCTCCGAGATTTGCGCGCGCGAGGGAGTCACGGCGGCGCGGGTTGATGTCGCGGATCGCCTCACGCAGCCCGTGAGACATTTGTCACGGCTTCATCGCTTGCGCGTCGAGCCATTCTTCCAGATGACCGAAGTCGCCGATCAAGGCGTTGATGTCGCGCTCCAGTTCGGCTTTTGTGGACTCCCAAATGGCGCCGCGATGCGCCGCGTCTTCGAGCCTGGACTCGATGGCCGCATGTCCCAGCAGGAGCCGTTCCGTGAAGGCTCCGTGGGTCGTCGCAAAGGCGCCACCTTGCTTGAACTCGCGAGACCGCGCGGCCAGGCGCAGCGAGAAAGCGTCGAACTGCTTTTTCAGCGTATCGAAATCCAGGTTGCTCAATTGATTTTCCATTGGAGTTCTCCTTTTTGTTCATTCCGCGATGTCGAGGCGACGGAGCATGGGAAGTTTCACCTGGTCGATGAGGACGGCGAAAGCGGCGGCGGTCACGAGCGTCGCCGCCACCAGCGCGCCCGGCAATGGGGCCATGGCTATGCCCGCGATGGCCAGGACCGAGGCGATCGCAATATCGGCGACGGAGGAGGCGATGAGCCACCAGCTCGGACGGGAGGACCACAGCCGGCGGCGTTCGCGGTTGTTATAGGTCGTCGCCTGGTTGCCGAAGACGATGGCGATGAAAGCCAGCGTCCGCAGGGCGTCGATGTCGAGCTTTTCGTGATAGGCGCCGAAGGCCATGACCGAGGCGCAAAAAGCCAGTTCGCTGAGCCCCATGATGACGCCGGCGGTGGTCAGATTGCCTATCCGCCAGGCGTTGGGCGTCGGCGATGGCCTGACATTGTCTGTTGTCAGGGACATGCCGAGGAAATCGCCGGTGACCATCACCAGCACCATCAGCAAGGGGGTCAGGATGGCGTGGCCGGTCATGATCAGGCCGACGGCCAGGAACAGCACCTGCACGGTTTTCTTGGTGATGGAGTTCAAGGCATAACTGAAGATGCGCTGGAATGTCATTCGCCCTTCTTTGACCGCCGCAACGATTCCGCCGAGGCCGGCTTGCGTCAGCACCATGCCGGCAGCCGATTTGGCGACGTCCGTCGCTGTCGATACGGCGATGCCAATCTGCGCCTGGCGTAGCGCCGGCGCGTCATTGGCGCCGTCGCCGCACATGCCGACCGTGTGGCCATTGTGCTGAAGCGCCTTGACCAGTTTGTATTTGTCCTCGGGGAGAACGCCGGCGAAGACGGCAAACTGCTCCGGCTGGACCGTGTCGGGGATCGATCCCGGCGGACAGGTTTCGCCTGTTAACCCGACCGCGCGCGCGACAATGGCCGCGGTCGCCGGGGCATCGCCGGTCACCATGAGCGTTCGCACGCCCAAGGCCTTCAACGCGGCGATCAGCGGGCCCGAATCCGCGCGCGGCGGATCGCTGAGCGCGATCAGCCCGGCAAGTTGCAAGGCGTCCGCCGGCCCGGCGGCGACGGCGAGAACTCTGAAGCCCTTGTCCTCCAGTTCCTTTGCCGCGCTTTCAGCAATCGGTGACGGCGGCGCCAGTTTGCTGACGACGGCGAAAGCGCCCTTAACGATGTGCAGCGGCGCGCCCGTCGCGTCCTCGGCCATCGCCTCGGACATTTTCTTTCCGGGATCGAAGGCGGTGAATTTGACCAGTTTCGCCGCATTGGCAACGCTTTTGCTCGTCGCCTGGCGAATGGCGGCGTCAACCGGATCCTGGCCGCCCTCGGAACTGGCCAGTGCCGCCAGGGCGAGGACATGCGGCGCATCAAAGCCGTTGATCGCCCTGATGTCGGTGACGCCAAGTTCATTACGCGTCAGCGTTCCGGTCTTGTCGGCGCACAGCACATCCATCGACGCGGCTTCATCGACCGCCGACAGGCGCGTGGGAAGAACGCCAAGCCTCGCCAGGTCGCGCGCGCCAATCGCCGCGGCCAGCGTGAACGTGGCCGGCAACGCGACGGGAATGGACGCCAGAACTGCCGTCAGCACCAGCGGGATGATTTCGGCCAAGGGCATTTGTAGAAACTGGCGGGCGTAGACGACCAGCAGGACGATGAGGACGCCGTTGAATGCGGCCAGGTTGCGCACGACATGCAGGACCGCCTTTTGCTGCGCGCTGACCACATGCGCCGTGCGCACCAGTTCCGCGGTTCGGCCGAATTTCGAGCGCGCGCCGGTCGCCGTCACTTGCGCGACCGCCTCGCCGCGCCGCACCAGGGCGCCCGCATAGGTCTCGACATCGGGTCCGGCTTCGATGGGGATGGATTCACCCGTGAGCATGGATTGATCGAGCAGGACGCCGCCTTCGATGAGACGAACGTCGGCGGCGACCACGGCGCCGAGCGAAAGTTTGATGATATCGCCCGGGACCAGTTGGCTTGCGGGAAGGATGGTCCAGATGCCGTCGCGCCGCGCCGAGGCGTTGAGCGCGAGCCGCGATTTCAAGGCCGCCAGCGTCGCCTGCGCGCGGCTTTCCTGGAAAAATCCCAGCCCGGCGTTGAAAGCCAGTAATGCCGCGATGATCGCCGCCGCAACATAATCGCCAAGCGCGATCTGCAGGACAATCGTGGCCTCAAGCATCCAAGGAACCGGCGCCCAGAATTTTTCAAGCGCCATGCGCAGCGGATGCATCGCGGCGTCGGGCATGGCGTTGGGGCCGAGACTCGCCAGAAGACGGCTGGCCGCTTGACTCGTCAGGCCGTCAGGGGAATGGGACAAGGCGCCGCCCTGAGGTTTTTCCGGCGATTGGCTGCCGGCGGACCGCTGCATGGCGTCCAACGCGTTCTCCTTTCAAGCCGAAAGGGGCCGCTTGGCAAAAAGCGGCCCCCTCATTCCGGTCGGGGGCGCCCCTTACTCGATCACATCGATGATGCGATTGGTCCTCGGATCGACCAGAACAGTCCGATCATTGACGACCGCATACCGATAGTCATGCACACCATATTCCTCGGGCACGTTGTAATAAGTGACCCGGCCGTCGGGCAGGATCGCGCCGATGGCGACCGCGTGATCATAGGCATAGGACTCGTGATGCGCGTGAATGGCATATTCCCTGAAGCGCGGCCGCTGATCGACGCCGAGCAGACCGGCGACGCCTCCGCTCACCGCGCCGACAACGCCGCCGACGACGGCGCCCACCGGTCCAGCCGCGTGATCGCCCTCATGCGCGCCTTCCTCGGCGCCGCGTCCCACGCCCTGGGCGCCGACTGTGATCGGCGCCGCAAGAAACAGAGCGGCGGCCGCGACAAGAATTTTCATTTTCATAATGTGCTCCAAAATGCGGTTTGTATCCACGCGCGCGGGTCCAGGGTTGGACGGTTGACGCGATGAATTGGGAGACGGGGGTCGGCTGTGGTTCATTGCGCCTGGACAACCGTCGGGGCGTGGCGCGCGGCCAATCGGACGTCGATGGAGCGCAGCTGACCATTGTGCCGGCGGGCGCTGTCGCCGACCCAATCCGCGATATCGCCGAGCGTCGAGCCGAGCGGAAGCCCGAGGGCTACAGACGTGTTGGCGAAGACAACGCGCAAGCGCGGTTCGCCCGCCAGCGCGCTAGGATGTAACCTCATGTCGCTCTCCATGGTTTTTTGTCTGAACGCGGTGGGAAATCGAGGATGCTGTCAGGGAGGGCACCGTCGCCCGATCATTTCACTTCGGCGCGAACCTTGCTCCAGGTCGCGGCCAGTTCGTCGGACGCCTTCTGGAAAGAGGCTTTGGCGCTCTCCCAATCCGCCTCGCCGGCGGTTTCCAACCTGGCTGACGCCTCCTTGGTCTTGGCCCAGGCCTTGTTCAGATCGTCGGCGGCGGCCTTGCGCGCGTCCTTGGAGTCCGCTTTGGCGCTCGCGCCAAACTCATCGAGCTTGACTCGCCAAACCTGCAATTCGGCTTGCGCCTTTTGCACATAGGCCGTGTGGTCGCCGGTCGAAACTTTGGCTTCCGCCATTTCCCAGGGGGCGGCGGGACGAGGCGCGGAGGGCGCCAAGCCGGCCGAAGCCGGCAATGCGCCGATCACGGCGAAAGGAGCGATAAAAAACAAACGAAGGAGAGTTTTCATGGCGAATATCCTTGAGTTGCGCGCCGATCGCGTCCTGCAATTCGGCGCGCCTGTGTTCAGCTTTTCGCGGCGACCAACATTTCCGCAGGCCTTGTGATTTCATCGCTGGGATGCACATCAAGGCGCGAAGGATTGATCGTCCGCAGAATCTCTTTCGCGCGCAAAATATCGTCAGGCGCGCCGCGCGCCATCACCAGGAAACCGTCGGCTTTCACGGCGGTTTCATATTGCAGGACGCTGTCCTTGGGGATGCCGATGCTATAGAGCGCGGCGCCGATGGCGCTGAGGCCGCCAACCAGCACGGCGTTCTCGACGCCGGCAATCAGCACCGAGGCCAGATAGCCAAGCACGACGACATGGCCGACAATTGGCACGGTCAGGAACAGTCCACCGAAAAACAGACCCCAGAAGCCGCCCCAGAAGGCGCCGCGCGAGCCCCAGAATTTTACGCGGTCGCCGATATTGTAGAATCCGACGACTTTCTCATCGGTGTGATAGCCCTTGCCGACGAGGCTGAGGTCCTTCATTTCAAAGCCGCTGGCGGCGAGCTGCTTCACCGCCTTTTCCGCATCCTTGTGCTCGTCGAAGACGGCGACGATTGTTTCTGCTTTCAACATTTTAAACCCTTTCGGAAATGGAATTTTTGAGCCGCGCGCGTGTTTCGGCGCCAGCGACCGCAAAGCCGTAGGCTCTAGTTTTTTGTTTTTACGCGTATTCGCTAACGCGGCCCTTCGGGTCTTAACGCGAACCGGCATCCACTTCGCTGGAAAACGCTCTAGCGAAGCCCGCCGATAAGGAAACGGTAGTCTCAAGAATTCGGCGCCGACAGGATCGGAATGTACTCAAGCCGCGCCGCCGAGGTCTGCCGGGCACGAGCGGCGTTGGTCGAGACGAGCGCAAGCTGCGACGTGAGTATTTTCCGATCCTGTGCCCACGGCAGCGCCAACGCTAACAAGACGGACATCAATGGGCCGACAAGCCTGCTGATCCCGTCGCTGTCGCGTTCGCTTCCTGGCTCCGTGCGATTTCAGATGAACCCGTGCGTCGCGCCTCGTGCTCGCCGCTGACAGTTTCTGTTCCAAGCCGCGTCATCGACACGGCGATGGCCGCCCTATCGAAAAGGAAGAGCAAGAATGAAAATATCATATCGCAATTTGTTGATGACGGGTCTGGTGGGCCTGAGCCTTGCCGCTTGTTCGACGACCAGTGAACGCCTCGGCGGAGCCGGAACCGGCGCCGTGGTCGGAGGCGCCGTGGCCGGTCCTGTCGGCTTGGTTGTCGGCGGCGTCGCCGGCGCGATCGAAGGCCCGACCGTGGCCAACGCCATGGGCATTCCGCATCGCGGCCGCGCCCGTCATCATCGCCGTCAGCGCCATTACGGCTGAGGCCTCCGCGTCGGTTGTCGCCGCGAAACGTCTGGCGACCACGCCCGCCTCAAGTTCGTAAGTTTCGCGCCGGTCGCATGGAAAACGTGGGCCGGCGCGAAGACGCATGTCAGGCTCCAGTCGCTTGACCGCGTCGTTTTCCGGGAGCGGGATCGGAGCGCTTTCGCCTTCTGACTTCGCCTCCGGCCCCGCCTTCATTCCAGCGCCGCCGTGATGACGCGCGATTTTGAGCGCGACGAGGTCGCGGTCGGCAGCGTCGGAAATTGCTCATTTGCGCCAAATTTCCCTGGCTGACGCGCAGCCCATCCCTTGGATGCCTCCGCCTGTGAGTAGTTTCCGAGCCTGCCGGGCGGAGCGGAAACGGACCAGCTTCGCGGTCAGAGCTTCGTCCGGCCCCTGAGCGGGACGCCGAAAATGCGCCGAGAACATGAATGGAGCAGCATTGATGAATCCGATCACCCTGTTTTTGAGTACGGCTTGCCTGGCCGTTGGCGTTGGGCTGACCTTGCTGGGCGCGCCCGCCTTCGGCGCCGTCTTCTTCGTCGTCGCGCTCCTCGTCGCCACCGCCTTGAAGATGGCCAACAATTGGGAGAAATTCGTCATCCTGCGCGCCGGCAAATTGCGCGGCGTCAAGGGTCCCGGACTGTTCCTGATCATTCCCGTGGTCGACAATGTCGTGGCGATCATCGACGAGCGCATCCAGACCACGGCGTTCAGCGCCGAGGAGGCGCTCACCAGGGACACTGTCCCGGTCAATGTCGACGCGATCATCTTCTGGTTCGTGCATGACGCGCAAAAGGCGGCGCTGAACATCACCAATTACCGCGAGGCCATCGACCGGGTTTCCCAGACCTCCTTGCGCGAAATGATCGGATCTTCCATGCTGTCGGCGCTGCTGTCCGAGCGCGACGCCGCCGACACCCTCTTGCGCGATGAAATCGGGCGAAAAACCGCCGACTGGGGCATTTCAGTCAAGTCGGTCGAAATTCGCGATGTGGCGATTCCCGAGGCCTTGCAGGACGCCATGTCGCGCCAGGCGCAGGCCGAGCGGGAAAAGCAGGCGCGCGTCATCCTCGGCTCGGCCGAGGCGGCGATCGCTGGCAAATTTGTCGAGGCCGCGAATATTTACGACGGCCATCCCGGCGCGCTGCAATTGCGGGCGATGAACATCATCTATGAGACGACCAAGGAGCGCGGCGCCACCATCCTGATCCCGACATCCATGGTCGACAGTCTCAATCCAGTGGTCGCCCTCGCCGTGGCCGGCGGGGACATCGTCGGCAAGGATTTGGGGGGCCAGGCGGCGGCTAAAAACCTCAACGGTCTTCTTCCGCAAATTTCCGGCGCGCGACCGTAAACAGCGCGCGGAAAGCGCGGTTTCCTCAGGGGCGTGAGTAGATTCCGAGCCTGTCGCACCGCACGTCTTCATGGCTAAGCTCGAACAGTCAAAACAAGGTTCCATCCAGGAGAGTGAGATGAAAAAATTGAGCATTCCGGCTCTTGTCGTCGCCATCGCGGCGTTCACGCCCATCCTTGGGCCGGCGCAGGCGGAGGAAGGCGAACGCGGGTCCAGAAGCGAGATCGAACGCGTTTGCGCGCCGCATCCCGATCAGGCCGAGCACGAAGCCAGATTCACGGAAAAACTGGCCGAGCACCTGCGTCTCAGCGATGCCCAGAAAGCCGCCTACAAGGATTTTCAGGATGCGCGCGCCAAAGCCCTGGAGACCGCGACCAGCCGTCTCTGCGCGAAAAAGCCCGATGTCGCCACTTTTGAGGGACGGCTCACCTTCCACCAGGCGTTTCTTGAAGATCGGCTGGAAGCCGTGAAGGCGGAGAATCCGAAGCTGATCGCCTTCTACAACAGCCTCGACGCCGAACAGAAAATCAAATTCGACAAGTTCCGCGAACATATGGCCCGGAGATAAAGCCGCTGAGGCCAGGGTCAATTGTTCACGTCATGAACGCGTCCCTTTGGGCGCATGGAGGTTAAAATGAGTGTCATTCGCATGACCGCGATCGCGGCGACCGCGGCAATCCTGGCGACATCAGCAGCGTCGGCAGGCCCCGCAAACCTGTCCAGGCCGCAAGTGTCGAGCCCGGATCGGCCGATCGAACAGATTCGCTATCGTCACCACCGCCATCATGGCGGCGGCGCCTTCCCGCTGGCGATTGTCGGCGGAATTCTCGGCGGCGCGCTGAGCGGCGGCTGCTATTTCAATGATTGTGGCTACGGCTACGGCTATGGCGGCGGCTGGGGCGGCGGCGGCGGTCGCGGAGGCCGTGGCGGCGGCGGTCATGGCGGCGGCGGTCACGGCGGCGGCGGTCATGGCGGCGGTGGAGGTCGCGGCGGCGGCGGTCACGGCGGCGGCCATCGCTGAACCGACGCGCCAGATTCAAGTCGAAGAAAATCCACATCAATGCCCACATCAATGCCCGTCGGCGGTCCACATTCGGACGCGCCGGCGGGCATATCCATGAGCCTTGAGTAAATTCCGACCCTGCCGCTTCCCGGTAAAGGCTGCCAATCTGCCGAGAACGTCGACCGAATCGTCGACCGCTTCTTCTCCATAACGAGGGCGTCATGTCGGGCGAAAGTCTACTCATCCTGCTATTGGTCGGCGCCATCGCCGGCTGGGTCGCGGGTCACCTCGTGCAAGGGACGGGCCTGGGCCTCATCGGCGACATGGTCATCGGCGTCGCCGGCGCCTTCGTCGGCGGCTTGCTGTTGCCGCAACTTGGCGTCCATCTCGGCTCGGGCATGGTCGCTTCGATCGCCAATGCGACGATTGGCGCCGTGTTGCTTCTCTTCGTCATTCGACTGGTTCGCGGCGGCGGCGGATGGCGCGGCCGTTTCGGCGGAATTTTTGGCGGACGCTGGTAGCGGCGCAACGCGGCAGGTCGCAACAACAATCAATTTCATTGAACAGGAGTTTCCACCATGAGCCAGCTCGTCCGTTTTGGCAGGCGCGTTCCGCTTCCTTCAACCGTTCAGATCGTCCACGATCTCCTGGTCATACAGGCCAATGAAAACGTGCGACCGGACGTCCCGGCGGATGCGCCGTCAGTGAAGACCGATCCTGAAACCGGGTCGAAGCCCGCCGCGCTGGTGGCGCCGCCTCACGTCTGAAATTGACGCCGAGCGGCGAGCGCTTTCGAAAATCATGGAGCACCTGCGATGTCCACTTGGCTGACCCCGCCCTATGTCGTCCCCGTCGTCCTGGTTCTTCTCGCTTTATTGGACTGGCTCGTTCGCACGCATGGATGATTGAGTCTTCAATGAGCTCAATCCCCGGCGGCGACCGCGAGGCGCGCCAGTTCCGGCAGCGATTTCGGCGCCGGTGCGTTTCATGATTTCGGCGCGGTGGTTTTCCACCGTGCGCTGGCTGACGCCGAGATCGGCGGCGATATTCTTGCTCGGCTGCCCCGCGAGAACCAGCGCCATGATCTGCTTCTGCCTCTGCGTGAGATCGCCGATCCGGCTTGACGCCGCCTCGCGCCAGGCGAGAAGTTTTCCGGAATCATGCGCCTGGTCGAGGGCGCGGGCGACACAGGCGAGAAGCTCCTCGCGGCTGATCGGTTTCTCGATGAAATCCGCCGCGCCGGCCTTCATCGCCTGCACCGCCAGGGCGACATCGGCCTTGCCGGTCATCATCACAGCTGGAATTTTCGGACCGTCCTCTTGCAAATGCTGGAGCAATTGCAAGCCGCTCATGCCCGGCAGACTGGCGTCGAGCAGCAGGCAGGCTTCGCGTCCCGGACGAAAGCCGGCCAGAAAAGCCTCGCAACTGTCAAAATCCTCGACGCCGCGGCCGTCCTCCTCCAGAACGGCGCGCACCGCCGCGCGAAGGAAGCGATCGTCGTCAACGACGAAAATCACCGGCGGCAGCGGCGCTTGCCGGAGGGGCGACGAGGGAGCCCCGTCCTCGCGCGCCGCCGTCGGCCTGGGATGGGGCTGAGCCTTGGGCCTGAGCGCAAGCCGCACCGCCAGCGCTAGCTCCTCCAGTTTCAGCGGCTTGTTGAGTTGCGCGCAATCGGCCTCGGAGATGGCGCGCAGCGCTCCCGTGGATATGTCGCCGGTCAGGATTATCGCCGCGATCTTGCGATGAAGCTTCTCCCTGATGGCGGCGACGACCTCGACGCCGTTCATGCCGTTGGGCAGATTGAAATCCGTGAGGATGAGATCGGGGCGGAAATCTTCGCGTTCGATCAACTGCATCGCCTCGGCGCCGTCATAGGCGCGCGCGGTGCGATGGCCGTCCTGTTTGAGGAAATGTGCGAGAAGCTCCCGCACCTCCGGGTCGTCATCGACAACAAGGATCGCGCCCTTGCGCGTTATTTCCGGCTCGGCCTCGGCGCCTTGCCTCGGCGCCGCGACCGAAAGATGCGTTCGCGGCGCGGCCGGCGCCCGTGCGACTTCGATGGAAAACACCGAGCCATTGCCATGATGCGAGCGCACGCGCACGCGATGGCCCAGCAGATGCCCGAGACGGCGCACGATCGACAATCCCAGCCCGAGACCTCGGCCGCGTTCCCGCGCCTCATTGCCGACCTGGTGATATTCCTCGAAAATCGCCTGGATTTCGGACGCGGGAATGCCGATGCCAGTGTCCCAGACCTCGATGCTCAAGGTCTCGCCGCGCCGGCGGCAGCCGAGCAGCACCTTGCCTCCCGTGGTGTATTTCAGCGCATTGGCCAGCAGGTTGCGCAACATTTGTTCGAGCAGGCGCGGATCGCTCCAGATCGACAGACTGCAGGCGACGCTGCGCAGGTCGAGATTTTTTTCATGCGCCTGATAGGAGAAGTCTTCGCGCAGCCGCGTCAGCAGATCGTTGACCGGAAACGCCGTCATTTCCGCGCGCACCGCGCCGGCTTCGATCTGGTTGATGTCGAGCAGCGCATTGAGCATTCCGGTCATGCCGCTCAGCGTCTCGCCGATGCGCGTGACCAGCTTGTGCTCCTTTTCGCCCTCCACCGAGCGCTCCAGCAGCCCCTGGAGCAGCGCCAGCGTTTGCATCGGCTGGCGCAAGTCGTGGCTGGCGGCGGCGAGAAAGCGCGACTTGGCCAAATCGGCGCTTTCGGCCAGCTTTTTGGCGGCCTCCAGCGCGTCACGGGTTCGTTTGCGCTCGGTCATGTCGACGAAGGTGATGACCACGCCTTCGACGCCGCCGGCCTGCGTCCGATAGGGCAGGATGCGCCGCATGAACCAGGCGCCGTCGGGCGTCTCGATCTCGCGCTCGATCGGCAGATGTTTGACCAGCACGGCGCGCGCGTCGGGTAGCAGCGCGGCGTCGACGGCGCGCGAGGCGAGGTCCGCCAGGGGACGGCCGAGATCGCCGGCGATGACATGGAACAAGGCTCGGGTCGCCGGGGTGAAAAAGCGGATGTTCAGGCTTTCGTCGAGAAAAATGGTCGCCACATCGGTGCTGTAGAGCACATTCTGCAAATCGTCGGAGGTGGTGCGCTGCCGGTCGAGCGTCTCCTGAAGCTGATTGTTGAGCGCGGTCAGCTCTTCATTGAGCGATTGCAGCTCTTCCTTGGAGGTCAGCAATTCCTCATTGGCGGACTGGAATTCCTCGTTGACCGACAAGGCTTCCTCATTGACCGCCTTCTGCTCCTCGCCGGCGACTTCCAGATCGCGAATGGCGCTTTGCAATTTGGTTCGCGTCGCCTCTAGCTCCACTTCCAGCTCCGCGACCCGCGGGGCCTGGCCGGGCGCCACGGCGCGGCTCCTTTCCGGCTGCGAGGGCGTTTCCTCGGTAAAGCAGACCAGCGCCAGCGCCTCGCCGTCGCTGGCGACCGGGCGCACGGAAATCCGACAGAACCGCCCCTGATCGGATTCGAGCCGAAAACCGGTGACGACGACCGGCGCCTGGGTTTCGAACGCGCGCTGGATCGCCGACCGCAGCCTGATGGTCAGGCCCCTGTGCGCCATGGCCAGAAGGTTATGCGTCGGCCGGCCCTGGGCCAGCGACAGATAGCGGTCCGTCGGTCCCAGCGTATAGAGGCACTCGCCCATGCGATTGATCAACACCGCCGCGGTCGAAAAATTTTCCAGCAGCAAACGCTGGCAGAGATCGGCGAGACTCTTGCGCCGCGACGGCGAAAGCTCCCTTTCCTGGCGCGCCAGCAAGCGAACGCCGTCGCCGCCGGGAAAGCCGGCGTCGACAGGCCGACCTCGCGTCATATGACGGAACACACGTTCGTTCTTGGCGATCGCCGTGAACCGTCCATTGGCCTCGCTGACGGTCTCGGCGCCGCCAAGCAGCAGGAGTTCGCCCTCGCGCAAGGCGAAATGGAAAATATCCATGACCTTCGCCTGCGCCTCCGGCGCGAGATAGATCAGCAAGTTACGGCAGGAAATGAAATCCAGCCGCGAAAACGGCGGATCGGCCAGGACGTCCTGGACCGTGAACAGCAAATTTTCGCGCAGCTCGGATGAGATCCGGTAGCCGTTCGACTCCCGGATGAAGAACCGCGCCAGCCGCGCCGCCGACACTTCCGCCGCGATGGATTGGGGATAAAGTCCTTCCCGGGCCTGCGCCACCGCATCGCCGTCAATGTCCGAGGCGAAGACTTGCAGCTTGATCGTACGGCCGGCGGCTTCGATCGCCTCGCGAAACAACATGGCCAGGGAATAGGCTTCCTCGCCGGTGCTGCATCCGGCGACCCAGACGCGCAACGGCTGCCCAGCAGGCTGGGTCGAAACGAGGCCGGGCAGAATTTTCTCGGCGAGAAAATCGAAAACCTTGGGATCGCGGAAGAAACTGGTGACGTTGATCAGCAGATCGTCGGCAAGCAGCGTCAGCTCCTTGGGATCGTCGCGAAGAATTTGCAGATATTGGCTCCTGTCGCATCCGGCGAGCGCGATGCGCCGCTCGATCCGCCGTCGCAAGGTTCCCGGCTTGTAATGCCTGAAATCATGCTCGGTTTTTGAGCGCAACCGTTCAACGATCGGCGTCAGCCAATCCTCTTCCGGGCTTATCCGCGGCGCATTTTGGGCGTCGCCTGCCGAGAAGCCGAGAATCGCCTCGGGAATTTTCGCCGCGGTCGCCACCCGATCGACAGCGCCAGTGGCGATGGCGCTGCGCGGCATGCCATCGAATCCAGCCTCGTCCGGGTCCTGCGCCACGACCAGGCCGCCATTCGCCTTCACTGCTTTCAGCCCCAGACTGCCGTCCGCGCCGGTGCCGGAGAGAATGACGCAGATGGCGCGGGGGCCATAGTCCTGCGCCAGGGAATGCAGCAGGAAATCGAAAGGCAGCCGCGCGCCGTGGCGCGCCTGGGGTTGCGACAGGCGCAACACGCCGCCTGATACGGACAGATAGGCGCCGGGAGGAATGACATAGAGGCGCCCGCGCTCGATCCTCATGCCCTCGGCGGCCTCCAGAACTTTCAGCGGCGCATGGTCGGCCAGCAACTCCACCAGCATGCTGGCGTGAGTGGGATCGAGATGCTGGACGAGAATGAAGGCCATGCCGGAATGGGCGGGCAGCGCCTCCAGAAATTTCCGGCAGGCTTCAAGCCCCCCCGCGGAAGCGCCGATCGCCACCACGAAAAGCGTCTCGGCCCCAGGCCCCGTGACGCCCGCCGATGAAGATTTTTGAACAGGCGGCGGCGCGACCTTTGCCATGCGAAAACCTTCCGAGAAGTTCGCCTGCGCAGCCAGGATCAGAATACACTAGCACATATTGCCGATCTGGGCGTTGAATTATCCAGTCCGGCTCTGAGTAGTTTCCGAAGCTGCGCAGCCACGCCCGCATCGCCTAGGGTGCTCATTCAAATATTCCCCCGCGCCAAAGCAGCCTGGAGCGCGGCGGAAAAGCGGATTCGTCGCCGAGGCCATGCTGTGAAAAGACTCCGCGTGATGATCGTCGAAGACGATCCTCTGATCGCCAGCCTGCTTGCCGAATTGATCGAAGCCTTCGGCCATGAGGTTTGCGCCATAGAAGCGGGCGAAAATGGCGCCATCCTCGCCGCCGGCCGGGAAAAGCCCGACCTGATGATTGTCGACGCCAATCTGCGCGACGGCAGCGGCATTGGCGTGATCGAAAAGATCACGGCTTTCGGGCCCGTTCCACATATTCTGGTCAGCGGCGACGCGCAGCGCGTCCGGGCGCTGCGGCCCGACGCCACCATATTGCAAAAGCCCTATTTCGAAGCCGACCTCGTTCTCGCCATGACGCAGGCGCTCGCCGCGAAGGTCTGAACGGAGCCGCGCCGCCATAGCCGCGGGAGCTGGACGCCTCCAAAAACCTATCCGAATTGAGCGCGATCTGATTTAATGAGCCATGATTTGGGGGGGGGCGATCATGGCGGGACGGGCTCCAGGTTTTTTCGACATAGACCAGCGTTTGGCGGATTTGTCGTCGAAGGGCGATGATCTGGAGCGGTTGGCTTCGGTGGTGGATTTCGAACTTTTTCGCTCGGAGCTGGAGGCGGCGGTTCCGCGCAAGGACCGCTCGAAGGGCGGGCGTCCGCCGTTCGATTCCGTGCTGATGTTCAAGATCTTGCTGCTTCAGGCGATGCATTCGCTTTCTGACGAGCGAGCCGAATACTTGATCAAAGACCGCCTGTCGTTCATGCGCTTTCTTGGGCTGTCGCTGGCGGACGCCGTGCCCGACGCCAATACGATCTGGACCTTTCGCGAGGCGCTGAAGAAAGCCGAGGCTATTGACGCCCTGATTTCGCGCTTCGACGAGGCCTTGCGCTCGTCCGGTTTTTTGGCCATGCGCGGCCAGATCGTCGACGCCACAATTGTTGCCGCGCCCAAGCAGCGCAGCACGATTGAGGAAAAGCAGGCGATCAAGGAGGGGCGCATTCCCGATGGCTGGCGGGACAAGTCGGCCAAACTCGCGCAAAAAGATCGCGATGCGCGCTGGACGGTCAAATACACCAAGGCCAAGCTGCGGGCGGATGGCTCCATGCCGCCGGTCGATCTCGCCATTCCGGCGTTCGGCTACAAGAACCATGTCTCCATTGATCGCGAGCATGGGCTGATCCGCAAATGGATGACGACACACGCGGCGGCGCATGACGGCGCCAGGCTCGGCGATGTTCTGGATCGTGACAACACCGGAAGCAATGTCTGGGCGGACACCGCCTATCGCTCGGCCAAGAATGAGGAAATGCTTCAAGAGCGCGGCTTCGTCTCCTGCATTCATCGTAAGAAGCCGAAGGGCAAACCCATGCCCGAGGCCACGAGCAAGGCCAATGGCAAGAAATCCAAGGTCCGCGCATTCGTGGAGCACGTCTTCGCGCGGCAGAAGGGGCCGATGAGGTTGTTCATACGAACGATTGGCTTGGCGCGGGCGAAGGTCAAAATCGGCATGGCCAATCTCGTCTACAACATGAGTTGGCTGGTCTGGCGTAAACGTCCAACGGGGGCCGTTAGGGTTTGACGAAGTTCCACGGCATTAGGGCGTCGATTTCTTTGTTCGGCCAGCCAGCGGGGATGCGCTCGAGCGTCTGCGTGAGCCAGGCGGCCGGATCGACGTCGTTCAGGCGTGCGGTGGCGAGCAGCGCGGCGATTGTCGCCCACGTTTCGCCGCCGGCTTCCGATCCCGCGAACAGCGCATTCTTGCGCACGATCGTGTGCGGCCTGATTGCGCGTTCGACGCTGTTGTTGTCGATCTCGACGCGCCTGTCATCAAGGAAGCGGCTGAACTCGACCTTGCGCCAGAGGCCATACCGGATCGCCTCGGCGAGCTTGGTTTTTCCCGAGATCCGCGTCAGCTCTCTTTCCCAGCGCGACTGGAGTTCCGCGACGATCGGCGCTGAGACGCGCCGCCGTTCGTCCAGGCGCGTTTGCGGCGCACAGCCCTTGACCTGCGCCTCGACAGCCCACAGTTCGGCCATGCGCTCAACCGTCCAGGTCGCCGTCTGCGACACGCCGGCGACGTGGAGCTTGTAGAACTCGCGCGTCAGATGCGCCCAGCAGCAGGCGAGCGTGGCGGGGCCGCCGGCCCGGTCAGGTTCGGCGAGCCTGCGATAGGCGGCGTAGCCGTCGCACTGAACAATGCCGCGCCAGCCAGCGAGATGTCGTTCGAGACGCTCCGCGCTTCGACTGTCCTCAAAGCGATAAACGACCATCGGCGGCCCCGCGCCGCCGTAGGGGCGGTCGTCGCGCAAATAGGTCCACAAATAGCCGGAGCGCGTTCGCCCGCGCCCGGGCGCCAGGACAGGCAAAGTGGTCTCGTCGGCGAAGATCCGGTCGCCCGCGCGAATGAGCTCGAACAAGCGTTCGGCGAGAGTATCGAGATGGAAGCCGACATGGCCCATCCAGTTCGCCATGAGATTGCGTCCGAGTTCAACCTTTTCGCGCGCGAAGATCGCCTCCTGGCGGTACAGTGGCAGGCCGTCGGCGTATTTGGAGACGGCGATGCTGGCCAATAGCCGCTCGGTGGCGATAGGGACGCCCTCGAAGACGACCCCCGCTGATCTGCTTCTTCGTCACTGAT
>CAWDOR010000029.1:0-83561 GCA_963804045.1 uncultured Alphaproteobacteria bacterium | reverse complement strand
AGCTGCTCGCCTATCGCTGGCTCGACGCCACGAAGAAGAGCGCGCCCGAGCGGCAGGACGAACTCACGGCAGTCGACGCCGCCAAAAGCAGCGAGGCCGAGCCTGAAGCCAAACCCGCCGGGTGACGGCTGGGTCACGATGAGACCCTCGCCACCGGCAACCTCCTACGCCAAGGCGTTCACCTGAACCTCCACCGACATGCCGAGAAAATCGTCGGGCGCGCCATTAAAACTTCCGGTCACCGGCATCGCCTGCCTGATGTCTCGCGCGACCGCGACCGGAATCAGATTGAAGCCGCCAACGCTGCGATTGGTGGGATCGAAGGTGACCCATCCCGCGCCCGGCACATAGACTTCCGCCCAGGCATGGGTGGAACCGGCGTCGCCAGACCCGATAGTGGCCGCGTCGGCAACGAAAAGATAACCCGACACGATCCTCGCGCCGAAGCCAAGGCAGCGCGCGGCCTCGACGAACAGCACCGCGAAATCCCGGCATGAGCCCCAGCCGCGATCGAGCGTTTCGATCGGCGACTGGACTCCCTCGTCGTCGCGGCTTTGATAGTTGATCCATCGCGAAACGCCGGCGCAAAGATCCTTGAGCAGCGCCAACGTGTCCGTCCGGACGCCGCTCACAAACGCCCAGGCCCAGCTTTGCAAGCGCCTTGCAGGATCGGGATATTGCTGGAACATCAGGGCGCCGAGATCAGCGCTCTCGTCGTCCGCGTATTGAAACGGATAGACCATAGCCGAAGCAGCCACATCGAAGACCGGCCAAGGCTCCGCGTCGAGATGAAGGAGAGCGACGCTGTCGATCACCAGCGTCTCGGCCGGAGCGCCAAAAACCGCGGCGGCGACTGAATTTCCCATCACGTCCTGGGAATATGTCAGCGACGCCGCGGGAGAGATTTTGACTTCGCTCGAAACCAGACGCAAATCCCGACTTTCGCGCGGGCGCAGCATGAGGCGATGCGGTCCGAGACTGACGGGCCTGCGAAATCGATAAGTCGTCTTGTGCTGGATTCGAAACGTGATCACACAATGCCTCCAACGAGGGGCGAGCAAGGTAGTTTGTCGCATTTGAATATAATATCGCACAGCCATTGTATTTCAATGAAATCATCCCATATCTAGAAAGCCGATCGGCGACTTGAAGAAATAATTTCAGTCAGAAATTACTTGATGTCGCTACACCAAAATCTGCTCAAAAATGCGATTTCGACCGACAGCGTCAACGCTGGCGAGCATTTCCAGCGTATCCAGAAAGGGGTTTCCATGTCTCAGGGAACCGTAAAGTGGTTTAATTCCGAAAAAGGCTTTGGCTTCATCTCGCCCGAGGGCGGCGGTCAGGACGCCTTTGTCCATATCAGCGCCGTCGAACGGGCTGGCCTCAGCCAGTTGCGCGAGGGCGACAAGGTTTCATTCGAACTCGTTGCCGACCGCAAGAGCGGCAAGATGTCTGCCGACAAGCTCGAAATCGTCACCTGATACTGGGTCTCCTTGATCGCGAAAGCTCGGCGTCGCATTCGCACCTAACCTGGACTCGGAAGTCACGACCTCTGAGTCCGGCATGACTTCCGGCCATCGGGCTTGCAGGTCGACCACGGATGTAATGGCGGCTTGCGCCAGAGGCATTCGACGCAGAGATGGCGGAACGCCGCCCGGAGCTAGCGAAGCCCTGCGCCGAAAAAAGGTGCGGGGCTTTTTCTTTCATGACCGCTCGAAAACGGGCGGGAGGAGCATGTCATGTCAAAGGAACGCAAACACGGCAATCGTGAAGCGAAAAAGCCCAAGGCGGTAAAGGCGGCGGTTGCTGCAAGCCCGCCCAAAATGGCTCTGGGCAGCCTCAGCCCGATCAAGCCGCCAAAAGGCGCCTGTTGAAGGAAAGCCGATGCCTATGCGAACCACCGAGACAACAGTGACGTTCAATCGTGCGTTTACTTTGCCCGAATTCGAGAGGCCGCAGCCCGCGGGAACCTATCGGCTCGTGACCGATGAAGAGGAAATTCTGGGCGTTTCGTTTCTTGCCTATCGCCGCACGGGAACCCGTCTCCGCCTTCCATCTCTGGCGACATCGAACAGGCCGATCCAGATGATTCCGATCGACGCGAACGACCTCGCCGCCGCCTTGAAGGCCGACCAGGAGAACGGGTGAAACCATGGCCTTTAAAACAACGGGACTACGCTATCTCGGTGGAATTTCCGGGCAAGGCGCCGTGATGCTGAACGGAGAGTCCGTCACGCCGGCAAAATTTGATCTGGACGGCTATTTTCGTCCCTCGGCTGGCGTCACGGGCAGTGGCGAAATCCAGTTGCCGGCCGACGCGTTGAAGACCTTGTTTGGCTGCAAAGACCTGCAATTGCAGACCGACGGCGGCCTGCTCCTTGCGTTGCGCTTTTCAGACCTGAAGCTGCCGGCGACGAGCGATTTCGTCCGTGTCGACGTGACGGCGCAACCGACGACCGCGCCCGGCGATTGGCGTCAATGAGCCTCCGCGGGCCAGTCTCAACCCTGCGCACGGTTCCTGACGCGAACCGCAAGTTCGGGCAAGACGACCAGGCGTCACAAAAACAGGATTGGAGCGAGCGTGTCGCAAGCTTTTCCGCCGTTAGGCCCGGAATTTGAGCCTTTTCTCTTCGCGGTCATGTGCCAAGAAGGGAACGGGATGCCGCTGACGATCATTTCGGCGATCGCCCGCTCTGGCGCCGATCCCTGGAAAGAGGCCGCCCGCATCGCGAAATTGCCGGGAGACGCCGCCCTTGATGTATTGGCTCGCATGATCCCCGCTGGCTGCGGCGCGGATAGCGCGGCCATCGCCAAACGACTTTTCGCGCTCCTTCCTGTCGCGCGGCAAAAGATGATCCTTCCCGTCGTCGGCTCCAAAAAGGCGCCCCCCTACTGGAGCCCCGTCGTTCCCGTCATCATCGTGCTGGTCTTAAGCTTGGCGTTTGTCGCCGTTTTCAGGAAGGCGGACCATTCGAACGCCAGACCGACCGACACGCCTTCCTCGGCGCAGGCGGCAGACAAGGTCGATCGCTGACCGCGCGCTTCGGGTCGATGCGGCAGACCCGGCCACTTCTTCATGGCCTCAGAGCGTTTTCGAGGATTGCGCGCGCGGACCGAACACCCGCCGCCTGAGACCATTCCCTACCCTTTCGGATTTGAGGCCCAGTTGACGCTATTTTCGCACAGCCCGTTCGCACGCGCGCCTTCGCCCTGGGATAATCCCGAACCCGTCCGGGAGGAACTGTTCAGCGCCGAACGCATCGAGGAACATGCGCGAAGCCTCGCGACGGCCCAGACAGTGGCGGCAAAACAGACCAAGGGGCATCCGCTGGCGGGACGCCTGGCGGAGAACGGCGCCGTCCTGCTCTCAGCGTACAAGAGCCTGTTGCAAGGATCCGACGAGGGGCGCGCGGTGACGCCCGCGGCGGAATGGCTGATCGACAATTACCATCTTATCGAAAAGCAGATCCGACAAATCCGTTCGGACCTGCCGCCGGGCTATTACCGGCAATTGCCGAAGCTTTCCGGGGGACCGTTTGCCGGCTACCCGCGCGTGTTCGGCCTCGCCTGGGCCTTTGTCGCGCATACCGACAGCCGCTTCGACTGCGAAATGCTGACTGGCTACATGCGGGCCTATCAACAGGTTCAGCCGCTGACCATCGGCGAATTATGGGCGGTGTCGATCACGCTGCGCATCGTCATGATCGAGAACCTGCGCCGTCTCGCTGAACAGATCGTCAACGGCCGCGCCGCGCGGCATGCGGCCGACGATCTCGCAGACCGCCTTCTGGACGCTGCCGAACAAAAGCCAGGAGGGCTGAAAATCGCGCTCGCCGATCATGAGGAAGACGCCCGCGCGGAGGCCTTCGCCGTCCAGCTCATTCACAGGCTGCGCGACCAGGACCCGAAGATCACGCCGGCCTTGAAGTGGCTGGACCAGCGTCTGGCCGCGCAGCAGACATCCGCCGATATTGTCGTTCGCGAAGTCCACCGGCGGCAGGGCGCAACCAGCGTCACCGTCCGCAATATCATCACCAGCCTGCGACTGATCGCCGATGTCGACTGGAAAGACCTTTTCGAGGAGGTCAGCCTCGTCGACGAGGCGCTCGCGGCCGGCAGCGCCTTCAAGGACATGGATTTCCCGACGCGCAACCTCTATCGCACAGCCATCGAAGAACTGGCGCGCGGATCGAACGCCGCCGAACTCGACATTGCGCGCAGCGCCATAGCTACTGCCCGACGTTTCGGGGCTCCAGCGCTTGCGCAGGCGGACGCGCGAAAAAGCGATCCAGGTTATCATCTGATTGGCGGCGGACGGCAGAGTTTTGAACGCGAGATCGGCTATCACCCGCGGGCGCGCAAGTGGCGGGCGCGGCTCCATCGGGCCTCCGGAATTGGCTTTTACGCCAGCGCCATCGGCGCCGTCACCTTGATCATTCTCGCCGCCGCGCTTTTCGCGCTCGGCGCCGCGGGCGCTGGCGCGGCGTCGCTCTACTTCCTTGCGGCGCTTGGGGCGATCCCCGCCATTGACGCGGCGGTCGCGCTGGTCAATCGCGCCGTCAGTTTCGGCTTCCACGCCAACCTTCTGCCGGCTCTGGAGCTGGCCAATGGCGTTCCCTCGCATTTGCGCACGCTGGTCGCCGTTCCGACGCTGCTGACCACGCCCGCCGCCATCGAAGAGCAGATCGAGCGCCTCGAAATCCATCACCTCGCCAGTCCCGAAGGAGACCTGCATTTCGCCTTGCTCTCGGACTGGCTGGACGCCCCGGCCAAGAACATCGACGGCGACGAGGCGCTGCTGGCGGTCGCGGCCAAAGGCGTGGCGCGGCTGAACGCGCGCTATGGCCCCGCGCCTGGCGGCCCGCGCTTTCTGCTGCTGCATCGCCATCGCGTCTGGAGCCCCAGCGAATCCCGCTGGATCGGGTGGGAGCGCAAGCGCGGCAAACTGCACGAACTGAACCGTTTTCTGCGCGGCGCCGATGATACGGGCTTCCTCAACATCGATGGCGCGCCGCCGTTCGCGCTGCCCGACACGCGCTATGTCGTCACGCTCGACGCCGACACGCGTTTGCCGCGTGAAACTGTCCGCCGCCTGATCGGCAAGATGGCGCATCCGCTCAACCGGCCGCGTTTCGACGCGGAGACGAGGCGCATCGTCGAAGGCTATGGCGTGATGCAGCCGCGCGTGACCCCTTCGCTTCCGGTGGGGCTCGAAGGCTCGCTGTTCCAGCGCATCTTCTCCAGCCTGAGCGGCATCGATCCTTATGCTTCCGCCGTCTCCGACGTCTATCAGGACATGTTCGGCGAAGGCTCCTATGCCGGCAAGGGCATCTATGACGTCGACGCCTTCGAGGCCGCGCTGGAGGGCCGCGCGCCCGACTCCACCTTGCTCAGCCATGACCTGTTCGAAGGCGTTTTCGCCCGCGCCGGCCTCGCCTCGGATGTCGAAGTCGTCGAGGAGTTTCCGGCGCGCTACGATGTCGGCGCCTTGCGCCACCATCGCTGGGCGCGCGGCGACTGGCAGCTCCTGCCGTGGATTCTTGGGCGCGGGCCAAAAGCCGTCGGGGCTACCGGGAACTCCAACGCCATCCCGGCCATCGGTCGCTGGAAGATGCTCGACAACCTGCGCCGCACCCTGTCCTCGCCCTCGGCGATCCTCGCCCTGCTCGTCGGCTGGACGCTGCCGTTTCATGCGGCTCTGATCTGGACCGGCTTCGTGCTCGCGACGATCGCCTTGCCGCCGATGATTCCCGTCATCGCGGCGATTCCGCCGCGTCGCCCAGGCATCACGCTATCAAGCCATTTTCGCGCTCTTGGCGGCGATCTCAGGCTGGCGTTGACCTTGTCGGCGCTGACCATCATCTTCCTCGCCGATCAGGCCTGGCTGATGGGCGACGCGATCCTGCGCACACTTTATCGCCTCGCCGTCAGCCGCAAGCATCTGCTCGAATGGGTTCCGGCCGCGCAGGCGGCCGACGCACGGCGACTCGATCTTCCCGGCTTCTACCGTCGCATGTACGGCGCGCTGGCCATCGGCGCCCTGGCTCTGGTCGTCGGCTGTATCAGCGGCGGCGGAATTGCGCTGCTGTCGGGCGCTCTGGCGGCGCTCTGGCTGGCCTCTCCCGCCGTCGCCTTGGCTGTAAGCCTGCCGCCGCGCATCGCCAGCAGGAAACCCTTGTCCAGCGACGACGCGCAGAGCTTGCGCCTGACAGCGCGGCGCACCTGGCGCTTTTTCGAGACCTTCGTCACCAGCGGCGATAACATGTTGCCGCCCGACAATTTCCAGGAGGATCCCAATCCACGGCTGGCGCATCGCACGTCTCCGACCAATCTTGGCCTCTATCTCCTGTCGCTGGCGAGCGCCCGCGACTTCGGATGGATTGGCGCGAAAGAAGCGATCGAGCGCCTGGAGGCGACACTGGCGACGATGGACGGCATGGAGCGTTTCCGTGGCCATTTTTATAATTGGTACGACACCAGCGACCTTCGCCCGCTCGATCCGAAATATGTCTCGTCGGTCGACAGCGGCAACCTGGCCGGGCACCTGATCGCCCTGGCCAATGCCTGCCGAGAGTGGCAATCGGCGGCGTTGGACCAAACGGCGTGCCTGAAAGGGATCGCCGACGCTCTCGATCTGGCCCGCGAAGACGCGGCGCGTCTGCGTGACGGCCGCAAGACGCAGACCGTCACCTGGCGACAACTCGACAACGCGCTGTCCGCCCTCGCCAAGGCCGCACGGGAGCCTTTCTCCGCCTTGGACGATTTTGGGGCGCGGCTGGCGAATCTCGGCCTGCAGGCCGACACGATGCTCGACATGGCCAGAGCGCTGGCCAGTGAACGCGGCGACGAGGCTGGCGCGGACATGGTGTTCTGGGCGGACGCCAGCGTGAGCGCCATCGCAGCGCATCGCGCCGATTTTGCGCGTAACGCCGAAGACGCCGCCGGCTTGCGCGCGCGGCTGGAAACCCTTGAGGCGACGAGCCGGTCGATGGCGCTGGCCATGGAGTTCGGCTTTCTCATCGACCGCAAGCGCAACCTGCTCTCGATCGGCTATCTGGCGCCCGAGGGGACGCTCGATCCCAATTGCTATGACCTCCTGGCGTCCGAAGCGCGGCTGGCGAGCTTTTTCGCCATCGCCAAGGGCGATATTCCCGCCCGCCACTGGTTTCATCTTGGCCGCACGGCGACCCCTGTCGCCCATGGAGCCGCGCTGATTTCCTGGTCGGGATCGATGTTCGAATATCTGATGCCTTCACTGGTCATGCGGGCGCCGACGGGAAGCCTGCTGGAAGCGACGAGCCGCCTGGTGGTCGGGCGTCAGATCGCCTTTGCGGACAAGCAGAATTTGCCCTGGGGCGTCTCGGAGTCCGCCTATAATGCGCGCGATCTGGAATTGACCTACCAATATTCCAATTTCGGCATTCCCGACCTCGGGCTGAAACGCGGACTGGCCGACAATTTCGTGGTCGCGCCCTATGCGACGGGCCTCGCAGCCATGGTCAACCCGCAGGCCGCGCGAAAAAATCTGGCGCGGCTCAAGGACGTCGGCGCGCTCGGTCGTTACGGCTATTACGAGGCGCTGGACTATACGCCCAAGCGTGTGCCGGAAGGCGATAAATGCGCCATCGTGCGCGCCTTCATGGCCCATCACCAGGGCATGACCATCGTCGCCATCGCCAATACGGCGCTCGACGCGAAAATGCGCGCGCGCTTCCACGCCGAACCCATGGTTCAGGCGACGGAACTGCTGTTGCAGGAACGCATGCCGCGCGACGTCGCTGTTGCCCATAACTGGGCCGCGGAAATGAAATCCGCCGCCAAGAGGGGACGTGACGCGGAGCCCCTGGGCGGGCGGCGCTATTCCTCCCCCCATCATGCGACGCCCGGGACGCAGCTGCTTTCGAACGGAAGCTATTCCACCATGTTGACCGCCGCCGGCTCTGGCTACAGCCGATGGGGAAAACTCGCCGTGACCCGCTGGCGCGAGGATTGCGCCTGCGACGATTCTGGCTCCTATATCTTTTTGCGCGATATCAAGAACAATCAGGTCTGGTCGGCGGGCTTCCAGCCCAGCGGTCGCGAACCGGACGCCTATCATGTCGCCTTCAACGAGGATCGCGCCGAATTCACGCGCCAAGACGGAACACTGACAACGACATTGGACGTCGTGGTCTCATCGGAAGACGACGCCGAGGTTCGGCGTGTTTCCATTACCAACGATGGCCCGCTCGTTCGCGAAATCGAAATCACCTCCTATGCCGAACTGGTGCTTGCGCCGCAGGCGTCGGATGTCGCGCATCCGGCCTTTTCAAAGCTCTTCGTCGAGACCGAATTTCTGGGCGATGTCGGCGCGCTTCTCGCCACGCGGCGCCGGCGCGACCCGGGCGAGCCCGAAGTCTGGGCTGGCCAGATCTCCGTCGTCGATGGCGAAATCGTTGGCAATACCGAAATCGAAACCGACCGGGCGCGCTTCATCGGACGCGGCCAGAGCGTCCGAACGCCGATCGCCATGATCGACGGCCGAAAGTTGTCAAACAGCGTCGGCGCCGTTCTCGACCCGATCTTCGCCCTGCGCCGCCGCGTGCGGATCGCGCCGGGCGCCGTGGCTCGCATCTCCTTCTGGACAATGGCGGCTTCCACGCGCGAGACCTTGCTCGACATCATCGACAAGCATCGCGACGTCACAGCCTATTCGCGCGCCACGACTCTCGCCTGGACGCAGGCGCAGGTACAGTTGCATCATCTTGGCGTCACCGCCGGCGAAGCCAGCCTGTTCCAGCGCCTGGCAAGTCATGTGATTTACGCCAATCCGACCCTGCGCCCGCCGTCCGACACGATTTTCCGCGGCGCCGGCGCGCAATCGGGGCTGTGGCCGTTGGGCGTATCCGGCGATCTCCCGATCGTGCTCTTGCGCATCGCCGACGCCGACGATCTCGATATCGCGCGCGAATTGCTTGGAGCGCACGAATATTGGCGGATGAAGCAACTCGCCGTCGATCTGGTGATCCTCAACGAGCGCCAATCCTCCTATGTCCAGGACCTCCAGATCGCGCTCGAAACGCTCATTCGCACCCGCCAGATGCGGCCGCGGCTCCGCGGCGAGGATTCGCCCGGCGGCGTCTTCGTGCTGCGTGGAGACCTCATTCCTGCCGAAACCTCGGCCCTGCTGGCTTCGACCGCAAGGGTCGTCCTGGTGGCGCAGCGCGGCGGGCTGTTCGCCCAACTCGACCGGATCGTCGAGACGCAAACACGGACAAAACCCTCCGTCGACCCGTTGACGAATGACAATGTCGCGTCCGATCCCTCGGGCGCCGCAGCGGCGCCGGAAAAGCTGGAATTCTTCAACGGCCTCGGCGGCTTCGCGAGGAACGGCCAGGAATATGTGACGATCCTCGGACCGGGCCAGGCGACGCCCGCCCCCTGGATCAATGTCGTCGCCAACGAGCGTTTCGGCTTCCAGGCGGCGACCGAAGGCAGCGGCTACACCTGGTCGGTCAACAGCCGCGAGAACCAGCTCACGCCCTGGTCGAACGACCCCGTCGCCGACCGGTCTGGCGAGGCTTTCTACCTGCGTGACGACGATTCAGGCGCCTTGTGGAGCCCGACCGCGTCTCCCATCCGCTTGGAGGCGGCGACCTATAAAGCCCGCTTTGGTCGCGGCTATTGCCGGTTCGAGCATACGAGCCACGGCATCGAGTCAGACTTGCTGCAATTCGCGCCGCAGGACGGCTCGATCAAGATATCGCGGTTGAAATTGCGCAATCTGTCCGAACGCGCCCGTCATCTGAGCCTCACGGCTTATGTCGAATGGGCGCTCGGTCCATCGCGCTCGGCGGGTCTCAATTTCGTCACGACGGCGCTCGATTCCCGGTCGGGCGCGATCTTCGCCCGAAATCGCTGGAGTGCGGGCTTTGGTTCGCGCATCGCCTTCGCCGATTTCAGCGGTCGCCAGACCGACTGGACGGGCGACCGCCGGGAGTTCATCGGCCGCAACGGGACGCTCGGCGCGCCCGCCGCTCTGGCTGGCGGCGCGGCGTTGTCAAAAAACCTCGGCGCGGGCCTCGATCCCTGTGCGGCGCTGCGCTCCAGCCTCGTGCTCGCGCCCGGCGAGAGCGTGGACATCACCTTCCTGCTCGGCGACGCCGAGGATTCCCAGGAAGCGCGGCGTCTGATCGACCGCTACCGCAGCGCCGATCTCGATGCCGAATTTACCGCGGTCGCGGACTTCTGGAGCGGAATTCTCGACGCCGTCACGGTCAAGACGCCGGACCGCGCCATGGACATCATGCTCAATGGCTGGCTGCTCTACCAGACCATTGCTTGTCGCCTCTGGGCGCGCTCAGCATTCTACCAGGCCAGCGGCGCCTATGGCTTTCGCGACCAGCTTCAGGACGGCATGGCGCTTTCCGCCTTGCGTCCGGAGATGACGCGCGAACATATTTTGCGCGCCGCGGCGCGGCAGTTTGCGGAGGGCGATGTCCAGCATTGGTGGCTGCCGCATTCGGGCCAGGGCGTGCGCACCCGCATCTCCGACGACCGCGCCTGGCTGGCCTTCACGGTCGCGCAATATGTCGAGGTTTCCGGCGCCGCCGCGATACTTGACGAAAAACTTCCATTTCTTGAGGGGCGGCTGCTTGAGCCGCAAGAGCATGACAGCTTTTTCACCCCGGGGATCGGCGAAGAAACGGCGAGCCTGTTCGAACATTGCGCCCGCGCGCTCGACAGCAGTCTGGCGCAGGGCGGCCACGGATTGCCGCTGATCGGCGCCGGCGACTGGAACGACGGCATGAACCGCGTCGGCGCGCGCGGCGCCGGCGAGAGCGTGTGGCTTGGCTGGCTGCTGTTCACGACGCTGAACAAGTTTGCGTCGATTGCCAAAACCCGCGGTGAGCCGGAGCGAGCCAAGAAATGGAGCGCGCATGCGATCGACTTGCAGGCCGCGCTTGAGCGCGAGGGCTGGGACGGCGAGTGGTATCGGCGGGGTTTTTACGATGATGGAACGCCGCTTGGTTCGAGCCAGAGCGACGAATGCCGGATCGACAGCATCGCGCAGTCCTGGGCAGCGCTGTCCGATGCGGCGTCACCGAAACGGGCGGCGCAAGCGATGGCTTCGGTCGAGCGGGAGTTGATCCGCCTGCAGGAGGGGCTGGCGCCCTTGTTCACTCCGCCATTCGACAAGACAGCACTCGATCCCGGATATGTCAAAGGCTATCCACCGGGCATCCGGGAGAATGGCGGGCAATATACCCATGCCGCGCTCTGGTCGGTGATGGCCTTCGCCAAGCTCGGTCAAGGCGACAAGGCCTTGAGCCTGTTTTCGCTACTCAATCCGATCAATCACGCCCGCACGCGCGCGGACGTGCATCGCTACAAGGTCGAGCCCTATGTCGTCGCCGCCGATATCTACGCCATGCCGCCTCATGTCGGGCGCGGCGGCTGGACCTGGTACACGGGCTCCGCCGCGTGGATGCAGCGCGCCGGCATGGAAAGCATTCTCGGAATACGCCTGGAGGGAGATCGCCTCTGCGTCGATCCGTGCATCCCCAAGGCGTGGCCGGCCTTCGAGGTCTCACTTCGGCATGGCGCGTCGCGATACGAGATCCGCGTCGAAAATCCCGATGGAGTCGAACGCGGCGTCGTTTTCGCCGCCATTGACGGAGAAGACGTCAAGGAGCGGCCGCTGAGGCTGTCACTCGCCGACGACGGCGCCGCGCATCGGATCTTAATTCGGCTCGGATGAAAGTGAACTTTGGAAACGGGATAACACCGCGACGCGGCGAACCAGCGGCTGCGCAACATTTGAGACTGCGACATCGAGCTCTCCCTCCGCGGCCCCGCTCGATGCCGGGTTAGAAGTTACAACGTGCAAGCGCCGCTGACGCTCCAATCGCCCAACTCCAGTCATTCAAAATCAATGGCGGCGGCCCGCTCGGCGCCACATCCCGACGTTACCAAGGACCGCGTCGACCGGCCATAAACGTTGGGAGAGCTGACGTTCGCCAGAACGGTATAAACTTGGCGAAAAACCGATCAATCGCTCGCCGCGACCGCCAGCCGCGCGAGCGCCGGCAGCGATTTCACGCCGGTCCGCTTCATGATCGCGGCGCGATGATTTTCGACCGTGCGCGGGCTGATGCCGAGATCGGCGGCGATGTTCTTGCTCGGATGGCCCGCGAGAACCAGCTCCATGATCTGCTTCTGGCGCTGCGTGAGGCCCTCGAAATGCCCCGCCGCGGCCTCGCGCCAGGCGACCAGCTTGCTGGCGTCCTGCGCATGCTCCAGGGCGCGCTCGACGCAGGAAAGCAGCTCCTCGCGGCTGATCGGCTTCTCGATGAAGTCGGACGCGCCGGCCTTCATCGCCTGCACCGCCATCCCCACGTCGGCCTTGCCGGTGATCATCACCGAGGGCATGCGATGGCCGTCGTCGCTCAACCGCTGAAGCAATTCGAGCCCATTCATGCCCGGCAGATAGGCGTCGATCAGCAGGCAGGATTGCCGGCCGGGACGGTAGGCTTCCAGAAAATCCTCGCAGCTCGCGAAATCTTCCACGGTGCGGCCGTCGTCCTCAAGCACGCTGCGGAGCGCCTCACGGATGCGCTTGTCGTCATCGACGACGAAAATGACGGGGGGCCCGGACATTGGCGACGGTTCGACCGGCGCTCGCGGCAGTGGCTGCGACGCCGCAGGCTTTGACGCCAGCGCTTTCTGAACGGTCAGCGACACATCATCCAGTTTGACCGGCTTGTTGAGCAGCACACAGTCTGCTGCGGCGATGGCGCTTAATGTTTTCGTGGAAATGTCGCCGGTCAGAATGATCACCGGAATGAAGCGATGCAGCCTTTCGCGCACCTTGGCGACCACTTCGAGCCCGTTCATGCCGTTCGGCAGATTGAAATCCGCGAGGATGAGCTCGGGTCGAAAATCCTCCCGCTCGATCAGTTGCATCGCCTCGGAGCCATCGTAGGCGCGCGCCACGCGATGCCCTTCGCCATTCAGCGACACGGCGAGCAATTCGCGCAGTTCGGGGTCGTCCTCGACAACCAGGATCGCGCCCTTGCGAACCGCGTCCTTGTCGCGCGCCGGATCGCGATCCTGGCGCGAGGTCAGGCTTTTTGGCGACACCGCAATATCCGGCAGCGCGATTTCGATGGCGAAGACCGAGCCGGCGCCATGACGCGAACGCACGCGCACCCGATGTCCCAGCAAATTGCCGATCCGCCGCACGATCGAGAGGCCGAGGCCCAGGCCGAGGCTGCGCTCGCGCGCCTCATTGCCGACCTGATGGTATTCCTCGAAGATCGCGTGAACCTCTTCATCGGCGATGCCGATGCCGGTGTCCCAGACCTCGATGCTCAACATGCCCTCGCGCCGACGACAGCCAAGCAGGATTTTGCCGCTTCGCGTATATTTCAGCGCATTCGAGAGGAGGTTGCGCACCATTTGTTCGAGCAGGCGCGGGTCGCTTGTTATCGTCAGGCTGCAGGGAACCATGCGCAGGGCGAGGTTTTTCGCATGCGCCTGATAGGTGAATTCGTCGTAGAGTTTCACCAGCAGGTCATTGACCGGAAAGCGCGCCAGTTCGGCATGAACCGCGCCGGCTTCGATCTGGTTGATGTCCAGCAGCGCGTTGAGCATGCCGGTCATCGCGCCGAGGGTCTCGCCGATCCGCGCCACCAGCTTCTGCTCGCGCTCGCTTGCCACCGCCCGGGTGAGCAGGCCCTGAAGGAGGGCCAGCGTTTGCAGCGGCTGGCGCAGGTCGTGGCTGGCGGCGGCGAGGAAGCGCGACTTCGCCACGTCGGCGGTTTCCGCTCGCCGCTTCGCCGCCTCCAGGGCGTCATTGGCGCCTTTGCGGTCGGTGATGTCGGCGAAGGTGATGACCACGCCTTCCACGCCGTCCTGCTGCGTCCGATAAGGCAGGATGCGCCGCATGTACCAGGCGCCGCTGCGCGCCTCGATTTCCCGTTCGATCGGCAAATGTTTCGTCAGCACGGCCCGGGCGTCCGGCAGCAGCGCGCTGTCCGCCGCGAGCGAGGAGAGGTCGGCCAGCGGCCGCCCGATATCGCCCGGAATCACATTGAACAGCAGCCTGGTCGCGGGCGTGAAGAACCGGATCTTGAGGTTGACGTCGAGAAAGATGGTCGCGACATCGGTGCTGTAGAGCACGTTCTGCAAGTCGTCGGAGGTGATGCGCTGGCGGTCCAGCGTCTCCTGCAGCTGGTTGTTGAGCGCCGTCAGCTCCTCGTTGAGCGATTGCAGCTCCTCCTTCGAGGTGAGCAGCTCCTCGTTGGTCGACTGGAACTCCTCATTGACCGACAGGGCTTCCTCGTTGATCGCCTTCTGCTCCTCGCTGGAGATTTCCAGATTGCGAATGGCGCCCTGCAGTTCCGCGCGGGTGGCTTCGAGTTCCTTTTCAAGCTCCGCGACATGGGAAACGTCGCCGGGCGAACCGGCCCGGCCTTGCCGGCTCTCTTTCCTGGCTTCCTCAAGGAAACAGATCAGCGCCAGCTCCTCGCCGTCGTTGACGACCGGCCGCGCCGAAATGCCGAAGCCCAGCGCGCCGCCGTCGCGATCGACGCGACAGCCGCCGACGGAGACGGCCGCGTTTTCGTGAAAAACCCGCTGGATGATCGACCTGAGCTTCGACCCCACGCCCTTGCGCGCCATCGCCAGCAGATCGTGGGTCGGCTGGCCCGGCGGCACCGACAGGTAGCGATCGGTCGGCCCCAGCGAAAACAGGCATTCGTTGTTGCGGTTGATCAGCGCCGCCGCCGGCGCGTAATTTTCAAGCACCAGCCGCCGGCAAAGCTCGGCAAGCACGGTCTGCCGCGACGGCGAGGGACCCTGGCCCTGGCGCGCGGGAACGCGCGCGCCATCGCCGGCCAGGAAACTGAAATCGCCCGGCCGTCCGCGCGCCGTATGGCGAAAGATCCGCTCGTTCTTGGAAATCGCCGTGAACCGGCCTTGGGGCTCGCCGACCGTCTCGGCGCCGCCAAGCAGCAGGATGCCGCCCTCGCGCAAGGCGAAATGGAACAGGGCCATGACCCGCGCCTGCGCCTCGGGGCCAAGGTAGATCAGCAGATTGCGGCAGGACACGAAATCAAGACGCGAGAACGGCGGGTCGGCCAGCACGTCCTGCACGGTGAAGACCACGTCCCCACGCAAATCAGGAGCGATCCTGTAGCCGCGATCTTCCTTGACGAAAAAGCGGGTCAGCCGCCCAGCCGAGACGTCGGCCTCGATCGTGGGGGGATAAAGGCCTTCCCGGGCCTGAGCCACGGCGTCGGAGTCGATGTCCGAAGCGAAGACCTGCAGCTTGACATGGCCTCCGGCGGCGGCGATCGCCTCGCGGAAAAGCATGGCGAGGCTATAGGTTTCCTCGCCCGTGCTGCAGCCGGCGATCCAGATGCGCAGCGGCTGGTCCGCCGACTGATTGCCGACCAGGCCGGGAATGACGTGTTCCGCCAGATACTCGAACACTTTCGGGTCGCGGAAGAAACTGGTGACATTGATCAGCAGGTCCTTGGCGAGGAGATCGAGCTCCGCGGGATCGGCGCGCAGCTTTTGCAGGTAAAGGTCCATGTCGTCGGCCTTGAGCGCCATCCGGCGCTCGATCCGGCGTTGCAGCGTGCCCGGCTTGTACATC
Organism: uncultured Alphaproteobacteria bacterium; assembly: GCA_963804045.1. Classification (GTDB taxonomy): domain Bacteria; phylum Pseudomonadota; class Alphaproteobacteria; order Rhizobiales; family Beijerinckiaceae; genus Rhodoblastus. The sequence goes on along the minus strand of CAWDOR010000029.1, from coordinate 67,915 downwards.
CTGAAATCATGGGCCGTCTTGGTGCGCAACAGCTCGATGATCTGCGCCAGCCAGCCTTGCGCGGAGTCTTGCGGCGGCGCATTTTTCTGCGAGCGCGTGCGCGCCGCATAATTGACGATCGCTTCGGGAATCTTCGCGGCGGGCAGCACCAGGTCCACCGCGCCGGTCAGGATCGCATTGCGCGGCATCCCGTCATATCCGGCCTCTTCCGGATCCTGCACGATGACCAGGCCACCTTTTTCCTTCACCGCCTTCAGCCCGGAACTGCCGTCGGCGCCGGTGCCTGAGAGGATGACGCAGATTGCGCGGGCGGAATATTCCTCCGCAAGGGAATGCAGCAGGAAATCGAAGGGCAGGCGCGCGCCGTGACGTTCCTGCGGCTGCGACAGCCGCAAGGCGCCGGCCTTGACCGACAGATAAGACCCGGGCGGAATGACATAGAGATGCTCCGGCTCGACCGGCATGCCGTCCGTCGCCTGGCATACCTTCATCGGCGTGTGCCCGGCCAGCAGCTCGACCAGCATGCTCTCGTGCGTCGGATCGAGGTGCTGGACCAGGATGAAGGCGAGGCCGCCGTCGAGCGGCAACGCGTCCACCAGCATCCGGCAGGCGTCGAGCCCGCCGGCCGAGGCTCCGATCGCCACGACCGGGAATCCAGGTGTTTTCTCTCCAGCGGCCATCGCCGTTGGCGCCCGTCCATCCGGTTTTGTCTTAGACGATTTGGCCGGACGCGAATTGACTTCTCGCATGCGAAATCTTTCTTCGAAATTCGCCCGCGCTGCCAGGACGCGGCGAGATTAGCACTTTATTTCCAGCAGCGGCGCATTTTCGTCCGGTGCGGGCGTGAGTAGTTTCCGACCCTCCGCCGTTCCGCCCGCGTCATCTATGCTGGGTTTCGAACCAATTCTCCGCCGGCTGCGGCAAATCAACGCACGCCGGCGGAGCCGAAAACCTGAGTGACGCCATGAAGAAGCTTCGCGTGATGATCGTGGAAGACGACCAATCGATCGCCGGCCTGCTCGCCGAACTCATCGAAGCTTTCGGCCATGAGGTCTGCGCCATCGAGTCCAGCGAGAGCGGCGCGGTCGCCGCCGCCGGACGATCCAAGCCGGACCTGATGATCGTCGACGCCCAATTGCGAGACGGCAGCGGGGTTAGCGCGGTAGAAACCATCACGCGCTCAGCTCACGTTCCGCATATTTACGTCACCGGCGACGCCTCCGCAGTCAGGACGCTGAAGCCCGTCGCGACCGTGCTGCAAAAGCCCTATTTCGAACTCGACCTGGTCCTGGCCATCCAGTCCGCGCTGAAGGCGACGGCGGAGGCCTGACGGCGACGCCGCATCTTACAGCTGCGGGCCGGCGATCTGCGGGAGCGGGCCATTGAGTTTTTTCGGCGCAGCCGCCTGGCCAGGCAAATCCTTGCCCGCGAGATCCTTGCCGACGACGTCCCCGCCCGCCAGCGCGAGCGCGACCACCGGATTGAGGCTGTCGACCATGGATGAGGGAATTAGGATGGTGGCGCCGCGCTCCTTGGTGGTCTCGTAGATAATGTTCATGGCCCGCAATTGCAGCGCCCCGGGATGACCGTCGTAAATGGATGCGGCTTCGACAAACTTGCCGGCAATCGCCGCCTCCGCCGAACCGAGGATCACGCGCGCCTGCTTCTCGCGTTCGGCTTGCGCCTGACGTGACATGGCGTCCTGCAAGGCCTCGGGGATCGCGACGTCGCGAATTTCGACCGACTTGACGGAGATGCCCCAGTCGGCGGTCTTGCTGCCAATTTCATCGCGCAGCAATGTGTCGGCCGCGTCGCGTTCGGACAGCAGCGCCGACAGCATCGACGAGCCGATCATCTCGCGCAGCGAGGTCTGGGAAACCCGATCGATCGCCTCGCGGTAATTGGTGATGTTCAGCGCCGCCTTTTGCGCGTCATGCACGAACCAGAAGATGATCGCGTCGACATTGACCGGGACGGTATCCTTTGTGAGCGCCTCTTCGGCGGAGAAGGCCGTGGTCTGAATGCGCTCGTCGATGATCGCCACGACATTGTCGATCACGGGAATGATCAGGAACAGCCCGGGCCCCTTGACGCCGAGCAATTTGCCCGCGCGCAGGATGACGAATTTTTCCCAGTTGTTGGCCATCTTCAAAGCGGAGGCGACGATGAGCGCGGCGACGAAGAAGACGGCGCCGAAGTAAGGCGCTCCCAGCATGGTCGCCGCCGCGCCGGCGGCAAGCAGGGCCATGCTCGCAAAAAGGGTGATCGGGTTCATTGTCGCTCCATGGTCCAATGTCTTTTCGCGCAGATCGAGCCAATGCGCTCGATCGAGGCCGGACGAAATTCGGACTCTGACCGTGACTCCGTTCAACCCTGCGCGACAGCGTCGGAAACTACTCACGCCCGAGGGGCGGCGGCGCGGCGAACGCCGCCTGAGCGGCCGGTCCGGAAACTCTTTGCGTTTGAGTAATTTCCGACGCTGTCGCGGGCGGCGGCATCACATCTACGATTGAGCGTCATCACGAAACAATTTGGAGACTTGCCCATGTACGCTACCCGCAACACCTTATCCGAGAATATCCGCGCTCAATCCGTGGGGCTCCTGAACAGGCACCTCGCGGCGGCGATCGATCTTCAGGCGCAGATGAAACAGGCGCATTGGAACGTGCGCGGCCCGGGCTTCATCGCCATCCACACCTTGTTCGACAAGGTCGCCGGCGAGGCTTCAGGCTACGCCGACCTTCTCGCCGAGCGGGCCGGCGGCCTCGGCGGGACGGCGGAGGGCACAGTGCAGAACGCTGCGGAGCGCACATTCCTGCTGCGCTATCCGTTTGGCGTCGCCAAGGAGGAAGTGCATATCTTCGCCGTCTCCGGCGCCTTGGCCGCGTTCGGCGAATCGACGCGCGAAGCGATCACTCAAGCCACGAGCTATGGCGACGCCGAGACCGCCGACCTGTTCACCGAAATCTCGCGCGGCGTCGATCAGCAACTCTGGCTGGTGGAATCCCATGCGACTCCGCAATGACCAAGCTCCCGACCGTTGACCTGAAGGTTGGCGCCACCGCCCCAGCTTCCAGCGCGCGCGAACCGCGCGTGCTGGAACTAGCGGAGAGCCGTGAACACTTCGCCGCGCCGGAGACGACCGAAGAAATCGCCGCCTGGGTGAATGAAGGCGGAGCGGGAGGCGAAGTCAAAAGATGAAGGCGCTCCGCATCCTGGTGGTGGAAGACGACGCGATGGTCGCCATGGCGCTGGCCGAGATGCTGGTCATGCAGGGCCATAGCGTCTGCGCCATCGTCGCCAGCGAAGCCGCAGCGGTCGCCGCTGCGCTGCGTTTCAAGCCCGACATGATGATTGTCGACGCCCAGTTGCGCGAAGGCAGCGGCCTGGGCGCGGTCGATCAGATCGAGGGCGGCGCGCCCATCGCGCATGTCTTCGTCAGCGGCGACGCCTTGCGGATTCGCACGCTCAGGCCTTGCGCCACGGTGATCCAGAAGCCCTATTTCGAGCGTGAGCTCACGTGCGCCATCCAGCACGCATTTGACGCCGCCGCGGCCGCGTGAGACCTGACAAGCGTCTTCGCGCCGGCCCACGTTTTCCATGCGGCCGGCGCGAAACTTACGAGCTCAGGACTTCACGCGATTGCCAGACGTTTCGCGGCGACAACCTGCGCTTGATCCTCAGCCGTAACGGTGATGGCGGCGATGATGGCGATAATGGCCGCGATGCGGAATGCCCATTTCGCTCGACACGCGGGGCCCCTCGATTGCGCCGGCGACGCCGCCGACGACCGCCCCGACCGGTCCCGCCACGGCGCCTCCGACCACGATGCCGGTTCCAGCGCCGCCGATGCGTTCGCCCGTCGTCGAACAGGCTGCAAGGCTCAGCGCTGCAACGCAGGTCATGAACAGTTTGCGATAAGTTGTTTTCATTCTTGCCACTCCTTTGAAATGCGTTTCGCCACCGCGTTGACGCCTCGGCCGGGAACGCGCAAACGCCAGCGGCGAGGATGAGCGCCGAGACGCTCGATCCGCTGAAATCGCACATCGCCAGGAATTGAAATCGGCAGTGGCTGGATCAACCGCTTTGCGGGCCGGCTGACGTTCATCCTTGTTAGCGTTGGCGGAGCCGTGGCGGGAGGTTCGGAAAATACTCATTCCGGCTCAGGACGGCCGCGCGGCCGCCGCGCAGAATTTCTCTCGTTGAGTAGTTTCCGATGCTGACGGCGGCTCGCAGCGAAGGCTACCGTTCGATCCATTGGCGAGACACAAGCGTCCGGGCCGAAAGATCCATCGAGGAACGACACCATGGGGAGCCACATCCAATACCATCATACGGCGCTGGCGGGCGAGCCACGCTTGCGGGTCGTCTTCGCCAACAAGTCGATTGCATTGGGTCTGCCCGTCGGCGCCACGCTCGGCGACATCGCCGAGTGGGTCGGAGACCGAGCCCGCCTGCACAATGGCTCGCTGCGATCAATCGACGTCACAATGGCCGCGCGCCGCGCGCCGGCTCACGATGGAGCGCAATGACTGCCCTCCCCGACCCATTCAACGCGCCAGCCGCCCAATTCCGGGTCGGCGCGCGTGGATATTACAGCATTTTGGAGCACAATATGAACATCAAGATCCTTGCCGCCGCCGCCTTGTTCCTTGCCTTCCCAATTGTCGCCTGCGCCCAGGGCGTGGTGCGCGGCGCTGACGAAGGCGCGCATGAAGGCGAACACGCGGCAGGGCCGGTAGGCGCCGTCGTCGGCGGCGTTGTCGGCGCCGTTGGCGGCGGCGTGGCCGGTCTGCTCGGTGTCGATCAGCGCCCCCGCTTCCGGGAATATGCCATTCACGAACACCACGATTCCTATGCCTATGATCATGCTGTCGCCGTCGGCGCGATCCTGCCCGACGGCGGCGTGACCTATTACGATGTGCCGCCCGAATATGGCGTCCGCGACTATCGCTACGCGATCGTCAATGATCGGACCGTTCTGGTCGATCCGAGGGACCATCGCATCGTCGATGTGATCGAGTAAGGGCCGGCCCCCGAGCCAGAAAAGGGGCCGCTCCCATTGCGACGCGGCCCTTTTCTCCTGGCGTCCACGGACAAGCCTGAGCGGAAGATCGAGAGGGAGAATAACCATGAGCACCCAGGATTACGACGCGCTCAAAAAGCGGTTCGACGATTTTTCGCTGCGCCTGGCTGCGCGAACACGCGAGTTCAAGGAGAGCGGCGCGTTCGAGACGACGCATGCCGCATTCAGCGAACGCCTCCTGAAAGGCCACGCGGCCGTTGAAGCAAGGCTCGAAGCAGCGGCGCATCAAGGTTATGCCTGGGAGGCCACGAAAGCCGAGATCGAACGGGACATCAACGCATTGATCGGCGACTTCGGCCACCTCGAAGAATTGTTCGACGCGCAATCGATGAAGCCATGACGAACATTTGGCTTGGCCGATCTCGTCGAAGCCCGCGGTAGATCTTCAATCGGGGAACACGGATGACAATAGCCGCCTCTGAAACAACGATTCCCCCGCCATCGCGATTTCGCGTGCTGGTCAACGGCTTTGCCGAAGGCGCCGCGTTTCCGACCTTGCATGAAGCGCTGGGATCAATCCCGCCGAGAGGCGTCGACGGATTGAGCTTCGAGATCTACGACGCCATCGAGCGGCAATACGTGTGGACGCGGCCGCGACAGAAGGACAGCCGCGCTTGTCCTTCCGCGTTTTCCATTCGCGTCAACGGACATCCCACCGGCTTGTCCTTCACCAGCCTGGACGAAGCGATCGACTCGATCGCGCTCGGGCCGCCTCGCGAGCGATGCGGGGTGTTCGAGAACGAGACCTGTGTCTACATGCCGAGCCTTCCGCAAGCCGCCTGGCTGGAGGAAGCGTCATGAAGACCTATGGCGTCGGCCTGCATAGAATTGGCGTGTACGAGCCCCGCGACGCCCGGCCGCACGACGCAGTCGCGGCCGTCGCGCATGGATCGGCAATCTGCTTCGTGGATCGCGTCGCCGACCTGGCGGGCTTGATTGACGCCAGCGCCATGACAGAAGCGGTCGTCCGCCATTGCCGCTTGAAAATGGCGGCTCCCGGCGATTTCGAATTGGGCTTCGACGATCCCAGCGCCGACAGCCAGATTTGCCTCGCCGACCGCCTGCATGCTTGGCGCGCCTGGCCACAGTCCGGCTTGATGAGACATTTGCACGACATGTTCTGGTCTCCCGCCAGGACCGAAGCGGAATTCGGCTCGGATGATTCCTCCATCACCTGATTTCTTATCCGTTTGACTACAACCGCCGCAATCCCGCGGCGCTCAAGCAACTTGGAGACGTCCAATGGGCACGATACTGCTTGTCATCATTCTGATCTTCCTGTTCGGCGGCGGGGGCGGATATTATGCCCACAGCCGCTACGGCGGCGCTGGACTTGGCGGCGTCCTCGGTACCGTTCTCATCGTTCTTCTGGTGGTCTGGCTCGTTGGCGGGGTCGTCATATAAACACCGCTCACGACGTGAGCCTTCACGCCCAGACATGATCAACCCCACTCTCCCGCGCCGGACTTGCGCGGGAGAGTGGGGTTTTTCAATTTGCGGCGATCGCCGTGATGGGTTTCGTCAGCCGCGCGCTTCGCTGCGGTGACGCCTGTAGCGCATTTTCGGCGCGGGCCTGTCCGCGACATAAGCCAGCGTCAGGCTTTCCACGCCCGCGGTGAAGCCAATTCCCTTTCCGCCTTCGACATTGAGAGGTTGAAGCGAAAACGTCTTGTCCGATCCGCCGACAAGAGCGGCAGCGCCGACGCCGACGCTGACCTTCGCCGAGGCTTCAGGCCCGACATAGTCGCCGGCAAGCGCGCCACGGCCATGCCGGCTCGTTGCTGCGACCACACCCCAGACGAGGTCGCCTTTGCCGTTGGCGCCGATATCCGCGCCGATCTTGGTGAGCTTGCCGACGTAATGATCGCGCCGGACGCCTGCGCGCTCGCTGGCGAAGACGCAGTCGACGGTCTGGTTCTCCACCAATATGCTCGGGCCATTGCCGGAGAGATGACATTCCAGCGCGCCGATCCGGTCGCCGGCAAAGGCCGCTGCCGGCGTCATCGCCGCCAGAATCAACACGCCGCGCAATGTGCGTCCAAGCTTGAAAATATGAGTCATGTTCAGGTTCTCCATGTGGTTTTGAAACGCGATTCCGGCCTGTGCTCATGCACGCAATTTCGGCCGGTCTTTGCCAAGCGAAGCGGCGCTTCGCCGGGGTCGACATGTCGACGCCCATTCTGGAATCAGGCGGGACAGGTTCCGGGACGCCTCAGACAGGCGCCTGGTCCGTCATCTATGGCCGGGCCAATCGTAGTGGTCGTGAAGATCCTTTTCATAGGCCGGGTCGACGTCCCCAAGAGGGCTCCAGGGGGGACTGGCCTTGACCTGAGCGCGGCTGACGCCGGCGCTCAATTGCCGATCCGCCCAGGAGATGTCCTTCACTGCGTGGCGCGAGATCAGGACATGCTTGCCTGACCACCAGTGTCCCGTCTCGGCGACCAGATAAGGGATGCCCCAGCCGGCGTCATCGACCAGCATGTCCTCGACCTTGCCGATCGCGCCGTCGATGGCGAGGATGTGATAGCCTTTGATCGCATCGATGCTGCGCAAGTGGGGATCGCAGTCGGTCTCGGGGTTCGTGGTTTCCGCCTGCGGCGCGAACACGAACAGCGGCGGCGCTGAATAACGCGAGGCGATCGGATTGACGCCGAAACCGCTTTCGAGCGAATTCGGCTCCCATCCGTAATAGTCGTAGAGGTGACGCTCCATCTGCATCGACACCGGCTCGTGCTCGGAAAGTTCCGGGCTGCCCTGAACCTGCGCCCTAGTCAGCGCGATGGACAACGCGCGGCGCTCGTGGTCCACCTTGCCGATGGTCGAGGGGTGGAGCAGAACCTTGCGGGTCGTCAGCCATTTGCCGGTGTCGACGACCAGCCAACGCGCCAGCCAGGTCCTGTCGTCAAACAAGACATCGGCCACGGCTCCGATCTCGCCGTCGCTTGCCTCTATGACATAGCCCATCAGGGCCGATGCGAGCTTTAGCATGACGTCATCCCCACCTATTCTTTCGCGGCGTTTCATCTTCCGCCACGATAGGCAGCCCGGCGCACCCGGCGATAGGCTCGGAAACTACTCAGCAAAAAAACCGCTTCCCGTTCGATGCGTTTCGGCGCCATCCTGGACGGGCAGAGCTTTGCCCGGCAGCCTGTTCCGGCGCCGTTCGCAGCGGAGGGCCAATGAAGGACCCATACGAAATCCTCGGGGTTGCGCGCGGCGCGGCGCCGGAAGAGATTCGCAAGGCCTACCACCGGCTGGCCAAGAAGCTGCACCCGGACCTCAATCCCGGCGACAAGCATTCGGAAAGCCGGTTCAAGGAGGTCGCCAGCGCCTACGACCTTCTCTCGGATCCCGAGAAAAGGCGACGGTTCGACAGCGGCGAGATCGACGCCTCCGGGGCGGAGGCGCCGCGCGAAAAATTCTACCGGGATTACGCCGCCCAGGCCCCCGGAGGCAATCCTTATGAAAGCCAGTCCGGCTACGCGGACTTCATCGACACGGACGACATCCTCGCGGAAATTTTCCGGCGGCAGGCCCGGCAGGCGCGCGGATCCGATTTGCGCTACAGCCTTGCCGTCGACTTTCTCGACGCGATCAATGGCGCAACCAGGCGGATCAACCTGCCGGAAGGCGGATCACTCGACGTGACCATTCCGCCGGGAATTCGCGATGGACAGATCCTCCGGCTGCGTGGCAAGGGCGCCGCCGCTCCTGGCGAAGGCGAAGCCGGCGACGTCCTAGTGGAAGTTTCGATCAATCCGCATCCGTTCTTTTCCCGACATGGCGATAATATTCATATCGATTTGCCGGTCACTTTCGCCGAAGCCGTGCTCGGCGCCGAAATCAAGACGCCGACGCCGACCGGACCTGTCATCCTTACAGCGCCGAAAGGCTCCAACACCGGTTCGGTTCTCCGGCTGAAAGGAAAAGGCGTTCCCCGCCCTGACGGCCGCGGCGACCTGCTGGTCAAGCTTAAGATCATGGCGCCAACGGGACCGAACCCCGAACTGGAAGCGTTTCTCGCGACCTGGGCGCCCGCGAATTATGATCCGCGCCGGGGGATGCAGTCATGATCATCACCAAGCGGGACTTTCTCACGCGCGCCAGTCTCGATCATGCGACTCTCGACATCTGGATCCAGGAGGAGTGGCTGATTCCAGGCGGGATGGGCGACGATCTCGCGTTTTCCGAAGCGGACCTGGCGCGGGCGAAATTGATCCGCGATCTGATCGACGATCTTGGCGTCAACGCCGAGGGCGTCGGGGTGGTCCTGCACCTGCTGGATCAGTTGCACGGCATGCGCAGGGCGATGGCCGAGGTGCTGGAATTGGTCCACGAGCCATCGGGGCCGTTCTCCAACGTTCAGATTCCCGGTTCTTCCCGTTCCTCAAAACCGCGACAGGATTGATCGAAGGCGGACAGAGCGTCCGCCAGATAGTCCGGAAGCAAGGGAATCTCCTTCAGGTATCTGGCGGGATTGCCCTCACGCCGCTCTCCCGCGCTTTTGACCGCCGCGCGCCAGTCCGCAGGTTCAAAGTCGCCGCGTCCGATCCAGGCGAGCGCGACAAGCGCGTCGCTTTCATCAACGTCAAGCGCGTCGATGAATTCAACCAGCTCCAGACGCGCCGGGCGATCGCCGGAGTCAGTCAGGACAGCGACAAACTGATCATCCGAGGGATTGGAGCCGTCGCGCTGCGCGCCAATGTCTTCGGACAGGAGCTCGCGGGACTTGGCGATCACGAAACAGACCTTGTCTGTGTTGATTCCCCGCATTTCCGGTTCGTTTTCGCGCAGCATTCGATCCGACTTCCAATGTTCGCCGTCGTTCGAACGACGGGGCAAAAAAAGTGGCGGCCGCGGGGGAGGAAACGACGACCGCCACGGTCGGAGCAGCGAAGCTGGGCGCAACAGGCGCGACAATCGTAGCTCAAGACACTCTCCAGAATAGCCACGGCGATCCACCTCGCGGAAGGATCGGAATCTACTCACGACGCCGCGTCAGCGGATCGTCACCTGCCCGACCTCGACGCCGGCGGGATCGAACGGGGGAACAAGGCAAGTCCGAGCGGCCCTCTAAATGGCCGTCGCTTCGACGCCATCCAGATAGCTGGACAATTCATTGACCCATTTATGGGAAACCGCATCGTCCAGGTCGTCCGCCGCAGTTTCCAGGGCGGCTCCGATTTCGGTGATGACAGGAAATCCGAACATTCCTCCGGCGCCGCGCATGCCGTGCGACAGCAGCGCTACCGTCGCGAAGTCCTGGCGATCCAGGGCGCCGCGCATTGTGGCGACATCGCGCTTGCGGTTTCGCAGGAACTCGGCGTTGCGTTCTACGCGTCTCCCGCCGCTGTCCCTGTCCTGTCCCCGGACAACCGCAAGCGCTGGCGGCCCCGGCGCCCGGGAGTAGTCCCTGATGGCCTGGAGCAGCACCTCTTGCTTGATGGGCTTGGTAAGATAAGCGGTGCAGCCTGCTTCCTCGCATTTTTCGCGATCGCCTTTCAGGGCGGCGGCCGTCAATGCGATGATCGGCGTGGGCGGACGGTGGTTGGCCTTTTCCCATGTCCGGATCGCCCGCGTCGCGGTCAGCCCGTCCATGACCGGCATCTGCCGGTCCATGAGGACGAGATCGAAATGCCCCAGGACGAACTTTTCAAACGCAATCGCCCCATTTTCCGCGATCTCGATCCGATAGGGCGTATCCTGCAAATAGGCGAGCGTGATCGTGCGGTTGTCGGGATAATCCTCCACGAGAAGGATGTTCAGCGCCAGTATCGGCGGCGCGGGCTTGTCGCCGATGCGCGGGGCCGTTTCCCGCTTGGCGCCCGTCAGGATTTCAAACGGCGCGGCGAACGAAAACACGCTGCCCTTGCCAAGCTCGCTTTCGACCCAGATGCGTCCGCCCATCAACTCCACCAGCTGCCGTGAAATCGTCAGGCCCAGTCCGGTGCCCCCATATCGGCGCGTGGTGGATGAGTCCGCCTGCGTGAAGCGCTCGAACACATGCGCCAGCTTTTCCGCCGGAATTCCGATTCCGGTGTCCGCAATCGTGAAGCGCAGTGTTGGCGACACCCCGTCAGGCGAAACGCGCAGCGACACTTCGCCGGTTTCCGTAAACTTGATGGCGTTGCCGAGCAGATTGAGGAGCACCTGCTGCACCCTGGTGGGGTCGCCGACAATATTTTTTGGCGTTCCCGGCGCGATCTCGCAGACCAGGGCCAGGCCCTTTTGTTCGGCGCGCACCGCCAGCATTTCCAGGGTTTTGTCCACCAGCTCGGTCGGCGAGAATTCGGTGCGCTCCAGATCCAGCTGCGACGCTTCCACTTTCGACAGATCAAGAATGTCGTTGATGAGCAGGAGCAGGTTTTCGCCGGCGCGACTGAATATTTCCACATATTTTCTTTGCTCTGATGTGAGCGTTGTTTTCGCAAGCAGTGCGGCGACGCCGATGATCGAATTCACCGGCGTGCGGATTTCGTGGCTCATGCTGGCCAGAAAATCCGACTTGGTCTCGCTGGCGCTTTCGGCAGCGGCTCTCGCTTGATGAAGTTCCGCTTCGACAAGCTTGCTTTCGGTGATGTCACGCGCGGCTGCGAAAACGCCCTGCAATTTGCGCTGCCGGTCGTAAATCGTGGTCGCGTTATAGGACACGACGGTTTTCTTGCCGCTGCGGTCGATGGCCGTCAACTCGAAGTCGGTGACTTTCTTGTCGGTCAGCACGAGTTTGATTCCCGCATCGGCCCGCTCGGGATCGGTGAAATGGGTCTTGAACGGCGAGCCGATCAATTCGTCGCGCGTCCATCCCGTCAGCGCCTCCATTTGCTTGTTGACGTCGGTGATGAACCCGGCGGGGTCCGTGGTGATCAGCGGGTCGATGCTCGATTCAATCAGCGAGCGCGTATAGAATTGCTGGTCGCGAAGGCGCTGGTCGAGCTTTGCCTGTTCGGCTTCCACCCGCTTGCGCGCGGTATTGTCGGTGCCGATCAACAGATAGCCGATGATGACGTTCTGCATGTCACGTAACGCCGTGACGGACACGACCGCCGGGAAGCGACTCCCATCCTTGCGGATATAGGTCAGTTCGTAGATATCCTCGATGCCGCGGGACGCCTTGAAAACCAGGGCTTCGAACCCCGGAGTGATCATGGTTCCGAGCTCCGAGCTCAGCGTCTTGGCCCGGGCGATGACCTCTTTGGGATCGGAAATGTCGGCCGGGGTGATCGTGTTCACCACTTCGGCGGCCGCATAGCCCAGCATGCGCTCGGCGCCGACGTTGAAGATCTGGATCACGCCTTTCGCGTCGGTGGCGATGCTCGAGAAATTGGCGCTGTTGAAAATCGCACGCTGCAGAGCGCCCGCTTCCAGGACAGCCTCTTCCGCCCGATCGGACGCGGTCAAAGAATTTTCACAGGCGCGCCCCCCTGGCGTGAGCGATGCGTTGGGCGCCGGCCGACTCCAGCGCCCGGGTTATGGCGCAACCGAGATCGGCTTCCTGGAACGGCTTTTCGAGCACGAAGTCGTCGGGCCTGAGCGCCCTGAATTTTGCGACATTGCCGCTCATGAAAAAATGCAGGACGAACCCGGAGCGCAGGATTTCATCCATGGCGACGATGCCGCTTCCCTGGCCCAACCGCACATCGACCATCATCAGGTCGGGCCTGTGCTCGGCGGCGCCGGCCACCGCGTCGAGCTCGGTGGCGGCGACGGCGCAAACGGAATGGCCCATCTCTTCAAGCATTTCTCCCAGCAATTCACCGATCACGGCGTCGTCATCAACGACGAGGATGCGAAGCCCTGTCATCGGCAATCCTGCTTTCATCGCCTTCTTTTTGCGCACGTCGTGGCCCCCGTTCTGATTTCAAGCTGCGAATGAAACAAGCGCGAAGCCATGCGCCCCAAACGTCTGCGCCGCCAGCGTCGGAATCTACTCAGGGGGCCCGGCGGCGATCGATGGGCGATCTGGCTCGTTCATCCGATCGACTATCTGCCCGCCTTGCGCCAGTCCAAAGCCATGGCGATCAGCGCCGCGCCGCCGAACAGCAGGTCGATGCCGACAAGGAGTCCGAGCGCCCAGACGAGCGTCCCCGGAGATCCGGAGATGATGATGCCGGCGAGAATCAGATCCATGACGCCGTTCACCAGCATCCATTCCCATTTGCCTGTGAGTTCACGGCGATGGGCAATGGCGAGAAAAATGATCGCGACGCCATCGACGATGAAATAGGCAGTCAGAACGAGAGTCAGCGTCGCGAGACCTTCAAACGGATTCCACAGCAGAACGGCGCCGGCGACGACCGCGGCGGCAGCTGACAGCAGCGCCCAGACGAACCCCGGCGCCGATCGGGCGCGAAGGGTGAAAAACAGGCCGACCAGTCCCGCGACCAGGAACAGCCAACCCAGGAAGACCGTCGTGGCCAGTCCGGCGATCGGCGGAACGACGATGGCGCCGGCCCCGAGCACGCATAAAATGATCCCCTCGGCCAGAAACAGGCCCCAACGATCATGAACCGACTGGACAAGCGTGTCCGCCGGCCCGGAATTCTGCGTTTGTTGCTGCATGGACATGGTCTCATCTCCTTCGTTGAGCGAAAAAATCCTGTCGACGGAACCGTCGCCGGCAAAGGCGACGGCCACGAAATTCCATCAACGCTGGACGGGCTGCATCGGGTCCCGGAACGCCGGCGGTAAGGATCAGTGTGTCGCCCCCCAATGGCGGCCAGGCCGGACAGCCCTGTCCGTCTCCGAGTGCGGAAGCGCTTCAGGTTAAGGTGCGGCGCGCGGAATGCGGCAGCCTCGGAAAATACCCACGTCAGTCGCGTCAATCGTCCATTCGATGGACGCCGCAATCCACCGTTCCGGCGGGAGCATGAGTAGATTCCGTTCCTTTCCTTGCCGCGGGTTGGCGCTCAACATGCCGCTCGGGCGCAAGATTGTTGATCCGCGCCGCAATTGTGGCCCCGGCGTCAATGGCCGCCGCCATCTCGAAGAGGCGACCATGCGGTATTTTCTTGATGCTGAGTTCAATGGCTTTGGCGGCGATCTGATCTCCATCGCGCTGGCGCCCGAGGACCGGCAGGCCGCCGCATTTTACGAAGCGCTGCCTTGCGCGAAGCCCGAGCCCTGGGTGATCGAACGCGTGCTCCCGGTCCTGCAGAAGCCGCCGATTTCCCGTCCCGAGGCGACCAGAAAATTGGCCGAATATTTGCGCGGCGACGCTGAGCCGGTCGTGATTTCCGATTGGCCGGAAGACATCGCGCATCTGGCGCTGTTGATGGTGACCAGCCCCGGTCGGCGTTTGGCTCTGCCAAGGTTGAGATTTGAGCTGCTGGACTTGCCGCTGTTCCATTCCGAGACATTGAGCGAAACGCCGCACAACGCGCGCTGCGACGCGATCGCCCTGCGCGACTATGTCCTGGACTATGGGGTATCTGCGGCGTCGGAACGGTCACCGGGCCAAGCCGCAGGCTGGCGCCAAGCGCGGTGACCGGGCCGAGCCGCGCGTTCACGGCGCATCCGGAACCGGCCCGCGTTCAGGCGCCTCGACTGCATGCTCGTAGCGAAGGCGCGATAGGCTGGCCACAGCGGCCGCGAAGGCGAACAAGGCCGCGACAACCAGGGCGACCAATTCGGCGCGAGCCGCAAGGCGAAAGGTGATTGCCGCAATCGTCGCGCCGATGGTCTGACCTGTCAGCCTCGATGTTGCGAGCATCCCCCCCGCCGCCCCGCTTCGCGACAGCGGGGCCGCCGAAAGCATGGTGCGATTGTTCGGAGACTGGAAGAAGCCGAAACCCAGCCCGCAGATCGCCATCAATCCCGCTATCGCAACCGGCGTCGTCTCCGTCGGCAGAAGGCCCATCGCAAGCAGTCCCAACCCGAGAATCGCGAGCCCGGCCGCACTGAGGATCGCGGCCGAAAATTTGTCCGCCAGGCGCCCCGCGATCGAGGCCGCAACGCCCGCCGCCACGGGCCAGGGCGTCATCAACAGCCCGGTCTCGACCTGGCTCCGGTGCAGAATGCCTTGCAGGTAGAAGGGCAGCGAAACGAAAGCCAGCATTTGGGCGCTGAACGAGGCGATCGAGGTGACGACCGACATCGCGAACAGCTTGTTTTTCAACAAGTCGATCGGCGCCAAAGGCTTCGGCTGGGAATTGGATCGCAAAACCAGGGCGACGCCGCTCAGCGTCGCCAGCACGAGTTCCGAGGCGCCGAGCCCGGCATCGCCCCCGTGCGTCAGGGCGTCGATGCCGGTAAACCCGAGCCCAAACGTCAAGACATTCAGGATGGCGCCGACAAGATCGAACTTCCCCTCCCTGGGGCTCGACGGCAGTGTCTTGCGCCCTATGAAGAGGGTTGCGACCCCGATGGGCACATTGATCGCAAACAGCCATTCCCATGGCCCCAGCGCCAGCACGCCCGAAGCGACGGTCGGCCCGAAGGCCGCGGCGGCCGAAACGACCAGCGCGTTCAATCCGACGCCCCGGCCCAGCAAATTCGGGGGATAGGTAAACCGCAAGAGCGCGCCGTTGACGCTCATGATTCCCGCCGCGCCAAAGCCCTGGATCACGCGCGTGAATATGAGCATCGGCAGGCTTTGAGCAAGAGCGCAAGCCGCCGAAGCGGCCGTAAATGCGATGATCCCGCCCAGAAATATGCGGCGGTAGCCGATTTCTTCGCCGAGCGCCGCCAGTGGCAGCAGGGAAACGACGGTCGCGAGCTGATAAGCGTTCACGACCCAGACAGCGTAAGCGGGAATGGCGGAAAGTTCTCGCGCGATCGTGGGCAGCGCCACATTGGCGATCGCCCCGTCGAGCACAGCCATGGTCAGCGCCAGCCAGATCGCGAGCGCCGACCAATAGCGTGTGGGACTTGGCATGCCTGCAAATTCAGCCATCGGACTCGCCCGTGTATTTCGGCTCTACGCCCAACGCAGGATAAACGCGCCAACCGTGAGTCCGATGATCAAAGCGGCAACGACCCAGTGCCGGGCGGTCCAGTCATGCATGATCATCGGCGATCCTTTTCAGTGGAAACGTCCACCGGTCCTTCATGGCACGGGGACCGGGCGCCTTCAAATCGCCCAGGGGCGAAGCCCGCTCTCAGGACGCTCAAGGCGAGCGTAAATGCGAAGGTCGCCCTTTGCAGCGAAGAACTGGAAAAATGGGCGGCGGTTGCGGGGAGGACGCAACCGCCACGACCGCAGCAGCGCGGTCAAGTCAGATGGCGAAGGCGCGGATACTCTCGTTAACGTTCGCGAATCGCCGACGCCCACTTGCGCTCGCGAATGTCGGCAGGCTTCTTCTTGTCGATTGCCCCATCCAGTTCGACATGAAATTCGAAGACCTTTCCTTTCGCGGATCGCGCGAGGATTTCGAAATGCTTCAGCCTTCCCAGCGCCTCACCCAACACCGTGTAGCGCTCGAGCTTCACCGCCGCGTCGATATTCTCTTGTGTTGGCGTTTCAATTCAAATGTCCTTGAATGAAGTCGATCAAGCGGCGGCTTTCGAACCGAGGCCGCGCACCGCCTCGATCATCTTGGTCAGCACGGCCGAGGCGTCGCCGTAGACCATGTTGCAATTGTCGGAATAGAACAGCGCGTTGACGATCCCGGCGTAGCCCTTGCCCTGGCCGCGCTTGACCACGTAAACCTGTTTCGCCTTGTCGGCGTTGAGGATGGGCATGCCGAAAATCGGCGAGGATTTGTCGCTGCGCGCTGCCGGATTCACCACGTCATTGGCGCCGATGACCAGCGCGACATCGGCGCTGGCGAATTCGTCATTGATGTCTTCGAGCTGGAAAATCATGTCATAGGGCACGCCGGCTTCGGCGAGCAACACGTCCATCTGGCCGGGCATGCGCCCGGCAACCGGATGGATGGCGAATTTGACGATGACGCCGGCGGCCTGCAGCAGCTTGACCAGTTCGTAAAGTTTTTGCTGCCCCTGCGCCACGGCGAGGCCATAGCCCGGCACAATGATCACCTCTTTGGCGTAGCGCATGAAAATGCCGGCGTCGCCCGCTTCGACCGGCTTGAGTTCGCCCTTGACGTCTCCATGCTTGTGCTTGGCGACCACGCCGAAATTGGTGAAGAGGACGTTCGCCACCGAGCGGTTCATCGCCTTGGCCATCAACAGTGTGAGAAGCATGCCCGCGGCGCCGACCACCATGCCGGCGATCATCAGCGCCGGGTTTTGCAGGACGAAGCCTTCAAGGCCGACGGCCAGGCCGGTGAAGGCGTTATAGATGGATATGACGACGGGCATGTCCGCGCCGCCGATCGGCAGCGTCATCAGAACGCCGAAGAGCAGGGTAAGTCCGAAGAAGAGGTAGATCAGCTGGCGCATGTCCAGGAGTGAATGGACGCCACCCTGCGCCGCGTAGACGATGGCGCCGCCGACGCAGACACAGGCCAGAATGAACACGCCGTTCAGCACCTGCTGGCCACGCATGCGAAACGGCTTGTTGAGCACGCCGTCAAGTTTCGCCCATGCGATCAGCGACCCCGACAAGGAGATGGCGCCGATCAAGGCGCCCAGCAGCGTCACCATCAGCTGCGTGGTCCCCTGGTATTTGGAGCCGAACAGTTCGACAGCGGCAATGGCGCCGGCTGCGCCGCCGCCCATGCCGTTATAGATCGCCACCATCTGCGGCATGGCGGTCATCGCCACCTTGCGACCGACCCACCAGGCCAGGCCGCCGCCGATGATCAGCGCGACGGCGGCGAGCGCGAAATTGACTGGAAGAAATGGTTTGGCGGCCGCGTCAACGTCGAAGGCGTAAAGAAAACTCGCGGCGACAGCGACCAGCATGCCGAAGCCTGCGACCTTGATTCCCGAAGGCGCCGTCACCGGCGAAGACATGCGCTGGAGGCCAAACATGAACAGAAACGCGGCGACGAGATCGACCGAGCCAATGACGAGTTGCGGGATGATGGTCGGCATGGCGACTCCTCAATGCTTTTTCGAATGGACGGCGCGCGCGTGGCCGTGTTTCGCGCCATGGTGTTTCGGGTCTTGGCTGCCGAGCTGGAACATCGCCAGCATGCGATCCGTGACCGCGAAGCCCCCCGCCGCATTGCCGGCGCCGAGCAGCACCGCGAAAAATCCGATGGCCTGCTCCAGCGACGAGCTGGCGTTCAGCAGCGCAAAAATCCCGCCGACGACAACGATGCCATGCACAAAATTCGATCCCGACATCAACGGCGTATGCAGGATCGCCGGCACATGGCCGATGATGACCCAGCCGGCGAAGGCGGCGAGCATGAAAATGTAAAGCGCGACAAAGCCGTTGATCGATATTGCGAAATGCATGGCAATTATCTCCTTCGAGGCTTTACACGCCACTTTGGCGACGGGCTTGACCGTTTCGTTTTTCATCTTGCCGTCATGGGTGAGCGCGGTTTTGGCGAGGATCTCGTCGTCCCAGTCGATGATGACGACATTGTCCTTCATCATCAGCGCCAGCAGGTTGAACTGGTTTTTCGCGTAGAGTTCACTTGCGTCCTCGGCGAGCAGCGACGGCACGTTGAGCGGCGCGACGATCGTCACCGCGCCGATTTCCGTGGTCGCGCCGGGAACCGTATCCTCGCAATTGCCGCCGCCCTCGGCCGAGAGGTCGACAATCACGGCGCCCGCCTTCATGCCGGCGACCTGCGCCCTGTTGATGAGTTTCGGCGATTTGCGGCCGGGAACCGCGGCCGTGGTTATGATGAGGTCGGCACTCTGGATGTGTTTCGTCAGCACGGCGGCGACCTTGGTCTTTTCCTCCGGCGTCAGCTCGCGGGCGTAGCCGCCCTTGCCGCGCGCGTCGACGCCGGTCTCGACAAATGTTGCGCCAAGCGACAGCGCCTGTTCCTGAGTTTCCGGGCGGACGTCATAGCCCTCGGTCACCGCGCCCAGGCGATGGGCGGTGGCGAGGGCTTCGAGGCCGGCGACGCCGAGCCCCATGACCAGCACTTTGGCCGGGCCGATGGCGCCTGCCGCCGAAGTGATCTTCGGCAGCACGCGGCGCAGATGCGTCGCGCCGAGCTGAACCGCGTAATAGCCTGCGAGCGCCGACTGGCTGGACAGCGCGTCCATCGATTGCGCCCGCGTGATGCGCGGCAGCGTCTCCATGGCGAAGCAAGTGACTTTCTTGTCGAGCAGGCGCTGCACCAGGGTTGGCTGCTGGCCGGCGTAAATGAAGCAGATCAGGATGGCGCCGGGCTTCATGGCGTCGATGACGTCAAACGCCGGCGGCTGGACGGCGAGAACCACATCGGCGTCGGCGACCAGATCCTTGCGGTTCGCGATAAAGACGACGCCCTCATAGGCCGCGTCGCTCAACTTTATCGCGTCCGCGGCGCCCGTCTGCATGTGCAGCTTGGCGCCAAGCTTGATCAATTTCGGAGCGACCGATGGCGTCAAGGCGACCCGCCGTTCATGCGGATGGGTTTCCTTGAGGACGGCGACATTGACATACATGGCGGCTCCGGTTCCTGCCGGACTTCCAGGATGGATGGACCGGCGCAAGGCGTTGAGGCGGCCGGCGAGGCGCGCCCAAACAGCAGCGCGCCTCGTCGCCTGATCGTCCCGGCCGGAGCCGGTCCGGATTCCTTACAAGGGTGCTTCGAGCACGGCGGTGCGGATCAGCTTCTTGTTGACGAATTGCTGGATGCCCATGTCGCCGAGTTCGCGCCCGTAGCCGGAATCCTTGACGCCGCCGAACGGTAGTTCAGCGTCCGACCAGCTGATGTTGTTGATGAACATCATGCCGGTGTCGATCCGGCTCGCCACGCGCTTGCCTCGCGCGGTATCCTTGGTGAACACCGAGCCGCCGAGCCCGAAATCGGAATCGTTGGCGAGGACGATGGCCGCCTCTTCGTCCTTCACGCGGAAGAACAGCGCCACCGGACCAAAGAACTCGTCGCGGAAGGCTGGATTTTCCGGCTTGATGTCGGTCAGGATCGTCGGCTGCATGAAGGAGCCGGGACGATCGACCCGCTTGCCGCCGATCAGCACTTTCGCGCCGTGGGCGACCGCCTGCTTGACCTGTTCGAGAAGTTGCAGCAAGGCAGCTTCGCTGGAAAGCGGACCCATCGTCGTCGTCTCGTCCTTCGGATCGCCCGCCTTAAGCGCGCTGAGCGCGGCCGAAAACCGCTCCAGGAACTTGTCGGCGAGCTTGTCGACGACGATGAATCGCTTCGCCGCGCAACAGGTCTGTCCAGTGTTGTACATGCGTCCCCAGACGGCCCACTTGATCGTGTGGTCGAGGTCGGCGTCTTCGAGCACGATGAAGGCGTCGCTGCCGCCGAGTTCCATGGATGATGGCTTGAGATTCTTGCCGGCGCGCGCGGCAATGTCCCTGCCTGCCGGGACGCTCCCGGTGAGCGCAACGCCCTTGATGCGGGGATCATCGATGACGATGTCCGATTGCGCGTGCGAGATCAGCAGATTTGTATAGAGCCCCACGGGCGCTCCAGCATCGAGCAGGAGCTTTTCAAAGGCGATGGCGCATTGCGGGACGCAGCCCGCGTGTTTCACGACCAGAACGTTGCCCGCCATCAGATGCGGGCCAGCGACGCGCGCCAGCTGGTAGTAAGGGAAATTCCAGGGCTCCACGCAGAAGACCACGCCGATCGGGCTGCTCTCCATGTGGGCCTCGCCAATGGAAGGATGCAGTTTCGTCGGCGCCAGGAAACGCTCCGCGTTCTTGGCGTAGTAGGCGAGGATGTTCGAGCTGAATTCTACCTCGCCCCGCGCCTCGCCGATCCGCTTGCCCATTTCGAGAGTCTCGATCTGGGCGAATTCATCGGCCCTGGCGTGCAGGATTTCTGCCGCCTTGGCGACGACGACCGCGCGCTCGGCATAGCTCTTCTGTTTCCAGCTAAGGAAACATTTCGCAGCTGTGGCGAGCTTCGCATCGAGCTGTTTGTCGGTCAGTTGGTCAAAGTTCTTTATGAGCTTGCCGGTGGCAGGATTGAAGCTTTGGTAGGCCATATGCAGGTCCTTTCGATGGGGCTCTAGCCCCGATTGACGGGAGTATTCCCATCCGGCGATTGCTTGATGAAAATGCGGATAGAACTTCATTCCCAGCGTCTGCGCGGTTCACTGGCCTCGACGTCGGAGGAAAGACCGCCGCGCACGACCCTCGTTTGCTTCGCGAAGCGAGTTAAGCCTCGATGATCACTTTGAGCGCCTTGGTCTTGGCGGCGTTTGCGAAGGTTTCGTAAGCCTGGAGGATATCGTCCAGCTTGAATCGATGAGTGATCAGCAGCTTCGGGTCGATTTTCTGGGCTTTGAGGACCTTGAGCAGCATCGGTGTGCTGGCGGTGTCAACGAGTTGCGTGGTGATGCTGATGTTGCGATCCCACAAATGTTCCAGATGCAACGTCACTGGCGCGCCATGCACGCCGATATTGGCGATCACACCGCCCGGAGCGATGATCTGCTCGCAGAGCTCGAAGGTCGCGGGGATGCCGACCGCCTCGATGGCGGTGTCGACGCCGCGATTGCCGGTTATTTTCATCAGCGTCTCGACCGCCTTGCCGTCAGCGCTGTTGATGGTTTTGGTGGCGCCGAAGCGCCTGGCGACTTCGAGCCGGTTGTCGTCGAGGTCGATCATGATGATCTCGCCCGGCGAATAAAACTGGGCGGTCAGCAACGCGGCGAGACCTATCGGTCCCGAGCCGACGATCGCCAGTGTGGCGCCGGGCTGAACCTTGCCGTTGAGCACGCCGCACTCGAAGCCGGTCGGGAGGATGTCGCTCAGCATCACCAGCGCTTCTTCATCCGAGCCATCGGGAATCGGATAGAGGCTGGTGTCGGCATAGGGCGTGCGCACGAACTCCGCCTGGGTTCCATCGATCGTATTTCCGAGAATCCAGCCGCCGGTGGCGCAGTGCGAAAATATGCCTTTACGGCAATATTCACACTTGCCGCAGGCGGTGACGCAGGAAATCAGAACACGGTCGCCTGCTTTGAAAGCCGTGACGGCAGAGCCGACGCTATCTATGACGCCGACGCCTTCGTGGCCAAGGATGCGGCCGGGTTGGCAACTCGGCAGATCGCCCTTGAGAATGTGCAGATCCGTACCGCATATGGTCGTCTTGGTGATCTTCACGATCGCGTCCGTGGGGGCGAGGACCTCCGGCTTCGCATGGTCTTCGAACTTCTTCTTTCCTGGCCCATGATAGACGAGGGCTTTCATCGTCGACAGCTTGGCAATTGCGTTCATCGTTGGCGCCTTGGTGATTGCGAACGGGGTGGAGACGCTTGGTTGTCCCTCCACGGCCGACACGCTGCGCCGTTCGGTCTGCGCACGACAGGCTCGGAAATTACTCAATCGAACCAAATTGAAGTCGTCTCAATTCTCGCGCGCGAGGTCGCCCCGCTGCTGTTCTTCGCTTTCCTGGTAGGCGCAACAGCCGCGTATCTTGAACTCGTCGAAGGCGCCGGCGTCTTGTTCTGCCGGTCCGTGATGGCGCATCGATTTGGACGCGTCTGATGGCGTAGCGCTCGATTTTCTGAATCCGGCGCGTCCAAGGCGGAATTGTGCGTGCGTAACGCGCCGACCCCGTATCACTTGAATCGAACGTGAGTGTTTTCCGATCCTGTCGCCGTTGTTGCTGGCGCATATAGTTCATCGCCTGAAGACTGCGTGAGGCATGGTTTCGGTGGGGTAAGCAAAATGTTCAGGCGACTATTTATCGTTTTAGTCCTGGGCGGCGCTCTTGTGATTGCTGCGTCGTGGAATTCCGACAGCAATAGCGCCGCCGCGAATTCCGCCCGGCATTCCGACCTGCAGGATCACGTGATCATGACAGTGACGATCGAACCCGAGCGGACGCCAAGCGCCCCTGCGCCCATCCCGCCAGTTGGCCATTCGAGCCGACAACGGATGATCGCCCAGAACTAGCTGACCGTCCGCCCGCTTTCCTCAGTACGGAGGCAGCGACGGGCTGTTCCCCTGGACAGTCGTTTCAACGGCGCCGGCGCATTGCGACGGCATCGGAAGATTTCGGGCGTGACGAGAACCAGCCGCCCCTGGAGGAGGAAACGATGCGTATGATTGTCAGCTTGTTGATGATTGCCTATTTCGTCGGCGTAGGCGTCGCGTTAGCGCCCACGATCAAAGCAAAATGGAGCTCAGCCCCCGCGTCGCAATTCGTCGCGATCACATTGGAAGACCTGCCAAGAGCGTTGTCCTGGCCGGTAACGGCCTATCGAGGCATTGCGGATTCCAGCGCTCCTGAAAAGTCTGCTGTTCCCGTGAAGCCCAGCGCTGCCGAGTGAATCCGAGCCCGACCTCACCACCCTGAGGTCGCCCGCGCGCTCGTCCTGGTGGAGACTGGTTGATCACGCTTCGATTCAACCAGCGCGCCGAATATGGCGCTCTTGATGACGCTGCGACGCATGGGGCGGGACGATCTCACGACACACGGCTTCCGTTCGACGTTCCGCGACTGGGCCGCCGAACAAATTGCTTACGCCTCGGAAATTTGCGAAATGGCGCTGGCCTCGTGGCATTTCATCGAGGAAGGTTCGAAACCTCCTCATTGCTGGAGCGCGCGGCGCAAGCGTCCGCAC
The DNA here is from genome assembly GCA_963804045.1 of uncultured Alphaproteobacteria bacterium. Taxonomy (GTDB): domain Bacteria; phylum Pseudomonadota; class Alphaproteobacteria; order Rhizobiales; family Beijerinckiaceae; genus Rhodoblastus. The sequence continues at coordinate 44,265 of CAWDOR010000029.1, read as the reverse complement.
ATCACGCGGCGTGGCGCTGCACCGAACCAGTGGCCGACTTGCCGCTGCTTGATCGTGCGCAAAGCTGCATTGGAAACTGCTCATGCCCGCTGGCCGGAGATCTGAATCCTCTTGCGCTCTGAGTAAATTCCGACGCTGGCGGCTGAGCTTGCATTGGAATTAGATGGTGATCGCGATTGTTTCATTGCGTCCGCCGACCGTGTGCGGTCCGCGGGTTCGCGCTCAAATAAAATTCGCGAAATCAGGGTCAACAGGAGTCAAATACACATGGACAAGGATCGTCTCGCCGGAATCGCCAAGCAGGCCGCCGGCGCCGTCAAGGAGGCCGCCGGCAAAACGCTCGGCGACGCCAAGCTGGTCGCCGAAGGCAAAAACGACGTGGCCGTTGGCAAGGCCCAGAACGTCATTGGTGGCGTGAAAGACGCGCTGAAGGAAGTCCTGGCAAAGTAAGCGGCCGCGCAAGCCGAGATCGCCCTGGCGCTCCCCTCCGGGCGCCAGGACGTTGAGCCCTTAACGCCGTCATATCCGCGAACAAACTGAATGCTTTTCTGCGCGCTGAGCCTGAATCGTTCAATCGCAGCGCCGCCTGGTCAGCACGTTTCCGACATGGCCTCACAGCGCAAATTGGGGCTATTTCCCAAGTGCGGCATTGGCCTCGCTCTTCTTATCGTCGTCATCTTGCTGCTGATGGGTCGGATTTAGTCTTGCCGACCAGCGAACACTCCGAAGATGCAGAGATATTTGCCATCCGGCACGAGTCCGCCGCGCCAGAACATAGCCCTGTTCGGCGCCGCCGGAGCCATCGAGGCCACGCCGCTGCCGAACTCGGCTGGATTCATTAGCGGATCGTCACCTGCCCGACCTCAACGCCAGCGGGATCGAACACATGCGCGGCGCAGGCCATGCAGGGATCGAAACTGTGAATCGTGCGCAGCACTTCCAGGGGCTGGTCCGCCAGCGCCAATTTATGGCGTCCGTCCATCAGCGCCGCCTCATAGGGGCCATGCTGCCCCCTGTCGTCTTGCGGACCGGCGTTCCATGTCGTCGGCACGACGGCCTGGTAATTCTTGATCTTGCCCTCGTCGATGACGATCCAATGCCCCAGCGCCCCGCGCGGCCCCTCGATCGTGCCAATGCCCTGGGCATGTCTCGGCCAGCTCGCGGGCTCCCATTTTTCATCATTGAACGTCCGCAAATCGCCGGCCGCGATATTGGCCATCAGGCTGTCGTGCCAGCCGGCCATCCGGTCGACCAGCAACTTGCTTTCGATTCCGCGCGCCAGGATGCGGCCCAAGGTCGAATAAATGGCGTCGAAGGGTAACCCCAGCCGCCCGAGCGTTTCCGCCGTCAGCGCCTTCGCGGGAGCGTCTCCGGCGGCATGCAGCAGCGCCAGTCGAGCCAGTGGCCCGACCTCCATCGGCTTGCCGCGCCAACGCGGCGCCTTCACCCAGGAATAGGCGCCGCCAGGATCGAGATGTTCGAACGGTGGCGGCGGCCCGGTATAGTCGAGGGCCGTTTCGCCCTCAAATGGATGCAGCGCCCCGTTCTGGCCCTTGGCGTATTTGTACCAGGAATGCGCGACATATTCCTGGATCTGCTCCGGGTCCTCAAGATCGACGGAAAGGATTTTTGTGAGATCGCGACCGAGCACGACGCCGCGCGGCACACCAAACCCATTGCCAGCCGTCGGACCGGCGAAATCGCCATAGGTCATGAAATTGCCGACGCCTTCTCCGCGTGAAAACCAGTCCTTGTAGCCGCTGCCGATGGCGACCAGATCGGGAAGATAGACGCCCTCGACGAAACTCCTCATGGTCTCGATCAATTGACGCACCCGGATCAGTCCGGTCATCGACACCGCGGTCGCGTCGCCGCCGCCTGGAAGCTTGGCGTCGATGGCGATGGCGCAAGGCGCGCCGCCGACGGCGACGTTGGGATGTGGATTCTTGCCGCCGAATATGGTCAGGACTTCGCCGATTTCCCGTTGCCAGGCCAGGGCCTCAAAATAATGCGACAGGGCGATCAGGTCGACTTCCGGCGCGAGCTTGTAGTCAGGATGACCCCACCAGCCGTTGGAAAATATTCCCAGCTGCCCAGACTTCACAAAACCCTTCAGCCGGTCTTGCGCAGCGGCGAACGAGGCGACCGACGTGTCGCGATAGCCGAGCCCGGCGGCGATTCGCGCGGCGGCCTGCGGGTCGGCCTTCAGCGCATTGAGAGGATTGACCCAATCCAGCGCCTGAAGATGATAGAAATGGATGACATGATCCTGCAGCATCTGGGCGCCGACCATCAGGTTACGGATCAGTTCTGCATTCGCTGGAATTTTTATGGCGAGCGCATCCTCCACCGCCCGCACCGAGGCGAGCCCATGCACCAGGGTGCAGACGCCGCAGATGCGCTGCGCGAAAGCCCAGGCGTCGCGAGGATCGCGATCGCGCAATATGATCTCGATGCCGCGCACCTGGGTGCCCGCGCTGATCGCCCTGACGACATTTCCCGCGGCGTCGATCTCGGCCTCGATCCGCAAATGCCCTTCGATCCGGGTGATCGGATCGACGACGATGGTCCGGGTGGTCATGAATTAATCCTTGAGGTTATCGGCGACCAGTTCCAGCAGGCTGGCGACGTCCTTGTCCCAGCCTGCGGCCTTGCCGCCATGGTCCAGCGTTTGCCGGCAGCCTGAGCAGGAGGTGAACACCTTGGCGGCGCCGGTCGCCTCGACCTGCCGCTGCTTGATTGCGAACGCCTTGTCGCGCAACGGCTGCGCGCGCTTGATGAGGGCGACGCCGCCGCCGCCGCCGCAGCACCAGTTTTCTTCGCCGGCGTCCTCCATCTCGTGCAAATCGACCCCGAGACTTTCAAGGATCGCTCGCGGCGCCGCCGTGGCGCCGCCACGCCGGGACAGCTGGCAGGCGTCGTGATAGGTCGCCGTTTGCGGAGCCGTGTTCACGCGGATTTTTCCGTCCGCGAGGCCTTCAGCGAGCAACTCGGTGATCTGCACGATCCGGAACGGCAGGTCGCCTCCGTAAGCATTGGCGGCCTCCCAGCGCATCTCGGTAAAGGAATGGCCGCATTCCGGCATGACAACCGTTTTGGCGCCGCAGGCGATGGCAGCCTTGACAATGCCGAGCGTGATCTTGCGCTGACCCACGCGGTCGCCCGCCGTCAAGGCGACGTTGTCGGCGTCGAAGCCATCGGTGCGAAAGGACCAGGATGCGCCCATGTGATTGAGGATTTTGGCGATTGCCGCCATGGAAGAGGGATAAGTCTTCAGGTCGATGGAAGATATGGTCGGGACGATCTCCGCCCTCGCCTCGTCGACATGCATGACGACCCCATGTTTCGCGCCAATGTCATGCAGCGCATCCTGCAATTGCGGCGTGGTCATCCCGAAGGGACTGCCTGTGGCTTTTTCCTTTTCGGCGAGAATGCCCAGAAAATCGGGCGGCGTCATTCCCGCGACAAACATGCCGTGCCGCGCCTGTTCGACGAGATCGGCGATATCGATTCCCATCGGGCAGATCAGCGAACAGCGCCCGCACATGTTGCAGGAATCATAAAGCAGCTCCTGCCATTGCATCAGCTCGTCAGCGCTGATCTTCGGCGTCAGGCCGAGCAGTTTGTAGACGAAGGCGAAGGGCCCCATCTCGCGCTCATAGGCCTGCTTGAAAGGCGCGACCTTGTGGATCGGCGTATAGCGTGGGTCGCCGCTCCGCACATAGAATTGGCAAGCCTCGGCGCAGCGCCCGCAATGGATGCAGGAATCCAGCGCCAGAGCCGAAGACGGCCCGATGTCGGCAAGAAAACCGCGCATGGCCTTGGCCACCTGCGCTTCATCGGGGCGGATCGCGCCTGTCGCTGGCGGGGTCGGGACATTGTTCATGTGGCCGCGCCCTTTCGGCTGAAATTCATGCCCATGAGTCCGCGTCCGGCGAAGACGAGACCGGCGTGCATCAGCTTGCCGAACGGCAGCCAGATCAACATCAGTTCGACGCTGATGATGTGCAGGGCAAGCAGAGTTTCGTAGCCGGCGATGGTCTCTCCTGACAGCAGAACTCCGGTCAAGACGGGAAGAAACACCAGCAGCCAGCTCAGGTAATCGTCCGCGGTCGATAACAGCCGCAAAACCGGATGATTGATGCGGCGAATGAGCAAGGCGATCATGCTTGCAAGCGTCACGCCGCTGACCAGCACGATGACGCCTTTCGGCAGGCCCGGCCAGCCCAGGCCGGTGAATTGATGGATCAGCTGGATGTGCGGCGCGCCTCCGAAGATGATGATCGCCAGCCCGATATGAAAGGTTGCGCTGAGCACGACGCTGACCGCGATCCTCGGCCAGAACGTGCGACGGGGGACAAATCGCGTCAGGATCGTCTTGGCGCCCCCTTTGATGCGTCCCGGCAGGCCATGCCTGGGCGCGGCGAATTGGGGTCGACGACGCAGCAGGATTAAAGCGACAAGGCGCCAGGCGACGCCGGCGATAAGGATCAGGGCCGACGCCTGCCACGCTGGCCCGCGCGCAAATTCCAGCAAGGTCATGTCCAGGAAGGTCATGGCTTGTCCTCCGGTTCAGGACGCGAATCCAGGTTTTCCGCCTTGCTTCGCGCGGCCAGCGCCGCGGCGGCCCCTCCCGCGACGCCGACAGCGGCGGCGAGCCCGGCGTTGCGCCAACCAGTAGCGCTGCCGCCGGCGAGCGAGGTGTAAAAACCGCCCGCGTCCCAGAACTCCGGCTCGGAACAGCCGATGCAGCCATGACCCGACTGAATTGGAAAGCTGGTCCCGTTATTCCATTTGAGACTGGCGCAGGCGTTGTGGGTTGTAGGTCCCTTGCACCCGAGCTCGAACAGGCACCAGCCCTGGCGCGCGCCTTCGTCGTCGAAGGAATGCGCGAACTTGCCCTGGTCGTAGAAGGCGCGGCGATAGCATTGATCGTGGATGGTGGCGCCGAAATAGGCGAGCGGACGCTTGCGCTCGTCGAGATCCGGCAGCTTGCCGAAGCTGATGAAATAGGCCAGCACGCCGCTGAGCACTTCCGGCACTGGCGGGCAGCCGGGAATATTGACGATCGGCTTGTTCGAGACGAGGTCCTCGACGCCGACCGCTCCGGTCGGATTGGGGAAGGCCTTCGGTATGCCGCCAAAGGCCGCACAAGTGCCGATCGCCAGAATGGCTTTGGCGTCGGCGGCGACGTCGTGGAGCATGCTGAGATTGCTGCGCCCTCCGGTCAGGGAATAAACGCCGCTGTCCTTGGTCGGGATCGACCCATCAATGGCCAGCAGATATTCGCCCTTGTTGGCGGCGATGGCGTCATGCAAGGTTTTCTCCGCCGCAGCGCCCGCCGCCGCCATCAGCGCTTCCTGATAATCCAGCGAGATGAAATCGAAGATGAGCTGGTCGATGGTCGGGCTCGACGAGCGCAGGAGCGTCTCGACGCAGCCCGTGCATTCCTGGAACGAAAGCCAGATGACCGAGCGCCGTTTCGCCTTGGCGAGATTGGCGGCCATCAGCGGCGCGACGCCGGGCGGCAAAGCCAGACTCGAGGCCATGGCGATGGCGAATTTCAGAAGGGTTCGTCGCCCTATGCCGCGAGAGGCGAGCATGTCGCCCAAGGTTTCCGTGTCGTCATCTCGCGCATCTTGCATCAGGCTGCCGATCTGCTGGATTTTCGCGCGCCATTTGCGGACGCGAGCAGGCGCTCCTGACCGCGTTTCATGTCTTCCGCGTCGGCGCGCAAAATATTCGGGACGAAAGCCACTTCGATCAGACGCGCGATCACCCGGCCCGACTCGTCAGCATGCTGTGTCCACCACACGCCGGGGAAACCGGTCTCGCGGATTTCGCTGAACCCGAACGCGTCGAGACGGACATTGATTTCGCCACGACCCAACCTTTGTTCGAGCTCCGCCACAGAAGACGGCGACAAGGGCAGGCCGAGAAGATCGATCGCTCCTTCCTCGCCATGCTCGATCAGCCGCAACAGCAACCCGGAGACCTGGACAAGCAGCGCGTCGACCAATTTGTCATCGTCGAGAAAATTGAAATCTTTCATGCCGCCGCCAGCCAGCTCAGAACCTTGTCGGTGGCTTTCCGACAGGCGGCGGGAACCGATTGCGCCACGGCTTCGCTGAGCGCATCGCCCCAATCGACAAGCTGCGGCTGCACCGCCAGAAGGGCCAAGTGTTTCGGCGCCCAACCTTCGAGCCTGGCCAGAGTCAGCATGTCCGAAAGACCAGCCTCATGGGCGCTGACGCGACCGCTTCGGCTGACATGGTCGTGGAGTTCCTGGCTCTCCAGCAGACGCATCGCCCCCGCCGGTTCACCCAACAGCGCCGCGTCGACGATGAGCACCGATTCCGACTGGGTCAGCGCTTCCATCAAGCGAAACCCCAGCGTGCCCCCGTCGATGGCGCGCAGTCCCTGGGGCGCTCCCGGGTTCATTGCCAGGCTGCGCGCGACATGCACGCCAACGCCGTCATCCGACAGCAGGATATTGCCAAGGCCGAGAACGGTGACATTGCGCACGCAGGGCCATATTCGGCCAAGCTTTTCTTCGGCTTCGACAGCAACGACAGTGTTCATCAGCTTGTTTCCTTGGAGGCGTCGCCGAAACTATGTGCGTATTGATTTTCCGCGTCGGCGTGGTCGAGCGTGGACGCTATCTGGTCGAAAAGGCCCCACGTTGCCTGGGCGTCCGCCTCGGTCATGACCTGAAGCGCATAGCCGGCGTGGATGAGAACATAATCGCCAACGACAACGGGGCAGTCGAGCAGGTCAAGCCTGATTTCTCGTCGGATTCCTCTGGCTTCACAACACGCGCGATGGTTTTCGACGCTCGTGATGCGCATTGGGATGGTGACACACATGCACGGAACTCGGCTGGTTGTTTCCGACGCCGAAAAATAATCGCTTTCGGCAGCCGCGACAGGTTCGGAATCTACTCACGCAGGCTCGTGGTTTCGGCGGCAGCGAAGCTCCGCGTCAATGGCCGTGGAAGCCTGGGGCGCGTTTTGCGAGGAAAGCGGACGTTCCCTCCGCCTTGTCTTCCGTCGAGGCGCATATCGCAAAAAGCGAGCCTTCAAGCGCAAGACCTTCCGGCAAACTGGTCTCCATTCCCTTGTTCACCGCCTCAATCGCAAATTTTATGGCAAGCGGGGCATTGGCTCCGATTTGCCGTAAAATTGTCTCGGCGCGCGCGATCAAATCGGCATGCGGAACGATCTCGTTGACCAGGCCCAGTCGGTAGGCTTCCTGAGCGTCGACCATCGCGCCCGTCAGGATCAGCTGCAAAGCTCGTCCCTTGCCAACCAGACGCGCCAGCCGCTGCGTTCCGCCAAAACCGGGAATGAGGCCAAGCTTGACCTCGGGCTGACCGAATTTCGCGTTATCGGCCGCCAGCCGGATGGTGCAAGCCATCGCGGCTTCGCATCCCCCGCCCAAAGCATAACCATTCACCGCCGCAATCACCGGCTTGCCGAACGTCTCGATGAGATCGAGCAAAGCCTGGCCCTGGCGCGAATAGGCCTCGGCTTCGACGACGCTGAGCCGCGCAAGCTCGCCAATGTCAGCCCCCGCGATGAACGCTCTGTCGCCGCGGCGCCGGTGAGGATGACCCCGAGGACCGAAGCGTCCTCCCGGGCGGTCTCGAAAGCCTCCCGGAGTTGCGTCAATGTGACCTGATCGAGGGCATTGAGAACCTTGGGCCGGTTGATGGTGATAATGGCGATCGCGTCCTTGCATTCATAAAGGACGTTGGCGACCGACGTGGGCTCGACTGCGACGTTCATGTGATCCGCTCCGATTGATTGCGCTCGATCTTGCAGTTCATCGGCGCGGGCGTACAAAACCAGCGTCGGAATCTACTCACATCCCTTGCGCTCCTGCGGTCCGGCGCCGGATTCCGTCAGCGTGAGTACATTCCGACCCTGTCTTTCCGAAGCGTCGCGGCGCTTGATCCCCTGGCCAATCAAGCAGGCGCTCTTGCAGCCGTTTCGGTTCGAAAGGATGTTTCATGTCCAAAGTCATTTCCGCCAGCGACGCCATAGCGCTCATCAAGGACGGCGTTACAGTCGGCGCTGCGGCCTGCGCGATATCCGGCTGGCCGGAAGAAATCGCGATCGCCATGGAAAAGCGTTTTCTCGCCTCCGGCCACCCCGCCAAATTGACGATCGTCCACGCCGCCGGCGTCGGCGACTGGGCGACCAAAGGCACGCAGCATTTCGCACATGACGGGATGGTCTCGCGCTGGATCGGCGGCCATTGCGGCCTGTCGCCAGACTTCGCCAAGATGATCCTCAGCGGCGGTTGCGAAGGCTATAACCTGCCGCAAGGGGTCATCGCGCAATTGTGGCGAGAGATCGCCGGTCATCGTCCCGGGCTGATCACCAAAACCGGCCTCGGCACTTTCGTCGACCCTCGTATCGAGGGCGGCAAAATGAACGCGATCTCGACCAAAGACCTGGTCAAAGTGATCGCCTTCGAGGGCGAGGAATGGCTGTTCTATCCAAGCTTTCCCGTTGACGTCGCCATCATACGCGGCACCACCGCGGATGAGAACGGCAACCTGACCGTCGACGACGAAGGCGCCCTGTTCGAAATCCTGCCATTGGCCCAGGCGACAAAGAACGGCGGTGGCATTGTCATCGCCGAAGTCGAATATGTCGCCGAGCCTGGCACCTTGAATCCAAAATTGGTGCGCGTGCCCGGCGTCCTGATTGACCATATCGTAGTCTCGGCTCCAGGAAATCATTGGCAGTCCGCCCTCACCCCCTTCAATCCGGCTTATTCCGGCGCCTCCAAGTCGCCGATGGTCGATGTCCCGCCAATGGCGCTCAATGAACGGCTCATCATTGCGCGTCGCGCCGCGATGGAACTGTCCTCCGGTTGCACCATAAATCTCGGCGTCGGCATCCCCCAGGGAATAGGATCGGTTGCGGCCGTCGAATGCGTCTCCGACCTGCTGTCGATGACCTCGGAAACGGGAACGATCGGCGGCATTCCGGCCGATGGCAAGGACTTCGGCATGTCGCGCGACGCCGACGCCTTCGTCGAGCAGCAGGTGCAGTTCGACTGGTACAGCGGCGGCGGCCTCGATATCGCCTTCGAGAGCTTTGCCCAGGTCGATACGGCCGGCAATGTCAATGTCAGCAAGTTCAACGGCAAGTCGGTCGGTTGCGGCGGGTTCATTGACATCACCCAGCACGCCAAGAAGGTCGTCTATGTCGGCAGCTTCACAGCCGGCGGACTGAAAGTCGCCGTCGCCGACGGCAAGCTGTCGATCGAAAGCGAAGGCAAACACAAAAAATTCGTCGGCGCGGTCGAGCAGATCACCGCCAGCGGCGCCTATGCGACCAAGGTCAAGCAGAAGGTGCTGTTCGTCACCGAACGCGCGGTATTCGAGCTGCAGGACGGCAGCCTCACCTTGGTCGAAGTCGCGCCCGGCGTCGATTTGGAGAAGGACGTCCTCGCGCTGATGGATTTCAAGCCGAAGGTTTCGGCCAATCTGAAACCCATGCCGAGCGGTCTTTTCCGCCCGAAATGGGGCGGGCTCCGCGCCGTCATCGAATCGAAGAGCAGCAAGAAACTTCCTGCCGCCGCCTGACGCCCGTTCGGCGATCAACGGTTCGCCGAAAGGGCGCCAGTTTTTGCCTCCACGCGCTTTCTTCACGCGATCAGGCATCCAATTCGTTTGAAAACGCTTCAGTCCGCAAAGTTTGAATCATAGAAGGCAGAAACGATGAACGCCATCAGTCCAGAACAACGTGACATCCAAAAGGCGGCAAAAGATTTCGTCGCCAAAAACATCATTCCGCGCGCCGCCGAATTCGACAAGTCCGGCGAGTTTCACAGCTATCTGCTCGACGCCGCCAAGCCGAGCAATATTTTCGCCATGGCCGTTCCGAAAGAATATGGCGGACTGGGCTACAGTCCTTTGACTCAAGCGCTTGTCCTGGAGGAATGGGGCTACGGCTGCGCGGCGATGGGCACCACCCTGTCGGCCAGCATCCTGAGCATGGAATCCGTGCTGATCGCCGGCAACGACGAGCAGAAGCGGCGCTTTTTCAAGCCGATGCTGACAGCGGGCATTGGCTGTTTCGCGCTGACCGAACCGGCGGCCGGCTCGGACGCCGGCGCAGGAGAGGCCTCCGCCGTCAAGAACGGCGGCGACTACATTCTGAATGGTCCTAAATGCTGGATCACCAATGGCGGCCAAGCCTCGGTCTTCGTGATTTTCGCGGCGACCGATCCGACCAAGGGCGTCAAGGGCATCAGCGCCTTCATTGTCGAGCGCGGCCAGCAGGGCCTCATCATGGGCGACCGCGAAGAGAAGCTCGGTCTGCGCAGCTCGAACACGGTGTTTTTCCTTCTTAAGGACGCCCGCGTCCCCGCGGCGAACCTCCTGGGCAAGGAGGGCGACGGCATGAAGATCGCGATGATGACCCTGGACCTGGCGCGCCCGTCTATCGGCGCGTTGGCCGTTGGCCTGGCGCAGCGCTGCCTCGATGAATGTGTGAAGCATCTCAACCAACGCTTTCCGGAAAAGACCTATCCCGGGCAGACCCTGCAATTCAAGCTCGCCGACATGCAGATCCAGATCGAAAGCGCGCGCGAGGCGCAGCATCACACCATGGCTTTGCGCGAGGCGGGCCTGCCATTCTCCAAGGAGTCGGCCATCGCCAAGACGCTTTGCACCGATGTGGCGATGGGCGTCGCATCCCAGGCAATGCGCCTGATGGGATCGCACGCCTTCACCTCCGAGTTCGGCAAGTTCATGCGCGACGCGAAGGTCATGCAGATCTACGAGGGAACCAATCAAATCCAGCGTCTGGTGATCGCGCGTTCCGTGCTCGCCCGGCCCAAGGCGGCCATTCCCGCCACGATGAAAGCAGGCGCAAAATGACCTATCCCTTGACCGAAGCCCAAAGCGCCATCGCGCAACGCGCCCATGAATTCGCCGACGGCTATCTTGAGCCTATCGTCATTTCCCTCGACCGCGGCATGATGTTTCCCAAGGCGCTGATCGGCCAATTGGCGGCCGATAATTTGCTGGGCCTCGTGCTGCCGGAACAATCGCCCGAGGCCGGCGCCGGGTTCATCAGCCATATCGAATTGGTTCAGGCGCTGTCGCAATCGTGCGCGGGCGTGGCGTCCATCGTCAACAGCCACGCCTTGTTCGCCTATGCCCTCGCCCATTGGGGCAGCAAGACGCAGAAGACGAAATACCTCTCCGCGCTGGCCAAGGGGGAAAAGCTCGGCGCCGTCGCCATCATGGAAAACGGTCCCGGTCCAGGCCTTGGTCCCGACGCCCTGTTCGCCACGCGCGTAGCGGGAGGGTACCAGCTCAGCGGCGTCAAGACGTTTGTGCGCAACGCCGGCGCCGCCGATGTCTATCTGGTGTTGGCGACGATTCGACTGGCTGATGATGGCAACGGGCTGACAGGCTTTATCGTCGAGGCCGGCTCCAATGGCCTGACCACCGGTCCTCGCCTGCAGTCCATGGGCCTCAGGGCTTGCCCAATCGCCCATCTCGAATTCAACAATGTTTTCGTCGCCGAAGTCGATGTCATGGGGACTGAAAACTGCGGCTCGGTGATCGCCACGCAGCTTTTGTCGGTCGGCTCCGTGGCCGAGGCCGCGCAGACCGTCGGCATCGCGCGCGCCGCGGTCAAGCATGCGGCCGAATATGCCAAGCATCGCGTGCAATTCCGTCATCCGATCGCTCGGTTGCAGGCCATCCAGACATTGCTGGCGGACATCGCCACGGACTCTCACATGGCCTGGCTTGGCGTGCAGCACGCGGCGCGGTTGATCGAGGAAGAAGCCCCGTTCGAACCGGAAGCGGCGATGGTCAAAGCCTTCGTCGGCCGGCTCGGCTCGAAGATGCTGGTCGACGCCATCCAGATCGAGGGCGGCATGGGCATCAGCGAAGTCGTGCCCAAACATATCAGCGGGTCCTATCCACTGGCGCGGATGTTCCGCGATATCGCCGGAACGACCTTGCTCGACGCGCCCTCCGATTTCCCCGACGAGCTCATTGCCGTCAACGTCGCCTGACTCCCAGCAAAGGATCATTGCAAATGTTCATGTCCCCCAGACCCGTTCCCGCCTCCGATTATTTCGTCGGCCAGACCTGCACCTACCACCAGCTCGTCGATGACGCGCTGGTGCGCGGCTATGCCGATCTGACAGGAGACCACAACAAGATTCATGTCGATGACGTTTTCGCCAAGAAAACCAAATTCGGCCGCCGCATCGCCCATGGCGGCATCATGTTCGGCATGATCTCCAAGGTGCTCGGCGGACAGATGCCGGGACTTGGCACGGTCTATCTCAGCCAGTTGGTCAATTTCCACGCGCCGGTTTTCATCAACGACACCGTCACCCTGGTCTGCACGATTTCGACGCTTCTGCCCAAGCACGTCGCCAAGATCACCACGATCATGACCAAGCAGACAGGTGAAGTCGTCGTGGACGGCGTGTGCACGGTGAAGCTGCCGGGCTGGTTGATGAAATAGGCTGACGCTCGGCTCTTTGGTTGTCGACAAGAAAAGGAACGGTCATGCTCAAACATGCGCCAAAGAAATCCGCCTCCCCCTCCTGGATGGGCCTGCCCGCGTTCTGGCCCATGGCCATGGCGGCCTCGATGCTCAAGAATGGCGCCAAGCTTTATGCCAAGAATCTCGAATTCGTCGATGAAGAGGTCAAGATTTACGACGACCTGCGACCAACCCTGGCGACGCCCAACCTGCTCCGCCTTGATCTGCGCACCATGGCGCTGCGCGATTACGGCAAGCCCGGCGGCCTGCCGACTTTGATCGACGCGCCGCACGCCGGACATACGGCGATGATCGCCGACTACCACAAGGATCAGAGCCTGGTGCAGACCCTGCTGGACAATGGCGTTGGCCATGTCGCCCTGACCGACTGGAAATCGGCCACCGAAGACATGAAGGATTTTGAAATCGACAATTATCTCGCCGATATGGTCGTCGCCATCGACGATCTCGGCGGTCGCGTCAATCTCGTCGGCCTTTGCCAGGGAGGCTGGATGGCGGCGATGATCGCGGCGCGCTTCCCTGACAAGGTCAACGCCCTCGTGCTCGCCGGCGCGCCAATCGACGCCAGCGCCGGCGATGGCGTGATCAAGCGCATGGCTCATGAAACTCCGCTTTCATTCTATCAGGAGCTTGTCGCGCTAGGCGGCGGCGTGATGAAGGGCAAGTTCATGCTCCAGGGGTGGAAAAACATGCACCCGGAACAGCATTACATGCAGGATCAAATCGATCTCTACGAACACATCGACGACCCGGGCTGGCTCACGATGGAGGAAACCTTCGAGAGCTGGTACGAAAACCCGATCGACCTTCCAGGCCGCTGGTATCTCCAGGTGATTCAGGACATATTTCAGGAAAACCGCCTCGCCAAGGGCGAATTTATCTGCCTCGGCCGAAAGCTCAACCTGCGCGACATCACCTGTCCAACCTACCTGCTCGCCGGCGCCGACGACGACATCACGACGCCGGAACAGGTGCTCGACGCCACGAAATATATCGGCACGCCAAAAAATCGCATCGTGGAGAAAACTGTGCCCGGCGGCCACATCGGATTATTCATGGGCCACCGAACGCTGAAGGAACATTGGCCGGCGATCGCCAAATGGATCATCGCACAACAGGCGCCTCCAACGACCCGGACAGGCTAGCGTTGGCTCGGCGCGGACTTCGGTCAGCGAGGAGCACTTTGGTTGACTTGACCAGCGCGGTGCAGACTTCTCCTGTCCACATCGACGAGACCATCTCCTCGATTGCGAAACTGCGCGCCGAGCATTTTGAAAATGCGACGCCGCCCCAGCGGCTCGTGGCGCGCATGGTGAAGCTTTTCGGGCGACCGCAATTCATTGGCGCGATCAGCATCCTCATCACCGGCTGGATTGGCCTCAATCTGGTCCTGGCCGCGCTTGGCCATCACATGATCGATCGGCCGCCATTCCCATCGCTTGGGTCGGCAGTCTCGCTGACCTCGCTATATATGGTCGTCTTGATCCTCGTCTCGCAGGAACGCGAGGACCAACTCGCGCATCACCGGGAGATGCTCATTCTGGAGCTGGCCATTCTCAGCGAGCAAAAAATCGCAAAGGTCATCCAGCTTCTGGAAGAATCACGTCGTGACAATCCCAATATTCACGACCGGCGCGATGCGGAGGCGGAAACCATGGGCCGGGCCCTCGACACGCAATCCGTGCTCGACGCGATCACGGAAAAGCCGGCTTCCGCGCCGGAATGAAAATTTCGGACGACAGGAGCCAAGAGGCTTTTTTCCGACCGATGACCGCTCGATGGCATTTCGAGCGAAACGCCTGAACGCCTCTCCCGCGCCGGGTGGGGCGGTTCTATAAAAGGATGCAAAATGTTGAAGAAATTCTTTGCCGCGACCGTCCTGACCTCCGCGCTTGCCGTGGCGCCGATGGCCGTATGGGCTGAACCCGCGCCGGTTGCGGCGCCGACGGAATCCGCGCCGATGGAGCATCACCACCATCATCGCGATGGCGATCGCGACCACCATCACCATCACCATCACCATCACCATCATCATGGTGATCGCAATCACGACTGATCCGCCATTGAACAGGAGACGGCGGGCCTTTGCCCGCCGTTCCCGGGCGATCGCAATAGGACCGGAGAAAGTCCATGACCGAACACAACCATAGCGTCATCTGGATCGATCATCGCGAGGCCCGCGTCTTCCATTTCAGCGCGGAGGAAGTGGATCGCCTTGTCGTGAGACCTGACGATCCGCATGTTCACATCCATCACAAGGCGAATACGGTCGGGAACGGCCACGCGCCCGAACAGAAGGCCTTTCTCCAGGCGGTCGCCGAAGCGATTGGAGCCTCAAAGGCCATTTTGATCACGGGCCCCGGCGTCGCGAAGACGGCTCTGGTCAAGCACATCGCCCGCCACGATCCTGCATTGCTCGAGCGTATTGCTGCGGTCGAGACCGTCGATCATCCGGCCGACGGTGTTCTGGTCGCTCACGCCCGCGCTTATTTCAAGGCCGCTGACCGGATGACCGCCCAGAAGTGACGCCTCTGCCCGTGGTAACCCGGGGGGAAATACGGCGTGAGTAGTTTCCGACCCTGTTTGGCCGGATCGGAGATGGATAGTGTTGTTTTCCTCGCGCAGCGCGCATGCAGATCCGACATCGGTTCACGCCAACAGCGATGTCGACTGAAAGATCCGCATTTTTCCATTCGCCGTGCGTTTTGAACGCGGCGCATCGCTTGACGCCGGAAGGTCACATTCTGGAGGATGGTCATGTTCGTGCAGGGCGCCAGAAGCAGCCGCAGGGTAACGACCGCCGCGAGGGGCAAGACTCTGGCGACGATTGGAGCCCGGCAGCTGCTTCCGTCAATCGACGATCTCGAACACGATTGCGTTTTCCTCGACTTCGACGGCACGCTTGTCGAGATCGAAGATCGTCCCGACGACGTGCGCATTGACGCGGCGACGTTGAATTTCATTGAAAGGCTGCGCGACAATGTCGGGCGGGCGCTGGCGCTCGTATCGGGCCGGGACATCCACGTCATTGACCGCCTGCTCTATCCGCTGGTTTTGCCGGTTGCCGGCGTCCATGGCCTGCAGCGCCGCGATGCGGCGGGACGGCTGCATACGCCGGTCATCGACCAGAGCGTTGTCGAGGCCATAGCGGGCCGCGCGGAAGCCGCCTTCCTTTCTGAGCCGGGCGTCGTCATTGAACGGAAAGCCGGCGCGGTGGCCATCCACTTCCGGCTGCGTCCCGATTTCGAGAAGAAATGCCACGCCCTTGCCCGCAAAATCGTTCGCGACCGACCGGACTTGCACATGATCAAGGGGAAGATGGTTTGCGAAATACGGCTGCATGGAAATGACAAAGGGGCCGTCATCGCTACTTTCCTCGAAGAGCGTCCGTTCAAAGGCCGAAAGCCTATTTTCGCCGGTGACGACGTGACCGATGAGCCGGGATTTGTCACAGTAAACGCCTGCGATGGCATTTCCATCAAGATCGGGGAAGGCGTCACCGCCGCAAAATACCGGGCCGCAAACATTCTGGAATTGCGCAACTGGCTCGATGGGCGAATGGCTTCTCCGAACGAAGTCGCCGCGCCGCCAAAAACGGCCGGAATGCAATGAACAACCTTGATCTCGGCATCATTGGCAATTGCGCCGTCGCGGCGTTGATTGACCAGGACGCGCGGGTCGTCTGGTATTGCCTGCCCCGTTTTGATGGCGACCCGGTTTTCCATGCCTTGCTGGGAGCGCCTGCAGAAGCGCCGGACGATGGCCTTTTCGCGATCGACCTCGAAGATCGCATTCATAGCGAGCAACGTTACGTCGAGAATACCGCGGTGCTTGAGACGGAATTGCACGGGAAGCAGGGATCCCTTCGGATTACGGATTTCGCTCCGCGCCTGTTTTGGCGCGACCGCCTGTTCTATCCGCAGATGATCGTGCGTCGCCTCACGCCAATATCAGGCAGTCCCCGCATAAAAATTCGGCTGCGCCCGCGTTTCGACTATGGCGCCACCGCTCCGGTCCGCACCTACGGCTCACACCATATCCGCTACATCGGCCCAAGCACGACAATGCGCCTGACAACCGACGCGCCGATCGATTTCATTCGCGATGAAACCTTTTTCAATCTGCGCGGCCAGGTCGACCTCATTCTTGGTCCCGACGAAACGCTGCAAGAGGGCGTCGCGGAAACGGCGGCAAGATTGGAGGAGCGCACGCGGGATTACTGGCGGAACTGGACGCATCGGCTGGCGATACCCTTTGAATGGCAGGATTCGGTCATCCGAGCGGCGATGACGCTCAAGCTTTGCACTTATGAACCGACCGGCGCCATCGTCGCCGCGCTGACCACGAGCATCCCGGAGGGGCCTGGCACCCAGCGCAACTGGGATTATCGTTTTTGCTGGCTGCGCGACTCCTATTTTGTCGTCCGTGCACTGAACCGCCTCGCCGCCGTGCGAAAAATGGAGAATTACTTTCGCTGGCTGATGAACGTCGTCGCCTCGCTGAATGAGACGGATATTCAGCCGGTCTATGGGATCGGCCTGGAAAGGGACCTTTCGGAGCGGATCATTCCAGGCCTTCCCGGCTATCGCGGCATGGGACCGGTTCGAGTCGGAAACCAGGCCTACGAGCATTTGCAGCACGACAATTGCGGCAACGTAATCCTCGGCGTCGCGCAGATGTTTCTCGACCGGCGCCTGCTATCGCCGCCGGGCCAAGCGGAATTCCTGCGCCTCGAACAATTGGGCCGCAAGGCGATGCAACTCTATGACAAGCCTGACGCGGGCATGTGGGAATATCGCACGCGCGCCAGCGTCCACACCACATCGAGCCTGATGTGCTGGGCGGCGGCCGATCGTTTGGCGCGGATCGCCGGACATATCGGCGAGGCGCAGCGCGCGCAGGATTGGCGCGCCGACGCCGACCACATCAAGGAGGTCATCCTCGAATGCGCCTGGTCGAACAAGCGACAGGCTTTCGTTGACTCCTTCGACGGGGAATATCTCGACGCCGGCGTGTTGCTGATGACCGAGGTCGGCTTCATTGACGCGAGTGACCCACGCATGGCGTCGACCATAAAACAATTGGAGCGGGTCCTCGGGCGTGGTCCGCATATGATGCGCTATGAGGCGGCCGACGATTTCGGCATGCCCGGAACCGCGTTCAATACGTGCTCTTTCTGGCGCATCGACGCGTTAGCGCGCATGGGCCGCGTCGAGGAGGCCCGCGAATATTTTGAAGAGCTGCTCAAGCATCGCAACCGGCTTGGCCTCATGTCCGAGGACGTCGATCCAGGAACCGGCGAAATGTGGGGCAATTATCCGCAAACCTATTCAATGGTCGGCATCGTCAATTGCGCCATGCGCCTTACGCGCTCCTGGGAGTCAGTCACATGACACGGCTCGTCATCGTCTCCAATCGCGTCGCCGATCCCGGCGCCGGTCAAGCGTCCGGCGGGCTGGCCGTATGCCTCCTTGATGCAATGCGCAATCGCGGTAGGCTGTGGTTCGGCTGGAATGGCCAGCTCGTCGCTGACGAGGGCGAGATCGCTCCGTCCTGTGTCAAGCATGGTCGCTGCACGCTGATGACCATGCCGCTTACCGAACGCGACCATCGCGAGTACTACCTGGGCTTTTCGAATGAGGTCTTGTGGCCGATCCATCATTATCGCCTCGATCTCGCCCATTTCACGCTTGAGGCCGCAGAGGGATACAGACGAGTCAACGGCCGCTTCGCCGACGTTTTAGCGCCTCATCTACGCCGCTCCGACCTCATCTGGGTGCACGACTACCATCTGATTCCGCTCGGCGCCGAACTTCGCAAGCGCGGCGTTGGCAACGAGGTTGGATTTTTCCTACATATTCCCTTCCCGCCACCCGAAGTTCTCACTGCCGTGCCGGAGTACGAGTGGCTGGTGAATTCTCTGCTCGACTACGATCTGGTCGGTTTCCAAACCGCCGCCGATCATGCCAATTTCTGCCGTTTCGTCTATGAAATTCTCGGCGGAGAAATAATTTCCGCGGACACGTTGCGCGTCAAGGGAAAATATCTGAAAGCGGGCGTCTTTCCGGTCGGCATTGATGTCGAGTCCTTTGTCGCCATGGCGCAGGATCCAGTCGCCAGAAGAAGAATTGAGCGAATGGAGCGCCACGGCAAACAGCGAATTTATGCGATCGGCGTCGATCGCCTGGATTACAGCAAGGGCTTACCGGAAAAATTTCGCGCCTTCAGGCGGCTTCTCGACTCCTATCCCGACAACAGCAAGCCTGTGACCTTGATTCAGGTTGCGTCCCCGACCCGTGACGATCTTAAGGCCTATATCGAAATCCGCCACGAGCTTGAAGCGCTGTCGGGCAAGATCAATGGCAAGTTCGGCGACTTCGACTGGACGCCACTGCGCTACATTCATCGTCCGGTGGCGCGAGAAACCCTCGCCGTTCATTACCGCGCCAGCCGGATCTGCCTTGTCACGCCATTGCGCGACGGCATGAATCTCGTGGCGAAAGAATATATCGCCGCGCAGGACGAGACGGATCCCGGCGTCCTGATCCTGTCACGATTTGCAGGCGCCGCCGACGATCTCCAGGAGGCCTTGATCGTCAACCCCTATGACACCGACGAGGTAGCGCATGCCATGCGCCGGGCGATCGAGATGCGAAAGGATGAACGCATCGAACGCCATCGCGTGCTCATGAAACGTGTTCGCCAGCATGACGCGTGCAACTGGATGCTGAGTTTTTTGCGCGCGTTGCGTTCGTGCCGCCGGGCGCTGCGCGCCAGACCGGTCTTTGCGACGTCTTTGGCGCTGGCGAATGTTCCAGCTAAACTCGTCGCCGGATAAAAGGCCATTTTGGTGCGCGCATAGGTAAATTCCGAACCTGTCGTCCCGCGCGATTTTCGCGGCTCAATGGCTCCCCGAAATGAATTTCGCACCGAGCGCAACTTGTCGCATTTCCGTCGCTTTACGGAGAGCGCGGGCTGCGGCCCGCGTTGCGGAGATAGCGCCCGGGCCGCGCAATCCGCGTTTTGGATCGGGCGCCGCTGCGATAAAATTTGAAGGATTTTTTGAGATGAGTGAACGTGGCCGAAAATTATTTGATCAATATATCCTCAGTCTTTTGGCCGACGCCGAAATTTTGAATTCGAAATTGGAAGCCGGCGTCGAGGCTTTGAAAGCCGCGGCTGAGGCCGCCGATATTCGGGTCTCTGAAATCGAGGAGGAGGTTGGAGACCTGAGCGGCGCACTCGCTAACAGGCTTGATTTATTGGCTGTTTCCGACCTCAGGAACGCGCGGCTGGAGAGCCGGGTCTCCGACCTGAAAACCGCCGCCGACGAATCCGATTCAAGAATTTCGAAAGTCGAGGACGAAGTCGAAAAGCTGCATGACGCCCTTGAAAAGCGTTGACGGTTCGACGCGCTGACGACGCCGAGCCAACCGATTTCTTCGTCGCCGCGCCTGGCCGGCGTGAGTGTTTTCCGAACCTGTTTTCTCGGGCCAATCGCGTCACTGTGCGGTTGTCGATGACGACTTTTTTTATGGCTTGCGAGCAGCGGAGACGAACATGACCAGGAATTCCGAGAGCGACGCCGGAGACGTGATCGTGGATCTGGCCGCGCTCCGCGCCGACGTGGCGCGTCTGGCGGAAACGATCGGGGAACTGGCGCAGCATGGGAAGCAGGCCGCCGGCCACCACTTCAACGACGCTGTCGGCGACGCCCAGGACAAAATCGCCAGTTCCGCGGCGAAAGCGCAAGTCCAGTTTCGCGCCGCTGGCGACAACCTCGAAACAAGCATCGAACGCAATCCACTGATGGCGATGGCCATCGCATTCGGGATAGGACTTTGTTTCGGCATGATCAACCGGCCGAGGATCTGAGCGGTCATGATCGACAAGATACTCGCGTTGCTGGGGTCGGGCATCGAGATGCGGCGGCGCGAATTCAAGCGTCGTTGCGCGACGGACGCGCTCGCAGCACTGTTCGGGTTGGCCAGTCTGGGATTTGGCGCATTCACAGCCTATCTTCGCCTCAGCGCCTCATTTGGCGCGGCCGACGCGGCGTTTTTTCTTTGCGCGGCATCCGCAGCGATTTTTGTCGCCATTCTGGGCGCCTCGGCATGGCGGCGACGGAAAGCCCGACTGCGACCTGCCCGCATGACGCCGCCCAGCGCTGCGCCAGAAAGTCTGGCTTCGCTGTTCGAGGCGTTCCTGGCGACGGGGGCCATCGGCGACCAGAAAAGTCTTTTGGCGGCGATCCAGATCGGCCGGAGAACGACGCCTATGGACCTTGTCGTGTTAGCGCTCGTCGGCGGCTTTATCGCGTCGCGAGAATTCCGCAAATAGTCGGCCTGTATGAACTCTACCCAGCAGCGACGTCACTCGAATTGGATGGTTGGGGATGAAGCTTCCAGAGTCAGGCGCGCAAGCTGAACTCAAGCCATCGTTCATCGAGGCTTTGCAGGGTCGCGAGCGCGAAAAGGAGTCTCCCCGAGGACACGTTTTC
This sequence comes from uncultured Alphaproteobacteria bacterium, assembly GCA_963804045.1. Classification (GTDB taxonomy): domain Bacteria; phylum Pseudomonadota; class Alphaproteobacteria; order Rhizobiales; family Beijerinckiaceae; genus Rhodoblastus. The sequence continues at coordinate 23,208 of CAWDOR010000029.1, read as the reverse complement.
GGGCGGGCCGCGACACGCGCGGCGCCACTGGCTTTTTTGGACCATTGGCGTTGTTTTCGCCGGCATCGTCGCGTGGGGCGTCTTCCATCGCAAACCGGTCAAACCCGCCGGGCCTCAACCCGTCGCCGTTTCGACGGCCATTTCGCTGACGCAGGACGTTCCGGTCTCCATGACCGAACTGGGCGCGGCGCAGGCATGGACGAGCGACACGATCCTGGCCCAGGTCAGCGGCAACCTTCTCAGCATCGACTTCGTCGAGGGAAGCTCCGTGAAGGCTGGCCAGCTGCTTGCGCAGGTCGATCCTGCGCCTTATCAGGCGGCGCTCACAAAGGCGCAGGGGACGCTCGCGCGCGATCAGGCCTTGCTCGCCGGCGCGCGCGTCGATCTGGAGCGCTTCGCCAAGCTGCTGAAAGAAAACTCGGTCGCCAGGCAGACTTTTGACGACCAGGCCTCGCTGGTCAAACAGGACGAGGGACTCGTCCTTCTCGACACAGGCGTTGTCGCCACCGCGCAGGTCAATCTCAACTGGTGCCGCATCACCTCCCCGATCGACGGACGCGTCGGCGTGCGCATGGCCGATGTCGGCAATTACGTCACCATGGGCGGGGCCAGCAGCACCACCGGCGACGCCACGACCGGCCCGACCGGCATCGTCATCGTCAATCAGATCGAGCCGATCGCCTTGATTTTCGCCGTTCCGCAGGCTGACTATCAACGGTTGTCGGACGCGTCCGACAGTTTTCGCAAGCCCCTTGCCACGCAAGCGCTGAGCCAGGACACGGGGGCCTCGCTCGGCACGGGCGAATTGCGGATCGCCGACAACCGGGTCGATCCGGCGACCGGAACCGTCAAAATGAAGGCTCGGTTTGACAACAAGGGCGACCTTCTGTTGCCGGGCCAGCTCGTCAACGTGCGATTGACGCTGAAAACCCTTGCGCATGTCACCACCATTCCCGCGGCGGCGGTGAATGTCGGGCCAAACGGAACTTTCGCCTATGTGGTCGGAGCCGACCAGATCGTTTCGCTACGGCCGATCACGGTCAGCTTGACCGAGGGCGCGACGTCTGTCGTCTCTGCCGGCCTGACGCCGGGAGAAACCGTGGTCACCGACGGACAGATGACATTGAACGCCGGGTCGGTCGTCAAAATCATCGCGCCGGCTGCGAAAGCAGCGCCGGCCCCATGAGTTCTCGCCAGTCCCTTCATCCATCGCCCGGTTGCGACCACGCTGATCGCAGCCGCAATGCTGCTGGTGGGGGGTGTCGGCTATATCAAGCTGCCCGTGGCGGCTTTGCCCAACGTGGACTTCCCGACCGTCCAGGTCAGCGTCGCTCTCCCCGGGGCCAGTCCGGAAACCATGGCCTCCAACGTCGCCACCCCGCTTGAGCGCCAGTTCTCGCTCATTCCCGGGATCAGCCAGATGACCTCGGTCAGTTCGCTGGGTTCGACCAGCATCACCCTGCAGTTCGAGCTGACGCAAAATATCGACACGGATTTCGAACAGATACAGGCGGCGATTACGGCGGCGAGCGCCCAGTTGCCGACCAACCTGCCGAGCGCTCCGACGCTGCGCCAGGTCAATCCGTCGGATTCGCCGATCATGATCCTTTCGCTCAGTTCCGACGCGCTGACGCTCGCCCAGGTCGACAATTACGCCGACGTCATCCTGTCGCAAAAAATCTCGCGAATCGCCGGGGTGGGCCTCGTCACCATCGCCGGAGAGCAAAAGCCCGCCATTCGCATCCGGCTTGATCTGCGCAGGGCCGCGGCTCTCGGCCTGCAATTCGACGATGTCCGCGCGAAAATTGTCGCCAGCACGCTCAACGCGCCAAAGGGCGCGATCAATGGGCCGCGGCAAAATCTCACCGTCTTCGCCAACGACCAGATTCTGGACGCCGCGCATTGGAATGAGCTTGTCGTCGGCTATCACGATGGCGCCGCGATTCGGGTAAGGGATCTCGGCGGCGCCGTGCAGGGCGTGGAGAACAGCCAGATCGGCGCGTGGGCTTTTCCGGGCATGGCCGATGACGATCCATCGCTGAAAGGCGGCCAGAGCATCCTGTTGATCATCTACAAGACGCCTGGCGCCAATGTCATTCAGACCGTAGACGCGATCACCAAGGCCTTGCCGGGCCTGCGGGCGAATATTCCGCCATCCATCGCCATTCACGTGCTGGCGGACCGGACACAGACCGTTCGCGCTTCGGTCAAGGACGTCAAGACGACCCTGCTCATCACAATCGGGCTGGTCGTGGCGGTCATTTTCCTCTTTTTGCGCAACGTGCGCGCGACCCTCATTCCCAGCGCTGTGATTCCTCTGGCCCTGCTGGCGACCATGGCGGCAATGCTGCCGTTCGCCTACAGCCTCGACAATCTCTCGCTGATGGCCCTGACCATCGCCGTGGGTTTTGTCGTCGATGACGCCATCGTCATGGTGGAAGTGATCTGGCGGCGCATCGAGGCCGGCGAGGCCCCGCTGGAGGCGGCCCTTGCCGGCTCCAGCGAGATCAGCTTCACCATTCTGACAATCACCATCTCGCTGATCGCTGTGTTCACGCCGCTGATGTTCATGGGCGGCGTCGTTGGCCTGCTGATGCGCGAGTTCGCCGTTACTCTCAGCGCGGCGGTGATTCTGTCGCTCGTCCTGTCGCTGACCCTGACGCCGATGCTGTGCAGCCGTTTCTTGCGCGCCCCCCAGCCTCCGTCAAATCCTGTCACCCGAATGCTGGAAAAAGGCTTTCGCAATCTCGAAGACAATTACGCGCGCGCCCTGGACATGGTCCTGCGCCGCAAGCCGGCAACCCTGGCGGTCTTCCTGGCGACAATGATGGCGACCGTCTGGCTTTACGCCAGCGTCTCGACCGGCTTCTTCCCCCAGCAGGACACAGGCTTCCTCATGGGCGTGATGATCACGTCTCAGGACGCCTCATTCGTCAAGACAAAACAGAAGCTGCAGGATGTCGCCAAGGTCGTGGGCGCGGATCCGGCGGTCGCCAGCGTCGCCATGTTCATCGGCTCGTCAAGCGTCAACCAGGCCCATCTCAGCATATCCCTCAAACCCAAGGAAAACGGACGCAGCGTCACGGCCGACCAGGTGATCGCGAGACTTCGTCCGAGGCTGGCCGGGCTCGTTGGCGTGCAAACCTTTCTTCAGGCGGCGCAGGACATCAATGTTGGCGGCCGCGCCGGACAGGCGCAATACCAATACACACTGTCGGATCCCGGCTTGACGGAATTGAACGCCTGGGCGCCGAGGCTGCTTGCGGCCCTGAAGACCGCGCCGGAACTGACCGACGTCAGCTCCGACCAGCAATCGCAAGGGCTCGCAGTCAACTTGACAATCGACCGCGACGCCGCCGCGCGCTTCGGGATATCTCCAACAGACATCGACCACGCGATCTATGAAATGATTGGCCAGGATGAGATTGCCCAATATTACACGCAGCAAAACAGCTATCACGTGATCCTGGAGGCGCCGCCAGGATTGCAGGCCACGCCTAGCCTTTTCGATTCGATCTATCTGCTCTCGCCGAGCACCGGGAAAAACGTTCCGCTGTCGCTGTTCGTAAAGGTCGACCCCACCGCGACCAGCAGCCTGACGGTCAACCATCAAGACGAATACCCGGCGGCGACGCTATCCTTCAATCTCGCGCCGGGCGTGGCGCTGAGCCAGGCGACGCAGGCGGTGCAATCCGCGCGCGAAAAACTGGGCGCGCCCGTGACCCTCAGCGGCTCCTTTCAGGGGACGGCCCAAGCCTTCCAGCAATCGCTGGCGGGCGAACCCATCCTGATCGGCGCGGCCCTGCTGGCGGTCTATGTCATCCTCGGCGTGCTCTACGAGAGTTTCATTCACCCCCTGACGATTCTCTCCACCTTGCCCTCCGCGGGCCTCGGCGCGCTGCTGGCGCTGATCGCCGTGGGCCAGAATCTCAATGTGATCGGCATCATCGCCATCATTCTGCTGATCGGCATCGTCAAGAAAAACGGCATTATGATCGTCGATGTCGCGCTGCGTCTCGAACACGACCAGAGTCTCACCGGCGAGGAGGCCGTGCGCCAGGCGTCGCGCCAGCGTCTTCGGCCCATCCTGATGACCACCGCCTGCGCGGCCCTCGGCGGCGTTCCGATGATCCTGATGAATGGCACCGGCGCGGAGTTTCGCCAGCCGCTCGGCTATGCCATCGTCGCCGGCCTGGTCGTGTCCCAGGTCCTGACCCTGTTCACCACCCCGGTGGTTTACATCTATCTTGATCGGCTGCGTCGCCGCCGGCCAGGGCTCGCGGCGCCGCCTCAGCCACAGCCGGCCGAACAGGCCTGAGTAGTTTCCGAGTCTGCTCCCACGATCCGCTGATGCCTAAGCTTGGAGCAGGAGTTCAGACATGCCCACTTTCAGCGCACCTGCGAGCAAGCAATTGAGAGCCGACCTCATTGCGCGAATTCCCCAATTGCGCGCCTTCGCCGTCTCCCTCTGCGGGAACGCCGACCGGGCGGACGACCTTGTCCAGGAGACTCTCGTCAGGGCCTGGGGACATATCGGCTCGTTCATCGAGGGGACCAACCTTGTCGCCTGGCTCTTCACGATCCTGCGAAATGTCTACTTTTCGCAATATCGCCAACGACGACACGAAGTTTCGGATACCGAAGGCCTTTACGCCGGCAGGCTCGCCGTGGCGCCGGGGCAGGCCATTCACATGGACATGCTCGACTTCCGGGCCGCCCTGGCGCGCTTGCCGGCCGATCAACGCGAGGCGCTGATCCTGATCTGCGCGGCAGGCAACTCCTACGAAGAGGCGGCGACGATCTGCTGTTGCGCGGTCGGCACGGTCAAAAGCCGCGTCAATCGCGGACGGCGCCGGCTCGCCCAGTTGCTGGTCGTCCAATCCGGAGCCGATTTCTGTCAGGCGGTCGAATGGACGGCGATGATGGAAACGGCTTCAAACTACGCATCGGCCTGAGAGAGGCTCTCCCCTCGGAATTCGATATCTCTGGCGTCGGAACGGTCATGGTCCGGGCGACCTGCATAGAGAACGTCCTGATTATCCCGCCCATGCAAGACACGACCTAACTCGATCCGCCACGATACGCGTTTGAGTAGTTTCCGAACCTTTCGGCTGCGCCCGCGCCGGCGCACGATTTTCTCATGCTGATAGAATCGACCGAAGTCACAAAGCCGCGCGTCGTCATTGCAATCGTCGCGATCTCATGCCTGGTCGTCGGCGCGTGGTTATCCCTGCGCCCGCGAAAACCCGCGGTTATCGAATGGCAGGGCTATGCCGAAGCGGATTTCGTCAAAGCCGGGCCGACGCAACAGGGCTTGCTGACCGCGGTTCACGTCATGCGCGGTGATCGAATCGTCAAGGCGCCCCTTGTTCGACCAGGACGACGCCGACGATCTGGCCGCCAGCGATCAGGCGGCGCGGCAACTGGCGCAAGCTGAGGACCAGCTGGTCAATTTGCAAAGTCCGTCCAAGCCCACCGAAATTCTTCAAGCGGAAGCCAATCTGACCGACGCCCAGGCCGCGCGCGACAAGATCCAGGACGATCTTGCGCGCAACGTCGCTCTGCTCAAGACCGGCGCGGCCACCGTGCAGATCGTCGACCAGGAAAAGGCTGACCTCCGCTCCGCCATTTCCAAGGTTCTTGCGCCGGAAGCCATGCTCGCCCAGGCGCGCGCGCATTACGGGCGCGACGGAGACATCAAGGCGCAGACCGCGACGGTCGGCGCCGCCAAAGCCGCCGTGGCGATGGCGCGCTGGCGGCTCGACCAGCGCCATGTCGCGTCGCCTGTCTCAGGCGTTGTCGCCGACGTGCTGGCCCGCGCCGGCGAATTGCTCGCCGCCGACGCGCCCGTCGCTTCGATCCTGCCGCCCGAAAATATCTTCGTGCGCTTCTTCATTCCCGAGGCGGACTTGCCCCGGGTTCATCAGGGCGACGAAGTCTGGCTTCTCTGCGATACCTGCACGCCAAAAATGTCGGCGACGATCTCATTCATCGCACCCAAGGCCGAATACACGCCACCCGTCATCTACAGCGAGTTGACACGTGCAAAGTTCGTATTTCTGGCGGAAGCGCGCTCGAGGCCGGGGGACGCGCCACTGCTCAATCCGGGCCAGCCGGTATCGATACGCCCCAAGGTCCAAGGGCAGGAGAAGTGAGCGCAGCAGAAACGAGCGATCACGTCATCGACGTTCGCGACCTGCACAAGAGCTTCGGCGCCCGAAAGGTTGTCGAAGGGTTGACCCTGCAGGTCGCCAGAGGCGAAATTTGCGGCTTTCTCGGCGCCAACGGCAGCGGCAAGACGACCACCATCCGCATGCTCTGCGGCCTTCTCGTCCCCGACTCCGGCTCCGGCCAATGCATCGGCCTGGACATCATCGGCCAGGCCGCGCTGATCCGCCGCAATGTCGGCTACATGACGCAGAAATTCAGCCTGTACGACGACCTCACGGTGTTCGAGAATCTCGATTTCGTCGCCCGCGTCTATGAAATGAGCACGCGAACCCAGGCGATAGAAGACATCATGGTCCGGATGGGCTTGGTGGACCGGCGCGATCAATTGGCGGCCGAGCTTTCCGGCGGCTGGAAGCAAAGGCTGGCGCTCGCCGCCTGTGTGATGCACCGGCCGGAACTTCTGCTGCTCGATGAACCGACGTCGGGTGTCGACGCTTTGGCGCGCCGCGAATTCTGGGACTTGATCAATGACATGGCGAGCGAAGGGCTGACCGTCCTGGTCTCGACGCATTACATGGACGAAGCGGAGCGCTGCAAACGCATCGTCTATCTCGCCGACGGACATATCGTGGTGCAAGGCAGCGCCGACGAAGTCACGCGCCAAGCCGGGCTCGTCACATTCGACGCGACCGGCGCAGGCATTGACGCCGCCGCCCGCGCTTTGCGGCATGCCAACGGGGTCGAAGCAGCGGCGGTGTTCGGGCGCGCGCTGCATGTGGCGGGAACCGACCGCACGGATTTGACCAGCGCCATCCATTCCGTCGGCGACGGCCTCAATTGGGTCGAGGTCGAACCCCGGCTGGAGGATGCGTTCATTCACATGCTCAGAGTCAAGGCCGCTCCGCGATGATGAGCTTTTCGTTCCCGCGCCTGTTCGCGCTGATGCGCAAGGAATGGACCCAGGTCCGCCGCGACGCCATGACCTTGCGCATCCTCATCGCCATCCCGATCATGCAACTGTTCTTGTTCGGCTACGCCATCAACACCGATCCAAAAAATTTGCCAACCGGCCTGCTCTCGACCGCTCATTCCAGATATGAGCGCACGATCATCGCCGCGATGAAGAATTCCGGCTATTTCAATATCGTTCCGCTTGCCACCGAAGCCGAGGCCAATGAGGCGTTGGCGGACGGCGAACTTCTGTTCGTCGTCGAAATTCCGCCCGAATTCGACCGGGCGGTCGATCGCGGCGAATCTCCATCCGTTCTCATCGACGCCGACGCGACCGACCCCTCGGCGATCGGCAATGCGACGGCGGCGCTGACCTCGCTGGTCGCCGATCTGCAACGCGACCTGCCCTCCATCAGGCAGAACCCGCCGCAGACTGCGCCCTTCCAATTCGTCATTCACGCCCGCTACAATCCCGAGCGGCTGACCGTGCTCAACATCGTGCCGGGCCTGGTTTGCATGATCCTGATTTTTTCGACGCTGTTTGCGACGACGCTGTCCATAACCAAGGAACGCGAGCGCGGAACGATGGAAAACCTGCTGGCGATGCCGGTGCGGCCGCTCGAAGTGATGCTGGCCAAGATCATGCCCTATCTGGTCGTCGGCTATGTGCAGCTGGCGCTGGTGCTCATCACTTCGTCGCTGTTTTTCGGCATGCCCATTCGCGGCTCGATTCCGCTGCTGCTGTTCGCGCTCGGGCTGTTCATGGGCGGCAATCTGGCGCTGGGGGTCACTTTCTCGACCATTGCGAGCAATCAGATGCAGGCGACACAGATGGCGCAATTCATGCTGATGCCATCCTTCCTGCTGTCGGGATTCATGTTTCCGTTCCTCGGCATGCCCTCATGGGCGCAGTGGGTCGGCGAGTTGCTGCCCACCACACATGCGGTGCGCATTGTGCGCGGGATCATGCTGAAGGGAAATGGCTGGACGGAGATCGCGCCCGACCTGTGGCCGCTCGCGCTGTTCATGTCTGTCGTCATCGCCGTCGCGGTCTGGTTTTATCGCGAGACGCTGGACTGAATCGATGACTCTGGTCGCGACGATGGATCACGAGGTGACCACGATCTGCCTCGTCTTGCCGCGCTGGCGCTCAACCGCTTCGACTCTTTTCGCGCCGGCGCTTTGGAGGCAGTCGCCTGCCGGGCCAACGTGAGTAGTTTCCGAACCTGCCGCTTTCGTGGATGTGGCCTCTATGATTGCGTTACTCGGCCTCTCCCGGAGGGACGCATGCAACAGCCACAGACAGACTTCAATGCTCCGGCCGTCCTGGCGCAGGCGACAATCCGCATGGCGGCGACGACGAAGCCATTCCCGCGGCGCAGCGCCTATCTGGCCGCATGGGCGCTGTGCCTGGTCTTCTATTTTCTGCAATACGCGCTTCGTTCGGCTCCTGGCGTGATGATACCCGAACTGACCAAAGCGTTCAGCCTGACCACGCTTGGAGTGAGCTCACTGCTTGGGCTTTACTACTACACCTATGCCGGCTTCGCGATCGTGGCCGGCGCGTCGCTCGACCGCTTTGGCGCAAATTTCCCGATCTTCGTCGGCGTCCTCACCGTCGCCCTGGGCAGCGGGCTGTTTGGCCTGGGCTCGATCGGCGCGGCGGAAGGCGGACGGCTGTTGCAGGGCGCCGGATCGGCCTTCGCCTTCACCGGCGCCGTCTATCTCGCGGTGCATGGATTTTCTGCAAAATGGCTGGCCACCGCCGTCGGCTTCACTCAGCTGGCAGGCATGCTCGGCGGCTTTGCCGGACAATTCGCCGTAGGACCGCTGACCCATGGCGTGATCGACTGGCATTCGTTCTGGATCTATGCGGGCGGCGCGCTCGCGCTACTGGCGCTGCTGATGCTGGTCGCGACGCCGCGCCAGCATGAACCGGCCAGCGGCCCGCTGCGGACCATGTTCGCGCCTTACAAAATCGTCTTGACCAATCCCCAGTCCTATATTTGCGGCGCCATCGGCGGCCTGCTGTTCATGCCGACCACCATCGGCGACATGATCTGGGGCGTGCCGCATCTCAAGCTGGAACTGGGGGTCACGGCGGCGCAGGCGGTCATGCGCTCCTCGATGGCGCCGCTCGGCTGGGTGATTGGCGCGCCGCTGCTCGGCTACATCGCCGACCGCATCGGCCTGCGCAAGCCGGTGCTCATCGCGGGCATGGCGATCATGCTGCTTTCGGGCGGCGCCATCGCCTTTCTCGACGCCTATATTCCGCATTATATCGGCGGCCTCGTCTTCGGCATTGGCTCGGGCGCGGCGATGATCCCCTATGCGATGATCAAGGAAGCCAATCCGGACAAGGTCAAGGGCAGCGCCACCGGCGCCATGAATTTCCTGGTGTTCAGCCTGAGCGCCCTGCTCGCGCCGCTGTTCGGCTTCGTGCTGATGCGGCTTTCCGGCGGCGCGACGCTGACACTGGCCAATTTCCGCGAGGCCGACATCGTCTGGGCCGTGGCGATCGTCCTTTCGCTCATTCTCACGCTGTTCCTGCGCGAGACCGGGAGCGCGCGGCGGACGCCCGTGGGCGGCCCGCAAGCGCAGGAGCAAGCGCCCCAATGACATCAAGACAATCAGACTTCACGCCCGTCATCGACCTGCTGCGCGAAAAGGGAACCGGGCCCGTCCGCGACAAAAGGCCCCTTTATGCCGATCTCCTTCCGCCCTGCAACAACGCGTGCCCGGCGGGCGAGAATGTGCAGGCCTGGCTCGATCTCGCCCAGGCCGGAAATTACCGCGAAGCCTGGCGGACCATCCTGCGCGACAATCCCTTCCCCGCCGTGCATGGGCGCGTCTGCTATCATCCTTGCGAGACCGGTTGCAACCGCGCCCAACTCGACAGCGCGATCAACATCCACGCCGTCGAGCGTTTCCTCGGCGACATGGCGACCGAGCAAGGCTGGACGCCGGACAAGGCCGCCGCGGCCACCGGCAAGCGCATTCTTGTCGTCGGCGGCGGCCCGAGCGGATTATCCGCCGCCTACCATCTGGCGCGTCTCGGCCATGCGGTCGAAGTGCATGAAGCCGGTCCCCTGCCTGGCGGCATGCTGCATTTCGGCATTCCCGCCTATCGCCTGCCGCGCGCAGAACTGATGAAGGAAATCGCCCGCATCGAAGCCATGGGGGTCAAGATCGTCCTCAATCACAAGGTCGAGGATATCATCGCTGAACAGGCCGCCGGCTCTTTCGACGCCGTGTTCGTCGCCATCGGCACGCAGATCGGCAAGAAGATCGACATTCCCGCGCGCGACGCCGCAAAGGTGATCGACGCCATCAAGATGCTGCATGATGTGGAGACTGGCGAGGCGCCGCGCCTCGGCCGCCGTGTGATCGTCTACGGCGGCGGCAATACCGCCATGGATGCGGCGCGCATGGCGCGAAGGTTGGGCGCCGAGGAGACGCTGATCGTCTATCGCCGCGACCGCGCCCACATGCCAGCCCAGGCCTTCGAGGCCGACGAAGCCCTGTCTGAGGGCGTCAAGATCAAGTGGTTGAGCACGATCAAGGACATCGGCTTGAGCACGCTCACGGTCGAGACGATGCGGCTCGACAAGTCCGGCCGGGCGCTGCCGACGGGCGAGTTCGAAACCCTGGCGGCGGATTCGGTGGTGCTGGCGCTCGGCCAGCAAAGCGATTGCGGGTTCTTGCGCAATGCGCCCGGCGTCGCCTTTACGCGGGACGATCTGGTGATCGTCGATTCACAAATGATGACCGGCCGCCCAGGCGTCTTCGCCGGCGGCGACATGGCGCCGGGTGAGCGAAGCGTCACCGCCGCCGTCGGCCATGGCAAGAAGGCCGCGCGCGCCATCGACGCCTTTTTGCAAGGCGCGAAGGAGCAAAAACTTCCAAAACATCCCATCGCGACGTTCGATCTGCTCCATCTGCCGATTTATGCCGACGCGCCGCCTTCCATTCAAGGCGAATTGTCGGTAGCCGAACGACTGGCTGACGGGTTTGCCGAGACAATGGCGGGTTTGAGCGAGCCGGAGGCGCGCTACGAAGCGCGGCGCTGCCTCTCCTGCGGCAATTGCTTCGAATGCGACCAGTGCTACGCCGCCTGCCCGGAAGAGGCCATCATAAAGCTCGGACCGGGCCGCCGCTACCTATTCGACTATGCGCTTTGCACCGGCTGCGCGGTCTGTTTCGAGCAATGCCCCTGCCACGCCATCGGGATGAGTCCCGAGCCTCTCGCGACGGAGCGATCAGCATGAACCTCGCCCTTAACACGAGCGCGGCAATAGTTCGCACCACGACGACGATCGACGGCAATACCGCCGCCGCCCATGTCGCCTATCGCGTCAACGAAGTCTGCGCCATCTATCCGATCACGCCGTCCTCGACCATGGCGGAACTGGCCGACGAATGGGCCTCGAAAAATATCCGCAATATTTTTGGCAGCATACCCGTGGTGCAGGAAATGCAGAGCGAGGGCGGCGCCTCGGGCGCCGTCCACGGCGCGCTGCAATCGGGCGCGCTGACGACGACCTTCACGTCGTCGCAGGGCCTGCTGCTGATGCTGCCCAACATGTTTAAGATCGCCGGCGAGCTGACTTCGACCGTATTCCACGTCGCCGCGCGCTCCGTCGCCACGCAGGCCCTTTCGATCTTCGGCGATCATTCCGATGTCATGGCGATCCGCTCCAGCGGCTTCGCCTTGCTCTCATCCGGCTCGGTGCAGGAGGCGCATGACCTGGCCTTGATCGCGCAGATAGCGACGCTCGAGAGCCGGATTCCCTTCGTGCATTTCTTCGACGGATTCCGCACCTCGCACGAAGTGAACAAGCTGACGCTTCTGTCAGACGAGGAAATTCGCGCGATGATCCGCGACGATCTGGTGCGCGCCCACCGCGACCGCGCGCTGACGCCCGAGCGTCCCGTGGTGCGCGGCACGGCGCAAAATCCCGACACATTTTTCCAGGCGCGCGAGGCGGCCAACCCGTTTTACGCCCGTACGCCGGAAATCGTCGAACGGGCGATGCAAGATTTCGCCGCAATAACCGGCCGCAACCACAAATTGTTCGAATATGACGGCGCCATGGACGCCGACCGCGTCATCGTGCTGATCGGCTCGGCGGCGGAAACAGCGCGCGAAACAGCCGCATTTCTCAATCGCGCAGATGTCCAGGGGCAAAAACTCGGCGTCCTGCAGGTGCGGCTCTACCGACCGTTTTCCGCCGCGCATTTTCTGGCTGCCTTGCCCGAAAGCGTTGGCGCGATCGCCGTGCTGGACCGCACGAAGGAGCCCGGCGCCAGCGGCGAGCCGCTCTATCTCGATGTTGTCGCGACCCTGGCGCAAGCCGTCGCTCAGGGCGCGCGGAAAACCATGCCTCGTGTCATCGGCGGCCGTTATGGCCTGTCCTCGAAAGACTTTACGCCAGCCATGGTCAAGGCCGTGTTCGACGAACTGGCCAGGCCGCACCCCACCAATAGTTTTACGGTCGGCGTCAATGACGATGTTTCCGGCTCCAGCCTGGCCGTCGATCCGGATTTCATGATCGAAACCGACGATGTTTTTCGGGCCGTGTTTTATGGTCTCGGCTCCGATGGAACGGTCGGCGCCAACAAGAACACCGTCAAAATTCTGGCGGAAGATGCGGATCGCTACGCCCAGGGTTATTTCGTCTATGATTCCCATAAGTCCGGCGCCCAGACGGTCTCGCACCTTCGCTTCGGCCCGAGACCGATTCTCGCGCCCTATCTGATCGCGGCGGCGCGCTTTGTCGCCTGTCATCAGTTCGCCTTTCTCGACAAGATCGACGTGCTCAAGATCGCGGCTCCCGGCGCCATTTTCCTGCTCAACTGCCCCTATGAGGTTGAAGTCGCCTGGGATCATCTCCTCCGCCCCGTCCAGCAGCAAATCATCGACAAGAACCTCCGCCTGTTTGTGATCGACGCCTCAAAGGTCGCGCGCGACACCGGACTTGCCGGCCGCATCAACACTGTGCTGCAAACCTGCTTTTTCGCGATCTCCGGCGTCTTGCCGAGGGACGAAGCCGTCGCGCGCATAAAGCACATGATCGAAAAATCCTATGGCCGCAAAGGCGCCAGCGTCGTCGCGCAGAATTTCGCCGCCGTCGACCACACATTGGCCCATCTGCGCGAAGTCCAGATCCCCAAAGTTGCGACCAGCAAATCCGAACGGCCGCCGATCGTTTCGCCACTGGCGCCGGATTTCGTGCAAAAATTCACGGCCGAAATCATGGCCGGGCGCGGCGACGATCTGCCGGTCAGCGCCATGCCGGTCGACGGTACCTTTCCGTCTGGCACAGCGGCCTGGGAAAAGCGCAATATCGCCGACGAGGTCCCGGTCTGGGAGACGGACCTGTGTATCCAGTGCGGCCAATGCGCCATCGCCTGCCCGCATTCGGTCATTCGCGCCCGCTTCTACGACGCCGCCCGGCTGGCCGATCCGGCTGCGCCTGCGCCGCAAAACTTCAAATCGGCTGAGGTCAACGCGCGCGGCTATCCCGATAGCCGCTTCACCCTGCAATTTTACGTGGAGGATTGCACGGGATGCGGCATTTGCGTCGAGGTCTGCCCTGCGCACAGCCCAAGCGCGCCGGCGACCAAGGCGATCAACATGGCCGCCAAGGCGCCGCTGCTGGATTCGGAGCGCGAGAACGTCGCTTTTTTCGAGACCCTGCCCGTGAACGATCGCGCCCGTGTCGACTTCGCCAACGTGCGTGGCATCCAGTTTCTTGACCCGTTGTTCGAATTTTCCGGCGCCTGCGGCGGTTGCGGCGAGACGCCCTATCTGCGTCTGTTGTCGCAATTGTTCGGCGATCGCCTGCAGATCGCCAACGCCACCGGATGCTCGTCGATCTATGGCGGCAACCTGCCCGTCACCCCCTGGACCAAAGACAAGCAGGGGCGTGGGCCCGCCTGGTCGAATTCCTTGTTCGAGGACAATGCCGAATTTGGTTTGGGGTTCAGGCTCGCCGCCGACATGCATGTGGCGCTCGCCGAGCGGCTGGCGCGCGAACTGGCGCCGAAACTCGGCGCGCCGCTGGTCGAGGCGATTCTCGCCGCTCCACAAATACGCGAGTCGGAAATTCTCGCGCAGCGCGGTCGTGTCGCGGAACTGACAAGGCGCCTGCGCGAGCTGGGCGACGAACCCCAGGCAAAAAATCTGCTCTCGGTGGCCGATCATCTGGTTCGCCGCAGCATCTGGCTCGTCGGCGGCGACGGCTGGGCCTATGACATCGGCTACGGCGGCCTCGACCATGTGCTGGCCGCCTCTCGCGACGTCAATGTTCTGGTGCTCGACACCGAGGTTTATTCCAATACCGGGGGACAGGCGTCGAAGGCTACGCCCCTCGGGGCCGTCGCCAAATTCGCCGCGGCCGGCAAGCGCGTGGCGCGCAAGGATCTGGCGCTGCAGGCAATCGCCTATGGCAATGTCTATGTCGCCCAGGTCGCCATGGGCGCCAATCCGCAGCAGACACTGCTGGCGATGCGCGAAGCCGAGGCCTGGCCCGGACCATCGCTGATCCTCGCCTACAGCCATTGCATCGCGCATGGATTTGATCTGCGCTACGGGATGGCCCAGCAGGATCTTGCCGCGGCCTGCGGTTACTGGCCTCTGTTCCGCTTCAATCCGGCGATGCGCAAGGCCGGCGAGGCGCCGTTCCGGCTGGATTCGCCGCGTCCGACGATTCCTCTGAAAGACTATGCGTACAAGGAGTTGCGTTATCGCAGCCTGGCCAGCAGCCGTCCGGAAGAAGCCGCGGAACTGCTCACGCTGGCGCAAACCGCGGTGACCGAAAAATACGCACAATATGAAGCGCTCGCCAGCCGCGACGGCAGCAGGTTCCATCCTGACGCCCGAGTGGTTGGCGGCGACAGCGCCTGAGGAAGCGACATGGATCTCAGCACGAATTATCTCGGCTTCTCCTTGCGCAATCCGATCATCGCATCGGCCTCGCCGCTATCAGGCGATCTCGACGGGATCAGGCGGCTGGAGGATTGCGGCGCCGGCGCGATCGTGCTGCCGTCGCTGTTTGAAGAGCAGCTTCGCCAGGAGCAGGAGCTGGCCGAATGGCTGTCGACCGTCGGCGCGGACAGTTCGCCCGAGGCCAGTTCGTATTTTCCTGCCGCCAGCGAATATAATTCCGGCTCGGCAATCTATCTCGATCTGATCGCCAAGGCCCGAGCCGCCGTGAATGTCCCCATCATCGCCAGCCTGAACGGTTCGACGCTCTCAGGCTGGATCGATCACGCCAGCCAGATCGAACAGGCCGGGGCCAGCGCCATTGAGCTCAACATCTACCGGATTGCATCCGGTCCTTCGGTGAAGATTGGCGAGGCGGAGGCGGATTGTGTCGCGCTGGTCAAAGCCGTCCGCGCCAAGACCCGCCTGCCGCTGGCGGTCAAATTGCATCCCTATTACTCGGCTTTCGGCGCATTCGCCCAAAGCCTCGACGCGGCCGGCGCCGATGGACTGGTCTTGTTCAATCGTCTTTATCAGCCTGATATCGATCTGGCGCGCCTGTGCTGGAGCAATGATGTCGCGCTCAGCAGCCCCAAGGAAATTCGTCTGGCTCTGCTGTGGATCTCATTGCTGAACGGTCGGCTGCCGCGCGCTGCGCTCGCCGCTGGCGCGGGCGTGGACAAGGCGGATGAGGTCATCAAATATCTGCTGGCGGGAGCCGACGCGGTCATGACCGCCTCCGCGCTGCTTCGCCACGGCCCCGCATATCTGCGAACCCTTGTCGCCGATTTGGAGACCTGGCTGAACCAACGCGGATTTGCATCGGTGAGCGCGATCAAGGGATTGATGAAACACCAGGTTCCCGGAGCGGAGGCACAGGAACGCGGCGACTATATTCGCAGCCTGTTGGGCTATCGAAGTCAACGCTGAGGAAACCATCCCGTTTTCGCGCGAAACGCGTCCGAGGGCGCCGAGCCGCGATTTTACGGCGCATCAGGCTAGCCAACGGGACTTCTCGCGATGAAAGACAACTCAAGCAACCTCGGCCGGACTTCCCATAGTCTTCCCCCCGACGGCGGGCCGGAGCAGGAACAGCTCTGGCAGGAGCCGGCTGACCGGCTTTTGACAATGTTCAGAACGAAAACCGCGGGACTGGAAACGGCGGAGGCGCGGTCGCGGTTGACGACTTATGGACCCAACGACGCCGCGAACGTCAAACATACGCCGCTCTGGCTCCAGTTCCTTGCGCGCTTCAGCAATCCCCTGATCATTATCCTTCTGATCGCTAGCGCGGTTTCCGCGACGACGGGCGATGTCGCAAGCTTCGTCATTATTTTTTGCATCGTCATGCTGAGCATTGTGTTCGATTTTGTTCAGGAAGTCCGCGCCCAGAACGCGGTGGAGGCGTTGCGCCAATCGGTCGCGGTTCAGGCGACCGTTCGACGTGACGGCAAGAGTGTCTCGGCGCCGATCCGCCAACTGGTTCCCGGCGACATCGTGGAGCTCATCGCCGGCGATCTTGTTCCCGCCGATTCGCGGCTGCTCGAAAGCCGCGATCTTTATGTCAACCAGGCGCTTCTGACCGGCGAGCCCTATCCCGCCGAGAAGCAGTGCGGCGATTGCGCGGCTGGCGCCGAAAACCCGGCCGGTGCGTCGAATGCCGTTTTTGCCGGCACTTCGGTCATCAGTGGAACCGCGACGATCCTGGTATGCCGTACTGGCGCCAGAACGGCCCTCGGCCACCTCGCCACCAGCCTGGCCGAAAAACCGCCGGCCACCGCGTTTACCGTGGGCATTCGCCGATTCGGCATGCTGATCATGCGCTTCACCATCCTGATGGTGTTGTTCGTGCTTGTCGTGAACATCGTTTTCGCCCGGCCGATGCTGGAATCTCTGATGTTCGCCGTCGCACTGGCCGTCGGGCTGACGCCCGAATTGCTGCCGATGATCGTGACAGTGACGCTGGCCCGGTCGGCGATGCAGATGGCGAAGCGCAAGGTGATCGTCAAGCGCCTGTCCGCGATCCACGACCTCGGCGCGATGAACGTGCTGTGCACCGACAAGACCGGCACTTTGACGGAAGCAAAAATCAGGTTGTTGCGTACGATCGACGGCCACGGAGCCGACAGCGCGAACGCCTTTGCCTATGCCTACGTCAACAGCAAGTTCGAGACCGGCATGAAGAGCCCGCTGGACGAAGCCATTCTGGCTGCCCGGCCATTCGACATGACCGGCTTCAAGAAGATCGACGAAGCGCCGTTTGATTTTGGGCGTCGCCGGGTTTCGGTTCTGGTGGAACACGGCTCGAAACGGGGCCTGTTCGTCAAGGGGGCGCCGGAAGACCTGCTGCGGTTATCGAAGCAATACCAGGACGCCGATGGCGTCGTGAAGCAACTAGACCCGGCGACGCGGCTGGTTTTTCAGGCAACCCTCGACGGACTAGGCGCGCAGGGATTTCGTGCCCTGGGCATCGCCAGCCGGCTGGCAGGCTCAACCCCCGAAACGTCCGCTTTCGAAACCGCCGAAATCACCGACGAAACCGATCTGGTTTTTGCCGGCTTTGCCGTCTTTCTGGATCCACCGAAAGCGAGCGCCGGCGCCACGATCCGGTCAATGGCCGATGCCGGCATCGCGGTGAAAGTGTTGACCGGCGACAACGAACTGGTGTCTCGCCACGTCTTCGCCGAGATCGGGACTCCCGTCACAGGCGTGCTGACGGGCGACTCGCTGGAAGTCATGTCGGAGGAGGCGCTGATCGGACAGCTGTCCAGCATCAACCTGTTCTGTCGGATCAGTCCGCAGCAGAAGCTACGAATCCTGCTGGCGCTGAAGCGGCTCGGCAATGTCGTCGGCTTCCTGGGCGACGGCATCAATGACGCGCCGGCCCTGCACGCGGCCGATGTCGGCATATCCGTCGACGGCGCGGCGGACGTCGCGCGTGCGGCGGCCGATATCATCCTGCTCGAACACGATCTGTCGGTGGTCGCCGACGCCGTGGCCGGCGGTCGCGCCACGGTCCGGAACGTTTCCAAATACGTGCTGATGGGGGCAAGCTCGAACTTCGGCAACATGTTCAGCATGGCCGGCGCGACGCTGATCCTGCCGTTCCTGCCAATGCTGCCGATCCAGATCCTGCTGAACAACCTGATCTACAATGTTTCGGAAATCGCCATCCCCTTCGATCATGTCGATCCCGAGGATGTCGTCAGGCCCGTGAAATGGGACATCAAGCTGATCGAGCGCTTCATGCTCGTTTTCGGCCCGGTCAGCTCTATCTTCGACTTCATCACGTTTTACGCCATGGTGGTTTTTTTCGGGGCGGGCGAAGCGCTGTTTCAGACCGGCTGGTTTATCGAGTCGATGACAACGCAAACGCTGGTGGTTTTCTGCATCCGGACGCGCCGATTTAGCCTCCGCAGCAAGCCGGGCCGGTTCCTGATCGCCATGAATCTCGGCGCGGTCGCTCTTGCGGTCCTCCTGCCCCTTGTTCCGTTGGGGCGCTGGTTCGGGTTTGTGGCGCCCCCGCCGCTGTTCTTCGTTTTCCTGGTCGGCGCGACAGCCGCATATCTTGGACTGGTCGAAGTCACCAAGGTCTTGTTCTACCGGTACACGACGGCGCCCCGATTGGGACGCGCCTGATGGCGTAGCGCTCGATTTTCTGCTTCCGGCGTTCAAGGCGGAATGGTGCGTGCGTAAGTCGCAATGTCACTGCTGCCGGCAACAAAGTATTGCATCAGGCGGTTGGGCGCCCGGGCAAATCCCGAGCGCCTTCGTCCAAGGGGGTCCAGGACGGGCTCGCCTTGACCTGCTCAGCAGTCATGACAAGGCGCAATTGGCGCTCGTTCCACAAAATCTGCCGGACCGAATCGGGCGAAATCGACACGTACTTGCGGGACGACCAGCATCCGGTTTCGACCACAATTTTGGCCACGCTCCAGGCGCGTTCATCGATCAAGAAATCCTCGACCTTGCCGATCGGGCCGTCGTCACCGGGGATGGAATAGCCGGTGACGGTAACGACGCTACTCAGATGACTCTCCGGATCATCCGGCTCCATCGTCCGATCTTCCGATCCATTCGTCTGCTCCGAGCTTGTTGCCTCATCTTGTGGGACGATCGGATTCGTGAGGAAGGCTTTTCCAGTCGAAGTCCCCCCCGGATAATAGTAGTCCTAAAGCCGCCGCTCCATCTGCGTGGACATTGGCTCGTGTTCGGAAAGTTCCGGGCTTGCCTCGACCTACGCCTTGGTCAACGCGGCAGGCAGTTCCCGCAGCGCGCGGTTGGCGCTGCCTACGGAACCCGGATGCAGCAAGACTTTGCGCCCCGGCAGCCACGTTCCCGTGTCAATGACCAGCCAACGCACGCGCCAGGTCCGATCGTCGAACAGAAGATCGGCGACGCTTCCGATTTTGCCGTCGCTTGCGCCGATGGCGTAGCCTCTCGACGCCGATCCGAGCGTCAGCATTTTGTCCCTTTCTGGATTTGCCGCCTTGGGCGTCCGCCCGTTTTGAGGCAGACGTCGGAGGAGCTTAACGATGATGTTGATGGATCAATCCGTGATGTCTCATCATGTGATGCCGATGCTCTCGCTTCACGTGATTTTTTTCCAAATTCATTTCCTTGTGCAACATCTTGTCTTCGGCAAAGGCGCCGACCGGCGCGAGCGCGACCGCCGAGATGAGCACAAGAGCCGCAACGAGTTTTTTCAACATGTTCATCTCCCTTTGATGTGTCTTGCAGAAGGACGAATTTCGACGGCGCCAAGGCGACCGGATTGCGCCACGCCCAGCCTTCATGGCGTCGGCTTTGCGGGCTTGATGTTCGCAGCGATATCTTTGGCGGCCTGCTCGCCCTTGTCGATTTCCGTGGGCGCCATGCGCATGAGCAGGTCGTCCCGCATGCGCTCGGCCAGGCCGTCGCCATGAAGCGCTGCATTTTCATACCAGCCGTAGGCTTGGGCCCTGTCTCGTGGGACGCCGAGCCCCAAGGCGTAAATATGGCCAAGCTGCTCTTGCGCTCTGGCGTCGCCGGAGGTCGCGGCCTTGTGCAGCCAGGATTGGGCCTTGCCGAAATCCTGGAGCGTTGCATCGCCTCTCAGATAGAGCTGCCCTAGACGTCTCTCCGCAGGCACGAATCCCTGCGCGGCAGATTTTTCGAGCAGGGCCTGCGCTTTCGCCACGTCGGTTTTTACACCGGAATCGTCGTCTTCATAAATGTCCGCGAGCCAGTATTGCGCCTTGGCGTTGCCCGAATCGGCGAGGGGCGTGAGGAGAGAAAGCGCCGTTGAATCATTGCCTGCTTGGAAAGCCTGCAAAGCGACCTGCAATTTCGCATCCGCCGGCGCCGGGCGACTTTCCTTCGTCAAATAGCCGCCCACCAGTCCCGCGACGAGAACGAATGCGATGACGCCGGCCGCACGAAGGATAAGCCGAGTTTTGGCCTGTGATGCGCCGGTCGCTTGCTCAATCATGGCGGGAGCCTCTCGGTCCAGGAGCGTCAGGCGATTTCATCACCCCATGAAACCCTTGGTCTGGCGCATTGTTCGAGACTATCGGCGTGAACTCGTTAGGCGAAGCATCGGAATATACTCACGAAGGAGTGCGACGACGCATCAAGGCTGCGTTTCAGGCTGGCCAAGATGGCGGTCTCGATGTCGGTCAAAAACACAATTGTGCGTCCCAAAAACGGCTTCTGAGTAGATTCCGATTCTGTCGTCTCAGGCCTCCCGCCAATAGACGTTGGGGTGAGTTGGAAACGTCAGGAGAGGAAAAATTATGCGTAAAGTCAACAATACCCTTATCGCGGCTTTGACGGTCACAGCGCTCATGGCGGCAGCGCGCGCCGGGGCGGAAAGCCAGCCGACGCCCGATCAGAAAAAGATGACGCCACAGCAAATCTCGGCTGACAAAGATTTCGGCAAGCTCTCAACGGACGGCTCGGGCGGCCTTCAGGATTTGTCGATGGCGCGCCTTGCCATCTACGACGGCCGCATCGACGACGCGAAGAAATTCGCCAAACAGGCCGACGCAGCTTTCAAAAAAGCGAAAACCGACGAGACGGTTTTCAACAAGGCCGAATCCGCACTCAAGCCGCCCGTAGACAAGGACGCAGCCGCCAAGAAAAGCGCAGCTGTGGCCGCGCCTGCGGACGCCAGCGAAACAGAGCGGATGAAGAAGCCGATCGCGTGGCTTCCCGTCGACGGATCCATTCTGATCAACGAGGACTATACAACCAAAGCCGCCAAGACGGCGGCTGTCGCCGGCGCCAATAAAAGCCTTGAGCACGGCGACCGCAAAGGAGCCTTGGAAAAGCTGAAGCTCGCCGACGTGAAGGTTGTCGTCGTCATGGCCGTCTTGCCTGTCGAACAGACCATCAACAAAATGGATCAAGCGGTGACGATGATCAATGACGGCAAATATTACGAGGCAAGCCAGGAGTTGCGCCAAGTGCAAGCCAGCCAGCGCTTCGATGTGGTCGATGACGTGGCGACGAGCAAATAAAAACTCGCCGATCGCCATTGAAAATGGGTTTCGGGTTCAACGGAAGCCTGAAAGCGCTGCTGATCGGGGTCGGCGATATGCCTGGATGCAATCGTTTGACCCCGGCAATTTTCATGATCGTCTTTTGCTGACCCGCCATTCTGTTGACACGCCTGGCGCAACCAGGATCTGAAGGAGAGTGAAACAATGAATATCTATCGCCTAGATCCGATCGTCCCCGGCCATTCATGTTGGCAATTTTCGGAAGAAAAAGATTGCGTTTGGGCGTGCGCGCCCTCGCTACGGGAGGCGCGTGATCTGGTTGCCGCCAAGACCGGCTTTGCCGCGCTCGGCGCCACCGGGGCCAATTCGCCTTGGCAGGACGAGGCCGTCACGTCATGCGTCCTGCAGCCGACCATGACGCTTATGTGCGCCGGCGACGTTGTCAGGGAAGACGGGAGTCCCGTCGACTGCGAAACCGAAACAGCTTCGTAAATCACAATGTGAAAAGGCGCGTTGGCGGGCGCGCGCCGGAGACTGATTATTGATTTGTCATGGCCCGGACGCCGGACGAAATCACTCGCGCGAAAGAGCGTGCATCCTTGCGCTGAAAAGTCGGCGCCAGTTGAACTGCCTTTTGCCGCGGAAGGCTGAAAGCCGCCACGCCGAAACGCACGACGGATAATCAACGCATCGAAGGAAATAAGCCATGAACCGTCTTGTTCACGCTCTCGTCATCGCGCCATTCGTTTTGGCGGGGGCATTGCCCGCCGCCGCAGCCGAGGCCCCGTGCGCGCCTGGTCCTGCCACTCTTTTGAAAATGGCCGACGCCGGCGCTTACAACGCCAACCGCGGCGCATGCGCGCAAACGGCGCAATCCAATATTAAGGAATGGCGAATCAAGCTTGATAAGTTCGAAGAGAACGCCAAGGTCGATTCTAAGGAAGCACAGAAGTCCGCCGTCAAAGATTTGAACGCGGCCTGGACCAAGGCCAGCGACGCGGCGGCCAAACTGGAGACGACACGCGCTGCGGATTGGGAAAGCGCGAAAGTCTCTTTCAACAAAGCATCCGACGAACTTGCAGCGACCTGGTCCAAGGTTCGCGCTGAAGTGAAATGAAAGCAAAGGATGTGCTTTTTGGATGGGCCTGCAAGCCCGCGCAAAACTAGCTTTGTTCGGCTACTTCGTGATTGGCGCGGCTATCGGCAGCAATCAGACGGCCGCGATTTGCTCCATGCCGGCAAGGTCGATTTTGAATTCTGGAGAAATGACATGCTCTATTTCGAACTGCTGCGGGTTAAAGGCATATTGATTGTGACGCCACACGGACCGCTTGAAAAGGCCGACTTTGAACGCGTCGCCAAGGAGGTCGACTGCAAGGGAGGCACAGCGCCGTGCGGCCTATTTTCCTTGTCGCGATAACAGCCGTCATGATCTTTGCGGGAGGATTGGCCCTGGCGTTCCGCGAGCTCGAAATCGGACTGCCGGATATCTCCGGAATTGTCGAATATCATTCGCCGGTCGGCCAGGTCTTTGTTCCCTTGACGGCGATTCCCACAGTCGTGGTTCATGCCTTCCTCGCCGCAGAAGACGTTGACTTCTACAGACTGTTGATTTGC
>CAWDOR010000028.1:0-33781 GCA_963804045.1 uncultured Alphaproteobacteria bacterium | reverse complement strand
GATTTTTTCTGATCTGAATGCCGATGATGGCGAAGATCATCCACACCGCGAAACAAACTCCGGTGAAGGCGATGGTGGAAAACCAAAGCGCGCGGCTGTCGTCGCCGCGCTGGATCGCTGGAGTGGACATCGTCTTTCCCGCCTTTGGCCGACCAATGCGCTTTTCCAGTCGGTTGCATGTGGGTTAAGGCTTCCTCGCCATTCACTCTTTGACCGCCGTCACATAACTTTCAAAAATGTTTCCGGCGGGTGTTCGCCGAGAACTTCGCGGTCTATGGCGTGCGTAAAGAGAACTACTCGCCGAAAATCGGACGCTGACGCAAGCTGCGATTCGTAATGCCCGCCCGTGTCAAGAACGAGGAGATCAGACATGTCGAAGCGCAGGGATCGACGACGCCGCGTTCAAGGCGGGCGTCGCGCTGGCAGACCTTGAAGGGCGAAAAGATCGCGGCCGAGCTGGCGACAGCTTATGGCGTGCAGGCGCGACGCGCCCGGCCCCCACGGCGTCAATCGCCCGAGCAAAATCACGCGTGGCTGGTCTGCGGGCCCAACCACGACACAAGCGCGCGAAAGGTTTGAGGCATTCATTTGCTCCCCTGAAGAAAAGCTTTACCTGCGCCGCAGGTGGCGCAACTATCCTCTGGCAAGCGTCGTTGGCATCATGGATCGCGACGGAAAAAGATGACCGGGGAATAAATTGTAATGGACTGAAATTAAGTTTCATTTTTGAATTCGTGTTCTCAGCGGCGATCGCGACTTGATTTGGACGACCGAATGCTACCAGTTCCGCCTCTGTTTAGAAATCGAGGCGTTGCGACCCGACACAGGCCAACCGCTGCCCCCAGCGGGCATCGTGCGTAAAATTAACCATTCGATCGCTATGCGATCGTTAGGGACCTTGAAATCCCGGGAAAACCGGTGATTTTGAGAGGGTCAGGCGCATCCCGTGGCGGCGTCTGGCGCTGACCCGACCTTTTCCTTCGAACGGAGGAGCGTCGCAGAGGCGGCCGCTGCGGAGAACGGCAAATTCTCCGCAACGACCTGGCCACGACCCATCCTGCGCAAACAGGAGTGAACAATGGTTAACTACGCTTATACGGCGCGCCGCCCGGCGCGAAATCCCCTTCCTTCAACATTCCGATCAGGTCGCGCGCGCAGTCCGCCACGGACAGCGTCTAGCCTCCCGACGTCCCGCCTCCGGCGAAAAGCCTGGTTCGTCCGGCTCACCCGACCTCCCGCGGCCGTCTCGCGAATGCAGCGCCTTGAAACAGCGCGAGTGAGAGCGCGTCCGCGATCCCGTTGAAGGACCAAATCATGAAACCCATACCTCCGTCGCCGCTGGCCGACGCCGACCTCTCGCGTCAGGCATACCGCAGAAGGCCGGAAAGCCTGCGAAGAACTCTTCGCATTGCAGGCCAAGCCCGGCGCCACCTGCCTCGCCGAGCAGGTCGAGACCGGACGCTTCCCGCCCGAGATCGAAAAGATCATGCGCCTCTTGCAAAATGTTGAGCGGATCGAAGGCTTGCTGCTTCAGACCGTCAGCGGCCTCGCCCTAGCGGCGCTGCCTGGCTTTGACGTTCTCACAAACCGGCGCGTTCGCGTCACCGATGCCGACCGCAGCCTCGTCGACAGCGAACCCGCGCAGCCCTGTCGGACCTGCGGCCACCGCGGGCAGGAAAGCCGGTCGGATCCTTCGAATTCGACCATGTCGCTTGGAATTATGATAGCGGCGAATTGATCATCGTCGACGTGAAACGCGCGCTGAACGACAAGGAAAACGGCGTTAAAGCGATCAAGGAAGCCGCCGTTGCTTTCCGGCGGCTCGTGGGAGACGGCAAGGGCAAGGTCAAGGTCCGTCTCGTCATGCTGCGCTGGTTCGCGAGGCCGCGCAATTTTTATGGGCTCGACGTCACGACCAGCAAAAACATTGACGCGACGCTCAAAGCGCCGGTGTGCAATGTCGTCCAGACCGCCCTGAACGCCTATCGCGAAGCCCTAATCCCGAGGTTGATCGGCTTTATCGCCGAAAGCCTCAACATCTCCGCCGAGCTGGATTGCAATGAGGTTTTCGACGCCTCGTCGGGCGCCGTAAGCTTTGAGGCGCTGCGCCTTCTCCTCGAAGGCGAGCGTCAGAACTGGAGGCGCCCGTGATCCGCTTCGAGCAATCCTCCCCCTCCTTCGGCGCTGAAGAGTTTTGCGATCCGCTTTCGGTTGAAGGCCAGCGTGCTTGCTGGCGCGACCCCTCCGCTGATGTCATCACCGAGCGGTTAGGCACATGGGGCGCCGCCGCCACCTTGGCGAATCTCGTGGCCATGGTGCGGCCGGCCGCGCGCGAACTCGCGCATATTCTCGATCGCGACGAGCCGGCTGCGCTCGTCGGCTCCGCGCTTGACGGCGACCGCTGCGGTGTCATCCCGCCCGCAAACCTCGCGGATGATTTGCTTGCGAGCGCCCTGTTGATCGAAGGGATCTGCGGAGATCCAAAGGCGCAGCTCGTCGTCGATCATATGCGCGGCCGGCGCGGACTGCATCCGCTCGTTTGGTCGAATGACGGTGCCCGCCGCTACGGGCCGCGCAAGGCCAGGACGCGAAAGCGCCAGGGCAACCAGCAGAAGATCACTGCCAGCTCGGATCCCGCGCTGCCCTGATCTCTCTCCGCCTCCCGGCGCAAGCCGGGAGGCCTAGGATCTTCCAAATAATTCTTCCAGGACGCGGTCCACTCATCCCGGCCGCAAAGGAGATTTCATGCCTTTCGACATGCCTATCGCCCGGATCGAATTCGACCGGCACTTCCATTTGCGCCTCGCTCGGTTGATCCGTTACATCGCGCAGCCTGTCATGTCAGGGGCGCTGCCTCCCTTGCTGCGTGCGCTCGCCGACGATCTCGACGCCGTGCAGGCGGGCAATGCGCCCAATGACCAGACGCTCGCCCGCGCGCCCCTTTTGCACGATTGGACGCTCGTATCGGCGCCCGATGGCGTTCGTCTTGAAGGCGTCGTCGAAGGCCATCCGATCTTCGGTTCTCGACCGATCAACACCTCGCCGCTCTGGTTGCTCAACACCGAGAAAAATTGGGCGAGGAGCCTATCAAGATTTCTATCGCCTCGGGTCGGCCGCGTCGCTCGTCGACGAAGGCGAAGTCGTTCGCCACTGAGGAACAGCTGTGCGTCGGCCCTGCGTGACGCATGAAAATGCAGGTACGTCCAACGGCGCCTTGCGCTCACAAATCTCATTTGCTCGCCATCGTCCCGCGAGATCCGCATCTCCGCCCCGTTCGTGTGGCGCGCCTGAAAGGGTGTTCACCCATGGCCAGAAATAAGTCCGAAACATTGTCCGAAGAAAAGTTCGAAAGCGCCGTGGACGGCGCCGCAGCGGACAGCGCCGACGCGGAAGAGGCATATGCCACTTTGCCGCGGCTGCTGCGCTACGCCTTGGCCGCCGACGCCAATCGCCCTTTGCTGCGATACCGCCTTCTTGCCGAAATCGCGGCGGCGGCTCCCGCGCTCTTCGATCCCGCGCAAGCCTGGGCCAGCGATGACCGGGTCGATGGCGCCACGCTTTGCGCGCTGCTCGACCAAATGGCTGTCATCGCGGACCGGGCCGACCTCAGGTCGTATGCCGACGTCGTTCGTTTGCTGTCGCTACCCCAGGATGACGCCCACCGCGCGGATTTCCGGCGCCTCGCGCAGGCCTTCGCGATGATCGAGCAAAATTTGTCCTCGGGCGTGAGCAGAGCGACACGCGCGAAGGCGGCAAAAATCGCCATCGGCTGGGCGACGCTTGCGGCGGGGTCCTATTCCGAATGGAAGTTTCATTATGCGTGGGAAGCGGCGGTGCGCCAGGGCGACGGGCGCACCCGTGCGATCGCGAGCTATGCCGAGGCGACGGAAAGGGCTCGGCTCGACGCCGAGCTGGAGAAAAAAGAGGAGCAACGGAAGGAGGATGAGAAAAAATCGGCCTCGGGCGCCGGGGACGAAGTAGACGATCGTGCGGTCGCTGAAGGTTGCGTCCGAATTTGCGCGATGAGCGCGGCCGAGCGCAAGAACACCAAACTGCGTGATCTTATTCGCGGGCACGAGCATGTCATCGGCGTGGATGTTCCTCTCGCGCTGACGCCGGATTTACGCGAAGTGCGCCGGCAATTGGCGTTCGAATTCCCCTACGCGGAGGCGGTCATAGATTTTGTGCTGGCCGACCTCGTCGGGCGCGTCTGGGTTTGGTTGCAACCCTTGTTGCTGGTGGGAAAGCCCGGCGGAGGCAAGTCGCGTTTCGCACGGCGCCTCGCCGAATTGCTCGGCGTCGGCGTCTGGCGCACCGACGCCGCGCAATGCGACGGCGCGGTCTTCGCAGGCACTGCGAAAAGATGGAATTCCGCCGAGCCGGCTCACCCATTTCTCGCCATCTCGCGCTCCAAAATGGCCAATCCTTTCATCCTCGTCGACGAGATCGAAAAGGCCGGAACGAGGTCCGACTACGGGCGATTTTGGGATGTGCTGCTGGGAATGATTGAGCCCGAGACGTCGCGGCGATACCCCGATCCGGGCCTTCAGGTCGATGTCGACCTGTCCCATGTGTCTTTTGTCGCGACCGCCAATTCCACCACTCCCCTGCCGCCCGCCCTGCACGATCGTTTCCGCGTGGTGGAGTTTCCCGAGCCGAGGTCTGACGACCTCGACAAACTCCTGCCTTCCCTTCTCGTCGACATCGCCTTGGAGCGCGGTCTCGACCCCCGCTGGACGACCCCTCTGCTCGGCTGGGAGCGCGATCTTGTCGCCGCGCGTTGGAGGGGCGGATCGGTCCGCCGCCTGCGGCGCTTCGTGGAGGCGGTCGTGCGCGCGAGGGAGCGGGACGCCGTCCGGCAATGACGCGCGCTTTTTCAATTCCCGCCTACACCCGAAATCACTGACCTTCAAAAAGAATTCAACATTCGAATCGGAGAATTATCATGAGCGCCGCGCACCTTGAAAAACTCAATAGCGATCAGCGCCGGGCCGTCGAACACGGGGTCGGCGCTGGACAAACAATCGGCGCGCCGCTGCTGATCATCGCCGGCGCCGGCTCAGGCAAAACAAATACCGTGGCCCATCGCGTCGCGCATCTGATCCTCAACGGCGCCGATCCGCACCGAATTCTGCTGATGACGTTTACCCGCCGCGCAGCGTCGGAACTGACGTCGCGGGTCAAGCTCATCTGCGGCGAGACGCTGGGCGAAAAAGCCGGCGTCTTGACCGACGCCCTCGCGTGGGCTGGGACTTTCCACGGTATTGGCGCCCGACTTTTGCGCGAAAACGCCGAAGTTGTCGGCCTCGATCCCGATTTCACCATCCACGATCGCGAGGACAGCGCCGACCTGATGAATCTGGTTCGGCACGACGCCGGGCTCTCCAGTACGGACAAACGGTTCCCGGCCAAGGGAACCTGCCTCGCGATCTATTCGCGCGCCGTCAATTCGGGAGCCACTCTCGACGAAGTTCTGGGCAAGAATTTCTCATGGTGCATCGGCTGGAGCGAGGAATTGCGCAAACTCTTCGCCGCCTATGTGGAGGCCAAGCAGGCGCATAACGTGCTCGATTACGACGATTTGCTGCTCTATTGGGCGCAAATGGTCGCGGAACCCGATCTGGCCCGGCGGATGGCCGAGCGTTTCGATCACATCCTTGTCGACGAGTACCAGGACACCAACCGGCTTCAGGCTTCCATCCTGATGGGACTGAAGCCGGTCGGCCGCGGCCTGACGGTGGTCGGCGACGACGCCCAATCGATTTACGCCTTTCGCGCGGCCGACGTGCGCAACATCCTCCATTTCCCGAAACAGTTTTCGCCGCCGGCGGAAGTTGTCACACTGGAGCGCAATTACCGTTCGACCCAGCCGATCCTTGCGGCGGCCAATGCCGTGATCTCGCTGGCGACCGAGCGCTTCACCAAGAACCTCTGGACCGAACGGCAATCCGCCGAGAGGCCGCGTCTCATCGCAGTGCGTGACGAGACCGACCAGGCCAATTACATTGTCGAAAAGGTTTTGGAGGCCCGCGAAGCCGGCCAGCAGCTCAAGCAACAGGCGGTGTTGTTTCGCACCTCGCACCATAGCGGTCCGCTGGAAGTCGAACTGACGCGGCGCAACATCCCCTTCATCAAATTTGGCGGCCTGAAATTCCTGGACAGCGCCCACGTCAAGGACCTGCTGGCCTTGCTGCGTTTCGCGCAAAATCCGCGCGACCACGTAGGGGGCTTTCGCCTGTTGCAATTATTGCCGGGCCTCGGACCGTCGCAGGCCCGGCAAACGCTCGACGTCATGGCTGCGGCGGCCGATCCTGTGGCGGCGCTCTGCGCCCTGCCCACGCCACCGCGGGCCGGCGACTGTTGGGGCGATTTTGTCGCGATGCTGCAAGGCTTGCGCGCCGGCGAAAATGACTGGCCGGCGGAACTGGCGGCGGCGCGGCTCTGGTATCAGCCGCATCTGGAGCGCCTGCACGAGGACGCCGCGACGCGCCAACTCGATCTGGTGCAACTGGAACAGATCGCAGCAACCTATCCGTCGCGCGAAAAATTCCTGACTGAATTAACCCTCGACCCGCCCGACGCGACCAGCGGGGAGGCGGGTGTTCCATCGCACGACGAGGATTATCTGACTCTCTCCACCATCCATTCCGCCAAGGGGCAGGAATGGAAATCGGTTTTCGTCCTCAATGTCGTCGAAGGCTGCATCCCGTCCGATCTGGCGACTGGCGCGGCCGGGATCGAGGAGGAGCGCCGCCTGCTCTATGTCGCGATGACCAGGGCCAAGGATGAGTTGCATCTGGTGACGCCGCAGCGGTTCTTCACCCATGGGCAGCACCAGAACGATCGTCACGTCTATGCCGCGCGCAGCCGTTTCATTCCCGCCGATCTGACGCCTTTGTTCGAGCTGACGTCCTGGCCGCCCTCGACGGGTGAGGACCTGAATCGTGAACCCGCGCCACAGGCAAAAATTGATTTCGGCGCGCGTATGCGCAGGGTGTGGCGCTGAAGGACCTTTCTGGAAATGGTGGTGGGTAGAAAGCGGAAGCTCGCCGAAGTACCGGCAAGGGCGGCTCGGCGCCATAAACGGACTTAGCCATGACGTCGGTTTCTTCCTCGGGGTAAGCCTTTTACTCCCTTTCGAGCCCTGACTCCATAATGGCTATTGGGAGAGACTGAGCAGTTTTCGGCAAAATACGCCCAAATTGACGAGGGCTCGGGCTCCCGGCCCGAACGACCAATTCGATTTCGGATGGACCGTCATCCTGCCGGCAAATTAAGGCGCGGTACGCAGTCCGATTTGCCAAAGAAACCTCCCGAAACCTTCGACAACCGCACACGGAGCACGTTTGTGTCTTTTTTGCATCGATGTGCGTGATTCGCTAAAGCGAGACAAAAAAGTATCGACAGGCGAAAATTAATATTGCAAAAATAGCTGATCGGGGCTGCTCATTCGTACAAAAACGAAGGGTGGCGCGCCTGAGAAAAAAGCGCGAAATGCGGCTTCAGGGGGGAGAAAATGTTTAAGGATTCACTTCGGCCATCAGCGAAAAGCGATCCTGCACGTCGCGTTGCGGGCGCTTCCGTCATGTGCCTCGTGCTGGCGGCCGCTTTGACGTCCGCGCGCGCGGCGGATCTCGGTTCTGTCAAGGACGACCTTGGCGTCGTCGTCAAGGACGGCATTCCTGAAATCCCGCCGCTGACGTGGCGCGGTCTCACACTCTATGGCGTTGTCGACGTATCTGCCCTCTACATGTCACATAGCGCGCCAGCCAGCGGTCAGCTTTACGCGCCTCTGGCAATCATTGCGCCGCAAAACCGCGGACCGGCGTTCATGCTTGGCTCGAACAGCGCGTCTCAGTCCCTTCTTGGCCTTAAAGCCAAAGAGCCACTTGCCTATGGCTTCAGCTTCATCGGCAAGATCGAAATGGGCTTCAATCCCACCAGCGGTCAGCTGTCGGACGCGCTGGGCAGCATCCGCGCACAGAACGGACTTGCGACCGCCCAGCAAGGTTCATCCGCCGATGGCCCGCGCGCTGGTCAGGCTTTCAGCGGCGAAGTTTACGCCGGCGTTCAACATGAGACTCTCGGAGCGCTGACTGTTGGCCGTCAGAACACCCTGAGCACCGACGCGCTCTTCGCTTACGATCCATTGATTTCCTATGGCTTCTCGCTTGTTGGCTATATCGGCGCGCCGGGCGGACAGGGCAGCTCGGAGGTTGTGCGGGTCGATTCCGCAATCAGGTACAAGAATGCTTACGGCCCATTCCGAGTAGCGGCGATCTACGCCAACCCGCAAAGCAATGTGAAGGACATTTGGCAACTCGACGCGGGCGTTGACTATGCCGGTTTCTCCGCTGACGTCGTCGGCGGGCACGCCAATGACGAGGTGACTGCAGGTTCCTTGGGAGCCGCTTTCGCCGGATCCCCGTTCCTTGGCGCCAAGGTCTACGATACAGACATGATCGGCGCTTTCGGTCGCTACAAATACGCCTTGTCCGAAACCTCTTACCTCAGCCTCTCGGGCGGGTGGGAGCATATCGATTACAAGAATCCGGCCGATGGCGGCCTCGCGCCGGGACATACGGATATCGGTGGCTATCAGATTGGCCCTGGCTATTCCACGAACGGACTGGCCTCAGGCGGCATCGTGAACTATGGCTTCACTGGAGGCGACAAGACCCTGGATGTAAGCTTTGTCGCCATCAAATATCAGCATGATCCGCGGCTTTCCTTCGCCGTCGGTTATTACCGTTTCGACCAGAACAGCTTTGGTTTCGGCGTAGCCTCCGTGGCGCCAGGCGCTGCGCTCTTCTATTCGAAAACCAATTGTTCGACGTCGAAATACACCAACTGTTCCGGCAACGAGCAGGTGGTCGGGCTCCGCGCCGACTATCAGTTCAACCGCAACTTCATGGTCTACGCCGGCGGAGCCTATTCGGCCGTCGCCAATGGCCTGGCGTTCGGTTACCTCAACAAGGTCGAGTTCAGCCCGACGGTCGGCCTCCGCTTCACCTTCTGATCAAAAGTTGTTCGACGCGCTCCCGACGCGTTCGGAAATAGCCAAGGCGCAAAAGAAATGCCCGGTCGAAGGACCGGGCATTCAGATTGCTGACAAACCCCTAGCGCAAGCTGGGGGTTTTTGATTCAATCGTGCATGCTGAATTGCCCTGGCTTTTCCCAGACTCAGATCGAGATGGTGACGCTCGATCAACTGGTCCCGAAGGATCGCCTGCTTCGCAAGATCGAAGCGGCGGTCGACTTCTCCTTCATTCATGATCGCGTGGCGGGGCTTTATTGCCTCGACAATGGCCGGCCGCCGCTCAATCCGACGCTGATGTTCAAGGCTTTATTCATCGGCTACCTGTTCGGCGTGCGCTCCGAGCGGCAACTGGTTCGCGAGATCGAGGTCAATGTCGCCTATCGCTGGTTCTTGCGCCTGGGCTTGACCGACGCGGTGTTCGACGCCTCGACTTTGAGCCAAAACAGGCGCCGCCGCTTCAACGACACCTCGGTCGCGCAGGACATTTTCGATGCCATCGTCAAGCAGGCGCTCGATCTGGGCTTCGTCGAGGGACGGGTGCTCTACACCGAACTCGACGCATCTGAAAGCCAACGCCAACAAGAACAAATACGACGTCGAGATCGTCGCCAAGTCGCGCGCCGATTATTGGAACGCGCTCGACGCGGCCATTGACGTCGACCGCGCCGCGCATGGAAAGCCGCCGCAAAAGCCGAGGGAACGCGAACCCGAGGAGAAAGAGACGAAAGTCTCGCGCACCGATCCCGAAAGCGGCTACATGGTGCGCGATGGCAAGCCCAAGGGCTTCTTTTATCTCGATCATCGCACGGTGGACGGCGCCTTCGGCATCATCACCGACACGTTCGCGACCCCGGCCAACGTGCATGACAGCATTGTCTATCTGTCGCGACTCGACCGTCAGAAAGAAAGGTTCGACCTTGACGTTCACGCTGTTGGACTGGACGCGGGCTATGCCACGGCGGGCATCGCCAAAGGACTGGAAGACCGCGAGATTATCGGCGTTGTCGGTTATCGCAACCCGACACCGCCCAAGCCAGGCATGATGCGCAAGAGCGCGTTCAAATATGAACGGGCGAGCGACGGCTACCGCTGCCCGCAAGGCGAGCTTCTGACTTATGCGACCACCGACCGCTCCGGCTACCGCCACTACAAATCCGACCCGGCGCGCTGCCGCGCCTGCCCGTTGCTGGGATCGTGCACCGGCAACGCCAAAGCGGAGCGCACCATCACACGTCATGTCTGGCAGGACGCACGCGAACAAAGCGACGCCAACCGGCTGACGCCCTGGGGCAAGCTGATCTACAAGCGAAGGAAGGAGACGGTGGAGCGCAGCTTCGCCGACGCCAAACAACTCTTCGGCCACCGCTATGCGCGCTTTCGTGGCCTGGTTCGCGTCTCATGCCAATGTCTATTGGCCGCCGCCGCACAAAATATCAAGAAAATCGCCCTGATCCTGGCGGCCAAGGCCGCCGCAGAGGCCGCCTGAGGCCTCGACCTTGATCAAACCTCTCCAAAATCGAACGCCACCGCCGCAAAAGAAAAACCCCGCCAAAAATTGACGGGGTTTGTCAGCGGTCTGAATGCCCGGTCGAAGGACCGGGCATTTTTTGTTTGGTTCGGAAACCAGATTGGGATCCTCTGGAAGTCTCAAATCGTTACGCGACGAACGCTGGCTTCCGCTTTTCCAGAAAGGCGCGCACGCCTTCGCGGCCTTCCGCGCTGCTGGCCGCAAGCGCTATGGCGCGCGCCTCCTCTGCGAGCTGCGTGTCCAGCCCGGCAGTGGCGCTGTCCAGCAAAAGCTTTCGAATTCTGTCGAAGGCTTTCACCGGACCGGCGCTGAATGATCGCGCCACGATTTGCGCCTCGGCCAAAACGTTCTCATCCTCGACAGCGCGGGTCACGAGGCCGATCGTTTCCGCTTCGACGCTTCCTACCCGGCGGTTGGTCAGGATCATGTCCTGCGCGCGACGCAACCCAATGAGTTTCGGCAGCAGCCAGGTCAGGCCGGCATCCGGCGTCACGCCTATGGCGCTATAGGCCGCGGAAAAATGCGCGGACCTTCCGGCAATGACAATGTCGCCCAGGGCCGCCAGTCCGAGGCCCGCGCCCGCAGCAGGTCCGTTGATGGCGGTCACCAGCGGCTTGGGCATGCGGGCAAGCGTCGTTACCGCCGCGTTGAGGTAGAGCGTGATGTCCTTGAAGAAGCGCTCCTCCCGCCCGGCGGCGGCGGCGAAGGCCGTTATGTCGCCGCCAACGCAGAACATTCGTCCGGCGCCGGTCAAAAGCACACAACGTATCGCGCTACTCTCCTCGCATTCGGCGGCGATGTCGGCAAGGAGGCGCGTCGTTGGCAGGTTCAGCGCGTTGCCTTGTTTCGGGCGGTTCAGCAGGATCGTGGCGACGCCGGAGTTGACAGTGAGCAGAACGTCTGCGGGTTCGGCGGAATCAGAATGCGACATGGCCGCCTCCCTTGGTTTCGAGCATGGCGCGAGCTTCGGCGGCGGTCGCGAGTTCGAGACCGAGCTCTTCGAGAATGCGACGGATTTTATTGACCTGGTCGGCGTTGGAGCGTGCGAGTTCGCCCTTGCCGAGATAGAGATTGTCTTCAAGGCCGACACGGACGTTGCCGCCGAGAATGGCGCTCAAGGTGATCAGCGGCATCTGGTGGCGGCCTGCGCCGAGAACGGAAAGATAATAGTCATCGCCAAAGAGTTGATCGGCGACCTGGCGCATGTGCATCAGATTGATCGGATCGGCGCCGATGCCTCCGAGAATGCCGAAAATGCCCTGGATGAAGAAAGGCGGCTTGAGCAGGCCCTTGTCGGCGAAATGAGCGAGATTATAGAGATGGCCGATGTCGTAGCACTCAAATTCAAACCTTGTGCCATTGGCCTGCATCATGTTTACGCCGCGTTCGATCTGCGCGAACGTGTTGGACAGGATGAAATCGCGCGTTGACTCGAGATACGGACGTTCCCAATCATGTTTGAAAGTCTCGATGCGCGAGGCCGCGCCCGAGATATTGAAATTGAACGAGCCCATGTTCATCGAAGCGATTTCAGGCTTGGTCGCCAGTGCGGGCGCGAGGCGCTCGTCCAGCGTCATCCCCAATCCGCCGCCGGTGGTGATGTTGATGATTGCATCGCACTGCTGCTTGATCTGCGGCAGAAATTCCATGAAGCGCTGTGGCGTTTGGTCGGGTCGGCCCGTTAGCGGGTCGCGGGCGTGCAAATGGATGATCGCGGCCCCGGCCTGCGCCGCGGCAACAGATTCCGAAATGATCTGCTCAGGCGTGACCGGCAGATGGTCTGACATGCTCGGGGTATGAATGCTGCCGGTGACGGCGCAGCTGACAATGACCTTCTTGACGCGTTTCATTGAGTTCGTACCTCGCTCACGGAATGGTTTTGGATAGAGGTGGCGGGGAACGCGATCAGGCTTTTCGCGCCCAACCGTGTTCGGCGGCCTCGTTGTCCTTCGCGGCAGCGTCGGGTCTTCGGGTCAGCACAGGCGCCTGGCAAAGCTGGCTCACCCGGTCGGACCAATCACGCAGATATTGGGCGCGACGTTCGTCATCGACGCGCGGCGCCGCGTAAGCGACGAAAGGCTTCGCGACCTCGAGGCCAAGATATTCGAGCATCAGACGTTGCGTGGGATAAAGCACGCGATCGATCTCGCCATAGACCCCGCCATCGCAAAATCTTTCGATCGTGCCGCCGGTGGTCACCCCCATGATGGCGCGCCGCCCGGCAAAAAAGCCGCTGTCAAACCGCTTGCCGTCGGCATAGGCGACGCCATAGGCGCAAACGCGGTCGAACCAGCCTTTCAAGATCGCGGGAACGCCACCCCACCACATCGGGAAAACGAAAAGCAACGCGTCGGCTTGCAGCAGCCGATGCTGTTCTCGACGCAATTCCTCGCAAAATCCATCTGTGCGGCTCGCATGTAACTGCTCTGCCTGATAGTGAAAACGTGACTCGTCCTGCGCGCCGATGAAATCGTGCCGCCCGGCGACAGGGTTGAAATTCTCGCCATAGAGATCGGACACGTCCACGACATGGCCATCGGCGAGGAGACGCGCTCGCGCGGCATCCTTC
The DNA here is from genome assembly GCA_963804045.1 of uncultured Alphaproteobacteria bacterium. Lineage (GTDB taxonomy): Bacteria > Pseudomonadota > Alphaproteobacteria > Rhizobiales > Beijerinckiaceae > Rhodoblastus. The sequence continues at coordinate 20,644 of CAWDOR010000028.1, read as the reverse complement.
ATCGCGGCGGTGAAAGACGTCGGCTCGGAATGCGCGAATACGATCAGCACGTTCATGAAATGGCTCCGGGCGGGATTATCCTCGCGTCGTCGAACGGGCGCGGAGGCGCTACCGATCACAAAAAAGGGGACGCCGACCGGGGAGATATCGGCGTCCCCTGACCTGACTTTGCGCGCGGATCAGCTGGGATCGAGTCCGATCAGCTGGCGCGCATTGGTCGAAGTCATCTTGCGCACCTCGTCCTCGGAATAACCGATGTCGAGCGCCATGCCGATGACGCTTCTGAAGCCGGCGACGATGGTGGGATTGCCCTGCTGGCCCAGATCAGACCCGAGAATGGTCTTTTCGACGCCAGCCGCCTCAATCAATTCCTTCAGGAATTCCGGCGCATAAAACTTGAACTTCGAATTTTCCGCCCACATGCACATCGAGTGCTCGATATAGGCGCCCATGGCCGCAAGGCGGCGAATATCTTCCATGCTTGCGTCGACCACGAAGGTCGGGTGATTGACCAGCAACCTTTTCACGCCGCGCGCCTTGGCCTCGTCGAACAAGGGAAATATCTCCGAGACGTGGAGATGTCCGCCCGAAAGCACGATGTCTGCGTCGGCGATGAGATCGAGAATCGGGCCGAGTTCTGGCTTCAGCTTGCCGGCGTCGTCCAGCACGGTCAGCGGCGTCGGTTCGATCATCCGCTTCTTGGTCGAGGGAAATTTGTCCTTGATGCCGCCATCGTGCTCATGATTGTGGGCGATGTGGTTCTTCGACGAGAAGGTCGGCATCCACACGAGCCTGGCGCCGAGCTTGATGCCATGCTCCACGGCATAGACGTTGAGCCCGCCGGTGGTGTTGTTGAGAGGCACGCCGGAAAGCAAGGTGACGCCCAACTCGCCGAAATGCTTGTTGAGCATTTCCGTGATGGGCGTCGCCGAGTAATAGTGATCCTTGATCAGCAGCGCCGAAAGGCCAGCTTCGGACGCCTCGCGCATCGCCTCGATGTGATCGCAATAACGCGGCATCACCGACGGGCCGGAGTGGCAATGGAGGTCAACGGCTCCGTGCATCAGCCTTTCGACCGTTTCGTCCTTGCTGCGGGTGAGGGTTTCTGTGGTGTTGGACATCGCGAGCATCTCCTCGTGGTTCGGGTTCAGGCGTCCGTGGGCATCGGGTAATCGTCGCTATTGATGACGAGGCCTGGCGTCCTGGAGAAATCGACGCGCGGGGGTGCGAAAATATCGACGAGCAACCCTTGCGGATCTAGATTGTGGCTGGTGTGGATCACGGTTGGGGGAATGACCGTCAACGATGGGCTGCCCACCTCGACATGCTCGTCCTCGCGCCAGGCGGTCATGTCGGGCGTCCAGGGAAAACGCAAATGATGCTTCCATCGGCTGGCGAGCGCGAGTGAGCCTTGCTCGAAATCCGCATGCGAATGCGGGCTGAGTTTCTTGACGTCGCGCGGCGACTCCCAAGGCAGCAGAACGTTCACCATCAGGTTGCGCGTCCGGAAAATTCGCATCAGCGAACCGGGCTTGACGTAGTCGTCGAGGATGAAGTTTTTCAGCTCATATCCATTGAGCGGCGCCGGCCAGGAAACGAGCGGCGCGACCAGAGGCGGGGCCTCGGGATAAGCATCGGCGTTGGTCGCCGCCAACATCATGTCGCGCGCTTGGGATGAAAAGATGCGGACAATCTCGCCTTTTCCGCGCGCGGACACTTCGCTCGGGCCAGGCGGAACGATGGTGAGCGAGCCAGCTGGGCATTCCAGCGTTTTCTCGGGCGTCGTTACGCAATAAGGCGCGTCCTGCGAAAGCACGACATATTCATCGGGATTGTCTTGCCGGATGAGTTTCGCGTCCGTTTCGACGCTGGTCAGGGACACGACGAAATTGGCGGCGCGCGAAATCCAGGTTTTGGCGCCGGTTTCGCTGAGCGTTGGGCCGCTGTCGTGCCAGCGGGCGACGACCGGGTCGAGCGGGAGCAAAGGTGATGACATAAGGGCCTCCGGAAGGGGTCAGAATTGCTGTGCCGTCACGCCTGAGGCGCGAGCGCTCGGGACGCGGGTTCAAGGGCAGAGGCGGCCGGCGGCGTCGCAAGGGCTTTGGCCCCCAGCCGCAACAAGGATTGGTCCGAGCCGACAACGAACCATTCGACGCCAAAGGCGGCAAAGCGGGCTCGCTCTTCGATATTGGCCACGAACATGCCCACGGTCTTGCCCGATGCGCGCCCTGCTTCGATCACGTCTCTGGCGGCGGCGGTGACCTTGGGATCTTGCGGGCTTTCGAGCCCCATCGAAAGCGCAAGGTCGGCATAGCCAATGAAGATGCCGTCAACGCCCTCGACATCGGCGATGGCGCGGGCGTTCTCAACCGCCTCGACGCTCTCGATCTGGCACATGAGATAGACGCCTTCGCCCGCATCAAGGGCTTGAGCCATGTTGCAAACGCCATAATCGGCAAAGCGCGGCGAGTTTGAAAATCCGCGATTTCCTCGGCGATGCCGCGTTGCGGCGACAATATTGCGCGCGATGTCGGGTGTGTCGACATGCGGAGCAAGCAGTCCGGCGACCCCGACATCGAGCGTCGAAAGAATCGTCGCCGGCGATGTGTCGGGAATGCGCACCATGAGCGGTAGGCCGCAGGCGTGGCTTGCCAGCGCCATCATGTCTATGGCGTTGCGATCGAAAGGCGCATGTTCGGCATCCACCACAGCGAAGTCGAGTCCGCTTCGACCGAGCACCTCAATGACGTGAGGCGATGGCGTTTTCACGAAGATTCCCGTGCGAAGGCCATCACGTTTCATTTCCGGCTTGGAGAGCCTCATGGGTTCGCCCCCTTGACCCCCATTTTCAGTGGAGGTCGTTGCTGAATGCGATATTAATTATCGCTTGCTGCAACATTTAGGCGCCTATTCCGACGGCGTCAATAGGCCAATCCGCCAGCGACCATGAGCCAAACTATATCGTATTACAAAAATAATTATTGCATATTGATACATAAATGCCATTATATCTCAACTGGCCAGGCTTTTTGACGGGTGCGGAAGCGCGCGCCTATCGTATTGCTGTCCTGGTATAAAAAAACAAGAATTGGCCAAAGCGCCAAAGGCAAAAACGGCGTCCCGCGCCTGCGCCATAAGGAGGAAGTGACAATGGTTTTTCTGACCCCATCCAGCTTTACGGATGAAAGCCCGGACGAGCGGCGCATTTACAACAAAATTGCCTCCCGCCTGTTGCCATATCTGCTCCTGCTTTACGTCATCTCGTTTCTGGATCGCGTCAACGTGGGTTTTGCGAAGCTGCAGATGGCCAGCGACATCGGCCTGAGCGACGCCGCCTATGGCTTTGGCGCCGGCGTCTTCTTTCTCGGCTATTGCGCCTGCGAAATTCCCAGCAACCTCATGCTCCAGAAATTCGGCGCGAAATTCTGGATCGCCCGGATCATGGTGGTCTGGGGCATCGTCACGACCTGCATGCTTCTGGTCACGTCCGAGCCCATGTTTCATGTCTTGCGTTTTCTGCTCGGCGTGTCGGAGGCAGGGTTTTATCCCGGCATCATTCTCTACCTGACCTATTGGTTCCCTTCACGCCTGCGTTCCCAGATCTGTGCATATTTCTTCCTCGGCATCACGCTCTCCGTCATCCTCGGCGGCCCGATGTCGGGCTACATCATGCAGAATTTCGGCGGCGTCTGGGGTCTGCGCAACTGGCAATGGCTGTTCCTGATCGAAGGTGTGCCGGCGATCATTTTTGGCTTCATCACCTATTTCTATCTCGACGATGGACCGGCGAAGGCCAAATGGCTTGGCGACGACGAGAAGCGCCTGGTGTTGTCAGCGCTCGATGCTGAAGACCGCGCCAAGCGCGATGCCGGTCACGGCCATAATTTCGGCCACGCCCTCAAGGACGTGAATGTCTGGCTGCTCTCGATCACCAATTTTGCCTTGCTGGGCGGCGTCTATGGCATCTCCTTCTGGTTGCCTCAGATCATCAAGGATCTTGGCGTCAAGGACCTCGTTTCCAACGGCATGCTCAACGCTGTGCCATTTGGGTCAGCAGCGATCGCCATGGTCCTGATCAGCCGCCATTCCGATCGCAGCGGCGAGCGTAAATGGCACATCATCGGCTGCATGAGCCTCGGCGCAGTCGGGCTGACGCTGAGCGGGTTTTTCGGCCATAACCCCTATCTGTCGCTGTTCGGCCTCTGCCTCGCGACGATTGGCTGCATGGCTGGCTCAGCCGTACTCTGGTCCATCCCGGGCGCCCTGTTGGCGGGCGCCGGCGCTGCCGCCGGCATCGCCCTCATGGCGACGCTGGGCAATCTCAGCGGCTACGTCCTTCCCTTCGTGATCGGCTGGGTGAAGCAGACCACGGGTCAGGTCGAGTTCGGTCTTTACGCCATGGCCTTGATTTTGATCGTCGGCGCGCTGGTGACGGCCTGTGTTCCGCGACTCAGGAAAACCGCGCCGACGTCGAAATCGGCGAGCGGCAATCTCGCCTCCGATCTGGCTTCCTGAAGCCAGCTGGAAGCCAGGCGCAGCAGCCGCAAAGGAATAAAGCGAGCCGCGCCGCAAGGCGCGGCTCGCTTGCGTCCGGAAGGCAAGCCGGTATACCAACAGTCTGAATTGGGGTCTCAGACTCAAAAAAGCCGAACCGTTCGAAGAAAAAATCATGATGATCGACTTAGGCCAGACGGGGCAAGACGCGGATGAGGAACTGGCGTCGGTCGCCGACATGGACGGCGACAAGACTCTTGTCCATTCGGTCATTGCGTCCTTCCAGATCCTGGATCAACTCGCCTCCGCCGGACGACCTCTGCGCCTGACTGAAATCGCCAAGGGCGTTGGCGAGACCAAGGCAAAAGTTCATCGCCACCTCAACACCCTCCGGCGACTTGGGGTGATCGAGCAGGACGTCGGCACCGAGCGGTATCGCCTGGGCTGGAAGCTGTTTCTGCTTGGCGAATCCGCCGTCGAACATTTCAACCTGCGGGAAATCGCTGCGCCGTTTCTTACCGCAATCCGCGATGAAACCCGCGAAACCGCCGTTCTGGGTGTTCCACTCGGGTCCGAAGTGCAGGTCATCAGCGTTGCGGAAAACAGTTTCAGCAAGGTTTTTGTCTCGGTGAAGCCTGGAAACAGGCCGATCACCTGCGCTTCGGCGCAGGGAAGGCTGTTGCTGGCTTTCGCCGCGCCCGAAATCGTGGATCGTGTTTTGTCGAAGCCAATCGCGCAATACACACCTCAGACGCTTACCGATCGCACCGCGCTGAAATTGCGGCTGGCGAAAATTCGCGAGCGGCTGTGGGAAACGTCCGACAGCGAAATGCTGGAGGGCATCAGCGCATTGTCGGTTCCAATCCTCCGCGATGGCGATCAACTCGCGGGAATGTTCTCGATCGTCGGCATGAGTTAAAACATTCCCGGCGAACCGGATCCCACGCAATTGGAGACCCTTCAGCGTTATGCGCGGAACTTGTCGGAATCCTTGAACGGGACCGCGTATAATAAACTTGGACCAATGCCGCCAGCGCCCGATCTCCCGCGGCGCCGAGGACGACCGAAAGGGCCTGCATAAGAGCCTTGTCGCACGGCATCGCTCGGCGGTCATTTCGCGAACATCGACGAGTTCGGCCAAGCCGAAATCGCCTGTAACAGGTGGCGTCGGCGCCACTGCATCCAAATCGTCGTCCGTGAAGAACTCTGAGAGTCCCGCCTTCCGGGGCTTTCAGGTTGATTGCACGTATTCGTTTTTGCCGAAAAGAGCGCGGCGATGGCTGGTTTTCTTGCAAATTGATCGGCGCCGCGCGGCGTGATTCACTGCCTCAAACGACGCAGTTTGGGGATTCGCCATGCGGCCGAAAGAGCGCGGGGACAGCGGGCAGAAAGACCTTTTCCGGGCGCGGCTCGACCAGATCATCGATATGCGCCATCCGCTCGCCAAACTCGCGGCGGCGATCGATTGGGGCTTTCTCGAACAGAAATTCGGCGCGGTCTACACCGACGCAGCGGGCCATCCGCCGCTGCCGACGCGGCTCATGGCCGGCCTCGCCATCCTCAAGCACATGCACGACCTTTCCGATGAGGCGCTTTGCGCGCGATGGCTCGAAAACCCATATTTTCAGCTGTTCTGCGGCGAGGAGTTCTTTCAGCACAAGCTGGTGTTCGACCGCTCGTCGATGACCCGCTGGCGTCAGCGCATGGGCGAGGAAAAGCTCGTCGCCCTGGTCCAGGAAAGCCTGTCGGTCGCCACCAAAACCGGCGCGGCAAAACCAGCGGATTTTTCCAAGGTGATCGTCGACACCACCGTGCAGCCCAAGGCCGTCGCCCATCCCACTGACGCCAAGTTGATGCATCGCGCCCGCGAAAAACTCGTGGCGCTCGCCAAGAAACAGGGCATCGCCTTGCGCCAGTCCTATCAGCGGGTCGGCAAATATGCGCTGATCGCCTATCAGCGCTACGCCCACGCCAAACAGTTCAAGCGCGCCCGGCGCGAGCTGCGCCGGCTGCGCACGATTCTGGGCCGCGTCATGCGCGACATCGCCCGCAAGACCCGAGACAAGGCGGCCTTGCGCGACATTTTCGTCAAGCCTTTGTGGCTGGCCGAACGGGTGCGCGACCAGCGCCAGAACCAGCGCGGCAAAAAGGTCTATTCGCTGCACGCGCCCGAGGTCGAATGTATCGGCAAGGGCAAGGCGCATCGCCCCTATGAGTTCGGCGCCAAAGTCTCGGTCGCCACCACGCTCCATCGCTCAAATGGCGGGCAGTTCGTCGCCCATGTGGCGGCGCTGCCAGGCAACCCCTATGACGGCCATACGCTGGAAAAGGTCATTCCCGAGATGGAGCGCCAGATTGGCGCAAGCCTAAAGCGCATCGTCGCCGACCGCGGCTATCGCGGCCACAATGCGCCGCAAGAGCACAAGTTCAGGGTGTTTATCTCCGGCCAGAAGCGGCGCGTCACCGAGCAGATCACGCGCGAATTGAGGCGCAGATCAGCGGTCGAGCCGGTCATCGGGCACCTCAAAGCCGAGCATCGCATGGACCGCAACCATCTCGCCCATGCGCAAGGCGACGCCATCAACGCCGTCCTCGCCGCCGCCGGCTACAACTTCCTCCGCCTGCTCGCATGGCTGGCTCTTTTGTTGGCTGCAATCTGGGACGCAATGGCGCCCCACATCGACGACCGAGATCAGCCAATCGCCGCCTGAACGGCGTTCTTCACAGCCGACCAAATCAGATCAGCGCGGCCTTCACGGCGTCGGCGAGCGTCGTCGTCGGACGTCCGATCAGCGACGAAAGCGTGTGGCTGTCGTCAAACAGCGCCCCATGCGAGGCGTCCACGTCCCAGGCCGCCAGTCCCTCCGCGAGGAACGCGGGCAAGCCGACCTGTTTCAAAATCGCGGCATAGGTCTCTTGCGGCATATCCTTGTAAGGAATGTCCCGGCCGGATTGCCGGGAAATTTCGGCGGCGAGATCGCTCAACGTGTGCGCGTCGTCGCCGGCGAGTTCGTAGGTGCGGCCCTCATGGCCTTCGCCCGTCAGCACAGCGACGGCGGCGTCCGCATAGTCGGCGCGCGTGGCGAGCGAGAGCTTGCCGGCGCCGGCGCTGCCAATGAGCGCGCCATTGGCGAGCGCAGCGGGAATAGAGGCGGTATAGTTTTCGGCATACCAGCCGTTACGCAAGATCGTCACTGCAAGGCCTGACGCGGCGAGCGCGGCTTCGGTGGCGCGATGTTCTTCGCCGAGGCTGATCGGCGTGCGATCGGCATGAAGAAGGCTGGTGTAGACGATGCGCGTGACTCCTGCGGCTTTCGCCGCCGCGATGACATCGCTGTGCTGCGCGACCCGCTGGCCGACTTCGCTGGACGAGATCAGCAGCAGCGTGTTGACGCCATCGAGCGCAGATCCGAGCATATCGTCTCTGGAATAATCGAAGGCCCGCGCTGTGACCCCGAGGCCTGCGGCTTTTCCGGGCGAGCGGACCAGCGCGACGATCCTGTCGGCCGAAACCCTGGTTCTGAGGCGCGCGATGACGAGGGCGCCAAGTTGGCCGGTTGCGCCGGTGATGGCGATGGTCATGGTATTTTTCCTTATGTAAAGGGTCAGCTGAAGCGGAAGCCGGAAATCGCGGTCGCAAGCACCAGTTCGGAATAAACCTGCTCACCCGCGCCCTGGGCAGCCCCGGCGGCGACCATCAGCGGCAGTAGATGCTCTTCTTGCGGATGCGAATAACGAGCGGAGGGCGCCTCCGCCCAATTCGTCAAACGCTGCGCCCGCGCTGCGGGGTCCAGCGCCACGCTCCCCGCCAGCCAGGCGTCGAACGCTTGCGATGGCGCGGTGGCGCGCGGATCGCCATAACCGCGCATGTTGTGAAAGCTCATACCCGAGGCGAGGAGTAGAACACCCTCGTCGCGCAGCGGCGCCAGCGCCCGGCCAGCTGCAAGGTGCAGCGCCGGATCGAGGCCGCGATCCACGGACATCTCGATCACTGGGATATTCGCTTCGGGAAATGCGACCTTGAGCGGAATGAACACGCCGTGATCAAGGGCCCTGACCGGATCGACACCAGCTTTCAGGCCCTGGCCGGCAAGGAGGGCCGCCGCCTTGGCCGCGAGGGCCGGATCGCCGGGCGCGTCGTATTTCAGTTCATAAGTGTGCCTGGGAAACCCGTAATAATCGTAGATCAAGCCAGGGGACTTGGCGCCGGTGAAGGCGAAGCCTTCCGTTTCCCAATGGCCTGATACAACGAGGATCGCCTTTGGCGCCTCTGGCAGCGACGCCGGCAGGCTTTTCAGGAAAGCCTCCATGCCGGCCCAGATTCGCTGGGGATCGTCCATAAAGAAACAGGGACCGCCCCCATGGGGAATGAAATAGGTCGGTTGCGCTTTCTCGTCGATCATCGTCGAACTCCTGTTCAGACCGAATATAGGCTTTGCCTTCTGAGGAGATAATCGGCAAACTATGAGAAGGACTTCGCACCCAAGGTAGGAAGTTATGGCGGATCGACTAACGGCGATGGAGGTGTTCGTCCGGGCTATCCGCCTTGGAGGACTATCGGCCGCAGCGCGCGACCTTCATATCTCCCCCGCGATGGCTACCAAGCACATCGACGCACTGGAAGCGCGCCTGGGAGCGACGCTGATCCATCGCAGCACGCGCCGCCTGTCTCTCACCGAGGCGGGCGCCGATTATCTCGACAGGGCGGAACGCATCCTGCTTGAGATCGCAGAAGCGGAGGCCGAGGCATCGTCGCGGTCGATCGCGATCGAAGGCTTGCTTCGCGTCAGCGCTCCCGCCACTTTCGGCGTGCTCCACATCGCGCCCCTGGCGCCGGCATTTCACGCGCTGTATCCGAGCGTGACGATCGAATTCGGTTTCAACGATCGCTATGTCGATTTGCAGGAGGAGCGCTGGGACATGGCGATCCGTATCGGGCGGCTCGTCGACAGCAGTCTTGTCGCGCGGCGGCTCGCGCCGATGCGCGTCGTCATCTGCGCGGCGCCCTCCTATCTGGCGATTCGCGGAACGCCAACGCGCCTGGTCGAGCTGCGCGATCACGATTGCCTGGGCTATACCGGCGTCGCGCAGGCCGGCACGGCGACCTGGAGCTTTGGGGCCGACGGCGAGATCAAGGCGCCTGTTCGCGGCTCGATGCATTCCAACAATGGCGAGGCGCTGGTGCGCGCCGCCATCGCCGGCCAAGGCCTTGTTTACGGCCCGCGTTTCATCGCGGCGGAAGCTTTGGCCAGCGGCGCGCTGGTCGAAATCAGCCTCGACGCCTTGCCGATGGACATGGGTGCCGTATATGCGCTGACCCATCCCAACCGACGGCCGGCTGCCAAGACGCGCGCATGGATCGATTTTCTTGTCGAGCAAATGCCTTCGATGGCGGCGGACTGGTGAGTAAATTGGCGTTTTAAGTCGGCTTAGGCGACCGCCCCCCTTCTGCAGAAAATCAATTTTTTGGCCGCTTCTGGCTGATCGGGCTTCGACGCGGAATGACTGCTGAGGGTCCAGCCTGTGTGGAAACGCCCTGATCTGTTAGAATCATTCCGCTGAGGGGGACGGAATGAATCGTTTCATTGAGGGCGAAGACCGGCGGCAAGCGACACTGCTCCCTGACAGTTTGGAAGACTATGTGACGGACGACAATCCAGTCCGCGTCGTCGATGTTTTCATCGACGAACTGGACTTGGCGGCGATGGGCTTTGCCGGTGTTGCGCCGGAGGCGACGGGGCGACCCGCCTATCATCCAGCGACGCTGCTGAAGATCTATCTCTATGGCTATCTCAATCGCATCCAATCGAGCCGCCGGCTTGAACGGGAGACCCAGCGCAACATCGAGTTGATGTGGCTAACCGGCCGCTTGATGCCGGACTTCAAGACGATCGCCGACTTTCGCCGCGACAATGGGCCGGCGATCCGCGCGGCCTGCACCCAATTCGTTGTGCTGTGTCGCCAGCTCAATCTGTTCACCCGGTCAGTCGTGGCGGTGGACGGAAGCAAGTTCAAGGCCGTCAACACCCGCGACAAGAACTTCACGGTGGCCAAGGTCGCCAAGCGCATCGAACAGGTCGAGGCCAGCATCGCGCGCTACCTGGCCGCGCTGGATCACGCCGACCGGCAGCACGACGACGTGTCCGAGGCGAAGACCACCCGCATCAAGGAGAAGATCGACGGCCTGCGGCGGCAGATGCAATCCCTGAAGGCGATGGAACGGCAGGTCGAGGAATCGCCCGACAAGCAGGTCTCTCTGACCGACCCAGACGCCCGGTCGATGGCGACCAGCGGCAAGGGCACGGGCATTGTCGGCTACAATGTTCAGATCGCCGTCGACGCCGAGCACCATCTTATCGTCGCGCATGAGGTGATCAATGTCGGTACAGACCGGTCGCAACTGGCGACCATGGGCGGCAAGGCGCGCGATGCGACGGGATGCGAGGAAGTCACCGTGCTGGCGGATCGCGGCTATTACAATGGCGAGGAAGTGCTTGCTTGCGAAGGAGCGGGTGTGCTGCCTTATGTTCCCAAGACCCAGACGTCAGGCAACGCCAAGCGCGGTCTCTTCACCGTGCAGGATTTCGTCTACGACGCCAAAAATGACCGCTATACCTGTCCAGCAGGCGCGTTTCTCACCAAGGGAAAACTACGCTCAGACCGCCGCGACAACATGGACCACTACCGCAACCTCACGGCATGCCTGACCTGCGAACTCAAACCCAAATGCACATCTGACAAGGTCAAGCGGCAGAAACGCTGGGAGCACGAAGCGGTGCTCGACGGGATGCAGGCGCGGCTCGACCGCATGCCGGATGCGATGCTCATCCGCCGACAGACCGTTGAGCATTGTTTCGGAACCCTCAAGGCGTGGATGGGCGCTACCCATTTCCAGACCAAGACGCTTGGAAGAGTCCGAACTGAAATGAGTTTGCAAGTGCTTGCCTACAACATGAAGCGGATGATCAATATCCTTGGCGTCAGGCCGCTCATGAAGGCCATTGCCGGCTGAACTCGGCGAGCCGCGCGCGCTATCGTTTCCTTCGCCGCGCCGTGCCGACCATCCGTCAAATCGAAAAAGTGCGTTTTCACACGGCCTCGGTCATAACTGCCAATTCGGTCAACGGCAGCTTTCCCCTGCAAATTGCCATCGCCTTCGACTCTGGGCTGACAAGATTTCGACTTATGTTCTCAAATCAGTACGGGACGGAACCACATCGGCCGTGGCCGAGCAACTTGTCGTCATCGACGTCACGGAAGAGAAGATCGACGCAGTCATCGCGGGGTTCGGCAATTATCGGCAAGCGATCTAGGCGCTCTTGGACGACCTGTGGCAGTCCGCCTTGGATTTTAGATGCAGACGATTTCGTCCGCAGCAGCCTATAGCTTTTGTGACACGGCGGCTTCTTCAGGGGGACCGGCTCAAGGCAACGAAAATCATGGCCCTGATGGCCCATGCTTCCGCACCCAGATTATTCTCGCAACCTCCGCGCAGGACAAGACGACCCAGGGAGCGACGCAGTCAGACTGGGAATCCTCGAACTTCAACCCACGATTAATCCGGGCGATCCTCTTTTGGCGCCGTCATTTTCGTCGCCGTAGCAGTTGCGCCGGGCTCAACCTCCCCCCTCCGTCCCTGTCCGGAGTAACATGGGGCGATCGACGACGAGGCGCGCGCCCATGCATTGTTTAGGCTCGGCTTAACTCGAAACAACAATGCGAAATTGTAGAAGAAATCGACTAGGACCTTTAGATCCGTAGCCACGGCCGTACATTGATTCCAGGTCCACCTCCAACACGGGGAGCACGACGTGGAAGCCATCTCACTCGCCGCCTTGTCGAAAGCGCAGGAAGCAGAAGTCCGGCGCAAGCGGCGCGACATCGGCCGCAACCTCCTTTCCGCACTCACAATCCGCGGCGTTTTCAACGAAATCGATAACGACGAAGCCCTCGCGATGGGTATCGCCGAGTGGATTTTGGTCGAGATCGTCGCCAAGGGCGGAATTGAACGGCTGCGGCACCGTGGCCGAGAGTTGATCATCGGATACAGCGCGACGGAAATCGCGCGCCAGGCCGAAGCCGACGCGCTCAAACGCGACAAGGCCGAGAAGAAGGCGATCGCCGAACGGGCGAGGCAGTCCCGCGCCTTGGCTGTTCAACTCGCTTCCGGCCCGCGCCCTCGCGACCGTCTCGGGGAATGCCGACGTCTCGACGACGCAAGCCGAGTCGAAGGATGCCCTGACCAGGGCCTTTGCGTCGGAAACCCTCGTCGAACCGGCGTCGATAACTCTGACCAGTCCCTCTGCCGCCGCCAATGTAGCCGTCAAGCCGACCGACGCGGCCACAGTTGAAGCCACTAAAACTTCCTGTCAGGACGGCGTCGAATCGGCGGCGGCCGAGGATCCGGCCCCGTCGAGCGGCGTCAACGCCGCCGCCTCAGCCCCAGCCCCGCCGGAGCCCGAAATCGATAGGGCTACCCCTGCCGAAGACGCGGCCAGGACAGGCGGAACGACGTTGTCGACCAAAACGCCGGACGAACCGGATGTTCCGCACGAGGTGAACATGCCGGCTGTCGTTGAACCGGGCTCCATCCGCGGCGAAAACAGCATGGAGCTCAATGGAAGCGCTGTATCCGGGCCGTTGGGAGACGTCCGCAGCCGGAGGCCGTTCGGCCGGCCGGGCATCGCGCCCCCGGCGACGGCGCACCGGAGCTGATGTAGGCGTTGAGCCAAGGGGGCCTCGTCATGGCAGGCAATTCCAAGAAGTCCTCCAGGAGCGCCGATACGATCGCAGACTATGCGAGCCGTTTTTCTGGTTTCCAGGAGCGCTGTCTCCGAGAAACCGGCGCGGCGGACCCGACGTCTTTGGCCTCTTGGCTGGTGCGCGGAAAGGATCGGCGAAAGGCCGTGACTTGGCGAACATACAAGAGCGCCGCGATTGCCGGCTTCGAAGGTAAAATCGCCAGCGAAGCGCCTGACGCGGCTGATTGCCATGAGGCGATCGCCTTCCTCCAGGGGATTCCCCAGACTGGATGCGCTCGAAGTTCGAAGGAAACGTCGGCCACCAAAGCCGAGCGCTTCCGCCCAAAGGATCAGACCAAAATTTTCCGGGCGCTTGCGTGCAGCTCGTCGAAACACGCCCCTGCATTACGGCAATTTCTCGACGCCGGTCTGATCGCGGGGCTGCGTCCTTGCGAATGGTGGCGCGCGCATCTTGCGCCGCCGGAAGCCGGCTATGTCGCCAAGCTCATCGTCCTGAACGCGAAACGGACCAACGGCCGCGCCCACGGCGAAACCCGGACTCTCCGGTGGACGAACCTGACACCCGAGAAGATTGCGGCCCTGGAGGCCGTGACGGCGCAGGCGGCGTCTTTTCCTTCGAGGAAGGCGTATAAGGCCTACATCGACGTTCTCGGGGACGTGCTGCACGACATCGAACGGGCCGTTTTTCCACGTCGATCTTCGCATATAACCATCTCCACCTGCCGGCACGAATTTGCCGCCATGGCCAAGGTGATCTTCCGGCCCGAGGAGGTCGCCGCCCTGATGGGGCATGCGGTCGACGAGACCGCCCACGTCCATTACGGCCGGACGAAAGGACGCGGAGCGCCTCATCCCGCCGCGCTTTTCATGCCGACGCCCGACCCGGCTGAAGTCGCTCGCGTGCGGCGCACGCTTGAAGACGGGCTGCATGAGGCGCGGGCGATCGCCGCGCGCCGTGCGGCGTCGCACGACGCCTCTGCGACGAAAATCGCCGAGCTGGACATCGAGGACGTTTCCGTTTCGAACGCCCCCGCGATCCATGACGATGCGCATCCTTCTCAGCCATCGACCGCGTCGTTTGTTCAAGAACCGGCCCTGGCGCCGCAAATGGTCGACGGGTCCGAAAAGTTGATGTCGAACCCGCCCGCGTCCTCCCCGCAATCCGGCGGCGCCGCGCCGGATCACATCGACCTTCAGGCTGATCTTCGCATGCTCGCCGACGACGATTTTCCGGTTCCCAAACCGCCCAAAAACTCGGCCGAGCAGGTCCGGCGGGCCGCGCTGGAAAGCGCCCGCCTGCGCGAAAAGACAGAAGAATCTCTGGCGCCCGTCATCGAGACGCTGGAAAAATTTCTGCGCCATGCGAAGGCGGTCGGCGCCGGCGACAGGTTGCAATCTGACGATCCGACCAGGGGCGAGGTCGTGAATTCGGACGAGGAATTTCCCCGGACCTGATCGGGCGGGTTTGTTCGAGCGCAGCGATGTCGGGAACACGCACGCCGCCGGGCGTTGGCGCCACGTCGACATTACCGGTAAACACCTTTGAAATGAGGAGCAGCCGAAAGCCGCGCTGGGCTCGCTGCATGACGCTGAGGATCATTCGGGTAGTTCCACGCCAGGCATTGAACACCACGGTCTCGCCGGGAAGGCGTCGATCTGAAGACGACGCCACGCGAGTTCACGCGTCCCCATGATGGAACAAGGTGACGATCACAGTCCGATTGGGTGAACGCCAATGCGCATAGGTCGTCGGAACGAGGCCAAACATCATTTTTCCGTAAAAAAAACACGCCGCCGGCTACCGCCCGCGGCGTGCAATCCACCCATCGATCACCGCGCCCAGTTTTGCCAGAAATCGCTCTGCCGGACCCCGCCGATTCTCGATGAGTTCGACCAATCTGGCGCGGCTGTCATCACCTAGCAGCATGAGGTCCGGCGGCAAATCGCGCAGCAGGGCTTCGGCGGACATTGTCAGCAGCCGCCGAACGAGCGCCCTCTCGGCCCTGCATCCCCCATCGATAACCCAATCGATGCGCGCCAAAAGGCGTCCCCTACGCAACGGGAACCCCGAGCACCGCCGAGAACTGGCCGAGAATGGCGCTGACCCAGACGACTACCTTCCGCTGGACGGCCTGAGCGGAGACGCGGTCGAGCGGCTTCCCGTTCCTGTCGGGCCAGCAGGTCCGCAAATCGGACGCGTCTTTTTCGACCGCAGCCTGCATGCTCAGCCCGGACCGATCGAGCGGCTGCCAGATGTCGTCATGCAGCCGCGGGATGCGCGCCACGCTGACGAGCGTGCGCAGCGCGGTCGCCCTCTCGGGATCGATGCCGACGGCTTCCCATTCGATCCGATCGAAATCGACCTCGCCATTGCGGTCGTTGGCGACCCAGATCAGACGCGCGTCAGGCAGGGCGATGCGCGCCGCCTCAGTGGTCTCGACCAGCATGCGCAGGCCATCGCGCTGCGCCGTCGTCACCACCATCACGTTCAGGCGGCCACCTTTGTCAGCCACGACCTCGTCGTATTTGACTTCGGCGCTCCACCGCAAAGTCACGCCGTGCCAGGTCGCGGCCGTGTCCACCACGAGATCGGCGCCATCGGTCGAGCAAAGGTCCGTGGCGGCCAAAACCGGCGAGAATGTCCGGAGCAGCACCAACGGGTCGTCTTCAAACATATTGAATACATCGATGTCGAGCCTCTGGACCCGCTCGGCTCCGAGTTTCAACCCCAACTTCTCCTGGACGTCGGCAGAAATGGCCCTGACGGAACGCTGGCCGGCGAGGGACGTGAGAATGGCAGCTTCCGCGCTCAGAGTCTTGCCCTGAGCTCCTGCGCCGTGAGGATCAGGGAAGCTTCGAACCGCGGCTGCTGCTTTGCGATGGTGGCGATGTCGGCCATTGAAAGTGGTCTCCTTGGGCAGAATCGCCCCATACACAATCTGAACGACTCGCCGTCAGAACCATGATGCAAACCTTTTGCTGGAAATTGTTGGTCTAGCTTGGCTTTCGTTGGCTTTGATTGACTTTGATTGGCAACCCTGTAATTCGCATAGCTTCATTGGCAATGATTGGCGCCTTTGCTGTAGGTGAGTTGATTTCATTGGTTTTAATTGGAATTAGCGTAATTTCGTTGTGTTTAATTTGATTTATTTGGAAATTATTGGTTTTCGGTGGGCTTCATTGGCAGTAACCCGCATGCGTTGGGTTTAGCTGGATTTCATTGGGTTTCGTTGGGTTTTTTTGCATTTTATTGTCACTCTGTTTCGACGGCGGCGCCGGCCTGATGCGGGATCAATTCACGTTCGTGAACTTGACCGCCGCCTCTACTGCCCTCCAGCAATCGTCGTAGTTTTCCGCCTGCGCGGCTTTTCTTAGGTCTAGGACAGCAGCCGGACGACCGCTTGCGCGCGCCAAAAAGGGCTTGGAGCTCACAGCATCGCCCATCGAAAGTCGACGGTTAAGCTCGGCCAAGGAGGAGGCGAACTCGACATCGATAAAACTCGAAACATCCCCGCCTGCATGGTCGCCGACGAAGGCCACATCGCTCAGTTTTGCAGCGACCGCCAGATGCGCCGCCCGCGAATTCCAGGCGCCCAACATCGTCCAGATGGTCGCATCGGCAACCGGTTTGTCGCTTGCGCCGACCAGGAGTTCTGGGTCGCGAAGCCAAATCACCAAAGATTGGACACATTCGACGTCCGCTCCCGCGACGACATGGCGCTCGTCCTCCCAAAGCGCATCGCACAGGTCGACGATCAACGCCCCATCCGGATCAGCCTGCGTCCAGGAATGGATCGTCCGACGCCCCGGGTTCTGGCGATCGGCGTCCGTGAGCGCGCGCGCGACGGCGGCGCAGACATTTTCGACATATTCGTGAAACTCCGCCGACCCGGGCTGGATCATTTCTGCAAGGCGCATCCGGAGTTTGGCCGACCGATTCTCGTCGGCCTCCGGTAGATCGGCAAAGAAATATGCGGACGCCACCGCGCGGACTCTGGCCCATGTCCGCAGCGCCAAAAGATGCGGTTCGTCCCTGGAAGGACGCAATTCGGACTCGAGAACCGCCGTTGCGATGGGCGCATCAGCCGGAAGCACCCTCGTGGCGCCTGCCGGCCAATATCCCGGCCCCCATTCGTCGAGCATGGTGCGGGTCACCCGCGCGAAGTCGATTTCAGAATAGGGCGGCAAGCCCGCGAGCGCCTGATAGACTTCAATGCACGTGTTTTCAGGAACCGTGATCGCTTCGCCCCTCGCCGCACGGACCGCCAAATCCTCGATCGCCTTCAATTGACGAATGACCGTCGCGATGCGGGGCGATTTTGCCGCGGCCCGCACCCGCATCTGGTCGCGCTGCGCGAGACATTCGATCGCCAAGATTTTGGATTCAAGACCGACAATCTTATCGGAGCGCGAAAGGCTGCACTTCGCCAATTCGGCGCGCAAATCCCTTATCAGGCTTGGTCGAAGACGGCCTTTCACTAGCGAAACCGGCGTTTGGCGAGACGGTCGATCTTCTCCTTCTGCATCTCGGCGTCGGCCATCACGTCGTTCAATTTCTCGACAGCCGGGTGGATAACCTTATCCGCCGCGATGTCAGGCGTTGGGGTTGGCGTTGGCGCCGACACGGGCGCAGTCGCTTGCGGTTTGGCGGCGGCCGCGGCGGATTTCGCGCGAGGCTCGATTCTGGGCGTGGCGGAGGCGGCTCCCGCGTCCCGATTGGCTTTACGAAATGTTTCCATCAATACGGCCGCCGAGGGCGCCTTCTTCTGGCGATCTGTCAGGCCTTGGTTTTCGAGATAAGTGGCGATTTGCTTGAAAGTGAATCCGTTGTCCCGAAGCTTGCGGAAAGCCGGCAGATTGTTTCTGACCAGCGTCGTCAGCATCGGGCCGCCGAGTTTGCTGGCGCCCGCCTTCAGCACCGGCCCCAACAATTCCGCCAGTTCATCATCGTCCACGGAACCAACCCTCGCAAATTTTGCCCCTTCGCTAGGATTGTCAGAGATTCGTTTGATTGCAACCGGCGGTTAAACTCTAAAGTTAAGCTCGTGTTCTGCGCGCTGGAGGCGATGCCCCTCCACTGCCGGCTGCTGTTTTTGAAAGAAATATTCTTGTGTTTCCGCGCCCGGCGAGCGCCTTCGGCCCAAAAATTCGTTGGGCGCCCTTGGGGGCAGGCGGCGCTGAGGCGCTTTTAGGCCTCGGCCGCCTCCAATTCCTTCTGGATCATTTCGAGCACGCCAATGCGCTGAAGCTCGCCGCGATCTGCGCGCTTTTTCGCGTCGAGCAAAATCTCGGAGACCTTTTTAACTGTCGGGTCGGAGACGGAGATCGCATTGATCATGCGCGCGATGCCGAGCGAAAGGGTCTGTGCGCCGTAGGTCAGGCGAGCCTTTCCTTTGCTCTTCGTCGCGTGCCCCATGGCCATATGCCGGGCGCGTTCCGCCAGTTGGCCTACCTCGTCGAGCCGTTGCGCGAACCAGTGCCGCGCCGAATACAAGGTGACGCCGTTGCGCGTGAATTTGAATTTCACCTTGATGTATTGCCAGGATTTGGAGAGCGCGTGGCCGTGTTTGATCTCGCCGGTGGTTTTCACCAAAGGCGCCCATTCGGGAAACAGCCGGTCGTGGCCGGCCGCCATCAAAATGTCGCGGCGCTCGACGAGCCCGAGTTCGATCACCAGCGGCAGCAACGGGACCATACGCCGGGAGGTCGACGTCTTCGCGTCTTTCAGCCGGTCCGTGAAGTCGAAGAACCAGACGACGCCCTCTTCGTCTTCGATCGAAATGAGGTCCGTGCACCGAACCTGCGCGATTTCCGCCGGGCGCATGCCGGTCACCAGGGCGAGGATATAGCCCCAATAGAGGAAGGTCTGCATGAAAAAACCGCCCGGATTCCAGATCCGCGACGGCGATTCGCATCCGGTGAACAACGGCAAACTCGCCAGTTTGAGCGCCTCTTCGGGAGAAAAGACATCGCGCGCCTCGGCCTCGGGATTGTTGGCTTGGACATACTGAAATTTGTACGGGACTGCCGGCAGGGCGTCCTTTTGATAAAGCCAGTCGAAAAAGGTGTTTAGCGTCGTGTGGTAGCCGTTGCGGAGTGTGGTTTCCGACAACCGCTCGAGTCCTTTCCATCCGTGCTTCTCTGCGTAACGATACCGGTCGAGCAGAGATTTCCTGTGTGCTGCCGGGATTCCGGTTCTCTTGGGAATGTCGGCCAAACGCGCGTCGACCCTGTCGAGCTGGCGCTTGGTGATTTGCGCAACCGGCTCGTCGCCGACCATGGCGATGACGAAGGGAACGACCAGGCCGAAACGCTCCCGAGCGCGGTCGTTCCCTAATCGTTTATTCTCCCGACGCAGAAACTTTTCGAGCGCCACCGACAGCGTGTCGGTCGGCTCGGGCAGGAATTCGTCGGGATCGGCCAGGTCGACGCGGGCAAGCAGGCCGGTCGACGACGCGCTGGTCGCTTTGTCGTTTTTCGGTGCCGGAACCGACTTTTCCTCGGCACGGATTTGGTCGCCGGCGAGGCTGACCGCCTCCGTCGCCTGGGCGAACTCGGCCTGAGGCGCGGCTTCGTTCGCGGCCTGCTGCGCGTCCGGCGGCGGCTCTTCGAATGCTGACGGAATCGCGTCGGCCGGGATCCTAGACAGGAGCAGCCGCCTGCGCTCGGCCTGAGCATCGATCTCGACAGCTTCGTCATTGCGCCGGAACTGATCAAGCAGCGTCCGGCTGTTCAAGGCGGCCGACTCGGACGCCAGGGCGGCGAACTCGGGCCGCGCAGACTGCGGCGCCGGCGCCTCCAGCGATTCCGCGGCGGCGAAGCCGCGCCTGTAGGCCTCGTCGGTGGTTCTGCGGAGGTGGGTCTTTTCGGCGGCCACGTTCTGCTCGACGAATTCTTTCCAGGCCGGGGTCAGCCCAGGGCAGATTTCGTCCGGCGCAAAGCTTGCGCCGCGGCACTCGGTGATGAAGGTGCGGACATAATGTTCAAAGGTGCCCCTCCCCGCCAGGACGTCGGCGTCGAGCGGCAAGCCGCGGTCGAGATGGTCGCCGATCTGCCGCAGCAGCAGCGCGCCGCGCTCGATGAGGTCTGGATGGTCCTTGATGTCCACGATCCACGCCACGCACAGGGAAATCCGGCGCCGGGCGACGGCGTAGGCCGAGGCGCGCAACGCGGACCGGAACACGCGCGATTTCGTCTTCTTGCCGTCGAAGAACGGCATGCGCGCCCGGAGGTAATAGCGGCCTTCGAGGCGGTGAAGAAAGCTGATTCGAGCCAATGCCGATCTCCCGGAATGAGAGACGGCCCCAAGTCACGAGTCAAGAGCTTGACTCGCTACTCCAACATAACCCGTTGAATTCTGGCTAATATTTTCCCGTCGAAACGAAAGT
>CAWDOR010000027.1:0-134288 GCA_963804045.1 uncultured Alphaproteobacteria bacterium | reverse complement strand
GGCCGAGAATTTTCGACAGCGTGTAGACGCCCTGCAAGGCGAGGTCGGCGCGGCCTGGCGCCGGCCGTCCGAACGTCGCATCGGACGCTCCCCTCGCTCTGTGCATGGCGTGCGCCCCCATCAGCCGCCAACAACGGTCAAGGAGGCCAGCGGCACGAAATTATTGTTCGGCGCGGGCTCCTCGGCCTTGGGCTCGACCGCCTCCTTGTGCACCTTGAACAGGCGCTCCTGGATCGGCGTGCTCTCGACGAAATCCTGATAGGCCTGGGCCAGATGCGCGGCGCACAGCGCCTTGATCGCCGCATCGTCGAGGCCGGCGAAGGCGTCGTCCAGCTCGGCGCCCTTCAGATATTGGCCCATGCGGCGCATGATGTGCAGCCTGGACACCCTGACGACAGCCGGATCGAAATCGACGCCGAGAAAGGTGAAGAAATCCTCCGCCGAGGACAGCCGGCCCAGATCGTCCAGAACACTCATGACTCCAGCCTTTCCTCATTTTGAACAGGATTCCGCTCGCGTCCGCGCATGTGATTGAGCCGGGCCTCGAGAAAATCGACGCGATCGAGCAGCAGCGACAGCACTTCGCCGACCGGATCGGGAATCAGATGATGGTCGAGATTGACCCTGCCATTGCCCATGGCCCGTCGATCCAGGGCGCGGACGATGCGCGCGGGCACGCCGACCGCCGTCACGCCCGGCGGCACATCTTCCACCACCACCGAATTGGCGCCGATCCGCGCCCCGGCGCCGACCTTGATCGGCCCGAGAATTTTCGCGCCGGCGCCGACCAGCACGCCGTCGTCCAGCGTGGGGTGGCGCTTGCCCGGCGTCCAGCTGACGCCGCCAAGGGTCACGCCGTGATAAAGCGTCACGCCGTCGCCGACCTCGGCGGTCTCGCCGATCACCACGCCGGCGCCGTGATCGATGAAGAAGGCGCGGCCAATGGTCGCGCCGGGATGAATGTCGACATTGGTCAGGAAACGCGCCAGCCAGGACAGGAAGCGCGCCGGAAACTTGAAGCCATTGCGCCACAGAAGATGCGACAGGCGGTGCCAGAGAATGGCGTGAACGCCGGGATAGGTCAGCAGGATTTCCAGGGCGCCGCGCGCCGCCGGGTCGCGCGCCCTGACGCAGGCGACATCGTCGCGCCACAGCCGCCACAGCCCGGCCTCGGCGGCGCGGACCGCATGTCCGGCGGGCATGACGACGCTTTCCGACATGGCGCTCAGGCCCCCGGCTTCTTGAAGCCCATGGGCGCGGGGACGACGCGCACCAGCTCGCCGAGCTTTTCGACGATGCGGCTCTGGATGCCCTCCAGCGTGGCGCTGGCCAGGCTGCAGAAGATGCAGGCGCCGGTCAATTTGACATTGACCACCTTGCCTTCGATCGACAGCAATTCGCAATCGCCGCCGTCGCGCTTCAGCGCCGGGCGGATTTCGTCAATGGCCTCGCGCACCAGTTTTTCGCGCCGCGCCTCGACCGTATCGGGCGTTTCGGCGACAGGCGTTTCGGCGACAATGTTTGCAGCGTGCATGGTCATGATCGTCCTCTCCAAAATGTCAGCCGAAGCTCTTGCCGCAGGAACAGGCGTGGGAAGCGTTGGGATTGTCGAAGGTGAAGCCGGCGCCCTCGATGGCGACGACGAAATCTATGGTGACGCCGGCGAGCAGCGGCAGGCTGTCATGCTCGACGAAAACCTTGACGCCGTCGCGCTCGACCATCTCGTCATCGGCTTCGGCGGCGCGCACCAGACCCATCAGATATTTATTGCCGGCGCAGCCGCCGGTCTCGACCTTGAGGCGCAGACCCTGGACGGGCTCGGGCGCCGCCGAGATCGCATTGCGCACGGCGTCGAGCGCGCTGTCGGTCAGATGGATCATTGTCGTGCTCCGCTCAAAAAGGCTTTGCTCCCCAGGAAGCAAAAGCCGCGCCAGGGGCGCGGCCTCTTGTTTCCTATTGATTGACAATGATTTTTTCTTGCCGGGGGCGAAGCATTGTCGGAAAACCGACAGGCTGCCTTTTTAGGCCGCCACGGCCTGGTCGAGGCCGCGGAACACGGCGCAGCGCTTGAACACCTCGAGGTCGGGCGCCGTGTCGCGATGGCGACAATATTTTGAGACCAGCTTGGCCAGCCCCTTGATGTCGCGCCCGCTGGTCTGGGGGTAGATGGTCACCAATCGACCGATCAGCGCGTCGCTCAAATTCAGTTCGAACTGTTCGGACATCACCCCCCAGATGCGCCGGCGCGCCTCCTCGTCCGGCGAATGGAAGCGGATCATGGCGATGCAGCGCGAGACGATGGCCTCGTCGATATCGTCGATGCGATTGGTGGTCATGAACAGCAGCCCGTTGAAATATTCGAGCACGCGCAGGAACACGCCGACCACGGCGTTCATGGTCATGTCGTCCTGGCGGCGCTTGATATAGACATCGGCCTCGTCGATCAGCATCACCGCGCCCCAGCGCTGCGCGCGTAAAAGCGCCTCCTTCAGCGCGGTCTCCATGGCCGCGACATTGAGGCCGAGCTGGCCCGAATGGACGCGGTAGAGCGGGCGCCGGACGATCTCCGAATAGACTTCCGCCGTCAGCGTCTTGCCGACCCCGGGCGGGCCGGCGCAGAGCACGGTGGTGCCGCCCGATTTTCCGGCGACGATATCGTCCATCAGCACATCCATTTCGGCGGTGAGAATATCGATCAGATCGGTCTGCTCCTCCGGCAGCACCAGCTTGTCCTTGAGGTCGGGCTTGTAGGCGTAGGGGGTCAAATCCTCGACATGGGCCCAGACATAGTGATGCAGGTCGAGGTGGA
This sequence comes from uncultured Alphaproteobacteria bacterium, assembly GCA_963804045.1. Classification (GTDB taxonomy): domain Bacteria; phylum Pseudomonadota; class Alphaproteobacteria; order Rhizobiales; family Beijerinckiaceae; genus Rhodoblastus. Next base: position 131,479 of record CAWDOR010000027.1, on the reverse strand, counting down.
ACATCAGGATGAACGGATGGACCGGAATCCGCCGGAACATGGCCTCGCCCTTGGCCGCATTGGCGGCGGCCACCTCGTCCTCCTCGGCGAAATGATTGCTCTTGGCCGCCTTGCGCAGATAGGAGCCCAGCACGTCGCCGGTCAGCTCCAGGGTCAGGGCGCGATTGGCGAGCAGGCTCTCGTCATTGACGAGGCGCGCCGGATTGCCGCCCGACGACAGGATCACGCTCTCCTTGCGCGACCAGTCAGTGTTGCGATGGGTCGAGGAGGGGTCCTCGGCGAAATAGCCGAGGCCGCCGCCGGAAAATTGCGCGCCATAATGGGCGCGCCAGGCGAAATATTTCTCCGTATTGGCGTCGTAAGCCGCGATCAGCTCCGGGGTCTCGCGCAAAAAACCCTTTTCGGCGAAAATTTCGGCGACGTTCCGGCCATCGACATCGCCGGCGGTCACGCGCAATTGCACCGTGCCCAATTCGCCCCGGGCATTGGCCTTGAGCTCGACGAAAATGCGCCCGGTCTCGTCATTGTTCTGCGGCGTATAGTCGATGCGCGCCACCACATAGGGCAAGGGCCGGCCACCGGAATGGGCTGAGAACAGCCAGCCGCGCAAGCCGCCCGCGATGAGGAAATTGGCCATGGCCGGCACCACCGCCTCGAGGTCCCGGGCGGTGAAGCGCGGCCCGGCGTCGGCGAACACGCCGCGCAAGGTGGCGATCTGCGCCTGCTGGTTTTGGTGCGCCGGACCGGCGGCGCCATAGAGATCGTGCAGACGGTCGATCTGCGGCGAGGTGAGCTGCTGGAAGACCACCTCGACCTTGTCGCCGAACAGCAATTGCGCCTTCAGCGAGTCCAGTTCGGGAAAATCCTTGGTCAAAGCTTCGACAAAAGGGCGCGCGATATGGATTTTAACGCTCATGTCGCCTTCCATTCACTGTTTCAGTCGGAAACCCCGACAAGCAGGGAACAGGCCAGACATTTTGTGGCGAAATTTGCGGCAGACCATTTGCATGGGAACCGACGGCGCAAAAATGCGCGAAGAATTTTCAAGCGGAGAATGAAATGACTTACGAGACGACCGCCCTCGCAGGCCTGGAAAAGGAAGGCCGCCTTGTCGACGCCGTGTACAAGGGTCCGAGCGACAAATCCGGCTATCTGGCCTATCGCGGCGATTTCGCCCTGAAGCTGCAGGAATCCCTGGCCGACGAAAAGCGCCCGCCGGAATATTGCTTCGAGCAAGGCGTGGCGATCCTCAAGGATGGCGAATCCACCATCGACGCCTTGGCCGGCTATATCCATGACGTCAACAATCTCACCACCTTCAAAGACGTGGTGGGACCGCTGCTGTCGCCGAAGGGCAAATATATCGTCTTCGTCAGCAACATCGACTTCCTGGCGAAATATACCGTCGATCTCGGCGGCGCGACCGTGACGGTGCTGCCGCTGGACGAATCCACGGTGTGGAAGGAATTATCCGATCTCTCCGGCCTCGACAAAAACGACTTCAAGAAGCTCGACGGCGGCGGCAAGGTGCAGCTGATTCTCGACAAGGCCGGCGAAGCCACCGAGACCTATGAAAAACTGACCCTGGAGCAAGTGCTGGCCAAGGCCGAGCCGGTCCGCAACCGCAACGAAAACCGCCCCGTCTGATTTTTTCGGCTCCGCGCCTCGCGCCCTTTCGCGGTCTCTCGCCGCGAAAGGGTTTTTTGTTTTTTGGGTGGCGCGGAAGGCTGCTGTCGGCGGATTGTGTTGAAAAACTCTTTTTCGCCGCCGATCACATTTTTGCAGCCATTTGGAAACGCGGGCATAAAAATGATGCGGGGGACCGGTCGGTTCGACAAGAAGTCCGCCGAAAGCCTCCGTACCCAATTGTAGATGACCTTGAACGAGAAAAGTCGCTCATCAGCGAGTTTAGCGGGATTTTTGAGGAGCCTATTTTTTCGAGTTTTTCAACGGAATCGGCGGAAAGCGGGTATTGCGCTAACGACCGCTCCCGAGAATATGCCGGTCGATAGTTGAATGGGCAGGATGCGCCAAGAGCACGAATTCCGACCGTTTAAGGAACGTCCGCTGACGACTAGATTGGTGTCCAAAGCGGAATGCCTGCTGGGCGCCGCAAGCGGCCCTGATAATCTCGGTTTCATTTGCTGGCGGCGACGTTCGAGGCTGCCAGACGATCGCTCGACAGCGCCCTGAGGAAGGCCACGATCGCGGCGATATCATGGGAATTCAGGCGCTCCGGCGTATACATGACGAGTTTCTGATCTCGCGATATCCATGCGACTCGCGGTTTGATGAAAGGCTCGTCGGATACGGTGCGGTTGAGTTGGGCGACCGCCATGATGCGAACGGCTTCGCTCAGGTCGTCCACGGCGCCATTGTGGAAATAGGGCCCCGTCAGCGCAATATTCCGCAGCGTCGGAATACGCCACACCCCGCGCTCGAAATTATACCGGTCGAGCGACTCGTCTGGATTGGCGGGGAACAGGCGCATGGGCTGACGCTTGCTGGCCGGCGCCAGAAAGCTGGCACCGGAGAAGTTTGGACCTGAGTGACACTGAATGCAGCCGACCCGCTCGAATAGGGCCATACCTTGGATTTGCTGCGGCGTCAGCGCCGTCTCATCGCCGCGCAGAAAGCGGTCATATGGACTGTCGCTGGTGACGAGCCGGCGCTCGAACGCTGCCAAAGCCTTCGCGATGGCATTGCTGTCGATGGGCGCGCCGGCGCCGAAGGCCGAGCGAAACATCTGCGCGTAGGCTGGGTCATTCGCGAGCTTTCGGGCAAGGCCTTCGATGTCCCGGTTTCCCATTTCGATTGGATTGGCGATGGGGCCGAGCGCTTGTTCCTCCAGCGTGCGCGCGCGTCCGTCCCAAAACAGGCGCGACTGAAAAGCGGCGTTGAAAACCGTCGGAGAATTACGCGCCCCGATCTGACCTTTGATGCCACGCGAATTGCGGCGTGGCTCCGCGCCCGCGCCATGGTCGATGTCATGACAAGTCAAGCAGGCAATTGTTCCGTCGCCGGAAAGCGCCGGATCGCGAAACAGCTTTTCGCCGAGCGCGACTTTTTCCGGCGTGGTCGGATTGTCCGCTGGCGACGGCGCAACTTCCGGCAAGCCTTCCCACACCGCGTTGCCGACAAAAAACTCCGGCGACGGCGGCTCCAGCAGCGTGGCGACGGCAGGCGGCGCGTGCGCGCCGATCGTCATATTCTCCATAACGGCGACCTTGATCGCGAATGCCAGGACGCCGAGACCAAGAGCCGCTGCGAGCAGCAGGCGCTGCGAAAAGTTCAGCTGCGCCGCGGGGCCGAGGTCTTTCCAGACAATGAGCGCGGTGGCGGCGAGACCGAAGACGATCGCGCCCACCCCGGTTGCGAGCAGGGTGATGTCAAGCATTCGGAATTCCTTGATTTTAAGCTGTCATCCGAGAAGTTGGGCGAGACGCGCGGGATCGCGCGCCGCCAGCCATCCGGGTCCGGTCTCTATCAGGCCAGCCGCCGCCATGCGACGCAGCACACGCGACACGACCTCGCGCGAGGTGCCGAGATGTCCCGCGATCTGTTCTTGCGTCAGCCGCAAGCGGCCATTTCCTTTCGCGCGCCGCACCAGAAAACCGGCAAGACGCGCTTCCAGCCCAAGCGACGTCGCTTCCTCGATTGTCGTCATCAGTTCGAACAGACGTCCCGACAAGGCCTCGAAGGTGAAGCGCTGGACGGCAGCCTCCTGTGCGAACAGATCGCGGAAAAGCGCGCCTGGAATGATGGAAAAAGCCGTATCACCCTCACTTTCGACAAAGGCGGGATAGGCCAGTTGCGAAAAGGCGCAATTGAGCGCCAGAATGCAGGACTGTCCCGGCTCGACCCAATAGAGCGTCCCCTCGCGGCCTTCCGGGGTCACGTAATAAACTCGCAATGCGCCGCGCTCGACCAGATAGGCGCCTGCGACCGGATCGCCGCGCTGCACCAGCGGCGTAGCGTCCGGGCAGGCGATCTGGCGCATGCCCTTTCCCAGCCGCGAGCGACTGGCTTCGCTCATCTCTCCGAGAAAGGGGAAGAGGTTGATGGTAGGCATGGCGGACATAACGACACGATAGCCATACCAATCACCCGCCGCCAGTGCAGACATGGCCTTGTCCCTCATGCCGCCTTTATCGCGAAAAACAGATCGCCGGGCGTCGCCGTCGTGACCTCTGTGATTTCCGCATAAGGCAGGCCGACGCGCTCGTGGGCGCGTTTCACGGCTTCGGCGGATGGCGCCATGTTGAAACAAAAGGCGCGTCCTTCCTCGAAACCGACGTGGACCCGCAGCATGATGACGCCTTCGGCCCGGCACGCCTCTTCATATTGCGTGCAAAAACCCCCGAAGGCTTCCCTGGAAATGCTGGCGGGAAAGGTGCCCCCGCGAACATTATGGGTGTCGATGTAGAATTTCATCGCTTGCATGATTTACCTCCACATTTGCGATGCGGAGACGATCAGCGAAAGCGGCGAAAAACTCTGGAACAAAAGTCACAAGGCGATGCGCAATGCGCGAACCTGCGACCACTCCCGCAAGTTAGAATTCTGCGTTACGCCCGACGCTCGAAGGCAAATTAGCGATGCACCGTCGGCGAGGTGGAGTTGCGATGGCAGTGGTCCGCTCAGGGTCAATTTTACGCATTCAACCGAAGCCGGGAATGACCGGTAACGGTGCTGCTGCGGACGATGCCAAGTAAGCAGGAAGGTCCCATTTTCGAGCCGAACCTTGTCATCGGCTCAGTTCAGCTTGGCCGCGATGTTCGAGGTGAAGCGCGGGAGCTGGACCCTCTCCCCGCCTTGGCGGGCTTTTTGGCGATGGCGAAAAGCTCGACGTGGAGCGCGCCCTTCTCCCGCTTGGGCAGGGGGAAGGGCGCGCCGGGGACAAAGGTTTGGGCGCGGAACTCTTGGAATTTCTCTCATCGGCGTGACCCATCGACGGGGAACGTCCGGAGAAAATTATCGAAAATTTTAATTTTGGCATGATGCGACGTCATGCTTTTGGTGCGGGACGAGACCGAGGCCACGGATAAGGGCCTGCCTTCCCGCCGCAAACCGAAATCCATGTCGAAGAGGCTCCCGCGGGGGGCATGGCGTCCCTTGGCCTCGGTTTTTCCTCCTTTGCGGCGGCGGCGCGGTCGCTGGTTTTGTTTTGGCGCCATTGCGGCGGTGTTTGGACGGGATTTTTCCGATTTTTCTATCTTCGGTTGAAATGCGATCGCGCAAAACGCGCAAAACATGCGTATTTTCGCGAAAACAACGTGATTTTCGACGAAAATCGCACTGCTTTTCGCATGACAACTTTCAGGTTGTCATGGTGAAAACGCGGGGTGAAAATTCACGCCGGCTCAGTTCCGGTCCGGGAAAAGTCGTAATTTTTCGCTTTAACACAAATGGTTAAATCGAGCGCAAGGACTGTTTCACGTGAAACATATCGTGAACAAACTTTCGCCTCAAAAGCTGTTTTCGCGGATTTGTCGATTTTCACCTTCCGCCACAATCGCCACACTGTTTAAAAGCGGGGTTCGCGGCTTCCCCTAAAGCTCCGCATCTTCGTCCTCGTCCTCATCGTCTTCGAGGAGTTTCAAACCGAGCACGCAAATGTCGCCGTCGATCACTTCCAGCCGCACCGGCTCCAGATGCTCGTTCTTGCAGGGGCCGGAAGAGCAGCGGCCGTTACCCAGTTCGAACAGGGCGCCATGCTTGCCGCACATTTCAGCCGCAAGCCCGCGCCGTCGAGGAAGCTGTTGCGCTCCCAGTCGAGATGCACGCCGTGATGCGACAGCGTTTGCGACAGCCGAACACCTGCTTGCCACGCACGACGACGATGGGAAAGGATTCCAGCTCGCCCTGTTGGTAGACCACGCCAAGTGAAATCCCACGGCCTTCTGGCTGGGAATGTCGCTCAACGCACAAATGACAAAGGCCTCTTTAGACATCCGCCGCTCCCTTGACGCCCGCACTATTGACGCTTTCGCGACACGCCAAGCAAGAAGCGCGCAATTTTTCCGCAACAAGCGCCAAAATCGCGGCAAAATCCACGAGCGGACACGACGGCGCGACGCCCGGCCCGCCGATGGCACGAATTTTGATGCCCCTTGCCCAGATTTCGAACAGGAGATGGGAATGAACATCGCAAGTGCTTTCGCCGAGTGTCCAAAGTGACATCGAAGGTGCTGCTCGACGGGGCCTGCGCTTCCATTCGGTTTCCAGCGGCTGAGCAAACACGAAGTCTGAGAGGGTTAGCAATTTCCTCTCCCCGGCCGAGAAGGTCAGAGTTCCCCCGTCGAGCAGCGCCTTGATGTCATCCTTGGACAGTTCGGCGAAAGCACTTGCGATGTTCATTCCCATCTCCTGTTCGAAATCTGGGCAAGGGGCATCAAAATTCGTGCCATCGGCGGGCCGGGCGTCGCGCCGTCGTGTCCGCTCGTGGATTTTGCCGCGATTTTGGCGCTTGTTGCGGAAAAATTGCGCGCTTCTTGCTTGGCGTGTCGCGAAAGCGTCAATAGTGCGGGCGTCAAGGGAGCGGCGGATGTCTGAAGAGGCCTTTGTCATTTGTGCGTTGAGCGACATTCCCAGCCAGAAGGCCGTGGGATTTCATCTTGGCGTGGTCAACCAACAGGGCGAGCCGGAATCCTTTCCCATCGTCGTCGTGCGCTGGGGCAAGCAGGTGTTCGGCTATCGCAACCGCTGTCCGCATCACGGCGTGCATCTCGACTGGGAGCGCAACAGCTTCCTCGACGGCGCGGGCTTGCGGCTGATGTGCGGCAAGCATGGCGCCCTGTTCGAACTGGGCACCGGCCGCTGCTCTTCCGGCCCCTGCAAGAACGAGCATCTGGAGCCGGTGCGGCTGGAAGTGATCGACGGCGACATTTGCGTGCTCGGTTTGAAACTCCTCGAAGACGATGAGGACGAGGACGAAGACGCGGAGCTTTAGGGGAAGCCGCGAACCCCGCTTTTTAAACGATTGTGGCAATTGTGGCGGAAGGTGAAAATCGACAAATCCGCGAAAACAGCTTTTGAGGCGAAAGTTTGTTCACGATATGTTTCACGTGAAACAGTCCTTGCGCTCGATTTAACCATTTGTGTTAAAGCGAAAAATTACGACTTTTCCCGGACCGGAACTGAGCCGGCGTGAATTTTCACCCCGCGTTTTCACCATGACAACCTGAAAGTTGTCATGCGAAAAGCAGTGCGATTTTCGTCGAAAATCACGTTGTTTTCGCGAAAATACGCATGTTTTGCGCGTTTTGCGCGATCGCATTTCAACCAAAGATAGAAAAATCGGAAAAATCCCGTCCAAACGCCGCCGCGATGGCGCCAAAACAAAACCAGCGACCGCGCCGCCGCCGCAAAGGAGGAAAAACCGAGGCCAAGGGACGCCATGACCCCCCGCGCGAGTTTTTGACATGGATTTCGGTTTGCGGCGGGAAGGCGAGGCCCTTATCCCCGTCGGCCTCGGTCTCGTCCCGCACCAAAAGCATGACGTCGCATCATGCCAAAATTAAAAATTTTCGATAATTTTCTCCGGACGTTCCCCGTCGATGGGTCACGCCGATCGAGAGAAATCTCCAAGAGTTCCGCGCCCAAACCTTTGTCGCGCGCGCCCTCTCCCGCCAGAAGCGGGAGAAGGGCGCGCTCCACATTCGAGCTTTTCGCCATCGCCAAAAAGCCCCGCCAAGGCGGGGAGAGGGTCCAGCTCCCGCGCTTCACCTCGAACATCGCGGCCAAGCTGAACTGAGCCGATGACAAGGTTCGGCTCGAATGGGACCTTCCTGCTTACTTGGCATCGTCCGCAGCAGCACCGTTACCGGTCATTCCCGGCTTCGGTTGAATGCGTAAAATTGACCCTGAGCGGACCACTGCCATCGCAACTCCACCTCGCCGACGGTGCATCGCTAATTTGCCTTCGAGCGTCGGGCGTAACGCACGAATTCTAACTTGCGGCAGATGGTCGCAGGTTCGCGCATTGCGCATCGCCTTGTGACTTTTGTTCCAGAGTTTTTCGCCGCTTTCGCTGATCGTCTCCGCATCGCAAATGTGGAGGTAAATCATGCAAGCGATGAAATTCTACATCGACACCCATAATGTTCGCGGGGGCACCTTTCCCGCCAGCATTTCCAGGGAAGCCTTCGGGGGTTTTTGCACGCAATATGAAGAGGCGTGCCGGGCCGAAGGCGTCATCATGCTGCGGGTCCACGTCGGTTTCGAGGAAGGACGCGCCTTTTGTTTCAACATGGCGCCATCCGCCGAAGCCGTGAAACGCGCCCACGAGCGCGTCGGCCTGCCTTATGCGGAAATCACAGAGGTCACGACGGCGACGCCCGGCGATCTGTTTTTCGCGATAAAGGCGGCATGAGGGACAAGGCCATGTCTGCACTGGCGGCGGGTGATTGGTATGGCTATCGTGTCGTTATGTCCGCCATGCCTACCATCAACCTCTTCCCCTTTCTCGGAGAGATGAGCGAAGCCAGTCGCTCGCGGCTGGGAAAGGGCATGCGCCAGATCGCCTGCCCGGACGCTACGCCGCTGGTGCAGCGCGGCGATCCGGTCGCAGGCGCCTATCTGGTCGAGCGCGGCGCATTGCGAGTTTATTACGTGACCCCGGAAGGCCGCGAGGGGACGCTCTATTGGGTCGAGCCGGGACAGTCCTGCATTCTGGCGCTCAATTGCGCCTTTTCGCAACTGGCCTATCCCGCCTTTGTCGAAAGTGAGGGTGATACGGCTTTTTCCATCATTCCAGGCGCGCTTTTCCGCGATCTGTTCGCACAGGAGGCTGCTGTCCAGCGCTTCACCTTCGAGGCCTTGTCGGGACGTCTGTTCGAACTGATGACGACAATCGAGGAAGCGACGTCGCTTGGGCTGGAAGCGCGTCTTGCCGGTTTTCTGGTGCGGCGCGCGAAAGGAAATGGCCGCTTGCGGCTGACGCAAGAACAGATCGCGGGACATCTCGGCACCTCGCGCGAGGTCGTGTCGCGTGTGCTGCGTCGCATGGCGGCGGCTGGCCTGATAGAGACCGGACCCGGATGGCTGGCGGCGCGCGATCCCGCGCGTCTCGCCCAACTTCTCGGATGACAGCTTAAAATCAAGGAATTCCGAATGCTTGACATCACCCTGCTCGCAACCGGGGTGGGCGCGATCGTCTTCGGTCTCGCCGCCACCGCGCTCATTGTCTGGAAAGACCTCGGCCCCGCGGCGCAGCTGAACTTTTCGCAGCGCCTGCTGCTCGCAGCGGCTCTTGGTCTCGGCGTCCTGGCATTCGCGATCAAGGTCGCCGTTATGGAGAATATGACGATCGGCGCGCACGCGCCGCCTGCCGTCGCCACGCTGCTGGAGCCGCCGTCGCCGGAGTTTTTTGTCGGCAACGCGGTGTGGGAAGGCTTGCCGGAAGTTGCGCCGTCGCCAGCGGACAATCCGACCACGCCGGAAAAAGTCGCGCTCGGCGAAAAGCTGTTTCGCGATCCGGCGCTTTCCGGCGACGGAACAATTGCCTGCTTGACTTGTCATGACATCGACCATGGCGCGGGCGCGGAGCCACGCCGCAATTCGCGTGGCATCAAAGGTCAGATCGGGGCGCGTAATTCTCCGACGGTTTTCAACGCCGCTTTTCAGTCGCGCCTGTTTTGGGACGGACGCGCGCGCACGCTGGAGGAACAAGCGCTCGGCCCCATCGCCAATCCAATCGAAATGGGAAACCGGGACATCGAAGGCCTTGCCCGAAAGCTCGCGAATGACCCAGCCTACGCGCAGATGTTTCGCTCGGCCTTCGGCGCCGGCGCGCCCATCGACAGCAATGCCATCGCGAAGGCTTTGGCAGCGTTCGAGCGCCGGCTCGTCACCAGCGACAGTCCATATGACCGCTTTCTGCGCGGCGATGAGACGGCGCTGACGCCGCAGCAAATCCAAGGTATGGCCCTATTCGAGCGGGTCGGCTGCATTCAGTGTCACTCAGGTCCAAACTTCTCCGGTGCCAGCTTTCTGGCGCCGGCCAGCAAGCGTCAGCCCATGCGCCTGTTCCCCGCCAATCCAGACGAGTCGCTCGACCGGTATAATTTCGAGCGCGGGGTGTGGCGTATTCCGACGCTGCGGAATATTGCGCTGACGGGGCCCTATTTCCACAATGGCGCCGTGGACGACCTGAGCGAAGCCGTTCGCATCATGGCGGTCGCCCAACTCAACCGCACCGTATCCGACGAGCCTTTCATCAAACCGCGAGTCGCATGGATATCGCGAGATCAGAAACTCGTCATGTATACGCCGGAGCGCCTGAATTCCCATGATATCGCCGCGATCGTGGCCTTCCTCAGGGCGCTGTCGAGCGATCGTCTGGCAGCCTCGAACGTCGCCGCCAGCAAATGAAACCGAGATTATCAGGGCCGCTTGCGGCGCCCAGCAGGCATTCCGCTTTGGACACCAATCTAGTCGTCAGCGGACGTTCCTTAAACGGTCGGAATTCGTGCTCTTGGCGCATCCTGCCCATTCAACTATCGACCGGCATATTCTCGGGAGCGGTCGTTAGCGCAATACCCGCTTTCCGCCGATTTCGTTGAAAAACTCGAAAAAATAGGCTCCTCAAAAATCCCGCTAAACTCGCTGATGAGCGACTTTTCTCGTTCAAGGTCATCTACAATTGGGTACGGAGGCTTTCGGCGGACTTCTTGTCGAACCGACCGGTCCCCCGCATCATTTTTATGCCCGCGTTTCCAAATGGCTGCAAAAATGTGATCGGCGGCGAAAAAGAGTTTTTCAACACAATCCGCCGACAGCAGCCTTCCGCGCCACCCAAAAAACAAAAAACCCTTTCGCGGCGAGAGACCGCGAAAGGGCGCGAGGCGCGGAGCCGAAAAAATCAGACGGGGCGGTTTTCGTTGCGGTTGCGGACCGGCTCGGCCTTGGCCAGCACTTGCTCCAGGGTCAGTTTTTCATAGGTCTCGGTGGCTTCGCCGGCCTTGTCGAGAATCAGCTGCACCTTGCCGCCGCCGTCGAGCTTCTTGAAGTCGTTTTTGTCGAGGCCGGAGAGATCGGATAATTCCTTCCACACCGTGGATTTGTCCAGCGGCAGCACCGTCACGGTCGCGCCGCCGAGATCGACGGTATATTTCGCCAGGAAGTCGATGTTGCTGACGAAGACGATATATTTGCCCTTCGGCGACAGCAGCGGTCCCACCACGTCTTTGAAGGTGGTGAGATTGTTGACGTCATGGATATAGCCGGCCAAGGCGTCGATGGTGGATTCGCCATCCTTGAGGATCGCCACGCCTTGCTCGAAGCAATATTCCGGCGGGCGCTTTTCGTCGGCCAGGGATTCCTGCAGCTTCAGGGCGAAATCGCCGCGATAGGCCAGATAGCCGGATTTGTCGCTCGGACCCTTGTACACGGCGTCGACAAGGCGGCCTTCCTTTTCCAGGCCTGCGAGGGCGGTCGTCTCGTAATTCATTTCATTCTCCGCTTGAAAATTCTTCGCGCATTTTTGCGCCGTCGGTTCCCATGCAAATGGTCTGCCGCAAATTTCGCCACAAAATGTCTGGCCTGTTCCCTGCTCGTCGGGGTTTCCGACTGAAACAGTGAATGGAAGGCGACATGAGCGTTAAAATCCATATCGCGCGCCCTTTTGTCGAAGCTTTGACCAAGGATTTTCCCGAACTGGACTCGCTGAAGGCGCAATTGCTGTTCGGCGACAAGGTCGAGGTGGTCTTCCAGCAGCTCACCTCGCCGGACATCGACCGTCTGCACGATCTCTACGGCCCGCTGGTCCGGCGCACCAACCAGCAGGCGCAGATCGCCACCTTGCGCGGCGTGTTCGCCGACGCCGGGCCGGGCTTCACCGCCCGGATCTTCGAGGCGGTGGTGCCGGCCATGGCCATTTCCTCATCGCGGGCGGCTTGCGCGGCGGCTGTTCTCAGCCCATTCCGGTGGCCGGCCCTTGCCCTATGTGGGCGAGCATCGCTATACGCGAAGACAATGACGAGACCGGGCGGATTTTGGTCGAGCTCAAGGCCAATGCCCGGGGCGAATTGGCACGGTGCAATTGCGCGTGACCGCCGGCCATGTCGATGGCCGGAACGTCGCCGAAATTTTCGCCGAAAAGGGTTTTTTGCGCGACACCCGGAGCTGATCGCGGCTTACGACGCCAATACGGGGAAATTTTCGCCTGGCGCGCCCATTATGGCGCGCAATTTTCCGGCGGCCGCCTCGGCTATTTCGCCGACCCCTCCTCGACCCATCGCCACGCTGACTCGTCGCGCAAGGAGAGCATGATCCTGTCGTCGGGCGGCGATCCGGCGCGCCTCGTAGATGACGAGAGCCTGCTCGCCGATCGCGCCCTGACCCTGGAGCTGACCGGCGACATACTCGGCTCCTATCTGCGCAAGGCGGCCAAGAGCAATCATTTCGCCGAGCAGAGGTGGCCGCCGCCAATGCGGCCAAGGGCGAGGCCATGTCGCGGCGAATCCGGTCCATCCGTTCATCCTGATGTTCCACCTCGACCTGCATCACTATGTCTGGGCCCATGTAGAGGATTTGACCCCCTACGCCTACAAGCCCGACCTCAAGGACAAGCTGGTGCTGCCGGAGGAGCAGACCGATCTGATCGATATTCTCACCGCCGAAATGGATGTGCTGATGGACGATATCGTCGCCGGAAAATCGGGCGGCACCACCGTGCTCTGCGCCGGCCCGCCCGGGGTCGGCAAGACGCTGACGGCGGAAGTCTATTCGGAGATCGTCCGACGCCCGCTCTACCGCGTCCATTCGGGCCAGCTCGGCCTCAATGTCGCGGCCATGGAGACCGCGCTGAAGGAGGCGCTGCTGCGCGCGCAGCGCTGGGGCGCGGTGATGCTGATCGACGAGGCCGACGTCTATATCAAGCGCCGCCAGGACGACATGACCATGAACGCCGTGGTCGGCGTGTTCCTGCGCGTGCTCGAATATTTCAACGGGCTGCTGTTCCTGACCACCAACCGCATCGACGACATCGACGAGGCCATCGTCTCGCGCTGCATCGCCCTGATCCGCTTCCATTCGCCCGACGACGAGGCGCGCCGGCGCATCTGGGGCGTGATGTCCGAACAGTTCGCGCTCGAACTTGAGCGCGCGCTGATCGGTCGCCTGGTCGACCATCTACCCGCAGACCAGCGGGGCGCGACATCAAGGGGCTGGCCAAGCTGGTCTCAAAATATTGTCGCCATCGCGACACGGCGCCCGACCTCGAGGTGTTCAAGCGCTGCGCCGTGTTCCGCGGCCTCGACCAGGCCGTGGCGGCCTAAAAAGGCAGCCTGTCGGTTTTCCGACAATGCTTCGCCCCCGGCAAGAAAAAATCATTGTCAATCAATAGGAAACAAGAGGCCGCGCCCCTGGCGCGGCTTTTGCTTCCTGGGGAGCAAAGCCTTTTTGAGCGGAGCACGACAATGATCCATCTGACCGACAGCGCGCTCGAACGCCGTGCGCAATGCGATCATCGGCGCGCCCGAGCCCGTCCAGGGTCTGCGCCTCAAGGTCGAGACCGGCGGCTGCGCCGGCAATAAATATCTGATGGGTCTGGTGCGCGGCCGCCGAAGCCGATGACGAGATGGTCGAGCGCGACGGCGTCAAGGTTTTCGTCGAGCATGACAGCCTGCCGCTGCTCGCCGGCGTCACCATAGATTTCGTCGTCGCCATCAAGGGCGCCGGCTTCACCTTCGACAATGCCAACGCTTCACACGCCTGTTCCTGCGGCAAGAGCTTCGGCTGACATTTTGGGAGAGGACGATCATGACCATGCATGCTGCAAACATTGTCGCCGAAACGCCTGTCGCCGAAACGCCCGATACGGTCGAGGCGCGGCGCGAAAAACTGGTGCGCGAGGCCATTGACGAAATCCGCCCGGCGCTGAAGCGCGACGGCGGCGATTGCGAATTGCTGTCGATCGAAGGCAAGGTGGTGGAATGTCAATTCGCCCGCGCCTGTCTGCATCTTCTGCAGCCTGGCCAGCGCCACGCTGGAGGGCATCCAGAGCCGCATCGTCGAAAAGCTCGGCGAGCTGGTGCGCGTCGTCCCCGCGCCCATGGGCTTCAAGAAGCCGGGGGCCCTGAGTCGCCATGTCGGAAAGCGTCGTCATGCCCGCCGGACATGCGGTCCGCGCCGCCGAGGCCGGGCTGTGGCGGCTGTGGCGCGACGATGTCGCCTGCGTCAGGGCGCGCGACCCGGCGGCGCGCGGCGCCCTGGAAATCCTGCTGACCTATCCCGGCGTTCACGCCATTCTCTGGCACCGCCTGTCGCATCTTCTGTGGCGCAATGGCTTCAAGTTTCCGGCGCGCTTCCTGTCCTGGCTGGCGCGTTTCCTGACCAATGTCGACATTCATCCCGGCGCGACCATTGGCCGCGCCTTCTTCATCGATCACGGCGCCGGCGTGGTGATCGGCGAGACCGCCGAGGTCGGCGACGGCGTGACGCTTTATCACGGCGTGACCCTTGGCGGCGTCAGCTGGACGCCGGGCAAGCGCCACCCCACGCTGGACGACGGCGTGCTGGTCGGCGCCGGCGCGAAAATTCTCGGGCCGATCAAGGTCGGCGCCGGGGCGCGGATCGGCGCCAATTCGGTGGTGGTGGAAGATGTGCCGCCGGGCGTGACGGCGGTCGGCGTGCCCGCGCGCATCGTCCGCGCCCTGGATCGACGGGCCATGGGCAATGGCAGGGTCAATCTCGACCATCATCTGATTCCCGATCCGGTCGGCGAAGTGCTGTCGCTGCTGCTCGATCGCGTCGATTTTCTCGAGGCCCGGCTCAATCACATGCGCGGACGCGAGCGGAAATCCTGTTCAAAATGAGGAAAGGCTGGAGTCATGAGTGTTCTGGACGATCTGGGCCGGCTGTCCTCGGCGGAGGATTTCTTCACCTTTCTCGGCGTCGATTTCGATCCGGCTGTCGTCAGGGTGTCCAGGCTGCACATCATGCGCCGCATGGGCCAATATCTGAAGGGCGCCGAGCTGGACGACGCCTTCGCCGGCCTCGACGATGCGGCGATCAAGGCGCTGTGCGCCGCGCATCTGGCCCAGGCCTATCAGGATTTCGTCGAGAGCACGCCGATCCAGGAGCGCCTGTTCAAGGTGCACAAGGAGGCGGTCGAGCCCAAGGCCGAGGAGCCCGCGCCGAACAATAATTTCGTGCCGCTGGCCTCCTTGACCGTTGTTGGCGGCTGATGGGGGCGCACGCCATGCACAGAGCGAGGGGAGCGTCCGATGCGACGTTCGGACGGCCGGCGCCAGGCCGCGCCGACCTCGCCTTGCAGGGCGTCTACACGCTGTCGAAAATTCTCGGCCAGCCGGGCAATCTCGAGCAGGTGCTCGACCAGTCGCTGGTGGTGATCGGTTCCTATCTCGACATGCGCCATGGGCTGATCGTTCTGTTCGACGACCGGCGTCCCGGCCATTTCCACGCCCATGCGGCGGTCGCCTCCGGCTGGCGCGAGGGTTCGGCGCTGGATCGTTTCGCCAGTTTGCCGGATCATGTCGCCGGGCGCATCGTCGCCGGGCGCGAGCCGCTCACGGTCGAGGATGTCGAAAGCGACGCGACGCTGGCCGAGTGGCCCTGGGGCGCTCCGCCGGTCGGCCGCCGCCTCGCCTTTCTCGGCGCGCCGATTTTCGACGGCGGCGACGTGGTCGGCCTGCTGGCCGTCGAGCGCATCTGGGACCCCAGGCAAATGCCCGACTTCGCCGAGGAAGCGCGCTTCCTCGCCATGGCGTCGGCGATGATCGGGCAGACCGTGCATCTCTACGATCTGATCGCGCGCGACCGGCGGCGGCTGATGGAGGAGCAGCGGCTGCTGGAAAAATGCGGCGCGCGTCCAACGCCAAGCGGCGAACAGGCGCTGACCGGCATTGTCGGCGCCAGCCGCGCCATGCGCGGCGTGTTCGAGCAGATCAACATTGTCGCGCGCACCCATACCTCGCTGCTGCTGCGCGGCGAATCCGGCACCGGCAAGGCGCTGTTCGCCCGCGCCGCCCACGACCTGTCGCCGCGCGCGGACAAGCCTTTCGTCAGGGTCAATTGCGCCGCCCTGTCCGAGACCCTGCTGGAATTGGAATTGTTCGGCCAAGAAACCACTCATGCGTCCAGCCAAGAGACCGCTCATGCGTCCGGCCATGAACAGGGCGCTTTTTCCGGCGCGGCCGGACGGCGCCAAGGCCGGTTCGAGCAGGCCGACAAGGGCACGCTGTTTCTCGACGAAATCGGCTCGATATCCGCCGCCTTCCAGGCCAAGCTGCTGCGCGTGCTGCAGGAGGGCGAATTCGAGCGCGTCGGCGGCTCCGAGACGATCAATGTCGATATCCGCTTCATCTTCGCCACCGACAGAAATCTCGAAGAGGCGGTGGAGCGCGGCGCCTTCCGCGCCGATCTCTATTACCGCATCAATGTCGTCTCGGTGCTGCTGCCGCCCCTGCGCGAGCGCCCGGAGGACATAGGCCTGCTGGCGCAGGAATTCCTGCGCCGCTTCAACGACGAGAATGGCGCGCGCAAGAGCCTGCCGGCCGGCGCGCTCGACATGCTGCAACGCTGCTATTTTCCCGGCAATGTCCGCGAGCTGGAAAATTGCGTGCGCCGCGCGGCGACGCTGGCGCGGCAGGATGCGCTGAGCGTCGCCGATTTCGCCTGCGGCGCCAGGGCCTGTCTGTCCTCGACGCTCTCGCCGGGCTTCTCCAGCGCGCCGGCCAGGCCGCGCGTCGAAGCGTTCGCGCCGCCGGCCAGCGCCGCCGATCTCGCCGAACGCGAAAAGCTGATCGGCGCCATGGAAAAGGCCGGCTGGGTCCAGGCCAAGGCGGCGCGGCTGCTGCGCCTGACGCCGCGCCAGGTGGCCTATGCCCTGGGCAAGCACGGCATAGCCGTCAAGAAGTTCTGACGCCGCTGTCGGCTTTGCAACGCGGGCCGTGACGAAACGCGCAATTTTTCGACCCGTGTTCGCCCCTTATCGCTGGCATGACGCTTGCTGCGCTCAAAAGCGTTCAATGTCAGCCGGACGCGGCTGAAGAGGAGAGACACCATGACCTATAAAATCATCGCCTCGCAGTGCACGGGCTGCTCGGCCTGCGAGTTCGAATGCCCCAATGCGGCGATCTCGATGAAGGGCGACACCTTCATCATCGACCCGAAGAAATGCACGGAATGCGAAGGTCACTACGACCACGCCAAATGCGACGAAGTCTGCCCGGTGCCGAACACCTGCGTGAAGGTCTGATTTCTTCTCGGTCAAAACAGGCGCCGGCGCAAAAAAAAACGCCGGCGCGAGACGCTCGACAGCTCTGCCGCAATCGGCCCTGACGCCAAGGGCGATATCCGCCCCGCCCAGCGCCAGCCAAGGATGAGACCATGAAACTGATGCTCCGCCGCTCCCCTGAAATCGGGCTTTCGATCTATGTCCCCAAGAAGGATCTCGAGGAGCCTGTCGTCGAGCAGGAGCTCGAGGGTCTGTGGGGCGGCTGGATCAAGATCGCCAATGGCTGGATCATCGATCTGCCGGAAATGCCGGCCGACACGCGGCTGCCGATCACGGTCAACGCCAAGAAGCGCGGCGGGGAGGAGTGACCATGGCCAGCGCCGCGCTGCTTTCCGAAGCCCTCGCCGACGAGGACATTCTTTCCCCGGCCGAGGCCGAGAAAAAACTGGCGGAGATCGCGGCGCGGCTGCGCCGGGGCGAAGTGGTTCCCTATCTCGGGCCGGGCGTGATCGCCGCGACCCAGCCGGCGATCCCCTTGAGCCCGGAGGATCTCGCCGATTTCTTCGGCCGCAAGGTCGCCTTGCCCAAGCGGGCGCGCGGGAACGCCTGGGCCGCCGCGCAATATATCGAAAGCAACAAGCTGCGCCCGACGGTGGTCGCCTTCATGACCGAGGCTTTCGCCAATCCGGTCGCGCCGACGCCGCTGCAAGCCTTTCTGGCTTCGCTCGAGCTGCCGCTGATCGTCGACACCTGGTATGATGGCGCGCTGCGCCAGGCTCTGGCCGACAAGGGCGATTGGGGCGAAGTCCAGGGCATTTCCCGCGCCGGGGTCAATGAGGACCGCTGGTATCGCTTTTACAATCCCGCCGGCGAGGCGGTTTCCGCCCAGGCGGCCGAGGGCTGGAAGACGCTGCTCTACAAGCCGCATGGCTCGGCGGCGCCGGCGAAGAATTATCTGATCTCCGACGCCGATTATGTCGAGGTGCTCACCGAAATCGATATTCAGACGCCGATCCCCGACATCGTCAAGAATCTGCGCGCCGACCGCGCCTTCCTGTTCCTCGGCTGCCGTTTCCACGATCAGATGCTGCGCACCTATGCGCGTCAGGTCGTCAAGCGCTCCTCGGGGCCGCATTACGCGGTGCTGGCGCCGGAAGAGCTGACGCTCAACGAGCGCCGCTTCCTCGCCGCCGAGAATATCGTGCCGCTGGCCCTGCCGCTGGCGCGGGCGAGCGAAATTCTGATGGGGTGATTTTTCCTGTTTTGCGCGAAGAGCCGCTCCAGAGGAAATTCTGGCGGCTCGGACTTGAGGGAGCCTTCGGGCTCCCTTCTTTTTTGTCCCGGCGTCATGTCGCTTTTCGAACAGGTCGGAAATGGCGCCGAAAATTCTGTGACCTCTGCGACAAAGGGCTGCCTAAAAACAGTGCATCACACTGAAAACAAACGGAAAAATACGAACAAAAGCTCTGGCGCGGCGCTTGCTAACATCAGCGCAGGTCTGAAATTTGCTGAGAGGATGGGTCCATGGAAGCGACGGCACATCAAGAAGCGGGGGCGCCTGAAAGCGTCGATATGGAATCGGTCATGCAACAGGTCGCCGAGCACAAGGGCTGCGGCACCGAAGGCGGCTCGGGCAAGGCGAGCTGCGGCTCCGGCGCGGGCGAAAACGACCTGCCGCAGGAAATCTGGGACAAGGTCAAGAACCATCCCTGTTATTCCGAAGAGGCGCATCATCATTATGCGCGCATGCATGTCGCGGTGGCGCCGGCCTGCAACATTCAGTGCAATTACTGCAACCGCAAATATGATTGCGCCAATGAGAGCCGCCCCGGCGTGGTCTCCGAGCGGCTGTCGCCCGAGCAGGCGGCGAAAAAAGTGCTGGCGGTGGCCTCCACCATTCCGCAGATGACCGTGCTCGGCATCGCCGGCCCCGGCGATCCCCTCGCCAATCCGGCGAAAACCTTCAAGACTTTCGAGCTGATCTCGCAGACCGCGCCGGACATCAAGCTGTGCCTGTCCACCAATGGCCTGGCGCTGCCCGAGCATGTCGACACCATCGCCAAATATAATGTCGATCACGTCACCATCACCATCAACATGGTCGATCCCGAAATCGGCGCGAAAATCTATCCGTGGATTTTCTACAAGCACAAGCGCATCGAGGGCATAGAGGCGGCGCGCATCCTCCACGAGCATCAGATGCGCGGGCTGGAAATGCTGACCGAGCGCGGAATCCTGTGCAAGGTCAATTCGGTGATGATTCCGGGGATCAACGACCAGCATCTGGTCGAGGTCAACAAGGCGGTGAAGTCGCGCGGGGCCTTTCTGCACAATATCATGCCGCTGATCTCCGCGCCGGAACATGGCACGGTGTTCGGCCTCACCGGCCAGCGCGGCCCCACCGCGCAGGAATTGAAGGCGCTGCAGGACAATTGCGAAGGCGAGATGAACATGATGCGGCATTGCCGCCAGTGTCGCGCCGACGCCGTGGGTCTGCTCGGCGAGGATCGCTCGGCGGAATTCACCACCGACAAGATCATGGCGATGGAGGTCAATTACGATCTGGACTCGCGCAAGGCCTATCAGGCCGCCGTCGAGCTGGAGCGCGTCGCCAAGGTCGAGGCCAAGCAGGAGGAATTGGCGACGCTGGCCGGCGCCCATAGCGACATCAAGATTCTCGCCGCGGTCGCCACCAAGGGCTCGGGCCTGATCAACGAGCATTTCGGCCACGCCAAGGAGTTCCAGATCTACGAACTCTCGACCTCGGGGGCGAAATTCGTCGGTCACCGCCGCGTCGACCTCTATTGCCAGGGCGGCTATGGCGACGAGGACTCGCTGGAAACCGTGATCCGCGCCATCAACGACTGCCATGCGGTGTTCGTCGCCAAGATCGGCGGCTGTCCCAAGGGCGATCTGGCCAAGGCCGGCATCGAGGCGGTCGATGAATATGCCCATGAATTCATCGAGAAATCCGCCATCGCCTGGTTCAAGGCCTATCTCGACAAGGTCAATTCCGGCGAGATCGAACATGTCGTCCATGGCGACGCCGAGATCCGCCAGGGCGCCCTGCTCGCGGAAGCCGAACCCGCCGAATAATTCTCCGTCAATGTAATGCGCCGACCGCTCGAAAGCGGTCGGCGCCTTCAAGAGAAAGGACTCCGGACGATGGCCTATAAAATCGTCTCGTCGCAATGCACCAATTGCTCGGCCTGCGAAGCCGAATGCCCCAATGTCGCCATTTCCGAAAAGGGCGGCACATTCGTCATCGATCCCGCGAAATGCACGGAATGCATCGGCCATTACGACACGGCGCAATGCGTCGCCGTCTGCCCGGTCGACAACACCTGCGTCATCGACACCACCTATCCGCGCTATCAAGGCTGACACTCCCATGACCAATTTCACCATGACCGCCAAGGCGCAGCGTTTCATCCGCATGATGCTGATGAGCGATGGCGGCCCCGGCGCCGGTTTCCGCCTCGCGGTCAAACCCGGCGGCTGCTCCGGCATGTCCGCCGATGTCGAGGTTCTCGCCGCGCCGCTGGCGGGCGACGCCGTGGTCACCCAGGACGGACTCAAACTGTTCCTGCCGGCGGAAAGCCGCCTGCTGCTGGAAGGCGTGACCATCGACTTCCAGGAGACGCCGACCTCCACCGGTCTGACCTTCTTCAATCCCGAGGCGGTCTCGACCTGCTCCAGCCACGCGCATTGAGTCTCCCGTGCAAGCAGCGCAGCGTCAGAGCGATGCGCTCGCCTTCGCCGAAGCGGGGGTGCTGTCGCACCCGCTGTTTGGCGGCGGTCTTTCCGCCCAGGCCGAAGCCGCGCTGGAGCAGGCCGGGCTGAACTATGCCGACGCGCCCCGGGCGGAAGGGTTCTTGCGCGAGGCGGAGGCGGCCGCGCCGGATCATTTCGCCGTGCTGATCGGCTGGTATCGCTATTATTTCTACAAGGGCCGCCTGGCCGAGGCGCTGACCGTCGGCAAGCATTGTCTGGCCAAGGCCGCGCGCGAAAAGAATTTCGCCGTGGACTGGCGCGCGGTGCGCGCCGGCGATGGCGATTTCGGCTCCTATGACGATGTTCTCGCGCGCTTCTACATGTTCTGCCTCAAGGGCTACGCCTATCTGCACATGCGGCTCGGCGCGCTCGAGGAAGGCCGCGCCGCCGCACAGAAATTGCTTGAACTCGATCCAACCGACCGGATCAACGCCAGGCTGCTTCTGGACGTTCTCCACAGAGCGGAGAGCGAGGATGAATGACGAAATCGACGAGACCATAGATTGGCGCGGCCAGCAGGTCGATTGTCGCACATGTCGGCATGAGGACATGCTCAGGGAAGGCAAGTGTAAGCTTTCGCACGCCTGCGTGAACGATCGCTATGCTCGGCGCATCGACCGTTTCTTCAACTGGAATCCGCAACTCGCCAATGAATATCTGAAGCACGAGCATTTCGAGGTGCGCGCCATCGCCAGCAAGCATGCGGCGGTGTTCATGCTGCCGCAACTGCTCGACGACCCCGAGGAGACCGTGCGCTGGAACGCCGCGCGGCGCCTGCCGAGGAAGCATATTCTGAAGCTGCGCTTCGATCCGCATCGCGAGGTGCGCATCCGCATCGTGTCCTTGCTGGAGGATTCCGATCTGGTCCCGATGTTGCAGGACGAGGATTACTACGTCCGGCAGGTGATCGCGCGGCGACTGGCGCCGAATCTGCTGGACTGGATGGTGGGCGATCCCGAAGCGGAAGTGCGCCGCGTCGTGGCGCAACGCGCCGAGGGCGACTTGCTGCTGCGCATGATGGTCGATCCGGAGGCGCGGGTGCGTGTCGAGGTCGCCCAACGGCTGGCGCCGGAACATCTGGCGCGCATGCGCAAGGACGAGGACTGGCGCGTGCGCCACGAGGCCGCCAGCCGGATTGCTTTGGAATTTCTGCCGGAGATGGCGGAGGACGAGGACGAACTGGTGCGCGAGACGGCGAAAACCCGGCTCGCGGAGATCGGAAAGGAGAGCATCCGTGAGCAATATCGTCCGTGACAGCGATGTCTGTGAACTGACCGCGCCGCCCTTCTTCAATTATGGCGCGAAGGTCAAGGCCAAACGCATGGTGCGCAATGACGGCACTTATGCCGGCAAGGAGATCGGCGAGCTGCTGGTGAAGAAGGGCGAGGTTGGCTATGTCGTGATGATCGGCACCTTCCTGCAGCAATTCTATATTTACGGCGTCGAATTTCTCGAAAGCGGCAATCGCGTCGGCATGAAGCGCCGCGAACTCGAATGGGCCGACGCCCCCGACGAGGAAGCCGAAATCCCCCTGCCGCAGGAACTGGACGCATGATCGATCCCCGCGAACCCAAGTTTCAATGGGGCATGCGCGTGCGCTGCCTGACCGATCTGGTCAATGACGGCTCCTATCCCAACGCGCCCGAGGACGCGCTGCTCGCCGCCAAGGGGACGCTCGGCGAGATCGTCCAGGTCGGCGCGCATGTCGAAAGCGAGACGCCGGTCTATCTCGTCGAATTCGAGGAAAAATATGTGATCGGCTGCCTCGAAGAGGAAATCGAGCCGGTTTGACCTTTTTTCTTTTTTCGAGCGGGACGAAGACAAGGCCGGGAGTGAGGACATGGGCATAGAGGAAGCTGATCTGCGCGACATCGTGGACATGGTCGCCAAGGCGGAGTCGCCGGCGGTGTTCGCGGCGTTGAAGCAGAAATATCCGCGTCTCGCCTGGCTGCGCTGCGACGCGTCGGATGTGCTGGAGACGCCCTATAAATCCACCGCGACCATCGATCTGCATCTGATCGGCGGCGGCGTTCATTGCCCGGAGGTGGTGGCCGATTCGGCCCGCGCCACCGGCTTCATCATCGCCGCGCGCAAGGTGAAGGCATGAGCGATCCGGCGCTGCGCGACGACGAGGACGAGATCGAGGCCGCGCCCATCGTGCTGTCGGACCCCGACATGACCGGCGTCGAGCTCAAGGCGGTCGATTCCGTGCTGCGTTCGTCGCGGCTCTCGGGCGGCCCTGTCGTCGAGCAGTTCGAGAAGCAATTCGCCGCCTGGCTCGGGCGCAAATACGCCATCGCCGCGCCCAGCGGCGCGCTCGGCCTGGCGCTGATCCTGAAGGCGCTGAAGATCGGCCCCGGCGACGAGGTGATCGCCCCGAGCTTTTCCTATCGCGAGACCGCCCAGGCCATCGCCGCCATCGGCGTAACGCCTGTTTTCGCCGATATCGACTATTGGTCGGGCTGCGTCACGGCGGCCAAGGTCGAGGCGAAAATCACCGACAAGACCAAGGCCATTGTCGCCACAAATGTGAACGGCCATCCAGCGGAATGGGATCCTTTGCGCCAACTGGCCGAGGCCAGGGGGCTGAAACTGATCGAGGATTCGACCGAAGCGATCGGCTCCAGATACAAGGATCGTCTCGTCGGGACTTTCGGCGACGCCTCCCTGTTCGATTTTTCCCAGCCGGCGCCCTTGTGCTGCGGCGAGGGCGGCATGATCGTCACCGACGACGTCGATTTGGCCATGACCATCCGCCGCCTGCGCTTTCACGAGGTCGAGCAGCGCGCCTTGGCCTCGATCAATGGCGAGCCCGCGCTCCAGGCGCGGATCAGCGATGTCTCCGCCGCGCTGGGCGTGGCGCAATTGAGCCGGATCGAGGAAATTCTGGAGAAGCGGCGCGGCGTCGAGGCGCTCTACGGCAAATATGTCCAGAGTTTCGAAGGCATCAAGCCGCCCTATATCGCGCCCGATGTCACCGAGGTCCATTGGCTGCTCTATGTCGTCCATCTGGGCACGCGTTTTTCCAAATCCAGCCGCGACGCCATTATCGAGGATTTGGCGGTGGAGCTGGTGGAATCCGCCGCCTATGCGCAGCCGCTGCATTTGCAGCAGGCCTATTTCAATCTCGGCTGGCGGCGCGGCGATCTGCTGGTGACCGAAAAAGTCGCGGACCGCGCCGTGGCCCTGCCGTTTCACTGCCACCTCGCCGAGGACGAAATCGAATTCATCGTCGCGACCATGAAGGACGCGTCGATCAATGTGGGGGCCGGCGCCGCCATCTATTGAGGGCGGCGCGGCAAAACAAAGAGAGATGGGAAAATGGTCAGCGTAACTTCGCGACGAGCGGCGCGGTGGTGGAAGCCAATGAGGGCGAGACGCTTCTGTCGGTGATCCTGAAGGCCATTCCGGGCTTTCCGCATAAATGCGAGGGCAACGCCAAATGCGGCTCCTGCCACATCTCCCTGCTCGAGGGGCGCAAGGGCGTGAGCAAGACCACAAGGGACGAAAACGCCAAGCTCGACGAGATCGTCGGCGTCGGCTCCAAGTCGCGTCTCGCCTGCCAGGCGAGCATTTTGGGCACCGAAAACGTCAAGGTGGAAATTCTCAGCTTCGTCTGATCGCTGTGGCCATCGGATGAAATGACCCGCGCGGAGAAAATTCCGCGCGGGAAGGCGGCCGGCTGCTTGAAAAAAGCCGGCGCCGCGCGCGGAGGGACCGGCCCCGGTCTCCGCGAGGCGCGGTGAAGTTCCGGGCGCTTTCCGAGCCAAGGGCAGGGCGGGCGAGCGTTTTGGGCTTGGGGTCTCATGCGCATCAGGAGTGGGAACAATGGCGCCTTCCGACATCGTCATTCACGCCAGCTACAATCCGAACGGCACGATCAAGGCGATCGGCGAATGCCCGGCCAATGTCACCAGCCAGCAATGGTTCAACCTGCTGTCGAGCAAGATTCCGCACGCTGGCCAGGCGCTGGCCGGCGGCCGTCATGTGTTCCGCGTTTCGGCGACCGAGCTGCAGGCGCTGAAGGCCGGGTTCTGAGCCTCGTCCGCACGGGACGACGAAACCCCCGCGCGGAAAAAAACCGCGCGGGACAACAGTCGGCTGCTTGAAAAAGCCGGCGCCGCGCGCGGAGGGATGGGCCCCGGCCTCCGCGACGCGCGGTCGACCCAGGCGCGCTCCGGGATCAGGGCAAAGCGGGAGAGCGTCTGGGCATTGGGGTCTTTCTCACCAGGAGTGCGAGAGATGGCGCCTTCCGAAATCATTATTCACGCCTTTTACTATCCCGACGGCACGATCAAGGAGATCGGCCAGCGTCCCGAAAAGCTCACGGGCCAGCAATGGTTCAACTTCCTGTGCGACAGGATTCCGAATCTGGGCCAGGCGCTGTCGGGCGGCCGCCATATATTCCGGGTTCCCGCGACCGATCTGGAAGCATTGAAAACCGAAGCCGCCGCGTGATCTGAAAACCATCATACGGTCTCCGCGAGATTGCTTCGCAATCCGCGAAAACGGATCGCGCGAAAATCCTTTAAGCTTGGGCGGATTTACGCGCGAGAGGAATAGGATATCCGAATGAATCATTCGGATATCCTATGCGAGCGCAAAACAAACCCGCCGACGGCGACGTCGGCGGGTTCTATCTTTTTTTAGAAATCTTCAGGCCGAGGCCAGCGCCGCCGCCGCATCGCGCTTGATGCGCTCGACCATGGAGCGCAGGCCGTTGGAGCGCTGCGGCGTCAGATGCTGGCCAAAGCCCAGCCGGTTGAACAGGGCTTGCGCGTCGGCGTCGATGATCTCCCTGGCCGTATGGCCGGAGAAAAAGGCCAGCGTCAGCGCGACCAGGCCGCGCACGATATGGGCGTCGCTGTCGCCGAGGAAATGCAGCACCGGAACGCCGCCGGCGTTTTTTTCCACCCTGGTTTCCAGCCAGACCTGGCTGGCGCAGCCGCGCACCTTGTTTTCCTCGCTATGCGCCGCTTCGGGCAGGGGATCGAGGCTGCGGCCAAGTTCGATCAAATAGCGATAGCGGTCGTCCCAATCGTCGAGGAACTCGAAACTGTCGATGATGTCTTCGAGGGTCATGGCCATTTCTCATCCGCTCCGCATTGCGGTTTCCTGCTGGCCGAGCCATGCAAGAAACGCGCATCCTCTATTTGGCCGCTTGTCGCATCCGCGACAAGCCTTTTGTGTTTTCAGGCGCCTTGAGCGAGGCTTTCCGGCCGATAGCCTTCCTCGCGCAACACCTGCTGCACGGCCGGGCGCGCCAGCATAGCCTTGTAATGGCGCAAAATATTGGGCGGCAGCTTCATCCCGACCTTGTCGGCCCAGAACACCACATAGAACAGCACGGGATCGGCGGCGGAAAATGTTTCCGCGACCCAAGCGCGGCCCTCAAGCTGCCGGTCCACCAAGACAAGAGCCTTTTGCGCCAGGGCAAGGCCCTGCGCCTTGACGCTGTCGTGCAGCGATGAGTCCGGGCAGAAATTGCCCGGCGCGAAATAGCGGGCGAAACCCTGGCCGTGGATCGCCGAGGCGACGAAAATCATCGTCTCCAGCGCGCGGACCTCCTCATCGGCGTCGACAGGCCAGAATTTGCCCTTGCGGCGGTTCTTGGCCAGCCAGAAGGCGATGGCCGGCACTTCGGTCAGCACCGAGCCGTCGGGGCGGACCAGCGCGGGAATATTGGCCTTGGGATTGATCGCGAGATAGTCGGGCTTGAATTGGTCGCCGGCGGGCAGATTGACGATATGGGCCTCGAAAACCTCCTCCAGCTCCTCCAGCAGAATATGGATCGCGGTCGAGCAGGAGCCCGGGGTCATATAGAGTTTCATGTTCATGCGGCCTGGTCCCTTTTCCGACATTGGCGCGCTTCTTGCAAAATTTGTGACGTTCACAGCTGCGAGGTCCGCCATGAGCGCGAGCGTTGAAGGGCAGGGCGCGAAGGAATATTTCGCCATTTGCGAGGTCGAGGATATCAAGCGCGGCGGCGCGCAAGCCTTCGATCTCGCCGAATCCGACGGCGCCGGCGGGCAAAAGCCGTTTCGCATCGTCATCGTCCGCAACGCCCGGGGCGATCATTTCGCCTATCGCAACGCCTGTCCGCATCATGGCGTCTGGCTCAATGTCGGCGACGGCAAATTCTTCGACGAAAGCGGTTCTGTGCTGCGCTGCGGCCGGCATGGCGCGAAATTCGAGGTCGAAACCGGCCAATGCGTTTCCGGCGCCTGCGAGGGCGCGCGGCTGGAAAAAATCGGCGTGGCCGTGGTCACCGGCGATGTCTGCATCCACGGCGTCGAGCTGGTCGAGGAAGAGCCCAATCGCCAATGGGACGATTTCGACGACACGCTGGAAATCACCATTCCCCAGGGCTGATCATGACCGAAACCAGAGCCAGCCGTTATTTCCTCGCCACCTCCGGCGTCAAACTGCCGCTGACGCTGCTCAACGAAATCGAGCCGGCGGCGCTGACCAACCGCAACACCTATATCCGCGCCTATTATGACGCGCAGGACCGGCTGTCGCGCTTCGAAAAAATCGTCTATGGCGATATAGAGCTGACCCATATCTACGATTATGACGCGCAGGGCGCGCTGCGCCGCGTCGAAATCGCCATGCTGGACGAAGAGCCGACCGTGCTGGAGTTTTCGGCGTGACCGTGGCGCAATTGATCGCGGCGCTGGAAAATCTTCCGGGCGACGCCGTGGTGCTGATCGACAGCGACGGCGGCCTGTCGCTGGTCGATCAGGTGGAGTTCAGCCCCTCGCTCGGGCCGGGCGCGCCGGCGGAAGTGCTGCTGCTGCCCAATATGGAAGAATGATGTGACGGACGCCAACACCCAGAGCACGACGCAGAGCATGTTCGAGCGCATCGGCGGCGCCGAGACCATCGACCGGCTGGTCGAGACCTTTTACGCGCAAATGGACTCCATGCCGCAGGCGAAGACCATTCGCGCCATGCACGCGCACGATCTTTCCGAAGTCACGCGCGTGCTAAAACGTTACCTCAGCGAATGGACCGGCGGCCCCGCGCTTTATTCGCCGGAAAAGGGCCATCCGCGCCTGCGCCAGCGCCACATGGGTTTCGCCATCGACAATGCGGCGCGCGACGCCTGGATGGCCTGCATGGACCATGCGCTTGAACAGCATGTCGCCGACGCCGAGGCCCGCGCCGAATTGCGCGGCAACATGAAAAAGCTCGCCGACTGGATGCGCAATAGCGAGTAACGGCTTACAAGGGCGTGCCGAAAAACTCCTCGTCCTCGCCGCCGGCGACGCAATGCAGGCCGCGCGCATTCTGCCAGATGGCGCGCTCGACCGCGTCGGCCTCGCGATAGGTCAGCGCGCCCTCGGGCGCCTCGGCCAGCAGCCAGGCCCGGCCATTGCGCAGAAAACGCTGCAAATGCTTCATGTCATTGGGACGGACCACGCATTTCGGTCTGTCGTCAACCGTGATGGTCATGGGAACCAAGCCGCGGACCCTCCCTCAAAAACCCTCGTCGGGGCTGCCCCAGGATTTGGAGCCGGGGACAAGTTCGGCCGAGATCCGCGCCTTTTCCAGATCGGCCTGGTTGCGATAGAGCGTCGCCTCGTGAATGGTGACGCCCTTCTTGTTCTTCACCGCGACATAGCGCACGGGCAGATCGATCTCGCAGACATAGCCGCCGCCGGGATCGTCGGTCGAGCGCAATTCGCCGTTCCAGTCGAGAAAAAACCCTGAAGTCATGGGTGAAGCCTCGTGTCGTCCTGTTCGCGCACAAGCGCCTCGCGCGCCATTTGCCGCACGCGGCCCTCGGGCACGAGGCTCTTGGTGAATTTGGCCAGCGCCTTGACCCGCGCCAGAACTTCCGCGGCGGCGGGGCCGTCGAGATCGAGGCCGGCGGCGGCGCAGACCGAGCGCACGGCGGCCAGGCCCGAATGCTTGCCGATCACCACCTTGTGGCGCCGCCCGAGCATGGCCGGATCGAGGCCCTGATAGGTGCGCACATCGCTCAACAGGCCCGCGACATGGATGCCGGATTCATGGGTGAAAATATCGGCGCCGACAATCGGTTTTGCGCGGGCGATGTTTTCGCGCGCCGCATGGGCGACGAGCTGGCAGAGATTCATCAGCCGGGTCGGATCGACGGTTGTGCGCGCCTCCGCCGTGCGCGCCAGGGCGACGCAGACCTCCTCCAGCGGCGCATTGCCGGCGCGCTCGCCCAGGCCGAGCACGGTGACGCTGGCGGCGCTGGCGCCGGCGCGGATCGCCGCCAGCGTATTGGCGGTGGCCAGACCCAGATCGTTATGGCCGTGAAACTCCACGGGCAGGTCCATCTCGTCGCGCAGCCGCTTGATATATTCGTAAGTGGAGAAGGGATCGAGCAGGCCCAGCGTATCGGCGAAGCGGAAACGGAATACGCCCAGTTTGGCCGCCGCGCCGGCGATCAAGCCAATATCGCGCAGATCGGCGCGCGAGGAATCCTCGCCGCCCAGCGCTACTTCCAGCCCTTTTTCGCGCGCATAGGAGATCACGCGGGTGACGCGGGCGGCGACCTCTTGCGGCTCGGCCTTGAGCTTGACCCGCATTTGCAGCCGCGACATGGGCGCGGAAATATTGACATATTTGACGCCGGCGCGCAGCGCGGCGTCGACATCGGCCTCGTTGAGCCGGCACCAGGCGGTGACGCGCGGTTTT
Organism: uncultured Alphaproteobacteria bacterium; assembly: GCA_963804045.1. Taxonomy (GTDB): domain Bacteria; phylum Pseudomonadota; class Alphaproteobacteria; order Rhizobiales; family Beijerinckiaceae; genus Rhodoblastus. The sequence continues at coordinate 101,829 of CAWDOR010000027.1, read as the reverse complement.
AAGCTCTCGCCGACAATGGCGGCGATGGCTTCGACTTCCTCGTCGCCCATGGCCGGCGTGCCCGCCTCGATCTCATCGACCCCGGCTACGGCCAATTCGCGGGCTATGGCGCATTTTTCCGCGACGGTGAACACCACGCCGGGCGCCTGTTCGCCGTCGCGCAGCGTGGTGTCGTTGATCTGGATTTTGAGCGAGCCTGTTTCGATCATCGAGGCCTCACGCGGTTTTCTTGAGGACTTCCGCCCAGAGCGGCGATTTCGCGCGGGCGTCGGCGACGATGCCCGGCAGATGGCGCAGCACCATGTCGATCTCGGCCTCGGTGGTTTCGCGCGACAGCGAGAAGCGCAGCGCGCCTTGCAGATAGAGCGGCGGCACGCGCAGGGCGCGCAGCACATGGCTGGGCTCCATGGTTCCCGAGGCGCAGGCCGAACCCGAGGAGGCGGCGACGCCGGCGCGGTCGAGCTTGTGCAACAGCGCCTCGCTGTCGGCATAGCCAAAGGCGATGTTGAGCGTATTGGGCAGCCGCGCCCCCGAACCGTTGACGCGGGCATGGGCTATTTCGGCGAGCAGGCCTTTTTCCAGTCGGTCGCGCAGGTTTTCCATGCGGGCGGCGTCGGCGTCGCGCGTGGCCAGCGCCATGGCGGCGGCGGCGCCGAGGCCGACAATCCCTGGCGTGTTTTCGGTGCCGGCGCGGCGGCCGCGCTCCTGCTTGCCGCCGCGAAACAGGGCGGAAAATCTCACGCCCTTTTTCACATAAAGCGCGCCAATGCCCTTGGGGCCATGCAGCTTGTGCCCGGACAGCGAGAGCATGTCGACGTCGCTATCCTTGACATCGAGCGCCAGCTTGCCCGCGGCCTGCACCGCGTCGCAATGGAACAAGGCGCCGACCGCCTTGGCCTGGGTCGCCAGCGCGGCGACCGGAAAAACCTTGCCGGTCTCATTATTGGCCCACATGACCGACACCAGCGCCACGCGCTCCGACAGCGCCGCCTGGTAGGCGTCGAGGTCGAGATCGCCGGACTCGTTGACCGGGATGTAATGGATTTTGGCGCGGCCGGTGTTTTCGAGATGCTGGCACAGGTTCAGGACCGCCGGATGTTCGACGGCGCTGGTGACGATCTCGTCTCGGCCAGCTTGCGTCGCCAGCGCCGAAAGGATCGCCGTGGCGTTGGATTCCGTGCCGCCGGAGGTAAAAATCACCTCATGGTCGAATTGCGCGCCGATCAGCGCCTGCACCGCCTGGCGCGCGCTTTTCAGCGCCGGGGCCACCGCGACGCCATAATCATGGGTCGAGGAGGCGTTGCCGAAATCTTGCGTGAAAAACGGCAGCATGGCCGCGACCACTTCGGGCAGGACGCGGGTGGTGGCGTTATTGTCGAGATAGGCGGGCGCCATGGCTGCGCTCACGCGAAGCTTTTGCCGCAGCCGCAAGAGGCCGTGGCGTTGGGATTCTGGAAGATGAAGCCCGATTTTTCGAAGGAATTGGCGTAATCGATGACCATGCCGGCGACCATGGGCTGCGACAGATCGTCAATGAAAATCTTCACGCCATCGGCCTCGATCACGGCGTCGCCGTCGCGCTGTTCCGGCGCCAGCTCCATCTTGTACATGAAGCCCGAGCAGCCCCCGGCCTCGACCATGATGCGCAGGCCTTGCGCGGGCGAGGGCGCTGTTTCGACAATGGTCCTGGCGGCGGAAACGGCGCTGGGCGTCAGTTCGATCATGATGGGACTCCGCATGTGCGCCAAACGGAGCAAGGACGGCGCCAGCGGTTTTTGTCGGCTTTCCGACAGTGATTTCCCTCATTGCGCGGGCGGCGCCAAAAGCCTAGAGCTGACCGGCAATCAGGGCCGCGCCTCGGACGCGGCGAGAGAGGGCCGTATCATGAAAATTTCCGCGCGCAACGTCTTCGCCGGCAAGATCGTCGACATCAAGAAGGGCTCGACCACCTCGCATGTCCAGCTCGACGTCAAGGGCCTGATCGTGACCGCCGCGATCACCAATGAGGCCGTGGACGAACTCGGCCTCAAGGTCGGCGACGACGCCAGCGCCGTGATCAAATCCTCTGACGTGATGATTCTGATCGGCAAGTAAAATTCAAGCGGCGCCGTTCCAGTGGACGGCGCCGAAATTGGCGACGTCATAGCCGCCCAGCGCCTTGGCCTTGGCCGCGAAGGCCTCGGAACGCGCCAGCGCCAGCAGCTTCTGGAAGGGCGGGTCGAAAAAGGCCTTGCGCCAGACCAGCAGGTCGAAGCGCTCCTCGATCAGCGGCTGGAACTCCAGCTTGTACTGCCGCGCCGCCGCCTCGAGCCCGAGGCCGAGATCGGCCTTGCCGTCGGCCAGCGCCAGCGCCAAATCGGTTTCGGAGCGTTCGACGGTCTCGACCAGATGCAGGTCGGCGCGGGTCATTTTTTCCGCCGCCAGCAGCCGCTCCAGCACCAGTTCGCTGCCGGCTGCGGCCTGGCGCGCCTGAAAGCGCAGGCCCCGCGCGCCGCGCAGGTTGTCCGGCTTTTTCGCCAGGCCGGGGCGAAAGATCAGCCCGCGCCGCCGTTTCGCCCATTCGATGAGCACCCAGGGTTTTTCCGCGAATTGTTCCGCGACCGGGCCGGCGTTCCAGCCGGCGCCATCGGGAATATGCAGGCCGGCCATGATGCAATCCCCGCGTTCCGCGCGCGCAAGACCGTCGAGGGCGCCGTCGAAAAAGCCGGCTAGGCCCGACTGCGATTCGCGCAGCGCCCACTCCAGCAGGGGATCGTGGCCGCCGGCGGCGATCGCCGGTTTTTCGCGCGCGGGCGCATCGGCGACGGGCGTCTTGCGGCCAAGCCAGGCCGAGATTTCCTCGCGCGGAAACAGCAATTTGCCCGTGACTTTGCGCATGGGCAAGGCGCCCTGCGCCGCCATGTCATAGATCTTGCGCTGCTTCACCCGCAAAAGCGCAGCCAGCTCGCTGGTGGTGTAATAGTCCGACATTGCCGCCCGTCTTTTTCCGCCTGCGGAAAAAATGACACGAAACGTCAAAAAACGCACGAAAAAGCGCAAGCGGCGCCGGAATTGACGCGAATGTCAGCTCTATGGCCTCGGCCGCGCCTGAGCCGGCGGCATGGGTCGCGATGCTCGCAGGTTTCGCCGCCTCTATTGCGGCAATTTTTCCACCTTGGGCGCGCCCGCGCCGCGCAATGGCTTGATCGGGCTCAGGGCCGCGTCGGGATCGGCGGGCTTGTCGCCTTCCGGCGCCGGTTCGGCCGGGACGGCGGCGGCCTTGGCCGGCGCGGCTTTGGCCGCGGGCGCGGCGGGCGGCGCAACGGGCTCCAGGCCGTCGCCGGGATGAACCGGGCCGCCCAGCGGCTCGCCGGGCGCGACGCTCTCTTCGATTTTCGGCCGCGCATGTTCCGGCGCCGGCGCCAGCGCGGCGATTTGCAGGACTTCGCCGGTCTCGGCGTCCAGCGTGAATTTGCGCTCGGCGCCGGAGGCGTCCTTGCCGCGCGCGACAATCTCGTCGCCGCGGCGGCGCGGCGCGCCGATCAGACGCGCGCCCTCGCGGCGCAGCACCTCGCGCACCTGGGCGTTGGAAATGGCCTTGGGCTCGGGCGCCGGCTCCGGCTTGCTCCAGAAGAATTGCGGCTTGGCGCCGCCAAACAGCGATTGAAAAATATCCTCGGCGCCCGCCGGCGATCCCGCCAAGGCGCCGGCGAACAGCGCCAGTGACAGCGCGGCGAACCTGTTCAGCGACATGAATCTCCCTCCGAAGGCGCCCGGATTGCGCGGGGTGGTTTATGCAGGATTGCGCGATTCGCCCCGCAGGCTAAAGCGATTTCCTGCCGCCAGGCTTGCCTGCGTGCGCTGCCCAAAAAAAGGCGCCCGCTTCGCCTGGAAATTGCGCCCGCGCGGAGCAGACCGGAGGAAAGCCAGCCGGCGCCGCCACCGAACGCATGCCCATAAATTAAGCATGAGCTTTTCCTGCGAAGTTTCTCGACAAATCTTGGCTCGCGCGCCTGTTGACGTCTTGTGCGGGGGGCGCAATTCTGGCATGTTCGCGCGCCGCTAAATAGGACAGCCTTGCTGACCATTTGGAACCCCCGCAGGAACATTTTGGCATGCGCGCGCGTCATCTGGACGCCCGAGACCAGGATCGGCGCCGGCGGACCCCTACGATTGGCCCTTGGCTAAGGTCCAATCGTAAAGAACAGGCAGGATGAACGGGCATGAACAGGCAGGATCGGTTGGAACTTTCGCGCAATATCGCCCGGCATGATGGGGAAATTGCGGCGAAACGCGCCACCGCTTCAGCCGACGCCTCGAAGGACGCAGCAATGGAATTTTCTTCCGCCAATGGTCTTCCCCTGGCGCAGGGCCTCTACGATCCGCGCAATGAGCATGACGCCTGCGGCGTCGGCTTCGTCGCCAACATGCACAACAAGAAGTCGCATGAGCTGGTGCGCATGGGCTTGCAGATTCTGCTGAATCTCGACCATCGCGGCGCGGTCGGCGCCGATCCCAAGGCCGGCGACGGCTGCGGCCTGTTGATGCAGATTCCCCATCGCTTCTTCGCCGAAGAGGCGCAGCGCCTCGGCTTCGCCTTGCCCGAACCCGGCCTTTACGCCGTGGGCGCGCTGTTCTTTCCGATCGATCCGGCGGGCCGCCAGATGGTTCAGGACATTGTCGAGCGCGCCATCGCCGACCAGGGCCAGAAGCTGCTCGGCTGGCGCGACGTGCCGGTCGACGCCTCGGTGCTCGGCGAATCCGTCATCGCCACCGAGCCCTTCCACCGCCAGGTGTTCATCGCCCGGGGCGAGGCGACCCCGGACCAGGAGACTTTCGAGCGCAAGCTGTTCCTGATCCGCAAGATCGTCTCCAACGACATCCGCGCGGTCAACGACGCGCGGACAAAGGGCTGGTATCCGGTGTCGCTGTCGTCGCGCACCATTGTTTACAAGGGCCTGCTGGTCGCCACCGGGCTGGGCGATTATTTCCTCGATCTCAAGGACGAGCGCGTCGAGACCGCGCTCGCTTTGGTGCATCAGCGCTTCTCGACCAACACCTTCCCGTCCTGGCAGCTCGCCCATCCCTATCGCATGGTCGCCCATAATGGCGAGATCAACACCTTGCGTGGCAATGTGAACTGGATGGCGGCGCGCCAAGCCTCGGTCGCCTCGCCGCTGTTTGGCGACGAGATTTCCAAGCTGTGGCCGATCTCCTACGAGGGCCAGTCGGACACCGCCTGTTTCGACAACGCCTTGGAATTCCTTGTGCAGGGCGGCTATTCCATGGCCCACGCCATGATGATGCTGATTCCCGAGGCCTGGGCCGGCAATCCGCTGATGGACGAGGAGCGCCGCGCTTTTTATGAATATCACGCCGCGCTGATGGAGCCCTGGGACGGGCCCGCCGCCGTGGCCTTCACCGACGGCCGCCAGATCGGCGCCACGCTCGACCGCAACGGCCTGCGTCCCGCCCGCTATCTGGTCACCGAGGACGGCCTGGTGGTCATGGCCTCGGAAATGGGCGTGCTGCCGATTCCCGAGGAGAAGATCGTCACCAAATGGCGCCTCCAGCCGGGCCGCATGCTGCTGGTCGATCTCGAACAGGGCCGCATCGTCTCCGACGACGAGATCAAGTCGTCGCTGGCCAATTCGCATCCCTACAAGAGCTGGCTGACCAAATCGCAGATCGTGCTCGAGGACCTCAAGCCGGTGGAAGCGGGCGCCTCGCGCACCGATGTGCCGCTGCTCGATCGCCAGCAGGCTTTCGGCTACACCCAGGAAGACCTGGCCATGCTGATGGCGCCCATGGCGGTCACCGGCCAGGAGGCCATTGGCTCGATGGGCACGGACACGCCGATTTCGGCGCTGTCGTCCAAGTCCAAGCTGCTCTACACCTATTTCAAGCAGAATTTCGCCCAGGTCACCAATCCGCCGATCGATCCGATCCGCGAGGAATTGGTGATGAGCCTGGTGTCCTTCATCGGCCCGCGCCCCAATATTCTCGATCATCAGGGCACGGCGGACAAGAAGCGGCTGGAAGTGCGCCAGCCCATCCTGACCAACGCCGATCTGGAAAAAATCCGCGCCATCGGCCATGTCGAGGACAGTTTCGACACCAAGACGCTGGACATCACCTATGCCGTCGAACTCGGCGACCACGGCATGGAATTCATGGTGCAGCGCCTCTGCGACCGCGCCGAACAGGCGGTCAAGGGCGGCTATAACATCATCATCCTCTCCGACCGCATGGTCGGGCCGGACCGCATTCCCATGCCGGCGCTGCTGGCCACGGCGGCCGTGCATCATCACCTCATCCGCAAGGGGTTGCGCACCTCGGTCGGCCTGGTGGTCGAAACCGGCGAAGCCCGCGAAGTGCATCATTTCGCCCTGCTCGCCGGCTATGGCGCCGAGGCGATCAACCCCTATCTCGCCTTCGAGACCCTGGCCGACATGGCCGACGAATTCCCGGCGGAAGTCGACGGTTACGAGGCGGTCAAGCGCTACATCAAATCGGTGGACAAGGGCCTGCTCAAGGTCATGTCGAAAATGGGCATTTCCACCTATCAGTCCTATTGCGGCGCGCAGATCTTCGACGCCATCGGCCTGTCGAAGGAATTGGTCGAGGCCTATTTCACGGGAACGGCGACGCCGATCTATGGCGTCGGCCTCGAAGAGATCGCCAGGGAAACCGTCGAGCGCCACAAGTCGGCCTTCGGCGACGCCCCGGTCTATCGCGGCGCGCTCGATGTCGGCGGCGATTACGCCTATCGCACCCGTGGCGAGGCGCATAACTGGACGCCCGACACCATCGCGCTGCTTCAGCACGCCGTGCGCGGCAACAGCCAGGACAAGTACCGCGCCTTCGCCAGGCTGCTCAACGAGCAGGCGGAAAATCTGCTGACCATTCGCGGCTTGTTCCGCATCAAGGACGCCGAGGAAGACGGCCGCAAGCCCATCGACATTTCGCAGGTCGAACCGGCCGTCGAAATCGTCAAGCGTTTCGCCACCGGCGCCATGTCCTTCGGCTCGATCTCGCGCGAGGCGCATACGACTCTCGCCATCGCCATGAACCGCATCGGCGGCAAGTCCAACACCGGCGAGGGCGGCGAGGAATCCGACCGCTTCAAGCCGATGGCCAATGGCGATTCCATGCGCTCGGCGATCAAGCAGGTGGCCTCGGGCCGCTTCGGCGTGACCACGGAATATCTTGTCAATTCCGACATGATTCAAATCAAGATGGCCCAGGGCGCCAAGCCCGGCGAAGGCGGGCAATTGCCCGGCCACAAGGTTGACGCCGTGGTCGCCAAGGTGCGCCATTCGACGCAGGGCGTCGGCCTGATCTCGCCGCCGCCGCATCATGACATCTACTCGATCGAGGATCTGGCGCAGCTGATCTACGACTTGAAGAATGTGAACCCCCGCGCGGATATTTCGGTCAAGCTGGTGTCGGAGGTCGGCGTCGGCACGGTCGCCGCCGGCGTGTCCAAGGGCCGCGCCGATCATGTCACCATTTCCGGTTTCGAAGGCGGCACCGGCGCCTCGCCGCTGACCTCGATCAAGCACACCGGCAGCCCCTGGGAAATCGGCCTGGCCGAAACCCACCAGACCCTGGTGCTCAACCGGCTGCGCTCGCGCATCGCCGTGCAGGTCGATGGCGGCTTGCGCACCGGACGCGACGTGATCGTCGGCGCGCTGCTCGGCGCCGACGAGTTCGGCTTCGCCACCGCGCCGCTGATCGCGGCGGGCTGCCTGATGATGCGCAAGTGCCATCTCAACACCTGCCCGGTCGGCGTCGCCACCCAGGACCCGGTGTTGCGCAAGCGCTTCAAGGGAACCCCTGAGCACATCATCAATTATTTCTTCTTCGTCGCCGAGGAAGTCCGCGAATATATGGCCCGAATGGGCTTTGCGACCTTCAACGAAATGGTCGGCCAGTTGCAGATGCTCGACCGCGACAAAGCGATCAAGCATTGGAAGGCCAATGGCCTCGACTTCGCCAAACTGTTCCACAAGCCGCAACCGCTGGCGGGCGACACCATCTATCATTCGATCGCCCAGGACCACGGGCTCGACAAGACCGCCGACCGCGCCTTGATCGAGACCGCCGCTCCGGCGCTGGAGCGCGGCGCGCCGGTGCGCATCGAGACGCCGATCATCAACGTCAACCGCTCCTTCGGCGCGATGTTGTCGGGCGAAGTGGCGCGCATCTACGGTCACGCCGGCCTGCCCGACGACACCATCCACATTCGCGCGGTCGGCACCGCCGGCCAGTCTTTCGGCGCCTGGCTCGCCCATGGCGTGACCCTGGAGCTGGAAGGCGAGGCCAATGATTATGTCGGCAAGGGCCTGTCCGGCGGCCGCATCGTCATCTATCCCTCGCGGGAAGCACAACAGATCACGCCGGAAAATTCGATCATCGTCGGCAATACCGTGCTCTATGGCGCGATTTCCGGCGAGGTCTATTTCCGTGGCGTCGGCGGCGAACGCTTCGCCGTGCGCAACTCCGGCGCCATCGCCGTGGTCGAGGGCGTGGGCGACCATGGCTGCGAATATATGACTGGCGGCGTGGTCGTGGTGCTCGGCGCCACCGGGCGCAATTTCGCCGCGGGCATGTCGGGCGGCATCGCCTATGTGCTCGACGCCGAGGGTAATTTCGCCTCGCGCTGCAACATGTCCATGGTCGATCTGGAGCCGGTGCAGGAAGAGGAAGACCTCAACCAGCGCCTGCATCACCAGGGCGGCGATCTCGCCGGACATGGCCGCGTCGATGTGATGAGCGACATGACCCGCTTCGACGGCGAGCGCCTGCGCCAGCTGATCTCCAACCATCTGCGCTACACCGGCTCCAGCCGGGCGCGCGAAATTCTCGACAATTGGGGCGAATATCTGCCGAAGTTCCGCAAGGTCATGCCGGTCGAATATCGCCGCGCGCTCGCCGAGCTGATGTCGCAGAACGAACAGCGGCCGACCGCCGCCGCGGGGGAATGACATGGGAAAAGTGACCGGTTTTCTCGAAATCGACCGCCAGGACCGCGGCTACAAGCCGGCGGCCGACCGCATCCGCCATTATTCGGAATTCGTCATTCCGCTGTCCGAAGAGGCGACCCGCGACCAGGCGTCGCGCTGCATGAATTGCGGCATTCCCTTCTGCCACAACGGCTGTCCGGTGAACAATCAGATCCCCGACTGGAACGATCTGGTCTATCGCGGCGATTGGGAAGAGGCGGCGCGCAATCTGCACTCCACCAATAATTTCCCGGAATTCACCGGGCGGGTCTGCCCCGCGCCCTGCGAAGCCTCCTGCACCTTGAATCTCGAGGATATCCCGGTCACCATCAAGACCGTGGAATGCGCCATTGTCGATCGCGCCTGGGAAGCGGGTTTCGTCCGCCCGGAGCCGGCGACGCAAAAAACCGGCAAGAAGGTGGCGATCGTCGGCGCCGGCCCCGCCGGTCTGGCGGCGGCGCAGCAGCTCGCCCGCGCCGGCCATGAGGTCCATGTCTTCGAGAAATTCGCCAAGGCTGGCGGGTTACTGCGCTATGGCATTCCCGATTTCAAGCTGGAAAAGGGCCTGATCGACCGCCGCGTCGCCCAGCTCGAAGCCGAGGGCGTCACTTTCCACTATGGCGCCCATGTCGGCGTCACCGTCGCCGCGAAAGACATAGCCGACGGCCATGACGCGGTGATCCTCACCGGCGGTTCGGAAAAGCCGCGCGATCTCGCCATTCCCGGCCGCGATCTCCACGGCGTGCATTTCGCCATGGAGTTTCTGCCGCAGCAAAACCGCCGCGTCTCGCGCGAAGCCGTCGAGGACGAGCCGATTCTGGCGGCCGGCAAGCATGTGGTGGTGATCGGCGGCGGCGACACCGGCTCCGACTGCATCGGCACCTCGATCCGCCAGGGCGCGCTTTCGGTGATTCAGCTGGAAATCATGCCCAAGCCGCCGGAAAAGGAAGAGAAGCTGGTGAGCTGGCCCAACTGGCCGCTGAAACTGCGCACCTCCTCCTCGCATATGGAAGGCGCCGACCGCGATTTCGGCGTGGTGACGAAAGAATTTCTGGGCGAGAACGGCGCGCTCAAGGCGCTGAAATGCGCCCGCGTCGACGCCAAATTCCAGGAAATTCCCGGCAGCGAATTCGAACTGCGCGCCGATCTGGCGCTGCTGGCCATGGGCTTTGTCTCCCCGGTTCCGGAAGGGCTGCTGCAACAGCTCGGCGTCGCCCTGGACGCGCGCGGCAATGTCGCGGCGGACACCGAGGGCTACAAGACCAGCGTGGAAAAGATTTTCGCCGCCGGCGACATGCGCCGGGGCCAATCGCTGGTGGTCTGGGCGATCCGCGAGGGCCGCCAGGCGGCGCGGGCCGTCGATCTGTTTTTAACCGGCGCCAGCGACCTGCCGCGCTGAGCTTTTGCGACGCCTGCGCCGAAAAGGGCCGGAGAGTTTTCTCCGGCCCTTTTTGCGTGGCCGCCGCGCGTGAGGGGCGCGAAACGCTTCAATGTCGTCAGGAAAGTCTTTTAAGGCGGCTTGAGAACGGGGCTTTGCCCTTCGCGCGTCAGCTCGCCTCGAGCAGCCGTTCCGCCTGCTCCAGTTCCACCGAGACCAGTTGCGAGACGCCGCGTTCGGCCTGGGTGACGCCAAACAGCCGGTCCATGCGCGCCATGGTGATGGGGTTGTGGGTGATGGCGATGAAGCGTGTGTCGGTCTTTTTGCGCATGTCCTCGAGCAGGTCGCAGAAGCGCTCGACATTGGCGTCGTCGAGCGGCGCGTCCACTTCGTCGAGCACGCAAATCGGCGAGGGATTGGTCAGGAATACCGCGAAAATCAAGGACATGGCGGTCAGCGCCTGCTCGCCGCCCGAGAGCAGCGACATGGTCGCCGGCTTTTTCCCCGGCGGCCTGGCCATGATTTCCAGCCCGGCCTCCAGCGGATCGTCGGATTCCACCAGTTGCAATTCCGCCGCGCCGCCGCCGAACAACACGGTGAACAGCTCGCGGAAATGGGCGTCGACCTTGTCGAAAGCGGCGAGCAGCCGCTCGCGGCCCTCCTTGTTCAGCGCATTGATGGCGGCGCGCAATTTGCGGATGGCCTCGGCGAGATCGGCCTGTTCGGCGGTGAGCTTCCGCTGCTCGGATTCAATCGCCGCCAGCTCCTCCTCGGCGCGCAGATTGACGCCGCCGAGCCGCTCGCGGTCGCCCTTCAGCGCCGCCAGTTTGGCCTGCACCAGCTCCATGTCGGGCGTTTCGGCCTCTTCCGCGACGCCGGCCAGCTCCAGCAGCGCATGGGGCGCGCATTCCAGCTCCTGCAACACGCTTTGGGTCAGGAAGGCCAGCCGCGCCTGGGCCGCCTCGGCCTGGGCCTCGAGCCGGGCGCGACTCTCGCGCGCCGCGCTCATCGCCTCCAGCGCGGCGCGGGCGGCGCGGTCGGCCTCGCCCAGCGCGGTCTCGGCCAGCGCGCGGGCGTCGGCGGCGTCGCGCAAGGCCTGTTCCGCCTCCTCGATCTTGCTCGTCAGGCCGCGGCGTTGCAGCAGGAATTCGTCGGGCGCCTCGGCCAACAGGTCGATCTCTTCCTGGGTCTCGGACAGGCGGAATTCGAATTCCTCCTTCTGCGCCAGCGAGCGCGCCTTGCGGTCGGCCCAGGATTTCTTCTCCTTGGCGATGGCCTCGCGGCGGCGCAGCCGGTTTTCCCCCTCGCGGGCAAAGGCCTGGAGGGCGGCGCGCGCTTCGGCGGCGGCGGCGCGGTCCAGCGCATTGGCGGCGCGAGCGGCGTCGCGGGCGCCAAGCAGCGTCGCGGGCTCGTCGAGATTTTCCAGCGCGTCCTGGGCCTGGGCCAGCCGTTCGGCGGCTTCGTCGCGCAGCTCCTCGGCGCGGCGCCGGGCGTCTTCCAGGCTGGCGAGCTTCGACAGCGCTTGGCCCTGGCGCCTTTCGGCGGCGCTGGCGGCCTCGCGGGATTCGCTTAGCGCCTTTTGCGCCAGACGCGCCGCGTCGCGGGCGCGGCGGTCGGCTTCGGCGGCCTCGGCGACGGCGAATTCCGCCGTCTCCATCTGCTCGCGCAGGGCAAACAGCGCCTCGCGCGCGGCCTCGGCGTCCTTTTCCAGATCCTCCAGCCGGTTCCTCTCGCTCAAGCGGCGCGCGGCCGCGGAGGGCGCCTCGGCGGTGCGGACAAAACCGTCCCAGCGCCACAGATCGCCCTCGGGCGACACCAGTCTTTGTCCCGGCTTGAGCTGGCCTTGCAGCAGCCGGCCATTCTGGCGGGAAACCAGGCCGATCTGGGCGAGGCGGCGCGCCAGCGCCGGCGGCGCCGAGACTTTTTCGGCCAAGGGCGCGGCGGCCTCGGGCAAGGCGGGATCGCCAAGGCCAAAACTATGCGCCCAGAAGGCCGGGGCCTCGTCATCGGTCGAAGCCTGCAAATCCTCGCCCAGCGCGGCGCCGAGCGCGACCTCGAATCCCTTGGCGACGACGATCTGCTCGATCGCCGCCGGCCAGGAGCCTGTTTCGGCGCGCAACAGAGTTTTGAGGGTCCGCGCCTCCGTCTCCAGCGCTTGCGCCTTGCGCTCCGCCTCGGCCAGGGGCGCGCGCAAAAAGCTTTCCTGGTCGCGGGCCAGCGCCAGAAGTCTCCTCGGCGGCCAGCGCCTCCTCCTCGGCGAAGGCGGCGGCGTCGAGCAGCCGTTCGGCCTCGGCCAGAACCTCGGCCAGTTCGGCGTCGCCCTCGGCCTGCGCGCGCAAGGCCTCGATCTCGCGGGCATGAACGGCGCATTCGGCCTGGAACCGCGCCAGCGCCTGTTCCTCGCGCCTGAAAGTTTCCGCGAGGGCATTGCGCTGCGCCTCGACGCCGGAAAAGGCGTTTTGCGCGGCCTCCAGCGCCGCTTCCGACAGTTTGAGCCGGCTCTCCGCCTCCTCGCAGGTCAGCCGGGCCTGTTCGGCGAGATCGGCCTCGTCCTCGCCGGCGCCGGAGAGCTCGTCCTCCTCGACCTCCAGCCGCTGCAAGGCGGCGGCGGCGTCGTCGAAATGCGCGCCCTCGCGCGACAGGTCGGCGGAGAGCTGGGCGATGCGGCGCTCCAGCTCGATGCGGCGGGCGTTGGCGCGTTTTTCTTCGCCCTCCAGCGCCTCGCGCGCCAAAATCAAACGTTGCAGGGCGGCGCCGGCCTGGGACTCCGCCTCGCGCGCTTTCGGCGCCTCCAGCGCGGCTATGCCCTGGGCGCGGGCGGTTTCCGACTGGATGCGTGTGGTCTCCGCGAGATCGAGCACATTGGCTTCGAGCCGGGCCTTGCTCTCGGCGGCCTCCGCTGTCGCGCCGCGCAGCGCGATCAGCGCCACCAGCGCCTCATGGCGGCGAATTTCGGCGGCCAGCGTGCGATAGCGCGCCGCCTGCCGCGCCTGGCGCTTCAGCAAATCGGCCTGGCCGCCGATCTGGGTCAGCACATCCTCGAGGCGAACCAGATTTTCCTCGGCGCCCTTGAGGCGCAACTCGGCCTCGTGGCGGCGCGAATGCAAGCCGCCAATGCCGGCGGCCTCCTCGAGAATGCGGCGGCGGGCCTGGGGCTTGGCGGAAATGATCTCGCCGATCTGGCCCTGGCGCACCAAAGCCGGCGAGCGGGCGCCGGATGAAGCGTCGGCGAACAGCAATTGCACGTCGCGGGCGCGCACCTCGCGGCCATTGAGCCGGTAGGTCGAACCTTCCTCGCGCTCGATGCGGCGGGTGATTTCGATAATGTCGGAATCGTTGAAGGCGGCGGGCGCGGTGCGGGCGCTGTTGTCGAGCACCAGCCCGACTTCGGCGTGATTGCGCGCCGGGCGACCGCCGGAGCCCGCGAAGATGACGTCATCCATGCCGGAGGCGCGCATCTGCTTGTAGGAATTTTCGCCCATGACCCAGCGCAGGGCCTCGACAAGATTCGACTTGCCGCAGCCGTTAGGCCCGACCACGCCGGTCAGACCCGGCTGTATCGCGAATTCCGTAGGCTCCACGAAGCTTTTGAAGCCCGTGAGGCGAAGCTTGTCGAATTTCATGGCTTTTGCTGTTCCGATAGGGAACAAGGCGGCATGCGCGCGGCGGAATCAAGGCGTTTGCGCCAGATTCCTGGGGAAAAGCGCCGCCGAGGCGGTTTCAGACGCGCCGCGCGGCGCCGCCGCCCCTGGCCGCCGCCACGGCCTCGAACAGCAGCTTTTGCAGCGCCTCCGCCTCATCGACCACCAGGGTCACCGGCAGCGCCTCGGGCTGCGGCAGGTTCTGCCACAGGCTGGGCAGCAGCGGCGCGATCTTGACCATGTCCTTTTCGGTTGTCACCAGCAGCGCGTCGAGCGCCGAGGCCTGGCGCTGCATGGCGGCGACCTCCGTCGCCCGGTAGGGATGATGGTCGCCAAAGGCGTAGCGGGCGACGATCTTCGCGCCGCAGGCCTCCAGCGATTCGAAGAATTTGCCGGGCCGGCCTATGCCGGCGAAGGCCACCACCCGCGCCCCGAGCATTTTCAGCGCCGCGTGGGCGTCCGGGGCGAGACGGCCGTGAAACACCGGCTTGCCGGCCTCGCGCAGGATCGCCTCGGCCCTTTGCCCGGCCTCGCCCTCGCCGATCACCAGCCCGGCGTCGGTGCGCGCCAATTGCGCCGGCAGCGGCGCGCGCAACGGGCCGGCGGGGATCAGCAGGCCATTGCCGAAGCCGACGCCGCCATCGACCACGGCCAGGGTGAAATCGCGGGAAAGGCTGGGGTTTTGCAAGCCGTCGTCCATGACGATCAGGCTGGCGCCGCCGGCCAGCGCCAGCAGCGCGCCGCTCGGCCGGTCGCGCGCCACCACGGTATTGGCGACGCGGGCCAGCAGCAATGGCTCGTCGCCGGTCTCGGCGGCGCCATGGCGGCGGCGGTCGACCAGATGGGCGCCGCCATCGGCGGACAGAGCCCCGCCATAACCGCGCGTGAGAAAAGCCGGGGTCTCGCCGGCGCGTTTCAGCCAGCGGGCGACGGAGAGCGCGGTGGGGGTCTTGCCGGCGCCGCCGGCGACATAATTGCCGATGCAGATCACCGGCGCATTGACCCTGGCGCCGCCGCGCGCCATGCGCCGCACCGACAGCCGGCCATAAACGGCGGCCAGGGGGTTGAGCGCGCCCCGGATCAGACGTTCGAGCCAGGAGGGTTGGACCGTCCACCAGAAATTTGGCGCGCGCATGGCTTCCTCGCCGTGTTGAGGCGGAAGCTTAAACCGGTGGCGGGCGCATGGCCAGAGAGCGCGGAAAAATTACTGGCCGCAGACCAGCATGGTCGCGACATAGGGCTCCAGCGCCCGCATCACCCGGTCCGAGGCGCCGCCCAGTTCGGCGACGCAGGCGCGCGAGGCTTTCGCCGTGCGGCGCAGCAGGGCGGGATCGCTGAACAGCGCGGCCAGCGTCCGCGCCAGCGCCTCGGCGTCGGCGACTTGCAGCGCGCCGCCGCAGGCGTCGAGCGCTGCATAGACATCGACGAAATTGCCGACATGCGGGCCGTGGAGAATGGCCGAGCCGAGCTTGCCGGGCTCGATCGGGTTCTGGCCGCCGGCGCCGGCCAGCGACTTGCCCATGAAAATCACGCTGGAGAGCCGGAAGAACAGGCCCATTTCGCCCATGGTGTCGCCAATATAGACCTGCGTGTCGCGCGTGACCGGCTCATCCTTGCCGCGTTGCGCCGCGTTCAGTCCGGCGCCGCGCGCCAGATTGGCGATCTCGTCGCCGCGATGGGCGTGGCGCGGCACGATGATGGTGAGCAGGCCGGGATATTGCTTGAGCAGCGCCTTGTGGGCGAGCAGCGCCAGCGCCTCCTCGCCGGCGTGGGTCGAGGCGGCGATCCAGATCGGGCGGGGGCCGATCTGTCGCGCCAGCGCCTCCAGCCGAGCGGGATCGGCCGGCGGCGCCTCGACGTCATATTTGAGATTGCCGGTGGCGTGGACGCGCGGCGCGCCCAGTTGCAGCAGCCGCTCGGCGTCGTCCTCGCTCTGCGCCAGGCAGATGTCGATGCGGCCGAGCAGGGCGGCGATGAAGCCGGCGGCGTGGCCCCAGCGGGCGAAGGAGCGCGGCGACATGCGCGCATTGACCAGGGCGATGGGAATTTTGCGCGCATGGACGGCGCAGAGCATGTTCGGCCAGATCTCCAATTCCGCCAGCAGGAACAGGTCGGGCCGCCAATGGTCGAGAAAGCGTTCGACAAAGCGCGGGGCGTCGAGCGCGGCGAATTGATGAAAGGCGCCCGAGGGCAGGCGCTGCGCCAGAATCCGCGCCGAAGTCACCGTGCCCGTGGTCACCAGCACCTGGAAGCCCCGGGCGATCAGCTTCTCCACCAAGGGCAGCAAGGCCAGGCCCTCGCCGACGCTGGCGCCATGCAGCCAGGCGAGACGGCCCTCGGGGCGGTCGAATCCGGCCCGGCCGCGCCGCTCGTTCAGCCTGTTGGGATCTTCCTTGCCTTTTCGCGCCCGCCGCCACAGGAACAGGCCGCTGAATGGCGTGAACCCACGGGCGGCGGCGCGATAGACCGGCAGAAAAGCCTCGGTTCCCATTCGGGTTATTCTCGCTTCTTTCGCGCTCTGGCGCGCTGGCGCCGTCAAACGAGGCGCTCTGATAGCGCAAAAGCCGACGAAAGGCGAGCGCGTTGGCGCCGCCTAACCGTCGGTCATGGCGAAAAATTATTCAGATCCGAAAGTTTTTGTCAGCTCTCCGACGGATCGAGCACGCGATGCAGGTGGACGATGAAATAGCGCATCTGCGCATTGTCCACGGTCGATTGCGCCTTGGACTTCCAGGCCACTTTGGCGCTGGCGAAATCCGGATACATGCCGACCAGGTCGAGCTTGCTCAGATCCTTGAAATCGGTGGTGGCGATATCCTTCAATTCGCCGCCGAAGACCAGATGCAGCAGCTGCTTGGGTTCGACTTCATGAGACATGCGGTGTCCTTCCATTCCAGATCGGTTTAAACCGGACGTTTTTCTCCCCGCGCGATCGCGATCAACGCGCGCTGCAGGCCGGGCGGACCGGCGGCCAGAGCGGGATGAACAGGGTCGGCGCCATTATAGACCGGCGTCCTCCCGTCGAAATCGCTGAGAACGCCCCCGGCTTCATGCAGGATCAGATCGGCGGCGGCAATATCCCAGTCGCAGGAGTTCTTGCGCGCCAAAGCGAGATCGAAGCCGCCCTCGGCGACGCGCAGCAGCCGCATGGCCAGCGACGGCAGACGCGGCTTCAACACGAATTTCAGCCCGGAAAGCCTGAGATCGGCGGCGAGTTTTTCCGGCGCGGCCAGCGAGGCGCCGGCGAGTTCGGCGCGCTCCGAGACCCGGATGGGCTCACCATTGCGGGCGGCGCCGCCGCCCAGCGTTGCAACGAAAGTCTCATCGAGCGCCGGGGCGTAAATCACGCCGAGCACGGGGCGCCCATGGGTCACCACGGCCGCGCAAATGGCGAAACAGGGGTCGCCGGCGGCGAAGCCCCGGGTGCCGTCGATGGGATCGACGATGAATAGCGATTCGCGCGCCAGCCTGTCGGGAGAATCGGCGGTCTCCTCCGACAGCCAGCCGAGGCCCGGCGCCAGGGCGGGGAGTTTTTCGCCCAGAAAACGGTCGATGGCGAGATCGGCCTCGGTGACCGGCGAGCCGCCGCCCTTGTGGCGAATCTCGGCGCGGGTGGTCTCGCCATGACGGAAATAGTCCAGCGCGATCCCGCCGGCTTCGCGGAGGATTTTTTCGACGCGCGGCGCCAGAGCGGCGGGATCGAGGGGGCTGGCCAAGGTTCGGTTCGTCTCTGGGTGGATGTTCCCCTGTAGGCGCGAGGTCATGCCGGCGCAAGAGATTTCGGCCTTGTTGCGGAATTGCCGACAATTTTCCGCATTTTTTTTGCCGGGCCTTCGCCGTGGCGCGCATGCGCCGCATTTCGCTAAAATGCGCGCTATTTTTTTCAGCGGGGGCGAGGAGGTCGGCGGGCAGGGTGAGGCAGAACCGAAAAACGCCTCGGAGCCCGTCATGTCCTTCCTCGCCTCCACTTCCGCCCGCATGGTCGCCGCCGACCCGCGCGCCGACGGCGGCCAGCGCCAAATTCTTCTGGGGGCCGACACGGTCGCCATCGACCGCAGCCTGGGCGGCGTGCGCATGAAACTGGCTTTGCCGGTGCGCAGCTTTCGCGGCGTGTCGCTAGCGGTGGTCGAAGGCGCGCGTGGAACTTTCTATCGCGTGGCGCTGGATCACGCCGATCCCGACCTGAGCGTGACCCTGGCGGAATCGCCCGACGCCGAGGATGTCGCCCGCGAATGGCGCGGCTGGGCCAAATATTTCCACCTGCCGCGCCTCGCCCAGGGCTGCGACGAGGGTTTTGTCGCGCTGGACGGTCGCCTGGGCGCCCTGGTGCTCGGCGCGCCCCAGCCGCGCCGCCGCGCCTGGCCGCTGAAAAACCGCCGCTCGCGCATCTCGGCGCGCCGCAAGGGCGGGCCCAAGGGCCGGGTCTACGCCGTCCACAGCGACGAGCGCGAGATCATCTGCTACGAGTGACCGCTCAAGGCAGGCTGGACAGCATCGTCTCGGCCAACAGCCCGGCGGCCAGCAGAAAGCCGGCGAGGCCGTTGGAGCGGAACAATTTGAGCGCCAGCTTCTCGTCGGCGTTTCCCAGCCGGCGCAATTGCCAGAGCAGATGCAGGGCGAAAGCCAGCAGGCCCAATTGCCCGACAAGGCCGGCGCCGGCCGCGACCAGCGCCACTTCGCTCAAGATCACAGCGCCGCAATAGAGTCCGGCCACCGCCAGCGCCAGATGGTCGCCAAACAGCAGCGCCGTCGAGCGCACGCCGGCGGAGACGTCGTCCTTGCGGTCCTGGACGGCGTAAATCGTGTCATAGCCGATGGTCCAGAGGATGCAGCCGGCGTAGAGCCACAGGGAGGGCGCCTCGATGCGTCCCGCCACGGCGGCCCAGCCGATCAGCGCGCCCCAGGAGAAGGCCAGGCCGAGCACCGCCTGCGGCCAGGAGGTGACGCGCTTCATGAAGGGATAGATGGCGACCGGGATCAGCGCGGCCAGACCGACCAGGATGGCGAAAGGACTCAAGGCCAGCAGCACGCCAAGGCCGACCAGACATTGCGCCGCGAGAAACAGGCTCGCGCCCCAAACCGACACCCGGCCGGAGGGCAGGGGGCGGCCGCGGGTGCGCTCGACCTTGGCGTCAATGTCGCGGTCGACAAGATCGTTGAAGGTCGAGCCGGCGCCGCGCATGGCGATGGCGCCCAGGGTAAAAAGGATCAGAAGGCCGAAATGCGGGGCCTCGCCATGGCGGATCGCGGCGAGTTCGGCGCCCGACAGGCAGGGGGCGAGCAGCAATTGCCAGCCGGCGGGGCGGTCGAGCCGGGCAAGCTGCACATAGGGCAGCCAGGCGGCGGGCAGGCGGCTCCAGAAACCGCTTCCGCTGGAATCGGGCAGGAGGACGGCGCCGGTCATGGGCGCGGCAGGCCCGAAGGGATGCTCACAGGGATGCTCAAAGCCAGGCTCAAAGGGGACCGGCGGGCAATTTCACCGCCGGCATGGCCGGGCCGGCCATGCCGCCCTGCTGCTGCATCTGCTTGGCCTTGACCGCCAGCGCGCAGGCCTGGCCGGCCATGGTGGCGGTGCGGCCGCTGGCGTTGTGGAAATTATTGACCAGCTCCTCGGGCAGATTGCACCAGTCCTTGTTCTTGACCATATAGGCCGACATCGACGCCTCCACCGATTTCAGCTTCTGCAGCACCGGGCAGGCGGCGATCGGGTCGAGCTTGCCGCCATGCGACTTGGAGATGTCGTTGAGCTTCTTGATCTCGGCGTTGCGCTGTTCGCCCAGTTTGCCGAGATCCTCGTTGCAGCTCTGCGCCCGCGCCGCCGGGGCTGCGCCCAGCAGGACCAGGCCGAAAACGGCGAAAGCGAGCAGGCGCAACGGGGCGAAATTCAGCGAGGTCATGGGTGTTCCGTCTCTGGACTTTTTCGCGCCGGGCGCGAAACGGCATTTTCATAGCTTATGGGGCGGTCGCCTAGCAAGAAACTTAAAAATCGGGCTTTTCCGGGGCGCGGCGCTATTTAAACGGCGCCATGCCCCTGCGCGCCAAAGCGTCGGCGCGCTCGTTCATGGGATCGCCGGCATGGCCCTTGACCCAGTGCCAGGCGACCTCGTGGCGCGCGCTGGCCTCGTCCAGCCGCTTCCACAGATCGTCGTTTTTCACCGGCTTCCTGTCGGCGGTGCGCCAGCCATTGCGCTTCCAATTGTGCATCCAGGCGGTGACGCCCTGGCGCACATATTGCGAATCCGTGTGCAGATCTATGGCGCAGGGCCGGGTCAGCGCCTCCAGCGCCGAAATGGCGGCGAGCAGCTCCATGCGATTGTTGGTGGTGGCGGTCTCGCCGCCGCAAAGCTCCTTTTCCACGCCATTGAAGGTGAGGATCGCCCCCCAGCCGCCGGGGCCGGGATTGCCGGAACAGGCGCCATCGGTCCAGATGGCGACACGCTTTTGGGTCACGCGCTCCACCCATATTCGCCGGCGGCGCCGATGGTGCGGTGGAAGCGCAGTTTGGCCAGATATTCCAGCGGATTCTTCGGGGCGCACCAGGGCGCCGGGCGGCACATTGAGCCAGTCGTAGAGCCTTGTGAGCAGGAAGCGCATGGCGGCGCCGCGCGCCAGCGCCGGCAAGGCCGCGACCTCCGCGCCGTCGAGCGGGCGCAGGCTGCGATAGCCTTGCAGCAGCGCCCGGCCCTTGGTGGCGTTGAAGGCGAAATCCGGCTCGAAACACCAGGCGTTGAGGCAGATCGCCAGATCGTAGGCCAGCGAATCGTTGCAGGCGAAATAAAAGTCGATCAGCCCCGACAGTTTCTCGCCGATGAAAAAGACATTGTCGGGGAAGAGATCGGCGTGGATCACGCCCCGCGGCAGGTCTTGCGGCCAGAGACGCGCGAGATCGGCCAGTTCGCGCGCGATTTCCTCCGCCAGTCCCGGCGCGACCGCGTCGGCGCCGGCGCGCGAGGCCTCGAACAGGGCGGGCCAATGGGCCAGCGTCAGGCCGTTTTCGCGGCGCGGCCCAAAACCTTCGCCGGCCAGATGCAATTGCGCCAGGGCGCGGCCGGTTTCGAAGCAATGGGCGGCGCTGGGCTTGCGCGTCGAGACGCCCTCGAGAAAGGTGACGAGCGCGGCGGGCTTGCCGGCCAGCGTCCCCAGCGCCTGGCCGTCGCGGCGTTTGACCGGCAGCGGGCAGGACAGGCCCTTGGCGGCCAGATGCTCCATCAGGCCGATGAAAAACGGCAGGTCGTCCGGGTTCACCCTCTTTTCGTAGAGGGTGAGGATGTAATAGCCGCTGGCGCAATGCAGCAGGAAATTGGAGTTTTCCACGCCTTCGGCTATGCCCTTGAAGGACAGGAGGTCGCCGAGATCGTAGGCCGCGAGAAAGGCGTAAAGCGCCTCGTCGGTGACATCGGTGTAAACGGCCATGGCCCGAACTCTTTTCCCCCGCGCGCTTTTCCCCTGTTAGAACGGCGCGGGATGGTCGTCAAACCCGGGCGTCAAACGGCGTTGCATTGCGCGCGTTTTTCCGTCAGTTAAGACGCCAATCCCGCGCGCGCTTTCAGAGTCGCGCGCTCCCCACAAAATCGGTCTTGCCATGAAACGCGCCCTTTCCGTCACCCGCGAAGACAATTTCCCCGAATGGTATCAGGCCGTGGTCGATCAGGCCGATCTGGCGGAAACCTCGCCGGTGCGCGGCTGCATGATCATCAAGCCCTGGGGCTATGGCGTCTGGGAGCTGGTGCAGGCCGCGCTCGACAAGCGCATCAAGGAAACCGGCCACGAGAATTGCTATTTTCCGCTGTTCATTCCCCTGAGCTTCATCGCCCAGGAAGCCAGCCACGTCGAGGGCTTCGCCAAGGAGATGGCGGTGGTCACCCATCACCGGCTCAAGGCGGTCGATGGCAAGCTGGTGGTCGATCCCGCCTCCGAGCTGGAGGAGCCGCTGGTGGTGCGCCCGACCTCGGAGACCATCATCGGCGACGCTTTCCGGCGCTGGATCGCCAGCTATCGCGACCTGCCGGTGCTGATCAATCAATGGGCCAATGTGGTGCGCTGGGAAATGCGCACCCGGCTGTTCCTGCGCACCGCCGAATTTCTCTGGCAGGAGGGCCATACCGCCCATGCGACCAGGGAAGATGCGCTGGAAGAGACGCTGAAAATGCTCGAAGTCTATCGCGAGCTGGCCGAGGACGTGCTCGCCATGCCGGTGGTGGTGGGCGAAAAGCCGGAAAACGAGCGCTTTCCCGGCGCGGATTCAACCTTCTCCATCGAAGCCATGATGCAGGACGGCAAGGCGCTCCAGGCGGGCACCTCGCATTATCTCGGCCAGAATTTCGCCAAGGCGCAGAACATCCGCTTCCAGTCGGCGACAGGCGAGCTGGAATATTGCCACACGACGAGCTGGGGCGTGTCCACCCGGCTGATCGGCGGCGTCATCATGACCCATGGCGACGATGACGGGCTGCGCCTGCCGCCGCGCATCGCGCCGCAGCAGATCGTCATCGTGCCGATGTTGCGCGAAAAGCCTGAGGACGCCGAGCTTCTGGCCTATTGCGACAAGCTTGAAGGGGAATTGCGCCAGCTTTCCGCCTTTGGCCAGCCCTTGCGCGTCAAACTCGACAAGAAGCCGATCCGCTCGGCCAACAAGCGTTGGGACTGGCTGCGGCGCGGCGCGCCTGTCTTGCTGGAGGTCGGCCCGCGCGACATGGCCGGCGACAATGTGACGCTGATCCGCCGCGACAAGTTGCGCGACGGCGACAAGGTGATTTCCCAGCCGCTCGGCCGCGCCGAGTTTCTGGCGCAAGCCGCCGGCCTGCTCGCCGAAATCCAGAAAAACCTGTTCGACGAGGCCAAGGCCCGGCTCGACGGCAATATCCGCTCCGACCTCAAAACTTTCGAGGACATCGCCGCATTTTTCGGCGCGGCGAGCGAAGACGAGGCCAAGGCCGCCTTCAAGGGCTGGGTGCGCGCGCCCTGGGCGCGTCCGACCGGCGCGGAACTGGAGGCGGTCGAGACGCGGCTCAAGGCGCTGAAACTCACCTTGCGCAATGTCCCGGTCGGCCAGGGACAGGCTTCGGGCGTCTGTGTGTTTACCGGCAGGCCGGCGGTCGAGGAAATCATCGTCGCCCGCGCCTATTGATTGCGCTGCCGCATTGCCAAAGCGGCGCGGGCTTTACAATCATGTCATTGCGACCTAGGGATTCGTCATAAAAGAGTCGTAAAACTGTCATTTTCGGAGGCGGTCATGCTGGGCTGGTTGCGGGCCGTAATGCCCAAGGAGGATCGCTTCTTCGATCTGTTCGAGGCCCATGCGGCGGTGGCGGTCGAGGCGGCGCAGGCCTTCCGCAAACTGCTCGACGGCGGCGCGGCCGTGCCGGCGCTGTGCGACGAGGTGACCCGGCTCGAACACAAGGCCGACGATGTCGCCCGCGAGGTGCAGCTGGCGCTGCGCCGCAGTTTCATCACGCCTTTCGATCGTGGCGACATTCACGGCCTCATCAATGACATGGACGACGCGGTCGATCAGATGCGCCAGACCGTCAAGGCCATCGCGCTGTTCGATGTCGCCAATTTTTCGCCCGACATGGTCCGCATCGGCGATCTCATCGTCGAATCCGCCAAGCTGGTCGAGAGCACCCTGCCGCTGCTGCGCGCGATGAACGCCAACGCGGCGAAAATCAACGCCGCCAATGAGCAGATCGGCAAGCTGGAGGAAGAATCCGACCAGATCTACATCGCCGGGCTGAAAGTGCTTTATCAGGCGCATAAGGACGACCGGCCGATGGAATATATCGTCGGTTCCGAAATTTATTCCCATCTGGAAAAAGTGGTCGATTGCTTCGAAGACGTCGCCAATCGCATGAGCGGCATTCTTCTCGAACATTTGTGAGGCCGCAATGGACGGCGCAACTTACGCCCTGCTCGCGCTGATCGCCGTCGCCCTGCTGTTCGACTTCCTGAACGGCCTGCACGACGCCGCCAATTCCATCGCCACCATTGTCTCGACGCGGGTGCTGCGCCCGCAACTGGCGGTGTTCTGGGCGGCTTTCTTCAATTTCGTCGCCTTTTTCTTCTTCGGCCTGCATGTCGCCACGACGGTGGGCAGCGGCATCGTCGACACGCAGATCGTCGACGACCGGCTGATCTTCGCGGCGCTGTCGGGCGCGATTTTCTGGAACGTGCTGACCTGGCTGGTCGGCATTCCCTCCTCCTCCTCCCATGCGCTGATCGGCGGGCTGGTGGGCGCCGGCATCGCCAAGGCGGGGACTGGCGCCATCGTCTGGGGCGGGCTCGGCAAGACCGGCGCGGCCATTGTGCTGTCGCCGCTGCTCGGTTTCTACCTCGCCGTGCTGCTGGTGCTGGCGGTGTCCTGGCTCTGCGCGCGCATGGCGCCGGTGGCGGTGGATTCGCGCTTCCGCCTGCTGCAATTCGCCTCGGCCTCGCTTTATTCGCTCGGGCATGGCGGCAATGACGCGCAAAAGACCATGGGGGTGATCGCCGTGCTGCTTTACGCCCATGGCCTGAGTGGCGGCGCCTTTCACGTGCCCTATTGGGTGGTGCTGTCCTGCCAGTCGGCCATGGCGCTGGGCACCTTGTTCGGCGGCTGGCGCATCGTCCACACCATGGGCTCGAAAATCACCCGGCTCACGCCGATGCAGGGCTTTTGCGCCGAGACCGGCGGGGCGCTGACCCTGTTTCTCGCCACGGCGCTGGGCGTGCCGGTCTCGACCACCCATACGATCACCGGCGCCATCATCGGCGTCGGCGCGGCGCGGCGGGTTTCGGCGGTGCGCTGGGGCGTGGCGCAAAACATCGTCGTCGCCTGGGTGCTGACCATGCCGGCGGCCGGCCTCACGGCGGCCCTGGCTTTCTGGCTCGCGGGGGTCTTCGCATGAAGCAGGCCAAACCGGCGAAAATCGGCAAGAAAGCCAAACCCGAGAAGGTCGAAAAGCTCGCCGACTTGGAAAAAACCGTTCGCGTGAAAAAGCCCGCGCGCGTGAAGCAAAAGCGCGTCGACGAGCGGTTGCAGGTCGCGGCTCTGCCCTGGCGCTTCGCCGACCGGCTGGAAATCATGCTGGTGTCCTCGCGCGAGACCCGCCGCTGGATCATCCCCAAGGGCTGGCCGATGGCCGGGCGCGACAACGCCGCCGCCGCCGCCATAGAGGCGCTGGAGGAGGCGGGGCTGCTCGGCGAAATCGACAGCGCGCCCTTCGGCGCCTTTCATTACGAGAAGCGTTTGGCGCGCGGCGATCTTGTCCTGTGCCGCGCCGAGGTCTTTCCGCTGCGGGTGGTGCGCCAGCGCGAAAACTGGCGGGAAAAACACGAGCGCGACACCGCCTGGTTCTCGGCCGAACAGGCGATGGCGCTGGTTTCGGACCAGGAGCTGGCCGAGCTGATCGCGCGCTTCATCCAGGCGCGCCAGGGCTGAGGTTAGGGCGGAGTTTTTAACGAATCCCGGCCGTCCGGCCCGGCGCGCGCGGAACAACGCCGCTGATCTCCACCATGAATTTCTGCCGGATGGCGCGGCTGAAATCGTGATAGCCATAGGCCGGCAGCAAAAAGGCGCCCTCGCCGCCGATCACATGCTTTTCATACCAGGGCTCCAGCAATTTGACCTCCGCCGTCAATGTGCGCGGCTGAAAGGGCCGCCCTGGCGCGCGAAAAGCGCCGCCGCCCACGGGGCGCGACGGGTCGCCCTCATGGATCGGCAGGCCGTTGATGGTCATGCCCCCTTGCACCAGGGCGTCGCGATTGGCGATCACCGCCTCCTCGCCGTCGCAATTGTCGATGCCGTCGCCCGAGACATCCATCACCACGCGCCGCGCCGGAGCGGGCAGGGTGGGCGCGACCAGATCGGCGACGAATTTCATCATATGGGCGACGCAGGTGAATTCGCCCTCCTGCCTCGGCGCGCGCCGCACCCGCGCCGCCAGCGCCCGGGCGTCCTGCGGCGAGGCGATGCGCGTCCAGGGGATGGAAATGGCCGGCTTTTCCGACCATTCGACCATGGTGAAATAGAGGCTGGCGCGGGGACCGCCGAGCATGGCGCCGATGACGGATTTATCCTCCAGGGCCTCGGCGATGCCGTTCATTTGCAGGGCGTAGCGCTTGTCGTCCACGGAGCCGGAGACATCGACGGAGACGATCAGCGCGGTGTCTGCGGGGCCCGGCGATTGCGCCTCCGCCTCGCCGGCAAACAGCGCCAGAGCGCAAAACAGCGGGCGAAAAATCGAGGTCAAGGCGCGCTCCCATTGCCGGCGACGAACTGTTGCCGCGCCGCCCGCGAGCGCCAGAATGCGCCGGTTTCGCTTTTTGCGCCAATAGGACCGTTGAATGAGGCGGACCGTTCTCAGCCCCGTCGCGCCGCCCGCGCCAGCGCCATCAGCGGGAAATAATGGCTGTAGAGCCCGTAGCGCAGCATGAAGGCGCGCGACAGCTCCGGCCCCTGGCGCAGCCGCTCCTGCAACAAGGGATCGTTGAGCTTGATGGTCTGGCCGACGCCATAGCCGGGAAAGCCGGTCCCGGTGTAGTGCGGCTCCGGCCAGGTTCCGTCGCGCTGGGTTTCCAGCAGATAATGGCAGCCGCGCTCGATGGCCTCGCGGTCTTGTTCGCGATTGACCGCGAGCAGCGCCATCAAGGCCCAGGCGGTCTGCGAGGCGGTCGCCGCGCCGCGCCCGGCGCTTTCCGCCAGCATATAGGAGGCGCAGCTCTCGCCCCAGCCGCCATTGTCCTGCTGATGCGCGGCGACCCAGTCGCAGGCGCGGCCGATATAGGCCTGGCTCATGTCCTCGCCTATGGCGGCCAAAGCCGGCAGCACCGCGCCGGTCCCGTAAATATAATTGACGCCCCAGCGGCCGAACCAGGCGCCGTCCGCCTCCTGCTGGTCGCGGATATAGGCCAGCGCCCTGATCATGGCGGGATGTTCGCGCGAAATCCCCAGTTTGCCGAAGGCTTCGATCACATGGGCGGTGACGTCGACCGAGGGCGGATCCAGCGCCTCGCCGAAATCGCAGAAGGGGATTTTGGTCAGCAGCTGGTTGGTGTTGTCCTTGTCGAAGGCGCCCCAGCCGCCGCTGGCGCTCTGCATGGCGACCAGCCAGCCGACGCCGCGCTGGATCGCCGCCTCTATGCCCTTGGCCTTCCACGCCGTGTGGTCGCGGAACGGCGCCAAGGCGATCAGCGCGACGGCGGTGTCGTCGGTGTCGGGATAAAAATTATTGGCATATTCGAAAGCCCAGCCGCCCGGCTCGACGCCCGGCAGCTTGATCGACCAGTCGCCGGGAACGCGCGCCTGCCGCGCCAGCAGCCAGTCGGCGGCTTTTTCCGCCTCTTCCTTCTGGGCGTCGAGAACCTCGGCGTCGTCAAAAGCCAGCAGCACCAGCATCGTGTCCCAGACCGGGCTGTTGGTCGCCTGGATGAATGTGGCCTCGCCGACATCGACCCGCCAGCCGGGATCGTCAAGCGCGGCCAAGCCCTTGGCCAGCACCGGATGGCTCAGCGCATAGCCCTCGCTGTGCAGCGCCATCAGGCTGTAGATCCACGGCGGCTGAATGCCGCCCCAGGCGCCGTCGGCGTCCTGATGTTTGACGATCCATTCCAGCACATGGCGCACCGCCGCCGAGCGCAGCCCGCCAAAACCATAGCGTCGGCCGAAATCCTGGATTATGTGCAAAATCTTGTCGGTGGTTCTGAAAAACCGGTCCCAGCCGTCGGCGTTGGCCTTGGCCGGCAGCTCATAGTCGAAATTCCGCCGCCCGCCGGGAAACAGCGCGTCGAGGCGGTTTTGGGCGGGCAGCGACCGCGACGGACGGCGCGCGGAAAGCACGGCGATCGGCAAAAGCGTCGCCCGCGCCCATTGGGCGAAATGATAGATGTTGAAGGGAAACCACAGCGGCAGCCAGATCACTTCCGGCGGCAGGTTCGGGGTTTTGTCCCAGGGCCATTCGCCGATCAGGGCCAGCCAGTAGCGGGTGAAAACCCGGATGTTCTTCAGCCCGCCCTTGGACTCGATCCAGGCCTGCGCCTTGAGCAGGGCGGGGTGGTCGGCGCCATAGCCGGAGCAGCGCAGCGCCGCATAGGCCTCGACGGTGGTGTTGATGTCGCCATTGGGCGCGCCGAAATAGATTTCCCAGGCGCCGTCGTCGCGCTGCGTGTCGAGCAGCGATTGCGCGAGGCGTGCGCAGAGCGGATGATCGTCGAGACCCAGAAACCACAGCGCGAGGCGCCATTGCGCCTCCATGCAGCCATTGGATTCGGCGCGGCCGACCCAATGGCCGTCGGGCTTTTGTCGCGCGACCAGCCAATCCACGGCGCCGCGCAGGCCGGCGCGGAGCGCGGCGTCAAAATTGTCCTGAGCGGGCGGGACGGGTTCGGCCAAGGTCATGTCTGGGAGTCCGACGAGAGGAGGCCCCGCTTTTACCCAGAGCGCTCCCGAAAGCCAATCCCGCCCCGGAGCTGCTTATTCTTCCGGCGACAGGCCGTAGGAGCTGTCGCGATAGCCGTAGGAGCGGCCGTAATAACCGCCGCCATAGCCGCCGACGCGCTCGGTGGTGGTGTAGCGGCTGTAATAGGTCTCGGGCACGTAGCGCACATGGCGCTCGGCCTGATAGCTCACCACCGGGCGATAGGTGACATAGGCCTCGGGGCGATAGACGCGGTGCGGCACGACATGGACGCAATGGCGCACCACCACCGGGCGGTAATAGGTCTGGTAGGTGCAATTGTCGCAATGGGCCGAAGCGGCGGAAGCGGCGCCGAGCAGGCCGGCGAGGCCGGCCATCGCGGCCAGCGAAGCTTTGGTGAGGATACGCATGAAAACCTCCCTTGAGGGAAAACACAAACAATGTGACGGGTTTTGGACGAAAGCCCGCGCAAAACCCGGTCCGCGGCATTCTCGCCTTGGTTAGCGAAACGTCAACAGAAAACGCCCGGCTTGTTTAATCCGCCAGCCGCGATGTGGACGCTGGCCGCGCGAAGATGTAGGACAGGCCCAAGACAAAATCATGTAACCACACAAGATCATGTGACGAGACCGCAAATGCCTCCCTATCGCTCACGCACTTCGACCCATGGCCGCAACATGGCCGGCGCGCGCGGCCTCTGGCGCGCCACCGGCATGAAGGATGGCGATTTCGGCAAGCCGATCATCGCCGTGGTCAACAGCTTCACCCAATTCGTCCCCGGCCATGTCCATCTCAAGGACCTGGGGCAGATGGTGGCGCGCGAGATCGAGGCGGCCGGCGGCGTCGCCAAGGAATTCAGCACCATCGCCATAGACGACGGCATAGCCATGGGCCATGCCGGCATGCTCTACAGCCTGCCGTCGCGCGAAATCATCGCCGACAGCGTCGAATATATGGCCAATGCCCATTGCGCCGACGCTCTGGTGTGCATTTCCAATTGCGACAAGATCACCCCGGGCATGCTGATGGCGGCGCTGCGCCTCAACATCCCCGCGATCTTCGTCTCCGGCGGCCCGATGGAGGCCGGCAAGGTGGTCGTCGGCGGCAAGACCAAAGCGGTCGATCTGATCGACGCCATGGTCGCCGCCGCCGACGCTAGGAACAGCGACGAGGATGTCGCGGCGATGGAGCGCTCGGCCTGCCCGACCTGCGGCTCCTGCTCCGGCATGTTCACCGCCAACAGCATGAACTGCCTGACCGAGGCCCTGGGCCTGTCTCTGCCGGGAAACGGCACGGTGCTCGCCACCCACGCCGACCGCAAGGAGCTTTTCCTCCAGGCCGGGCGCAAGATCGTCGATCTCGCCAGGCGCTATTACGAGCATGACGACGCGCGCGTGCTGCCGCGCAACATCGCCACCGTCAAGGCTTTCGAAAACGCCATGACGCTCGACATCGCCATGGGCGGCTCGACCAATACCGTGCTGCATCTGCTGGCGGCGGCCTATGAGGCCGGGGTCGATTTCAAAATGTCGGACATCGACCGTCTGTCGCGCCGGGTGCCGGTGCTGTGCAAGGTGGCGCCCTCCGTGCCCGACGTCCATATCGAGGACGTGCATCGCGCCGGCGGCATTTACGGCATTTTGGGCGAGCTCGACCGCGCCGGCCTGCTCAACCGCGACACCCATTCCGTCCATGCCGGCAGTTTGACCTCGGCGCTGGAGCAATGGGACATCAAGCGCAGCGAATGCCCGGGGCTGAACACGTTCTTCCGCGCCGCGCCGGGCGGCGTGCCGACGCAAGAGGCCTTCAGCCAGAAGGCGCGCTACGAGGCCGTGGACGCCGACCGCGAAAAGGGCGTGATCCGCAGCGCCGAACACGCCTTCTCCAAGGACGGCGGCCTGGCTGTGCTGTTTGGCAATCTCGCCGAGGAAGGCGCCATTGTGAAGACGGCGGGCGTCGACGCCAGCGTGTTGAAATTCTCCGGCCCGGCGGTGGTCTATGAGAGCCAGGACGACGCCGTGGCGGGAATTCTGAGCGGCAAGGTCAAGGCGGGCGACGTCGTCGTCATCCGCTACGAAGGGCCGCGCGGCGGGCCGGGCATGCAGGAAATGCTCTATCCCACCAGCTATTTGAAGAGCATGGGGCTGGGCAAGGCCTGCGCCCTGATCACCGACGGGCGCTTTTCCGGCGGCACGGCGGGACTGTCGATCGGCCATGTCTCACCGGAAGCCGAGGAGGGCGGCCTGATCGGCCTGGTCGAACCAGGCGACCGGATCGCGATCGACATTCCCGAGCGCATCCTGCGCCTCGACGTCGCCGAGGACGAATTGGCGCGCCGCCGCGCGGCGATGGAGGCCAAGGGCAAGGCGGCGTGGAAGCCGGAAGGGCGCGAGCGCAAGGTTTCACAGGCCCTGCGCGCCTATGCCGCGATGACCACCAGCGCCGCCAAGGGCGCGGTGCGCGTCGTTCCTGAATAAATTGCCGCAACGCACAATAAAAAGCCCGCGGCGATGCGAAATCATCGCGGCGGGCTTTGCATTTTTCTTGGATGTTCGACAAAGTGCTAACTCACCTTCGCTCGAACGGTGGGCTAGACAGGAAACATTAAACTTGCGCGGCAAGGACTGCGAAGGCTGGGGCTATGCCCCCGCTCAAAAAGGTCCAGCGCTCAGGTTTTGGAATGCAGGGAGGAGCCTTACATGGCCGCAAGCGCGTTAGATATCGAGAATAACCCGAAATTCAAGGAACTGGTCGCCACGCGCAAGTTGCTGGGCTGGTCCTTGTCGATCATCCAGTTGGTGATCTATTTTGGCTTTGTTCTACTCGTCGCCTTCAACAAGGATCTGGGCAATGTGCTCGGCACGCCGCTGGCGGCCGGCAGCGTCGCCACGGTCGGGATCGTCATCGGCCTGCTGGTCATCGTTTCCGCCTTCGTTCTCACCGGCATCTACGTCAACAAGGCCAACGCCCGTTATGACGAATTGACCCGCCAGATCGTCGAGGAGAGCAAGTGATGAACCGCTTCAAGAGCCTTGTCTCGCAATCTCTCGTTTCGGCTTGCGCGCTCGCCGGTTTCGCCTCGCCCGCATTCGCCGACGCCATCGCCGGCGGCGCCGAGAAGCAGGCGACCAATTACACCGCCATCGCCATGTTCGCGCTGTTCATCGTCTTCACGCTGGGCATCACCTATTGGGCGGCCAAGCGCACCCGTTCCGCCGCCCAATTCTATACCGCCGGCGGCGGCATCACCGGCTTCCAGAACGGTCTGGCGATCGCCGGCGACTATATGTCGGCGGCCTCCTTCCTCGGCATTTCCGGCCTGGTCTACACCTCCGGTTTTGACGGCCTGATCTATTCGGTCGGCTGGCTGGTCGGCTGGCCGATCGTCACCTTCCTGATCGCGGAGCCGCTGCGCAACCTCGGCAAGTTCACTTTCGCCGACGTCGCCTCCTTCCGCTTCCAGCAGACGCCGATCCGCATTCTCGCGGCCTGCGGCACGCTGGTGACGGTCGCCTTCTATCTGATCGCCCAGATGGTTGGCGCGGGCTCGCTGATCAAGCTGCTGTTTGGCCTCGACTACGCCTATGCCGTGGTGATCGTCGGCGTGCTGATGATCGTCTATGTGACCTTCGGCGGCATGGTGGCGACCACCTGGGTGCAGATCATCAAGGCCTGCCTGCTGCTCGCCGGCGCGACCTTCATGGCCTTCATGGTGCTCGCCAAATTCGGTTTCTCGCCGGAAGCCTTGTTCGCCAAGGCGACCGAAATCCATCCGAAGAAGCTGGCGATCATGCAGCCCGGCACCTTGATCAGCAACCCGCTCTCGGCGATCTCGCTGGGTCTGGCGCTGATGTTCGGCACCGCCGGCCTGCCGCATATCCTGATGCGCTTCTTCACCGTGTCCGACGCCAAGGCGGCGCGCAAATCGGTGTTCTACGCCACCGGCTTCATCGGCTATTTCTACATTCTGACCTTCATCATCGGCTTCGGCGCGATCGTGCTGGTCTCGCAAAATCCGCAATTCCTCGACGCGGCCAAGGTCGCGGCGGGGCAGAACGGCATTCTCGCGATCAAGGGCGGCAACAACATGGCCGCCATCGATCTGGCCGGCGCGGTGGGCGGCGACGTCTTCCTGGGCTTCATCTCGGCGGTGGCTTTCGCCACGATCCTCGCGGTCGTGTCGGGCCTGACGCTGGCGGGCGCCTCGGCGATTTCCCACGACCTCTACGCCACCGTCTTCAAGGGCGGCAAGGCCAATGAGCAGGATGAAATCCGCGTCTCCAAGATCGCCACGGTCGTTCTCGGCATTGTCGCGGTTGTGCTGGGCATCGTCTTCGAGAAGCAGAACGTCGCCTTCATGGTCGGTCTCGCCTTCTCGATCGCGGCCTCCTGCAACTTCCCGGTGCTGCTGATGTCGATGATGTGGCGCGGCATGACCACGCGCGGCGCGGTGATCGGCGGCTTCCTCGGCCTGATCTCGGCTCTGGTCGGCGTGATCTTCTCGCCGGCGGTGTGGGAAGCGACCATGGGATATCCGAAGGGCTCGGCGCTGTTCCAGATCAGCAATCCCGCGCTGTTCTCCATGTCGATCGCCTTCATCGGCATCTGGCTGTTTTCCAAGCTGGACAGCAGCGCCCGCGCCAAGGAGGACATTGCGGGCTTCGACGCGCAATATGTGCGCTCGCAGACCGGAATTGGCGCTTCCGGCGCCTCGGCTCACTAAGCCTTTGGGGCGCGACGCAAGTCGCGCCCCTTTTTTCATTTCCTTAAAACGATGCGCCGGGACAAACCGGCCACGCGGCTTTGCGCCCGCTGGGGGCTATCATGAGCGTCCTTCTCGACACGGCGGCGGCGCCTTTCGACCGTCTGACCTCCGAAGAAGCCGAGGCGCTGCGCTCCACGCTCGACATCGCCTATTTCAAGCCGGGCGAAGTCATTCTCGCCGAGGGCGCCGCGCCCGAAGGGCTCTATCTCGTCATCAAGGGCTATGTCGAAGAGCGCGAGCAGGGCGAATTGCTGGGCATGCTCGGCCCCAAGGATTTTTTCGACGCCCGCGCCATGGTCCAGGGCGCCAGCGTCTCCTCCTTCACCGCCGCCGAGGAAACCCTTTGCGCGGTGGCGCCGCGCGCCGACCTTTTACGCCTGATCAACGCCAATCCGCGCTTCGGCGCCTTCTTCTATCTCGACATCACGCGAAAACTCGACGCGCTGGCCGGCGAGAACGAATCCAGCCAGATCGCCTCGATGATTCATGCGCGGGTGCGCGATCTGCAAATGTCGCCGGCGGGCGTGATCGACGCGCAACAGAGCATGAAGTCGGCCGGGCGGATCATGCGCTCGATCGATTGCAACGCGCTGCTGGTGCGCGACGGCGCCCGCACCGGCATCGTCACCGGCATGAATTTGGCGAAAGCCGTGCTGCTCAAGGACATGACCGTCGACGATCCCGTCGGCGCCGTGGCCCAATATGAACTGGTCACGGTCGCCCCCGACGATTTCGTCTCCCATGTGCTGCTGCTGATGACCAAGCACAACAAGCGCCGCGTCGTGGTCAAGCAGGGCGAGGAGTTTCTGGGCATTGTCGAGGACATCGACCTGCTCTCGCATTTCGCCGGTAACTCGCAACTGGTGTCCGGGCGCATCGACCGCGCCGCGACGCTCGACGAGCTGGGCGCGGCGGCGGCGCAGATCGCCGAGCAGATCAGGCCGCTGCGCCGTCAGGGCGTCAAGTTCCAGGTGGTCGCGGAAATCGTCTCCGACCTCAACCGCCGGCTGCTGGCCAAGCTTTTCGAGCTTTTGTGCCCGGCGGAGATCGCGCCCAGTCTGTGCCTGATCGTCATGGGCAGCGAGGGGCGTGGCGAGCAGACCATCCGCACCGATCAGGACAATGGCCTGATCCTCGCCGGGCCCGTCGATGCGGTCCTGCTCGACCGGTTCCGCGCCGAGTTTTCCGCCGCGTTGGAGAAATTCGGTTTCCCGCCTTGTCCCGGCAAGGTCATGGTCAGCAATCCCTTCTGGGTGCGCACCGTCGATCAATATGTCGCCGACTTCTCCAGTTGGATCACCACGCCCGACAGCGAGTTGGCGATGAATGTGGCGATTTTTTACGACGCCGCGGCGGTGGCCGGCGACGCCGCGCTGCTGGAGCGGGCCAAGGGCGGCCTGCTGGAGAAAATCCATAGCGAAAGGGTGTTTCTCGGTCGCTTCGCTTCGGCCGTGCTGGCTTTCGAGCCGCCGATCGGCCTGTTCAACAATCTCAAGCTTTCGGAGGGCCAGGGCGAGGCGCTCGACGTCAAGAAGGGCGGTATTTTTCCCATCGTCCATGGCGTGCGTTCGCTGGCCATCGAACAGGGCCTGACCGAGACCAACACATTTGCGCGGCTGGAGAAGCTTGCGGAAAAGGGCCTGCTCAAGGAGGAGTTCGCCCGCTCGCTGGCCCAGGCGCTGGACTATCTGTTGACCCTGCGCCTCGACGCGCAACTGGCGGCCTCGGCCTCGTCGAACCTGTTCAAGCCGGGCGCGCTGACCGGCATGGACCGCGACCTGCTGCGCAATTCCTTCCAGCAGGTGAAGCAATTGCGCGATCTGGTGCGCCGCCGCTTCAACCTCAACATGTTCTGAGGTTCAGGAAATGGTTCTGCGCTGGATCATGCGGAAGATGGACAAGATCGCGCTGGCCGATCGGTCCTATCTGTTCCTGTTCGAGCCGGGGCCCGAGGATGAGGCCGTCTCGATCGATTGCGAGACCACCGGGCTCGACACGCGGCGCGACGAGATCATTTCCGTGGCGGCGATCAAGAATTCGCGGCGGACGGATTCTCGCCAGCGAGAGCTTCAGGACCATCGTCCGCCCCCGCGTCGCCATCGCGCCCGAGGCCATCAAGATTCACGGCCTGCGCGAACAGGATGTCGCCGAGGCGCCGACCATGAGCGAGGTGCTGCCGGAACTGCTGCGCTTCATCGGCGGCAGGCCGCTGGTCGGCTATTACATCGATTTCGATCTGGCCATGCTCAACAAGCATGTCGCCGAACTGATCGGCATAGAACTGCCCAATCCGACCGTGGAAGTCTCGGGAATTTATTACGATCTCAAATATGGCGACGCGCCGCCGGGAACGCAGATCGATTTGAAATTCGCCAGCATGTTGACCGACATGAAACTGCCGCTGTTCAACCAGCACGACGCTTTTTCCGACGCGCTGATGACGGCGATGATCTATGTCGGGCTGAAGGACTGGAAGGCGCGCGGGGTGCGCATCGCCCGACCGCGCATCAGGCCGAACCAGGATTATCACGGCGGCTGAGATCGCCCGCCCCGGCTCAATGAACGGGGGCGAGCGTCGTCTGGCGTGCTCAGAAGATCGGCTTGCCGACCGGCAGCACGTCGCGACCGAAAATGCCGGCGAAGATGATGTGGAACATCATGTACCAGGCGCTCAGCGCGCAGAGGATCAGATCCCAGGAGGCGAAAGTCTTCAGCTCCGCGCGGCCCCAGAAGGTCAGGTCGAGCATGATGAAGCCGATCAGCAGCGTGGTGAAGGCCAGCAGCATGACCTTGCTGATCTTGAAGGAGGCGATCCACAGGCCCGCGGTGAACAGCGTCCAGGCGAACATGAAGAAGCCGAGATCGTTCTCGCTCAGCGCCAGCATCTTGACGCCGCTGGTCGAGCCGAGCAGATAGCCGCACAGGCAGATCCAGAACAGGCCATAGGAGGAGAACACCGCATAGCCGAAATTATTGCCGGTCTTCTGCTCCTGGAGACCGGCGATGAACTGGCCCAGGCCGCCGAAAAAGAAGCCGACCCAGATCACCGGGGCCATGCCGATCCAGCCGAGATTGTGGAATTGCAGCATCATCGTCGTCAGGCCGAAAGCGCCCAGTCCGACAACGGCGGGATTGCCGAGCGCGGCGGTTTTCTGGACT
This sequence comes from uncultured Alphaproteobacteria bacterium, assembly GCA_963804045.1. Classification (GTDB taxonomy): domain Bacteria; phylum Pseudomonadota; class Alphaproteobacteria; order Rhizobiales; family Beijerinckiaceae; genus Rhodoblastus. Next base: position 65,509 of record CAWDOR010000027.1, on the reverse strand, counting down.
TGGGCGTTGGCTGTTTCATCGGCGGTCTGCGCCATGGACTTGCTCCCTGATTAGGAACGGAGGACAGGCCCATATTCCGTGGCGATGGACGCGCCGATCCAGCCCGGGCGCGCGACGGCGAACGGGGAACAAGCGATTTCCATCGCGGAAAAACGGAAGATCGGTTGGGAAACTGGGCGTGGCGCTCCGCTTTGCGACGCCCCGTGTTTAGGCGAAAGGCCGGAGACGCGCGATGCAACAATATGCCTAATCCGAAGGCTTAGCCCTTCGCGCCCGTCCGTCGGCGGCTGAGTCAAAGCAAGACGCCGGCGAAGGTTTATTAAGCTCTCGGCTTTATTGCTTTCCAATAGAGATTTCAGTTTTGCTCAGGGGAAGGCGCCGTTGCGGAGTCAAAGTGGCAAAGCCAAGGCTGTTCCCGCGATCAACGGGCTGCGCGCCATCGCGATTGTCGCGGTGATCTGGCACCATTCCTTCGCGCCCTATTTCCTCTCGCTGGGCGACAGTCTGGCCCATGGCGCCCTGAACCCGCTGCTGGGCGGCGGCTGGCTCGGCGTCAATCTGTTCTTCTTCCTCTCCGGCTTCGTCCTCTATCTGCCCTATGTCGACCGCCGCGACGCCTTCGCGCGGGGAGCCGAGATCAAAGCCTTCTGCCTGCGCCGGGCCAGGCGGCTGCTGCCGCTGTTCTATCTCAGCGTTTTCGTCGGCTTCTTCTTCTTCCAGCGCGATTTCAGCGTGGCGATGATCGAGAAATTCCTGGCCACCTGTTCGCTGCTTTACACGCTGAACGGCGAGACGTTTTTCCCCGATCCCAATTGGGTGCTGTGGTCGCTGGGCGTCGAACTCGGCTTCTCCGCGCTGTTTCCGCTGATCGTGCGGGCCATCGACCGCCATGGGCTGGCGCCGGTCGTCGCGGCCTCCATGGCTCTGGCGCTGGCGATGCGCATCGTTGGCGATTTCGTCCTGCACATGCCGATTTCCGAGGGCCTGCTCAACAATGTCGCCGACGGCCTGTTCGGCCGGCTCGACGATTTCGTCCTGGGCATGGTCGGCGCGGCGATCTACGCCGGCCGGATCGCGCCGCCGGAGCGTTTTGCCCGGATCGCGGCGCCGCTGGGGCTGGGCCTGTTCCTCTTGGGCATGGCGATCTTCGACCGCGTCGGCGCGGGAAAAATCGATGTCGGCTACGCCGCCTTCGCCACCAGCTTCATCAATATCGGCGCGCTGTGCTTCGTCATCGGCCTGTTCCGCACGCCCTGGCTCGACCGCGCGCTTTCGGCGCGTCCGCTGCAAGTGGTGGGCATGATGTGCTACAGCCTTTATATCTGGCACGGTCTGCTGCTGCTGGCGATTTTCCCTGGCGTCAAGACCGATCCGCTCGCCGTGGTCGGCCAGATCGACAAATATCCGCTGTTCCTGGCCGGGCTCGCCCTGGTTTCGGTCTGGACCTATCGCTTCGTCGAATTTCCCGGCCACGATCTGCGCGCGCTGTTCCTGCTGGCGCCCAAGCCGTCGCCCAAGCCGTCGCCCGAACCGGCGCGCGAAAACGCCGCGGCGCGCCTGCCCGGCTACGCCGAGAGCGCGCGATCCTGAAACGGCGAAGACGAGGGGCTTGAAGCCGCCGCCGCAGCCGCCTATCCAGAGGGCAGGCAGCATTGGAGCGGTTCCTTGTCCGAGATCACCCTTTTTGAAACGCGCGGCGACATCGCCCATTTCACCTTCAACCGGCCGCAGGCGCGCAATGCGCTGACCTTCGAGATGTATGAGCATCTCTACCAGGCGGTGCTGGAGGTCGACGCCGACAAGTCGGTCAAGGCCCTGGTGATTTCCGGCGCGGGCGGCAAGGCTTTCGCCGCCGGCACCGATATCGCCGAATTTCGCGCGCTGAACTCCGACCAGGATTGCGTCGATTATGAAGTGAAGATCGAGCGCATTCTCTCGGCGCTGGAAAATTGCCGCGCGCCCACGCTCGCCGCCATCGCCGGGGCCTGCACCGGCGGCGGGGCCGCCATCGCCGCCTGCTGCGACCTGCGGCTCGCCGGGTCGGACGCCAAATTCGGCTTTCCCATCGCCCGCACGCTCGGCAATTGCCTGTCGGTCGCCAATTACGGCCGCCTCGTCGGCCTGATCGGCGCGGCGCGGGTGAAGGACCTGATCTTCACCGCGCGGCTGATCGACGCCGAGGAAGCCAGAACTCTTTGGCCTGGTCGGCGAGATCGTCGCGCCGGAACATCTGATGGCGCGGGCCGATGAGCTGGCCAAAACCGTCGCCGGCCATGCGCCCTTGACCCTGCGCGCCACCAAACAGGCCTTGCTGCGGCTGCGGCCGCCGATGGAGACCGGCGAGGATCTGGTGGTGATGTGCTACCGCAGCCAGGATTTTCAGGAGGGCATGGAGGCCTTTCTCGCCAAGCGGCCGCCGGTCTGGCGGGGAGAGTGACATGACCGACCGTGAAGCTCTGACCGTCAGCCAGTTCGGCCCCCAGGCGGGCGCCTATGTGTCCAGCGCGGTTCACGCCTCGGGCGCCGATCTCGACGCCGTCGCCGCGCTGGCCGCGCGGACAAAACCTGCGCGGGCGCTCGATCTCGGCTGCGGCGGCGGCCATGTCGCCTATGCCCTGGCGCCGCATGCGCGAAGCGTCGCGGCGGTCGATCTGTCCGCCGAAATGCTCGCGGCGGTCGGCGCCGAGGCGGCGCGGCGCGGGCTGAAAAACATCGAGACCGTGCAGGCGCCGGCGGAAAATCTGCCCTTCGCCGACGGCGCCTTCGATTGTCTCGTCAGCCGCTATTCCGCCCATCACTGGCGCGACGTCGCCGCCGGTCTGCGCGAGGCGCGGCGGGTGCTGCGCCCCGGCGCCCCGGCTGTGTTCATCGACATTGTCTCGCCGGGCGTCGCGGCGCTCGACACCCATTTGCAGGCGGTGGAGCTGTTGCGCGACCCCTCGCATGTGCGCGATTACGCGCTGTCGGAATGGTTTTCACTGCTGAGCGCGGCGGGTTTCGCGCCGCGCGCCAGCCGGGTGTGGCGGCTGCGGATGGATTTCAAGGTCTGGACCCAGCGGATGTCGACGCCGCCGCAATTGGCGGAAGCCATTCTTTTACTTCAGAAAAAAGCGGATGCGGCGACGCGCGCCCATTTCGCCGTTGAAGAGGATGGGTCGTTTTTGCTTGATGGAGTCTTGATTGAGGCCTAGTCTTACCAAGGTAAGAGATTCCCCGCGTAAGTTATTTTACTCGAGTAATATGAGTTACCAGAGGAAGAATGCGTGCATTTTAATCATTAAAAGACCTTTAAGTTGCGGTATAATTAGATTCAAATATTGTGCACTCAAGGAAGTAGAGCTTCCAGGAAACAGCGTAAAGCGACGGCAGTGGACTCACGCTATGGCGCGTAAGTTATCGTCATTAACGAGATATGCTTAAATCTCTGACGAATCGGCTCGGCTTTCGTGAATGAGTGAGAGTAGTGCTATGTCTGGCGAAAACTTCATCGATAAACATGTCGGCGGCCGGTTGCGCGCCTTGCGCGAAGCGCGCGGCTTGAAAGCGGATGCGCTCGCCCGCGCCTGCGGCTTGAGCATGGAGCGTCTGGAGCGGCTGGAAAATGGCCTGGAGCGGATCAATGTCGACGACATGCGCCGCCTTTGCGAGACCCTGGACGCCACGCCGGCGGATTTCTTTCGCGGCCTGACGCCCAACGGCGACAATGGCGACGCGGTCGGCGGCGATCTGTCGATCGAGGAGGAGGGGCGGTTGCTGCTCGGCGATTTTCGCCGCATCGCCGATCCGCGCAAGCGGCGCGTGCTGCTGACCCTCGCCGCCGCCTTGGCGCAGGAAGCCTGAGCGCTTTCCGGCGGCCGGCGGGGCGCGTGGAATGCGCCGTCCCGTGAAGAAGGGGGCGCCATTTGCGCGTTGAATATGCGAAGCTTGTGCGGAACTTTGCGCAAGAGTTCGCCCGAACGGGCCCCCAAGAGCCGCCTGATGAATGTTTCCGTGCCAAAGCCCGTCCCGGATCGAGCGAAACGCGCGCGGCGCGGCGGTTTGGGCGCGCTGGCGCTGGGCGCGCTCGGCGTGGTCTATGGCGACATCGGCACCTCGCCGCTCTATGCCATGGATCAGATTTTTTCCGTGGTCGCGCCCAGTGCGGAAAATGTGCTGGGCGGCGTGTCGCTGGCGGTCTGGGCGCTGACCGTGATCGTCTCGATCAAATACGCCTTGCTCGTGCTGCAAGCGCAGAACGAGGGCGAGGGCGGGGTTTTCGCCCTTTACGGCCTTTTGCACGAACGGCGAAAAGGCATGGCGCGGCTGATGCTGTGGTCGCTGATGCTCGGCGCCGGCCTGCTGCTCGGCGACGGCATGATCACCCCGGCGATCTCGGTGCTTTCGGCGGTGGAGGGGCTGGCGGTGGCCGCCCCCGAGCTGTCGCGCGCGGTGATCCCGATCACCCTGGCGCTGCTGCTCGGCCTGTTCGCCCTGCAATCGTGGGGGACCACGGGCATTGGCAAGATTTTCGGTCCGCTGCTGGCGGTCTGGTTCGCGGTCATCGCCATTTTGGGCGTCCGGCAAATCCTGCTTCATCCCGAGATTTTCGCCGCGCTGAATCCGATCCATGGCTTTGGCTTTCTCGCGGCGGCGGGCGGCGCGAAAGTGCTGGTGATCCTCGGCGCGGTCATGCTCGTGGTCACCGGCGGCGAGGCCATGTATGCCGATCTCGGCCATTTCGGCGCCGCGCCGATCCGGCTGAGCTGGTTCGCCGTGGTCTATCCCGCGCTGGTCCTCAATTATCTGGGACAGGGGGCCTATCTGCTCTCCGGCGCGCCTTTGGCGGGCGGCAATCTGTTCTATAGCCTGGTTCCCGCCACTATGCTCTATCCCATGGTGATCCTGGCGACGCTGGCCACCATCGTCGCCTCGCAGAGCCTGATTTCCGGGGCCTTTTCCCTCACCTTGCAGGCGATCCGCCTCGGCCTGTTTCCGCGCATCGCCATTCTCCACACCCATGCCGAACATTCGGGCCAGGTCTTCGTGCCCTTCATCAATTGGGCGTTGTTCGCCGGCTGCGCCCTGCTGGCGCTGAGCTTCGGCTCCTCGGCCGGGCTGGCGGCGGCCTATGGTCTGGCGGTCTCGGGCGTGATGGTCATCACCTCCATCGCCATGTATGCCGTGGCGCGCCGCCACTGGCGCTGGAGCGCGACGCGCGCCGGTCTGGTCTGGGGCGTGCTGACGGCGGTCAATGGCGCCTTTCTCGTCGCCTGTTCGGTGAAATTCATGGAGGGCGGTTTCATCCCGCTTTGCGTCGGCCTGGCGGTTTTCGCGGTCATGGCCACCTGGCGCTGGGGGCGCAAGGCGACCTCCGCCGCCTATGAGGCCAAGCCGACCATGACCATGAAGGAGCTGGTCGATCTCCACCGCCGCGCCGATCATTACATGGAGCGCAACGCCCTGGTGTTCGCCTCAAAAACCCTGGTCGGGCTCGACGACCGCGTTCCGGCGCTGATGCAGATGCTCTGGGACCGCTATGGTGTGCTGCCGCGCCATCTGATCTTCCTCGAGATCACCCATATCAAGGCGCCCTATGTCGAGGGCGAGCGCTACAAGGTGACCACCTTCGACCGTGAAAACGAGCGCGGCGGCGTCATCGGCGTCGAATTGAGCTTCGGCTTCATGGAGGAGCCGGATGTCGAGCACTGGCTGGAGGATTTGGCGCGCCACCGCCAGATCAAATTGTCGCCGCGCCCGAAAAACTGGATCGTCCATGTCTCCAATGAAAATCTTCTGCCGGGCCGGCGCCTGAGCCTGTGGAAATATCTGCGCTTCCGCCTGTTCCTGTTCCTGCGGCTGGTGTCGCGTCCCGCCTATTATTATTACGGACTGGGCAATAATGTGCAGCTCTCCGCGGAGATTTTCCCGGTGCGGGTGCATTGAGCGCGCGGCGCGAAAAATTTTCGCCTTCAAGCCCCGGTCCGATCAAATTTTAGTGAATTTCGGAAAGGCCCGTTTGCGGCTAAGAGTCACGCTCACGCCAATGGATAAAATTGGCGGAGGGTGGCATGGCGCAGCGTTGGTTTTGTACCGGTAATCTCGATCTCGCCCTGACCAAGGCGGCGGCGGGTTTCGACGTCGCCTATACCGGCCCCCACGAGGGCGTGTTCCGCTTCGAGAGCGTCAAGCAGAAGGCTTTGCGCGCGCGCGAGCAGATCGCTTTCGAGACCGCGCTGGAGCTGATGTTCGAGCAGGCGCATCGCGCCGATCCCGCCGCCCAGCCGCGCCCGCTGAACTGAACCCTTTCGCTCGGCTTTTTCCCGGGCGGCGCTCAGCGCCCGGTGGTCAGCACGATCTTGCCCAGATGCGCCGAGCTTTCCATCAGCTCATGCGCCGCGCGCGCCTCCTCCAGCGGGAAGGTGGCGTGGAGCACGGGCCGCACCGCGCCGGAGTCGAGCAGCGGCCAGATTCTTTCACGCAAAGCCGAGGCGATCGCCGCCTTGGCCGCCAGCGGGCGCGAGCGCAATGTCGATCCGGTGAGCGTCAGGCGCTTGAGCATGACGCTCATGAAATCGAATTCCGCAACCCGGGAGCCTTGTAAAAAGGCGATCTGCACCAGCCGCCCGTCGGGCGCCAGAGCCTGGAGATTGCGTTGCACATAGGGGCCGCCGACCATGTCGAGAATGACATTGACGCCCTTCTTGCCGGTCTTCTCCTTGATCGCGGCGACGAAATCCTGGGTGCGGTAGTTGATGGCGACATCGGCGCCCAGGTCGATGCAGAAATCGCATTTGTCCTGCGAACCGGCGGTCGTGAAAACCGTCGCGCCGAAGTTTTTGGCGAGCTGGATGGCGGTCGAGCCAATGCCGCTGGAGCCGCCATGGACCAGGAAATTTTCGCCGGGCTTCAAGGCGCCGCGCACGAAAACATTGTCATAGACGGTGAAAAAGGTTTCGGGGACGCCCGCCGCCTCGACCGGCGACAGCGGCTTTGGCCTGGGCAGGCACAGTGCGGCTTCGGCCAGGCAATATTCGGCATAGCCGCCGGAGCCGACCAGCGCGCAAATCTCCTCGCCGAGCTTCAAGGCGACGCCTTCGCCGCGCGCGACGATCTTTCCGGCGATCTCCAGGCCGGGAATCTGGCTTTCGCCAGGGGGCGGCGGATAGAGCCCGGCGCGCTGGATGCAGTCGGGGCGGTTGATCCCGGCGGCGGCGACTTCCACCAGCACCTGTCCCGGCCCCGGCGCGGGAACCGCCGCCTCATGCAATTTGATGACCTCTGGCCCGCCGGCGCCGTCGAAGAAAACTTCACGCATGGAGGTCGGTAGGGTCATTTTCGGCTCCATCAAAAGGCCACCAGATAGAAATGCAGGCTGAGAAACAGGCCGATGCAGATCACGAGGATTTTGACATAGATCGGCGGGATGCGCGATCCCGCATGCGCTCCGAGAAAACCGCCGGCGATCGAGCCGACCGAGAGGATCGCGCATTCCGTCCAGTAAATTTTCCCGGAGAACAGGAAGACGGCGGTCGCCGTGGCGTTCATCAGCGTCGCCAGCGCGATTTTCAGACTGTTCATCAGCACGATGTCGCTGAGGCCATAAAGCGTCAGCGCCGCCAGCATGAGAATGCCGATGCCGCCGCCGAAATAGCCGCCGTAAATGGCGACGAACACCTGGGCGACGAGCACGGCGCCGGCGCTGATCAGCGGCTTTTCCGCCTGCTGCGGCATGACCATGCCGAAGGCGAACACCAGCGTCGCGCCGAGCAGCAGGAAGGGCACGAGCTTGGCGAAAAACTGCTCGGAGGTGGAGAGCAGCAATATCGCGCCCAAGAGTCCGCCGATCAGCGAAATCCAGGCGAGCTTGTGGCCGTCGATGCGCGGATCGTCGAGCGATTGCCGCAAGGTGGCGCGATAGGCGTAGGTCGTGGCGATCTGCGCTGGAAACAGGGCGATGGTGCTGGTGGCGTTGGCGGCGATCGGCGACAGTCCCGCGGCGATCAGCGAGGGGAAGGTGAGAAAGGAGCCGCCCCCGGCCAGCGCATTGATGAAGCCGGCGGCGAGGCCGGCGAGGAAGATCAGCAGCAATGACATTTTGGGCGCCCAGTTCCGGCGCAAGCGGCGCCCGTGCGGCTTTTAGGCCCCGCGCGGCGCCGGGCGCAAGAGGCGGCGGCGATCAGCGCGCCGGCGTCAGCGCGATCTCCATGCCGAAAACCCTTTTCGCGCCGGGGGCGAGCGTCACGACGCCCGGCCTTTCGGCGAATTCGCCATCGAAACCTTGCGGGGCGGCAAAGCCCTGCCAGGGCTCCAGGCAGAGGAAGGGCGCGCCCGGCCTGGTCCACAGGCCGAAATGCGGCATGTCCGGGAAGGCGACCGAAATTTCCGGCCCGCCCTCGACGCCGAAGGAGAGCTGGCGGCTGGCGAGCCGGTCGAAAATCAGCGCGCCCGCGTCGAACAGCTCCGGCGTCGGCGCAAAAACGCCGCTGGCCGCGGGATTTTCATATTCGGCGGCGGCCAGAAACCCGTCGACGAGACGGCGGATCGGCGCGGCCTCGGGCTTTTGGAAACGCAGCCGATGCGCGGCCGAAAAACCGCCGGGCAGGGGCCAGCGGAAGGCCGGATGGAAGCCCAGGGAAAAGGGCAGGGGGCGCGCGTCCTCGTTGAACACGATCGCCGTCACCGTCAGCGTCGCCCCGGCGAGCGCATAGGCGACATCGAGGCGGAAGGCGAAGGGAAAAGCCGCGCGCGTCGCCTCGCTGGCGCGCAGCCGCAGCAGGCATTTTTCCGGCGCGGCCTCGACGATCTCGAACAGCGAACGTCGAGCGAAGCCATGCTGCGGCAGCGGGAAAAACGCGCCGCCCACACGAATCCGGTCATTCGCGGCGCGGCCGACCATGGGAAACAGGATCGGCGCGCGGCCGCTCCACCAGGCGGGGTCGCCATCGTGCAGCCAATCGGCGCCGGAGGCGTCGCGCAACACCAGCAGTTCGGCGCCGAGCGGGGCGATTTCGGCGCTCAGGCGCTCATTGGCGAGGCGGAGATGAGCGGTCACGGCGCGGCTTTTTTCGACGGAATGAAGCCGAGCCGGCGCAGCAGCGCCGGCATGGTCAGGCCCTGGACGACGATGGAAAAGGCGACGACGAAAAAACACGCCAGCACGATTTCATCGCGCAAGGGCAGGCGCGAGGGCAGCGACAGCACCAGCGCCAGCGCCAGGGCGCCGCGCAAGCCGCCCCACCACAGCACATGCTGGCCGGCGAGCGAAATGCGCCAGCGCGAGCGGGCGAACAGCAGCGACAGCGGATAGACCGCGACGGCGCGGGCGGCGAGCACTATGGCCAGAGCGCCGGCGTAAACCGTCCAGGGATAATGCTCATAGGGCAGAGCGGCGATGCGCGCGCCCATCAGCAGGAAGATCAAGGAATTGGCGAGAAAAGCGGCGAATTCCCAGAAATCGCCGAGGTAGTCGCGGCCCTTGACGGTGAAGAAATCGGGTTTTTCCTCCGCCGGGCGGTAATTGCCGACGATCAGCCCGGCGGTCACGGTCGCCAGCACGCCCGAGGCGTGAAAATGTTCGGCGAGCAGGAAGGCGCCAAAGGCGCCGATGGCGGTCAGCGTCAGTTCGATCAAATGGTCGCTGGCCCCGCGCACGGCGAAAATCACCGCCAGGCCGGCGAGCGCGCCGATGAGCAGCCCGCCGCCGACCGTGCGCGAAAGATCCCAGGCCAGCGTCCAGCCCGAGAGGCCGCCGGCGCCCGCCAGCGCCAAGCTCAGGGCCAGGGCGAAGAGCACGGCGGCGGCGGCGTCGTTGAACAGGCTCTCGGCCTCGACCAGCAGCCGCAGCCGGCCCTCGAAGCCATTGTCCTTGAACATGGCGATGATCGCCACGGGATCGGTGGCGGCGATGGCGGCGCCGAACACCAGGGCCGAACCCAGCGGCCAGCCCATCAAGCCGGTGAGCGCCGCGGCGATGAAACCGAGCGCGAACAGGGTTCCCAGCGTCGACAGCGCCAGGATCGGCGCGAGATCGCGGCGCAGGTCGCGCCAATGCAGCGCCAGTGCGGCCTCGAACAGCAGCGGCGGCAGAATCAGATAATAGATCAGGTCGGAGGTCAGCGGCGGCAGGCGGCGCGCGCCGAAAAAGGCGAGCAGCCCCCCGACCAGCACCAGGCCGACGGTATAGGGCAGGCGCAGCCGTCGCGCCGCCATGGCGGTCAGCATCGCCACGGCGAGCATGCCCATGATCTGTTGCAGCGTCTCGCTCATGGGCGCCTTTTGCCACGGTTTTGCGCGGATGGCGATGCGCAATCGGGCGAAACCGTTCGGAGAAGAAAATTCCATGAAGGGCGCCACGCGGCCTCATGCCAAGAGACCATGAAATAATCGTTCATTTCTTCGCCAACCAACTCGGCTTGGTGAGAATAATTGGATACAAAGGGAGCAATGACGCTGGGAAAGACCAGTTGTCCCCTTGGGACGCATGGGAGGAGCAAGGCATGAGCTTGATTGTCGCCGTCGCGGCGCTGGTTTTCCTGATGGTGGTCGCCTATCGCGGCTTTTCGGTGATTCTGTTCGCGCCGGTGGCGGCGCTGGGCGCGGTGCTGCTGACCGATCCCGCCGCCGTGCCCGCCGCCTTTTCCGGCGTGTTCATGGAAAGCATGGTCGGCTTCGTCAAGAATTACTTCCCGGTCTTCCTGCTCGGCGCCTTGTTTGGCAAATTGATCGAGATTTCCGGCTTTTCCAAGAGCATTGTCTCGGCGGTGATCGACCTGCTCGGCGAACGCCACGCCATGGCCTCCATCGTGCTGGTCGGGGCGATTCTCACCTATGGCGGCGTCTCGTTGTTTGTGGTGGTCTTCGCCGTCTATCCCTTCGCCGCCGAAATGTTCCGCCAGTCGAATATTCCCAAGCGACTGATTCCCGGAACCATCGCGCTCGGCGCCTTTTCCTTCACCATGGATTCGCTGCCGGGCACGCCGCAGATCCAGAACATCATCCCCACCACCTATTTCAAGACCGACGGCTTCGCCGCGCCCTGGCTCGGCGGGCTCGGCGGCCTGTTCATCTTCATCGTCGGCATGATCTATCTCGAATGGCGGCGTCATCGGGCGCAGGTCGCCGGCGAGGGCTATGGCGAGGGGCACATCAACGAACCGCCGCCCATCGACCACGCCCATCTCGTTCCCGCCGCCGTGGCCTTTCTGCCGCTGGCGCTGGTGTTTGGCCTGAACAAATGGTTTACCGGGCTGATCGCCGCCCATTACGGCAAGAGCTACGAGTTGAAGCTCGCCGCCATGGCCAAGCCGGTGACGCTGGCCGTGGACAAGCTCACCGGGGTCTGGGCGGTCGAAGGCGCGCTGATCGTCGGCATCCTCGCTGTGACCCTGCTCGGCTGGAAACAGGTGAGCAAAGGCTTCGCCGAGGGCGGCAAGGCGGCGGTCGGCGGCGCGCTGCTGGCCTCGATGAACACGGCCTCCGAATATGGCTTCGGCGCGGTGATCGCCACTTTGCCGGGCTTTGTCGCCATTCGCGAGGCCTTGACCGCGATCCCCAATCCGCTGGTCAATGAGGCGATCACCGTGACGACGCTGGCCGGCGTCACCGGCTCGGCCTCTGGCGGCATGTCGATCGCGCTCGCCGCCATGGCCGACCAGTTCATCGCCGCCGCCAATGCCGCGGGCATTCCGATGGAAGTGCTGCATCGCGTCGCCGCCATGGCCTCGGGCGGCATGGACACGCTGCCGCATAATGGCGCGGTGATCACCCTGCTGGCGGTGACCGGATTGACCCACAAAACCAGCTACAAGGATATTTTCGCCGTCACCTGCATCAAGACCTCGGCGGTCTTCGTGGTGATCGCGCTCTATTATCTGACCGGGCTGGTGTGAGGTTCGAGCGGCGGGGTCAGGGCGACAAAAAAGCCAAAAGCTCCGCCGCCGTCTGTCGCGGATGCTGGTCGATGAAAAAATGGCCGCCGGGCAAGGCTTTGGCGGTCATGTCTTGGCAGAAGGGCCGCCACTCCGCCGCCATGTCGAACAGTTTCGCCATGGCGCCCTGCGCGCCATAAAGCACCAGCGTCGGGCTGGAAATCTTCCGGCCGAGATCGGCGGCGTCATCGGCCAGATCGACGCTGGCGGCGGCGCGATAATCGGCGCAGGAGCCGGCGATCATTTTTGCCTCGCGCCAGCAGCGGCGGTATTCCGCGAGCTGGTCCGGCGCGAAATCGCCAGCGGAGGCCGCGCCCCAGCCGAACAGGCAGGTCTCGAAGAAAAAATCCGGATCGGCGGCGATCAGGCGTTCGGGAAAGGGCGCCGGCTGCTGCAAAAAATACCAGTGCCAATAGACGCTGGCGAGATGGCGGTCGGCGCGCATGAACATGGTGTGGGTCGGGACGATGTCCATCAGCACGAGTTTCTTCACCGCTTCGGGCGCGTCCAGCGCCAGCCGATGCGCGGTTCGGGCGCCGCGATCATGGCCGACCAAGTCGAATTTTTCAAAGCCCAGCCGGCGCATCAGCCCGAGCTGGTCGCGGGCCAGGGCGCGGAAGGAATAATTGCCGCAATCGGCGCTGGGCGTCGGCTTGGCGCTGTCGCCATAGCCGCGCAGATCGGCGCAGACCAGAGTGAAATCCTTCACCAGCAGCTTTGCGACCCGCGCCCAAAGCGCGCGGCTTTGCGGATAGCCGTGCAGCATTAGCAGCGGCGGCCCTTCGCCGCCGATCCAGAAGGCGATTTCGACGCCCTCCACGCTTTCGCGGCGGTCGTCAAAACCTTCGAACATTATTTCGCCGCCGCCGCCGACAAAATTTCGTGATCGGCCGCGTTGCGCTTGGCGTAGGCCAAAGCGAAATCGGCCAGGGCCTCGTCCATGGCTTCGCTGTCGCCCATATAGCCGGCGATGGTCGCGGCGTCGGCGGAGCGGGCGTGGGCGCGGGCCAGCGTGCGGCCGCAGAGCTTGGCGTAATCCGTGAGACCCTCGGTTTCCGCGATTTCGCTCACCGCCCCGAGCCGGCGGTTCTTCAGGATGCGCACGTAATATTGCCGGCCCGAGGCCTCGTGTTCGGCGGTCCCCAGGAACATGTCGCTGGCCGCCTGCATGACGCGCTGGCCATTGACGACGCGCTGGCCCTGATGGCCGTTGAAGGCCAGTTTGGGGTCGAGAACCTCCAGCACCGAATGCACGGCTTCCTTGATCTGCAGGAACAACGGTTCGCCGTCGCCGCTCTGGAACAGGCCGACGTAACAAAACGTGCCGACCGAGCCCACGCCCACCGCCTTGAAGACGAAATCCTTGAGGCCATAGCAATCGTAGAGCGCGGCGACCTCAGGCCTCAACCCGGCGCGGTAGCGGCCGAAACCCGCCGTGGCGTCGAAGCCCCTGCCGGCGTCGCTGTCCGCCTCGAAATGGAAGATGCGCGGCGGTTTGTCGGCGATGGTCGCGGCGCCGTTCTGGGTCATTTTGGGGAAATTGTCGTCGCGGTCGAGGCCCTCGCCGCGCGCCCTGTCGATCACCACTTCCAGCTTGCGGCGCAGATCGGGATTCTTGAACTTGTTGACCTCGTCCTCAAGGTCGATGCGGCTGTGCCAGACCTCGAGCGGCGACAGATGCGACAGGCCGGTGATGCGCTTGCGATAGGCTTTGACCACAGCGCCGACAATGTCGCGGCGCGCGGATTTCGACGCCCCCGCGGCTTCGGCGGCCACAGCGAAACTCACCGCCAGACGCTTGAGATCGACGGTGAAGTCGACGCCCGGCAGGGTTTCGTCGAAATCGTTGATGTCGAAGAGAATATTATCTTCCGGGGTGACGAAGGCGCCGAAATTCATCAAATGGCAGTCGCCGCAGGCCTGCACGGGAACGCCGGCGATGGGCTGATATTGCAGGTCATGGGCCATGACCGCCGCCGCGCCGCGCAAATAGGCGAAGGGGTTGGCGACCATCAATTGCCGGCGCAGATCGAGCAGCGCCGGCAGGCGCGTGGCGTTTTGCGCCATGAGAATGCCAAGGGAATCGCGCTGGTCGGGACCGAGCAATTGCGCATGAACGGCGCGCGGCGTCAGCTTGCGCAGCGCCCTGCCGTGGTTGAAACGCTCGGTGCGGGGGGCGGAAGCGGAAACCATGGCCGTACTCCACGAAAAAGATTTTTGCACAATAATCGTGCGCCGGCTGGACGCAAGGAAAGTTTACGCCAGCAGCGCCGGCAAGGAAATCAGGGTAAATCGCCGCGCCAGCGCCTTGTTCAGCAAGGCGGCGGTCGCAACGGCCCGAGGTCCGTCGCCATGGACGCAGACCGAATGGATCGGCGTCGCCAGGATTTTGCCGGAGCGGGCGACAAGGCCGCCGGCGTCGAGCATGGCCTCGACATGAGCGAGGCTTTCGCGGGGATCGTGCAGCACCGCGCCGGCCTGCCCGCGCGGCGTGAGTTGCGCGTCGTCCTCATAGGTCCGGTCGGCGTAGATTTCCAACCCGGTCTTGAGGCCGGCCGCCACGCCGGCGGTCGCCAGCGCCGACAGGGCCGGGGCGAGCAGGATCAGATTTTTGTCATAGGCTTTCACCGCCCCGGCGATGGCCCCGGCGAGAGCGGGATCGCGGCAGGCGTCGTTGCTCAGGGCGCCATGGGGTTTGACGTGGCTGACGCGCCCTCCGTGGGCGCGGGCGAAAGCGTCGAGCGCGCCGATCTGGTAGAGGACGAAGGCCTCGACCTCCTCGGCCGAACATTTGAGCGGCCTGCGGCCAAACCCCTGGAGATCGGGGTAGGAGGGATGGGCGCCGAGGCTGACGTTCTGGGCATAAGCGGCGGCGACCGTGCGCTTCATGACAATGGGATCGCCGGCGTGAAAACCGCAGGCGAGATTGGCCGATTGCACCAGCGGCAGCAACGCCGCGTCATCGCCCATGCGCCAGGCGCCAAAGCTTTCGCCGAGATCGGCGTTGAGGTTGAGGGCGGTCATGGCTGCGTCATTCCCCGAAAATCGCGCCGCCGATGAGGTTTTCGCTCCACAATCGGCCCTCGTCGAAACCTGCGTCCACCGGCGTCAGGCTTTGCCGCCATGCCGCGAAATTCTCGCGCATTTCTTGTCGCGCGCGCGCGGCCTCGGCGTGATCGACCGCGACGAAAGCGATGTCGTCGCCGGCGCCAAAATGCGCGATGCGATCCAGATCGGCGGCGATGACGCAGCCGATCTTGGCATAGCCGCCGGAAGTCTGTCCATCGGCGCGCAGCAGGATCGGCTGGCCGTCGCCGGGAATCTGGATCGCGCCGGGCGTCACGCCATCGCTGACAATATTGGCGCCCCTGGGGCCATGAGCCAGTCGCGGGCCTGACAGCCGCAGCCCCATGCGGTCGCTCTCGGGCGCGACTTTCCAGCGCGCCGCGGCAAAAAGCGCGTGAGTCTCGGGGGGGAAGTTTTCGGCCTGCGGCCCGGGGATGAAGCGCAGCGGTCCGGTCGCGCGCGCCAGCGGCGGGGCGCGAAAATCCGCGCCTCGGGCCTCGGCGCAAGGCAAAAGGTCGCCCGCCGCCAGGGCGCGGCCTTTGACCCCGCCGAAGCCGGCGCGGGCATAGGTCGAGCGGCTGCCCAAAAAAGCCGGCAGCGCGAGACCGCCGGAAAAACCGAGATAGGCCGGGCCGCGCCCGAGTTTCAGCGCGACAGAGTCGCCTTCCTCCAGCAGCAGGCCGCGCCAGGACGAGAGTTTTTCTTCGCGCCCGTCGGCGCGCGCGACCAGGCCGCCAAGATCGCCGGCGAGTCCGAGCCGCAAAGCCCCCTCGATCACGCGCAGGCGCGGCGCCGCCAGCAAAATCTCCAGCCCGGCGGCGTCCGCTGTCGCGCCGGCGAGAATATTCGCGGCGGCGGAAAAACTCCGGTCCAGCGCGCCGGAGAGGGGCACGCCGAGCTTGCGGAAGCCGGGGCGGCCCTGATCCTGAACCATGACGCCCAGGCCGGAATGTTCGACGATCAGCCGCGCCATTGCGCCTCCGTCGCCAAAAACTCCGCCATGGATATCGGCCGCCAGCGGACCAGGTCGCCCGGGGCGAGCAGAACCGGATTGTCTTGCCGCGCATCGAACATTTCGATGGGCGTGCGGCCAATCAAGCGCCAACCGCCGGGGCTGGCGAAAGGATAAGCGGCGCACATGCCATCGGCCACGGCCACCGAGCGTTCCGGCACGATTTTTCGCGGCGTTTTCAGGCGCGGCGCGTCGATTTCACGCGGCAGTCCGCCGAGATAGGCGAAGCCCGGCAGAAAGCCGAGCATGTAAACCTCGAAAGTCACGTCACGGAAACGCGCCAGCCAGTCTTGCGGCGTCAGGCCGCTATGGCGCGCGACATCGGCGAGATCGGGGGCGAAATCGCCCTCGGCGCAAAAGGGCAATTGGCGCAAGTTTTTTGCGCGCGCCGGGGCGGGGGCCGCGGTCAGGCGCGCGCAAAAATCCTCCAGTTCGGCGAAGGGCAGGGCGTCGGGATCGTACCAGAGCGTCACCGAGGCGAAAGCCGGCGCCCATTCCAGAATGGCTGTTTCGCCCGACCGCTCCAGCGCGGCGCAAAAATCCATGACTTGCCCATGAAGCGCGGCGTCTATGGTCTCGCCGAAGCGCAGAGTTGCGGCGGCGTCGCCCAGGGGAAAGAGTTTTGGCGGGATTTTCGACATTTCGCGGTCCGGCGCGCAGGATGGCGCAAACGCCGGGCTTTTTCCAGCCGCCTTTCGCTGATGACGCGCCGCCGGGCGGCGGCTATTCTGTCCCGCACGAACATGAGAGGAAACACGGCGCATTGACGGAGGGGCTCTCGGCGCTCCCGCCCTCGCGGGAAAAATGGGTGGCGACGGCGCGCACAGCCTTGCTGTTCGCGCTGCCGCTGGCTTTTGTCGCCTTGCTCGGCGCGCAGGGACTGGACGCCGATTTCGTCGTGATGCGCGATCGCGCCCATCGCGACACCGCCCATGTCGCCGAGACTTTTTCCGGCGCCGGCGCCAATGAGGTGACGGAACTCGCCAGCTTCGCCCTGCAAAATGTCGAAAAGGCCGCCAGCGCCGGCTTCAGCCCGCCCTGGACCCTGTGGCGGCTGATCTATGGTTACGATCTCGGCCTGCTGGTGCTCAAGCGCAAGGGGGAGCGGTTGATCTTCCCGCCCGAAGACCCGTTGGCCATGCCGCAGAACTGGGAGGAAAAGCTCCATGCGCTGACCGAGGTCGCCGATCTCCTGCGCGACGGCGATTTCGTCAATGGCTGGTTTCCCACCGTCGCGGGCGAATATTATTTCGAGTGCCGGCGCAAGGGCGCCGGGAGCGAGCGCGAGGAACTGTGCATCGCCCTGAGCAGCGAGCATATTTTCCCCACCCTGTTCGGCGTGCTCGACGAATTCGCGGCGGTGTCGCCGGGCTGGTCGTTCCGGCTGCGCGATCCCTTCGACCGCGTGGTGTGGCAAAAGGGCGAGAGCGCGGGGCCGTTCGAGGCTTTCACCCAGAGCGGCGCCCTTCATGGCTGGGTGGTTGAGCTGTCCGGCTCGCCGCTGCCCCGGCGCGGCGCCTTTTCGCGGCTGGCTTTCGCGGCGCCTCTGGCGCTGGTCTGGCTGCTGCTGGTGTTCCAGGCGCGCCGGGTGCAGAACGCCAAGGCGGCGGAAAGCGCGGCGCGCCTGGCGCTGGTCACCCAGCTCTCCCACGATTTGCGCACGCCCCTGGCGAATCTGAAACTCTATGCCGAGCTGATCCGCCGCAAGGCCGGCGACTCTCCCGATCTCTCCCGCTATTGCGGCGTGCTGACCGAGGAAATCGACCGGCTCGACGCCTTGGCCGGCGACACGATCGCGCAGGGCGGCGCGGCGCGCGAGATTGTGCTGGAGACCGCCGATCCCGGCGACTTGGCGCGGCGCGCGGTCGCGCGCTACCAAAGCCTGCTCGAAGCCTCCGGCTGCGTCTGCGCGGTCGCCTGCGCGGTGGCGGGGCCGCGCCGTTTCGATGCGCGCGCCTTCGAGCGCATTCTCATCAATCTGCTCGACAACGCCCGCAAATATGCGCCGGGACGCATCGAGGTCGGCGTCGCGGAAAGCGAGGGGATGCTGACCCTGTCGGTGCGCGATTTCGGCGCGGGCGCGGCGGAGGGCGGCGCGGGCGCCCGGAAGTCGCATGGCCTGGGACTGACGATCGTGCAGGAATTGGCGCGGGCCAATGGCGGCGGCTTTTCCCTCGCCGGCGCCAATCCGGGCCTGATCGCCCTGATAACATTGAAAGCGGAAAGGCCATGAAAATTCTGATCGCCGAGGATGACGCCAATCTGCGCGCCGGATTGGTCGATCTGCTGGCGCTGGAGGGGCTGGACTGCATTGTCGCCGAGGATGGCGAGGCGGCCTGGACCGCCTTCAGCCAGCAGGCCCCGGCGCTTTGCCTGTTCGACGTGATGATGCCGCGTCTCGACGGCCTGAACCTTTGCCGGCGCATCCGCGCGGTCGACGCGGTGACGCCGATCCTGCTGCTCTCGGCCAAGGGCGCCGAGATCGACCGCGTCGTCGGGCTGGAGATCGGCGCCGACGATTACGTGGCGAAGCCGTTCTCGGCGCGCGAACTGGTGGCGCGGATCAAGGCGGCGCTGCGCCGGGTGAAGGCGCCGGCCCCGGCGCCGGCGGCGGAGTTAAGCTTTGTCATGGGCGATCTGGCCATAGACCCGCAGGCGCTGCGCGCCGCGCGCGGCGACAGGAGCATCGATCTGGCGCCGCGCGAACTGGCGGTGTTGCAGGCGCTGCACCAGCGCAAGGGCAAGGCGGTGTCGCGCGACGAATTGTTCGATCTCGCCTGGGGGCGCGGCTATATGCCCAACAGCCGCGCGCTCGACCAATATGTCTCGTCGCTGCGCAAGAAAATCGAGCTGGACCCCGCGCATCCGCGAATCATCCAGACCGTGCATGGCGTCGGCTATCGCTACGACTGAACCGCCGGACTTGTCAGTGTCCGTAGAGATAATTCACGCCGGCGCCAAGGAAATTGGCGTTGGCGGCGCGGGGATTGCCGAGATAGGACTTATTGCCGAAGGCGGTGAAATCATATTCCACCCGCGCGGTCCAATGCTGGGCGAAGGCATATTCCAGGCCGGCGCCGATGGTCATGCCCGGATGGACGGTGGAAACCGAGAAGCCGCCGGGATGGGCGGGGTCGAATCCCTTGGCTGTGTTGGAGGCGAAGGCGATGCCGCCGGCGAGATAGGGCATGAACTGTCCGGCGTCATAGCCGAGGCGGACGCGCGCCGAGGCGGCGAAATTGCTGGTCGTGGTCAATTTCGACACGCCGGCCACGCCGACCGTGTTGGTGGCGCTGCCGGGCAGAACCGCGCCTTCGACGCCGAGAACCCACCTGTTCGGATATTCGGCGAGATAGCCGCCCTGGATGGCGCCGAAGCCGCCTTGCGGCGCGGGCGCAGCGCCATAGGTGGCGCGCAGCGCGCCCGAACCCGTGGTGGTGTTGGCCCAGGCGTAGCCGCCGCTGACGCCGGCATAAAAACCGCTCCAGGCGTAGGGCGCGTCCGGCGGGGCGAAGGCGGCCTTGGTCGAGGGCAGATCGGCGGCGAAAGCCGGCGCGGCCAGGACAAGAAGGACGGAAAGGCAAATCGGGTGACGCATGGCCGCAAATTCCTTCGGGGAGCGATCGGTCGCGCCCTCTTTCGCCTTTCTACCGCAAAAACCTCCTGGGCGCCAATTCCTTGGCTTTGCCGCGCCGACATCGAGGTCGCGCCCGGCGCCGCCGCATGTTTCGCGCAAGAGTCTTGGGCAAGTCTGCCAAATGTGACTTCGGGGGGGCAATTCGGCTCGTCCTCGACCTTTGGCGGAAGCAGCGGGGCGGAAATGCACGAAACATTGAAATTGCTTGGCGTTGACGCCCAGGTGCGTCAGATCCTGCCGGAAGCCTGGAAAATCATCGAGCCGAAGCTCCCCGAAATCCTCGACGGCTTTTACGCCTTGGCGGGCTCCGTGCCGGAGCTGGCCAAACTGGTCGGCGATCAGACGCCGCGCCTGAAAAAGGCTCAGGAAAACCATTGGCGACGGCTGTTCTCGGGCCAGTTCGACGAGGCTTATTTCCAGGGCGTGCGCGCCATCGGCATGGCGCATCAGAAAATAGGTCTGGAGCCGCGCTATTATATCGGCGGCTATCAATTCGTCCTGGCCCATCTCATCGGCCATGTGCTCGAAGCCTATCGCTGGTCGCCGGCCAAGCAAAAGGCGACCGCGCGCGCGGTCAACGCCGCGGTTCTGCTCGACATGGACATCGCGATCTCCGTCTATCAGGACGCCCTGGTCAAGGAGCGCGAGGCGCGCGGCGGCAAGCTCAGCCATCTCCTCGTCGATTTCGACGCCGATGTGAAAGGCACATTGTCGACGATTTCTTCCGCCGGCCAGTCCTTGCAGGCGATATCCCGATCCATGTCCGAGGCCGCCAGCGGCGCCCGCAGCCAGTCCGCCAGCGTCGCCGCGGCGTCGGAACAGGCCAGCGTCAATATTCAGGGCGTGGCCGCCTCCGCCGAGCAATTGTCGCGGTCGGTCGCGGAGATCCTGCATCAGACGGCGCAGGCCTCATCGGCCGCCAGCGGCGCCGTGGACGAAGCCAACGGCGCCGCCGCCGTGGTTGAGGATCTGATCGAAAATGCGGGCAAGATCAGCGCCATCGTCAATCTCATTCATGACATCGCCGGCCAGACCAATCTCCTCGCCCTGAACGCGACGATCGAGGCGGCGCGCGCTGGAGAAGCCGGCAAGGGCTTCGCCGTCGTCGCCAGCGAAGTCAAGAGTTTGGCCAGCCAGACCGCCAGGGCCACCGAGGAAATCACCGCCGCGATCGCGGAAATTCAGAATGCGACCAAAAACGCCGGGCGGGCGATCCATTCGATCAATGCGCGGATCGAGGAGTTGAACCGGAATGTGGCCGCCATCTCCGGCCAGGTCGAGCAACAGGGCGAAGCCACGCAGGAAATCGCGCGCAATGTCCACGAGGCGGCCGCGGGCGCCCACGATGTCGCGATGAATATTGTCGGGGTCAGCCACGCCGCCGCCGAGACTGGCCACGCGGCGCAAGAGGTGCTGGGCGCCTCGGATGCGCTGTCGCGGCAATCGACCGCGCTGAGCGACAAGGTCGAGACCTTCCTGCGACTGGCCCGGGCGGTGTGAACTCCTGTCGTCTGGATCGAGGCTTGCGCGGCGAGCGCGCGGAAAGCTCACGAGGGGCGGAGCTGACAGGAATCTTACAAATTTCTCCCGGGCGGGTGACCCTTTCGCCTCCGGCGCGGCTTACAAACGATCATAGGCTCACGGCCAGCCGCCGAAGCCGCAAAACCAAACATGAGGGAGACGCGAAATGACCTGGACCGCCCCGGAAGCCTGCGAAGTCTGCGTTGGCATGGAAGTCACCAGCTATATGTCGGCCGAAATCTGAACTGAACATTCCCGCCATTCCTCCATGGCGCCGCCCGGAACGCGCTTCGCTTGAGCGTCGTTTCGGGCTTTTGCATTTCCGATTTTCTCTCGCCAAGGGTGTGGGCTCGCGTGTCGCCCGCGAAAACCCGGGAGGAAAAATGATCGGAATCTATGGTTCTCAGGCGCAAAACTTCCTGTTCTGGTTCGTGGCGGCGACGCTGCCGGTCTTCGTCCTGCCGCTGACGCTGGCGCCGATGTCCTGGGCGCGTCTGTTCCTCTGGCGGCTGCCCGACGACCCCGACCTCGCCTATTATTTCGGGCGCTGTCTGGGCGCCTTGGCGATTTCCATGGAAATTCTGCTCTGGCAGGGCAGCCGCAACGCCGCGATCACGCCGGTCGCGGTCCTGGCGATCGGGCTGTTCTGCGCCATCATGGTCGCGGTGCACATCGACGGCGCGCTGCGCAAGATCCAGCCGTGGACGGAAACGGCGGAAATTCTGTTCTGGGGCGCCGCGACGGCGGCCTGCATTCTTGTTTATCCCCTTTGACGATTGGAGCCTTCGATGACGCTTCGCAATGAATTCGCAGTTTTGATTTTCGCGCTTGGCGCGGCCTTGTCCGCGCCGCTGGCCTATGCGGGGCCGGTCGCCGAGAAGCCGGACGACGAGGTGGGAACGCTCAATCAGGAGGGGGAGTTGAGCGTGCAATATTGGGCCGAACGCTCCAAGGATGAGCGCTTCGACCCGGCCATGTGCATGTATGGCTATCCCCTGGCCAAAATGGGCTGGCACGAGCCGGCGCGGCGGATTTTCGAACGCTGCGCCGAGCACGGCAATCCCTATGCCATGCCCTGGGCGGCCTGGACCGAGGAGAATGGTTACGACCGGCCCTCCAATCCGGTCGCCGCCGCCGCATGGGATCGCAAATTGGCGGAAACCGGATCGCCCATCGGCCAGTTGAACTATGGCCTGGACGTGCTGCGCGGCCATGGCGTGGCTCAGGATCGCGCCCTGGGCAAGGAGTTGATCGACAAATCGGCGGCGGCCGGCGACAAGACGGCGAAGGAATTGGCGGCGCATGATTACGACCCGGAAGCGGTGACGCCGACCGCCGACCTCGCCCATTATCGACAACCGCAATTTTGATGGAGCCAGTCGCCGGTCGCGCCTGCGGCGCCTGCGCGCTGTGCTGCAAGGTGATGAAAATCGCCGAGATCGACAAGCCCTGGGGACGCTGGTGCGACCATTGCCAGCCCGGAAAAGGCTGTGCGATTTACCAGGAACGGCCGGGCGAATGCCGGAGCTTCATGTGCGGCTGGCTGACCAATCCCGATTTCGACGAAGCCTGGTTTCCGCCGCGCGCCAAAATGGTGGTGACGCTGGAGGGCGACGGCCAGATGGTCGCCGTTCACGTCGACGCCGCCCAGCCGGGCGCCTGGCGGCGAAAACCCTTTCATGACAAGCTGAAAAGCTGGGCGCGGCTGGCGGAAAAGCGCGACGCCCTGGTGCTGGTCCGTGTGGGCGCCCGCGCCTTGGTGATTTTTCCCGACGGCGAGGTCGAACTCGGCGCGATGCGGGAAGGCGACCGTATTGGCGTGCGGCGCGACGCCAGCGGCTTGAGACGCGAAGCGTTCCGAATTCCAGCCGCCGAGGACGGCCTCAGGTCACCTTCAGATTGACCAGGGTCGACATCATGTCCGTGCCGGCTTTCATCGCCTCGGAATTGGCGCGGAAGTCATATTGGGCGACGATCATGTTGGACAATTCGGTGGCGGCGTCGGCGGTGGACTGTTCAAGACTTCCCGAGGTGATCGCGCCGAGATTGCCGGTTCCCGGCAGCGCGACCGTGGGCGTTCCCGCGGCTTCGGTCAGGGAAAATACATTGCCGGTGCTTTGCGCGAGGTTTTCCATGCTCGGCGTGGTCACCAGCGGGATGTGATAGGGCGTCACCGTGGCGCCGGCGGCGTTCTGATAGGACAATGCGCCATTGCTGGAAATAGCCACCGTGCCGGACTGCGCCGCGCCGACATTGACCTTTTCCAGCCCTGTGATCGTGCTGCCGCTTTGCGACCCCGAAGCGCCATAGGACATCAGGTAATAGCCGTTGGAATTGACCAGATTGCCATTGGCGTCGGCGACGAAGGAGCCGGAACGGGTGAGATAGGCGTTTCCGGAGCTGTCGGAGACGACGAACATGCCCAGGCCGTTGACGGCGAGATCGGTGGCCGAACTGGTCGTCGTCAGGGTTCCCTGCGACAGGACGCGGGTGACGCTATTGGTGGTCACGCCGCCGGAATTCAGCGGCGAAAATGTCGTCGCGCCGGTTTCGAGCTGTCGCCATTGGGGCTGATTGACCATGGAGGCGAAATTGGTCGTGGTCCGCTTGTAGCCGACCGTCGCGAGATTGGCGACATTCTGGCCAATATTGGTCAGCGCGTTGGATTGCGCGGCCATGCCGCCCACGCTGGCGACCACTAAATCATATAGGCCCATGCTCGTCTCTCCCGCATCACGCAAGGCGCCAGCATGGGCGCGCAGGCTTGCCCGAAGCTTGGTCGATTGCGAAAGCCCGAACGTCGGAGCGCTATTCCGCGTGGCAGTGGTGACGCCAGCGCCAGCCCGCGCAGCGGGAACGCGGCGCTTCCATCAATGGCGCCGATCCGTCGGCGCCGCCGTCGCTCGCGGTTGTCGGGCTCAGGATCAGGACCTCGCCATGCGAGCGCACAAGCTCCTCATCCGACAGATGCCTTTTACAATGAGGCCTCGGCGGCAGCTTTCTCGCGGGGCGAAGGATCGGTTTCGGCCGAGGGTGGCGCTTTTTTTCGCAGACAGGCCCCGCCGCCTTGTTCTTGTTATAGACTTTGTCCTGATTATAGACATTGACCGTCGTCGTGGCGCTGTTGGGCGCCTTGGCCTCGTCGCCGCCGTGACTGGCCTGCTTGCGCGCATCGCCGACCATTTCGACCAGCATCGCCTCCAGTTTCAACCGCTCGGCGCTGTCCGTCTTGAGAATCTCCTCCCGCCCCTTGATCATCGCTTCTTCCAGATGATCGACATTGAAGTCATGGGCGACCGCATTGGAAAGAACGGTCTGAACGGTCGCCAACTGGTCTTTGCGAAGCGCGGAGATTTCGCCGGAATTGGCGCTCAGGAGCCAATGCAGCGCGCCAAGCAGGAGCAAGAGGCCGGCGCCGGCCAAGGCCCAGCGCGCGAGACGGCTCCATGCCTCGGAAGGCCCTGGATTGGCGACGGCTTCGGCTTTGTCGCGCGTGTCGACATCGTCGTCGCGGCAACTATGGGCGTCGGAAACCACTTGCAGGACATTGGCGATGCCGCCGCCGAACTGCTCGCGAAACACATCCTGCAAAACCGTGGACGCCACCGTATCGACAAGCCGCTCGACGCCAATGGCGTCCAGTTTCAGCGCCTTCGACAGGGTCGCGATGCCGTGGATCAGCGCCAGGACGGACATGCTGCCATAGCTGACGTCAACGACGCTGACGCCGATCTCCTCCACATTGATTTTCTTGAACTGGGAGGCGCGAAGCTGGTCGAGAAGCGTCGCGCCGTTCGCCGAAGCGAAGCGTCCCTTATAATTCGGGCTGCACAGGGATTTGAGCTCTTGCGTCAGGCGGAGCGCGAATTTATCGACAATGGCTTTCTCCAGATCGTCGGCTCCGCCAGGCGCGCTTGTTTCCGACGGTTTTTCGGAACTTTCGCCATAGCTTTCCACAGCGCGCCAGAATCCTTCCTTCGCGCGCGTCTCCGAGCTCTCCGATTTCAATAATTTTGCGGTAATTTTCAGCAACATGGCCCAGGACCTTCGGCATGCGTGTCCTGCGCGAGCGGGCGGCGCGTCGAGCCGAAAATCACTTTCGCCCCTTGGCCGCGCCTGGGTCGAATTGCCCTCTGCCGCACAGAAAGATCACGCAACGTCAAAAAGTTAACAAAGCCTGTCATGTTAACTTCGGCGGCTCGGGCCTGTCCATAGCTAAGATAAAACTGACGTAAAAAACTGGACTCATCCTTTCCACGTCTTGCGCGCTGTCCTGGCGCGCCGGGGCGGGGTCGCTTGGGAGCCTTCGCCCTCTAGGAGTCATGTTCCTCTCGTAGACTTGGCCTTCTCGGGGTTTTCCGCGCTTGCCGGGATCGGACGGCCATGCTAGCTTAGTGTCTGTATTAAAAAGACTTGACGCCTTGAGGGCGGGCCAGCGGTCGTTTTATTTCCGACCCGCGCGCAGGCGGTTCGGCGGCGCCGGGCTGTTCAAGGTTCAATCGCTCCCAGCGCGCGGCGCTCCGCGCGTAAAATGCTTCGTTGTTCAAGGCGCTCCCGCGTTTTCGCGGGGAAGCCGGCCATCAATTTCGAGGGAGGCGCGCCATGAAGGTTCTGCTCGCACAGCCGAGGGGATTTTGCGCCGGGGTCGAGCGAGCGATTGACGCGGTCGTCGAGGCGATCCGGTTCCATGGCGCTCCCGTCTATGTTCTCAAGCAAATCGTGCACAACAATACTGTCGTGCGGCGGCTGCGCGAGCGCGGCGCGGTGTTCATCCAGGGCCTCGACGAGGCGCCCGCCGGCGCGACGGTGGTGTTCAGCGCGCATGGGGTCGGGCCGGCGATCCAGGCCGAAGGCGCGAGCCGGGCGCTGAATGTCATCGACGCCACCTGTCCGCTTGTGACCAAGGTCCATGTCGAGGCGCGGCGCTATTTGCGGCAGGGGCGGCCCATCCTCATCATCGGCCACGCCGACCACGATGAAGTGATCGGCACGCTGGGACATGCGCGCGGCCAGGCCGCCATCGTCGGGACATGCGTGGAGGCCGAGACGGTCCCGCTGCCGCCGGAGTCGGCGCCGGCGGCGCTGATGCAGACCACATTTTCGCTCGACGACGCGCGGGCGATCCTGGAGGTCTTGCGGCGCCGCTTTCCGAAACTGGTCACGCCGGCGCATGACGACATTTGCTACGCCACGCAGAACCGGCAGGCCGCGGTCCGGGAGATCGCCCGGCGCGCCGAAGCCGTCGTGGTGCTCGGCGCCGACAATAGCTCCAATTCGAAACGGCTGCGGGAAATCGCCGAAGCCACGGGGGCGCGCGCCTTCCTGATCGAGGATGTTTCGCAGTTCCAGCCGGAATGGTTCGAGGGCGCGCGCAGCGTCGGCGTGACCTCGGGCGCCTCCACGCCGGAGGTCGTGGTCGCGGAGCTGATCGATTTTCTGCGGCTGCGCTTCGACGCGGAAATCGAGACTTTGGAGGTCATGCGCGAGAATGTGTTTTTCCCGCCGCCCTCGGCCCTGGCGCGCAGCCAGGCGCGGCTGAAAGCCGGGCCGGCGCCCGAGTTGGGCCAGAAGCTGGAGGCCGAGGGCCGGCGCGATGTCTGCTGAGGGCGGCCTCCCAGTCGTTTCCAGGCGCCAGAAAAAACACGGGGATGCGTGACGTCGGCGCGTCGAGGAATTAGGATCGGGCGCCGCTCTGGACCGGATGCGCGCCAACCAGGCTCAACGGGGAACAATCCATGCCCAATGATGATGTCAAAATTCTCTCCTGGCCCAGCCAGCCGGCGCAACTCGAGCATCAATTCGTCGGCGGGACGCCCTGTCCGGTGCAGGTCGGTTTCGGCGTGGCGCCGGCCAATGTCGTGCTGAGCGCGACCACCCAGGCGCCGGTCAATGTCGACATGAACATGAATGTGGTCGCCCGCAACGTCATTCCCGTCTGCATCGAAATCTGCAAGCCGATTTGCGTCCAGAGCGACTATACGATAGCCATAGAAATCTTCGACCGGCCGGTGGCGCAGATAAGCTTGCGGGGCACGACGCGCATCTACAATAGCGAAGAAAGCAAGTGAGCATGGCCGGCAGCCATAAGGAACATATCGGCCGTCGCCGCGCGAAAGCCAAACCGTCCAGGGCCCGGTCGGTTTCGCGCGCGGAACGCGGCGAATCGTCTGCGAGCGCAGCGGAGAGTTCGATGGAAGCGAAAACCGGGAAAAAGGCGGGTCTGGACGGCAAGAAGAAACTGGCCGGCCTGGCGGAAGCCTCGACCAATATTGTCGCGCGCGCGGCGTCCATTCTGGAAGAGCAGATCGCCGTCGGCATTGTCGCCGCCAAGAATGTCGAGAGCCGTTTTGTCGATGTCCAGGCGATCCGCCAGGGAAAGCCCGACGAGGTCATCCTGCGCTTTCGCCGCGACGCCCATGAAGTCGTCGATATTCTGATCGATTTGCTGACGGTGGCCACCAATACGATTGGCGGCTTGACCCGGGGCTCGGTGAAAATCGGCGATTTTTCCGCCAAGCTCGGCGGCGCCGCGCCGGAGACGCCCGACTCCGGATCGGTCCCGACGGTTTCGCCGGCCGGCCCCACCCGGCCCGGCGCCTCCGCGGGCATGGCCATGTCGCTGGAAAACGACGGCGACGCGCCCACGGAGGAATTCCACTTCCACGTGACCGATCTGGTGAGCCCCAGCGGCGGCCGGATCACCGCCCATCACGTCACCTTCTCGCCGGACTCCTTGACCATAGCGGCGCATGACAAGGCGCTGCTGACCATCACCGTCGCCGTGCCCGAGGACGCCCCCGCCGGGGTCTACACCGGCCTGTTGCAGGCGACCAAATTGAGCCGGCTGCGGGCGATGATCCTCGTTCAGGTCGCGTAGCGGCGAAACCGCTTCGAATTCGGAATGCCCATGGCGAGCCAGGCGGATTATCGGAATGTTGAGGCCTCGCTTCAGCGCTACCGCAATGTGACCTTCGACGCCATGCTCGGGGTGATCGGCGAGCGCCAGCCCCGCCGCCATCTCTACGATCTCGTGCCTTCCTATCCCCAGCGCGGCGGCAAGGGCTTGCGCCCCGGCCTGTGCATCGGCTCCTGCCGCGCCTTTGGCGGCGAGGTCGAGGACGCCATCAATTCCGCCGTGGCGCTGGAGCTTTTTCACAACGCCTTTCTCGTTCATGACGACATTGAGGACGGCAGCGAGTTCCGGCGCGGCCTGCCGACCATGCACGCCGAATTTGGCGTGCCCATCGCGGTCAATGTCGGCGACGCCATGAATGTGCTGTCCATCGGCCCGCTGATGGACAATCGCCACACGCTGGGGCCGGAATTGGCCTGGCGGATCTTCGTCGAGGTCGAGCATATGGTGCGCCAGTCGGTCGAGGGCCAGGCGCTGGAGCTCGGCTGGGTGCGCGACAACGCCTGCGAGCTCACCGCCGACGACTATCTGCTGATGATCCTGAAAAAGACCTGCTGGTACACCTGCATCCACCCGTGCCGGATCGGCGCGCTGATCGGCTCGCGCGGCGGCGCCGATTTGGACGCCTTCAACCGCTTTGGCTATTACATGGGCGCGGCCTTTCAGATCCATGACGACATGCTCAATCTGGTCGGCGAAAAAGCCAAATATGGCAAGGAGATCGGCGGCGACATCCTCGAGGGCAAGCGCACGCTGATGCTGATCCATCTGCTGCAGAACGCCACGGCGCGGGAAAGGAAGCGCCTGCGGCTCTATCTGGGCGAGCCGCGCGAGATCCGCGCCAATGAAAGCCTCGACTGGATTTACGATCTCATGGAGAAATATGGCAGCATCGAACATGGCCGCACCAGCTCGCGCCATCTGGCCGGCGCGGCCCTGCGCGAGTTCCATGTCGCCTATGGCGCCTTGCCCGACAGCGAGCACAAGGCCTTCGTCCACGACATTATTCTCTACATGATCGAACGCGATCTCTGAGCGCGAACAGGCGCAATCAGATCGACAGGCGCGCGGGCTCGGGCGGCGGGGGCAGGGCGTCTGAACCGTGCATTCGGACGGCGACCGCGTCGCGGGCGGCCTGATAGCCCAGCTCCAGCGCGCCGCTCGCCGCGCCCTTGAGCCAATCGGCAAATCCCGAGGGATCGGTCGCGGCGTCGTAAGCCAGTCCGAAACCGATCTGGCCGAAGTCCAGGGCCGATCCGGCCCAGGCGCGCGGTCCGCCAAAGGCGACGAAAGCGCCTTCGCGCGCCAGCCAGGACAGCGCCTGGTCGATGGTGCCGCCGATCATCTTGCGGCTCAGCGCCTCGCGCGCCGGCGTCAGTCCCGCGAGAATTCCGGCGGCGATGCGGGCGTAATCGGGATCGCGGCGGGCGCGCCTGGCGATGATTTTCAGCGCCTCCAGCCAGACCGGGGTCAGGGCGCGATTGGTGATCATATGCACGATGACCCGCGCCAGCGCCATGTCGAAGCGCAATTCCTCCTCGACGCGGGCGGCGTAGGGCGCGAGCGCGGCCTGGGAGAAATCGCCGTCGCGCAGCGGCGCGGCCAGCGTCTCGGCCGCCCAGCGCGCGCTGAGCAGGGCATATTGAATGCCTTCGCCGTTCAGCGGATTGATCAGCCCGGCGGCGTCGCCGATCAGCATGACCCGCGCGCCGACCACCGGCGCGGCGTGATTATAGGTGTTGAGCGGCCAGCCGACGAAATTGCCGCGAATTTTCGCGTTGCGCAGCCGCGCCGCCATGGCCTTGTCCTCGCGCATCAGGCGGCGCAGCATGGCCGCCGGGGTCTCCTTGTGCGCCGGCAGGGTCTCGAGCGCCAGGCCCAGGCCGACATTGGCCTCGCCGCGCCCGGTCGGGAACAGCCAGTAATAGCCGGGAAAGCAATCGCCGCTGAAATAGAGATCGAGCTGGTCCTCGGGGCCCTCGACATTGGTGAAATAGGCGCGTGTCGCGACGATGCGGTCGCGGCGCGGCGTCTGCCCGCCGCGCATCGTCCGCGCCACCGCCGAGGCGCTGCCGTCCGCGCCGATCAGCAGGCGCGCGCGCAAGGAAAATTCGCCATTGGGGCCGCGCGTCACGACGGTGGCGCCGTTTTCGTCGGTGGCGCAGCGGATCAGCGGAAAACCGTCCATGATCCGGGCGCCGGCCTTGGCCGCCGCCTGGACCAGCAGATGATCGAGCTTCAGGCGCGGGATCACCCGGCCATAGCGCAACTGGCCGGGAATTTCCGGGAAAAGCTGGGAGATCAGCTCCTTGCCGTCGAGATAGACGGCGGCGCGGCGGCCGATATTGGTCTGCGCATAGCCCTCCATGGCGGAAACGCCGAGCAATTCGAGCTCGCCCAGGCCGGAGGGGCCGACGAAATCGCCGCAGACCTTGTCGCGGGGAAACGCCGCGCGGTCGAGCACGATGACCGAGGCGCCCAGGCGCGCCAGATGGCAGGCCGCCGCGGCGCCGGCGGGGCCGGCGCCGGCGATGATGACATCCGCATCGAAATTCTGTCGGACCGCCACATTGCTCATGAACCGCAGCTTAGCACGAAGGACCGCGATGACACTATGGTTTGCGCGGAATCTCCGCCATCGCGACGGGCCGGGCGGGCGCTCGGGCGAGGCCCGCGCCTCAGGAATAGGTCTGCCGCAAAATATTCTTCTGCACCTTGCCCATGGTGTTGCGCGGCAGGGCGTCGACGAAATGAATCCGCCTGGGCTGCTTGAACTTCGCCAGCCTTTCGGCGAGGGCGGCGCCGATCCCCGCTTCGTCGATGCTTGCGCCTTTTTCACGCACCACGACCGCCATCACCGCCTCGCCGAAATCGGCGTCGGGCAGGCCGATCACCGCGCTCTCGACCACGCCGGGCAAAGCGTCGATCTCGCTCTCGACCTCCTTGGGATAAACATTGAGGCCGCCGGAAATGATCAGATCCTTGCCGCGTCCGACGATATGGACATAGCCCCTGTCGTCGATCAGTCCGAGATCGCCGGTGATGAAAAAACCGTCGGCGCGAAATTCGCTCGCGGTTTTCTCCGGCATCAGCCAATAGCCCTTGAACACATTCGGACCCTTGACCTCGATCATGCCGATTTCGCCGCGCGGCAATTCGGCGCCGCTGTCGGGATCGGTGACGCGCAGGAAAATATCGGGCAGCGGAAAGCCGACCGTCCCAGCGACTCGCGCGCCGGAAAAAGGGTTCGACGTGTTCATGTTGGTTTCGGTCATGCCATAGCGCTCCAGAATGGCGTGGCCGGTTTTTTCCTCGAAGGCGCGGTGGGTGTCGGCGAGCAAAGGCGCGGAGCCCGAGACGAACAGCCGCATCTTCTCGCAGGCCTCGCGCGTCAGGTTCGGCTCGTCGAGCAGGCGGGTGTAAAAGGTCGGCACGCCCATCAGCACGGTCCCGCGCAAATGGCCTTCCCGCCGCGCCATGGCGGCGAGAATTTGCGGCGCGGAAAACTTCGGCAGGAAGATCATCGAGGCGAAGGACAGCAGCACGCAATGGATCGCCACGAACAAGCCGTGGGAATGATAGATCGGCAAAGCGTGAATCAGCACGTCCTCGCTCGTGAAACGCCAGACATCGACCAGGGTCAGGGCGTTGGAGGCGAGATTGTCATGGGTGAGCATGGCGCCCTTGGAGCGCCCTGTCGTGCCCGAGGTGTAGAGAATGGCGGCGAGATCGTCGGTGTTTCGCGCCACGGTGTCGAATGTTTCGGAACAGGTTTGGGCGCGCTCGAACAGTTCGCCGTCGGCGCCGGCGCCATGGGTGAGAATGCGCGCGCCCGCCTCCTCCGCCGCCGCCGCCAGAAATTCGGCGCGGTCTGGATCGCAGACCAGCACATGCGGCTTGGCGTCGCCAAGGAAATAGCCGACCTCATGGGGCGTATAGGCGGTGTTGAGCGGCAGGAACACCGCGCCGGCGCGCAGGCAGGCGAGATAGATGAAAATCGTCGCCGGGGATTTCTCCATCTGCACGGCGACCCGCGCGCCCGGCTGACTCCGGCGGCGACCAGGGCGTTGGCGTAACGCGCGCTGGCCGCGAGCATCTGGGCGTAGGTAATTGTCGCGCCATCCTCGGTCTCGATGAAGGTCTTGCGCGGATCGGCGATTTTTCCTGCGATCAGATCGAAGAAATGGTTCATGTTTTACGCCCAGAGCGACGGATCGACGGCTTCCTGCAACAGCGACAGGCCGAATTCCGCCGCCCTTTCGCGAATTTCGGCGCGGCACAGGTTTGACGGGAAGTTCTTGCGCGCGATTTTGGTCGGGCGGTCGTCGCGGGCCAAGGCGAAAAACACCGTGCCGACCGGCTTGTCGGCGGTTCCGCCGTCAGGGCCGGCGACGCCCGAGACGGAAAGCGCGACATGGGCGCGGGAGTTTTCCAGCGCGCCCAGCGCCATGGCCTCGACCGCCTGTTCGGAGACGGCGCCGAATTCGGCCAGAACCTCCCTGGGCACGCCGAGCAGGTCGCGTTTGGCCTCATTGCTATAGGTGACGAAGCCGCGCTCGAACACGTCGGAGGCGCCGGGGATTTCGGTCAAAGCCACGGCGATCAGCCCGCCGGTGCAGCTTTCGGCGAGGGCGATTTTCAGTTTTCGCGCCCGGCAGGCGTCGAGCAAACTCTTGGCCTGGTCCAGCAAATCCTCGTTCATGAAAAATCCCTCATGGCAATCGGACGGTCGCCAGGGCCTGGGCGGCGATGCCCTCCTGGCGGCCGGTAAAACCCAGTTTCTCCGTTGTCGTCGCCTTGACCGCGACCCGGTCGAGCGGCAGGTCCATGATCTCGGCGATGCGGGCGCGGATCGCCTGGCGATGCGGCCCGAGCTTGGGACGTTCGCAGATCAAGGTGGCGTCAATGTGGGCGACACGCCCGCCCCGCGCGGAAACCAGCGCGGCGGCGTGGGCGAGGAAACGGTCGGAGGAAGCGCCGCGCCATTTTTCGTCGCTGGGCGGAAAATGCTGGCCTATGTCGCCCTCGGCTATGGCGCCGAGCACGGCGTCGGTAATGGCGTGCAGCAGCACATCGGCGTCGGAATGGCCGATCAACCCGTTGCTGTGCGGGATTTTGACGCCGCCGAGCCAGACATGATCGCCTTCGCCGAGCGCATGGACGTCAAAGCCCTGGCCGGTGCGGATGTCGGGCAGATCGTGCAGCAATTTGGCCTCCGCGCGCAAAAAATCCTCCATGGTCGTCAGTTTGACGTTTTCCGCCTCGCCGGGGAAGGTGAAAACGCATTTGCCCGCCCATTCCGCGACGGCGGCGTCATCGGTCAATTCGCGCCCGCCGTCCTGTCGCGCGGCGCGGTGGGCGGCGAGGATCAGGCCGAAGCGAAAGGCTTGCGGCGTCTGCACGGCGCGCAAACTCGCCCGCTCCGGCGTGCCGGTAATGCGATCCTCAGGCGACACTTGCTTGATCGTGTCGGTGACCGCCAGGGCGGGAATGGCCGCGCCTTTTTCGCGCACGGCGTCGAGGGCGCGGGCGATCAGTTCAGGCGTGACGAAGGGACGGGCGGCGTCATGGATCAGCACGGAGTCTTCGTCGCCATAGCCGGCCGCCGCGAGGGCTTCGAGCCCGTTGCAGACGCTGTCCTGCCGCGTCGCGCCGCCGACGCAGGGCGCGAGCAGCCGGGCGCGCAACGCCTGGGGCAGAGGCGCGACGGCGGCCTGATAGAGATCGAGATCGTCGGCATGGATGACCGCCAGCGCCCGGGCTTGCGGCGCGCCGGAGAAAAGCGCCTCCAGCGTGCGGGTCAGCACCTGCCGGCCCGCCAGTTCGCGATATTGTTTCGGCCCGCCGGCGCCGGCGCGCGACCCGCGCCCCGCCGCGACCACGAGAAAAACAGCCCGTCCGGTCATTTTCATCCCTTGTTTGCGCCAGATGTCGCGCGAAACCGGGAAAAGGTCAATTTGCCGTTTTTCTTTGCCGGGGCGGAAAAACCTGTCTAAAATGAATGCATGGAGAATTTTGCACAACAAAAGTGCAGCATCGCGCCGGGCGATGACTGGCGCATCGGCGGTCTGGCCTTGCGGGGCAGGGCCATGCTGGCGCCCATGGCCGGGGTCACCGATCTCGCCATGCGCCGGCTGGCCCGGCGATTCGGCGCGACCCTGGCTTTTTCTGAAATGGTGGCGAGCGACGAGCGCGGCCGCGACCGCCGCGAGAGCCTGTTGCGGCTTCAGGGCGAGGGCGTTTCGCCCCACGCCGTGCAGATCGCCGGCTGCGAGGCCAAGAACATCGCCGAGGCGGCGCGCCGCGCCGAACAGGCCGGCGCCGATCTGCTCGACATCAACATGGGCTGTCCGGCGCGTCGGGTCACCGGCGGCGCCGCAGGGTCGGCGCTGATGCGCGACCTCGATCTGGCCCAGACGCTGATCGCGGCTTGCGTCGCGGCGGTGAACATTCCGGTCAGCGTCAAGATGCGGCTCGGCTGGGACCATGAGTCGCTCAATGCGCCGGAGCTGGCGCGGCGCGCGCAGGTCGAGGGCGCCTGCATGGTCACGGTCCACGGCCGCACCCGCAACCAGTTCTACAAGGGCGAGGCCGATTGGGCGGCGATCCGCGCCGTCGTCGAGGCGGTGAACATTCCCGTGGTCGCCAATGGCGATTGCGCCAGCGCCGAGGACGCGCGCCAAATGCTGGCGCTGTCGGGCGCTTGCGCCGTGATGATCGGCCGCGCGGCGGTCGGGCGGCCCTGGCTGGTCGGCGACATCGCCCACGAACTGGCGACGGGGCGCCGCGCCCGGCGCTTGACGCGGAGACCCGTCGCGCCGCCGTGTTGGAACATTACCGGAGCCTGCTGGAAATTTTCGGCGAGCCCCAGGGCCTGCGTCATGCGCGAAAGCATCTGGCGGCCTATGCTGATTTTTCCGCCCGCGACGGTTTCATCCTCGATCCCGCGGCGCGCCGCCGGCTGGTCGAAAGCGACGATGTCCGCGAGGTGCGGGCGCTGATCGAAAGCCTCTATGCCTCGCCTCGAAAGGAAGCGGCATGACCGCGAAAAAGGCGAAAGCCTCTGCCGTGATTTTCGGCGCCTTGCCTAAAAATGAAGCAAATTGCGAAATGGACGCCTGCATGGCCACCCATTTGCTCAATGCGCTGCCCCATCCGCTGCTTTCGGTGGGCGGCGATGGCTTCATCCATGACGCCAATCCGGCGGCGGAACTGTTTTTCGACATGTCGCGCAACGCCTTGCGCCGCATCAAGTTCGAGGATCTCCTGCCTTTCGGCTCGCCGCTGGCCTCGGCCATCGAGCAGGTGCGCCAGCACCGGTCGCCGATCAACGAATATCGCGTCGATCTGGGCACGCCGCGCATCGGCGTCGAGCGCTATGTCGATATTCACATCGCGCCCCTGCCGCAATTGGCCGATGGCGTGGTGGTCATGCTCCAGGAGCGCACCATCGCCGACAAGATGGACCGCCAGCTCACCCATCGCGGCGCGGCGCGCTCGCTTTCGGCCATGGGCGCCATGCTGGCCCATGAGATCAAGAATCCGCTGTCGGGCATACGCGGCGCGGCGCAATTGCTTGAGACCGGCATGGATGACGACGATCGCGCCCTGTGCCGGCTGATCTGCGACGAGACCGATCGCATCGTCAATCTGGTCGATCGCATGGAGGCCTTTTCCGACGGCCGCCCGGTCGAGCGCGCCGCCGTCAACATCCATGAAGTGCTTGAGCATGTGCGCAAGGTGGCGCAGGCCGGTTTCGCCCGGCATATCCGTTTTGTCGAATCCTACGATCCCTCGCTGCCGCCGGTTCTGGCCAATCGCGACCAGCTCGTGCAGATTTTTCTCAATCTGGTGAAGAACGCCGCCGAGGCGATCGGCCCCGACGCGCTCGACGGCGAGATCGCGCTGACCACCGCCTATCGGCCCGGCGTGCGCATTCGCGCCGCGGGCAAGGCGGCGCCGGTCGGGCTGCCGCTGGAGTTCTGCGTGCGCGACAATGGCCCCGGCGTGCCCGAGGATCTGATGCCGCATCTGTTCGATCCCTTCGTCACCACCAAGGCCTCGGGCACTGGCCTCGGACTTGCATTGGTGGCGAAAATCGTCGGCGATCACGGCGGGGTCATCGAATGCGAGTCGCATCCGCGCAAGACCGTTTTCCGCCTGTTGATGCCGGTTTATTCCCCCCGCGACAAAGCGTGAAGCGGGCGGGAGCTT
Source organism: uncultured Alphaproteobacteria bacterium (assembly GCA_963804045.1). Taxonomy (GTDB): domain Bacteria; phylum Pseudomonadota; class Alphaproteobacteria; order Rhizobiales; family Beijerinckiaceae; genus Rhodoblastus. The sequence goes on along the minus strand of CAWDOR010000027.1, from coordinate 29,240 downwards.
TGGAGGTCATGAATGCCCAGCGGCAATATTCTCGTCGCCGATGACGACGCGGCCATTCGCACGGTGGTCGGACAGGCGCTGACGCGCGCCGGTTACGACGTGCGCACGACCGGCGCGGCTTCGACGCTGTGGCGCTGGATCGAGGCCGGCGAGGGCGATCTGGTCATCACCGACGTGGTCATGCCCGATGAAAACGCTTTCGAACTGCTGCCCCGGGTGAAAAAGGCGCGGCCCGATCTCCCCGTGATCGTCATGAGCGCGCAGAACACTTTCATGACCGCGATCAAGGCTTCTGAGCGCGGCGCCTATGAATATCTGCCCAAGCCTTTCGATCTCAAGGAGCTGCTGGCCATTGTCGGCCGCGCCATGAGCGAACCCAAGCTCAAGCGCAGCGCGCCCGAGCCCGAGGACATCGACAATATGCCGCTGGTCGGGCGTTCGCCGGCCATGCAGGATATTTATCGCGCTCTGGCGCGGCTGATGCAGTCCGATCTCACGGTGATGATCACCGGCGAATCCGGCACCGGCAAGGAGCTGGTGGCCCGCGCGCTGCACGATTACGGCAAGCGCAAGAAGGGGCCCTTCGTGCCGATCAATGTCGCCGCCATTCCGCGCGACCTGATCGAATCCGAATTGTTCGGCCATGAGAAAGGCGCCTTCACCGGCGCCAACCAGCGCTCCATCGGCCGCTTCGAACAGGCCGAGGGCGGCACTTTGTTCCTCGACGAGATCGGCGACATGCCGATGGAGGCGCAAACCCGGCTGCTGCGCGTGTTGCAGCAGGGCGAATACACCACCGTCGGCGGGCGCATGCCGATCAAGACCAATGTCCGCATCGTCGCCGCCACCAACAAGGATTTGAGGGTTCTGATCCAGCAGGGCCTGTTCCGCGAGGATCTGTTCTTCCGCCTCAATGTCGTGCCGCTGCGCCTGCCGCCGCTGCGCGAGCGCAGCGAGGACATAGGCGATCTCGCCCGTCACTTCTTCGCCCAGGCGGCCGCCGAAGGCCTGCCGCTGAAATCGCTGGAGCCCGGCGCGCTGGAGCGGATGAAGCGCTATAAATGGCCGGGCAATATTCGCGAGCTGGAAAATCTGGTCCGCCGCCTCGCCGCGCTCTATCCGCAGGATGCGATTTCCGAACAGATCGTCTCCGCCGAACTCGGCCTCGATTCCGCGCATGAGCATCCGCGCCCGACGCCGCCGAGCGGTTCGGCCTCGCTGTCGGCGCAGCAGGGCGGCGGCGACGACACATTGGCCATGTCGGTCGAGCGCCATCTCACCGAATTGTTCAAGGCCCATGGCGACAATCTGCCGCCGCCCGGCCTTTATCACCGCATCCTGCGCGAGATCGAATATCCGCTGATCTCCATCGCGCTCGCCGCGACGCGCGGCAATCAGATCAAGGCGGCGGAGCTTTTGGGACTGAACCGCAACACGCTGCGTAAAAAAGTGCGCGATCTCGACGTGCGGCTGATGCGCTCGTCGCGCTGAGGTCGAAGCGGCCGGCAAGGCTGAAATCGCGGCCGAGACCTGGAAAGGGTTTCGGCCGTTTTCCGTTGCGACGCCTTGGGCGATAAGTTCGCAAACCTTGCGTCATTGTAAGGCTATAGCGGGCTAGATATCCAAATCTTTAACCTTGTTTTCCGATCATGCTGCGGATTCGCGGGAGGTCGGCTTTGGCGCTCAGGGTTTCTATTCGCACGACGCTTGTGGTTTTTTCCATGGTGACGCTGGGTTTCTGCGTTTACCAGGGCTATTCCGGGGCGGCGCAGATCGATCGGGCGGCTTCGGGCGGCAGGACGCTTTTTGCCGAGATCCTTCCCGGACTGTCCGGGGTCGACGACGTCGCGCTCGCCTTGGCCGCGCTGCGCGTCGCCGAAGCCGAGGCTCTGCTGGCCACATCCGCGGCCGGACGCGACGAGGCGCGCGGCCAAAAGCTCGACGCCGCCGAGATGCGGTTGGGCGCCGCGACGAAGGCGTTGGCGGCCGCCTCGCCCTCATCGGATGACAATGAACGCGCGTCACGCGATCGGCTCTTGGCCGGCGGCGCGAAATATCGGGCGCTCGACGCCGCCTTGTCCAAATTGTTGCAGCAGGGCGAGGCTGGCTCGGCGCAGGCCGCCGAGCTTTACCGTGGCGAGATGAGACTGGTTTTCGAGGGCGCCGGCGAGGATTTCGGCCGTCTCTCGGCCTTGCGCAAGGATGAAGCGGCGCGCGTCGGTCAGGCCGATCAGGCGACCGCGCAATGGGCGCGCAAACACGCCTGGGTCGCCAGCCTTTGCGCGGCGCTGGCGGCGGCGGCCACGGCGGCGTTCGCGCATTTCGGCCTCGCGCGTCCCGCCAGGAAACTGGCCGAGGCCATGCGCAAGCTCGCGGCGGGCGACACGCAGGCGGTCATTCCCGGCGCGGAGCGTTGGGACGAACTGGGGGAAATGGCGCGCGCCGTGCTGGCCTATCGGGACAGCGCCATCGAGCGCCAAAGGCTCGAGGAGGCCTTGCGCGCCGACCGTCGGCGCGAAAGCCTGCGCCAGTCGAATCTGGAGCTGTCGATCGGCCATTTTCGCGCCGCCGCCGGCGGCATCGTCGCCCAGGTGAAGGCCCAGGCCGGCGCCACGCGCGGCGCGGGACAGGGGCTGGCCGAAGCGGCCGCGCATGCCGAATGCGTCGTCAGGGGCGCCCGGCGCGCCGTCGCGGATTCGCCTGACGATGTCCTGGCGGTCGCGGAGGCCGGCGGGCGGCTCTCGGCCTCGCTGGCGGCGATCTCCCTGCAAAATTCGGAGACGACGGGTCTGCTCGGGGAAGCGGCGCGGCGGCTGAACGAAGCCGTCGAAATCTTCCTCGGCGCCGTGGCCAAGGACGTGTCGGAGCGCCGCAGCTCGCTGCGCCTGCGCTCGACCAAGGGCGTGGTCATTTTCGCCAATGGCCGGCAGGCGCAGACCAATCTCGCCGATATTTCCGACACCGGCGTGCGCATCGTCGCCACCGACCAATTGCGCCAGGGCGACCGTATCGCCATCGAACTGGAGGACAGGGCGCGCGTCGCGGCCACCGTGGTCTGGGTGCGCGACGGCTTCGCCGGCGCGCAATTCGACCGGCCGATCAGCCAGCTCGCGGTGCAGGCCGCCGCCTGAGCGGCGGACCGCCGGTCACAACCCCGTCAGTCTCTCCAGAGCTTCGGGATAGCGCGCCCCCTGCACCGCGATTTGCGCCGAGGAGAGGTCAATTTCTTGTAATTCCTCGGCTGTCAGCACAAGGTTGGCGGCGACGAGGTTTTCCTTGAGTCGCGTCGGCTTGGTCGTGCCGGGAATCGGGACGATCCAGGGCTTTTGCGCTAGCAGCCAGGCCAGCGCGACCTGCGCTGGCGTCGCCTGTTTGCGCGCTGCGATGTTCGTCAGCAGATCGACCAGCGCCCGATTGGCCTTGAGCGCCTCCGGGGTGAAGCGCGGCAGGGTCGAGCGGAAATCGTCGGCGCCAAAACGGGTGTTTTCATTCATCGCGCCGGTCAGAAACCCCTTGCCGAGCGGGCTGTAAGGCACGAGGCCGACACCCAGCTCCTCCAGCGTCGCCAGCACGCCCTGTTCCGGACGGCGATGCCACAGCGAATATTCGCTTTGCAGGGCGGTCACCGGCTGCACCGCATGAGCGCGGCGAAGGGTCTGGACGCCGGCCTCGGAGAGCCCGAAATGCTTGACCTTGCCCGCCGCGATCAAATCCTTGACCGCGCCGGCGACCTCCTCGATCGGCACAGCGGGATCGACGCGATGCTGGTAGAACAGGTCGATGGCCTCGACGCGCAGCCGCTTCAGCGAAGCCTCCGCGACTTTCTTGATCTGCTCGGGACGGCTGTTCAGGCCCAGCCATTTTTCCTTGCCGGTTGGATCGAGATTGAAACCGAATTTGGTGGCGATCGCGACCTTTCCGCGAAACGGCTCCAGCGCCTCGCCGACCAGATCTTCATTGGTGTAGGGACCATAGACCTCAGCCGTGTCGAAAAACGTCACGCCCAGTTCGACGGCCTGGCGCAGCAACGCGATCATTTCCTGCCGGTCATGGGGCGGCCCGTAGGAAAAGCTCATTCCCATGCAGCCAAGACCAAGGGCCGAGACTTCCAACCCGCCGGCGCCCAACATACGATTCTTCATGTTGTTCTCCTCAGGCCTTGAGCGAAGCCATGTCGATGACGAAGCGATATTTGACGTCGCTGCGCAGCATGCGCTCATAGGCCTTGTTGATGTCCTGAATGGCGATCATCTCCACATCGGGCGCGACGCCGTGCGTCCCGCAGAAATCGAGCATTTCCTGGGTTTCGGCTATGCCGCCGATCAGCGATCCCGCGACCGCCTTGCGGCCGAAAATCAGCGGCGCGCTGTTGAGCATGGGATCGAGCGGGCCGAGATAGCCGACCAGCGCCAGGGTTCCGTCCAGGGCCAGCGTGGGGATATAGGGATTGACGTCATGTAGCGTCGGCACGGTGTCGATAATCAGGTCGAATTCGGCCCTGACCGCCTTCATTTGCGCCGCGTCCGTCGAAATCACCACACGGTCGGCGCCGAGCCGGATGGCGTCCGCCTGCTTGCCTGGCGAACGGCTGAACAGGGTGACATGGGCGCCCAGGGCGCGCGCGAGTTTCAGCCCCATATGGCCGAGGCCGCCGAGGCCGACCACGGCGACCCGGCTGTCGGGACCGACTTTCCAGCGGCGCAGCGGCGACCAGGTGGTGATGCCGGCGCAGAGCAGCGGCGCGGCGGCCTTCAGATCGAGACTTTCCGGCATGCCGAGCACGAATTTCTCGTTGACGACGATGCTGTCGCTATAGCCGCCATAAGTCGGCAGGGAGTCGCGGCGGTCCTTGCTGTTGTAGGTATAGGTCGAACCTTCCGCGCAATATTGCTCCAACCCGCGCAGACAAGGTTTGCAGTGCTGGCAGGAATCCACCATGCAGCCGACCCCGACGGCGTCGCCGGCCTTGAAGCGGGTGACGCGCGCGCCAACGCTTTTCACCCGTCCGATGATCTCGTGGCCGGGAACCATCGGGTAAATCGCGCCGCCCCAATCGTTGCGGGCGTTGTGAATGTCGGAATGGCAGACGCCGCAATAGAGAATGTCGATCAGCACATCGTCTGGGCGCGGATCGCGGCGCTCGAAACTCCAGGCGGTCAGATCGCTCGTCGCCGAATGGGCGGCGTAGCCGGAAACTTTCAACACCATGTTCGACCTCGTTTTCATGCGGGACAAAGCCCGCAGGCCGTTCTGCTGGCCCATGGCGGAAGATAGGCCCTATCTCGCTCTGCGATTAGGCGCTAAAATACGCATGGTCTTATGAGGTTTGCTCATGAATGCGCCGGTCAACCCCAATGACCTCATCGCCTTCCTCGCCGTGGCGCGGGAGCGCAGTTTTACCCGCGCGGCGGCGCGACTCGGCGTGTCGCAGTCGGCCTTGAGCCATACGATCCGAGGCCTGGAGGAAAGGCTGGGCCTGCGGCTGCTGACGCGCACCACGCGCAGCGTCGCGCCCACGGAGGTCGGAGAGCGCCTGCTGGCGACCCTGGGCCCGCGTTTTGACGAAATCGACGCCGAACTGGCGGAATTGACCGCCTTGCGGGAAAAGCCCGCCGGTTCGATTCGCATCAACGCCTCCGAACATGCGGCCAAATTTCTGTTATGGCCGGCGCTGGAGCGGCTTTTGCCCGCTTATCCCGACATTCGCGTCGAGATCGCGATCGACAATGGCTTGAGCGATATTGTCGCCAGCGGCTTCGACGCGGGCGTCAGGCTCGGCGAGCATCTGGCCAAGGACATGGTGGCGGTGCGCATCGGCCCGGACATGCGCATGGCCGCGGTTGGCGCGCCCAGCTATTTCGCCGGACGGAAAAAGCCGCGCGCGCCGCAGGATCTCACCGAGCATCGCTGCGTCAATCTGCGTCTGCCGACCCGTGGCGCCCTTTATGCTTGGGAGTTCGAGCGGGCTGGACGCGAGTTGAAGGTGCGGGTCGACGGCCAATTGATACTGGACAATGTCGATTTGATGATCAACGCCGCGCTGGCGGGACTTGGCATGGCCTATATGCCCGAGGACCTGATCCAGGACCACCTGGACTCCGGCCGGCTGATCCGCGTGCTGGACGACTGGTGTCCGCCTTTTCCTGGCTATTTCCTCTATTTTCCCAGCCGTCGGCAGCAGCCGCCGGCTTTCGCGCTGCTGGTCGAGGCTTTGCGCTATCGCGCGCGCTGAGCGGCGCAAGTCGCGGCTTAATCCAGCGTCTGTCGGAACCGCGCCACGGCGACGGTCATGGCGACCAGGGTAAATGCCGCCAGCGCCGCCGTATCGGGGGCGAGGTCGGCGAAGCCGGCGCCTTTCAGCATCACGCCGCGGACGATGCGCAGATAATGGGTCAGCGGCAGGACCGAACCGACATCCTGCGCCCAATCGGGCATGCCGCGAAACGGGAACATGAAGCCCGACAGCAGGATCGACGGCAGGAAGAAGAAAAAGCTCATCTGCATCGCCTGCAACTGATTGCTGGCTATGGTCGAAAACGTATAGCCGACCGAGAGATTGGCGACGATGAACAGCATGGTCAGGCCGACGAAAGTGAAGAGGTCGCCGACCACGGGGACGAAGAAGATGAAGCGCGCGGCCCCGGCGATCAGCGCCATTTGGAAAAAGCCGACCGTGGCATAGGGCAGAATCTTGCCCAGCATGATCTCCACGGGATTGATCGGCATGGCCAGCAGGCTTTCCATCGTGCCGCGCTCGATCTCGCGGGTCACCGACAGCGAGGTGAAGATCAGCATGGTCAGGGTCAGGATGGTGCCGACCAGGCCGGGGACGATGTTGAAGCGCGTCTCGCCGGCGGGATTGTAGCGCTTTTGCAGCCGCACCTCGAAGGGCGGGGTTTTGGCCGCGAGGCTTTGCAGCGGTCCGGTCAACAGCCGGGTAAAGACCTGATTGGCCATGCCGGTGAGCGCTATGGCCGCGCCATTGACCGAGGTCGGGTCGGCGGCGTCGGCGATCAGCAGGATCGCCGGATTTTCGCCGCGCGTCAGTTTCTTGGCGAAATCCTGGGGGATTTCGACGATGAATTGCACGGCGCCGGAGAGGATCTTGGCGTCGATTTCCTGGGGGCCGTCGAGATCGGAAACAATGTCGAAATAATCGGTGGCGCGCAGCGAGGCGACATAGAGCCGCGAGAATTCGCTGCGGTCATTGTCAAGCAAAGCGGTCGGCAGATGCTTGGGGTCGGAATTGATGGCGAAGCCGAACAGGATCAATTGCATGACGGGAATGGCGAGCATGGTCGCAAAGGTCAGCCGGTCGCGGCGCAGCTGGATCAGCTCCTTGACGAACACGGCGTAGAGCCGTTCGAGCGGGGCGCGCAGCCGGGAGTTCATGGATAATTGTCCTGAGAGCGGCCCATCAGATCGATGAACACATCTTCCAGCGTCGGCGCGTCCGGCGTCCAGTTTTGGCCCTGGCCGCGATATTTCTCCGCCAGCGCGGCAAGAGCGTCGGCGTCGCGCCCACCGACATGAAGCCTCGCGCCGAAGGGCGCGACCATGTCGACGCCGGGCTCGTGTTTGAGTTGGCCGGCGAGATCGCCGAGATCGCCGCCCTCGATCGTATAGGTGGCGAGATGGGCGGCGGTTATGATTTCTTCCGCCTTGCCCCGCGCCAGCAGATGGCCATAGGCGATATAGGCGATCTCGTGGCAGCGCTCGGCCTCGTCCATGTAATGGGTGGAGACCAGCACAGTCATGCCCTCATGGGCCAGCGTGTGAATTTCGTCCCAGAAGTCGCGCCGCGCCTTGGGATCGACGCCCGCCGTCGGCTCGTCGAGCAGCAGCAATTCCGGCTTGGGCATGATGCAGGCGCCCAGCGCCAGCCGTTGCTTCCAGCCGCCGGACAATTCCCCGGCCAGTTGATCGGCGCGCCCGGAAAGCCCCATCCTGTCGATGGCGGCGCGCGCGGAGGCCTTGGGATCGGGCAGGCCGAAAATGCGGCTGATGAATTCGAGATTTTCGCGGATGGTCAGGTCGGCGTAGAGCGAAAATCTTTGCGTCATATAGCCGGTGCGGCGCTTGATCTCGGTCTGCTCCTTGCGGATGTCGAAGCCGAGACAAAAACCCTCGCCCTCGTCGGGGGTCAGCAGGCCGCAGAGCATGCGGATCACCGTGGTCTTGCCGCTGCCATTGGGGCCGAGAAAGCCGTAGAATCTTGCCGCGCCGGACCTGCATCGACAGCCGGTCCACCACCTTCTTGCCGCCGAAGCTTTTGGAGAGGTTGCGCGCATCGATGACAATGTCGTCGCTGGCCGGAGGCGTCATGGCGCGGCCCCGGCAAGACGCGCCGTGATCGGCAGGCCGAGCGGCAGGTTCAGCTTCTGGTCCTCGGGCCGCGCGTCGATGCGGAAAGCCAGCTTGCCGCGCTCGTCGAGCGAGAAAATCACCGGCGGGGTGAATTCGGCCTGGGGCGAAATATAGATCACTCTGGCCTTGATCCCCGCCGGGCATGTGTCGCAGGCGACCTCGACCTGTTTACCCAGGGCGAAATTCGCCAATTGCGTCTCCGGGACAAAGAAGCGGATTTTGCGGTTTTGCGGCGGCAGCAGCGCCAGCACCGGCTGTCCCGCCGCCACCACTTCGCCGGGGCGGAAGAACACGTCCTGGATCACGCCGTCGGCGGGCGCAAAAACGCTCTGTCGGGCGATGCGCACGTCGATCTGCCGGGTCTGCGCCTCGGCCTGGACAATCGCGGCTTCGGCGGCGGTGATTTCCTGATTGCGCGAGGGCAGCAGCGCCGCGTCGATCTGCCTTTGCGCCTCGGCGACGCCAGCGACGTCGCGATCCACGGCGAATTTGGCCTGATCGCGGGTGGCGACCGAGGCGACGCCCTTGGCGAGCAGGGTCGCCTGGCGCTCATATTCGGCCTGTGACAGCACCAGGGCCGCCTTGGCGCGGTCGAGGCCGGCCTGGAGCACGGCGATCTGCTCGGGGCGGTTCAGCGCCGCCTTGAGATTGTCGAGATTGGCGCGGGCCTGTTCGGTCCGTCCCACGGCCTCGGCGCGGCTCTGGTCGAGCACGGGCGTCGCCATTTTGAACAAGGGCGCGCCCTTTTGCACCTGCGCGCCCGGCTCGACCTCGAGCCGCGCCAGGCGCTCGCCCTCGATCGGGCCGATCTGCACCAGATCGCCTTCGACATAGCCGGCGAAAAAATCCTGGGTTTTGGGCGCGGAAAAAATCCTGAAGCCGGCGAAACCCAGCGCCAGCAGCAGGATGACCGGCAGGATGAAACGGATTTTTCCCTTCATGAGTTCGCTCCGTTTCAGCGCGCGCAGCATCATCTCGAAATGGGCGGCGATCAGGCCGGGGCCGTCGAGCTTTTCAAAGCGGTCGAAAGTGGCCGACCAGATCACCGCGACCAGGGCCGGGGCGATGACCAGTTGCGGAAAGCGCGCCGGCTCGTCGTGCGAGAATTCGCCGGAGGCGCGGCCCTTGGCGATGATGGCGCGCATCAGCGCAATGCCGCGCGAAATGATCTCGCGATGGTAAAATTCGGCGATGGCCGGGAAACGCGCGCCTTCGGAAAACACCAGCAGCAGCACGCGGCGGCGGTCGGGGTCCTGGATCGACGCCGAGATCGTCTGGCCGAGCAGGCGCAAAAGCTCGCTGGCGGGCGCCGGCGAGGCGCCGATCGCCTGCTCGACCTGTTGCAGCGCCACGCCTATGGTGGAGGCCACCAGCGATTCAAACAGGGCCTGCTTGGAGTTGAAATAAAGATAGATCGTGCCCTTGGCCACGCCGGCGGCGGCGGCTATATCGTCGAGGCGCGTCGCGGCAAAACCTTTTTGCGCGAAAATATCCAGCGCCGCAGCCTTGATCGCCGCAGTCCGCGCCTCGCGCTCCTCGGTTGTGCGCGCATGTTTGCGCATTTCGTCCTCCGGGTAACTGACCCATTAGTCATTTCTAATTCGCGCGCAAAAAGCAAGCCTTGATTAGCGTCAAGGTTTTGCCGCGCGGCTGGCGTAAGTTATGTGCTGGAAAATGGGTTCGGCCATAAAGCGGTTCAACCAGGGAGCAGGCGATGATCGCAGCGGAAATCATGACGCGGGACGTCAAGACCGTCAGCCCGGACGCCACCATCGACGAGGCCGTGGGCGTGCTGCTCGCGATCCATGTCTCGGGCCTGCCGGTGGTCGATGGCGAGGGCAAGCTGGTTGGCATTGTCAGCGAGAGCGACTTTCTCCATCGCGCTGAAATCGGCACGGCCAAGCGCCGGGCGCGCTGGATCGAATTCCTGCTTGGCCCCGGCGAGATCGCGCAAAGCTATGTGCTGAGCCATAGCCGCAAGGTCGCCGATGTCATGACCCGGGACGTGGCGACCGTGGGCGAGGAGGCTTCGCTGACCGAAATCGTCGAGGTGATGGAGAAGCGCAAGGTCAAGCGCGTGCCCGTGATCACCGGCGACCGTCTGGTCGGCATCATCTCCCGCGCCGATCTTTTACGCGCGCTGACGGCGGCCCGGGCGCCGGCGCCTGAAAAGCCTTTGACCGATCAGGCCATTCTCGACCGGCTGATCGCCGAACTCAACAGCCAGGGCTTCGCTTCGCCGCGCACTCTGGACGTGACCGTGGACAAGGGCGTGGTGACGCTGACTGGCGAGATTTTCGACGAACGCCAGCGCCCGGCGCTGACGGTCGCCGCCGAAAACATCCCCGGCGTCGTCAAGGTGATCGACCATCTGGTGTGGATCGAGCCTTTTTCAGGCATGGCGCTCGACAAGACCGGCATGATGTGACGGTCGCGGCTGGCGCTGGCGCGCATCGGGCCTGAATCCGGTCGCGGAAACAGCGCTCGCGCCGCCGCTCAAATTTATGCGGAATGGCGGCCGGAGGCTTTCGGCAGGTAAAAGCCGCCTGTCTCCGAGCGGCTTTTCTCGCGCCCCCGGATTCGCCAAGGCCAATGCTCACGCCAAAGGATTCACGCGCGTTCCAGCCGCACGCGACCGCCAGCCGAATCTGTCCGGGATCGACCCTGAACAAACCCGGCCTGCGGTCGATTTACATTTATCGATTTACGCTTGCGGCCTTGGGCTCAGCCCAGCGCTAGCAGCGCACGCAGCGGCAATGCCGACCCCAGCGGTTGCAGGCCCAGGTGAATCCCGGGCCGCAGCCATAGACGCCGGTTGTGCCGAAGCAGGATGCGTTATGAATGATCGGCGTCGCATTCTTGATCTGCGCGCCGACGCCCGGAGCGCCGAGAAGGGGCGCTTGGGCGCTCGCTGTCATCGTCATGGCGCCCAACACAAGCAAGGTCGACGCGAAAGCCCTGGTCAAATTCCGCATGATCCGTCCTCCTCATCCCAACATCGCCAATCGCAGCCTAAAGCATTTTCGGCGGCTTCGGAATCGGATTAATGCTTCAGACCCTTGATTTTCCGCATAGTGCTGTCTGAAAACTCTGCGGCTTTTCACAGTCGATCGGTAGCGCCGCGTCCGGCCCTTGCGCATTGATCGCGCTCGATCGCCGTCAGCGGGTCGGGCGCGGGGAGTCGGGGTTCAATCCGCGCTCAGCGTCCTGGTCAGCGCCGCCGTCCGCCGCAAGGCCTCGAGGCTGACCGGCGCGAAAATCGCCTGGGCGGTGTTGAGGAATTCGGTGAGGCGCGGCGCCTTGTCCGGCGCGAAGCCGACGCCGCGCAACGCCGCGTCCAGCGCGGCGCGCTCGCTGTCGTCGGCCCCGAGACCGGCGGCGAGGCAGAAGCCCAGCGTGGCGAAATTCTCGGCGGGCGCGCTCGGCGCCGGGCGCAGAAAAGCGTAGAAATTACGCAGGCGTTTTTGCGCACGCGGGGTCGAGCCGGCCAAGGGGGCCAGCGCCGCCAACAGCTTCTCTTCCCGGTCGGTCAGCGCCGAGTCCAGCGCCGCGAAAGACGGCGCCTCCTCCGGCGCGGCGTCGAGGCGCAGCGGCAGTTGCAGCAGCCGCGCCAAGGCGTCGCCGTGCAACGCGCGTGGGTCCAGGGCGAAAACCGCGACAAGTCCGGGCCGGGCGAGAAGCGCGCCGAGCCGCTCCGGCAGGCTGGCGGGCGCGCGCTCGAAACCGTCGAGGGCGACGACGAGCTTTTGCCCCGAGGCCGCCAGCGCGGCGGAAAGGCCGTGGAGGAAGCCCTGGGCCTGGTCGCGGGTTCGCGAGGCCGCGTCGCGCTCGACAAAGCCCGGCGGCGTCGCGCCGACCCCGGCCTGTTCGGCGCGCTTGTCGGCGGCTTGCGCCGCTTGCGCGGCCTGCGCCGCCTCGGCGCCGCGCCGGTCGATGGCGCGCGCCTGATGGGCGGCGGCCGCATCGAGTTCGCGCGCATGTGTGGCGACTTCCTCGTCGAGCAGGCTTGCGGCGCGCAAAGCCGGCGCGGAAAAGCTGAAGGCGCGCCAGAGGTTGAGCGCGACGCAAGCGAGCGCCAGCCAGAAGGCGATCTGCGCGGCGGTCGGGAGGAAGCCGAGCCTGTCGCGCAGGAAATCGGCGCTTTGCGCGCCGGCCGAATGCAGTTCGGTCAGGGCGCCAAGCCATTGCGTCTTGTGCGTCGCCAGCCAGTCGGCGCCGAGGCTCAGGCCGTAAAACACGGCGGCGTAAACCAGCAGGCCGATCTGGCCGCGATAGGCGTAGAGCGCGCGCGAGCCGGCGAGCAGCCGGGCCGGGGCCGCGCCGGCGGCGGCGAGGTCGCGGGTCAGGTCCTTGAAGGTCGTCAGCGGGTCGCCGCTCAGGCCGAAGGTCTTCATGCGCGCCTCGAAACCGGCGCGCATGCGCCGGGCGAATGTATCGACTTTCGAGCCGGGCGTGTCGAACAGCAGGGTTTCCGGCAGAGCGGCGCGGCGCGCCTGGGTCTCGGCCAGCGCCTGCTTGTCGGCGATCAGGGTTTTTCGCAGGTTTTCCAGCCGGTCCTGGGCGGCGCGGGCCACCGAGCCGGCGTCGGCGCCGAAATGTTCGGCCTCGCGCGCGGCTTGCGCCACAAGCGCCGGGTTGGCGGGGGCGAGCGCCCGGTAGAGCGCGGAGGCCAGCGCCCGCTCGGGCTCGGCGGCCAAGGCGGCGGCGTCGAGCGCGACCACGGCGGCGCCCTTGTCGCGCGCGACAATTTTCGCCAGCCAGGCCAAGGCGCTGCTTTTGCCGCCGCCCGCCGGCGCCAGCAGGCCCACGGCGAAGGGCGTCGGCGCGCCAGGCAGGCGCAGCAGCGCCGCCAGCCGGCCTAGCAGCGCCTCGACGCCGGGCGCGGGGCAATAAGCCTCCGGCGTCAGCGCGGAATCGCCGACAAACAGGATCGGCGGAGCGGCGGGCGCGGGAACCGGCGCAGGCGCGGCGGCCGGCGCGGGCGGGAAAAAGCGCGGTTCGCTGGGGCTGGGGGCGACGAAATCTTTTTCGGCTGGTGTCACGTTTCGCTCCGGCGCGGGACGGCTAGACGATCTCTAGCGCAAAGCGCGGCGAGAATTAAGGCGCCTAACGTCATTTTCCCCTGCGCGTCAGGCTGGACCCCCGCGCGCCCTGTCGCTAAAACGGGGGCCAATCGCAAGGGGGCGCCGCCAGGGCGGCCGGCGCAAGGGAACAGAAAATGGCGCGACAGTTCGTTTATCACATGCAGGGCCTGACCAAGACCTGGCCGGGCGGCAAGAAGGTTCTGGACAATGTCCACCTGTCCTTCTACCCGGACGCCAAGATCGGCGTGCTCGGCGTCAACGGCGCGGGCAAATCGACGCTGCTGCGCATCATGGCCGGCATCGACAAGGATTTTAATGGCGAGGGCTTTGTCGCCGAGGGCGCGCGGGTCGGCTATCTGCCGCAGGAGCCCAAGCTCGACGACAGTCTCGACGTGCGCGGCAATGTCATGCTCGGCGTCGCGGAAAAGAAGGCGGTGCTCGACCGCTACAACGAATTGGCGATGAATTATTCCGACGAGACCGCCGATGAAATGACCACGCTGCAAGACGAGATCGAGGCCAAGGGCCTGTGGGATCTCGACAGCCAGGTCGATCAGGCCATGGAGGCGCTCGGCTGCCCGCCCGACGATTGGGAAGTGGCGAAACTCTCGGGCGGCGAGCGTCGCCGCGTCGCCTTGTGCAAATTGCTGCTGGAGCAGCCGGAACTGCTGCTGCTCGACGAGCCGACCAACCATCTCGACGCGGAGACGGTGAACTGGCTCGAAGGCCATTTGCGCAATTATCCCGGGGCCATCCTGATCGTCACCCATGACCGCTACTTCCTCGACAATGTCACCAGCTGGATTCTCGAGCTGGATCGCGGCCGGGGCATTCCCTATGAGGGCAATTATTCCTCCTGGCTGGGGCAGAAGCAGAAGCGCCTGCAGCAGGAGGGCCGCGAGGACGAGGCCCGCCAGCGCGCCATCGAGGCCGAAAGCGAGTGGATCGCCTCCAGCCCCAAGGCCCGCCAGACCAAGAGCAAGGCGCGCATCCAGCGCTATGACGAACTGGTCGCCAAGCAGAACGACAAGGCGCCGAGCACAGCGCAGATCATCATTCCCGTGGCCGAGCGGCTCGGCCAGAATGTCATCGAGTTCAAGGGGCTTTCAAAGGCTTTCGGCGACAAACTGCTGATCGACAATCTCTCCTTCAAGCTGCCGCCCGGCGGCATTGTCGGCGTCATCGGCCCCAATGGCGCGGGCAAGACCACGCTGTTTCGCATGATCACCGGCCAGGAAAAGCCCGATTCCGGCGAAATCGAGATCGGCGAGAGCGTCGAGCTTGGCTATGTCGACCAGTCGCGCGACGCTTTGGACGACAAGAAGACCGTATGGGAAGAGGTTTCCGGCGGCAATGAAGTGATTTATCTCGGCAAGCGCGAAATCAATTCGCGCGGCTATTGCTCGACCTTCAACTTCAAGGGCGCCGACCAGCAGAAGAAGGTAGGCATGCTCTCGGGCGGCGAGCGCAACCGCGTGCATCTCGCCAAAATGCTGAAAAAGGGCGCCAATGTCCTGCTGCTCGACGAACCGACCAACGATCTCGACGTCGATACGTTGCGCGCGCTGGAGGACGCCTTGCAGGATTACGCCGGCTGCGCGGTGATCATCTCGCATGACCGCTTCTTCCTCGACCGCATCGCCACGCATATGCTGGCCTTCGAGGGCGACAGCCACGTCGAATGGTTCGAGGGCAATTTCGCCGACTACGAGGAAGACAAGAAGCGCCGGCTGGGCGTGGACAGCGTCATCCCGCACCGGCTGAAATACAAGAAGTTCAGCAGGTGAGTTTTGGGGGCCGGGCGATGTGCCCGGCCTTTTTTCTCGCTACGCCACAATTCAACCCAACAGGACCTGGCGCCTCCAAGCCGACGTTCACATTTTTGTGTTTTTGCCGCCAGCGATCCTCATTGCCATCATTGCGCCGCATCGATTAGTTTAATTGTGAACATAAGCTTCGCCGGAGTCGCGCAAAATGTCGCTGCCGCAAAATCATCCCCGTCTGGAGAAACGTCCCTATGGCGTGGATGAACTCGTCGCCGACGGCTTTGTTCATGCGCTGGCGATTGTCGTCGGCCTCATCGCCTTTGGCGTGCTGATCGATCACGCCGTGGCGCGCGGCGCTGTCGGCAACGCTTTCGCCTTTGGAACCTATGCCGCCGGATTCTTCCTGCTGTTCGGCTTTTCCTGCGCCTATAACATGACGCCGCCCTCCAATCTCAAATGGATCCTGCGGCGCTTCGATCACGCCTCGATCTATCTGATGATCGCCGGCACCTATACGGCGCTGCTGTCGCAATTGCCTTCGGGGCCGCTGCCCTGGGGCCTGGCGGCTTTCGTCTGGGCGGTGGCGCTCGGCGGCGCGGCGGTCAAGATCGCGCTGCCCGGCCAGTTCGACCGCGCCTCGCTGGTCGTCTATCTGGCGCTGGGCTGGGTCGGGGTGATCGCCGCCAAGCCGCTGATCGACCATTTGCCCCTGGCGACGCTGGTTCTCACCGTGATCGGCGGGTTGTTCTATTCGGTCGGCGTGCTGTTCTACCGCTGGCACGGGCTGAAATTCCAGAACGCCATCTGGCACGCTTTCGTGGCCATCGCCGCCGGCTGCCAATATGCCGGCATCGCCCAGGCCGTGGCGGCGGCGGGCTAATCGAGCTTGATCAAGGGCGCGGTGGTCAGCCGCCGCGCGGCCGCGATGTGAAAGCTCCAGGCGCGGGCGGCGAAATCCACTTCCGCGCGTCCCGATAAATGCAGCAGCCGCCCCGTGGCGAAATCGGGAAACAACAGCGCCGCCTGCGGATGGTCGAGCAAATTGCCAAAGGTGTTGTAATAATTATTGCCGCGAAAATCGGGGACGCGCAGCGTTGCGCCGTCAAAAAATTCGACGAAACCCGGCGGTCCGCCGCGATGCGACATGTCCATGTTCGCCGCGCCGCGCGAGGCGATGAAGAAACAGTCGCACCCCGCTATCGCCTCGCGCGCCGCCGCGTCCAGTTCTGCAAGCTCCGTCCATGCGCCGGGCGGCGCGGCGAGCGGCGACAGTTTGCGCTGCATGATGAATTTCGGGCAATTGCCGAAGGCTTCCTCGACAGCCACGCCAATGCGCCCCGGCGCCGCCGGCCTCAGACGGCCATTGACGCGATTGCGCCATTTCAGGGTGAAATCCACGCCGATCAAGGCGAAGGGCGCGCCCTCCGCGACGCTTATCGCCTCGCCCTGCGGAAAATCGGCGGCGATCTCCAAATGGCGGGCGTCCGGCGCTGAGACAAAACCACGCGCGCCGCGCAGCAGCGAGGCGGCGGGACGGCTTTGCGCGTCCAGTCCGGCGACGAAGATCATGGACAGCCGCGCGAAAAATTCGGGCAGGGGATCGTCGAGAAAGGTGCGGATGACCGGCGCGATCTCCGGTCCGCCGGCCAGGGCGCGCGCCCGCATTTCGGCGGCGTCCCAGGGGCGGCGGTCGTCGGGCGCGAACATTTCAGGCGGCCAGCAGGCCGGCCTTGGTGGCGGGCATGGGGAAAAAGCCGGGCAGGGCCTCGATGCGCTTCAGCCAGGCCGCGATATTCTTGTGCGGCGAAAGATCGACGCCGCCTTCCGGCGCATGGGCGATATAGGAATAGAGCGCGATATCGGCGATGGTCGCGCGTCCCGCGACGAGGAAGCTCTTGCCCGCGAGTTCGCCGTCGAGCACGCCGAACAGCCTTTGGGCGACCGCGACCGCGCGGGCATGGTCGAAATCCATGCCGAACACGGTCACCAGCCGGGCGCAGCAGGGGCCGTTGAACACGGGGCCTTGCGCCACGGAGAGCCAGCGCTGGACCTGGGCCGCGCCAGCGGCGTCGCGCGGCAGCCAGTTTCCGGAAGCGTCGTAGCGGGTGGCGAGATAGACCAGAATGGCGCAGGAATCGGCGATGACCAGGCCATTGTCGTCGATCACCGGCACGGTCCCGAAGGGATTGAGTTGCAAAAAGGCCTCGCCGCGCTGTTCGCCGCCGACCAGATCGACCTCGTGGCGCTCATAGGGCAGCCCTAGCAGCCGCAGCATCAATTCGGCGCGATGCGAGTGGCCGGATTTGGCGAATCCATGGAAAATGATTTTTGTTTCGGACATTTGGCCCTCCCGAGCTTCGCTTTTGTCGCGGAGCAGATTAGCTCTTCCAAAAAATGATGAAATAA
Source organism: uncultured Alphaproteobacteria bacterium (assembly GCA_963804045.1). Lineage (GTDB taxonomy): Bacteria > Pseudomonadota > Alphaproteobacteria > Rhizobiales > Beijerinckiaceae > Rhodoblastus. The sequence continues at coordinate 11,617 of CAWDOR010000027.1, read as the reverse complement.
GTGAAATTGGCAGAAGACTATTGCGGAAATTGAAATAATGGATCGACTGGAGTCTCTCGCGCTTTTCGTCGCCGTGGCCGAACGCGGCAGCTTCGCCGCCGCCGCGCGAAAAACCGGGCGCGCGCCGGCCGCCGTCACCCGCGCCGTGGCGGCGCTGGAGGAGGAGTTTGGCGCGGAACTCTTTGCCCGCACCACCCGCGCCGTGGCGCTCACCGAGGCCGGCGCCCAGGCGCTTTCGCAGGCGAAAAACCTGCTGGCCGATTATCACGACCTCGCCGAAAGCCTGCGCGGCGGCGCCGAATTGCGCGGCCTGCTGACCATTACCGCCCCGGTCATGTTCGGTCGGCTGCACATCATGCCCCTCGTCAAAACCTTTCTGCGCGCCCATCCGGGGATGCAGGTCGATCTGCGGTTGCACGACAATGTCGTGTCGCTGATCGATGAGGGCGTCGATCTCGGTCTGCGCATCGGCGAAATGCCGGATTCCTCCATTCTCGCCATGCGCGTCGGCTCGGTTCGGCGGCTGCTGGTGGCTTCGCCCGCCTATCTCGCCGCGCGCGGCGAGCCTCGAAATCCGAGCGAACTGGCCGGCCACGACCTGATCGCCACGGCGAACATCTCCGTCCAGCCGGGCGTCTGGTCGTTTGGCGCGCGCGAACAGCAGGCCCTGCGCATCCAGCCGAAGCTGCTGGTCAATTCGGTCGACGCCGCGCTGGATGCGGCGATATCTGGCTTGGGCGTGACCCGCCTCTATTCCTATCAGCTCGACGCCGCCCTGCGCGAGGGGCGGCTGCGGCGCATCCTGGGGGACTACGAACCGCCGCCCGCGCCCATCCATCTGGTGCGCCCGCCGGGGCGCCATCCGCCAGCGAAAGTCCTGGCTTTCGTTGAAACCGCCGCCGCCGTCTTGCGCGCCTTGTTCGCGGATTAGCCGCGTTCGATTAACTTGAAGCGCGGCTTTCTTGCCCAATGCTGCGCCGCAAGATTGACCTCGGCGGATTTTGCCGTCAGCGTAACCGTTCCTTCAGGTGGCGGAGATGGGCTTGCGGCGGTCGTTTGGTTTCGTGCTCGTTCTTGCGGCGCTGGCGGGTTTTCCCGCCGTCGCGCCGGGGGAGACGCATGAGCGCGCCCTGCGCGTCGCGCCCGAGGCGTCCTGCGCCGCCACCGAGGCCTTGCCGCAAAAAATCGCGGGACTGCCGCGTTTTTCCCGCGCGCTGCTGTCGGGGCGTCCGGTGCGCATCGTCGCCATAGGCTCGTCTTCGACGCAAGGCGTCGGCGCGACTTCGCCCGACCGGACCTATCCCGCGCAATTGCGGGCTCTGCTCGAACTGGCGCTGCCCGCCCAGAAGTTCGAGATCGTCAATCTCGGCGTCGGCGGCGAGACGGCCTCGGCCACCGTGACGCGCCTGCGCCGCGACGTGCCCAAACTCGATCCCGATCTGGTGCTCTGGCAGGTCGGCACCAATGACGGGCTGAACGGCGTCGCTCCCGCCGAATATGCGAAAACTGTCGGCGCCGCGCTGGAATTTCTCAAAAAGCGCGGCGATGACACGGTTCTCGTGGGCATGCAGTGGACGCGAAAATTCGCCGAAAACGCCAATTATGTCGCGCTGCGCGACGCCACGGCGCAGGTGGCGCGCGACGAGGGCGTGACCCTGGTGTCGCGCTACGACGCCATGCGCCGGCTGGCCGAGGCCAGCGGCCGCGAGGATCTGATCGGGCCGGACCGCCTGCACATGAACGATCGCGGCTATCGCTGCCTGGCCGAACAGGTTGCGGCGACGCTGGCGCGCGCCATAGATCACGGCGCGCGGGCCGAGACGGGCATCTCGGGCGAACGGGGTTAGGCGGGCGGGTCTCGATAGCTTCCTGCACAAAAAAAGTCGGGCGTGACTGCCTGCCGCGCCCGACTTCTTTTGGTTTTCCTGGAAAAGAGCCGATCAGCTCTTCTTGCACTTGCTCATGAAGGCCTTGCGCGGCTTGCCATGCAGATTCTGCGTATCCGCCTGCTTGGAGCAGTCGAGCGACTTGGCCGAGCGCGGCTGCTTGCCGGCGGCGGCCGGAGTGGCGGCGGGCGCGGCCGGCATGGCCGGAGCGGTCGCCTTGGGCATGGCCGGAGCCGCGGGCGCAGCCGGAGCGGCGGGAGCCGCCGGAGCCGCGGGAGCGGCAGGCGCCTGCGCGAAAGCGGCGCCGGAAAAGGCGAGCATGGAAACAATGGCGATGGAATGAGCGAACTTCATGGTGGTTCTCGCTGTTGAGCCCTTGGGCGGCCTCCCGTCCTCCGAAACACGGAAGCGTAGCCGGAGGGGAGGTTAAACCGGTTCCGCCCCGCTGTCTCCCAAGAAATTCGTAGGGTCAGGCGGCGGCGGCCAGGCGCAGCCGCCAGGCGAGCGCGGCCTCCAGATCGCAGGGCAAACTTGTTGCGAAATCAGCCGCGAAGGCGCGCCATTCGGCCTCGCGCTTGCGCGCCACGCCAATCAGCGTCGGCTGTCCCGAAGCCGCGGCCTCGCCGATTTCGGCGAGAAAACCGCCGCCCTCGGCCTCGGCGCGGCCGAATTGGCTGATCAGCAGCAGGTCGGGTTTTTGGACGAGACTTTGCGCCAGCAGGCCCGCGGCCTCGGCCAGGGCGCCGCCGTCGAGCCGGCAGCCGGAGGCGCAGGCGCCGAGATCCTGCATCAGGTCGAGGCTGCGCCCCGTTTCGATGTGGACCGCGTAAATGGTCTCGGCGCAGGGCGATTGCACCACGCCGCCGACGCGAAGCCCGCGCGCCTCCAGCGCGGCGCGCAATTGCGCGAACACCGCGTCGATCGGCTCGCCCTCGTCATAGATCATGGCGGCGAGCGGCAGGCTGTCGCTCATCGGCCCTCCTTGCGGATGACGAACAGGGCGACATCCTCCTCGCGGTCGAGGTTTTCCAGGGTGTCGCCGGTTTCGCGCAGCATATTGGGAATGTCGATCACGCTCAAAGGATCGGTGCAGGACACCCGGACCTGTTCGCCGCGCGCCAGCGTCGCCAGGAACTTGCGGGTTTTCAGCACGGGCAGCGGGCATTTGAGCCCGCGCAGATCGAGAGTTTTCACCTCAGAGCCTCAAAATGGCCTCCGCCTCGGCGAGATCGGCGGGCCTATTGATGTTGAAAAAGGGATCGAATGCAAGAATTGGCCAGTCCACGGCGATTGTATCATAGAAAGCCTGGAACTGGCCGAGGGCGCTTATGCCTTGCTCGGTCAGCGCCCGGCGCAGATCGGCGCGCAAGCCGACCGGCCAGAGCGCGATGACCGGATGGCGCCGTCCGCCGGACGAGGCGCAGGCGAGGCCATCGCGACTGGCCCGCGCCGCCTCCGCCAGTCGCGCCGCGAGGTCGTCGGGCAGGAAGGGCGAGTCGCAGGGCAGGCTGAGCACGGCGTCATGGTCATGCGCCGCCGCGTGATCCAGCGCGCCGAGCACGCCGGCCAGCGGCCCGGCATGACCCGCGACCGCGTCGGCGATATAGGGCAGGCCGAGATTTTGGAAGGGCGCCGCGGCCTCCGCCGAGATGTCGTGGAGATTGAGCGCGACGGGTAAGCCCTGCCGCAGGGCGCGCTCGGCGACGTGGTCGATTAGCCGCCGCCCGCCCAGCTCCAGCAGCGGCTTTGGCGCGCCCTCCATGCGCCGGCCCAGGCCGCCGGCGAGAATGACCGCGAGAATCTTTTGGGCGCTCTCCATGCGGCGATATTAGCCGATCCGGCGAATTTGACGATGGACAGATGGGCAAATCACGCATAAAGATATGTTTATATCCTTTTAGAAGATCGCATGACCGAAACCCGAGCCACACTCACGGAAGCGCTTGCCGCCCTCGCCGCCATTGGCGAGGAAACGCGGCTGCGCCTCTATGCGCTGCTCAGCGAGGCCGAGCTGGCGGTGAGCGAATTGGTGGCCATTCTCGGCCAGTCGCAGCCGCGCGTGTCGCGTCATCTCAAACTGCTGCTGGAAGCCGGTCTTGTCGAGCGTCATCGCGAGGGCGCCTGGGCGTTTTTCCATGTGGCCATGCAGGGGCCGGCTTCCGAACTGGGCCGCGCCGTGCTGGCCGGGGTCGCCCCGGAAGATTCCCGTCTGGCCGCCGACCGCGCCCGTTTGGCGGAAGTGCGTTCGGCCCGCCTGGCGCGCGCGCAAAAATATTTCGCTGACCAGGCGCCGGTGTGGAACGAGACCCGCCGCCTGCATGCGCCCGAAGCTGAGGTCGAGGCGGCCATTGTCGCGGCGGCGGACAAGAGCTATCGCCGTCTGCTCGACATTGGCTGCGGCGCCGGGCGCATGCTCGAACTGCTGGCGCCCCAGGCGGACAGCGCCGTTGGCGTCGATCTGTCGCCGGCCATGCTCGGCGTCGCCCGCGCCCAGCTCGAACAGGCGGGGCTGCGCAATGTGCAATTGCGCCAAGGCGATATTTACGCGCTGCCGGTCGAGGCCGGCGGCTTCGATCTCGCCGTGCTGCATCAGGTGCTGCATTATCTCGACACGCCCGCCCGCGCCCTGCGCGAGGCGGCGCGCGCTTTGGCGCCGGGGGGACGGCTGATCCTGGTCGATTTTGCCCCCCACGCCAATGAAGTGCTGCGCGAGAGCCACGAGCATCGCCGCCTCGGTTTCGCCCGCCGCGAGGTCGAGGATTATCTGAGCGCCGCCGGCCTGACGCCGCTGGCGCATCGCGATCTCGCGCCGGGCGGCGCGGCCGACGCGCAAAAACTCACCGTTTCCCTTTGGCTGGCGCAAAAAGCCGCGCAGGAATGAGCATGATGGACGAAACCAGACCCAGCCGCCGGCGCCACGCGCCCATCGATATTTCCTTCGAGTTCTTTCCGCCGAAGTCGGCGGAAATGGAGGCCAGTCTCTGGGAGGCCATTGGCCGGCTCGCGCCCTTGCGCCCCAAATTCGTCTCGGTGACCTATGGCGCCGGCGGCTCGACCCGCGAACGCACCCACGCCACCGTGGCGCGCATCGTCCGAGAAACCGCCGTAAAGCCCGCCGCCCATCTCACCTGTGTCGGCGCGACCCGCGAGGAGGTGGACGAGGTCGCCAACGCCTATTGGGACGCGGGCGTGCGCCATATTGTCGCCCTGCGCGGCGACCCGCAGGGCGGACTGGGCGCGGCCTATGAGCCGACGCCGGGCGGCTACGCCCATTCCACCGATCTGGTCGCCGGCTTGCGCGCCCTGCACGATTTCGAGATCAGCGTCTCCGCCTATCCGGAAAAGCACCCGGAGAGCGCGTCCTTCGATCAGGATCTCGACGTGCTCAAGCGCAAGATCGACGCCGGCGCCACCCGCGCGATCACCCAGTTTTTCTTCGACAATGACATATATTTCCGCTTCCTCGACCGCGTCCGCGCGGCGGGAATCGAAATTCCCATCGTGCCCGGAGTCACCGCCGTGCAGAATTTCAAGCAGACCGCGAATTTCGCCCGCAAGACCGGGGCGAGCGTGCCGGACTGGCTGGCCGAGCGTTTCGAGGGGCTGGACGACGATCCCGCCACCCGCCGGCTGATCGCGGCGGCGGTGGCCGCCGAACAGGTTTTCGATCTGCTCGATCGCGGCGTCGGCCAGTTTCACTTTTACACGATGAACCGCGCGGACCTGGTGTTCGCCGTGTGTCACCTGCTGGGCGTAAGGGCCGGCTAGTCCCCTCTCCCCGCGTGCGGGGAGAAGGAGTCAGTCTCGTGCTATGGAAAGAATCATGACCACGCAAAATCGCTTTGGCGGCAAAACTGTTATCGAGGCTCTGAACGACGCGGCGCGGGAAAAAATTCTCGTGCTCGACGGCGCCATGGGCACCATGATCCAGCGCCATAAATTCTCCGAGGAGGATTTTAGAGGCGCGCGTTTCAAGGACTGGCCCAAGGATCTGCGCGGCAACAACGACCTGCTGACGCTGACCCAGCCCGACGCCATCCGCGCCATTCATCTCGCCTATTTCGACGCCGGCGCCGACATTGTCGAGACCAACACATTCTCCTGCACCACCATCGCCCAGGCCGATTACGGCATGGAAGCGCTCGCCCGCGAATTGAACGTCGAGGGCGCCAGGATCGCGGTGGAAGCCGCCATCGCGGCGGAGCAAAAGGACGGCAGAAAGCGTTTCGTCGCCGGCGCGCTCGGGCCGACCAATCGCACCGCGTCGATCTCGCCCGACGTCTCCAATCCCGGCTATCGCGCCGTGACTTTCGACGACCTGCGCGCCGCCTACAAGGAGGCCGCCAGCGGCTTGATCGAGGGCGGCGCCGACATCATTCTGGTCGAGACCATTTTCGACACGCTCAACGCCAAGGCCGCGCTGTTTGGCATTGACGAAGCTTTCGAGGAGTCAGGCGTCACCCTGCCGGTGATGATCTCCGGCACGATCACCGATCTCTCGGGCCGCACCCTGTCGGGCCAGACGGTCGGCGGTTTCTGGACTTCGCTGCGCCACGCCAAGCCTTTCTCCATCGGCTTGAATTGCGCGCTGGGCGCGCGCGAAATGCGCGCCCATATCGCCGAACTCTCGCGCATCGCCGACACCCGCGTCTGCGCCTATCCCAACGCCGGCCTTCCCAATGAATTCGGGCTTTACGACGAAAGCCCGGAGGCCATGGCGGCGCTGGTCGGCGAATTCGCCGAGAGCGGCCTGGTCAATATTGTCGGCGGCTGCTGCGGCACCACGCCCGATCACATCGCCGCCATCGCCAAGCGCGTCGCCGGCGTGACGCCGCGCGAAACGCCGGCCATCGAGCCCTTGCTGCGGCTCTCGGGCCTGGAGCCTTTCGCGCTGACTTCGGACATTCGCTTCGTCAATATCGGCGAGCGCGCCAATGTCACCGGCTCCGCCAAATTCCGCAAATTGATTCAGGCCGGCGATTACGCCGCCGCGCTGGAGGTGGCGCGCGATCAGGTCGCCAATGGCGCTGAGATCATCGACGTCAACATGGACGAGGGCCTGCTGGATTCGCAAAAGGTCATGGTCGAATTCCTGCAATCTCGTCGCCGCCGAGCCGGACATAGCCCGCGTCCCGGTGATGGTGGACAGCTCCAAATTCGAGGTGATCGAGGCCGGGCTCAAATGCCTGCAAGGCAAGCCCGTGGTCAATTCGATCTCGCTGAAGGAAGGCGAAGCCAAATTCGTCGAACAGGCGAAAATCGTCCGCCGCCACGGCGCGGCGGCCGTGGTCATGGCCTTTGACGAACAGGGCCAGGCCGACACGCAAAAGCGCAAAGTCGAAATTTGTTCGCGCGCCTATGAAATCCTTACGGAAAAGGTGGGCTTCGCGCCCGAGGACATTATCTTCGATCCCAATATTTTCGCGGTGGCGACGGGCATCGAGGAGCATAATCACTACGGCGTCGATTTCATCGAGGCGACGCGCGAGATCCGCGCCAAAATGCCGCTGGCCCATGTCTCCGGCGGCGTCTCCAATCTGTCCTTCTCGTTTCGCGGCAATGAGCCGGTGCGCGAGGCCATGCACAGCGTGTTCCTCTATCACGCGATTCAAGCCGGCATGGACATGGGCATCGTCAACGCCGGCCAGCTGGCGGTCTATGAAAAAATCGACGCGGAGCTGCGCGAGGCCTGCGAGGATGTGGTGCTCGACCGCCGTCCCGACGCCACCGAGCGTCTGCTGACGCTGGCGGAAAAATACCGGGGCAAGAGCACCGAGCGCGCCGAAAAGGACGCGGCCTGGCGCGAGGCCAGCGTGGACGAGCGGCTGGAATATGCGCTGGTCAATGGCGTCACCGAATATATCGACGCCGATGTCGAGGAGGCCCGGCAGAGATCGTCGCGGGCGCTCGACGTCATTGAAGGGCCGCTGATGGTCGGCATGAACAAGGTCGGCGATCTCTTCGGCGCGGGAAAAATGTTCCTGCCGCAGGTGGTGAAATCGGCGCGGGTGATGAAGGCGGCGGTGGCCTATCTGCTGCCCTATATCGAGGCCGCCAAGGGCGGCGGCCGCCAGAGCGCCGGCAAGATCCTGCTGGCGACCGTCAAGGGCGACGTCCATGACATCGGCAAGAACATTGTCGGCGTCGTGCTGGCCTGCAACAATTTCGACATCATCGACCTCGGCGTGATGATCCCCGGCCAGAAAATTCTCGACGAGGCGAGGAAGCACAAGGTCGACATGATCGGCCTTTCCGGCCTGATCACGCCCTCGCTCGACGAGATGAGTTTCGTCGCGGCGGAAATGCAGCGCCAGGGTTTCGACATTCCCTTGCTGATCGGCGGCGCCACCACGTCGCGCGTGCACACGGCGGTCAAAATCTCGCCCAATTATCCCGCCGGCGTCGCTGTGCATGTCAATGACGCCAGCCGCGCCGTCGGCGTCGCCCAGGCGCTGCTGGGCGCCGACAAGGCGGCTTACAAGCAGAAAATTCACGACGATTACGCCCATGTCGCCGAGACCCACGCCAAGGCGGAACTGGCCAAGCAGCGCGTGCCGCTGGAGGCCGCGCGCAAAAACGCGGAAAAGCTCGACTGGGCCGGCTATGTCCCGCCCAGGCCGATTTTCACCGGCGCGCGCATCCTTTCGCTGATCGATGTGAAGGAATTGATCCCCTATATCGACTGGACGCCTTTCTTCCAGTCCTGGGAGCTGAAGGGCCGCTACCCGAAAATTCTCGAGGACGAGAAGCAGGGCGCGGCGGCGCGGGCGCTGTTCGACGATGCGCAAAACATGCTCAAGCGCATTGCCGACGAGCATTGGTTCTCGCCGAAAGCCGTGTTCGGCTTTTGGCCGGCCAATGCCGATGGAGACGATATCGCGCTCTATACCGGCGAGTCGCGCGGCGAAAAACTGGCGACCCTGTTCACGCTGCGCCAGCAATTGGCCAAGCATGACGGCAAGGCCAATGTGGCGCTCGCCGATTTCGTTTCGCCTGTTGGCGGCGCGCCGGATTATATCGGCGGCTTCGTCGTCACCGCCGGCCCGGAGGACAAGCGCATCGCGGAAAAATTCGCGCAGGCGAATGACGATTACGATTCCATCCTGGTCAAGGCGCTGGCGGATCGCCTGGCGGAAGCCGCGGCGGAATATTTGCACGCCCGCGTGCGCCGCGAATTCTGGGCCTATGCGCCGGACGAAGCCCTGACCCCCGACGATCTGGTCCATGAAAATTATCGCGGCATTCGCCCGGCCCCCGGCTATCCGGCGCAGCCCGACCATAGCGAGAAGCAGACGATTTTCGACCTGCTCGGCGCGACCAAAAACCTTGGCGTGGCGCTCACCGAGAGTTTCGCCATGACGCCCTCCTCATCGGTTTGCGGCCTCTATTTCTCCCATCCGAAAGCGCATTATTTCGGTGTGGCCAAGGTCGAGCGCGATCAGGTCGAGGATTACGCCAGGCGCAAGGGCATGGATATGAAGGATGTCGAACATTGGCTGGCGCCGGTGTTGAATTATACCCGGTCGTGAGACCTGTTCTGGCGGAGTGTGACTTATGACGTTCGGCAAATGGGGCCTGTTGGGGTTTGGCGCTCTGGTCGCGATCGCTCTCGGAGCGACCTGGGCGCTCCGCCATCGCGACGATGGCATTCCCGCCATCGAATTTTCGCCGGCCGATCTGCAAAAGGGCGGGCGCGTCCTCCCCGGTGAGCATGACGCCATGGTCGCCGCCTGCCAGCGCGAATTTCAGGCGCGGCTCGCCGACAAGACGGCGGCCGTTTGCGCCTGCCTGGCGACTCAGAGCGAGCAGCGCCTGGCGCGTCCCTGGCGGCTGCGGCTGGCCGCCAAATTCGAGAATGACGAGACCCGGTTCAAGGCCGTCGGCAAGGGGCTGAAAGCCGCGGGCATGAGCCAGCAGGACGAGACGACGGCCGAAGGCGCCGCCCTCCAGGACATAGCCAATATTCTGATGACATGCCGGAAAACCGATTGATTTTTTCGGCGGGCGAACCGGCGCTGCGTCTCAAGACTGCGTTAGCAGCGCCCGCAGCGTCTCCAGCGTCGAGGCGTCGGCGATTCCGTCCACGCGCTCCGGCCTGAAATGGCGCTGGAAGGCGGCGACCGCATCGCGGGTCGCCGCGTCATAGGCGCCGGTCGCCTCAACGCCGTAGCCATAGGCCGCGAGCATCGTTTGCAAGCCGGCGACAGGCGGGCCTAAGGCGCCGGGCTCATAGACAGGGCCGGGGCGGATCGGCGCCGGTTCGACCCACAGGCCGACGCCGGCCTCATGCAGGCGCCGCCAGGGAAAGAATTCGCCGGGGTCGATTTTGCGCGAAGGCGCGATATCGGAATGGGCCAGCACGCGCGCCGCCGCGATCCTGTGGCGCGCACAAATATCGCGGCTCAAACCGATCACCGCCGCGATTTGCGCATCGGGGTAGGGCGGCGAACCCCCGTCATGACCGGGATGGACAATCTCCACGCCGATGGAGCGGGAGTTGAGATCGGTCTCGCCGGCCCAAAAACTTTTTCCCGCGTGCCAGGCGCGGCGGTCCTCCGCCACCAATTGCCAGACGCGCCCATCCTCCCAGACCAGATAATGGCAGGAGACGCCGCCTGCTTCGGTGGTCAGCAGCTTGAGCGCCGCCTCGCCGGTGGGCATGCCGGTATAATGCAGGATCAGCGCGTCCACGGGCCCGCCGACGCGCGCGCCGTGGTTGGGCGAGGCGTAGAATTTGTCCACGAACGGGGAATCGGGCGCCTGGGTCATGAAAAAACGGCCCCCTTCCGGGGGCCGCTGAAATCAATCGTACCAGGCCGTGCAGTGGCGGCGGCCGTAATAATCCTCTTCCCATTCGGCGCAGCGGCGACGCGGCGGTGGCGGGGCGCTGTTGGCGCCGATAATGCCGCCCGCGGCGGCGCCGATCAGGCCGCCGGCGAGCGCGCCGCCGGCGCGGCCGGTGGCCGCGGCGCCGACCAGCGCGCCAGTGGCGCCGCCGATGGCCGCGCCATTGACGGTGCGCTGTTCCTGGGTATAGCCGCAGCCGCCGAGCGTGAGCGCGGTCGCCAGGCTGGCGGTGAGCATAAGGATTTTTCTCATCAATTCCTCCGGACCTGATTCCCTGCGGAAATCGGCGCTATCCCGCCGATTTCCGCCTTCTGGCCGCCAATTGCGGCCAAATTCCAGCCGCGCCCCGAGTTTTAGCCCGGCGCGCGGCGATTTCCAACGCTCAATTCACGCTCTCCCCGGCGCGCGCGCCAAAGCCGGCGGGATCTGCGCCTGGAACTCGGCCAGGGTCATTTCGCCCTGACGCATGAAGGCCAGCTTGGGCGCGGGGGCGAAGACGAAGCTCGCGGGAATGCCGCGTGCGCCCAGCGCCCGGCAGAACCAGGCGTGGCGGTCCATGCCGACGCGAACGAAGGGATTGCCGAACTCCTGCAGATATTTGACGGTCTGTGCGGGATCGTCGGCGGAGGCGACGCCATAAATCGTCGCGCCCGAGCGGGCGAAATCGAGCAAGGCGCGATGCTCGGCGCGGCAATTGGGGCACCAGGAGGCGAAGGCGTTGACGAAAACCGCCTTGCCGGCGATGTCCCCGGCGGAAAAGCCTGACATCGCCGCCCCCGAGGCGTCGAGCAGGCCGGGAACCGGCGGCAGCTCGAATTTTTCCGCGCTGAACGGATTGAACAGAAGCTTGACGCTATCGCGATGGCGATAGAGCAGGACGCCGC
>CAWDOR010000026.1:0-4469 GCA_963804045.1 uncultured Alphaproteobacteria bacterium | reverse complement strand
TTGCCGAGGCTGGCGGCGAGGCTCGCGCCCATGGCCAGGGCGAGGCGGCGATTGGGGTTTTGCGGGTCGCTCATCGTCCAAGTCTCGCGCAGGGGCGTTAATGTCTGGTGACAGGGGGCGCGGCGAATGACCGCCTCGCCAAAGCGGCCTTGAAGTTCTAAACGGGGAAGCACTAAATAGCGAGCCGCCACCAAGAGGCGCGCCAGCGCGAGGATTGGACCATGAGCGAGACCGACACCGCCCCCCTCGAATGCGACGTGCTCGTCGCCGGCGCCGGCTCGGCCGGGCTGTCCGCCGCCCACGCCTTCGCGGCTCAGGGCCGAAAGGTGATTGTCGTCGGCAAGATCGAGACCAATCTCGCCGGGCGCACAGTGGCTCTTTTTGAAGGGTCGCTGCGCTTCTATCGCGCGCTGAACCTGTGGGCGCGCTGCCAGAAACATGCCGCGCCGATGGAGGGCATTCGCCTGATCGACGACACCGGCTCGATCTTCCCGACCCGCCCCAAGGAGTTTCGCGCCCGCGAGATCGATCTGGAGGCCTTTGGCGAGAATATCGAAAACAACGCTTTGGTCGCCGAACTGGCGGAAGCGGCGAAGGAGAACCCTTCGATCACCTTGATCGAAGGGCTGCTCGACGCTTTCGAGCTGAATTATTCCGGCGCCCGCGCCCGGCTGGACGACGGCCGCTGGATCGAGGCCAAATTCATCGTCGCCGGCGAGGGCCGCAATTCCCAGGCGCGGCAAATCGCCGGAATCACCGTCAAGACCTGGTCTTATCCGCAGATCGCCCTGACCGTGCTGATGAAGCACGACAAGCCGCATCACAATATTTCCACCGAATATCACAAGCGCTCCGGCCCCTTCACCTTTGTCCCGCTGCAAGGCCGCGAGGGCGCGCCTTACCGCTCCAGTCTGGTCTGGCTGGTGACGCCGCGCGAGGCGGCGCGGCTTCAGGCTCTGGCGCCGGAGGAGCTGGCGGCGGAAATCCAGGACGAGGCCCATGACAGTCTGGGTCACATGCAACTCGACGGCCCGGTCGGCGCTTTCGCCATGGGCGCGCTGAAAACATCCAGGGTCACGGGCGTCCGCCTGGCGCTGATCGGCGAATCCGCCCATCTGTTCCCGCCCATTGGCGCGCAGGGGCTGAATCTCACCCTGCGCGACATCGCCAGTCTCGTCGATTGCCTCGATAGCGTCGATCTCGACGAGCCGGAAAAAATCGCCCGCGCCCTGGAGCGCTACGAGCGGGATCGCTCCCGCGACATCGGTTTCCGCGTCAATGGCATAGATATTCTCAACCGCTCGCTGCTGATCCACGCGCTGCCGGTCGATTTCGCCCGCGCCTTCGCGCTGAATTTCTTCTCGGCCATCGGCCCGCTGCGCCGCGCGCTGATGCGCGAGGGCGTGACGCCGCACGGCCCCACACCCAGGCTGATGCAGGCGAAGCCGCCGTTGCGCCAGGCGGCGAAAGTCTGATGCGGATAGCCACCTGGAACATCAATTCCGTCCGGCTGCGCATCGAGCTTTTGCTCGCCTATCTCAAGGAGGTCGCGCCGGACGTGCTCTGCCTTCAGGAGATCAAATGCGTGGACGAGGCTTTTCCACGTCTGGAGATCGAGGCCGCCGGCTATAATGTCGCGGTTCACGGCCAGAAAAGCTATAATGGCGTCGCCATTCTCTCCAAATCTCCGATGGAGGTGGAAAAGCAGTTGCCCGGCGACACGGCCGACGAACAGGCGCGCTATATCGAGGCGGTGATTTCCCACGGCGACGGCGCGGTGCGGGTCGGCTGTCTCTATTTGCCCAATGGCAATCCGCTCGGCACGGAAAAATACGATTACAAGCTCGCCTGGATGAACCGGCTGATCGCCCATGCCCGCGCCATGCTCAAGCATGAGGAGATTTTCGTGCTGGCCGGCGATTACAATGTCATCCCCGAGCCGCGCGACGTTTACGATCCCGCCGCCTGGGCCGGCGACGCGCTGTTCGCCTTGCCGACGCGGCAAAAGTTCCGCGAGCTGCTCGCCTCAGGCTTCACCGACGCGCTGCGGGCGACCACCGACGCCGGCAAGCAATATACATTCTGGGACTATCAGGCCGGCGCCTGGCCGAAAAACAACGGCTTGCGCATCGACCATCTGCTACTGTCGCCGCAAGCCGCCGACCGCCTGCAAAGCGTGACCATAGACAGGGACATGCGCAGCCGCGAAAAACCCTCGGACCACGTCCCGATCCGGGTCGATCTCAGGGATTAGCGGCGCGCGCCCATGTGATTATAGGTCGAGCCGGCGCGCGTATGCGGCGGCGTCGCGGGTCCGCCAATCTTGCCGGCGGTCTGGCGCGGCGGGTTTGTCCTGGCGGAGGGGCCACCGACCGCGCCCTCGGCGGCAAATGCCGGGGCGGCGAGCGCCAGACAAGCGCAGACAATCGAAATGCGACGGATCATTCGCGTCAACTTTCCTCAAAAAACTTCAGTCCAGCCGCATTTTAGGCCGGGAACGGCCGACACCGCAAGATTTGCCGCGCGGCTCAGCCCTGCGCGGCAAAGGCGTCGCGTAAATAAGCGACGACGAAGCTCGGCATGGCCGCCGCGTCGAGATCGGCTTCGCCGCGCACGGCCACCAGCCGCGCCAGTTCCGGATCGGGATCGGCGGCGAGAAATTCCTGCACCCGCGCGCAAGCCGCATCGGCGGTCAAGGCCAGGCTGCGCTGCTGCATGCAGGCGAGTTTTTGTCCCTCGACCACAAGGCGAAAGCCTTCCGCCGGCGCTGCTTCCCCGGGCGAAAAGCCGGTTTCCTCGGTCATTTCGCGGGCGACGCTCAAGGAGAGATCGACGCGCGCGCCAAAAATATCGTTGCGGTCGGGCGTGCCGGCGGCGAAATAGATTTTTCCGGCATTCATCGTGTGGCCGCCCATTTCGCCGAGCAGCCAGGCGCCGTCGCTGGAGCGCAGCGCCGCCATGGCGAAGCAATTATAGACGGCGGCGTCGGGAAAGCCGAAATCCCGCCAGGCCAAAAAATTGCGGAAGGCGGTGAGAAAAAATTTTCCGCCGAACACCCGGCCCTCCGGCGCATCGCAAAACTCCGGCTCGCGCAGCAGCCAGCACCTGGCCATCGAATAATTTGGGCTTTTCGCTCAATTTTTGCGCCCAATGCGCGTCGATCCGCGCGGCCTCCCGTTCGGCCCAGGGCCAGGGCGCCGGCGCGAAATGCGTGTCCAGCCGCGCCACATCGTAAATTCCGTCTCGCATGGTTCGTCCTGGCTCGGGGATTGCTGCGCGGAGCGCAAATCCCTTATCCTGTCCTGGAAGAGAGAAAGCAATTGGCCGCGCATTTCGACATAGAGCCCTATAAGGCGCCGCTGCTTTTCCTCGGCGCGGCGGGCGTCGTCGTGCCTTTGTTCCGGCGCATCAAAGTCTCACCCGTGCTGGGCTTCTTGCTGGCGGGCATGCTGATCGGCCCGCATGGTCTGGGGCGCATCGACGAACTCGTCCCCTTCGACGTGCCCTTTCTCGCGCATGGCGGCAATATCGCCGTGATCGCCGAATTCGGCGTGGTCTTCCTGATGTTCAACATGGGGCTGGAGCTTTCGCTGGAGCGCCTGGTGCTGCTGCGGCGCTTCGTCTTCGGCCTCGGCGCGGCGCAAGTGTTCGGCTGTGGTCTGGCGCTGCTCGCCGCCGCGCGTTTTTTGGCCTGACTGGCGGGCCTCGGCGGCTCTGGCGCTGGCGCTGGCTCTGTCCTCCACCGCCATTGTCGTGCCGGTGCTGGCCGAGAAGAAAAAGCTCAACACCTTTTCCGGTCGCGCGATTTTCTCGGTGCTGCTGTTTCAGGATCTGCTGGTCGCGCCTTTGCTGCTGGTGCTGTCCATGTCGTCGCTGGGCGGCAAGGCGGAGCTGTTCTGGGCCTTGGCGACCGCTTTCGCCGCTCTGGCGGGGATCGCGGCGCTGGGCCGCATCGCCCTGCGGCCCTTGTTCCAACTGGTGGCGGCGACGAAATCCAACGAATTGTTCATCGCCGCCTGTCTGCTGGTGGCGCTGGGTACGGCGGTGGCGGCGGCCTCCGCCGGCCTATCTTCATGGCGCTGGGCGCCTTTCTCGCGGGACTTTTGCTGGCGGAAACCGAATATAGGCGCGCCGTCGAGCTGACCATCGAGCCGTTCAAGGGCCTGCTGCTCGGCCTGTTCTTCGTCTGGGTCGGCGCCGATCTCGATCCCCAGGCCATTGTCGCCCATCCCCTGGCGACGCTCGGGCTGGCCCTTTGGCCTCACCGCGCTCAAGGCGCCGATCGTGCTGGGGCTGGCGCAGCTTTTTAGCATTCGCGGCCATCGCGCCCGGGAAATCGCGCTGATGCTGGCGCCCGGCGGCGAATTCGCCTTCCTGCTGCTCACCGCCGCCGTCGCCGCCGGCGTCCTCCCCAAGGCGCTGGCCGGCGACGCCATGATCGCCGTCACCCTGTCCATGGCGCTGATCCC
>CAWDOR010000025.1:0-3136 GCA_963804045.1 uncultured Alphaproteobacteria bacterium | reverse complement strand
CGCATTAAGAGGCCAAATTTGGCTCCAATGTATGCGATCTAATACATTGGAGCGGCGGGGCGGTGGGGGATTGGCGCCGCGAATACACTTTATCGGTAGTCGTGGCGCCATATCGCACTTAATGGGACGGAATTGGATCATAAATGTCGCCGTGGGCAACTTAAGGGGACGCATTGTCGCTGTTGGCAACTTAAGGAAACTGCCCACAAACTGCCCAAAGACCTTTTTGCGACACCGCCGGCCGGTAGTGTGTCGCCACGTATCCCCAGAACTTCTAGGGAGAGAGTGGTGAGCGCGTTGGGATTCGAACCCGAGACCCTCTGATTAAAAGTCAGATGCTCTACCGGCTGAGCTACGCGCTCCCAAAGGGTGTGTGGCTGTTACAGGGCTTCGCCGGCCCGGTCAATCCCCCGCGGCTTGTTCAGATCCTCTCCGGCTGCGCGCGGCGCGGCGGCGGAAGCCTTGAATCGCGCGCCAAATGCGGGGATTGTTCTTGATCGCCGCCTTGGCCGCCAGCGCGCCAGCGAAAAAAGGACGCGCCAGCGCGCCGACCAAACCCGGCGCGAACAGCAGATCCGCCATTTCCTCGCGCTGGCCGCAGAACATGATCTTGTAGCGCGCCTCGCCCAGCCCGAGGTCGAACATCTTGAGGCCGCGCGCACAGGAATCGCGCAGGAGTTGCGACAGCAGCAGATCGCCGGGGCTGGATTTGGCGATCTCCGGATCCGGGTCGAAGGAATTGAACAGGCCCTGCAAACGCGCGCCGTTCAGCGCCGCCGCGAGAATGGCGATGGGGCGTTCGCCCAGCGCCAGGACATGCAGCTCCAGCCCCTGCGCGGCCAGCGCGCCGTAGAAACGGCGCAGCCGCGCTTTGTCTTGCCCGTCGCCCAGCGAATAATTCTGCTGTTTCTGCGCGAAAAACAGGTCGAGGATTTTTTCCGCCTGTTGCGGCGCGGCGCGAAAAAAATGCAACGGCGCGGTTTCGGCGAGGCGCTTTTCCTTTTTGCGCAGCTTCTTGCGCGTCTCTGTGGAGAGTTTTTGCGCCAGCAAAGCCTCGCCATCCCCCGCCAATTCGGTGCAATAGGCGGGACTGGCCGAAGCGGAATGCGGCAAGCGCAACAAAGGATTCTCTCGGCCGCCCCAGTGTTTTGGCAGGGTCAGCAGGCGGTAGAGATGCGGGCCGCCCGCCTGCCGCGCCGCGCCGCGCAGCAGGGCGGCGACATCGGCTTCCAGAAATCGCTCCGGGTCGCGAAACAGGCCGAGATTGTAATTCGACTCCTTGCCGCCCAAAAATTGCGCGACGCGCAGCGGGCCATAGCGGAACAGGCCGAGCGGCAGCAAGGCCACGGGCTCGCCCTCGGCGTCGCGGGCGAGAATGAAGAAGGGCTCGACGCCGCCGCCATAAATCTCCAGCCAGTTCAGCAGGAAGGCAGGCGACTGGTAATAGGCGCCATAGGCTTCCGCCGACAGCGGACCGGCGGCGGCCAGCGCGGCGCCGGCGTCGCGGAAAATCTCGATTTCGGGCGAAAGCCTGGGTGTTCAAGGTCATGGTGGCGGCCATTTTAGCAAGAAAGGGTCAATGCAAACTTGCTAGTCTCCCGCCATGAGCCTGAAACGCAAAATCATCTCCGCCGGCTTCTCCCTGTTCCGCGCCGCCGGTCTGCGCCGGCTGGCGGGCAAATCCCTGCGCGGGCGTGGCGTCATCCTGACTTTCCATCGGGTGCGGCCGGCGCGCGCCGAACAGGATGGATTCGCGCCCAACGCCCTGCTGGAGATCACCCCGGAATTTTTCGACGCCGTTCTGGGGAAGCTCCGCGCCAACGGCCTCGACCCGGTCGCCATGGACGAGGCCCTGCGCCGGCTGCGCACCGGGCAGGGGGGGCGTTTCGCCGTCCTCACCTTCGACGACGGTTTTAGAGACGTCGCCGAACACGCCCTGCCGATCTTGCGCCGCCACAACGCGCCTTTCCTCAATTACATCGCTCCCGGCCTCGCGGCGCGCCAGGCGCGGCTGTGGTGGGTGGAGCTGGAGGAGGCGATTCGGCGGCTCGACCTGGTTGAAATCGACGATCTGAAACTGCCGGCGCGCGACGCGGCCGAGAAAGCCCGCGCCTTCGACAAGGTCTATTGGGCCTTGCGCGGGCAGGGCGAACAGGCCCTGCGCGACGGCGTCGCCCGGCTGCGCGACCGCGCCGGCGTCGATCCGCGCGCCCTGGTGGAGGAGCTCTGCCTCGACTGGGACGGGCTCAAAACCCTGGCGACATGCGATCTCGCCGATTTCGGCGCCCATTCCATGACCCATCCGCGCCTGCGCCAGATCGCCGAGAGCGAGGCGCGGGCGGAAATGGCCGAGAGCCGCGCCGAACTGGAGCGCCAGCTCGGTCGCGCCTGCCCGCATTTCGCCTATCCGGTCGGCGATCCCACCTCCGCCGGGCCGCGCGAATTCGCGCTGGCCAGGGCGTTGGGTTTCGAGAGCGCGGTGACCACCAGGCCGGGGATGATTTTTCCGCAACACGCCGACCATCTCCACGCCTTGCCGCGCCTCTCGGTCAATGGCCTGTGGCAGGATCCGGATTTCTTCGACATTCTCCTGTCCGGCGCGCCTTTCGCCCTGTGGAACCGGGGGCGGCGGCTGAACGTCGGCTGAGTTGAAGGCCCGTCAGGCCGGGATGACCGGATTTTAGCGCATTTTGCGCAATTCTGTTTCAATCAAAAGTAGAAAAATCGCAAAAATCAGGTCAAAACGACCCGGGCAGTGGCGCCAAAAAGAACCATCGAGTCGCCGCCGATCTCATCGCCAAATCCACGAAGTCAGCCGGCAGGGTTCCGGCTTTCGCCAGGCCTGGCGCCAGACGGTCGCTTCGGCTCGTTTCTCATGGCCATTCAGCCGCACCCTCAGGACGAGCTTGTAATTGACTCCGGCCACCACCTGCTGCTGGGCGGCGACGATGGCGATGAGCTTGAGATCGACGGCTTTGCCGGCGCTCGCCTCGCGCAGCAGGCGCCGCTGCGCCTGAACCGCGAAAGCCGCCGCCTCGACCACGGCCGCATCGCCCGTCGGCGCCGAGGCGAAGCCCCCGGCCAAGGGCGCCGGGCTCGGCGCTCCGGCGGCGGCCATGGCCGCGAAAGGAATCGA
>CAWDOR010000024.1:0-6714 GCA_963804045.1 uncultured Alphaproteobacteria bacterium | reverse complement strand
GTCGCCGCCGGCTCGCTCTCGACCCGTCTGGGGATCGAGGAAGGCTCGCAGCTGCCGCGCTCGATCATCGAATTTTATTACAAGAACGACGCGCTCAACGATCCCATGGTGTCCGAAGAGCACATCACCGCCTTCGGCTGGGCGACTCCGCAGGAAATCGACGACATCATGGCCCTGGCCATTCGCGTCAATGATTTCCTCACCGGACTGTTCCTCGGCGTCGGCATCCGCCTGGTCGATTTCAAGATGGAATGCGGCCGCCTGTGGGAAGGCGACATGATGCGCATTGTCGTCGCCGACGAAATCTCCCCCGATTCCTGCCGTCTGTGGGACATCAAGTCCAACGACAAGCTCGACAAGGACCGTTTCCGCCGCGACATGGGCGGTCTGGTCGAGGCCTATGCCGAAGTCGCGCGACGCCTCGGCATCATGCAGGAAAACGAAAAGCCTTCGGCGACCGGCCCCAAACTGGTGCAGTAAGCGCGGCCCGAAGCCGCGCCCCTTCTCCCCCGATGAGGAACAAGATCTGATGAAAGCCCGTGTGACCGTCACCCTGAAGACTGGCGTGCTCGACCCGCAGGGCAAGGCGATCGAGGGCGCGCTGCACTCGCTTGGGATCGAGGGCGTCGCCTCGGTCCGTCAGGGCAAAGTCTTCGACATCGAAGTCGAAAGCTCCGACCCGGAAGCCGCCAAGGCCGCGCTCTCCGCCGCCAGCGAAAAGCTGCTGGCCAATACGGTCGTCGAGAATTATCGCGTCGAAATCCTCTGATTTCGCTTCTGGCCTGAGAGGATCGAGCGATGAAAGCCGCTATCGTGCTGTTTCCCGGCTCCAACCGCGAGGGCGACGCCGCCCGCGCGCTGCGCCACGCCGGCGCCGATACTTCCATCATCTGGCATGACGATCACCGGCTGCCTGCGGGCACGGACCTGGTTCTGCTGCCCGGCGGTTTCTCCTATGGCGATTATCTGCGCTGCGGCGCCATCGCCGGACGCGCGCATGTGATGGACGCCGTGCGCGCCCATGCCGCGCGCGGCGGCTATGTGCTGGGCATTTGCAACGGCTTCCAGATTCTCTGCGAAAGCGGCTTGCTGCCGGGCGTGCTGATGCGCAACCGCGACCTGCGTTTCATCTGCAAGCGCCAATTTTTGCGCGTCGAGCGTAATGACACCGCCTTCACCCGCGCCTATCAGAAACATCAGGCCATAGACGTCGCCATCGCCCATGGCGAAGGCAATTACGAAGCCCATGACGAAACGATCAAGGCCCTGGAGGACCAGGGCCGCGTCGCCTTCCGCTATTGCGATGCCCAAGGCATTGTCGGCGGCGAAGCCAATCCCAATGGCTCGACCAACGACATCGCCGGCATATATTCGGAAAAATTCAATGTGCTCGGCATGATGCCGCATCCGGAAAACCTCATCGACCCCTTGGTCGGCGGCATTGACGGACGCGGCCTGTTCGAAAGCCTAGTCCGCGCGGCATAAGGGCTCGACAAAGGCCGGATAATTCTGTAAGGGACCGCCTCCGGCTGGAAATACCGGGATAAATGCGTCGGCAAAAGCCGGCGCCAATTCACAACAGCGTTCCGAAACGCTCGCCACGAGGCGAAACGGAGACAAAATGACCGATATTATCAAGCAGCTCGAAGCCGAGCAGATCGCCAAGCTTTCCGCCGACAAGACCATTCCGGAATTCGGCCCCGGCGACACCGTGATCGTCAATGTGAAGGTCAAGGAAGGCGATCGCAGCCGCGTGCAGGCCTATGAAGGCGTCGTGATCGCCCGCAATGGCGGCGGCCTCAACGAGAGCTTCACCGTCCGCAAGATTTCCTATGGCGAAGGCGTCGAGCGCGTCTTCCCGGTCTATGGCCCGCTGATCGACTCGATCAAGGTGGTCCGCCGCGGCAAGGTGCGCCGCGCCAAGCTCTATTACCTCCGCGACCGTCGCGGCAAGTCGGCCCGTATCGCCGAACGCACCGACCTCAAGGCCAAGGCCAAGGCCGCCAAAGGCGAGTAATCCCTTTTCAGGGCAGCATCTCGACTTTTTGCGAAGGCTGGCCGCTGCGCCAGCCTTTTTGCATTTTGCGCTCTAATCTGCTCGCTGCGACTTGCATTGCAGCCAGCCAGACCTAATTCAAAGCCAATCCGGGCGGAAAATCCGCCGTGACAGGGATGATAAAAATGGTTGAGACCACGGGCAAGCCGCGCACCTTATATGA
Source organism: uncultured Alphaproteobacteria bacterium (assembly GCA_963804045.1). Classification (GTDB taxonomy): domain Bacteria; phylum Pseudomonadota; class Alphaproteobacteria; order Rhizobiales; family Beijerinckiaceae; genus Rhodoblastus. The sequence continues at coordinate 4,495 of CAWDOR010000024.1, read as the reverse complement.
CAAGATCTGGGACGATCATGTCGTCGATATTCAGCCGGATGGCACGGCCCTGCTCTATATCGACCGCCACTTGATCCATGAAGTGACCAGCCCCCAGGCGTTCGAAGGGCTGCGGCTGGCCAAGCGCAAGGTTCACGCCCCGGAAAAAACCCTGGCCGTCGTCGATCACAACGTGCCGACCACCGACCGCTCCAAGCCGATCGAGGATCCCGAATCCAAGGCCCAGGTCGAGCAATTGGCGATCAACGCCAAGGATTTCGGCGTCGAATATTACAATGAGCATGACCGCCGCCAGGGCGTCGTTCATATCGTCGGACCGGAACAGGGCTTCACCCTGCCGGGCGCCACCATCGTCTGCGGCGACAGCCACACCTCGACCCACGGCGCCTTTGGCGCTCTGGCTCATGGCATCGGCACCTCCGAAGTCGAGCATGTGCTGGCGACACAGACGCTGATCCAGGCCAAGGCCAAGAACATGCTGGTCAAGGTCAATGGCAAGCTCGGCGAGGGCGTCACCGCCAAGGACATCGTTCTGGCGATCATCGGCAAGATCGGCACGGCTGGCGGCACCGGCTATGTCATCGAATATGCCGGCGAAGCCATCGAAAGCCTGTCGATGGAAGGCCGCATGACCGTCTGCAACATGTCGATCGAGGGCGGCGCCCGCGCCGGCCTGATCGCCCCGGACGAAAAGACTTTCGCTTACCTCAAGGACCGTCCCAAGGCCCCCAAGGGCGAAGCCTGGGAGCGCGCGGTTCACTATTGGAAGCAGCTCAAGACCGACGCCAACGCCCATTTTGACGCGGTGATCGAACTTGACGCCGCCAGCCTGCCGCCGGTTCTGACCTGGGGCACCAGCCCCGAGGACGTTGTCGCCATCGATGGCCTGGTGCCCACTGTCGAGACTGGCAAGACCGAAGCGCAACGCGCCAAGATTCAGCGCTCCCTCGACTACATGGGCCTCAAGGGCGGCGAAAGGCCTGTGGATATCAAGATCGACCGCGTCTTCATCGGCTCCTGCACCAATGGCCGCATCGAAGACCTGCGCGCCGCCGCCAAGGTCGCGGAAGGCAAGAAGGTCGCCGCCACAGTCAACGCCATGGTCGTGCCCGGCTCCGGCCTGGTCAAGGAGCAGGCGGAAGCCGAAGGCCTGGACAAGATTTTCCTCGCCGCCGGCTTTGAATGGCGCGAGCCTGGCTGCTCCATGTGTCTGGCGATGAACCCGGATCGTCTGGCGCCCGGCGAACGCTGCGCCTCGACCTCGAACCGCAATTTCGAGGGCCGCCAAGGTTTCAAGGGCCGCACCCATCTGGTGTCGCCGGCCATGGCGGCGGCCGCGGCCATCGCTGGCCATTTCGTTGATATTCGCAACGTGAAGTAAGGCAAGGGGCGCAAAATGGACGCGGAAAAATTGCGCGCCCTTCAGGCGCCCTTGAAAGAAAAATACAAGGCGGATTCCCAGTCCGCCTTGGTGACGCTGAAGGCGCGGGGCGATATTTCCGGCGAGGGACTGGCCTGCAAGGTTTCGACCTCCAAGGCGCTGATCGATGCCGGTTTGCACCCGGCGACCGGCGGCAACGGCATGCAGGCCTGTTCGGGCGACATGCTGCTCGAGGCTCTGGTCGCCTGCGCCGGCGTCACGCTGAAAACGGTGGCCACCGCTCTGGATTTCAAACTCAAAGGCGGCGAAGTGCGCGCCGAGGGCGATCTGGATTTTCGTGGAACGCTCGGCGTCGCCAAGGACGCCCCGGTCGGCTTCACCGCCGTCCGGCTATTTTTCGATCTCGACACCGAGGAGCCGCAGGAGCGCATCGACGCGCTGACCCGGCTGACTGAGCGCTATTGCGTGGTGTTTCAGACCCTGGCCCAGCCGCCGCAATTGACGTTGACGGTGAAGCGCTGATGGGCAGCGTCAATCCGCCCTCGGTCGATTGGGCCTATCGCAAGGCGCCGTCGCTGGCGGATTTCGAGACGCTGGCGGAAGCGGCGTTTCTGCGCCTGCCGAAGCGATTCCTGCGTTACTGCAACGGGCTGGTGATCCAGATCGAGGATTTCCCCGATGAGGAAACCTTGGAGGAAATGGGTTGCGAGAGCGAATTCGAATTGCTCGGCCTGTTTCGCGGCCGGGGTCTAACTCAGGGCGATGATGTCCAGACCGGGCAGTTTCCCAATATGGTCTATCTCTACCGCCGTCCGATCCTCGACGCCTGGGCGGAAAGCGAGGAAATGCTCGGCGAACTCGTCCGGCACGTGCTGATCCATGAAATCGGCCACCATTTCGGCCTGTCCGACGAGGATATGGAGCGCATCGAGAGCGAAGCCGATTGATGGACCTTCCGCCGCAAATTCTGTAAATCCACACGACATCAGTGAGAATCGAGCGAAAGATGGAAAAATTCACCAAATTGACCGGGGTCGCCGCGCCGCTGCCGATCACCAATATCGACACCGACATGATCATCCCCAAGCAATATCTGAAGACCATCGCCCGCACGGGTCTGGGCAAGGGCCTGTTTTCGGAAATGCGCTACAAGGACGACGGTTCGGAAAATCCCGATTTTGTGCTGAACCAGCCGGCCTATCGCAAGGCCCAGATCATCGTCGCCGAGGATAATTTCGGCTGCGGCTCGTCGCGCGAACACGCCCCCTGGGCCTTGCTCGATTTCGGCGTTCGCGCGGTGATTTCGACCAGCTTTGCCGATATTTTCTACAATAATTGCTTCAAGAACGGCATTTTGCCGATCAAAGTGTCGAAAGAGGATCTGGTCAAGCTGATGGACGACGCCCAACGCGGCGCCAACGCCACATTGACCGTCGATCTCGAGGCCCAGGAAATCCGTGGCCCCGATGGCGGCGTGGTCAAATTCGACATTGACCCGCATCGCAAGCACTGCCTGCTCGAAGGCCTTGATGACATCGGCCTCACTCTGGTCAAGGCGGCGAAAATCGGCGATTTCGAAACCCAGATCGCCAAGGACCGCCCCTGGATCTGAACCGGCGATCATCCCTAATGATCGGTTAACAAAATCGCGCTAGGCTCAGGGGATGAAGCTCCTGAGCCTTTCCTTTTTCACCCTCCTCGCGCTCGGCGCCTCGGCGCGAGCCGATTTCGACTCCTGCAAGGCGCGGCTCAAGGCCGAAGCCGCCGCGCATGGCATTTCCAACGCGACCATTTCCCGCGCCCTCGACGATCTCGAACCCAATGACGCCCCGAGCTTTCTCGGAGTACAACCGGAATTTTCCACGCCGATCTGGGATTATATTTCCGGTCTGGTCGATGACGAGCGGGTGCGCGACGGTCAGGCGGCCTTTGCCGAATATCGCCAGGCGGCCTTGGCGGCCCAGCACCGATTCGGCGTGGATGCGGCGGCGGTGGTCGCGGTCTGGGGCGTCGAATCCAATTTCGGCAAGGGGTTTGGCGCACGGCCGGTCATTCAGTCCCTCACTTCGCTGACCTGCCTCGGCAGCCGCCGCAACGATTATTTTCGCGGCGAATTGATGGCGGCGCTCAAAATCGTCGATATGGGCGACGTGCGCCTCGAGGACTTCAACGGCTCCTGGGCCGGCGCTTTCGGCAATACCCAGTTCATGCCCTCGACTTTCCTCCGTCTAGCCGTCGATATGGATGGCGACGGGCGCCGCGACGTGATCGGGTCGGTTCCCGACGCCTTGGGATCGACAGCCAATTTCACCAGAGCTCGGATGTGGCACGTAGCGAAGGCAAAATGGTCGCCGCCTCGAGCCAGGAGCCGGTCAACATTCCAGTGATGGCCTACAGCGCCGCCACACACCTGTTCCTGTTCAAGAACCCCGACCTCTACAGGGCGCGGCGGATGGGGGAGCTGTCCGGCGTGAACCGCGAGATCGCGACCGAGACGATCATGAGCCTCCCGAAGTTCGAATTTCTCTACATCAACAAGAACACGGGGATGATGTGCCGGTCGAAAGTGCTGCGCTGAAACGCGCGCCCCGCCACCGTTGCGAAAACGCAGCGGTGCGGCAACGAATGTTGAATGGCGAAATTCGGCCAAATTGCGGCCAAAAGCCCGAATTAGGGCGAATCCTCTACCAAAAGATCTACAAGGTTTTCTCAACCTCTAGTTGAGCCCTTGACAGCCCTATTCCGGGAGGAGTACACCCCTCGGACATGGGCCTCTTGGAAGACCTCCAGAACATCGGGAAGAACCTCCCGCCGTCGCACATCCCGTTATGTACTCCGTTCAGGTTGGTCTTCTCTAGGAACACGATGATAAGCACAAGAACAATGCAAATGGGGCTGCAAAGCACAAGAACGATGCCAAATGAGGTTGCTAACCACCGAACAATGCAAAAGAGAATGCTAAGCACAAGAACAATGGATGAAGACGGTGATAAGCACAAGAACAATGCAAATGAGGTCACTCAGCACAACAACGAAGCCAAATGAGGTTGCTAAGCACTAGAACAATAGCAAAATATGTTGCTAAGTATAAGAAACAAGGACACATGAGGGTGG
>CAWDOR010000023.1:0-161526 GCA_963804045.1 uncultured Alphaproteobacteria bacterium | reverse complement strand
ACCGGAGGACGAATAAGAGGTCCCAGAGGCGTCCGGTGATCGATTGGCCCTCGGCGACGAGGTCGAGCGCGGGGACGATGTAGCTGTGGTAGAGCGCCTCCGTGAGCGCGACGGGGAATACGAAGCCAGCCTCACGCGCGAGATCGCAGGCATCGACCAGAACGCCGTCGGCGAGAGCTTGCTGGCGCGTGTAGGCGAAGATGACCTCGGGTTCGGAATCAAGAGCGGGCATCAGGCGACCTCGCGATGGGATGCCGCGGGCTTGATCTCAACATGCTCGGCGACAATGTGGAGCTTGAAGGAGCCGGTGGCCTCGGAAGATTCGAGGTCCTGAGCGATGCGACCAACGACACGAATCGAGGAGCCCTTGTCGAGAAGCCCGGAGCAGCGCGTGGCAAGGCGACCGTAGGTGATCACCGGAACGGCCGGCGCGGTGTCGCCTGAGGCGAGCGAAAAGGTACAGCGGGTGATACCGTCGGGGCAGGTCAAAGCGACAGGCGAGCTGATGAGATCGCCCTCAAGCAAGATGCTGTTCAGTAACTTCATGGGGACCCTCCTATGCGTTGGCGCGGACGTAGAGCTCATCGGAACCGAGCTCAGCGGATACTCCTGGGATCGCTTCACCACTGAATACCAGACGCTTGAGTTCCGTCTTCGAGAGGTCTTTGCGGACGACGACGGCCTCGGGATGCGAGGACTCGCAGTAGGAGAGGGCAGCGTCCTTGTCGACAATGTCGAGCCGGTCGGGGAGCTTGCGAAGCTGGGCGACACCACTGGGTAGGATGAGGCTGCGAGAACGGCGCTGCATGGAAACTTCGGACTCGACGTAGGGACGCAAGAGCATGGTCAAGTAGGCGATCGAATCGTTGTCGGCGGCCGAGGCCTTGGTGAGCCAGGCGTCGATCCGAGCGTGGAGCTCCGAGGCGAGCGAGGCTCGCCGGGCGATGCGGCCTTCGGCGTCAAGGACGCGAGAGACGCACCAGTCGGCCTTGGCCAAAGAGTCGACGATGAAGGCCGGGGTCACTGTGTCGGTGGTGCCGGCAAGGCCGGTAGGATCGGAAGGGACCGGAGACAGGGCGGAGCCAAAGTCCGGGTAGAGGACGTCGGAAATCGGCGGAAGATCGAGCGGTATGGACACTGCGGGGTCGGTCCTGACGGGGTCTAGGACGGTTGCTTGCATTGGGAACCTCCTTTGGAAGATGACGGTGTAGGATTGCGGCCGAGATCACGCCTGCCAAAGACTGGAGAGACGCGTTAGCCGCTACAGTTATAAGTAGCGGCCGAGGCCACCGAGTAGCAGGCGAGGAGAAGCTAGGCGATCGAGGAGTTGGGCGGAAATGGAACGGCGTAGCGGGCGATGGCTATCGAGGCAGATGTGCCGTCGAATGGAGAGCCAAAAAGCGTGGCATCAACGGCAATGCTTGAAGAGCAAGTCGGCGTCGACTCGAAACGAATAGAAGCCCTTTAGGAAAGCAGAATATTGTGAGGGGCTGAGGATAGACTCGGGGTCGTGGATCGTGAAACAGCGGCCATGGCGATGGTGGTCAGTCTGCCAGACCGTGCAGATGCCGGTCGTGTAGGATTCAGAGATCTCGATTTGCATCTTCATGGAGTGCTCGATCCAAGAATGGCTCCAGGAAAGGAAGGCCGAGGTCCTCGCAGGCCGCGATGAAGATGATGGCATCGAAGACGGCGATGACGGCCTCGCCAGGGGCGTTGGCCATGTAGGCGTTGGCTGATTCGGTGTTGGTGAAGACGGCAGTCGTGCGGTGATAGCGTCCGAGGCCACCTTGGACGAGTAGGACCTCGTTAGGCTTGAGCCTCATGGGAGCCTCCGAGATTGATGAAGTAGAACGGGGTGAATACGTATGACGGTATCAACTATTGGATAGATAGATATTGGTATGGGTATTATCTGTAATATATATATTATACCCGGTGGCGGAATATATGAATATATACTCCAGCGAGAAGACAGCCCTCAATCAATCTGAAGACATAGTGTGTTAAATTTTCGAAATTTTGTATATCAACGCTGGTTTGCCAGGCAGACTTGCGTGGACCTGCCCATCCTTCGGAACTATGGTTTAGCCTTATGCGAAATACTCAAGACTTGGAGCCGAGGACAAGCCGTCCTAGTCTGGCTGAACAGGTGACAGAAGCCCACCTTCCACAAAGCTATAATAGCCGGTGCGAGAGAAGACCAGGCTGTCGAGAACAGGAATGCCAATGATGTCGCCCACCTCGCGAAGGCGGTCACTGACTGCCCTATCATCAACCGACGGACTGTTGTTTCCGCTAGGATGGCAGTGGGCTACCAGCAGGGCTGTGGCCTGGTCTTTTACAGCAGCGTGGAAGACGTCTCTCGGGACTGCCATGCAACGATTGGTCGTCCCAATCGAGACCATGTTGATATGAATGATGGTATGCTGGCCATCCAGTGAGATCGCGAAGAACTTCTCGACCTTCGAAGTCGCATAACGCTTCAGGGCAGCGTAGACATCTGCCGGCCGGGAAACCTTGTAAGGTGTACGGGTTGATCGAACGGTGATGAGGTCGTACTTCATCGTGGGCAGCTCCTATTATCAGGGAAAGATGTCCTAGAAGTAGCGACGAGATTGAATACTACGCAGATAAAGAGAAAGCCCTAGCTCGAGGCTGGTGACTTCTCAGGAAGCGGCAAACATAGTCAAATCTCGTAAAGATTAGCATTTGCGCCAGAACTCCTTGCCAGTGAGAATCGAAGGTGATACACCCCGAGACAATGGGGAATACAATGGGACTCGAGACAACATTGACGCTTGATATCGGGAAGGCGCTAGAACGCCTAAGGGATGTCCAGAGCGGGCCGACAATCTACTTCAAACCCTTCGAGAAATACATTCCAACGATTCCTGCGGGTACCTTGATGACGATCGGCGGGTACGTCGGGTCATTCAAGACGACCTTCGGATATAATTTCGCGTATACCAATGCAGTATATGGAGGGTGGAATAGCCTTATCTTGTCGCTCGAGATGCCGCGCGACGAGCTGTATATCAAAACAACGGTACGACACGCGTTGCATCCAAAGTTTTACGGACAAGAAACAATAACATACTCGGGACTTAAGGCCGGGGAATTGAGCACTAACCAAGAGCAGTTCTATAACAAAGTCCTGCTGCCGGACTTCCAGAATCCTCGTGAGACATATGGGAAGATGACGCCTACAAAGGGCCATGTGTGCATCATCGATCCAGCGCAGCTAAGGAATGTCGGAGCAACATCGGTTGATGAGCTCCTGGGTTATGTCTTGCATCGAGTCGATGCTGATATGCCTGGTGGGCTTGATATTCTTGTTGTGGACTACGCGCAACTCCTGGGATCGGAACTTACCGGTAAACGACTTCGAGGACAATTTTAGGAACACGAAGATCATCGCGAGGAGCATGAAAGACCTAGCGCTCGGGTTCCAATCGATGAAGTGGAAACGACGGCCAGGGCTTACGGTAGTGCTGTTGTCGCAGCTATCACGGGCGGCGTACCAGAGCGCGTATCAGGCAATCTACAGAGCAAAAAAGAAAGGGCCAGAGCGGTATCAGAATATCTACAATGTCACGGCGTTCGCGGAATCGACCGAGATCGAGAGGGCAGTCAGATATCTGCATTACACTCTATTCTGATGATAGTCTCCGGGAAAGACAGGGCGCAACGGTGATAGCACAGCTTCTGAAAAACAGGCAAGGCGAACGGAATGAGGAAGGCGAGCGAATGCTTGCACTACCCGACCGATGTTACATCGGCGATCTGAACGTGCTGTCGGTTGATCCGTATCTTCAGCGGATGCTGGATATGGTGGCCGTTGAAGAGGCGATGCAGATCGTTGATAGGATGGATCGCGGAAGATGAGCAAGATTACAAAGACTCGTGGGCAAGGGATCGTGAAAGATGACCAAATCCAGGATAAAAAGCAACGGCTCGTAGAGTACGTGGAGCCCGTAGTGGCGCTTTTGCGAGAAGGTCGTGCGCATAACGTCGTGGGACGGCTCGAAGATCGGTCAGCCCAGGCGGTTATCGCGAGACGCGAAAACAGACAAGCGACGTGCGAGCTTCTCATGAGGGCATGGTACCCGTATCGATTCCAGGTGGTCGCGATTGAAGAGCTCAATGCGATAGCCGCAGGACATGACCGGAATGTACGGAATATCGACAGAGCCGTAGAGGACGGCGAGTTCTTCGTCGTCGATATGAGCAACGTGGACACAGTGCGGGCGCGGTCGGGATTCGGAGAAGTATGACGATGCCGCGCTCCTGAGGTTCCTCGAAGAGAATATCGAGTATGAGGGGAGCAAAGTGCTCGTTGGTCCTCGATCGGCGGGTGAAAATGGTCGAGCGATGGGCCCCCAGGTTCTGGGGTTCGCGAAGAAGAACGGGATCGAAGTGTTCGACAAAGGAAAGTATCGAAGGTTCGGAGGTAAAGCATGACGGTAGCCGAGGAGTTCATTGAAGTGTTCAGGCCGCATACCAGGCGGTACGTCGAGAAGGACCCTGTAAAGGGATACCTCTACAAAAGGGCGGAGCTGACGCCGGAAATCATTGAGGCGCACATGAGGGGCGAGCGGGTCATATCATTCCTGACGAGAGTGACGCGGAATGTTGTCGGCATGGATATCGACGATCACCGGGGCGGTGGTTGGGTAGGCGGGGAGCCGACGGTGATATTGATGGCGGAATATCGCGAGGTCGTGAGGCTCATGAGAACCCAGCCGAGCGCGGTGTTCAAGTCGGACCATGGGGTCCATGCGTATTGGTTGCTCCAAAGAAGTGTGCCGGACAAGACCATGATCGAGATCCTGAAGGAGAGGTTCGGGGAGTTGCTGACGGACGAGGATATGAGGATCGCGGAGGTATTGCCGACGAATAGCGCGGGGTTGAAGATCCCGAGGCCAGAGCGGTATCTAGACGCGGAGCTGAAACCGGCAAGATTCCCAGGGTTTAGAGCGCTGGTGGTGTATCCGGTGCAAGCGATCTTTGGCGATGAGATGGAGCCTGATACCTTGCGATATCGGCGGGCGCGCCGTAGAGCGAGCGCGGAGAACGCAGCACGGTCGAAAGTGAAAGCTGAGTCTGAGGCAGCGGAGGCGGTAGGGGCGGCGGGAGAGCCATCAGGAACGGCAGCGGTGGAAGTGAAGGGCTCGGAGGCGGTGACGATAGCCGATGTCGAGAAGTTGGAGCGAGAGTGCGGGCCGTTCCAAAATGGCAGGGGGAACCCGCAATACCTAAGGCTGATAAGGGCGTACCGGAGGGTGGGAATCAGCCAGAGCGAGGCCGTGGACCGGTTGAAGGGCATCCTGGCGCGGAGCCCTGGGTATGTAGGGGATATCAGGACGGGGCTCGAGGCCCGCGTGGCGACGTCGTACCGGAGGTTAAAGGGGCCTGCCGAGGGCATCGGGCTAGAGAGTGCGGCGCTGCGGCGGGACCGGCACGCGATGGCGTTCGTGACCATGGTGATTGACGATCTCGGAATGAAGAACGCGCAAGAGCGGGCGGCGGCCGAGCGGTTCTTGCTGAAGCTGTGGGCCTGGAAGGAATATCTCGACGGTAAAATGAAGCGGCCCGAGGAGGCCTGGGCCTGGGACTTCGAGAACCCGAGGTTCAGAAGGATGATGGCCGAAGGGTACTACCCACTGCCGTCGAAGCTGCTGAGGAAATGGCGGCACGATTACAACAAGATTACCAACGGGCTAAAGGGTCTTGGGGTGATAGTAGAGAGTCCATACAACTATTCGACCGACCTCCGGCTTTGCAAACACTATGTCCTGAATCTCAGGCGAATGCAGATGGCCGGAAGCGTGCTCGGGGTCACGGGGACGCTAACGATAACCAGGGCCGAGTAGGGCTAGGACTTGGGAGAGTAGGAGATGATGATGATCGAGAAAATGGCCATGCTGTTCAGCGGGGATGAGGTGTACGTGATGGGCCTCGCGATCAAGAGGTGCTTCGAGAATATCCGCGATGTCAGGGACGGGAAGGTGTCGACCCCTGAAATAGACGACAAGGAGATCAAGAGCATGCTCGCGGATGGCGAGACACAAGTCATCGACGCTGTGGTGCTCCGGGACGTAGCTGAGCGGATAATGGCAATGGATGGCAGGGGCGCAAAGCTCCTATACCTCAGCTGGGAGGAGTTCCGCGAGATTCATACGGTGCTCGCGTGCGCGCTCAGTAGGAGCTGCGAACAGGTAAATGAAAGCGGGGAATCTCCCAGCCTGGAAGACATGCGCGAGCTCAACTTGGTGTCGGCCCTGGACGAAAGGTTCGATCGGATCCACGACGAGAACTGGAAGTGAGTTACCGGGATGGCAGCTTGTCGGTGGGGAATCGGGTAGGCCTCGACCAGAAAATTCGCCCATGGCTGTCGATCATCTTGAAGAGGACGAAGATCGTCATCCATGGGTAAATCATCTAGTCGGGAAAGATAGATATATATGAGATATAAGGAGCGCTAAGGGTCTCCCCTTCCCCTATAAGATATGTATCCTGACTTGCATTCTTGGCGGGAAGGAAGAGCTGCCATTGACTGTATCAACCACGATTGCCATGCCCATAGCGTGAAAGGTACCGCTGAAGCTCGGCTTCGCAGAATCGATAGTGTCCTCCTGGGCGTCGGTAGTAAGGCGGCTTTTCAGCTTCGGCGATAGTGGAGTTCTCGAGCAGCTTGTAGAGCGTGTCCTTGCCCATTCCGAGCATTGCTGCAGCGTCGCGCAACCCGAGTTGTGGCACCCAATCAGGAAGCACTTGTTCAACCTGCTTACGACCGCCAGCCATTTGTTCCTCCAAAAACGTGGATAGAGAACAACGGTTTGGCTAAATACTTGGCGACGATATTGGATACAATGGAGATAATACGTCATAGTCGAGAGAGGAAAAATCGAAATATTTACCAACATCCGCTAAGCAAGTCTGAGATTATCTCTGAGATTATCAGCCGGAGGGGCAACTCTGAGATCAACTCTGAGATTGAGAAAATTACAAGAATTACCAAATTGAACTAAGTTCTACGAGGATGCCCTTGACTGAAATCTCTTTGGGTATCTAGAATTAACGAACGGAAGCGAAAACCGGCTAAAGATGGCGAAAGGGCGGACGCCCGAGCCTATAGGTTCGCAATCTATAGGTCGGGGGTTCGAATCCCCCATTCTCCACAATTACTTGCGTTTCGACAGACCCCCTAAAAGTACACTGTGACTTCACACTGTGACTTTTTCAGGGGGTCTTCGTTTATGGCTAAGCCTCTTCCGTCGGATTCTCCGTTCTCCTTCACCCTCTTCAAGCGCCTCGCCGTTGACGGGCACGTCGTCTTCTACGCCCGATTCATGGAGAAGGAGACAGGTACCATCCTCTCCCAACGCTCCATGGGCACGGATGACGAGCGGGAGGCTGCGGCGCAGGCCGGCAGGCTCATGACCCAGCTCCCCCTGGCCAACATCGCCAAGGCCAAAGCCTCTCATGCTCAGGACGACTTCGAGTCCGCTGAGAGCCTGAGGAACATGGACCTCGCCTCGTACTTCACCTGGTTCTGGACCCCCGGCGTCTCGGCATATCTTCGGGATCGGGTCGAGGCCGAGAAGCCTCTGTCGAACTACTACGTCCAGACTCAAGGGCGGTATATCAATAAATACGTCATTGGCTACACCCCCTTCAAGAAGACCCTCCTTAGGGAAGCTAGTCTCTACCTATCAGAACAGTGGATGCACAACCTGAAGCGCCAGGGCCTGGGTCCCAACGTTATCGTCGACGTCCTCGGGGCGATTAGGACTCCGCTCTCCTGGGCCGTGAAGCGCAACCTCCTCGACGAGCCGTTCTCGTTGGCAAGCATCGTCCGGCCCAGGGAACACCACGAGAAGCGCGGCATCCTTAGTCGCACCGAAGTGGCCAAGATCATCGCCCTGCCGACGGTCGACTCTGTCGTTCCCCGCCCCCGTCCCAAGAAGGGCGAGAAGAACGAGGGGACCGCCCCGATCGACCTCAGACAGAAGGCCGTAGTCCTACTCTCGGAACTGGCCGCCCTGCGCCGAGGTGAGATACGCGCCCTCAGGTGGCACTGTGTAGACTTCGACAATAAGATCATCACTGTCGAGGCGAACTTCATAGACTCCGACGGCTTCAAGGAGCCGAAGCGCGAGAGCTATGGCGTCGTCCCAATAGCGAAGGAGCTCGAGACCGTGCTTTCAGATCTCAAGGCCCTAGCTTTGAACCTCGGACGCGCAGCCCCCGAGGACTTCGTCGTCTTCAACGTAAAGCGAGACGTCCCCATTGCCGAAGTCACCATGCGCCGGGGCTTTCACCGCGCCCTTGCCCTCATTGGCATCGAGGATGATAGCGCCGCTTCCAAGGAAGGTCGCCCACCCAAACCCGGCAGCCAGCAAGCTCGGCGCCTCGTCCTGCACTCCGGCAGGCATGGGGCAGCAACACGTCTTGCCGAGAAGGTTGGGCCACGGGATGCGGCTCGGATTACTCGGCACCGAAGCGCTCAAGCCTTCGCTGGATACTCTGACCACTCGACCGAGGAGTTTCTCGAGCGGGCCCGCGAGGCTCTCAGCGTGGACTCTGACGATGGCCCAACCTCGGCGAGTCAGGGCTGAAGCAATCGCCTACAGGGCTATGCAGATCTATGCAAGACTTTGCAAAGGGATACCAGCTTACTTGCGTTTCTAGGATTCCCCCTTTGTTAGGCTAAGAGTAGGAGGTGCGAATGCACAACTACTTTGGACCTGAGCCTGAGCATCGGATCAAGCTTATGCCGCCACAGTTGGAGGCGTATTTCAAAGCCCTGAGCGAACGAGCCCGTCATCGCGAGAGGCTCCCCAACATCTCACGAATGACTCACAGGGCAGAGGCCTCGGCTTCACGAGTCTCGACGCCCGAGGCGAAGGCGCATCACCTGGGCCTTGCCGTGAAGGAGATCGACCTCATCATTCGCGAGGTCACCGCGAGGTTCAGCGAACTTGAGGCTGCACGCAATGTTGATGACCCAGATGTGTTCCGGGCCTACATCGACCAGGCTCAGCTAACGCGTGATACTCTCGGGCTCAAGATCGAGTCACTCATGCTCTCCGCGGATCAAAACGCCGCGACGACCAGCCCAATCGCCACCGCTGGCACCAGCCTGATTCCGGCAACCCCTGCGATCGTCCAGCAGCCAGCTATACCAATGGACTGCATGAACATCGAGGAGGTAGCGGCCTATCTCCGAGTCTCGATCAGCACTGTGTATCACCGGTCCGCTTCGGGCAGTATCCCCGTCCGTAGGATTGGCTCGCGCCTCGTCTTCCGCAGGGCGAGGTTGAGACTTGGCTTCAGGCTGAGACGGGCAGTTCATCGAAGTAAGCCATCAGGCCAGGGTGATGCATTCCTGGCGCGAAACTACGGCGAAGGGAGATTTCTGTATGTCAGATGATCAGGCTTTCAAGGACATCGAGCGGATGGTAGGGGCCTCCTTTCCTCTGGAGCATCCAACTTGCTACCGCAGTAACTACCCAGGACAAGGTCAGGCGGCTTTGCTCAGCAGGCGACTATGGCAGCCTTTTCGACAGCATCATGATCTATGCTGACGATGGTGACTTTGGGAGCACCTCAATGAGATCATCGCTGACTTCATCTTTATGAGATTGAACCCAAGCCAGCCCAAAGAGAACCAAGTCGAGCAACCTCGTTGGGATGCCTCCGTCCTCACCCTTCTGACTCATGCGCGTAATGCAGCGCGAAGGTCATGTGGACGAACAGCCAGGAGCCCAGAATCGTCGAGATCGCCAGCGCGACATGCAGGCCCTTGACCTCGGGCGCCGCCTGCCTGACCGTCGCCAATTGGGCGAAAATCGCGCCGAACGAGCAGGTCGCGGCGACAGCCGTAAGCGCCAGCACCGCGTAGCGGCCCTCGTCCTGCAAAGCGGCGCGGCGGTGAATGTCCTTGTGCTCGGAGCGCCAGATCATCGCCAGGGCGGCGATCAGATAGGTCCAGACGGCGGCGTTCCAGCCGATCAGGCCGCGCGTCACCGGACGCCAGGCCTCCGGCAGCGCGAAGCCGAGCGCAAGGCCGAGCAGGGTCGCCGACAGCAGACGCGGGCGGGCGCGAATGACGCGCAGGATTTTCGGCAAGCGGCTGACGGGCGCGCCGGTCATGACTTGCGCGCGGCGGTGAAACGGGCGGCTTCCGCGAGAATGGCCGCCTTGTCGCCAAAGCCGCCGTCGCGCAAGGCCGAAATGGCTTCCGCGGCCAGGGCGTCTCGGCGCTTGCGGGCCTCGTCGAGCCCTAAAACCGCCACCAGCGTCGCCTTGTTGCGCCCGGCGTCCTTGCCGGCGCGCTTGCCCAGCGCCGCCGTGTCGCCCTCGGCGTCGAGAATATCGTCGGCGACCTGAAAGGCCGCGCCCAAAGCCGCGCCATAGCGGCTCAGCGCCGCTTTCTGCGCGGCGTCGGCGCCGCCGATGCGGGCGCCGGCCTCCACCGCGTGCAGCAGCAGCGCGCCGGTCTTCATCGATTGCATGAGCATGACGAATTCGCGGCTATGCGGGGTCTGGCGTCCCTCGGCCTCCAGATCGAGCGCCTGGCCGCCGACCATGCCGCCAAGACCGGCGGCGCGGGCCAGCATCACCGTCAGATCGGCGCGCACGGCCGGATCGGGATGGGTCGGCGCATCCGCGACCACGTCGAAAGCATAGGTGAGCAAGCCGTCGCCGGCGAGAATGGCGGTGGCCTCGTCGAAAGCCTTGTGCGCCGTGGGCCGGCCCCGGCGCAGATCGTCGTCGTCCATGGCCGGCAGATCGTCATGAACCAGCGAATAACAATGGATCATCTCCAGCGCGCAGGCCGCGCGCAAAACGCCCTCGCCCTCGACATCGAAAAGCCGGGCGGTCTCCACCAGCAGGAAGGGACGCAGGCGCTTGCCGCCGCCAAGCGACCCGTAGCGCATGGCCTCCAGCAGCCGCGACGGACGGTCCTTCTCGCCGGGCAGCAGATGCGGCGACAGCAGCCGGTCCAGCATATTTTCCGTGCTTTCGGCGACCGCGACGAGCCGGGCGGTGAATTCGTCGTGCAAAAGCTCTCCCGACATGGCCGGTCCTTTACCGTTTCCGCTGATCAAATCGGGTTTGGCTTGCCCCAAGGTTTCAGTCGGGTCAAGGTCTTTGCGCATGACCCTCGCGCCGCAACATCGGGCTTTGCCGCCGCCGCCCGCCCCCTCCCAAGCCCCGCCGAAGCGCGCCGGAGCGTGGCGGCTCTGGCTGCGCCGGATCGCGCTGGGCCTGCTCGCCTCGACGATCGGCGCGCTTGTCTACGATTCGCTGTATCCGCCGGTGTCCACGCTGATGATCGGCCGCTGGCTGAGCGGAAAAACCGTCGCGCGCGAGACCGTGACGCTGGATCAGGTTTCGCCTTTCCTGATCGCCGCCGTGATCAATGCCGAGGACGCGCATTTCTGCCGGCATCACGGCGTCGATTGGGGCGCCTTGCGCGAGATTTTTCGCAATGCGCGCGATGGCGGGAGCTTGCGCGGCGGCTCGACGCTCGACATGCAGCTGGTCAAGAATCTGATTCTGCCGCCGCAAAAGCTGGCGTTGCGCAAGGCGGTGGAAATGCCGCTGACCCTGACGCTCAACCTGTTCTGGTCGAAGCGCAAAATTCTCGCCGCCTATTTCAATGTGGCCGAATGGGGCGAGGGGATTTTCGGCGCCGAGGCGGCGTCAAAATACTATTTCCACAAGCCGGCGGCGGCCTTGTCGCCGCGCGAGGCGGCTTTGCTCGCCGCCGCCCTGCCCAATCCCCGGAAACGCGACCCGCGCCGCCCGGATTTTATCCAGGCGCGCAAGGCCGAATTGTTGCAGGAGCGCATGGCGCGCGGCTGGGCGCGGCTGGATTGCCTCAGCCGTTGAGCCGCGCGATCAGCTTTTCATACAACGGGTTTCGCGCGGTAAAAACATAGTCGCTTTGGCGCACGATCACATCCTCGGCGCCCTGGCCGATCAGCCAGTCTGCCAGCGCCGGGGCCTGGGCTTTGGGCGCGAACAGGGCGACGCGGCCTTCCGCCGCGCGGCGGCGCAGGCGGGCGCCGAAAGCGTCGAGGCTTTCGGCGAAGCCCTGGGGCTCATGCGGCAGGGTGGCGACGAGCTCGCGGGTGGTGCGCGCCTCTTCCTCGGCGGCGATTCGCGCCAGGATTTTTCGCGCGGTTTCGCGCAGTTCCGGCGTCCAGCTCGCATGCAGCGAGGCCACCAGATTGGCCTCGGAGCGCAGGATCACGCCATCGTCCAGCACCTTCAAGCCATTGGCGACCAGGGTCGCCCCCGTGGAGGTGATGTCGACGATCAGCTCGGCCTGGCCCGCCGCCGGCGCGCCCTCGGTGGCGCCGAGGCTCTCGACGATGTGATAGTCCGTCACGCCCTTGTCGCGGAAAAAGGCGCGGGTGGTGTTGACATATTTGGTCGCCACCCGCATGCGTTCGCCGCGCCGGGCGCGGAAGGCGCCAGCGACATCCTCGAGATCGGCCATGGAGCGCATGTCGATCCAGGCCTGGGGAACGGCGACCACGACATTGGCGTGGCCGAAGCCAAGCTTGGTCAGCAATTCGACCTTGTCGCGCGCCTCCGCCTCGACCACCAGATCCTCGCCGGTGACGCCGAAATGCGCCGCGCCCGAGGCGAGATTCTTGACGATCTCGGAGGCCGAGAGAAAAGCCACCTCGACATTGTCCACCCCGGCCAGCACGCCGCGATAATCGCGGGCGCCGCGCCCCTGCTGCACGGTCAGTCCGGCGCGGGCGAAAAAGGCGTTGGCGTTTTCCTGAAGGCGGCCCTTGGAGGGAACCGCCAGAACGAGTTTGTCACTCATGTCTCCGCTCCCTAAATCCGCTCGATCCAGATGGCGGCGCCGACCGCCGGAATATCCTGTCTGGCGCCGAGCGTCGCCAGCAGCCGATCGTAGCGCCCGCCGCCAATGACCGGCTCGGCGGGCTCCCCGAGCTGCCCAGCTTTGGACGCCTCGAAGACAAAGCCGGTGTAATAGTCGAGATTGCGCGCGAAGCCCGACGAAAATTCGATCCCGTCGAGATCGATGCCGCGCGCGGCGAGAAAATTCAGGCGCCGGTCGAAGAACTCCATTTCCGCCGCCAGATCGAGGCCGGCGGCGGCGAACAAGCCGCGCAATTGGGTCGAGGCGCGATCGGGCTGGCCGGAAATGGCGAAAAACTGCTCGAGCAGGCCGCGCCTGGCGGCGTCGAGCCCGGCGCTGGCGCGCAATTCCGCCTGTTCGAGGAAACGCTCGGCGATTTCGCCAGGCGTGCGCCCGCCCAGCGCCGATATGCCCGCGATTTTCAGCAGGTCTTCAACCAAAGCGCGGGCGCCCGCCTTGTCCGCGCCGTCGAGCGCCGCGAGCACGCCGGAATGATCGCCCGACGCCGCCACTGGCGCGAGGATCTCGTCGATCTTCTTGCCCTTGGCGAGGCCAGAGCGAATGCGCCGCATCCAGGCCGCCGGCAATTCGAGCCTTTGCAGCAGCGCCGCGAGCAAAGCCGCGTCGCCGATCCTGACTTTCCAGGGACCGGGACCGGCGGCCTCCAGCGCCAACGCCAGAATTTCGGCGTCGGCGGCCTCGCGGTCGGCGCGGCCGAAATTTTCCAGGCCGGCCTGAATGAATTCAGGCTTTTTGCCCGTGACGGCGCGAAACACCGGGCCATAGGCGCAATAGGCGGCGGGCCGGCCGGCCTCGGGAGAGGCCAGATAGGCGAGCGAGAGGGGAATGGTGAATTCCGGCCGCAGGCAGAATTCGCCGGGGCCGTCGGAGGTCAGCAGCAGCCGGCCGCGCATGTCCTCGCCGGATAGGTCGAGAAAGACCGAGGCCGGCTGCAAAATGGCGGGATCGCAGCCGCGATAGCCGGCGCTCTCCAGCTTCCGCAAAAAGCCCTGTTTCCTGTCCTGACCGGCGCTCATTCCCCGCTCCAAAGCCCAATTTCGCCCGCTTTAGCAAGAATGCCGGGCGAAAGCACCCTCTTTCGCGGCGCAGGGTGAACTCATTCCGTCAGCGTCAAAGCCCGTGGCGCCCCAGAATTTCCCGCACGGCGGCGACCATGCCTTCTTCGGAGATGGAAATCTGCGCCGGGCGCGCCGCCTTCCATTCCTCGTTGGAGCCTATGGCCTGCGCGGCCTGGGCGCCTTCGATCAGATCCTTGATCTGCACTTCGCCGGCCTCGCGCTCGTTGGAACCCTGGATGACCACGACGGGGCTGCGGCGCTTGTCGGCATATTTCATCTGCGCCTTCATGCCGGCGGCGCCGAGATAGAGCTCGGCGCGCACGCCGGCGTCGCGCAGCCGGCCGACCAGGGTCTGGTAATGGGCGAGATGGTCGCGGTCCATCACCAGCACCACCACCGGGCCATTATGCGGGGCCGCCGCGACCACAGGCGAATTGACGGCCTTGAGCGCCGCGAACAGGCGGGAAACGCCGATGGAAAAGCCGGTGGCGGGGACATCCTGACCCTTGAAGCGCGCCACCAGCCCATCATAGCGGCCGCCGCCGCCAATCGAGCCGAAACGGATTGGCTGACCCTTGTCGTCCTTGGCGACAAAGGTCAATTCGGCCTCGAACACCGGGCCGGTGTAATATTCGAGACCGCGCACCACGGCGGGGTCGAGCAGCAGCCGGTTCTCATTATAGCCGGCGGCCTTGGCCAGCGCGTCAATGGCGCGCAATTCCTCGACGCCTTCAAGCCCGCGCGGCGAGCCCGCGACGATGTCGCCGAGCGCGTCGAGCGTCTGGGCGTTATTGGCGCGGCGCGCCTCGGTGAAGCCGATGACTTTTTCGATGGCCTGGGCGTCGAGATTGGCGCCCTTGGTGAAATCGCCGGACTCGTCCTTGCGTCCCGCGCCAAGCAGCGCGCGCACGCCTTCCGCCCCGAGCCGGTCGAGCTTGTCGATCGCGCGCAAAACCACCAGACGGCGATGCGCCTCCGCCTCGGCGCCCAGGCCGATGACCTCCATGACGCCGTCGAGAATCTTGCGATTGTTGATCTTCAGGCAGTAATCGCCTCGGGCTATGCCAAGTTTTTCCAGCGTGTCCGCCGCCATCATGCAGAGTTCGGCGTCGGCGGCCGGGCTGGCCGAGCCCACCGTATCCGCGTCGAATTGCATGAACTGGCGGAACCGGCCCGGACCCGGCTTCTCGTTGCGATAGACATAGCCCGAGCGGTAGGAGCGATAGGGCTTGGGCAGGGCGTCGAAATTCTCGGCGAAATAGCGGGCGAGCGGCGCGGTCAGGTCATAGCGCAGCGACAGCCATTGCTCGTCGTCGTCCTGAAAGGAGAACACGCCGGCGTTGGGCCGGTCCTGGTCGGGCAGGAATTTGCCGAGGGTCTCGGTATATTCCGCCGCCGGGGTCTCCACCGCCTCGAAGCCGAACAATTCGTAGGAGTCGCGGATGACGGCGAGCATGGCGTTGGCGGCGCCGATCTCGTCGGGGCCGCGATCGACAAAGCCGCGCGGCAGGCGGGCTTTGACCAGGGTGACGGGTTTGGCTTCGGACATGGGACGATTTCCTGTTTGCCGCTTCATAGGCAAGCGCGGACGCCGACACAAGCGCCGCCTTGCGCCAGACATGAGCCTTGACTCGGGCGGAGCGCGCGTTTAGCCGCAGGGCATGACCGCAACCCTCGCCTCCCAGCCGCAGGTCCTTTCCGGCCTGTCCGCCCTCCAGAACCAATATGACGCCGTGCTCTGCGACATCTGGGGCGTGCTGCACAATGGCGCCAGCGGCTTTCCCGCCGCGGCGCAAGCCCTTGTCGCCCTGCGTCGCGCCGGCAAGGCGGTGGTTCTCGTCACCAATGCGCCGCGCCCGGATTACGAGATCGTCGCGCAACTGGCCTCGCTTGGCATAGACAGCGGGGCCTATGATTTCATCGCCACCTCGGGCGATGTCTGCGCCCGCGCCATTATCGCCCGCGCCCCGCAAAAGGCTTTTCATATCGGCCCGGCGCGCGACCTGCCGCTGTTCGACGCGGCTTCGCGCATGGCCGGCCGGGAAATCCGCCCGGTGGCGCTGGAAGACGCCGGTTTCGCTGTCTGCACCGGACTGGTCGAGGATACGGTGGAGACGCCCGCCGATTACGAGGCGGTGCTCGCCGCCTGTCGGGCCAAGAACCTGCCGATGGTCTGCGCCAATCCCGATCTGGTCGTCTATCGCGGCGAACAATTGGTCTATTGCGCCGGGGCGCTGGCCGAACGTTACGAGGCGCTGGGCGGCGAGGTCGAGCAGGCGGGCAAGCCCTATGCGCCGATCTATCGCACGGCGCTGGGCATGGCCGAGCAGGCGCGGGGCCGGCCGCTGGACCTCGCCCGCGTGCTGGCCATTGGCGACGCCATGCACACCGACATCGCCGGCGCGCAGGGCGTCGGGCTGGACTGCCTGTGGATCACCACCGGCATCCACCGCGCCGATCTCCATGCCGAGAGTGGCGCTCTCGACGCCGAGGCGCTGAAACAATTTCTCGACGACCACGCCGCGCCGCCCAATTACCGGATGGACCGTCTGGTCTGGTGACGACCATCCTTGGACCAATAGACATTTGCGGCGCGCCGCGCTTTTTAGCCGCCCAAATCGCCAAAACATCAGGGAAACGCCATGTCAGAACCGTTCAAAAGCTATTTTTTCGAAGATCTCAGCCTCGGCATGCGCGAGACGCTGATGAAGACGGTGATGAACGAGGACGTGGTCGGCTTCGCGCAATTGTCGGGCGACCATAATCCGATCCATCTGTCGGACCATTTCGCCAAAAAGACCCGGTTCGGCGAGCGCATCGCCCACGGCCTCTATACCGCCAGCCTGATCTCGGCGATTCTCGGCATGTATCTGCCCGGCCCCGGCGCCGTCTATCTGCACCAGACCCTGAATTTCAAGGGGCCGGTCAAGATCGGCGACGTCGTCACCATCTCCGTGGAAGTGATCGAACTGGTGGAAAAGGGCCGGCGCTGCAAGCTGCATTGCGAGGCCAGCGTCGATGGCAAGGTGGTGCTCGACGGCGAGGCTGTCGTCATGGTCCCCGCCCGCGAGCCCAAATCCAAGGCGTAGACTCCGGCCCCGCCCTTGCATGGCCGGTCGGGCTTGACGGGAGTGAAGCGCGTCACGTTTAAAGGGGCGCGAATCCTGTCGCGTCCGGACGGCTAATGGCAAAGAACCCGCATTTCATCCTCTGCGTCGATCCCGCCGCCCCCCCGGCGGGGCTGGCCGGCGCCGTGGTCGCCATCGGCAATTTCGACGGCGTGCATCGCGGCCATCGCGCCGTCATCGCCCGCGCAAAAAGCCTGGCGCGACAGCTTGGGCGACCCTGCGCGGTGCTGACTTTCGAGCCGCATCCGGCCGATTTTTTCGCCGGCGCGAAAAAAATCTTCCGCCTCACCAGCCGCGACGCCAAGGCTCACCGCCTCGCCGAACTCGGCCTCGACGGCATGTTCGTGCTGAATTTCGACGCCGCGCTCGCCAGCCTCGACGCCGAGGGTTTTCTGCGCGACGTGCTGATCCGCCGGCTCGGCGCGGCGGCCGTGGTGGTCGGTTATGATTTCCATTTCGGCGCCAAACGCACGGGCACGCCGGCGTTCTTGCGCCAACGCGGGCCGGAGCTGGGGCTGGCCGTGGAAATTGTCGAAAAGGTCACAGCCGACGCGGAGGGCTCGCTGGAGGCGCTGTCCTCCACCGCCACCCGCGAGGCCCTGGAACGTGGCGACGTCGCCGGCGCCGCGCTCATGCTTGGTCATTTCTGGTCGCTGACCGGCGAGGTCATTCATGGCGCCAAGCTAGGGCGGACGCTTGGCTATCCCACCGCCAATCTGGCGGTGGAGGGCGCCTGCCGGCTGCGCCACGCCATTTATGCCGTGGAAGTCGAGGTCGAGGGCCAGAGGCTGAAGGGCGTCGCCAGTTTCGGCCGCCGCCCGACCGTGGACAATGGCCCGCCATTGCTCGAAACCTTCATCTTCGATTTTTCCGGCGATCTCTATGGCAAGGAGATCGAGGTGTTTTTTGTCGCTTTTTTGCGCGCGGAAGAGAAATTCCCCTCGCTGGAGGCGCTGCTGGAGCAGATTCGCCGCGACGAAGCCCAGGCCCGCCAAATTCTCGGAGCGACGCCGGGAAATCTTGCCAAAAATTAAGTCGCTTTTCCGCGCCGACAGGGCAATTTAGAGCCTCAGCGGCGCCAATTCGACGCGCCCTCCGCCTTTGAGGATATCGATGAAAAGCCTAGGCCTGGCCGTCGCCCTTTTCGCCGCGCTTTCGATCGGCGTCGGCTATCAACAGAACGCCGCCATGCTGGAGTTGGTCGGCGGCGCCGCCCTGGTCACCGCCTATTGCTGCTGGCGCAGCGCGCCGATCTCCTTGTTCCTCAAGATTTTCATCGCGCTGTTCTCGGTCGAGGTCATTGTCTTCGGCCTCGGCGATCTCGCCGCGCGCTTCGGCTATTGGCCCGGGTTTCTCGCCGAGGCCAAACTCCCTCCGACGCTCGCGCTCACCGTCGCGGTCTTCGCCATTCTGGTCTTCGCCGTCTCCCATATTCCCGTGGTGCTCAGGCTGACCCGCATCGCCGACCGTTTCTTCCACGCCGCCAATCCGACCGAGGCGCGTTACGGCTTCATCCGCTTCGCCACCACCGAGCGGGCGCTGGCGACGGGCATGGTGGTGTTTCTGGTGCTGCTCAATCAGGTTGAGGTCGCGATCAATTTGCGGTTGAATTTTAACAACCGGGATTTGTTCAACGCCATTCAGGACAAAAACGCCTTAGAATTCTGGAGCCAACTGCTGTTTGTGTTCCTGCCCTGGGCTTTTATCTATGTTGCCGCTTTTGTGGTCGAGTTTCTGGTGACAAGCTATCTCGTCATCCGCTGGCGGCGGTGGCTGACGCAATTTTATATTTCGCACTGGCTGGCTGGCCACGCGCATTACCGTCTGTCCTTGATCGGCGGCCCCGCCGACAACCCCGACCAGCGCATCGCCGAAGACGTGGCCCGCTTCATCGACGGCGGCGCCGAGAACGGGACTTATGGTTATGGAGTCTACAATTATTCGATCATGCTGATCTCGACTTTGTCGTCGCTGGTGTCCTTCGCCATCGTGCTTTGGGGGCTTTCCGCCGACTTCAAAATTCCGGGAACCAATTTCGCGCTTCCGGGCCTGCTGTTCTGGGTGGCCTTGCTCTATGCCGTCGCCGGCACCGCGATCACACATCTGATTGGCCGCCCCCTTTCCCGAATCCTATTCGCCCGACAGAAGGTCGAAGCGGATTTCCGCTTTTCTCTGGCGCGGCTGCGCGAATATAACGAGCAGGTGGCGCTGCTGCGCGGGGAAAAGGCCGAAGCGGCCAATCTCAAGGGAAAATTCGCGGCGCTGGTCAGCAATTATCTTGAACTGGTCGACCGCCGCAAGAAACTCACTGTTTTCACCAGTTTCTACGGACAGATCAGCCCGATTATTCCCTATGTCTTCACCGCACCTTTCTATTTCGCCGGCAAGATCACGTTGGGGGTGATGACACAAACCTCCCGGGCCTTTGGCGAAGTCAATGGGGCGCTGACGTTTTTTGTCAGCTATTACACCTCGCTCGCCGGTTTCGGCGCCGTGCTCGACCGTCTGACCGGCTTCGACGCGGCGATCGCGGCGACGCAGGCGCCCGGCGGTTTCTCGGTCAAGACCCAGGCGGCGGCGCCGGCGCTCAAGGGCGGCTCCATCGCCCTGCCCCATGGCGCGACGCTGCTGAAAAATATCGACCTGACCTTGACCAAGGGCCAGAATCTGCTGGTGTCCGGCCCCTCGGGCGTGGGCAAATCGACTTTGTTCCGGGTGCTCTCGGGCCTGTGGCCCTATGGCGCCGGCGAGGTCGATCTGCCCAAGGGCGAGATGCTGCTGCTGCCGCAAAAGCCCTATCTGCCCATCGGCCGCTTGCGCGACGCCGTGGCCTATCCCGCCGCGCCGGACGCCTATGGCGACGCGGCGATCGAGGCGGCGCTGATCGACGCCCGCCTGCCGCATCTCGCGGAAAAACTCGACGAAGAAGGCAATTGGGGCCAGCGCCTGTCCGGCGGCGAGCAACAGCGCCTGGCCATAGCCCGCGCCGTGCTGGCCAAGCCCGAATGGCTGCTGCTCGACGAAGCCACCGCCGCGCTGGACGAGGACACGGAAGCGGCGATCTACGACATGCTCAAGACGCGGCTGCCCGACACGACCCTGGTCTCCATCGGCCATCGCTCGACGCTGAAGGCCTGGCACCCCGCCCGCGCCCAGGCGCAGGCCGACGGCGCCCTGGTCGTCTCATAACAGCGGCGCGCCGGCGAGCGCGTGCAGCTTGAACAGGATCGCCGCCCAAAGCGCGCCGCCAAGCGCCAGCGCCAAAGCGTCGCCGCCCCAGCCGCGCGCCGCCGGCCTGACCGGCGCGCCGCGTTTCTCCAGGGATATCCGGTCGTAAACGGCGAAGAGGCCAAAACCGCCGAACAGCAGAAGCGCCAGCAGGTCGCCATTGGCGAGCAAATGCGCCAGGGCCCAGACCGCGACCCCCGCGAGCATGGGATGCCTGGCCCAGGCGCCAATATGGCTGGGAATGTAGACGGCGACGATCAGCACGCAAGCCGCGAACATCAGCGCGAAGGCGAGATGGCGGGTCCAGAGCGGCGGCGACCAAAGCAGCGCGTCGGCGGAAGACCCGCGCAAGGCGGAGGCGCCGATCACGATAGAGGCCAGCCCGGCCAGCGACAAAAGCGTGACGCCGAGCTTGTAGCCATTCAGGCCGAGGCGGCCGACCAGCGACAGGCGAAAATCCGGCGCCGTCGGCGTCAAATGGGCGCCGAAAAACAGCGCCAGACCTAGAATCAGCAAAGCCATGGCCCGCCACTCCCGAGAAATTTCAAGCGCAGTCTAGCCAATCGAATGTAAATTGTCGAAACATTCCGGCCGCTCGATAAAGCCTCAATAAAGTCCTGGCGCCGGGGGCGGAGGAGCGCCGGCGGCCGGAGCCGGCTTGGGCGCGCGGCGCGCCACAGGCTTGCGCGGCGTTTCCGGCGCGTCGTCGTCGTCATCCTCGCCCTTGGCGGATTTGGCGGGTTTGAGCTCGAACAATTGCGCCTGCAGGGCGAAATCGCGGGCCTCGGTCAGGCGCAGGGCGCAGAAGCCGCTGGCTGTCCTCGCGGTCGTAGTCCCGGCACGCCTTTGAGCGCATGGCGGCGAAACCGGCCTGCTCCTTGACCAGAATTCTGGCGGCGTCGGGCTTTTTCTTCAGCCTGTGCAGCAAGTCGCGAAACCGCGCGCGCACCGACTGCTCCAATCCCGCGCGTTCGCGCTCGAAGGTCTTGATTTGCGCCTCGCTGAACGCGGCGCCGGGCGGCCCCCACAGGCCCGCGACATCGGCGCGGCAATCGGCCTGGGGAAGACGCAAGCCTCCGAGCCCGCCGAAGCGCGCAGGGCTCCGCCGAGCAGATCGAAATCCAGGGGACAGGCGGAGGATTGGACCTCATAGCGCGCCAACCCCTCCGGCGTCCCCATGGGTTTCAGCGGCAAAGGCGCGTCCTGGCCCATGGCCACTTCGCAAGCCTGGTTGGGATGGGAAATCTTCCAGCCGGCGAGCACCAGCTTGACGACGCGCAGCTCCGCGCCGTTTTTCTCGATCTGCAGGGCGCCGCGCATTCCGTTGAGCGCGAAAGTCGGACCGACGACGCTGGTTTCGCTCGGCGGCTTGGGCTTGATCGGCGCGGAAGGCTTGGGCGCGGCGGCGCGATGAACCGGCGGCGGCGCGACGGTCTGCCCCTCGGGCGTCGGCGCCGCGACCGCGCCGGGCAAGGCGAGTTGCGCGGACGCGGGCTGGGACGCCAGCGCCGCGACAAACAGAAAAACGATCGAGAGGGCGCGCATGGGCAATCGTGGTTGACGTCGGATCAACAGTTTTACGCGGGAAAGAATAAAAAAATAGCCCCCCGAATTTCGGAGGGCCAAAATCGCGCGCGCCATAGGGTCGCGCGATCAAACCCGAAGGTCAATATTTCGCGACGACCGGGAGGAAGTCCGGCGCGCCGAAGCGATAGACCACGCCCGCCGAAAGCAGCCAGGGCTGGAAACGGGTGTGCTGAATGGTTCCCGCCGGCACGACGCCGAGGCCAGGCACATTGAAGCTGGAGGCGCCGGCTTCGACGTAGGAAAAGAGCTTCTTGGCGTCGAGGCTCACGCCCCAATGCTTGTCGATCATGTAATCCGCGCCGGCCTGCAGGACCAGACTGACGGCCCCGCCGACCCGGACATTGTTGAGGAAAGCGTTCTGGTTGCTGAACGAGAAGCCTGGCGCGAAGCCGACGCCGGCGTAGGGTTGGACGGCGCCCAAGCCGGTAAAGTGATACAGCGCGGTGATCGGCACGACGGCCGGCATGATCGTCGCCAGCAGCGTGCCATTGGCGAGAACGGGATTGGCCGGGTTGAATCCCTTGGTCCGGTCCTTGGCGTAGAAGGGAATGCCGGCGGAAACGTCGATCGAGATGTTGCGGGTGATGAAATAGCCCGCCTCGCCGCTCAAGGTCGTGACATTGCCGATGGAGGCGCCGACGCCGGCGGGGAAATAGGTGGTGACGCCGAGCGCCAGGGCCGTGGGGCTTTGTCCCGCCAGATAGGAGGTCGAGCTGTTGATCGCGTAGGTCACGCCGATCTTGACGAAAAAGGGCTCGAATTCCTCGACGGAGGGCGCCGGCGCCAGCGGCGCCTTGGAGCTTGGCAGATCCGCCGCCCGCGCGGCGCAAGACAGAGACGCGGTCAAGGCGGCGACGCCCATGGCCTTGATAAACTTATTGGCGTCGATGAACTTATTGGCGTCCATGGTGTTTTTCTCCCCAGTTTAGCTATGAACCTTTTTTCCCAAGCTGCGCGGAAGGTCCAAAAAAGTCAACGCATGATAGCAGCCTTTTAATTTTCCCGCGCCCAAAACCCGTCGGCCAAAAATATAATTAATCATTTGAAATCATTCTTAATTATTCGTCAAAAAGCCAAGCTCGCGCAAATGGTTCCGACTAAATTTCTGGCGCCGTTGCGAATATGTCACAAGCGCGCCCGCCGACACGCCGCAACCTCCTGCCTTGCGCGCGACGACTTGCAGGCGGAAAAGCTCGCCCCTATATCAGCCACGCTCTTGCATTCGCGCTTGGCGCACCCAATCTCACCACCGTCGGGGACCGGGCGAAAAACCCAATCGCCCAGGCCGGACCGCTTCGGGGTTCGGCGGTTCTGCGAGGAAAGGACATAAACCATGGCTAAAGTTATCGGCATCGATCTCGGCACCACCAATTCCTGCGTCGCCGTGATGGAAGGCTCTACGCCGAAAGTGATCGAAAATTCCGAGGGCGCGCGCACCACGCCGTCGATCATCGCCTTCACCGACGACGGCGAGCGGCTCGTCGGCCAACCGGCCAAGCGCCAGGCGGTCACCAATCCGGAAAAGACCTTTTTCGCCATCAAGCGCCTGATCGGCCGCACCTATGCGGACCCGATGACGCAGAAGGACATCGGCCTCGTCCCCTACAAGATCAGCAAGGCCACCAATGGCGACGCCTGGGTCGAGGCGGACGGCAAGACCTATTCGCCCTCGCAGATTTCCGCCTTCACCCTGCAAAAGATGAAGGAAACCGCGGAGGCCCATCTGGGCCAGCCGGTGACGCAGGCCGTCATCACCGTCCCCGCCTATTTCAACGACGCCCAGCGCCAAGCCACCAAGGACGCCGGCAAGATCGCCGGCCTCGAGGTGCTGCGCATCATCAACGAGCCGACCGCCGCCGCCCTGGCCTATGGCCTGGACAAGAAGGGCGCCGGCACCATCGCGGTCTACGATCTCGGCGGCGGCACCTTCGACGTGTCGATCCTGGAAATCGGCGACGGCGTGTTCGAGGTGAAGTCCACCAATGGCGACACCTTCCTCGGCGGCGAGGATTTCGACATGCGCCTGGTCGAATATCTGGCCGACGAGTTCAAGAAGGATGCCGGCATCGACCTGAAAAAGGACAAGCTGGCGCTTCAGCGTCTGAAGGAAGCCGCCGAAAAGGCCAAGATCGAACTGTCCTCGGCGGTGCAGACCGACATCAACCTGCCCTATATCACCGCCGACGCCTCCGGCCCGAAACATCTGACGCTCAAGCTCACCCGCGCCAAATATGAGGCGCTGGTCGACGATCTCATCCAGCGCACCATCGAGCCCTGCAAGAAGGCGCTCAAGGACGCGGGCCTCAGCGCCGGCGAGATCAATGAAGTGGTGCTGGTCGGCGGCATGACCCGTATGCCCAAGGTCCAGGAGGTGGTGAAACAGTTCTTCGGCAAGGAGCCGCACAAGGGCGTCAATCCCGACGAGGTCGTGGCGATTGGCGCGGCGGTTCAGGCCGGCGTGTTGCAGGGCGATGTCAAGGACGTGCTGCTGCTCGACGTGACCCCGCTGTCCCTGGGCATCGAGACGCTGGGCGGCGTGTTCACCCGGCTGATCGACCGCAACACCACCATCCCCACCAAGAAGAGCCAGGTGTTCTCCACCGCCGAGGACAATCAGACGGCGGTGACCATCCGGGTGTTCCAGGGCGAGCGCGAAATGGCCGCCGACAACAAGGCGCTCGGCCAGTTCGATCTGGTCGGCATTCCCCCGGCGCCGCGCGGCATGCCGCAGGTCGAGGTGACCTTCGACATCGACGCCAACGGCATTGTCTCGGTGACCGCCAAGGACAAGGCCACCGGCAAGGAGCAGCAGATCCGCATCCAGGCCTCGGGCGGCCTGTCGGACGCCGACATCGACAAGATGGTCAAGGACGCCGAGTCCCATGCGGCGGAAGACAAGCAGCGCCGCGCCCTGGTCGACGCCCGCAACCAGGCCGAGGCTCTGGTCCATGCGGCGGAAAAGGCGCTTGGCGAATTCGGCGACAAGGCTTCCGAAGCCGACAAGAGCGTGATCGAGGCCGCCATCGCCGCGACCAAGACCGCGATCGAGGGCGAGGATGTCGAGGCGATCAACGCCAAGGCCAATGAACTGGCCCAGGCGCAGATGAAGCTCGGCGAGGCCATGTACAAGGCCGAACAGGCGGCCGGCGCCGCCGCCGCCGCCGGGGCCAAGCCCGAGGAAGATGTGATCGACGCCGACTTCAAGGAAGTCAAGGACGACAAGAAGGGCGCGTGATGTTAAGCGCCGGCGCGGATTTTTCCGCGCCGGCGCCTTTCGTCTTCTGGTGGCGCTTGCCTTTTTGGCGCGCAGCCTCTAGCTCCGAAAAGAAGGGGCGATCCCAAAACCGCAAAAAATTCTGGATGAAGCCGCAATGGCCAAACGCTGTTTTTACGAAATCCTCGGCGTTGAGCGCAGCTGTTCCGACGGCGAGCTGAAAAGCGCCTTTCGCAAACAGGCGATGCAATATCATCCCGACAAGAATCCCGGCGATCACACGGCCGAAGGCAAATTCAAGGAAGTCAACGAGGCCTATCAGATCCTCTCCGACGGGCAGAAGCGCGCCGCCTATGACCGCCACGGCCACGCCGCCTTCGAACAGGGCGGCGGCGGCTCTGGAGGTTTCGGCATGGGCGACGGTTTCGCCGCTTCCATGGCCGATATTTTCGACGATCTGTTTGGCGACGTCATGGGCGGACGGCGCGGCGGCGGCCGCTCCACGGGTCGCGAGCGCGGCGCCGATCTGCGCTACAATATGGAAATCACCCTGGAGGAAGCTTTCAGGGGCAAATCGGCGGCGCTGAAAATTCCGACGTCGATTTCCTGCGAGAGCTGCTCGGGCAGCGGCGCCAAGGCTGGCTCCAAGCCCAAGACCTGCTCGACCTGCGCCGGCCATGGCCGTGTGCGGGCACAGCAGGGCTTTTTCTCCATCGAGCGCACCTGCCCCACCTGCCACGGGCGCGGCGAGGTGATCGACAATCCCTGCCCGGCCTGTTCCGGCGCCGGCCGCGTCACCAAGGACAAGTCGCTGTCGGTCAATATTCCCGCGGGCATTGAGGACGGCACCCGCATCCGGCTGGCCAATGAGGGCGAGGCGGGTCTGCGCGGCGGCCCGGCCGGCGATCTCTATATTTTCCTGTCGATCAAGCCGCATCCCTTCTTCCAGCGCGAGGGCGCCGATCTCTATTGCCGCGTGCCCATTTCCATGGTCCAGGCGGCGCTGGGCGGCGAAATCAAGGTGCGCGGCGTCGATGGGACCGAGTTGAAGCTGCGCGTCGACGAGGGCGCGCAATCGGGCAAGCAGTTCAAGATCAAGGGACGCGGCATGCCCGTGCTGCGCGCCCGCGATTTCGGCGATCTCTACATCCAGGCCAATGTCGAGACCCCGCAGAATCTGACCAAACGGCAGAAAGAACTGCTGGCCGAATTCGACAATGAATCGACCCACAAGACCCACCCGGAAGCGGCGGGCTTTTTCGCCAAGATGAAGGAATTTTTCGACCTGACGTGAGCTGCGCCATCGCTCTGTCGCGCGCCAAAATTTGCGCTATAGTGGCCTTTCCTATTCCAAAAAGGCCGTTGCATGGCGGAAGCCGGCTGTTTCATTCAACCGCGGGGCTGGCTGATCGTCTGCGACGATCAGGCGCGGGAAATTCGCCGTCATTCCGACAATCTCGCCGAAATCTTTCCCCATTGGCAAGGCCCCTTTCTCGGCGCCGCGCCGCGCGACCTCTTGGGTTCCGACCAGAGCCATCGCCTGCGCAATCTTCTGTCGCGCTTCACCGGCCCCGCGCATCCGGCGCTGGCCGGCGACTGCCGCTTTCCCGGCGTGGAGCTGGCCTATGACGCCACCGTGCATTTCAACGGCGACGAGGCCATGCTCGCCTTCGAGCCCGCCGGCGGCGAAGGCCGTCTGGAAGGGCTCGACCGCGCCCGCGCGCTGATCGACCGGCTGTCGCAAGCCAAGGAAGCCGATGAACTCGTGCGCAAGGCGACCCTGCTCGCCGGGGCGGCGCTCGACGCCGAACATACGTTTTTCCTGGCTTTTGCCGGCGCGGAAACCGAGGTCGCCAGCGCCTATCGCCGCCTCGGCGCGCCGCCGAGCGCGCCGGAACGGGCGCGGGCGTTTTTTCCCGGCCGCTGCATTCACGCCATTGGCGATGTCGAGGCGCCCGACCGCGCCGTGCTGAGCAAGCAGGGCATGGCCGATTTCGACCTGTCCCTTTCCGCGCTGCGCGCGGCGGATGAGCCCCTGCGGCTCTGGCTGCGCGGGCAAAATTTTCGCTCCGCCGTCTTTGTTCCGGTGGCCGAGGGCGAGCGCATTTTCGGCATGATCGTCGCGCTGGGGCGCGAGCCGCGCTGGCCGGCGCTGGCCCTGCGCGCCGCCCTGGAAATTTTCGCCGATGTGCTGGCCTTGCGGCTCGGCGTGCTGCTGCCGCCCCATGCCCAGGCCGAACCGCCCGAACCCGAGGACAAGCCGCTGCGCGTGCTGATCGTCGAGGACCGCTCGCTGATCGCCATGCAGCTCGCCGCCAGTCTGAGCGAATGCGGCGCCATTGTCGCCGGGGTCTGCGGCTCGGTCCAGCAGGCGCTGGACGGCGTCGAGCATCTCAATTTCGACGTGGCCCTGCTCGATTTCCAACTCGGCGAGGACGATGCCCTGCCGGTGGCGGGGGTTTTGGCGGCGCGCGGAAAACCTTTTGTCTTCGCCAGCGGCTATGGCGACGATCTCAGCCTGCCGCAAGAATTCGCTGACAGGCCCAAGGTCGGCAAGCCCTATGAGACAGAACAAATCCTCGCCGTTTTAAAGGCGGCGAGGGATGCCGAGAGTTAAGCGGCGGCGCCGCAGCACTTCTTGAATTTCTTGCCGGAGCCGCAGGGGCACGGGTCGTTGCGGCCGGGCTGCTTGCCCAGCACCACCGGCGCCGATTTCAGGCTCAGCTCGCCGGCGAAAACCCAACGCCCGTCCTTGGACTCGCGGCGGAACAGCGATTTTTCCTTGTGGCTGAGCGTCTTGCCGTCACGGATGAAATGCGCGGCAAAGGTCACCACGCCCGTGTCGTCGCTTTCGCCGCCCTGTTCGGTCGCGACAATATCGAGGCCGAGCCATTCGGATTTTTTCGCCCAATCCTCAGTCGATTCGCGGCTCCAGTCCTTGCGCTGGTCGGCCGCCAGCGTGTCATGGAGATAATCGATATCGCCCTTGACAAAGGCGCTATAGCGCGAACGCATCAGCGCTTCCGCCGTCGGCGGCTGCGCCGTGCGGGCGAGAAAAGGACCGCAGCAGGCGGCGAAGGCGAGCTTTTCGTTTTCTTCCGCGCGCGCGCGGCAGGGGCAGGTTTCTTGCGTCATGGAGGCGCAACCTAACGATTTTGGCGCGCCACGCAAGGCTTACTGATTTGCCGCGACTGGAAAAGTCCCTTCCCAGCCGCCGCCAAGCGCCTTGAACAATTGCACCTGATCGACGCCCAGCGCCGTGGCGCTCTGGGTCATCTGCTGCTCGGCGGTCAAGGCGGTGCGTTCGGCGTCGAGCACATTGATGAATTCGGTCACGCCGTCCTTGTAGCGCGAGCGGGCGATGGCGCTGGCCTTGCGCGCGTGATCGAGCTGCGCCGCCAGCCGGGTGTAGCGCGCCTTCTCCAGCCGCAGCGCCACCATGGCGTTCACCACGTCATGCCAGGCGCGCAACACCGTCTTGTGGTAGGAAATCGCCGCTTCCTGCTGCTGCGCCTCGCGCAATTCCAGATTGTTCTTCAACCGTCCGGCGTCGAAGATCGGCAGGCTGACGCTCGGGCCGAAATTATATTGCAGCGAGGAGCCCCGCCACAGCTTGCTCGCGTCGAGCGCGTCGAAGCCGACATTGCCGTTGAGCTGCACGGTCGGATAGAAGGAGGCCACGGCCACCCCGGTCTGCGCCGTCGCCGCGTGCAATTGCGCTTCCGCCGCGCGTATGTCGGGACGGCGGCGGGCGAGATCGGAGGCGACGCCGGTGGGAACGGCGGGCAGCGCCAACGGCGATTTCCTCGGGCGTCCGAGCCGGCTCCGCAGCGCGCCGGGCGGCTGGTCGGTGAGATAGCTCAGGGCGTTGATCAGCTCGGATTCCTGCTGTTCGAGCTGCGGCAATTGCGCCCGCCAGCCTTCCATCTGCGCCCGGGCGTTTTCCGCCTCCATGGCGCTTTGCAGGCCCTTGGCCTGGCGCTCCTCTGCCAGTTTCAGCACTTCGTCGGCGATGCGCAGATTGTCGTTGAGAATGCCGATCTGCGCCTGGGCGCCGCGCAACTGAATATAGTCGCGCGCCGTTTCCGCCAGCACCGAGACCAGCGCGTCGCGGCGCTGATCCTCGGCCGCAGCGACCTGCGCGTCGGCGGCCTCGACCTGACGGCGCACATGGCCCCAGAGATCGACCTCCCAGGAGGCGTCGAAGCCGGTAAAGGTCTCGGTGATCGGCTGAATCTTGAAGCCGCCGGGAACCAGGCCGCCGATCAGGCTGGCTATGCCATTGTTGGAATATTGCTCGCGGGTCGATTTGGCGTCGCCGTTCAGCCCCGGCAATTGCGCGGAGACGGCGACGCCGCGCTGGAACCGGCTTTCGGCGACGCGGAGCGTCGCGGTCTTGACGTCGAGATTGGCGCTGGCGACCTCGCGCGCCAAAGCGGTCAGGGTCGGGTCGCGGAAGGTCGCCCACCAGGCCGGATCGGGCGCGGCGGCGCTGGGCCCGCCGACAAAACTCTTCTCGGGCAAGCCGCTCTCGGGCGCGGAAAAATCCGGGCCGACGGCGTTGCAGCCGGTCAGCGCCAGAAGCAGGGCGAAAGAGGCGCGCTTCTTCATCGTCAATGGGCCGCTCCCGGTCCGGCGACGCTTTTTTTCGCGGTCATGAGGAAAGCCAGGGGCGCGACCGCGAAAGCGGCGAGCGCGCAATAAACGAAAGTGTCGGAATAGGACATGATCGCCGCCTGCGTGCGGATGGTCTGCAAAATGCGCCCCAAGGCCATGTCATGGGCGGCCTGGGCGCTCTGGCCGCTCGCCATCAGCGTCTGCTGCGTGGCCGCGACCAGATTGTTGAAGGGCTGATGGAAGGGCGTGGCGTATTGGCTGAGGAAGCTCTGGTGGCGCTGGGCGCTCTCCGCGACATTGGCGGTGGACAGCGAAATGCCGACCGAGCCGAACACATTGCGGAACATGGCGAACAAAGCCACGCCATCGCCATTGCGCTCGCGCGGCAGGGTCAGATAGGCGACCGTGCTGATCGGCACGAACAGAAAGGCCAGCGCCGAAGTCTGGAACATGCGCATGCCCACCAATGTGCCGAAATTGATGTTCTGCACGAGATTGCTGGAATAGAGGAAAGCCAGGCCCATGATGGTGAAGCCGATCGCCACCAGATAGCGCGCCGCGACGAATTTGAGCAGGCGCCCGATCATCGGGATCAGGAAAATCATCATCAGGCCGCCCGGCGACAGGATCAGGCCCGACCAGGTCGCGTCATAGGCGAGATATTGCTGCGCCATTTGCGGAATCATCACCGCGCTGGCGTAGAGCAGCCCGCCGGTGGCGGCGATCATCACGCAGCCCACCGCGTAATTGCGGTCCTTGAACACGTCGAGATGGACGATGGGTTTCTTGGCGATGGTCAGCCACAGGATCGAGCCGACGATTCCCGCTATGGCGCCAAGCGCCATGATCTGGATGAAGGGCGAGGAGAACCAGTCCTCGTCCTCGCCGCGGTCGAGCATGATCTCCAGGCAGCCGAGACCGAGCGAAATCAGGCCGAGGCCGATGAAGTCCATGCTGCGGTTGCGCCGCGCCTTGACCCAGGGCGGGTCCTCGACCAGGGCCACGACCAGCACGACCGCGAGAATGCCGACGGGAATATTGAGGAAGAAGATCCAGCGCCAGTCGAAGGTGTCGGTGATGTAGCCGCCGAGCGTCGGCCCCAGCACCGGCGCGACAATGGTGGCCATGGCGGCCACGCCAAAGGCCGCGCCGCGCTTGGCCACTGGAAAGGTGTCGAGAATGATCGACTGCTGATTGGGCTGCATGCCGCCGCCGAAAAAGCCCTGCATCAGCCGGAAAATGATCAACTGGGACAGGCTGGTCGCCGCGCCGCAGAGGAAGGAGAACACGGTGAACATGGCGATGCAAATGACGAAATAGCGCTTGCGCCCCAGAATATCGCCGAGCCAGCCGGAAATGGTCAGCACGATGCCATTGGCGACCAGATAGGAGGTCAGCGCCCAGGTCGCCTCGTCATTGCTCGCCGACAGGCTGCCGGCGATATGCGGCAGCGCCACATTGACGATGGTGGTGTCCAGCACTTCCATGAAGGTGGCGAGCGTCACCGCGACCGCGATCAGCCAGGGGTTGGCCTTGGGCTTCCAGGTCTCGTGGGCGCTTTCCGCCTCGCTCATTTCAGCGACACTTTCGGCGTCACGGAAAGGCCGAGCGGCAGCGGCAGCTCGGGATCGAGCCCGCTGTCGATGACGATTTTCACGGGCACGCGCTGCACCACCTTGACGAAATTGCCAGTGGCGTTTTCCGGCGGGAAGGCGGTGAATTTCGACCCGGTGCCCTGCTGGATGCTGTCGACATGGCCTTCGAGATCGAGTTGCGGATAGGCGTCCACCTCGATCTTGACCTTCTGGCCCGCCCTCATGCGGCGCAATTGCGCCTCCTTGAAATTGGCGATCACCCAGCGTTCGGTCCCGACAATGGCGAAAATCTGCTGGCCCGGCCCGACATAATTGCCGATTTCGACATTGCGCTTGGTGATCCAGCCGTCCTGCGGCGCGATCACCGTGGTCCAGGAGAGATTGAGCTCGGCCTGATCGAAGCGCGCCTGCGCCTGGCCGACCTGGCCCTGCAACTGTCCGACGGCCTGTTCGATCTCGCCGACGCGCTGCGGGACGGGCGAGGCCTGCGCCACCTGCGCCTGGGCGCTCGCGACCTGGGCCTCGGCGTTTTTCATCGCCGCCCGGGCGGCGTCCACATCCTGCTGCGAGGTCGCCTGGCGGCTCAGCGCGGCCTGGCGGTTGTAATCGGCCTGGGCCTTGGCGAAAGTCGCTTGCGCGGCGGCGAGCTGGGCCTGGGCCTGATCGAGCAGGGCCGGGAAATTCTTTTTCGCGACTTCAAAACCGTAGCTCTGCGCGGCGAGCTGGGCCTTGGCCGAGGCCAGGGTGGCCGCCGCCAGAGCGCGTTCGTCCTCGAAGGGGCGCGGATCGATCCCGACCAGCTTCTGGCCCTTCTTGACGAATTGATTGTCGGCGACGTCGAGCGAAACCACGGCGCCGGCGACCAGAGGCGAGACGATGGAGGCGCGGCCGTCAATGAAGGCGTCGTCGGTGGATTCCACGTCGGCGCCGAACAAAAACCGCCAGGCCGCGATCAAGGCGACCGCGACAATCGCGGCCAGGGCGATCTTGCGGCCCGCGCCATTGCTCTTTTTAGCGTCATTGCTGGCCGGCGCCGGTTCGGCCGCCGGCGCCTCAGCGGAAGTCTCGCTCAAGATGCGCCCTCGATATTGACCACTTGGTCAGCACATAAACGAATTGGCGCCTCTTGTCTCGTTCCTTGTGCGCGCAATTCACATTTGCGGGAACGCAAATGGGCCGAAGCGCGGCGAAAAGCTCAGACCTCCTGCGGCTCGATCTCGGCCTGGAGCAGCGGGTCCGCCGGCGTTGGCCCAGCCAGGGCGGGCAGCCCCAGCGCGGCGCGCAGCCGTTGCAGCATGGCGATGGTCCTGGGCTCCATTTCCTCCACCGCGCCCGCGACATATTCCACCACTTCAATGGCCCGCTCGCGGTCTTCGACCTCGGGCAGGAGTGCGGTCAAAGTGGCGATCGCCCGGTCCGGCGCGAATTCGACAACGATGGTTTGCTCGCGGATCAGCGCCGCGCGCTTCTCGGCGCCCAGCGATGCGAAGGGTTCGTCATGGGCGAGCAGTCTGGCCGAGCGCTCCAGACGGTCGCGGCGGACATTGCCGCGCGATTCCGCCATCAGGATGAGCATGCGGATCACCGCCACATCGAAACCGCCGCGATCGATGCCAAGCAGCAACGCCTCGACCTCGGGCAGATGCGCCAGCTCCTTGGGATCGGCCACCGCGCGGCGCCAGGCGTGGCTGGCGCCGAGGCGCTGCATCGCCGGCGAGCCGTAAAGCGAGAAAAAGGTCGTTTCATAGGCGGCGTCGCGCAGGTCGCGCCAGAAATCGAAGGCCTGGGTCACGCCGTCGGCCCAGAGCCGCTCCAGGGCGAGGAAGGGATTGTCGGCGGCGGCGGGCCGGCGTTCGCTTTCGGCCTTGGCGGCCTGTTCGCGGACCAGGCCCATCAGCGGATTTTCGTCGGAAAAGGCGCGGCGGCCGGTTCGTCCGGGATGGGCCTTGCGCAGGGCGCTCGCGGTTTCCTGCGAGATCAGCGCCTGAACGGCCGGACGCCAGAGCATGTCATAGACTTCGCAGGTGAGATCGGACAGCCGCGACACCGTGGCGAACAAGTTTTCGTCGTCGCGCGTGTCGTCGATCGCGGCCAGGTCGGCCATGGTGCGCTCGTGGAAGGAGACGCGGAATTGGGCGTCGACGCCCTCGCCGATCTCCTCGTCAATGGTCATCTCGTAAAGGCCCGGCGCCAGCGCCTCCATGGTCTTCAGCGTCGAGGTGACCTCGGTGTGCTCCTTTTTGGCGATGGAGGAGGAGACGAAAATGCCGAGATGGCCGACCTTGTCATGGATCATGTAGATGATCCGATGGCCGCGCACGCGAATTTCATGCTCGTCGGCGAAAGTGTCGGCGATCCAGTTCAACGCCTGCTGCGGCGGGGTGATATTGTCGCCCCGGCTGGCGAAAACGATGATCGGCGAGCGGATCGACTTGATGTCCAGACGGCGGCCGCGCTCGATCTTGGCCTCGCCGCGCGACAGGCGGTTGCCGACAAAGATATTCTGCACGATCCAGGTGATTTCCGCCTCGTTCATGAGGTGATAGCCGCCCCACCAGCGCTCGAAATCCAGGAAAGACTCGCGATTCTCTTCGACATTGGCGAACAGGTCGTAATATTTGCCGAAATAATTGCGGCCGGGGTTGAGCCCCTCGAAATTGCTGACCAGATGGGCGCCGTCGAAAATGCCGCCGCCAAGATCGGACATCAGCAAGGCGGGCAGCGCGCCGCCCAGCAAGCCGCCATTGTAGCGCATGGGATTTTCACCCTTGCGGCCCGACCAGGCCGCGACCGGCGCGCCATTGATGACCAGCGGACCGGTGATGTCGGGATTGGCGGCGGCGAGAATCAAGGTCGCCCAGCCGCCCTGGCAATTGCCGACGACGATCGGCTTGGGCGCCTTGGGATGGCGGCGGCGGATTTCGGCGACGAATTCGGCTTCGGCGCGCATCACGTCGGCCAGCGTCTGGCCGGGCTCGGGATAGGGGCGGAAGGCGACGAAATAGACGGGATGGCCGTCGTGCAGCGCCACGCCGACCTGGCTGTCCGGCTTGAACCCGCCAATGCCCGCGCCATGGCCGGCGCGCGGATCGATGATCATATAGGGGCGTTTCCACTCGAAGGTCTCGACGCCCTCCGGCGGGTGGATTTTCAACAGAATGTAATTGCAGGGCCGCGCCAGGGTCTTGCCGTCGAGCGCGACCTCATAGTCGTAGATCAGCACCGGCGGCGTGCCGGCTGCCTCGTGCTCGATGTCATTGTTGCCGCGCTGGCGCAGCACGTCGAGCGTCATCCAGAAGCGCTGGCCGGCGTCGCGGACATAGGCGTCGAGCGCCTTGTCGAGGGCGCCGTCCCGGGCCAGGGCGGCGATCCCGGCCATGACCGGCTCGGCCTGTTTCCAGGCTTTTTTCGCCCTTTCGCCATGGCTGCTGGCGATTTTTTGCGCGTGGACGCCGACGATTTCGGCGATATCCGTCAATTGCGCCGCGCCGAGCGCGCCATCTTCGGACAGGCGCGGCAGAATGCGTTCGGGGCTATAGGTCGAGGGCATGAGCGTTCCTTATGAAATTGCGGGAACCAGGGGCTGTTTCAGCCCCATCAGTTCGGCGGTATGGGCGGCGATCATCCGCTCTTCGTCGGTCTTGAGGATCAGCGCCACCACCGGCGAGCCCTTTTCCGAAACGATCCGCTCGTTTCGGGCGTTGGCCTCCATGTCGATCTGCAGGCCGAACCATTCCATGTTCTCGAGAATGGCTTTTCGCACCCGCACGGCGTTTTCGCCTATGCCGCCGGT
Source organism: uncultured Alphaproteobacteria bacterium (assembly GCA_963804045.1). Taxonomy (GTDB): domain Bacteria; phylum Pseudomonadota; class Alphaproteobacteria; order Rhizobiales; family Beijerinckiaceae; genus Rhodoblastus. The sequence goes on along the minus strand of CAWDOR010000023.1, from coordinate 126,366 downwards.
CAGCACGATGCAGTCGAGACCGCCGAGCACGGCGCAGAGACCGCCAATCTCGCGGCGCACGCGCGAGACGAAATAGTCGATGGCGTCCTTCGCCGATTGCGCGCTGGACGCCTCGAGGTCGCGCAGATCGTTGGAAAGGCCGGACATGCCCTTGAGCCCGGAATTCTTGTAGAGCAGATCGGTGATCTCATCGGCGCTCATCTTCTTCTCGGCCATGAGATAGAGCACCACGCCGGGGTCGAGCTGGCCGCAGCGCGTGCCCATGGGCACGCCGTCGAGCGCGGTGAAGCCCATGGTCGAGGCGACGGAATGGCCGGCGTGCATGGCGCAAAGCGAGGCGCCATTGCCCAGATGCGCGACAATCACCCGGCCGCGCGCCAGAACCGGCTCCTCATGGCGCAGGATGCGGTGGATGAATTCATAGGACAGGCCGTGGAAGCCGTAACGGCGCACGCCCTCGTCGTAATATTGGCGCGGCAGCGCGAAAGTGTCGGCGATATAGGGGTGCCGGCGATGGAAGGCGGTGTCGAAACAGGCGACCTGCGCCGCCTTGGGGAAAGCATGTTCCGCCGCTTCGATTCCCGCGAGATTGTAAGGCTGGTGCAGAGGCGCCAGAGGCTCCAGCGCCTTGAGCCGGGCGAAAGTCTCGGCGTCGACGAAGACCGGATCGGCGAAATCGGGGCCGCCATGGACGACGCGATGGCCGACGCCGACCACATTGGCGTCCTGCTCCTCCTTTTCCAGCCAGCCGAGCACCGCCGTCAGCGCCAGTTTGTGATCGATGGCGCCGCGGCTCTGGTCGAAGGCGAAAGCGGTCTTCTCCCCCGAGGTTTTCTTCGCGGAAAAGCTCGCGTGATTGCCAATGCCGTCGATCAGCCCGAGCGCCAGCGGGGTCAGGACGCCCTGGGCGATTTGATAGACTGAAAATTTTATCGAGGAGGAGCCGGCGTTGATGGTGACGATAATGTCGGCCATGTTTTCCCCTTGCAGTCAGGCGCCGAGCGGCGAGACGCCGCCCGGTCGCTTGGTTTATTCCGCCGCCAGCGCCTTGTCGCCGGGTTGGTCGCCGGCAAAAGCGCGGCCGTTGCGCCGCCAGTAATCATAGAGACTCGCCAAGGCGCAGGAGGCGAGCCGCGCCCGGTCATTGTCGGCGCGGCTGGTCAGCATCACCGGAACCTTGGCGCCGAACACCAGGCCGGCGGCTTCGGCATGGGCGACGAAGGTCAGTTCCTTGGCGAGCATGTTGCCGGCCTCGATATTGGGGGCGATCAGCACATTGGCGTGGCCGGCGACCAGCGAGGCGATGCCCTTGGCCCCGGCGGCGGCCACGTCTATGGCGTTGTCCATGGCCAGGGGTCCGTCGACAATGCCGCCCTTGATCTGGCCGCGCTCCGCCATTTTGGACAAAGCGGCGGCGTCGAGCGTCGAGGGAATATTGGGATTGACCGTCTCGACCGCCGAGAGCACGCCGACCTTGGGCGTCTCCAGCCCGCAGGCGCGGGCGAGATCGATGGCGTTCTGGACAATGTCCATCTTGGTCATCAGATCGGGGGCGATATTGATCGCCGCGTCGGAAATGAACAGCAGCTCCGTCAACGTCGGCACGCCCAGGACGAAGCAATGGCTGATGCGGCGCGGACCGCGCAAGCCGCCGTCCTTCTTGACCACGGCGGCGAGCAGATCGTCGGAATGCAGGTCGCCCTTCATCACCGCGCCCGCCTCGCCGGCATTGACCATGGCGACGGCGCGATCGGCGGCGAGGCGATGGTCGGCCTCATCGACAATCCGATAGGGCGTCAGATCGACGTCCAGCGCTTGCGCCGCCTTTTCGATCTTGGCGCGGTCGCCGATCAGGATCGGAGCGATCAGGCCCTTTTGCGCGGAGAGCAGCGCGCCGCCGAGCGAATTATGGTCGTCGGGACAAACCACCGCCGTCTTCAGCGCCGGCAATTTGGCGGCCAGGGCGATCAGATGGGCGAAATGATCCTGCTCCTCGACGATCACTTCCGGCAATTCGCGCGCCGCATATTCAATGGTGCGGGTCGGCGCGTCCACCACCGCGACGCCCTTGCACACCACATTGCCGGCGAGATCGGCGATCACCGTGTCGAAACTCGCCTGGGGCTCGGGGCCTTTTTCCCGGCAGGTCACGGTGACGCGCAAAACCTCGCCGATGCGCACCCGCTCGATGAATTCGAAATTCTGCGAGCGATAAAGCGTGCCCGGACCGGGCAAAATATTGCCGAGCACGGCCGAGATCAGCGATCCCACCCACATGGAGGGCGCAATCGGCTCGCCGCTGGCGGGGTCGCCTTCCTGAGCCGGCAGCATCAGCGGGTTCAGATTGCCGGAAATATGGGCGAAAAGCAGCAGATCGCGCTGCGAGCAGGCGCGCTCGATCGAGGCGGCGTCGCCGACCTGGAGCTGCGCCCAGGTGCGATTGGCGGTTTTCTGAATTGGGTTGTTCATTTCCTAAGGCCCTATCACGGGAAGCTTGCGCGAGGATAAACGCATGCGCATGACAATGAGGTGAAAGCCGCCCCGCCAGCCTGACGCAAGCCGCGGCGCCTAACTCTTGCTCAGCGGAGAGCAATGGACCCGCCCATGAGCAGATCAATCATACCGACAAATCGCGAAGTCCGTTTTGATCGCGATCATTTCATCGTTTCCAAGACCGATCTCAAGGGCCGGATCACCTATGTGAATCGAACCTTCTGCACGATCGCCGGCTATAGCGAGGCGGAACTGCTGGGCGCGCCGCATTCGATCATCCGCCATCCCGACATGCCCCGCGCCGTGTTCAAACTCCTGTGGGACCGGCTGCTCGAGGGACATGAAGTCTTCGCCTATGTCAAAAATATGACCAAGGCAGGCGACTATTACTGGGTTTTCGCCCATGTCACCCCCTCCCACGATGGCGACGGCGCCTTCGTCGGCTTTCATTCCAACCGGCGCGCGCCCAACCGGCGGGTCATCGACGAGACCATCGCGCCGCTCTATCGCGCCCTGCGGGAGACGGAAGCCGCCAAACCCAATGGCAAGGAGGCGCTGGCCGCCTCCTACAATCAACTCAGTTCGGCGATTCTCGGGAAGGCGCGCTCCTATGACGAATTGGTCTTCTCTCTCTGAGGCGCGGCTGGCGCTGGCTTTTGGCGCGGCCCTGGCCTTGGGCGGCGGCGTGCTGGCGCTGAGCGGCGCGCAAGTCTGGGGCGGCGCCCTGGCGGTAACCGGCGCATTCGGCGCCATCGCCGGACTGTTCGCCTTGTCGCGGCTGGCCAAAACCCTGGCCGAGGCCAGCCGTCTCTGCGCGGCCTTGACGCAGGGCGATTTCGAAACGCGGCTGCTGCGCATCGCCGATGGCGGCGCGACCGGCGCCTTGCTGCATGACATGAACGACATGGCCGATGTGATCGACGCCTTCATCCGCGAGGCCGCGGCCTCGCTCGAAGCCATGCGCAAAAACCACTATTTCCGCCGCATTCTGCCCGACGGCCTGAAAGGCGCGCTGCTGCACGCCTCCACGACCATCAATGACGCCGCCGATTCCATCGAATCGCGGGTCTCGGCCTTCGACATGTCCACGGATGGTTTTTCCAATGAAATCGGCGGCATCGTCGCGCAATTGACCGAAGCCTCCGGCTCCATCGGCGATCTCTCGGCGGCGCTGGGCCAGGGCAGCGGCGCCACCAAGGAACAGGCCCGCGCCCTGGGTTCGGCCTCGCAAGAGGCGACGGCGAGCGTCGAGGCGGTCAAATCGGCCGCCGACCGTCTCGCCGCCTCCGCCCAGGACGTCGGCGGCTCGATGCGACGGACCGTGGAGATCGCCAGGGAAGCCGTGGATGCGGCGCGCCACACCCATCAGGCCGTGGAAAGCTTGAACGGCGCCGTGGCGCGGATCGGCGCCATTGTCGGCATCATCAATCGCATCGCGACGCAAACCAATTTGCTGGCGCTCAACGCCACCATAGAGGCCTCGCGCGCCGGCGAAGCGGGGCGCGGTTTCGCCGTGGTCGCCAGCGAGGTCAAGGGCCTGGCGGAACAGACCACCCGCGCCACCGAGGAGATCACCGGCCTGATCGCCGAAGTCGAGCAGGCGACCCGCGTGGCGGTGACCTCGACCGACGAGATCGGCGCGCGCATCGCCGATATCGATCTTGTCACCAGCGAGGCCCTGCCGCGAATCGAGGGACAGATTCGCGGCGCCGACGAAATCGCCGCGCATTTGCGGACCTCGCTCGACCGCACGCGCCAGGTTCTCGCGGCGCTGGGCGGCATTCAATCGACCGCCGTCGAAGGCGCGGGCATGGCGGGACGCGTCACCTCCGCCGCCGGATCGATCGGCCAGGAAGGCGAGAAGCTGAACGCCACGGTGAAGGAGTTCCTGCTGAACCTGCGCAACGGCCCGCTCGACCGGCGCGGCAATGAGCGCCATGCGCTGGGCGTCACGGCGCAGCTCGTCACCTCGCGCGGGACTTTCGCCGCCAAACTCTACGATGTCAGCCGCTCCGGCGCGCGCGTCGCGCCGGCGGAAGGGCTGGATGTCGGACACGACGCGACCCTGCGTTTCAGCGATGGCCACGAAATTCACGCGACGGTCAAATGGGTCCGCGACGGCGAGGCCGGCCTGGCGCTGTCGCCGGGCGCGGTGAGCAAGGGGCTGCTGGAAAAGTTGAAAGCCGGCGAGGCGCGGGCTGCATGAAGATACTGAGATGGTAATTCGAAATAATTATGACATCGTTACCTTGCTGACATAAGTCTTGCTTGTTGCCTAACAGCAACAATGGCAACATTTTACGTTAGGTCGCCAAATTGTCGCAATCGCGGAACAGGACGTCTTTAGGACTCGCCTCAGCTTTCCAGCCAAGAGGCGTCCCATGCGTAATGCTAGCCAGATTTCCGTCCTCGCCCTGATTTTGGCCGCCGGCCTCGCGGCGAGCCCGGCGCGCGCCGGTTCGACGACGGTCACCCAATCCGACGCCAATGTCCTGAATCTGCTCTCGCCATTTCTTACGCTGAATACGACCAGCGCCGGCCAGGCGACGCTGACTTCGAACTTGAACCAGGCGATCGCCACCAATAACGCCGCGGCGAATTCGCCCGCCATCCAGGCGGAATCGATCAGCGAGAAGACGATTTTCAGCGGGACGTCGACTTCGATCACGCTGGCCAATAACGCGCTTTCCTACTATGGCCCCGGCGCGAACCTGGCCGGCGGCCTGCCCGCGCAGGCGGTCCAGAATGGCCAAAGCTTCAGCGGCAGCGGCAATTTGACGGTCACCGCGGTCAACGGAACCGTCACCCCGGCCCAGAGCGTCGGCGGTCTCGGCAATCTCGGCGCCGCCTTCCAGACGGCGGTGAGCCCGAATGCGGTGACGGCGGGAACCAGCGCTTATGTGACATCGGCGGGAACCGGCGCCAATTCGGCGCTGACGGGTCAATACAATACCCAGAACATCATCAACCTTCTGGTCAACGCCTATAATTTCAACTCGACCGATCTCGGCGTGGCGAAATATTTTTTCGCCAATGGCACGGCGAATGGAACCAGCACGGCGGTCGCCCCGACCGGCTCCAGCATTCCCTCGACCACGGCCGTGGGATCGTCGAGCGTTTACGATATGGCCTATGGCGTGAGCATCACCCAGGCAAACCAGGACGTTTACGGCGATTCCCGTCCGGTTCAGGTCGCCGCCGGAAAGATCGACCAATACGATCCGAACGCCATCACCGGCCTGACCACCAATCCGTCGTTTCCCAGCGGCCACACCACCTATGCCTTCACCGACTCCATTCTGATCGGCATGATGTCGCCGCAGAATTTCCAGTCGATGCTGCTCGCCGGGTCTGAATATGGCAACAGCCGCATCGACCTCGGCGTGCATTATCCGCTCGACATCATCGCCAGCCGCTCTTTCGTGCAATTCAATCTGGTTCAATTGCTGAGCGCCACCGCCGCGACCGGAAGCACCCAGGCGACCAATCCCTATTATTACACCAACGCCAATGGCAGCACGACCGTGCTGAACCTGAACGGCCAGTTCGTCAGCGCGGCGACCTCGCTCAACGGCTATCTGGGCACGCAAACCAGCGGCTGCGGCGGATCGATCACGGCCTGCGCCGCCACCAATCCCTATAACACTTACTCGGCGACGACCTACGCCTATCAAGCCGCCGCCGATGGCGTCACCGGCGCGAGCGCGAGCGCGGAAAACGCCGCGATTTACGCCTATCGCCTGACCTATGGCCTGCCGACCTATACTTACGCCCAGGCGCCGCGCGAAATGACGGATACGACGGGCCTGACCGCCGCGATCCTGCTCTCGACCGTCTATGGCGGCCAGGGCAACGCCCAGGCCCAGGCGCTCGCCAACGCCGCCAATGGCGGATCGTCGGGCGCCGGTTCGCTCGCCAATCTGACCACCGGCACGATCAACCAGATCATCTACAATACCGAGGGCCAGGCGCTGCAAGCCTTCTACGGCACGCAGCTCAGCTACTGGAGCCGCATCAACCTCTATGCGGCCGCCGGCTATTTCTCCGGCGTGACCGGCGCGCTGACGCTGGCCTCCGCCGATCAGGTCAACACCGCCGTCACGGTTTCGAGCGGCGGCTCTCTGGGCGGCGCCGGAACCATCACCGGAGGGCTGACCTATCAGAGCGGCGCGACCCTGACCGCGACGCCCGGCGCGACCCTGACCGTGCATGGCGGCGCCGTCGCCTTGCAGAGCGGCGCTTCGGTCGCCTTGAGCGGCAATTTCCTGCCGGGCTCCTATACGCTGGTCTCCGCCGACTCCGGCCAGAGCATTTCGCTCGGCTCGGTGAGCGTCACCGGTTCGATGCTCAGCTATGAAAAGGCCAGCCTGGCGGTCACCGGCGACCCCGTGCTCAGCCTGACGCTAACCTCCAATCTCGCGGGCGTCGCGCAAACGCCGAACCAGTCGGCGGTGGCCGCGGCCATCGACGCCGCGGCCACCGCCTCCAGCTTCGCCAGCAACAGCGCGGGCCAGGCGCTCTATGCCGGCCTGATCAACGCCGGAGCCGGAGCTTTCGACGCGCTGGGCGGCGCCGGCCGCGTCGAGGCCAACACGGCCGCGCTGCAAACCGGTTTTGAAGTCGCCGGGGCCATCGCCGGTCAGGCCGATTTCGGTCTCTCCGGCTCCGGGCCCGACGCCACCGGCGTCACCCATTTCCTCGCCTATGCCGGGGAACCCACGACAAAAAGCCCGATCGTGGTCAAGGGTCCGCTGCCGGAGCGGGACCGCGACTGGCGCGTGTGGGGTGAATTCCTCGGCGCCGGCGCGACGATCTCCGGCGACGCGGCGCGCGGGACGCCGGGATCGACCAGTTCGACCTTCGGCGGCCTCGCCGGCCTCGACTATATGCTGCAGCGCAATTGGCTGGTGGGCGTCGCGCTCGGCGGCGCCGGAACCCATTACAATGTCTCCGCGCTCGCCTCCTCCGGCGATGTCTCCAGCTTCAACGCCGGCATTTACACGGCTTACGGCCTGAGCAACGGCTATTACCTCGAGGGTTCCGAGACCTTCGGCTCCTATCGGACCAATGGCGCGCGCACGGTCGCCATCGGCGGCCTGACGACCCAGACGCTGAACGAGGGCTATAATTCCTTCGAAGCGCGCACCCACCTTGAATTTGGCCGCAAGCTCAACATCGACGGCTATCTGGTGACGCCCTTCATCGCCGGCGAAATCGCCTCGCTGTCGAGCCCGGGCTACACGGAAAGCGTCGCTGGCGGCGGGACCAGCCCCTTCGCCTTGAGCACGCTGTCCAAGACCACCATGTCCACGCCGCTGTTCCTCGGCTTCAAGTTCAACGGCAATGCGACGGTGATTTCGGGCTGGACCGCGACCCCGGACCTGGGCCTCGCCTGGGTGCATGAATTCTCGCCGAACCGCACCGCCACCGGCGCGCTGGCCGCTCTGCCCGGCGCGGATTTCACCGTCGCCGGCCCGCGCGCCGCCAGCGATCTCGCCCAGATCAAGGCGGGCTTGCAACTGACCGACGGCCAGGGCGTCACTTTGTTCGCCAAGTTCCAGGGCGAATTCGGCGACCGCGCCACCTATTACGGCGGCCAGGCCGGGTTCAAATACGCCTTCTAAACCGGACCATCGCCAGAAGACAACGAGCCGACAACCCCGCCATTCCCGGCGGGGTTTTTCTTTTGGTTTGGCGGCGCCGGCCTGCCCTCGAAACAAAAACCCCCGGCTCGCGCCAGGGGTTTGTCGGAAAGTGATTTTGCCGGAAGTCGAGGCCGCCCGCAGGCGGCCTCCATCTCTTCGCCGGGTCGGGATCAGGCCTGTTCTTCGGCCTTTTCCTTGGCTTCAGCCTTTTCCTTGGCTTCCAGATCCTCGCCGGTCTGCTGGTCGACGACGCGCATGGACAGGCGGACCTTGCCGCGATCGTCGAAGCCGAGCAGCTTGACCTTGACCTTGTCGCCTTCCTTGACCACGTCGGTGGTCTTGGCGACGCGGGTGGCGGCGAGCTGGGAAATATGGACCAGACCGTCCTTGGCGCCGAAGAAATTGACGAAGGCGCCGAAATCCGTGGTCTTGACCACGGTGCCTTCGTAGATCTGGCCGATTTCCGGATCGGAGGCGATGGACTTGATCCAGGCGATCGCCGCCTTGATCGAATTGCCGTCGCTGGAGGCGATCTTCACCGTGCCGTCGTCGTCGATGTTGATCTTGGCGCCGGTCTTTTCGACGATCTCGCGGATCACCTTGCCGCCGGAGCCGATGACTTCGCGGATCTTGTCGGTGGGGATCTTCATGGTCTCGATGCGCGGCGCGAATTCGCCGAGTTCGGCGCGGGCCGAGGTCAGCGCCTTCGACATTTCGCCGAGAATGTGCAGACGGCCGTTCTTCGCCTGGGCGAGCGCGACCTTCATGATCTCCTCGGTGATGCCGGCGATCTTGATGTCCATCTGCAAGGAGGTGACGCCATGCTCGGTGCCGGCCACCTTGAAGTCCATGTCGCCGAGATGATCCTCGTCGCCGAGAATGTCGGAGAGCACGGCGAAGCGCTCGCCTTCCAGGATCAGGCCCATGGCGATGCCAGCGGTCGGACGCTTCAGCGGCACGCCCGCGTCCATCAGCGCCAGCGAGGCGCCGCAGACGGTGGCCATCGACGACGAACCGTTGGACTCGGTGATCTCCGAGACGACGCGGATCGTGTAGGGGAATTCCGCCGCCGTCGGCAGCATCGGATGCACCGCGCGCCAGGCGAGCTTGCCGTGGCCGATCTCGCGGCGGCCGGGCGAACCCATGCGGCCCGTCTCACCCACCGAATAGGGCGGGAAGTTGTAGTGCAGCAGGAAGTTTTCCTTATAGGTGCCTTCCAGCGAGTCGATATATTGCTCGTCTTCGCCGGTGCCCAGCGTGGCGACCACCAGAGCCTGGGTCTCGCCGCGGGTAAAAATCGCGGAGCCGTGGGTGCGCGGCAAAATGCCGACCTGGCTGAGGATCGGACGCACGGTGTCGAGGCTACGGCCGTCGATGCGGATATGGGTGTCGAGAATGTTCCAGCGCACGACCTTGGCTTGCAGGTCGTGGAAGACTTCCGCCACCTTCTGCTTGTCGAACCTGGCCTCGCCGCCTTCGGGGAACAGGGCGGCGTTGACCTTGGCCTTGACGGCGTCCACGGCGGCGTAGCGCTGCTGCTTGGCGGTGATCTTATAGGCTTCGCGCAGCTCGGCCTCGGCGATCTCGGCGACGGCCTTTTCGATTTCGCTCTTGTCGACGACGGCGAGATCGCGCGGCTCCTTGGCGGCGCGTTCGGCGAGGCGGATGATCGCCTCGATCACCGGCTGGAAGCCGGCGTGACCGGCCATCACGGCGGCCAGCATGGTCTCTTCCGACAATTCCTTGGCTTCGGATTCGACCATCAGCACGGCGTCGGCGGTGCCGGCGACGACCAGGTCGAGTTCCGAGGTCTTGGCCTCGTCAACGGTCGGGTTCACCTTGATCTCGCCATTGATATAGGCGACGCGGGCGGCGCCCACCGGGCCCATGAAGGGCACGCCGGAAATGGTCAGCGCGGCGGAGGCGGCGACCAGGGCGAGAATGTCGGGATCGTTTTCCAGATCGTGGCTGAGCACGGTGACAATGACCTGGGTGTCATTGCGATAGCCGTCCGGGAACAGCGGGCGGATCGGACGGTCGATCAGGCGCGAGATCAGCGTCTCGCGTTCCGTGGGACGGCCCTCGCGCTTGAAATAGCCGCCGGGAATGCGGCCGGCGGCGAAGGCCTTTTCCTGATAGTTGACGGTGAGCGGGAAGAAGTCCTGGCCGGGCTTGGGGGCCTTGGCCGAAACGATGGTGGCGAGCACGGTGGTCTCGCCATAGGAGGCGAACACGGCGCCGTCGGCCTGGCGGGCGATGCGGCCGGTCTCGAGGGTCAGCTTGCGGCCGAACCATTCCAGTTCTTCGCGGTGGATTTCGAACATATGTCTCTCTTTCGTGGGTTGGGCGCGCCAACCATGTGCAAGACGACGAGAGGCCGTTTTTGCGGCCTCTGGCGATCCTGCCATGGTCCGGTCGGACCCGGGCTCTCCAGGGAACCCATCTCCGGCGGCCCCTGCCGCCGGCGTTTCGGGCCGATTGAACACCGGCCCTGGAAAAAATCGCGGCCGGACAAGCCGGCCGCGAGCACGAGATTTAGCGGCGGATGCCGAGGCGCTCGATGAGCGTCCTGTAACGGCCTTCGTCATTCTTCTTGAGATAGTCGAGAAGCTGACGACGCAGCGAAACCAGCTTGAGCAGACCGCGACGCGAATGATTGTCCTTCGCATGGGTCTTGAAGTGACCGGTGAGGTTGGAGATGCGCTCGGTCAGAATGGCGACCTGCACCTCCGGCGAACCGGTGTCGCCCTGCTTGGTGGCATATTCCTGAATGAGCGCGGTCTTGCGCTCGGCGGTGATCGACATCGGCTGTCCTTTCGATAGGTCTGGCGAAAGGTCCGGCCGCTCCGGGATGTCGTCCAGCGCGGTCGCGACTCTTCGCTTGCGCCACGCGACTGCGGCGCAATCGCGTCTCTATACACCAATTTTCCGCAAGAGCCAGCTTTTTGCGTTTTGTCGGACGGCGGGGGACGGCGCCGGCCGGCCTTCGCGGGCTCCGCGCCGATCCTGTGGCAAAAATGTCGTCATTCTCACCAAAATCATCCGATAGGGGCGCGTCTGCCGCGCTTTTATTCGATCCGCACAAAGATTAGGCGCGACGAGCCGCCTTGGCCTGACGGCATGGCGCGAATCTGTTTTATGATCGCCGCCGATCCATCTGGACATTGCTCCCGTCCGGACATTGCTCAAAAGACGAAACCCGGGATAATCGATGCGTCATATTGTTCTTGCCACCGTCGCGATGGCCGCTCTTGCCGGCCAGGCTTTCGCCGCCGATCTGCCCTCGACCAAATCGGCCCCGACCCTGCCCGCGCCGGCCTTTAGCTGGACCGGCTTCTACGGCGGCGTCGAAGGCGGGCTCTATTTCCCGGAAATCGACGCCACGGGTTTCGGCGGCTACAAGACCGTCGCCACCGCCGGCCTGATCGGCGGCGCCATCGGCTATAATTACCAGTTCGCCAAGTGCAATAACGCCTTCGCCCCGGTGATCGGCCTCGAGGGCGACGCCGGCGGCGTGTTCGCCGGCAGCCGCAAGGCGCTCGCCGGCAATGGCGCGACCGTGGCCACGGGCGCCTCAACCTATGACGCGGACATTCGCGGCAAGCTCGGCGCGGGCGTCGGCAAGGACTTGCTCTATGTCGCGGGCGGCCTGGCCTTTGGCGACGCCAACGCCAAATATTCCACGACGACGACGACCTTCAACACCGGACGCACCGGCTGGACCGTCGGCTTTGGCTGGGATCACGCCTATACCCAGAACCTGTTCACCCGGGTCGAATATCGCTATGCCGATCTCGGCTCGCAGACCAAGACCGGCCTCGACCGATCCTCTTCGAGTCCAACGCCGTGCTGGTCGGCCTGTTCTACAAATTCGGCGCCGCGCCATCGGCGGTCGTCGCCAAATATTGATCGGCGCCCTCAGGCGGAATCGAGCGCCCGGCCTCGCGGCCGGGCGTTTTCTTTTGGCCTCGACCTGCCTCTTGACGATTGCGCGGCGCGCGGAAACGGCTAAGCTTCCCCGGCATTTTCCGCGCGATGACGAAAGGGCCGCAGTCATGGTTTCCTTGCTTTCTCACTATTGGGGCTGGCTGGCGGTCGCCGCCGCCATCGGCTTTCTCGGCGCGAAATCGGCGCATCATGACGATTCCGGCCATCGCCCGACCTGGATCGTGCTGCTTTCGCTGCTGCTTGGACTCGGCCTGATCGCCGCTTTGCTCGGCTTCGCCGGCCCCTTGGCCGGCGCGCTGACCACGGCGGCGCTGTCGTTCTTCGCTTTCGCCATTGGCGCGCTGGTCGGCGGCGGCTTCAAATTGCGCGGCTTCTGGTGGGGACCGCTGGTGGTCGCCGGTCTGGTCTGGGCCTGCTCACATTATCTGTTCACCGGCGGCGCCGCGCCGGCGCCCGCCGCCCCTGCTCCGGCCGCCGCGCCGGCGCCGGCCTCGCTGGCGGAGAAGAAGGCCGCCACGATCGGCGCCGCCAAGGCCCTGCCCGCCGCCGGCCCGCTCGACATGGGCCAATGCCAGACCGCGCTCAGCGGCCTGGTCGCCGAGGAAAATGTCAAATTCGACACGGGCAGCGCCAGGATTTCCGAACAATCCAAGACCTTGATCGGCAAGATCGGCGCGATCCTCGGCCGTTGCCCGACGACGGTGACCATCGAAGTCTCCGGCCATACCGATTCCAGCGGCGACGCCGAAAAGAACAAAGCCTTGTCGCAGGCCCGCGCGCAGGCGGTGGCCGATCTACTCAAGGCGGGCGGCGCGAAGCCTGAGCAATTGTCGGCGACCGGCTATGGCGCGGAAAAGCCGGTGGACAGCAATGACACCGAACAGGGCCGCGCCGAAAACCGCCGCATCGAATTCACGGTAAAGTGAATCCCGACGGCGCCGGGGCGCGGAACTTTCGCGCCCCGGCTCCGTTGGCCTCCCAAAGGCGCGGCCGTCTGGCCGCCTCACGGAGGTTCAATTGGCCGATATCACGCTCTCCAACGCATCCGATTCCGATGGCCGGCTCGATCGGGTGACGCTGACCCTGTCGCTGCTGCTGTTCCTGTCGCCTTGGGCCATGGGCTATAGCGACGTTCCCACGGCTTGCGCCACCGCCTGGATTTCCGCCGTGGTCATCGCGGTGTTTTCCGCCGCCGCCACCCTGCGCTTCGCCGAATGGGAGGAATGGGTCAATCTCGTCGCCGGCCTTTGGCTGCTGGCCGCGCCCTGGATTCTCGGCTTCCATCGCGACGGCGATTCCGTCGGGGCTTTCGTCGGCATCGGCGTGCTGATCGTGGCGATTTCGGCGTCGGAAATTTTCGAACTGCGCCAGAAAGGCGCCGGCGCAAGGCGCTGATTGCTCCAGAGCCCTTGCTTTTTGTCCTCGGCTGATTTCTCAAGAGGCGGTCGCCCCAATTCCGGACCCGCCTCGTGCCCAATGTTCTTGTCGTCGAAAATCTCACCAAGACCTATGACAGCGGTCTGGTCGCGCTCAAAGGCGTCGATCTCGCCATAGGCCGCGGCGAAATCTTTGCCCTGCTCGGCCCCAATGGCGCCGGCAAGACCACGCTGATCGGCATTATCTGCGGGCTGGTGCGGCCGACATCCGGCAAAGTCACGGTAGACGGCCACGACATCGCCAGCGCCTATCGCATGGCCCGGGCAAAAATCGGGCTGGTGCCGCAGGAACTGTCCACCAATCAGTTCGAGCCGGTCTGGGACACGGTGCGCTTTTCGCGCGGCTTGTTCGGGAAAAAACCCGACGACGCCCATCTGGAGCGCGTGCTGCGCGACCTGTCGCTGTGGGACAAGAAGGACAGCCGCATCGGCGCGCTGTCAGGCGGCATGAAGCGCCGCGTGCTGATCGCCAAGGCCTTGGCCCACGAGCCGGACATTCTGTTCCTCGACGAGCCCACCGCCGGCGTCGATGTCGAGCTGCGCCGGGACATGTGGGAAATGGTGCGGCGCCTGCGCGAAAAGGGCGTCACCATCATCCTCACCACCCATTATATCGAGGAAGCCGAGGACATGGCCGACCGGATCGGCGTCATCAACAAGGGCGAGATCGTGCTGGTCGAGGAAAAACACGCGCTGATGCGGCGCATGGGCCAGACCCGGGTCGAGATCGGCCTGGCGCAAAAGCTCGACGCCGTCCCGGAAAACCTATGCCCGCTGCCGCTGGAGCTCTCGCCCGACGGGCTGACGCTCAGCTTCACCCAGCATGGCGAGGGCGAGGACGCGCTGGCGCCTTTGCTGAAAAACATGCTGGCGCGCAATATAGAATTTCGCGGCGTCGCCTCGAACCGCTCCTCGCTGGAGGATATTTTCATCGATCTGGTGGGGAGCAGCCGATGAATATTTACGCGATCCGCGCCATTTACACTTTCGAACTGGCGCGCACCTGGCGCACGCTGTTTCAGAGCATCGCCTCCCCGGTGCTGTCCACGGCGCTTTATTTCGTCGTGTTCGGCTCGGCGATCGGCTCGCGCATGCAGCCCATCGACGGGATCGCCTATGGCGCGTTCATCGTCCCCGGCCTGATCCTGCTGGCGGTGCTCACCGAAAGCGTGTCCAACGCCTCCTTCGGCATCTACCTGCCGCGCTTCACCGGCACGATCTACGAGGTGCTGTCGGCGCCGATTTCGCCCGTCGAAGTGCTGCTCGGCTATGTCGGCGCCGCCGCCACCAAATCGGTGATCCTCGGCCTGATCATTTTTGTCACCGCGCGGATTTTCGTGCCCTTCGAGGTGGTTCACCCGCTGCTGTCCTTCCTCTATCTGGTGCTGATCTCCGCGACTTTCGCTCTGTTCGGCTTCATCCTCGGACTCTGGGCCGACGGTTTCGAGAAATTGCAAATCATCCCGCTGATGGTGATCTCGCCGCTGACTTTTTTGGGCGGCACTTTCTATTCCATCGACATGCTGCCAGGCGTCTGGCGCGACGTGGCCCTGTTCAACCCCATCGTCTATCTCGTCGACGGCTTTAGATGGGCCTTTTACGGCATAGCCTCGGTCGGGCCGCTGGTCAGCCTGGCGCTGACTTTTACCATGCTCGCCGTCTGCTCGGCGGTCGTGGTGTGGATTTTCAGGACCGGGTATCGGCTGCGCAGCTAGCGGTCGAAATCCAACGTTTATTGGCTCTGACGACGGCGGGAATCTGTTCGAAGGAGACGGAGACGCATAGTCTCTGGGGTCGTCATGCCCATGCTTGTCACGGCCATGACGGCGGAGAGAGCGCGGCCAACGACCGGCCGCTTCCCACGTCGCCAACGGCTGCCTTCAGCGTCACGCGGCTTCGCCCGCCGCCTTGGCCTCGGCGGGCAGATGGTCGGCCCAGGCGACCAGGGCGGCGCGGCCCGCTTCGGTCAGGCCGTAAAGCCCGCGCTCGATGCGCGCGAACCAGTTGTAGACATTGCCTTGCAGGATTTTGGCGGCGTCCGGGGCCAAGGCGCGCAGCTCGCGCGGGCGGCTGGGCGCCTGGGCGAGCGCCTGGGCGACGGCCAGCGCCTGCTGGCGATAGGCGGTCATTTGCGGCCGGCGCGTCGAACCGCCGACGACAGGATCGCCCTGGCGGCGGCGGTGCTCATCGACGATGCGCGAACGGCGCCTGGCGTCGCGCCTCGGCTTCCAGGGGGCCGGCTCGACCGCCACCTCGACCTGTCCGGCGGCGCCGACGGTCAGCAGACCGAAGCCCAGCAAGCGGCAGAGTTTTTTCACCCGCGCATCGCTCTCGCGGCCGCGTCCCCGCTTTGAGAGGGCGACGGCCAGCCAGACTTCGTCGCAGGCCGAGGCGCGATCCACGGCTTGCAACACCAGCTCCAGGGTGAAGGTTTGCTTCATCTCGCCGATCACGACCAGTTCGGGCGCGCCCTCGGCGAGGCCGACCAGATCGCAGCCGCAGATCTCGCCCTTGACCTCCAGGCCGAGCTTTTCGAGATGGCGTTTGACGGGGAGATAGAGGTCGGTTTCCAGGGTCATGGCCTCCTCATTCGAATCCGGATCAGCTTGGCGAGGCCTGGTTAACGGAGTGTGGACGGATTTTTCGGACGGGCGGCCAGCCAGATGGTGTGGCGGGCGCCGCGCTTGTTGCGGCTGGCGCGCACCCGCACGACCTCGACCGCGAAGCCGGCGTTCTTCAGCCTTCGGGTGAAAGCCTCGTCGTCATGGGCCGACCAGATGGCCAGCACCCCGCCCGGTCGCAAGGCCTTGCGCGCTCGCCGCAAACCTTCGGGCCGGTAGAGCCCGTCATTGGCTTTTTGCGTCAAGCCGTCCGGGCCATTGTCGACGTCGAGCAGGATCGCGTCCCAGCTCTCGGCGCCTTCGATCTCCCGCGCCACATCCGCGCACAGGATTTTTACGCGCGAATCGGACAGGCTGGCGCCGAACACCTCGGCCATGGGGCCCTGCGCCCAGGCGATCACCTGCGGGACCAGTTCGGCGACGGCGACCCTGGCCTGCGGCCCGAGCGCCGCCAGCGCCGCCCTGAGCGTGAACCCCATGCCCAGCCCGCCGATCAGAACGCGAGGCGCCGGGTTTGCCGAGATTTTCGCGCAGGAAAGTTCGGCCAGCGCCTCCTCGGAGCCGGACAGGCGGGAATTCATCAGCTCATTGTCGCCGAGCATGATGGAAAATTCGCCGCCGCGCTGCTTGAGCCGCAGGGTCGCGCCATCCGCCAGACAGGCGGTGTCGAGCAGAATCCAGGGAATCATGCGGCGCGGCGCCGGGCGAGCGGGTTGGACATGCGCCTGCATAAGGCGCTTTGGCGCGCCTTGGAACCCGTTGGCGGCAAATTACCCGCGAATGCCCACCCGCAGCCCCGGCGCCGGGCGCTCCTGCAAGACTTCGCGGCGGAAGCGGAACAGAGCCGCCGGGCGCCCGCCCGTGGCGTGGGACATTTGCCCGGTCGCCTCAACCACCGCCGAGGATTCGACCAGCCGCCGAAAATTCTGCTTGTGCAAATGGCGGCCCGAAATGGCTTCGACCGTGGTCTGCAATTCGGTCAAGGTGAAATTTTCCGGCATGAGCTCGAAAATCACCGGGCGATATTTGAGCTTGGCGCGCAAACGGCCCATGGCGGTGGCGAGAATGCGGCGGTGATCGGCCTGCATGCTTTCGCCGAGCGGCGGATTGTCGCTGAAAGCGGGCGCCGGCTCGCGGCCGTCGCGCACGCTTTCCTCGGTCAGCCCGGCCTCATAGAGCAGTTCGTAGCGGTCGAGGACATTTTCCTCGTCGAAACGCTCGCCCTCGTCGCCAAACAGCGCGCGGACGCGCTCGGCGCGCGTCAGTCCCCGTTTCAATTCGGCGTCGCCGCGCCCGACAAAGGCGCGCAGGCCCGGCATGATCGTCGCGTCAAGCAGGGCCGGACGGCCCGCCCGCCAATCCTCCCAGGGGAAGAAGCGATACCATTCGCGGAAACCCGCGCCCGGCGCGATGCTCTGGCCAGTGTCGCAGACCCGGGTCAGCGCGAGATAGCCGACGGAGACCTCATGCGGGTCGCGGCTGCCGGCGCCGCTGTGGCGGCCGCGATCGCCAAATGTGTAGAGCTGCTCGACATAGCCCACGGGCGCGCCGGTTTGCGCCGCCACCCAGGCGCGCAAGCCGATCTCGAAGGTGCGGTGATTGAGCGGATCGAAGGGGCCGGAGGGCAGAGCCGCGACGGCGCCGTCTTGCGCGCCGCGCGCCACCAAGATCAGCGGCGCGTCGCCGCGCACCGCGACAATGGCCGCGGTGAGGCCGATCTCGACGGGAACAGAGGGCGCCGGTCGCTCATTCCGTCTCCATATGGAAAATCTCGCCCTCGAAACAATCCGCCCCCCGGCCGATGGCCTGGATCGCCTGGGACATACGGCCGCCGCGCGACAAAAGCGTGTCGGCCAGGGCGACCAGATGGCGGTTGGGCGTGACCGAGGGCGCGCGTCGCCGCAGCTCTCGCGCGATGTCGCGCTCGTCGCGCCCGGTGAGGGCGCAAAGCGCGATGAAGGCGGCGGCGGGCGAGCGGCTGACGCCGGCCAGGCAATGGATCAGCAGCGGCGCGGAAAAATCCCAACGGCGGACGAAAGCGATCAATTCGGCAATCTGATCCTCGCGCGCGAGGGCGAAACCTTCCTGCGGCGCGACGACATCGGCGAGGCCGAGGCGCAGATGATTTTCCGCCGCGATGGTTTGCGGACGCGCCATGGCGGCGGGCGGAGTCAAAATCGACACCAGCGCGCCGGCTCGGGTTTCAGCCACGGTTTTTTCCACATGGGCGAGCGGGCAGACGTAAAGCCGTCCCATCACAAGGCCCTTTCGAATTCGGCGAATTTATCCAGAAACTTGATTTGCGCCGCGTCGGGCGGCATGGGCGCGAACAGGTGGGCGACCCGGTCGAGAACGAATTCCGGCGCGCCGAACAGTTTTTGCGCCTCGGCTTCGTCAAAGCCGGCGTAAAGCGTCGCCTCGAAGAAAGCGGAGATGCGGTCGGCGCGCTTGGTCAGCCTGGCCAGCGCCTGCGGCGGCTCCGGCTTGAGGGCAAAGCGGTTCAAGATCGCGTGGGACAGCCGCGCCTCCACCTGACGATAGACCTCGCCCAGCGCCGCCTTGAACGGCGAGATCATGTCGCCGATCACATATTCCGGCGCATCGTGCAGCAGAGCGAACAACAGCCAGCGCGCCGGCGCCGCCGGCTCCAGCAGTTTCAATATTTCCGCCACCGCCACCGAATGCTGGGCGACCGAAAACACCACGCCGCCGCGCGTCTGGCCGTTCCAGCGGGCGACGCGCGCCAGGCCATGGGCGATGTCCTCGATCTCCACATCCAAGGGCGAGGGATTTAAAATATCGAGCCTTCGGCCGGAGAGCATCCTCTGCCAGGCTCTTGCCGAATTGTCGCGGGGCGGTTTAGCGCTCACTTGCGGGCCTCGTCCTGGCAGGCCCGGTGACGCCAGCACGCGACCAGATGATCGTTGACCATGCCCACCGCCTGCATGAAGGCGTAGACAATGGTCGGGCCGCAGAACTTGAAGCCCTTTTGCTTGAGGTCGCGTGACAATTTTTCCGACAGCGGCGTCGCCGCCGGGACTTCCGCCAGACTGGCGAAACGGTTGACGATCGGCTGGCCCTCGACAAAGTCCCAGAGATAATTGGCGAAACCCTGCTTGGCCTCGACGTCGAGATAGACCCGCGCCGAAGTCACGGCGCCCGCGATCTTGGCGCGGTTGCGGACGATGCCGGCGTCCTGCATCAGCGCCGCGATTTTCGTTTCATCATAGGCGGCGATTTTCAGCGGATCGAATTGATCGAAGGCGGCGCGGAAATTTTCGCGTTTTTTCAAAATGGCGATCCAGGACAGGCCCGCCTGGAACCCGTCGAGAACGAGTTTTTCGAACAAAGCGCGCGAGTTGCGCTCCGGAACGCCCCATTCGCGGTCGTGATAGTCGAGATAGAGCGGGTCGAGCCCCGGCCAGGGACAACGGCATAAACCGTCGGAATGGAGAATCGCCTGTTTCTTCGTCGTGTCGCTCATGTCTAGAGATTTAGACAATCCGCGACGCCAAGCCAATGGCCGCCGTCCACAGGGCTAGGCGCTCAGGCCGACATCCCCGCATGACGGCGGCGCGCGCGACCTTGCCCGCTCTGCGATTCCCGCCGACCGGGCGGTGGCAAGATGCTTTCATCGCCGGGGGCCAACCTATCGCCGCGCCGCCGCCTTCGCGGCATTAGCAAAAAGACGAAGCGGCGCAATTCCATTTTGCGCGATTGGGGTTTTTCTAATAACATCTTGAATATCAAGAAGATTTAAAAGCCTGCCGTCGGACTGCCTTAAGGCGACCGCAATTGACGAAAAGGGCTGCTTGTCGTTATTGCCTCTTGAGTCTTTTTTTAGGCGAGCCGATCGCCGCGTCGCCGCCCCACCCGCACAGAAAGAGTCAGCCATGTCGTTTCTCGAAACCTATCGCGCCCATGTCGCCGAACGCGGCGCGCTTGGAATTCCGCCGCTGCCGCTGTCGGCGAAGCAGACGGAAGCGCTGATCGCCCTGCTGCGCGCCCCCCCGGCGGGAGAAGAGGCTTTCCTGGTCGACCTTCTGACCCATCGCGTGCCCGCCGGCGTCGATGACGCCGCCCGGCTCAAGGCCGGCTTCCTCGACGCCGTGGCCAAGGGCGTCGAGAAAAACGCTTTGGTGTCGCGCAAGCTCGCCACGGAATTGCTCGGCACCATGCTTGGCGGCTTCAACATCAAGCCGATGATCGATCTGCTCGGCGACGCCGAGGTCGGCGCGGTCGCCGCCGAAGGCTTGAAGAAGACCCTGCTGATCTTCGATTATTTTCACGACGTGAAGGAACTGGCCGACAAGGGCCAAGAAACCGCCAAAGCCAACGCCAAGGCCGTGCTGGCCTCCTGGGCCGAGGCCGAATGGTTCACCTCGCGTCCGGAAGTGCCGCAGTCGCTGACCGTGACCGTGTTCAAGGTCTCCGGCGAGACCAATACCGACGATCTCTCGCCCGCGCCCGACGCCTCGACCCGCCCCGACATTCCGCTCCACGCGCTGGCCATGCTGAAAAACGCGCGTCCGGGCATCGAGCCGGACGAGGCCGGCCAGCGCGGCCCGACCAGGCAGCTGGCGGCGCTGATCGCCAAGGGCCATCCCGTCGCCTATGTCGGCGACGTCGTCGGCACCGGCTCCTCGCGCAAATCCGCCACCAATTCGGTGCTGTGGTTCACCGGCGCGGACATTCCCTATGTGCCGAACAAGCGCTTCGGCGGCGTCTGCCTGGGAACCAAGATCGCCCCGATCTTCTACAACACCATGGAAGACGCCGGCGCCCTGCCGATCGAACTCGACGTCGCCGGTTTCGAGACCGGCGATGTCATCGAGCTGCGTCCCTATGAGGGCAAGGCGCTCAAGGGCGGCAAGGTGGTCTCCGAGTTCAAGGTCAAGTCCGAGGTGATCTTCGACGAAGTGCGCGCCGGCGGCCGCATTCCCCTGATCATCGGTCGCGGCCTCACCGCCAAGGCCCGCGAGGCGCTGGGCCTGCCGGTCTCCACCCTGTTCCGCCTGCCGGCCGTGCCCCATGACAGCGGCAAGGGCTTTACCCTGGCGCAGAAGATGGTCGGCCGCGCCTGCGGTCTGCCCGAGGGCAAGGGCATGCGTCCCGGAACCTATTGCGAGCCGAAAATGACCACGGTCGGCTCCCAGGACACCACCGGCCCGATGACCCGCGACGAGCTGAAAGACCTCGCCTGCCTCGGCTTCTCCGCCGATCTGGTGATGCAGTCCTTCTGCCACACCGCCGCCTATCCCAAGCTGGTCGACGTCCAGACCCATCATGAACTGCCGACCTTCATCGCCAATCGCGGCGGCATCGCGCTGCGTCCCGGCGACGGCGTCATTCACTCCTGGCTGAACCGCCTGCTGATGCCCGACACTGTCGGCACCGGCGGCGACAGCCACACCCGCTTCCCCATCGGCATTTCCTTCCCCGCCGGCTCGGGCCTGGTCGCCTTCGCCGCCGCCACCGGCGTCATGCCGCTGGACATGCCGGAATCGGTGCTGGTGCGCTTCAAGGGCGAGATGCAGCCGGGCATCACCCTGCGCGATCTCGTCAACGCCATCCCCTTGGCGGCGATCAAGGCCGGCTCGCTCACGGTCGAGAAAAAGGGCAAGAAGAACGTCTTCAACGGCCGCATTCTCGAAATCGAGGGCCTGCCCAATCTCAAGGTCGAGCAGGCTTTCGAGCTGTCCGACGCCTCCGCCGAGCGTTCGGCCGCCGCCTGCACGGTGCGGCTGAACAAGGAGCCGATCATCGAATATATGACCTCGAACATCACGCTGATGAAGTGGATGATCGCCGAGGGCTATCAGGATCGCCGCTCGCTGGAGCGCCGCATCGCCGCCATGCAGGCCTGGATCGCCAAGCCGGAGCTGCTCCAGCCCGACGCCGACGCCGAATATGCCGCCGTGTTCGAAATCGACATGAACGAGATCAAGGAGCCGATCCTGGCCTGCCCGAACGATCCCGACGACGTCAAGACGCTGGCGGAAGTCGCCGGCGACAAGATCGACGAAGTCTTTATTGGCTCGTGCATGACCAATATCGGCCATTTCCGCGCCGCCGGCAAAATCCTCTCGGGCAAGTCGGACATTCCGACCCGGCTGTGGATCGCGCCGCCGACCAAGATGGACGCCCATATCCTCACCGAGGAAGGCTATTACGCCACGCTCGGCAAGTCCGGCGCCCGCATGGAAATGCCCGGCTGTTCGCTGTGCATGGGCAATCAGGCGCAGATCCGCAAGGGCTCGACCGCGCTCTCGACCTCGACCCGCAACTTCCCCAACCGTCTGGGCCTGGATACCCGCGTCTATCTGTCCTCGGCGGAGCTGGCGGCGGTCGGCGCGCTGCTCGGGCGCATTCCGACTTTCGCGGAATATATGGAGGCGGTCGGCGGCTTGCAGGGCAAAAGCGCCGAAGTCTATCGCTACATGAATTTCGACCAAATTCCGGAATTCGTCGAGCGCGCCGAAGAAGCCAAGGTCTGATCGCCGCAACTTCGCGCATCGCAAAATAATCATGGCCCGCCGGATTTTCCGGCGGGCTTTTTTGGGCCCGGAGCAGGCCGGGCAAAAGGCTTGACGCTCGCCGGCGGAAAATTTCTGATAGTCTCCGCGTCGCCAAAACATTGCGGAGGCAAGCCATGCGCATGCGTCAACTCGGCCATAGCGGCCTGTTCGTCTCGGAACTTTGCCTGGGGACCATGACCTTTGGCGGCGGCGAGGGCATGTGGGGCCAGATCGGCCGGCTCCAGCAGGACGAGGCCGACGCGCTGGTCAAGACCGCGCTGGACGCCGGGATCAATTTCATCGACACCGCCAATATTTACGCCGGCGGCGCCAGCGAGCGCATTCTGGGGCAGGCGCTGAAAAACCTCGGCATAGGCCGCGACGACGTGGTGATCGCCACCAAGGTTTTAGGGCCGATGGGCGAAGGCCCAAATGCGCGCGGCGCCTCTCGCGGCCATATTCTCAGCCAGTGCAAGGCCAGTCTTGCGCAACTCGGGCTCGATCACATCGACCTCTATCAGATTCACGGCTTCGATCCGGCGACGCCCATTGTCGAGACGCTTGAGGCCCTGGATACCCTCGTGCGTCAGGGCCATGTCCGCTACATCGGCCTGTCCAACTGGGCGGCCTGGCAAGTGGTCAAAGCCGTGGGCATCACGCAGGCGCGCCAGCTCGCGCCGATCCTGTCGCTCCAGGCCTATTACACCCTGGCCGGCCGCGACATCGAACGCGAAATCGCACCCATGCTGCGCTCGGAAAAGATCGGCTTGATGGTCTGGAGCCCGCTCGCCGGCGGCCTCCTCACCGGCAAGTTCGACCGCGACAGCAAGGGGGCAGAGGGGCGGCGCGCGACATTTGATTTCCCGCCGGTGAACCGCGACCGCGCCTTCGCCGCGATAGATCTCATGCGCGGCATGGCCGCCGCCAAAGGCGCCAGCATCGCCCAGATCGCCCTCGCCTGGCTTTTGCATCAGGATGTGGTCACCAGCGTGATCGTCGGCGCGAAGCGCGTCGAACAGCTCCAGGACAATCTGAGCGCGACACAAGTCACGCTCGACGCCGCCGATCTCGCCGCGCTCGACGCGGTGACCAAATTGCCGGAAGAATATCCGGGCTGGATGCTGGAGCGACAGGGGGCTTATCGCGCGTAAGGGCGAAAATTACGCGCTTGGTTTCGTGATGCCATGACCGCGTTCCGCTCGTTGCAGACGGCGACGCACGGTCTCTGGCGTCGTAATGCCCGTGCTTGTCACGGGCATCCACGCCGGGCCGTTGCATGCATGTCGGCGCAATTAAAACGGCGCCTTCCACGCTGGCGTGGATGGCCGTGACACGCACGGCCATGACGGCGGAAAGAATGGGGCTAACGACCGTCAGCAATCCACCGTTTTGCGCCATTCACTGTCGGCGCCACAACAAGAATCTCAAAGCACCTCGACGGGCGCCCCCACCTTCACCCGCTCATAGAGGTCGATCACATCCTCGTTCATCATGCGGATGCAGCCGGACGACACATTCTTGCCGATGGTCCAGGGCTCGTTGGTGCCGTGGATGCGATACATGGAGGAGCCGAGATAGAGCGCCCGCGCGCCCAGCGGATTGTCGGGGCCGCCGTCCATATGGCTGGGCAGTTCGGGGCGGCGCAGCAGCATTTCCGGCGGCGGCGTCCAATCCGGCCATTCCGCCTTGCGGCTGATGTTTTTATGGCCCGCCCAGGTGAAGCCGGGGCGCCCCACGCCTATGCCATAGCGCATCGCCCGGCCCGGCGCCGTCACCAGATAGAGGAAATGACTGGGCGTATCGACCACGATCGAGCCGACCGCGCCGCCGCCCTCATAGGGCACGTCCTGGCGGTGGAACTCTTCCGGCACGCTCCATTCGCGCCGCGCCGGCGCCAGCGCCGCCTGCCGGTATCCCGGCTGGTTGACCGTGGGACGGGGTTCGGGAAGCGGACGTTGCCGCGCCTCGCCGCCGCCCGTGACCAGAAATTCGATCAGCCCGCCGCCGAGATTTTGGGCGCGCACAGGCGCGGCGAGGGTCAGAAAAGACAACCCAAAGACAACGGGAGCAAAAATGCGCGGATTGAACATGATCGAAAGTCCTGAAACGCCAGACCCAGGCAGTATAAACCATATCGATTCACGATGAAGATTTACCCTGTTTGATGGTTATTGCGATGTTAACGCCGAGCGGTTCTTCCAGGCGCCATATTTGTCCATGAAGGCGCCGCGCAGCCCGGCGACGTCGAACAGGCCGACGATCAGCAGATAAAAGCCGCCGGCCACCGCGATCTGCGCCAGCATTTGCGGCAGGCCCGGATGGAATTCGCGCCAGGGGCCGGCCAAAGCCGCCATGCCCAGGGCAGCAACAAGCGTCCAGGCGAGATCGCGAAAACGCGGCCGCCAGCGCGCCATTGAGACGCGCGAACAGCAGCAGGGTCAAGAAACCCGCGACAAAGGCCAGACTCTGCGCCAGGGCGAGGCTCGAAGCGTCCCCGGCGCGCGGCAGGGCCAGGAAAAACAGAGGATCGGCGATGCAGACGACCAGGGCGGCGAACACCACCGGCAGGGTTTTGCGGGCGATCTGGAAAATGGCGTTGAGCGAGAACTGGCCCAGCCCCATGCAGAACAGGCCCGGCAGCATCAGCGTGAGATAATGGCTGAAGGCGCCGCGATAGGCGAAGGGCACCACCAGAATTTCGACGGAGGGCAGCACGATCCAGACGCCGACGCAGGCCGGGCCGAGAAAGGCGAAGACAATGGCGATATTCTTCGCCACCTGTTCGCGCGCCTTGTCCTGGCCATGCAGATCATGGGCGCGCACGGCGATCTGGAACAGCAGCACGTCCAGCGCCGAGCCCAGCGCGGCCACGGCGCGCTGGCCGAGATCGAAGGCCAGCGCGAAGCGCCCGGTCTCGGCGAAGCCGAAATAGCGCGCGGCGAGATCGCGATTGACCAGCGGGATCAGCTGATAAAGCACCACGGCCGCGACAATGGGCAGGGCGTAGGCCGCGTAGTGGCGCAACAGCCGGCGGTCGGCGCGCGCGAAGCTGACGCCGGGATCGTCGAAACCCTTTTGGGTGAAGATCAACGCGCCGAGCAGGCTGACCATGCCGGCGATCAGCGCCACCCGCGCCGAGCCGGTCGCCCAGGCGCCGCCGGCGGTGAACACCAGCGCCAGCAGATTCTTGCCGACGACGACGCGCATATAGAGGTGATCGTCGAAGCGCGCCCGCGCCAGCGCGGTCTGATAATCGAACAGGCCATTGGCGATGGCAGCGGCGAAAGCCAGGGCGACGAGATCGCGCGGCAGCGCGAACTCCGGGCCGAGATAGGCGAAAGCCAGGGCCAGCGGCGCGAAACCAAGCGAAAAAATCACGAAGGCGGCGTCGAGCGTGGCGCGCACATGCGGCTTTTTCTCGCGCGAGCGCCGCGAATAGAAGCGAATCGCGCAGAGCCGAATCCATTCGAAGGCCAGCGCCTGGCCGAAAATCATCACGCCGACCGCCAGGGCGAATCGGCCATATTCCTCGGGGCCAAGGAATTTGGCGACGATCAGGCCAACGATCAGATTGAACAGCGTATTGATGAGAAATGCGAAAACCACCCTCATGACGGGCGGTCCGTCAGGGCGATTCGCGGGTTTTCGCGATGGTTTCTCATTCCCTCCTTGTAGCGCAGCGCCGATAAGAAAGTCTTGCCGCCCCCCGCGGGCGGGGCTAAAGGTTGCAGGTGGCCCCCTTTGAGCCGGCCGGCTTGCCGCCACGAAATATGAAGCGCTAAAAGGCCGGGCTGACCCCTCAAGGATGGTTTTGCCCGTGTCAGGCGTCCCAAAAGGATGCGAGGAGAATCCATGTCCGCCTATGACCGTCCCGCCCTCGACGCCAAGACGCTTCGCCCGCGCACCCAGCTCGTTCACGGGGGAAGCTTGCGCTCCGGCTTTGGCGAGACCTCCGAGGCTTTGTTTCTGACCCAGGGCTTTGTCTATAACAGCGCCGAACAGGCGGCGGCGCGCTTCACCGGCGAGGACATCGGCTTCCAATACAGCCGCTTCGGCAATCCCACCGTCGCCATGTTCGAGGAGCGCATGGCGCTGCTGGAGGGCGCGGAAGCCGCGCGCGCCACCGCCACCGGCATGGCCGCCGTCACCAATGCTTTGATGGCTCAGGTCCGGGCGGGCGACCATGTCGTCGCCTCCAGCGCTTTGTTCGGCTCCTGCCTCTATGTGGTCCAGGACCTGCTGCCGCGTTTCGGCGTCGAAACCACGCTGGTCGACGGCGACGATCTCGCCCAGTGGAAGGCGGCGTTGCGCCCCAACACCAAGACCGCTTTTCTCGAAAGCCCGACCAATCCGGCGCTGGGCGTGCTCGACATAGCGGGAATCGCCGAAATTCTGCACGCCGGCGGCGCGACCCTGGTGGTGGACAATGTCTTCGCCACCCCGCTGATGCAGAAGCCGCTGGAGCTGGGCGCGGATTGCGTGGTTTATTCCGCCACCAAGCATATTGACGGCCAGGGCCGTTGTCTCGGCGGCGTGATCCTCGGCTCCAAGGCCTTCATCGACACCCACATCCAGAATTATCTGCGCCAGACCGGGCCGTCGCTGTCGCCCTTCAACGCCTGGGTGCTGTTGAAGGGGCTGGAGACCCTGCCGCTGCGCATCGCCCAGCAGCAGGACAGCGCCGCCAAACTCGCCGATTTCCTCGCCGGCGAAGAAAAAATCGCCCGCGTGTTCTATCCCGGCCGCGCCGACCATCCCCAGTATGAACTGGCGAAAAAGCAGATGAAGGGCGGCTCGACCATGGTCGCCCTGGAGGTCAAGGGCGGCCAGAGTGAAGCCTTCCGCTTCGCCAATGCGCTGGAAATCATCAAGATTTCCAACAATCTGGGCGACGCCAAGAGCCTCATCACCCATCCCTCGACCACCACGCATCAGCGCCTGAGCGAAGACGCGCGTCTGGCCGCCGGCATCACCCAGGGCATGTTGCGCCTGTCGGTGGGGCTGGAGGACGCCGACGACCTGATCGACGATCTGAAGCGCGGTCTGGCGGCGGTGTGAGCCGCCTTAACCCGCCCGGTTCCAAAACACCGTCTTGCAGATGAGGCCGCCGAACACGCAGCCGCTGGTTTTGAGCTTCTTGCCGCTCAGCACCATTTTGCCGGAATAGGTCTTGCCGTCTTCGGGGCTAAAGGCCTTGCCGGTCCAACTGATCTGATCGGCCCGCGCCATGTCGAAAAATACGCGCTGACCGATTTTCGCCTTGGCCTTGGGGTTTTTCAGCCAGGCGATGTCGCCGCAAACGGCCGGGCCGCAGGGCGAGAACTCGATCCTGACCGCGCCGTCGTCGCGCATCCAGGCGCCCAGCACGTCCTCGGCGCGGGCGGCACAGGCCCCGCCGGCGAGCGCCATGGCCAGGAAAACCAACAGAAATCTGAACAAATTTGCTCCCGATCATGGCGCGGCGATGGAACCGGGCGCCATTAAACGCGGTCGTGTTCCTGGCGCAAGCGGCAAATGACGCCGACAAGCTTAAGCCAAGCGTCGAAGGCGCTTTGGCCGGCGAAATCGTCTAGACTGCGGCGGCATTCGGGAGAGAATCGATGAGCACGCGCAAACTGGATCGGGCCTTGCAGCCCAAATCCCTGGCTCTGGTCGGCGCCAGCGAGCGCGCCGGCTCCACAGGCCGGGCGGTGCTCGACAATATTGTTTCCGCCGGATTCGCCGGCGCCATTCATCTGGTCAACCCGCGTCACCAGGAGATCGAGGGCCGGCCCTGCTACCCGGAATTGCGGGCCTTGCCGGAGAAGCCCGACCTCGTCGTCATCGTCGCGCCCAGGGAGAAGGTCGCCGCCATCGTCAACGAGGCCGCCGATGTCGGCGTCGACGGCGTCATCGTCATGACCGACGATCCGACGCCCGGCGTCGATTCGCTGTTCGAACAGTTGCGCGCCATCGCCCGCGCCCGCGACATCCGCATATTCGGCCCCAATTGCCACGGCGTCATCGCCCCGAAAATCAAGCTCAACGCATCGCTCGCGGCGCAGCCGGTGCTGCCGGGCGATCTCGCGGTCATCTCGCAATCCTCCGCCGTGCTCGGCGCGATCATCGCCTGGGCGCACAGCCGCCAGGTCGGTTTTTCCGGCATGGTCTCGCTGGGCGACATGGCCGATGTCGATTTCGACGATCTGCTCGATTATTACGCCCTCGACCCCATGACCCGCGCCATCATGCTTTACGTGGAGCACCTGGAGGACGCCAAGGGCTTCATGTCCGCCGCCCGCGCCGCATCGCGCGTGAAACCGGTGATCGTGGTGCGGTCGGGGCGCCACGAGGCCTCGCGCCGCGCCGGCACCCATGCCGGCAATCTCGCCACCGCCGACGATGTCTATGACGCCGCCTTCCGCCGCGCCGGCCTGTTGCGCGTGCCCGACATCGATTTGCTGTTCGACGCCGCCGAGGCCCTGGGCCGCGTCAAGCCCTTCAATGGCGAAAGGCTGGCCGTGGTCACCAATGGCCGTGGCGTCGGCTATCTCGCCATCGACCAATTGCTCGATCTCGGCGGCAAGCTGGCGGAAGTTTCGCCGGCCACGCGCGACCTGCTGAAACCCTTGCTGCCCGACTCCTGGTCGGGCGCCTCGCCGATCGAAGTGGCGGCGGACGCGAGCCCGGAAGTTTTCGGCCAGACCCTGGCGCTGACGCTCCAGGATCGCGCCAATGACGCGGTGCTAGCGATCCACGCCCCCAATGTGCTGATCAACAGCCGCGACATGGCCAAGGCCGCCGTCGAGGCGGTGAAAAAACACCGCAAATCCTCGATTTCGGCCAAGCCGACCTTCGCCGTCTGGTATGGCGCGGACGAGGAGACCGACCGTATTTTCGAAGAGGCGCGCATTCCCCATTACGAGCGCGGCGCGGTGGCCGGCTTCATCCACATGGTCAAGTGGCGCCAGGCGCGCGAGGCGCTGATGGCGGCGCCGCCCTCCATGCCCGTGGATTTCGCCCCCAATGCCGCCAAGGCCCGCGCCGTGATCCAGCAGGCCATCGCGCGCGGCCATAGCTGGCTGGCGCCGGTGGAAATCACCGCGCTGCTCGAAGCCTATGACATTCCCATCGCCCCGGCGCGGCTCGCCCGCTCGCCGGAAGAGGCTGCGGAAGTGGCGCGGCTGGTGATCGGCCGCTACGGCGGCTGCGTCGTGAAAATCATGTCCCGCGACATTGTCCATAAATCCGATCTCGGCGGCGTCGCGCTCGACCAGCGCAGCATCGAGCAGGTGGTGGAGACCACGCGCAAAATGCTGGAGCGGGTGGCGGCGGAAGCCCCGCATGCGCGGGTCGACGGCGTCACCATCCATCCCATGGTGCGACGGCCCAACGCCCGCGAACTGGTGATGGGCGTCGCCGACGATCCGACCTTCGGCCCGGTGATCGTGTTCGGTCGCGGCGGCAAGGCGGTGGAGGTGATCAACGACAAGGCCCTGGCGCTGCCGCCGCTCGACCTGTCGCTGGCGCGCGGGCTGATCGAACAGACCCGCGTTGTCCGCGCCTTGCGCGACTATCGCGACATTCCCGCCGCCGATATTGACGCCATCGCGCTGCTGCTGGTGAAAATCTCGCAGCTTTCCGCCGATATTCCGGAAATTCGCGAACTGGAGCTCAATCCGGTGCTCGCCGATTCCGACGGCGTGGTGGTGGTCGACGCCCGTGTCGCCGTGGCCCCGTTCAGCGGCAAGACGGCGGCGGGCGCCAATCCGCGCTTCGCCATCGCCCCCTATCCCAAGGCGCAGGAGCGGCGCACCAGCCTCAAGAACGGCACGCCCGTGCAATTGCGCCCGGTGCGGCCCGAGGACGAGGAAATGTACAAGGCCTTCTTCCCGCATGTCTCGCCGGAAGATATCCGCCTGCGCTTCTTCGGCCCGGTGAAGGAATTCTCCCATGCCTTCATCGCCCGGCTCATCCAGATCGACTACGCGCGCTCCTTCGTCTGCGTCGCCGTGGAGGAGGAGACCGGGCTGATGCTCGGCGTGGTCAGGCTGATGCTCGACGCCGACCATGAGAAGGGCGAATACGCCGTCCTGCTGCGCTCCGACATGAAGGGCCAGGGCCTCGGCTGGAAGCTAATGAAATATATGATCGAATTCGCCCGCGCCGAAGGCGTTCAAGAGGTCGAGGGCCAGGTGCTGAGCGAAAACGGGCCGATGCTGTCGATGAATCAGGCGCTCGGCTTCAAGATCATGGAAGATCCGCATGAGCATGGCGTGAAAAGGGTCGTGCTCGACCTCAGGGAGCCGCCGACCGAGGCGGAGACGCGGCCGGACAAGCGATGAGGCGCTGAGCTTCCCGGCTATTTTACCGAGAAGCGCAACCAGAGCTTCTCAGCCGCCGACATTATCGACATTGTAAACGTCGTCGCGGAAATGGACGACGCCGTCGGCCGAGGCCCAGCCGGTCATATAGACCCAGATCACCGGCACCGGCCTGGGCAGCTTGACATCCTCGCGGGCGCCGGAGGCGATGCGCGCCTGAATCAACTGGTTGGTCCAGACGCCGCCGCCATCCTCGACGCCGGGCGTCACGCCCTGCAACAGCCAGGCGGCGAGATCATAGACGCCCTGCACGCGCACGCAGCCATGCGACAGGAAGCGATAGTCAGCGGCGAAAAGATTGCGGCTGGGCGTGTCGTGCATATAGACCGCATCGGGATTGGGCATGGCGATGCGGATCAGGCCCAGGGAATTGCCGACGCCGGAATCCTGGCGCAGCGTGTAATTGACCGCCTTTTCCGAATTCCAGTCGATCGAGCCCGGATTCACTTCCTGGCCGCGTCCGTTGAGAATGCGGATATGGGCGCGCGACAGATAATTGGGCTGTTTGCGCATTTTCGGAATGATCTCGTTCTTGATGATCGATTCCGGCACGGTCCAGGTGGGATTGAGGTTGATCGCCACGATTTTGGCGGCGATTTGCGGCGATTGATGCTCGGGGCCGCCGACAATCGCGGTGTAGCGATGCGCCACGCGGCCGTTTTCCACCGCGTCCACCGCCGTGGCCGGCAGGTTGACCGCCACATATTTGTCGCCGAAGGGGAAATTCAGCCCCGCCAGCCGATTGGCCGAAGAGGCCAATTGCTTGAAGCGCAGGCTCGCCGGCACATTCATGGCGCGCAAGGTCGCGCCGGCGACCACGCCGCTCTGGCGCAAGCCATTGCGCAACTGGAAATGTTTGACGCCAGCGGTGAGGGCGGGCGTCCAGGACGTCCCATTGGCCTCGGAGCCGATCAGATCGCCCTCTATGGCCAGACGCTTCCTCAGCGCCGCCACCGCCGCCCCTTTCGCGCCCGGCGAAAGCGCCGAAACGGTCGGCCAGCCGCCGGCGTCGGCGATGGCCGCATAGCGCTCCGAGGCCTTGGCGGTGGAGAAAAAGGTTTCGGGCTGCAAGACTGGAGTGGGATCGTCGCTGATCGCCATTTCGCGCGGCGGCGCCGCCGGCTTGGGCTTGGGTTTTTTCACGACCGGCGCCGGCGCGGGCGCCGCTGAAGCGGAGGGCTCGCTCGACGGCGCGGGCGCGCCGGCGGCGGGAATCGCGGGGGCCGGAGCCGCGGGCGCAGCGGCGGCGGGCGCCGGAACAGCCGGCGCGGGAACGGCGGGCGCGGGAATGGCGGGGGCTGCCGGCGCGGCGGGGGCCGGGACCGCCGGCTTGGGCGCCGAGGGCAGCACGGGATTGGGCGAAAGCAGCCCGGGATCGGCGGTCTGCGCGCCGACATTGCCGGCGGCGAGGCTCAAACCCGCCGCAATCCATAAACCGATTCTGATTTTCGCCCGAGCCATACGCCTGTTCCGCCGCTATGCGCCTCTGGCCCTGCTATAAGGCCGCGCCGAGGCAAAAGGCCAGATTTTTCTCGGGCCCCGCCGTGTTTCGCTGGCCTCTGTGACCTTTTTGCGGCGCCAGCCGCGCCTTTTATCTGGCGCGTCGTCCTGTCCTGAAACCGGCGGCCGGTCTCAGGGACGATGCGCGGCCCAAACATGACGGAAATTTCATCTTGCCCGCGCCTTTGCAGCGAGGTTGGCCACGCCCACATAGGGAGGGCGTCCGGCCTTGCGCCGGATTTGAACAGGGAAACCGTCATGTCGCCCGAAGAACGCCAATTGCTTGCCGAATTGTTCGAACGCGTGCGGAGCCAGGCCAACGCGCCGCGCGATCGCGATGCGGAAAATTTCATCGCTGACGGCGTCCGCGCCCAGCCTTACGCCCCCTATCTGCTCGCCCAGGCCGTTCTGATCCAGGAACAGGCGCTGAAAGGCGCGGACCAGAAAATCCGCGAGCTTGAGGCCCGCCTCGCCCAGCCGCAGCCGGCGCCGCAAAGCGGCGGCTCCTTCCTCGGCGGCCTGTTTGGCGGCGGCGCGGCGCAGCCGGCGCCAGCTCCGCAGCCGCCGCAGCAGGCCTCGCCTTGGGGCCAGGCTGCCGCCCCGCAACCGGCCTATGCGCCGCCTCCGCCTGCCGCGCCCTCGCCTTGGGGCGGCGCGCCGCAGGCTTCCGCCGGCGGCGGCTTCCTGCGCAACGCCATGGGCGCGGCGGCCGGCGTGGCCGGCGGCGTGCTGCTGGCCGATTCGCTGCGCGGGCTGTTTGGCGGCCATGGCGGCGGCGGTTTTGGCGGCGGCGCCGGCCTGCTTGGCGGCGGCGGCGCCCCGGTGGTCAATAATTATTATGAGGCGCCGCAGGATTCCGGCGCCAGCGCTCAGGACGCCGATTACGACGATGACGACTCATCCGGCGGCGACGACTATTCCGACGGCGCCTGACCGGAACGGCCGCTCTGCTGGACATTGCGGAGCGGCCGCGAAATTTTTCGGTCCGTCAGCTTGACGAAGCCGCGTCCTTGCGCCGCAGCCGCACGACCACGTCGATGCGGGCGATTTCCATGCCCTCCGGCGGCTCCGGCAAATGGCGGAAGTCGATCAGCTCCTTGGGCAGATCGACCAGCAGATGCGCCTCCTCGGTGAGGAAATGCTGGTGCTCGTCAATATTGGTGTCGAAATAGGTCCGGGCGCCGTCCACCGTGACTTCGCGCAGCAATCCCGCCGATTTGAACTGGTTGAGCGTATTATAGACGGTCGCCAGCGAAATCTGCGCGCCGGAGGCCTGGGCCTCGTCAAACAGCTTTTCCGCGGTCACATGCCGCGCGCCGCGGCCAAACAGCAGCCAGCCGAGCCGCAGGCGCTGCCGGGTTGGACGCAATCCCGCCGTGTCGAGCTTGCCGCGCAGATCGTGCAGCGGGCAGCCGCTCATATCCTGCTCCGCCTTGCGTGGGGCGCTGCGGCGGCGCGGGCGGGCGCCGATCGCGCCCTGGCTCTTTTCCATGTCGTGTTGCTCCGCCGCGATAGGGCCTGGCTGACGCCCCAATATAGGCTTTCGTCGCAGAGCCGACAACAGAGCCGATTTTCCCAGCCTCACGCGACATTCCAGGCGGGCTTTCGGCTGGGGATGCGCTATGTTAGAAGGCGCGGTTTTCGAATCGCGGCGGCGCGCGTCGTCGCCGACAAACGGCTCCCAAAGAGCCAAATCAGGGGGAAGTGGCCAAAATGAGCGAAAGGCGCTCCAGCTTCGGCTATGAGGAACTGCTGGCCTGCGGTCGCGGCGAATTGTTCGGTCAGGGCAACGCCCAATTGCCGCTGCCGCCCATGCTGATGTTCGACCGCATCACCTCGATCGGCGAAGAGGGCGGCGCCTATGGCAAGGGCCATATCGTCGCCGAATTCGACATCAAGCCGGACCTCTGGTTCTTCGGCTGTCATTTTCAGGGCGACCCCGTCATGCCCGGCTGCCTCGGGCTGGACGCCCTCTGGCAATTGACCGGCTTCTTCCTCGGCTGGCTCGGCCTGCCCGGTCGCGGCCGCGCGCTCGGCGTCGGCGAGGTGAAATTCTCCGACCAGGTGCTGCCGAGCGTGAAAAAGGTCGTTTATGGCGTGGATTTCAAGCGCGTGATGAAGGGCAAGCTGAAGCTCGGCATAGCCGATGGCTGGCTTGAATCCGACGGCAAGCGCATTTACGAAGTCAAGGACATGCGCGTGGGCCTGTTCCAGCCCGTTTGATTTCCATCGGTCATTTTCAATGCCCGCTGGCACTGTTGTTTCTTGAGTGTGCGCCCCAGGGGCGTCGGGAGTTCTGAGCATGAGGCGCGTCGTCGTCACCGGCATGGGCATTGTTTCGTCGATTGGCGACAATGCCGGGGAAGTTCTCACCTCGCTGCGCGAGGCCCGCTCCGGCATTGTCCGCGCGGAAAAATACGCCGAACTCGGCTTCCGCTGCCAGGTGCACGGCGCGCCCAAGCTCAATCCCGCCGATGTCGTCGACCGCCGCGCCATGCGCTTCCACGCCGAGGGCACCGCCTGGAACCATGTCGCCATGGATCAGGCCATCGCCGATTCCGGGCTCGACCAGAGCGACATTTCCAATCCGCGCACCGGCATCATCATGGGCTCCGGCGGCCCCTCGACCCGCACCGTGGTCGAATCAGCCGACATCACGCGCGCAAAAGGCCCCAAGCGCGTCGGCCCCTTCGCCGTGCCCAAATGCATGTCCTCGACGGCCTCGGCGACGCTCGCCACCTGGTTCAAGATCAAGGGCGTGAATTATTCGATCTCCTCGGCCTGCGCGACCTCCTCGCATTGCATCGGCAACGCCGCCGAAATGATCCAATATGGCAAGCAGGACGTGATGTTCGCCGGCGGCTGCGAGGAGCTGGACTGGACGCTTTCCGTGCTGTTCGACGCCATGGGCGCCATGTCCTCGGCCTATAACGCCACGCCCGCCACCGCGTCGCGCGCCTATGACGCCGATCGCGACGGCTTCGTCATCGCCGGCGGCGCCGGCGTGCTGGTGCTGGAGGAATATGAGCACGCCAAGGCGCGCGGCGCCAAGATTTACGCCGAACTCGCCGGCTATGGCCTGACCTCCGACGGTCACGACATGGTCGCCCCCTCGGGCGAAGGCGCGGAGCGCTGCATGCGCATGGCGCTGGAGACCTGCAGGATTCCGATCGACTACATCAATCCCCACGCCACCGCGACCCCGGTCGGCGATCTCAAGGAGATGGAGGCGATCCGCCGCGTGTTCGGCGCCGACACATGCCCGCCGGTCGCCGCGACCAAATCGCTCACCGGCCATTCGCTGGGCGCGGCCGGCGTGCAGGAGGCGATCTATTCGCTGCTGATGCAATCGAACGATTTCATCTGCGAAAGCGCCAATATTTTCAATCTCGACCCCGCTTTCGCCGATATGAACATCGTGCGCAAGCGTCAGGACGGCAAGAAGCTCGGCGCGGTCTTGTCCAATTCCTTCGGCTTTGGCGGCACCAACGCCTCGCTGATTTTCAAACATGTCGACGCCTGAGCGAGCCGCGAGCATGAACAGTTCAGCCAAGGGTCTGATGACCGGCAAGCGCGGCCTCATCATGGGCGTCGCCAATAATCACTCCATCGCCTGGGGCATCGCCCAGGCCCTGGCCGCCGAGGGCGCGGAACTGGCCTTCACCTATCAAGGCGAGGCGCTTGGCAAGCGCGTCGCGCCCTTGGCCGAAAGCCTCGGCTCCAAACTGGTGCTGCCCTGCGACGTCGAGGATCTCGCCAGCGTCGACGCGGTGTTCGCCGAGCTGGAAAAGGCGTGGGGAACGCTGGATTTCGTCGTTCACGCCATTGGCTTTTCCGACAAGAACGAGCTGAAGGGCCGCTATATCGACGCCACCACCCGCGAGAATTTCTCGCGCACCATGGTGATTTCGGCCTTTTCCTTCACGGAAGTGGCCCAGCGCGCGCAAAAACTCATGCCCAATGGCGGGTCGCTGCTGACGCTGACCTATGGCGGCGCCACCCGCGTCATGCCCAATTACAATGTGATGGGCGTGGCCAAGGCGGCGCTGGAGGCCAGCATGCGCTATCTCGCCGCCGATCTCGGCGAGCAGGGCGTGCGCGTCAACGCCATTTCCGCCGGCCCGATCCGCACGCTGGCGGGCGCCGGCATCGCCGACGCGCGTTTCATGTTCAACTTCCAGAAGCATCACGCGCCGCTGCGCCGCACCGTGACCATCGAGGATATCGGCGGCTCCGCGCTCTACCTGCTCTCCGATCTGTCCTCGGGGGTGACAGGCGAAGTGCATTTCGTCGATTCCGGCTATAATATCATCTCCATGCCCCAGCCCGGCAGCCTGAAGGGCGACCTGGAGTGAGTCGCGCAGCGTAAGCGGGCTTTAAGCCTTTGCGGGCTAAACTCGCTTATGTCGCTCGCCGCCAATCCCAGTCCCGCCGCCGCCCGCGCCGTCGCGCCGCCGCAAGGGCTTGTGTTCTTCGCCTTCGTGCTCGGCGCCCTGGCGCTGTCCTTGCTGTTCCAGCAGCAAAGGCTCATGGACGTCTGGACCGGCGGCGGCTTTTACGACACCGACGACGCCATGCGCATGGTCCAGGTCCGCGATCTGCTCGCGGGCCAGGGCTGGTACGATATGACCCAGTACCGGCTCAATCCTCCCGAGGGCTCGTTTCTGCACTGGTCGCGAATTGTCGATGTTCCCGTCGTCCTCCTGCTGAAATTTTTTGGCCTGTTCCTCGCGCCCGATCTGGCCGAGCGCGCCGCGCGCATAAGCTTTCCCACCCTGGTTTTCGGCGTCCTGCTGGCCGGAGGCGGTTTCGCCGCCAGGATCTTCGCCGGCGCCGGAGCCCGGCTGTTCGGCGTTTTCGCCATTTTCTGCTGCGGCGTGATGTTCTGGCAGTTTCCGCCCGGGCGCGTCGACCATCACGCGCCGCAGATCACCCTGCTGTTCTTCGCTGTCGCGGCGCTGGCCCGCGCTTTCGACCCGAATGAGGCGCGCTGGGCCGCCCTGGCCGGCGCCTGCATGGCGGTCTCGCTGGGCATAGGCCTGGAAAACCTGCCGTTTTTCGCCGTGCTGGCGGCGACGCCCGGCCTGCTGTTCTTGCTACGCGGCGCCGAAGCCTCCAAGCTGCCGCGCGCCTTCGCCGCCGGGCTCGGCCTGACGCTGCTTCCGGTGTTTCTGCTCACCGTCGGGCCACAGCGCTGGCTCATTCCCGCCTGCGACGCCCTGTCCCTGCCCTGGCTGGCGCCGGCGCTGATCGGCGCGCTGGGCTATGGGCTGCTGTCCTTCGCCGGAAAGGCGCCGCTCGCGCTTCGCGCGGCGCTGCTGGTTCTGGCCGGCGGCGCGGCGTTGGCCCCCATGCTCGCCTTCTGGCCGGAATGCCTGCGCGAGCCCTATGCGGCGGTCGATCCCCTGCTCAAAAGCTTGTGGATGGACCATATCGGCGAGAACCAGACGCTTCGTCAGAATTTCACCATCGCGCCGGGCGCGGCGGCGATGATGGCGGTTCCAACGCTGATCGGCCTGGGCGGCGCGCTGTTTGGCGTTTTTTCCGGACGCGGCCTGGTTCGCGCCCGCTGGCTGCTGCTGGCGGCGCTGCTGGCGCTGGGCTTTGTCGCCGCCAGCCAGTGCCTGCGGATTTTCTCCTCGCTAGCGCCGCTCGCCGGCCTCGGCCTGATCGCCCCGGTCGCGGCCTTGCGCCGGAGGCTGGCGCCGCGCGGCGCAATTCTGGCCGGCTGCGCGGCGAGCTTCACGCTGTTTGCCTTGTCCTCCTTTGGCGTCGCCGTGGCCCTGCCGGACCTGCAAGCCTCGCCGGACGTCTTGAGCTCGCCCGATCTGGCCTGGCGGCGTCCCGATCCCTGCCTCGACTCCGCCAATTATCTCTTCCTCGCCGGGCAAAAGCCCGGTCTGGTCGCCGCGCCGATTTCGCCCGGCTCCTATATTCTCGCCCATAGCGCCATGAGCGCGCTGGCCGCGCCCTATCACCGCAACAATGCCGGCAATCTCGCCGCGCTCAATATTCTGCGCGCGCCGCCGGCCCAGGCGGAAATTCTGGCGCGCAAGGCCGGCGTCCAATATGTGCTGCTGTGCTGGGCGACGCCGGCCGATTTCGCCTCTCTGCGGGCGATGGCGGCGGACGGCCTCGCCGCGAAGATCGAACAGGGCGCGCCGCCCGACTGGCTGCGCGAGGTCTCGCCCAAGGCGGCGCCGGTGCGTCTCTACCAAGTCCTGCCCGCGAGCGATTGATGAAGGAAGATCTCCGTTCCCTGATCGGATTCATAGGCGTCGGCGGCGCGGGGGCGGCGGGCTATGTGCTGGTCGCCAGCCTGTTGAACCGCGCCGGACTGGCGTCGTCGCCGGCGAGCTTCTGCGCCTATGCGATGATGATTCCGCTGGTCTATCCGGCGCAGAGGCGCATCGCCTTCCGCTCGAATGAGCCGCACCTCAAGGCTTTCCCCAAATATGTGGCGACGCAGCTTTTTGGCTTGCAGCTTTCCGCCCTGCTGCCCTGGCTGGCCGCGGCCATAGGCCCGGCGCTGCCGCCGCCGGCGATTTTCGCGGGCTTAAGCGTCGCCATCGCCGGGCTGAATTTCCTGCTGCTGAAATTCTGGACTTTTGCGCGGGCTTAAGCGGCCTCGCGCAATGTCTTGTCGGCGGGCCTGGCCTCGGGCTGCGCCGGCTTGAGGAATTCCGCCTCATGGCCCGCGCCGATCGCCAGCAGGAAGCCGCCCAGCGCATTTTGCGCGCCGATCACCATCAGCGTCGAGCCGAGCACAGCGGGCATGACATTGCGAATGCCGCTGAAATTATGGCCGGACCAATAGGCGAGCACGCCGAACAGCAGTCCGGCGCCCGCCAGGAACACCACGCCGCCGGAGATCAGCATGGTCTCCAGTGAAACCCAGCGGGCGAGAAAGCCATCGGCGGCGACCGGCGGACGAAAGCCGGCGCGCACGCTGTAGAGATGGGTGGCGGCGGCGAGAATGCCCGCGGTATGGGCGAGGCCGAGCAGCGATCCCGCGAGGATCGCCCAGTAATTGCCGAAAAAGCTCTGTTCCCAATGGCCGCCGGCCCAGGCGGCGAGGCTCATGGCGAAAATGAACAGCGACATGGCGGCGGCGGCCGCCGCCGGGGCGGCGAAAGCCCAGGCCGGGCTGAGCATGAGCAGATAGCGCAAATGGCGCCAGCCGTCGCGCCAGGGGCGCAGATGCGGCGGGCGGTCGCGAATGTCGCGCGACAGGGTCACCGGCGCCTCGGCGATTTTTTCGCCCTTCAGCGCCGCCTTGATGATCATTTCGCTGGCGAATTCCATGCCGGAGCCGCTCAGGCTCAGACGGCGGAAGCAATCCTTGCTCAGCGCGCGCAGCCCGCAATGGGCGTCGGACACCTTGGCGCGGAAGAACAGGTTCAAGATTCCGGTGAGAATGGGATTGCCGATATGGCGGTTTTTCCACGGCATGGCCCCCGGCCCGATGCCGCCCCTGAAACGCGAGCCCATGGCGAGATCGGCGCCGTCGCGCAACAGCGCCACCAGTTCGACCGCCTGACGAAAATCATAGGAGCCGTCGCAATCGCCCATCACCAGATAGCGCCCGGAAGCCCCCTCGAAGCCGCCGATCAGCGCCGCGCCATAGCCGCGACGCGGCACATCGACGACCCGGGCGCCGCCGGCGCGGGCGATGAGCTGGCTGCCGTCGGTCGAGCCATTGTCGGCGACGACGATCTCGCCCGACAGCCCGAGCCGCGCCGCGATCAGCGCCAGGGCCTCGCGGGCGTTGGCGAGGCAATGCGGCAGGCTCTGCGCCTCGTTGAGACAGGGCATGACGATGGAGACGTCGGGGGCGGGGGCGTCAACAGAAACGGCGTCGCGAATTTCCGGCATTTGGGCGGCCTTCAACAGATCGGCCGTCACTATGGACGCAAGGTCATTGAAATTCCCTAAAGCCTGTCCAGAAAGCCCTGGACATGCGGCAGGACCTGCGCCGAGCGGCCGAAGGCCTGGACATGGCCGCAACCTTTCAGCGCCAGCAAGCTGGCGTCGGGCATGCGCCGCGCGCAGTCCTCGACTTGCGGCAGGCGCGGATCGGCGTCGCCGACGAACAGCAGGCAGGGCATGGGCATTTTCGGCAGAACCTGCGAAAAATCCGCGCGGTCGAAGGTCAGCGCCCGCAAGGCCTGGATATCGTTGGCGGCCATGCGCTCGCGCATCGCCGGAAGCAGACAGTCGCCGAAAAAAGGCTCGAGCCGCGCGGGCAGTTCGGCGGGCGACTCGGGCAAAAGCGATCGGAACGGCTGCATGTTTTCGGCGAAGGGATGAGCGCCGCCCAGGATCAGCGAAGAAAAGCGCTCGGGGGCGTGCAGCGCCAAGCCGAAACCGATCCAGCCGCCCATGGAAAATCCGAGGAAATCGGCCTTTTGCACAGCGAGATCGTCGAGCACGGCGACAACATCGCCCACGCGCGCGGCGAGGCTGTAGTCGGCGCGATCATGCGGCTTGGCGCTTTGCCCATGGCCCCGGGCGTCCATCAGGATCAGCCGGCGCCGGTCCTTTAAACCGGCGACATAGCCAAAATCCCCCCAGTCGCGGAGGCTGCCGAAGCTGCCGTGATGCAGCACCAGCGGCGGCCCCTCGCCTTCGACCTCATAATGGATGGAGACGCCCTTGTTGTCGGCTTGCGGCAATGGGGCCTCCTCGCGCGGCCTTGAGATCGACGACGCCGCACTATGCCCTGAGAAAGCGGCGCTCGCCGCAAAAAAAAAGCGCGCCCTCGCGGACGCGCCTTTTTGAGCCGAATAGCGAAAAACTTACGCCTGGCGGGCGACCATCATGTTCTTGATTTCCGCGATCGCCTTGGCCGGGTTGAGGTTTTTCGGGCAGGCGCGGGCGCAGTTCATGATCGTGTGGCAGCGATAGAGCCGGAAGGGGTCCTCGAGAGTGTCGAGACGCTCGCCGGTGCTTTCGTCGCGCGAATCGATCAGCCAGCGATAGGCCTGGAGCAGCGCCGAGGGACCGAGATAACGGTCGCCGTTCCACCAATAGGAGGGGCAGGAGGTCGAGCAGCAGGCGCAGAGAATGCACTCGTACAAGCCGTCGAGCTTGTTGCGGTCCTGCGGCGATTGCAGCCATTCCTTTTCCGGCGCCGGGGTCTCGGTCTTGAGCCAGGGCTCGATCGAGGCGTGCTGGGCGTAGAAATGGGTGAGGTCGGGCACCAGATCCTTGACCACCGGCATATGCGGCAGCGGGAAGATTTTGACCGGCGCGGCGACATCGTCGATGGCCTTGGTGCAGGCCAGCGTGTTCTGCCCGTCGATGTTCATGGCGCAGGAGCCGCAAATGCCTTCGCGGCAGGAGCGGCGCAGAGTCAGGGTCGCATCGACCTTGTTCTTGATATAGAGCAGCGCGTCGAGCACCATCGGCCCGCAATCCTCGCGGTCGACATAATAGGTGTCGATCGAGGGGTTGCGGCCGTCATCGGGATTCCAGCGATAGATCTGGAATTCCGTCAGCTTTGTCGCATTGGCCGGCTTGGGCCAGGTTTTGCCGGGTCCGAAGACCGAGTTTTTCGGCAGAGCAAATTCGACCATTGGCCTTGATTCCTCTCGATCAGTACACGCGAGCTTTGGGCTCGATGTAGGAGACCTCTTCGGTCATGGTGTAGCTGTGCACGGGACGGTAATCGAGCGACACGGTCTTGGCGTTGTCGTCGATGGTCGCCAGCGTATGCTTCATCCAGTTGACGTCGTCGCGCTCGGCGAAATCCTCGCGGGCATGGGCGCCGCGCGATTCCTTGCGGTTTTCCGCGCCGACCATGGTGACCACCGCCTGGACGATGAGATTGTCGAATTCCAGCGTCTCCACGAGATCGGAATTCCACACCAGCGAGCGGTCGGTGACCGCGAGATCGTCTCGTCCCTGCCAGACGTCGTGGATCAGCTTGACGCCTTCCTGCAGCACTTCGCCGGTGCGGTACACCGCGCAATTGTTCTGCATGACCTTCTGCATTTTCAGGCGCAGCTCGGCGGTGGGCGTGCCGCCCTTGGCGTTGCGGTAGCGGTCGAGACGCGACAGCGCCAGATCGGCGGAGTTCGGCGGGCAACTCCGGCTGCTTCGCGCCGGGCTTGACGATTTCGGCGGCGCGCAGGCCGGCGGCGCGGCCGAACACCACGAGATCGATCAACGAATTGGAGCCGAGGCGGTTGGCGCCATGGACCGAGACGCAGGCCGCTTCGCCCAGAGCCATCAGGCCGGGCACCACGACATCGGGATTGTCGCCGACCTTGGTCAGCACTTCGCCGTGATAGTTGGTCTGCACGCCGCCCATATTGTAGTGGACGGTCGGCAGCACCGGGATCGGCTCGCGGGTCACATCGACGCCGGCGAAAATCTTGGCGCTTTCGGAAATGCCCGGCAGGCGCTCATGCAGGATCGCGGGATCGAGATGGTCCAGGTGCAGATAGATGTGATCCGCACCCTTGCCGACGCCGCGTCCCTCGCGGATTTCCATGGTCATGGCCCGCGACACCATGTCGCGCGGGGCCAGATCCTTCACGGAAGGCGCATAGCGCTCCATGAAGCGCTCGCCCTTGGCGTTGGTGAGATAGCCGCCCTCGCCGCGCGCGCCCTCGGTGATCAGGCAGCCCGCTCCATAAATGCCGGTCGGGTGGAACTGGACGAATTCAAGATCCTGGATCGGCAGTCCCGAGCGCAAAACCATGCCGCCGCCGTCGCCGGTGCAGGTATGGGCCGAGGTGGCGGAGAAATAGGAGCGGCCATAGCCGCCGGTCGCCAAAATCACCAATTGCGCGCGAAAACGGTGGATGGTGCCGTCGTCGAGTTTCAGGCAGACCACGCCGCGCACGGCGCCGGAGGCGTCGCGGATCAGATCGATGGCGAAATATTCGATGAAGAATTCCGTCGAATTCTTCAGCGCCTGGCCATAAAGCGTGTGCAGCATGGCGTGTCCGGTGCGGTCGGCGGCGGCGCAGGTGCGCTGCGCCGGCGGGCCGC
Source organism: uncultured Alphaproteobacteria bacterium (assembly GCA_963804045.1). Taxonomy (GTDB): domain Bacteria; phylum Pseudomonadota; class Alphaproteobacteria; order Rhizobiales; family Beijerinckiaceae; genus Rhodoblastus. Next base: position 82,841 of record CAWDOR010000023.1, on the reverse strand, counting down.
GGCCGAAATCGGTGGTCATGCCGCCGAAGGGACGCTGATAAATCTTGCCGTCGGCGGTGCGCGAAAACGGCACGCCCCAATGTTCGAGCTCGTAAACGGCGGCGGGCGCGTTGCGGCACAAATATTCGATGGCGTCCTGGTCTCCGAGCCAGTCGGAGCCCTTGACGGTGTCATACATGTGCCATTTCCAATTGTCCGGCCCCATATTGGCGAGCGAGGCCGCCACGCCGCCCTGGGCGGCCACCGTATGGGAGCGGGTCGGAAAGACTTTGGTCACGCAGGCGGTGCGCAAGCCCGCCTGGGAACAGCCGACGGTGGCGCGCAGACCCGCGCCGCCGGCCCCGACCACCACCACGTCAAAGGTGTGATCGACGATGGGATAGGCCTTGCCGCCAAGCGCCGGATTCACCGGAGCGTCAGAAGATGCCATGGTTCATGCCCTTGAAAAACTGGAACGACAGGCGCGATTTTTGGGTCGCGCGACGACATTTATTGAACGAAGCTCAGCCGAAGCACGGCATAGACGCAGGCCAGGCCGACGGCGCCGGCGAAACAGACATTGGCCATCAGGGCCAAGGCCTTGCCATGCTCGTGATGGACATAGTCCTCGATCACCACGCGCAGGCCGATCGCCATGTGCCAGACGCCCGCCAGAATGAACAGCAGCAGCAGAATGGCGGGACAGGGCGAGCCGAGCAGGGCGCGCGCCGAGGCGAGATCGGCCTTGGCCAGAGCGGCGACGATGACCACGAAGGCGACGGTCAGCGGCAGCAGGGCGAAGGAGGTCAGGCGCATCAGCCACAGGGCCTGGGTGCCCGATTTGGCCGAGCCCAGATATTTGACCCGGGCGCGCGGCGTTTGCAGAAGGGGCTGGGACATTTCGCGACCTCTCAGAGCAGATAGGCGCCGGCCCAGGCCAGCAGGGTGAGGACGGCGGCGGCGACGACCGAGCCATAGGCCAGCTTGTCGCGCGCTTCCGGCTCGAACCCGCGACCGGTTTCCCAGATCGCGTGGCGCAGGCCGCCGCAGGTATGCAGCATCAGCGCGAATGTGTAGCCGAACAGGATCAGCTTGCCGATGAAGGAGCCGAAGAAGCCCGAGACATTGGCGAAGGCGACGCCGCCGCCGGCGGCTGCGAGCAGATAGATGGCCAGCAGAAGCGAGCCGACGTAAAGGGCGATGCCCGTGGCGCGATGCAGGATCGAAACCGCCATGGTTGGCGTCCAGCGATAGACCTGGATGTGGGGCGAGAGCGGACGACGCTGCTCGATAGGCAGCGGGCTGGGACTGACCTCGGCCATGTAACGCCTTTCTGTTGGACCGACAGAGAGGGACAACGCGAACGAAGACGAAGGCGCCGCCCTTGGAGAGGTTGGGGACTTCGATAATCGAAACCGGCGCGCTGTGCAATGCAGCAGTCGTCAACCCTTAGATGTAAAGCTTTGCCGGGATCGACGCTTGGCCTGACGAATATTTGTCGCGAATGGCGCCAACGCGCCTTGTTTTCGCCGCGCAATGGCGGCAAAGCTAGAGCCGATCGGAGGCTGTCGCCGTGCTCGCAAAATCCTTCTCGCGGATTGTCCGCGCTACGGCCTTCTATGGGCTGTCCGCCTTGATTCTGTCCGCCGGCGCGCCGGCGGCCGCTTCCGGACGACTCTCCTTGACCTCCGGCGGCGTCTCGCGCTCCGCCGTAGTGGTGGAGCATGCGCGGCTGAAACTTCGCCGCCGCCCGCTCATTCTGGTGCTCAGCGCCGGCGCCGGCGTGCGCGCCCGCCGGGCGCGGGGATTGGGGGAGGCGGCGCGTTCCGCCAAGCCGATTTTCGTCTATCCCGATTCCCTTGGCGGCCAATGGCCGGTCGCGCCCGGCGCGGACACCGACCGCGATCTCAAATATTTGCGCGATCTGGTCGCGCATTTCGTCGATGAAGGCGTCGCCGATCCCCGGCGCATTTTCATTGTTGGCTTCCGTTCGGGCGGGGCGCTGGCCTATCGCGCCGCCTGCGCCGGGCTTGGCCGCCCGGTCTCCGGCCTCGCCGCGCTGAGCGCCTCGATGCCGGAAGACCTCGCCGCCTGCGCCCCGCCCGCGCCTTTGGCCTATATCGCCGTCAACAAGAGCCAGGATTCCCGCACTCCCTACGCCGGGGGCAAGGCGACCGTCGGCGAGGCCAGCTTCGACGCGCTCGGCGCCGAACAGGGTTTTGACGCATTCGGCAAGATCAATGCTTGCGGCGCCCGCCGCCCCGAGAAACCCTTCCCCGAGCACAAGGACGCCAAGGGCGCGCATGGCGCGATGCTGTCCTTCGGCGGGTGCAAGGCGGCGACCGAGTTGATCCGCATCGATTCCACCCGCCGCGCTTCGTCGGGACAAGCCGGGGAGGCCGGCGACGAGACCGACGACTTCGACACCAACCGCGCCGTTTGGGAATTTCTGAAGCGCAATGGCGCGTGAGTCTTGCGCCCCGGACGTAAAGCTGGCGACGGCGGCCCGGCAAAACAACTTGCCTTGGCGCGCGGTTTGATCTAGATCAAATTTCACCTTGCATCGCTGTTGAACCCGAGCCGTTGAATGCGTCATTTTTGACGTGAATTCAACGGGGTGGCTTAGCATGCGCGCAGTCGGGCCAACCAGCCGCATCGCTTCGCCGGGGCGGCTTTCGCGTGTCAATCCGAGGATGTCATGACCCTGAACGCCGCCGTCGCCAGCCAGAGCGACACCGCCACCGTCGAGATCAACACTGAAAAGCGCGACACCATTGTGTTTTTCGCCATCGTCGCCCTGCTTCTCGCCGCGATCGTGGCTGCCGGCCTGACCTTTGGCCTGGGCGGCATCGGCATGATCGCCATCGCCGGCGCGGGCGCCATGCTGGTGATTTGCCTGCTGCTCACCGCCGGCTGAGTTTCCGGCCCGCAGCCAAAAAACCCGCCGGATCGCGCCGGCGGGTTTTTTTATGCGCCCAAGCTTTTAAACCAGCGCCAGCGGCTTTTTCTCCAGCGACGCCAGCACCCTCTGCAAATCCGGGCCGCGTTTCAAAATCAACCCGGTTTGCGCCACCACCCAATAGGCGCCCTGGCGGCGCGCCAGTCGCGGCTCCTTGACGATCCGGTAATAGGCGGCCTCGCCGCTGCGGCGAAAAATCGAGAAAATCGCGCGATGCGCGGAGAAATCCATGGCATAGTCGCGCCAATGGCCCGCCGCCACCATGCGCCCATAGAGATTGAGGATCGTCTGCAATTCGCGCCGGTCGAAGCCGACCGCGACCGTCTCCGCCGCCGGCAGTCTGAAAAGCTGGAAACTGGGCTCGGTGGGTTCCTGTTCCAATGCGCGCCTGCTTCGCTGACTTGCTCAGGATGTACCCGTTTCACCCTGAGCGCAAGCGTGGAAATCGCCGCTGGAAATTGACTCCTGAAATTGACTTGTCCGCCTTGAAAGCTCAATCCAGGCTCGCAATATAGCGGCGCGGGAGCCCCGAAACCCACCCACAGGAGAGAGTAAGCGTCATGACCGAGACCGCCGCGACGACATCAGGCGAAAAACACGTGTTTCAGGCCGATGTGGCGCGACTGCTGCATTTGATGGTGCATTCCATCTATTCGGAGCGCGATATTTTCCTGCGCGAATTGATTTCCAACGCCGCCGACGCTTGCGAAAAGCTGCGCTACGAGGCCAATAGCGCCCCCGGCCTGATCGCCGACGGCGCGGCTTTCGCCATTTCCGTGGCGCTCGACCCGGAAGCCGGGACTTTGTCGGTGATCGACAATGGCGTGGGCATGTCGCATGAGGATCTCAACGCCGCGCTGGGCACCATCGCCAATTCCGGCACCCGCGCCTTTCTGGAAAAGATGAAAGCCGCCGAGAATGGGCCGGCGCCGCCGAATTGATCGGCCAGTTCGGCATCGGCTTCTATTCCGCCTTCATGGTCGCCGACCGCGTCGTGGTCGACACCCGCCGCGCCGGCTCGGACCAGGCCTGGCGCTGGACCTCGGACGGCAAGGGCGACTACGAGATTGCGCCGCTGGCGCTGGATAGGCGCCGGCGCGCGGTTCGCGGGTGGCGCTGCATCTCAACGCGGAGTCCAAGGATTTCCTCGAGCCCTTCAAGATCGAGCGGCTGATTTCCGAACATTCCAGCGCGGTGGCGACGCCCATCGATCTCGTCGAAAAGCCGGGCGAAGAACCGCGCCGCATCGGCGAGGGCGCGGCGCTCTGGACCAAGGCCAAGGCGGACGTCACGCCCGAGCAATACAAGGATTTTTATCAGAATCTCTCTGGCCAGTTCGACGATCCCGCGCTGACCATTCACTGGCGGGCGGAAGGCCGCGCCGAATATAGCGTTCTCGCCTTCGTGCCGGGCTCGCGGCCCTTCGACCTGTTCGACCCCTCGCGCAAGGGCAAGACCAAGCTCTATTCGCGCCGCGTGCTGATTTCCAGGGACGCCGACCTGCTGCCCGGCTATCTGCGCTTCTTCCGCCTGGTGGTGGATTCGCCCGACCTGCCGCTCAATGTCTCGCGCGAGCTGGTGCAGCAGAACCAAGTCTATGCCGCGATCAAGAAGGGCGTGGTCAACCGCCTGTTGCAGGAGCTGACCAAGCTCGCCGAAAACGAGCCGGAAAAATTCGCTGAGGTGTGGAAACATTTCGGCCCGGTGCTGAAAGAGGGGCTTTACGAAGACCCCGAGCGCCGCGACGCCCTGCTGAAAATGGCGCGCTTCGCCTCCACAACCCAGCCGGAGGGTGGACGTTCGCTCGCGGACTATATCGCCAATCTCCGCCCCAATCAGACCGCGATCTATTACATCGCCGGCGATGGCGCGGAACGAATCGCCGCCAGCCCCCAACTCGAAGGTTTCAAGGCGCGCGGCGTTGAAGTTCTGTTGCTGTCCGATCCGGTGGACGCCTTCTGGGCGTCGAGCGCCACCGGCTATGACGGCAAGCCCTTCAAGTCGATCACGCAAGGCGCGGCCGACATCAAGAGCGTCGATCTGCTCGACGAGACGCAAAACAAGAATGAAAACCCTGCGGGCGCCGCGCTGTTCGTCGCCGCCGCCAAGGGGGTTCTCGAAAATGTCGTCGAGGACGTCCGCGTTTCCGACCGCCTGTCGGAAAGCCCGGCCTGTCTGATCGCCCCGGAATTCGGCCTCGACCTGCGTTTGCAGCAGATTCTGGCCTCTCACGGCCAGGCGCCGGCCGCCGCCAAGCCGGTGCTGGAGATCAATCCCAACCATCCGCTGGTGGCGGCGCTGGAGGGCAAGACCGGCGACAAGGCCCTGTTCGAGGATGCGGTCTGGCTGCTGTTCGACGAGGCCCGGCTGATGGATGGCGAACAGCCGGTGGACGCCGCCGCCTTCGCGACCCGGCTGATCCGCGTGCTCGGCAAGGCGGCGGGAGCATAAGGCTGAGCGAAAGCGCCCCCACATTCGCCGCCGAACAGACCCTGTCGGCGGCGCGCCGCGCCCTGAGCGCGGCGCTGGCCGCCGGCGGCAAGGAGCCGGCGGATCTGGAGGCGCGCCTGTTGCTGGAGGCGGCGACCGGGCTCGACGCGCTCGCGCTTTTGACGCGGGCGGAGGAAAAGCTTGGGCCCGCCGCCGCGCTGTTGAACGATTTCGCCGCGCGGCGGCTGGCCGGCGAGCCGGTCAATCGCATCATGGGCCAGACCAATTTTTACGGCCTCGATCTCGATGTCGCGGCGAAAGTGCTCGATCCGCGCAGCGACACGGAAATTCTCGTCGAAACCGCCTTGGCGCTGCTGGCGCGCCAGGGCGTGGAAAATCCACGCCTTGTCGATCTCGGCACCGGCTCGGGGGCGATTCTCTGCGCCTTGCTCGACGCGCGGCCCGATGCTCTCGGCCTGGGCGTCGATCTTTCGCCCGAGGCCTGCGCCGCCGCGCAAAACAATCTGGCGCGCTGCGGCCTCCAGTCGCGCGCAAAAGTGATTCGCGGCGACTGGACCGCGGCGCTGGCGGGGCCTTTCGACCTGATCGTCTCCAATCCGCCCTATATTTCTCATGCCGAACTGGCGGAGCTAGAGGCGGAGGTGCGCGATCACGATCCGTTGCTGGCGCTCGACGGCGGCCCGGACGGGCTTGCGCCCTATCGGCTGCTGGCGCCGGAACTCGAACGGCTGGCTGTCGCCCCGGGCGCCGCCTGTTTCGAAATCGGCTGGAAACAAGCGGATGACGTCGCGGCGATTCTGCGCGCCGCCGGCTGGAGCGCGCTGGAAAACCGCAGGGATCATGGCGGCCGCGAGCGCGTCGTCAGCGTCGCCAGGCCGCGGCTCCCCTCCAAAGAATGAACCTTTCGTCAGCCATGGACGCAAGTTTGCGCTTGGCTTGACGAAAAAAAACGACTAATCTGCCTTCAAGCAAATATCAGATTACGCTTTTTTCTATCGTGCTGGTCTCCAGCCTCGGATGTTCGTCAGTTTCAACATCACGTGGCTGCCGAGTTGGATGCGCGGTTTGGGCGGATCGATATTTTCTGCAGGCTCCCTCAAAGGATGATTTGATGGAAAGCGGCGCGCGAGGCAACTCGCGGCCATGCCTATCGGGCCAAAGCTTGATTTGTCTTAGCCCGAAGATCCGCCGATGGCGCGAAGCAAACCGTTCTGGCTCGAAGTCGGCGGTCTTTACTCAGGGACATTAGATGAGACCTGGTCAAAACAAGCGTATGCGTGGACGCAACAATCGCAAGGGCCCCAATCCGCTGACGCGGACTTATGAATCGAACGGCCCCGACGTCAAAATTCGCGGCACCGCGCAGCATGTGGCGGAAAAATATCTGCAACTGGCGCGCGACGCGCAATCCTCCGGCGATATTGTCGTCGCGGAAAACTATCTCCAGCACGCCGAACATTATTACCGGCTGATTTTCGCCGCCCAGGCGGCGCAGGCCCAGGCCCAGATGGGCTATGGCGGCCGGCCCGGCGAGGAGATCGAGGAGGACGAGGACGACGATTTCATCGCTCTGCCCGACCGTTTCGCTTCGCCCCTGGAGCGCAGCCAGCCGGTCTTGCCGCCGCCCAATGGCCTCCCGCAGGGCGGTCACGGCGGCCAGCCCATGGGCATGAGCCAACCGCAACCCTATCTCGAGCGTCCGGCCTTCAACGGTGAAATGGGCGAGCGGCCGCAAAACGGCGGCGAACGTCAGGAGCGGCAAGACCGCCCGGATCGGCAAGACCGGCAAGATCGCCCGGATCGTCAAAATCGCAACGATCGCCGTTTTGGCGGCCAGAACGACCGGGGCGAGCGCAACAACAACAACAACCAGCCGCATCGCAACAACCGTTTCCGCGAGCAGCCGCCGCGCTTCGAGCCGGCGCCGGAAAATCGCGAGCAGCCGGATGTGGAATTCCCCGCGCTGAATTCGGCGCTGCCGGCCTTCATCACCGCGCCGACGCGTCCCGTCGCGCCGCAGCCGGTCGCGCCACAGCCGGTCGCTCCCGCGCCATTGCCGCCTGTGAGCTATGGCGAGGCGCCGGGCGCCGAGCCGGCGCCGGTCGCCAGTGTCGCCGGCGAGGAGGGCGAAGGCCAGTTCCATCTGCGTCCGCGCCGCCGCCGCCGCGCCCGCCCCGATGGCGACGAGGGCGGTCCCGCGCCCGCGTCCGAGACCAGCTCGGCGGAATAAGCCTCCCTCACTCCTATCGACGGCGCCTTCGGGCGCCGTTTTCGTTCGCCTCGCGCGCCGTGCCAAAACGGAACGGCAAATCCCTGACGCCGGTAACCGGCCCTCAAGCCTAACAAGCGATAACCATAAAACCGGGACGATTTCTCAGGCCCGGCTGGTTGGTCGCGGCTTTGGCCGCAGTTGAGTTTCGGCGGGTTTCATGCGTAAGGCGCGTATCGGCTGGGCGATCAATATGGCTGCGCCCTGGTTGGTGGGCGGAGGCCTGCTGGTCTCCTTCACGGCGGAAGCCAATCAGGAGCTGCCCTCGGGCGCCTCGCGCCGCGGCCCCTCCATCCATGCGGCGGTCATGCCGCGCGATTTCGGCCCCCTGCCCCATGCTTTCCTGGTCGACGGCCCCTCGTCCGGACGCGGCCTGCTGCGCGAGGCGCGGCTGTTCACCGGCGCGCCCGACAGCTATCCCGAAGCGCCCGACGACATGGCGCCCCGGCTGGAGCTGAAAAAGGACGCCCGCGCCTTTCCCGAAATCGACCGCAGCCACAAGGGCGATCCGGTCGTGGGCTTGCGTCCCTCGATCGACGGCCGCCTGCGCCGGCGCAATGGCGTCGCCCGCGTTCGCGCGGAATTGCTGGCTTTCACCACCGACCCTTCCGGGCTGGCCTCAAGCTTCGTCGCCGCCGAGGGCGCCGCGCCGGGACCGGAGTCCGTCGCCGGTTTCGAGCCCTGGCCCGAGGGCGAGACGCCGGTGACCCAGGCGGAATCCGGGGTGTCGCCGGGCCGCGCCGACGCCGGTTCGACCATGCGTCCCGCCGCCATCGCCGAGCGCGAGGCGCAGGGCGCGACGCCTGTTCCAGGCCGGGCCGAATCGCTGGCCTCGACCACGCCCTTCGACGCGGAGCAGACCCCGGTGGCGGTGCTCGCCGAAGCCGAAGCCCTGTCCTCGCCAAGCCTCGCGCCGGCCGAGGGCGGTCGCGATTATCTGGCGTTGATTCCCGCCGACAAACGCGATTCCGAGCGGCAATGCCTGGCCCAGGCGGTCTATTTCGAGGCGCGCGGCGAGCCGGAGGAAGGTCAGCAGGCGGTGGCCCAGGTGGTGCTCAACCGCACGACCTCCGGCCTCTATCCCGCATCGATCTGCGGCGTGGTGTTCCAAAACCGGCGTCATTATCACGCCTGCCAGTTCTCCTTCGCCTGCGAGGGCCGTTCGCTGCGCGTTCGCGAATCCGAGGCCTGGAGCCAGGCGCAGCACGTCGCCGACGACGCGCTGCAAGGCCGCGCCTGGCTGGCGGCGGTGGGCGAGTCCACCCATTACCACGCCAATTACGTGCGCCCGCGCTGGGCGCGGGCGCTGAAGAAAATGGACGTGATCGGCAATCACATTTTCTATCGGCTCAAGCCCGGGCAGAGCTGAACCAAGATCACATGACGACGACGCGGGCGCCCTTCGACACGCGATTGTAGAGGTCGATCACGTCGGCATTGTGCATGCGGATGCAGCCCGACGAGGCGGCGTGGCCGATGGAGCTGGGTTCGTTGGTGCCGTGGATGCGGAACAGAGTGTCGGTCCGGCCCTGGAACAGATAGAGCGCGCGCGCGCCGAGCGGATTGTTGAGCGCGCCATCCATATGGACAGGCAGTTCCGGGCGGCGCTCCAGCATTTCCGGCGGCGGCGTCCAGCCCGGCCAATAGGCCTTGCGGCCAACGGTCGCCTCGCCCTTCCAGGCGAAGCCCGCCTTGCCCACGGCGATGCCATATTGCACGGCCTCGCCGCCGCCCAGCGAATAATAAAGCTTGCGCTCGCGGGTGTTGATGGTCAGCGTGCCCGCCGGCTCGCCGGTCGGGTCGCTCACGACCTTCTGCGTCCGCTGGTTGAAATTGACGCGGCCGTCGAGATCGACCGGGGTCGAATAATTGGGATCGGCGTCGGCCGGCAAGGCGGCATAGGCCACACCGCCGCCGCGCGGCGCCGCCTCCAAATCCGAATCGCGATAGATCGCGCCGCCGCCATGGCTGAGATTGACCGTCGGGCCGGGATCGGCGTCCTCATCGACGCGGGGCTTGGTCCTGACCTTGTGCGGCTTTTTCTGCGCTTCGGGCTTGGGCTTGGGCGGCGGGTCGTCGAAGAAGAACAATTGCGCCTGCGCCGGCGCCGCGAAAGCGCCAAGCGTCGCCAGGATGACAAGCGATTGAAGGGATTTTCTCGAAAGCATGGGATTCTCCGCCTCTGCCCGTCATGGGGGCCGACTTTCCCCTTATTTGCGGGCAAAAGCCCCATTTGTAAAGAACGCAGCGCGGCGGAATTCGTTTCAACGTCCCGGTCCATCGCTATCCCTTTCGCGCCTAAGGGATTTCCGCGCCAAGCCGTTTTGCCGCCCGTGGATCGCCAGGGCGCGGAAATCGTTTCAGGTCTTCAGCGCCGCGCAGGCGCCGCCGGCGGCGTGGATCTTGGCGCAAAGCGCATCCGCCGCCGCCCGGCTCGGCGCCGGCGCGCGAATCTGCCAGAAACGGGCGAAGCCGCGTCCCGGCGCGCGGCGGCCGAGAATCATCGGCTCGCCCGTCAGCAGCGCGCCCATGGCGCGGCGCGCCCGTCCATAGACGGCCAAAGCCGCCCGGCGGTTGAACGAGCCGGCGATCTGCACGCCCCAGGGCGCGGTCAGCGTTGAACCGGCGAAGCGGCGCGGCTCCTGAAGAGCGATGGCCTCGGCGGTTTGCAGGCAGGTCCCGCCCGGCAGCTTGACGGTTTCGGCGGATCTGCGGCCGTCTTGCCAATCCTCGGCGGCGTGGCGGGTGACGATCTCGACATAATCGCGGGTTTCCGCCGGCAGGCCGCCGGTCCCGGCGAGCCAGGCGGCGACCCGGTTCGGCCCGCCATTATAGGCGGCGGCCGCCAAGCCGAAATTGCCGAATTTTTTGCCCAAATCCGCCAGCAGCTCCGCCGCCTTGGGGATCGCCTGCTCCGGGTCGAAGGGATCGGCGAGGCCGCGCTCGGCGGCCGTGCCCGGCATGAACTGGGCGATGCCCTGGGCGCCCTTGGGCGAGACGGCGTGGGAGCGGAAGGCGCTTTCCTGCCAGATCAATCGGGTGAGAAAGGCCGGCGGCAGGCCATGGGCCGCGGCGGCGCTTTCGATCATGGCGCAGACCTGCTCGCGCAGACCGGCCTCGGCCCGCGCCGCGCTCGCCGTGAGGGCGAACAGCGCCGCCAGCGCCAATTTGCGGGCGAGAGACAGGAATGGCGAAGGCAATGGACGTCCCCGCGAAGGATCGAAGCAGATCACGCCCTAGAACGCCGCGCCTTTCGGCGCAAGGCCCTTATGCCCTCGTCCGTCATTCCGCCGGGGCGGCGCCGGGCGCGGCGACGCTTTCGCCGCCAAAGCGTTGAAACGGTCGCGGCCCGGCTTTTCGATGAAGCGGAAGGTCAGCGCCGAGGCCGCCAGCACCAGCGCCAGATAGAACAGGGTCATGACTTCCGCCGACACGGGGCCTTGCAGGAACAGCGCGCGGAGATATTCGCCGCCGTCGGCGCCCGAGCTCGGCGCGAGGCCGAACGCCCCATGTTTGCCGGCGAGGGAGGCGAGACGGCCGAGCAGATTCACCAGCAGGAAGACGTGAACCAGATAGATCGAATAGGACCATTCGCCACAGGCGCGGATCGGCCGGGTCAGCAGCAGCGTCGAGATCGGCCCGCGCTCATGGGCGAAGATCAGCGCCGCCAGGGCGAACAGCGGCGGCGACAGCATGAACAGCCAGAACTGAGCGCCATAGTGCAGAAACAGCGCGATGGTCGCGGCGACGGCGAGTTCGGCGGCGCCCATCCAGGCGGCGGTCGCGCCACGGAAGGGATCGAAGCCTTCGGCGCGCAGTCTTTGCGCGGCGACGCCGAGGAAGAAGCCATAGATGCAGCGCACCAGCCCGTAATCATAGGTCACGGGACCGCCGCCGGCGGCGGCGAAACCCGTGGCGATTCCGCCGAGCGCCGCCAGCGCCAGCGCCAGCATGAAACGACGGCGCAGGGCCTGGCCGGCCGATTCATCGTTGAGCGGCAGCAGCAGCAGGCCGGCGAACAGCAGATTGACGTAAAACTCGACGCTGATGCTCCAGGCCGGAAAATTCCAGGAGACATGATCGAACAGGCCAAGCGACTGAACCAGCAACAGATTGCCGACCAGCCCGGCCAGGGAATTATTGCCCGAAAAAGCCGGCGCCGCCATGGCGGCGCCGTGGCGGCTGGCGGCGAGCTTGCCCAGCTCGACCAGGACGAAGAGCATCAGCACGAAGAAATGCAGGGGATAGAGCCGGCCGACGCGACGCAGGAAAAAGGCGCGGCCGCCGCCGCGCAGGGTCAGCGGCTCGAAAAAGGCGTGGGCGAGGACGAAGCCGCTGAGGACGAAGAAGAAATCGACCAGGGCGAAGGAATGCTCGATGAAGGCGGGCGGCGTGATCTGCATGTGCATGTAGAAATGCAGCAGCGCCACGGTGAGGGCGCAAAGCCCACGCAGGCCGTCCAGGGCGTGAAAGCGCATGCTCTGTTGCTCCTTGGCCTGTCCGCTGGAAGCCTCCGAGGCTTATGGCCGGACAAGCTTTTGTTTCACCTCAAGCTTCGGCGCATTCCTCGGTTTCGGACTCCGTCTCGCCAGGCGCGGCGGGACCGCCATGGCGCAGCCGGCGCATCAGCGCCAGCGCCAGGCCTCCGCGCCAGCTGGCGCCGCGGGTGTAAAAGCCTTCGGCGGTGACGGTCTGCGGACGGAAGCGGGTTTTCGAACGATCGACGCCCGAGGAGAGATTGACCAGGCGCACGCCATGCTCATGCGCCCATTTCAGCGTTTCCGCGATCAAGGTGGTCATGATGCTGTAGCGGCCATATTCGGGATCGTAGCCGGAGAAATAGAGATAGAGCTCGTCGCCGAGGGCGAAGCCCATCCGGGTCGCGACGATGCGGTCGCCGACGACGATTTCGAACAGGCGGAGATCGCCGTTCTGCGCCATTTGCGCGCAATAATCGTCGAGGAAGCCGCGCGCCCGGTCGCTTGTGAAAACATTGGGATGCTGGACCACATCCTTCAGCGAGGCGCGCAGGGCGTGCATCTCGTAGAAGCGTTGCAGCGAGGCGCCAATCCGCTCCGGCGCAGTGACGACGCGGAATTCATAGGCGATAGCGTCGGCGCGCAGGTCGTTCTGGCTCTTGCGCAGATGCTTGCGGGTCTTTTTCGGCAAGGCCGCGTGAAAGGCGTCCCAGCTTTCCGCCATGGGCAGGAAGGAATCGATGTCTTCGAGCTGCGGCTGCGCTGTGCAATCCGCGCCGGCGACGCCCGGCGCCATGCCGCGCCACTGGATGAAATCGGCGTCGCCATGCTCGCGCAAATGCGCGACCAGCTTCACTGTCGCTTCCGGCAGGCGCTCGCGCCGGCAGACCGGGCCGCGCAATTGCGTGACATAGGGATCGGCGCCCAGGAATTGCAATTCGCTGAACAGGCCGGGGCCGAAGCCCGGACGGGTGGTGCGCATCATCGGCGCGATGGCGAAGGCCTCGCCGCAATCGTCACGCAGCACGAAAACGCGCAGCTCGTGCCGGCACAGGGCGGAAGGATTGGCGCCGAAACGCCGCCACCAGACCTGCTGCCACAGCGGCGATTTCGACGGCGTGCGGACGGTCATGGCCCCGAACAGTTTTTCCCATTCGGGGGCGAGGGCCAGCAGGCCGTCGTAAGTCGTTATCGTTTCAATTGCGGTCATCGAACTTGTTCAACAGTTTGGCGAAAGTCTTCATGGCGAAATAATCGACCGCGCCATGCTCCTGCTTGTAGCGGCTGTGCATGTCGCGATAGGATTCCTCGATCAGGGGCTGGCGGTCGGGCAGGCGCATCAGCGAGGGGCCGATGCGGTAATGGATCGAGGTGCGGTCGAGCAGCACCGCGCCGAATTTGCGAATGGCGCGGGCGTAGAAATCGACGTCCTCGGCGATGACGGGGCCATTGCTGAAGCCGTCGATCTCGGCGACGCAGCGCTTGCGGATCATGGCGGCGCTGCACACCAGCAGCGTCTCCTGGAAAAACATGGCGGCGGAAAAGCCGAGCTTGGCGCCCAGGCTTTGGTATTTGCGGGCGCGGCGATGGGCGCGGTCGAAATAGTCGCGCTCGCCGGAAATATCCATCTTGCCGAAAGGCTCGACCTTGCCGAACACCACACCAATATCCGGACGCTGGCCGAAGACTTCGAGCGCCTCGGCGTAATAGCCCTCGGGGACCAGATCGTCGTCGTCGAGGAAATGGATGACGTCGGCCTGCGCGTCCTGCCAGCCGAGATTGCGCACCAGCGCCGGGCGTCCGCCCGAGGGCGACGGCGAACGGCGATAGATCAGGCCCCGGTCGAAATAGGGCGCGACCGCCTCTTCCGCCGAACCGTTCGGACAATCGTCGATGACGCGAATTTCGCAGGTCACGCCTTTTTGCGCCAGCACGCTCTCGATGGCCTCGATCAGCGGCTGCGGCCGGCGAAAGGTCGGAACGATCACGGAAATATCTGGTTTCATGCGCGCCGCCCTGGCTTGGCGAGGGGAAGAAAATCTTGACGCAAGCCTCGGCCCTAACGCCTAAGATTTCCTTTTGGCCGCTGGTGAAATCCGGTTAATGGGCGCAGGAAAAGCCGACAATTTTAGCGAATGTCCGCGCAGTCTTAACAAGGCGTTAAGTCGCGCACGGCTCGACTTCAGATTGCAAATTCCCGCCCGAGCTCCGGCAATTCGACGGCGCCGTCGAGTTTTTGCGCGAAAGCGCGCATGGCCTCCTCCTCGCCATGCACCAGAAAGGTTTTTTGTGGCGCGACCTTCTGGCGCCATTTCAACAGTTCGCTCTGGCCGGCATGGGCGGAAAAGCCGTTGATCGTATAAATATGGGCGCGCACGACGATCTCCTCGCCGTAAATCGACACTTTGCGCGCGCCATCGACGATCTGCCGCGCCAGCGTGCCCTTGGCGGCGAAGCCGACGAAAATCACGCTGGCCTCGCGCCGGCCAAGATTATGGCGCAGATGATGGCGCACCCGTCCGCCCGTGCACATGCCGGCGCCGGCCATGATCACCGCGCCACCGCGTATGGTGTTGAGCGCGACGGACTCCGCCGTCTCCCGGCAGAAATGCAGGCTGGGCAAGGCGAAAGGATCGATTTTTTGCGCGAACAGCGCTGCGGTTTCGCCATCGTAGCATTCGGGATGAGCGCGGAAAATCTCGGTCGCCGAAATCGCCATGGGCGAATCGAGAAACACCGGCAGGGACGGCGGCAATTTGTTCCGCTCGACGCCCTCGCGCAGATAGAACAGCAGCTCCTGCGCCCGCTCCAGAGCAAAAGTGGGGATGACGACATTGCCGCCGCGCTGAAAGCTCTCGTTCAGGGCGTCGTAGAATTCGGCGATGGAGGGTTCGAGCGGGCGGTGGTCGCGGTCGCCATAGGTGGTCTCCATGACCACGGCGTCGACGCCATGCGGCGGCGCGGGGTCGCGCAGCAGCGGGCGGTCGTCATTGCCGATATCGCCGGAGAACAGCAGACGCTTGCCCTCGCATTCCACCAGAATGCTGGCGGAGCCCAGGATATGGCCGGCGTCGAAATAGGTGGCCGTCAGCCCCGGCGCCAGTTCGATTTTTTCCTCATAGGCGGCGATGCGGCCGAAACGGTCGAAGACATTCAGCGCGTCGAGCAGGCCATAAAGCGGCGCGACCGGCTCCGGTTCGCCGCGCCTTTCGGCCCGCCGCGCATGGGAGCGCGCCTCCTCCTCCTGGAGATGGGCGGAATCGAGCAGCACCAGGCGGGTCAGGTCGCGCGTCGCCGCCGTGGCGACGATCTCGCCGCGAAAACCGCGCTTGGTCAGCAGTGGCAGCCGCCCGCAATGGTCGAGATGGGCGTGGGTGAGCAGGACCATGTCGATGGCGCCGGCGTCGAAGCCGAACGGCCCGGCATTTTCCTCGTCCAGCCGCCGCCCGCCCTGGTAGAGCCCGCAGTCGACCAGGATTTTCTTGCCCGCCGCTTCGAGCAGATGGCAGGAGCCGGTAACGCCGCGATCGGCGCCGTGAAAGGAGAGTTTCATGGCCGGACTCCCAATTCCCATTGCGCGATGGAATCGAAAATGTCGCGGGCGGTCTCGGCGAACCAGAACAATTCGCGGTCTTCGAGATCGATCACGCCCTCTTCGGCGAGGAAATCGAAATCGACCGCCTTGCGCCAGAAGGACTCGCCGACCAGCACGATGGGAATCGGCTTGATCTTGCGGGTTTGCACCAGGGTCAGCACCTCGAACAATTCGTCGAACGTGCCATAGCCGCCGGGAAAGGCCACCAAGGCCCGCGCCCTTTGCAGGAAATGCAGCTTTCGCAGCGCGAAATAATGGAACTGGAAACAGAGTTCCGGGGCGATATAGGGATTGGGAAATTGCTCATGGGGCAGATGGATGTTGAGCCCGATGCTCGGCGCGCGCGCGTCGAAGGCGCCGCGATTGGCGGCCTCCATGATCCCCGGACCGCCGCCGGTCATGATCAGCGTCTTCTCCGCCTGGTGATCGTTGGTCTCGCCGACCAGACGGCCAAATTCGCGCGCGACGTCGTAATAGCGGCTCTTCTCCAGAATTTTCCGCGCGGCTTTGAGCCTGTGCTCCAGCACCAGCCGGTCCGGTTCGGCGGCGGCGGAAAAATTCGCCTGGGCCTGTTCGTAACGCCGCCGCGCCGCCGCCGGTTCGCATAGCCGGGTCGAGCCGAAGACGACGACGGTTTTTTCGACGCCGGCGCTTTGCAGGCCGGTTTCCGCCTTGAGAAAATCCAGTTGCAGGCGCGGGCCGCGCGCCGGGCCGCTGTCGAGAAAACTCCGATCCTCGACCGCCAGGGCATAAGAGGGCGAGGCCATGATCGCCTGGACCCGCGCGGCGGCGCCGGGGTCTTCGGTCGCGGGCTTGGGATGGCGCCAGGGCAGCGGCTCGCGCCGGTCCTGCGCCGGCGGCGCGGGGATTTTGCAGGAAGGGCCGTCTTTCGAACTCGTTCACCGGAACCTCGCGCGAAGACGCTGTCGATTCGCGCAGATTACACCCGCCAGGGCGCCTTGAGCCAGCGCGGCGTTGTCGCGGCATAATCGGGCCATTCCTCAGGAAACAGCAGGGCGAGATGGGCCTCCTCGCGGCGGATCGCCAGTTTTTGCGTCGCCGCCGCCGCGACAATGGCCATCGGCGGCAGCCAGAGCTGGCTCCAGGCCAGGCCGAGCCCGAGCGTCAGGATGGTGTTGCCGAGATAGATCGGATTGCGGCTGAAGGCGAAGGGACCGCGCGTCACCAGCCGGTCGGCGGCGCGATGGGGGAGAATATTGGTTTTCGCCAGCGCCATGGTCGCCATGGCCCAGAAGTCCAGCCCCAGGCCGGCGAGCGCCAGGCCTTGACCGGCGAGGCGAAGGTTTCGCGGCGCGAGCGCCGTGGTGGGAAGGACGAGGCCGAGCGCCAGACCGGCGACAATGGCGGCGAGAAAGATCAGCGGCGGCCAGGGGATGAAATTAGGCCGGCGGCGCAGATCGATCGCCATGGTCAGGCTCCATTCTTCTTGTCCGTCGCCGGCGACGGATTGCCGAAGCCGGCGGCCTCCATGGCCAGATGCACCTTGCTCTGGAAATGGGATTCGTCGCCCTTGGCCAGCAGGTCGATGTTGCGCGCTGTGGCGTCGCATAGCGTCTCGACCCAGCCCTGTTCGGATTTGGCGAAATCGCCGAGCACATAGGAATGGACACGGGCCTTGTCGCCGGGATGGCCGATACCCAGGCGGATGCGCTTGTAGTCGCGGCCCATATGCGCGGTGATGGAGCGCAGGCCGTTATGGCCGGCGTCGCCGCCGCCGATCTTCACCCGCAATTTGCCCGGGGCGAGATCGAGCTCGTCGTGAAACACCAGGATGTCCGCGAGGGCGATCTTGTGGAAGCGCGCGGCTTCCGCCACGGCGCGGCCGCTTTCGTTCATATAGGTGTCGGGCTTGAGCAGCAGCGCGCGTTCGCCGCCCAGCAACGCTTCGCTCGCCTGGCCCTGGAACTTCCGGCGAAAGGGGCCGGCGCCGTTGGCGCGGGCGATGGCGTCGAGCGCCATGAAGCCGATATTGTGGCGGTTGCCGGAATATTCCCTGCCGGGATTGCCCAATCCGACCAGAAGCAGCATGGCGGCGCCCGATCCCGCAAAGAAAACCGCCCGCGCGTCGCGGGCGGTTTATTGGTTGCCGAAAAGCTTACTTCTTGCCCTTGGCCGGGGCCGCAGCGGCGGCGGCCGCAGCCGCTTCCGCCTCGGCCGCCGCCGCGCCGCCAGCCGGCGGAGCGATGGTGACGATGGTGAAGTTGGAGCGGTCGATCGGCGTGCAGTTCTCCGGCAGCTTGACCGACTGGATATGCACGGAATCGTTGAAGTTCAGGCCGTCGAGATCGATGGCGATGGCTTCCGGAATATTGTCGGCGGGCGCCATCAGCTCAATGGTGTGCAGCACGATGTTGAGCGAGCCGCCGCGCTTGATGCCGGGCGCGATGTCCTGGTTGATGAAATGCACGGGCACGCCCACCTTGATGCGCGAACCGGCCTTGAGGCGCAGGAAGTCGACATGCAGGGGCGTGTCACGGACGACGTCGAGCTGATAATCGCGCGGAATGGCGCGCTCCTTCTTGCCGTCGATGTCGATTTCGAAAATCGTCGTCAGGAAGTGGCCCGCGTAAATCAGTTTGTTGAGGTCGCGGTGGTTCAGGGTGATCGGGGTCGGGGCTTCGCCGCCGCCATAAATCACTCCGGGAATTTTGCCTTCACGACGAACGCTGCGGGCGGCCCCCTTGCCAGTCCCGCTGCGAACCGTGGCGGCGAGGGTCTTGATCTCGGCCATGGGTTCATCCTTTTCAGATTGTCGCGCCCAGGCCTCCAGGGGTGTCGGAAACGGACGCGAAACGCGGCTTATAGTGACGCGAGCCGGTTAAGGCAAGTGCGGCGAAGGCGAGCGCCGGGACAACAAGCCTCTGGCGCCCGCGCCCGATCCGCCCTAAATTGAAGACGCGGCGCTGCGGGGTGCGTGTGGATATTTCCCCGGGGCCTTACGATCCCCTAGGGAGCTGTCCCTGTTCTCGTCCGTGGACTTGAGCACACGGCGCCCACCTACTTTGTAGGTACCCGGGATCCGTCCCACGGCTTTTGTGGCCCGCACTTGAGCCTTGCTCGCCTCACTCGAAGCGAGCAAGGCTCAAAATTGTCTTGAAAGCGCATAGCCTCCTCGCAAAACCGGCGACCGCTTTTTGCGGGATATGCGTGGATTTATGACAGGCGAAATGCACGACAAAGCGGCGCTGCGCGCCAGATTTCGCGCCCTGCGCGCGCAAGCGACGCCCGAGTCGGCCCAGGCCGCGGCCGAGAAAATCGCCGCTCTGGCGACGCCTTTCCTCGCCGCGCTGCGCCAGCAGGCCGGATTGAGCGCCGAACAAACGCCCATCGCGCTTTACGCGGCCCTGCCCGGCGAGCTGGATTGCGCGCCGCTGCTGCGCCGGCTGGCCGACGAAAATTATCCAACCCTGCTGCCGGTCGCCGGCGCCAAGGCGACGCCGCTGGTTTTTCGCCTGTGGCGTCCAGGCGACGCCCTGATCGCCGGGCGTTTTGGCCTGCGCGAACCCTTGTCCGAGACGGCGGAGCTGACGCCAAAAATTCTGTTGGCGCCCCTGCTCGCTTTCGACGATTTAGGCGGGCGGCTCGGCTTTGGCGGCGGCTATTACGACGCCACGCTCGCCGCTTTGCGCGCGGGACAGGAATTTCTGGCGGCGGGCGGGCTGGCCTATGCGCGGCAACAGGCGGCGAAAATTCCCATGGAGAGCCACGACGCGCGGCTGGATTTCGTGGTAACGGAAGAAAAACTCCTGCCGCCAACGGATTCCTCATGCGGTTACTCTTCATCGGCGACGTGATCGGGCGCGCCGGGCGCGCGGCCATTGCCGAGCATGTGCCGAAATTGCGCGAAAGACTGGCGCTGGATTTCGTCGTCGCCAATGGCGAGAACGCCGCCGGGGGCTTCGGCATCACCGAGGCCATAGCCCAGGATTTCGTCAACGCCGGGGTCGATTGCATCACGCTGGGCAATCACAGCTTCGACCAGCGCGAGGCGCTGGTGTTCCTGGAGCGCGCGCCGCATGTGCTGCGTCCGCTCAATTATCCGCCGGGCACGCCGGGGCGCGGCGCCTGGCTGTTCGAGACGCCCAAGGGCGAGCGGGTGCTGGTGATGAGCGTCATCGGCCGGGTGTTCATGGACGCCATGGACGACCCCTTCGCCGCCGTCGAGCGCGAATTGGCCGCCTGCCCGCTGGGCCTGGGCGCCGACGCCATTCTCCTCGACCTGCACGCTGAGGCCTCCAGCGAGAAACAGGCCCTGGCCCATTTCGCCGACGGCCGGGTCTCCGTCGCGGTCGGCTCGCACACCCATGTGCCCACCGCCGACTGGCGCATCCTGCCGCATGGCTCGGCCTATCAGAGCGACGCCGGCATGACCGGGGATTACGAACTCGGTGATCGGCATGGACAAGGAAGAGCCGATCCGCCGCTTCACGCGCAAAACCCCAGGCGCGCGCTTCGAACCGGCGGAAGGGCCGGCGACGCTTTGCGGCCTTTATGTCGAGACCGGCCCGGACGGCCTGGCGCGCCGGGTCGCGCCGGTTCGGGTTGGCGGCGGGCTGGATCAGGCGCTTCCCGAGGCCTGAATTTGTGGTTTTTGGGTCACATGCCCGGACTTTTTGTTGGATTCAGTCAAGAATGCTCGTTTTTTTGGCGATCGCCGCCGCCCAAAATATATGCATTTTCCTTGCGCCTGCTTAGCGCCTTGGCAATGGCCGCATATAAAGATAGCAGATTTGCCTGCGCATTTATCATCCTTATAATTTCTTTATACAATCCTTATGCTATATTTATACTTCCATTGCGGCGCGCTTATTAGGTATTCGCCTAGACTTATATTACCCTCACCTTACAGTTGAGCGAATGCCGGTCCAGAACTACGGACCGGAAGAGGGGTGAGAAGATGAGAAGAACATTGTTGCGGGCCGTCAGCCTTTTGGCCTTGGCCACGAGCGGCGCGATGGCCGCGGACCTGCCGTCACTCAAGGCGCCGCCAGCGCCGCCGCCAGTTTTCACCTGGAATGGTTTCTATGCCGGCGTGGCCGCCGGCGGGGTCTGGGGAACCGCGAACGTCAGCCAGCCCACATTTGAAACCGCCAATGTGAAGGCCTCCAGCGGCGCCCTGGCGGGGCTGGTCGGCTATAACATGCAGTTCGGCCAGCTTGTGGTGGGCGTCGAAGGCGAAATGGGATGGCAGAACACCACCGGTTCGGGCCGTTTCGTCGACGGGTTCAGCGGCCTCCCCTACAATGAATCGATCAATTCGGAATATGAATTGCGCATGCGCGGCCGGCTGGGCTACGCCTTCGGCAATGCGCTGGTCTATGTCGCTGGCGGCTCGTCCTTCACCGGCCAACGCGTGACGCTGACCGACAGGGCGACGGGCGCGTCCTCTTCGATCAGAAACGATCTCACCGGCTATAACATCGGCGGCGGCGTGGATTACGCCTTCGCGCCGAACTGGGTGGCGCGCGTCGAATATATTCGCGACAATTACAATAGCACCGGCTACTCGTTCTCGACCGGTCCGGCGCCATTCAACGACCGCGCCGTTTCCGCGTCGAACAACACCATTCGCGCCAGCCTGATCTATAATTTCGGCCCGGGCGGGGCGCCGGGGACGCAGAGCCAGCCGGACGATCCGAGCTACACGATCAAAGCCCTGGATGGTCTTGGCGACTCGTTTTTCGTCCGGCTCTACAATTATTATGTGCTCGAATGGGGCCATAACGCCGCCCCGGCCGATCCGTCCGCGCTGTCGGCGCGCCGCACCGACTGGCCGCCGGCGCCGGAAGCCTCGCCGCCCATGCCCTTCCAGGATTATTCCTATGGCGGCACGACCAATCTCGGCACCAATCGCACCGCCTCGGTCGATAGCCCGCTGATGGTGGCGCTCGGCGACACCGCGCTGGGCAAGACGATGAACGATTACGGCGTGCAGGTCTATGGCTGGCTCAATGTCGGCGCCAACGCCAGCACCAGCAAGCTGCATGACGGCGGCAATTTTCCCGCCGCCTACATGTACAGCCCCAATACGGTCAGCCTCGACCAGGCGGTGGTCTATGTCGACCGCACTCCGGACACGGTGCAGAAGGACCATTTCGACTGGGGCTTCCGCTTTTCCGCCATTTATGGCGAGAACTACCGCTACACGACCTCCTATGGCATAGCCAGCTGGCAATTGCTGAACCACAATAACGTCAACGGCTATGACTTCCCGATGGTCTATCTGGAGGGATTCTTCCCGCAGGTCGCCGAGGGCATGCTGGTCCGCGTCGGCCGCTTCATCTCGCTGCCCGACATCGAGGCCCAGCTTGCCCCCAATAATTACATGTATTCGCATTCGATGACCTACGCCTTCGACAATTACACCAACGAGGGCATCCAGGCGTCGATCGCGCTGACGAAAAACCTGTTCATCCAGCCCGGCGTCTCCTTGGGCTCGGATACGGCGATCTGGAACAACGGCGTGCGGTTGCCCAATCTGGCTCAAAGCTTGCCGGGTTACGGGACCAATCCGTTCTTTTCCGGTTCGACCTTCCTGAAGGATCCGGGCAATGTGCTGTCCTACACGCTGTGCATGCGCTATCAAACCGACAGCGCCAACGACAATATCTATCTCTGCGGCGACGCGCTCAATGGCGGGCAGTGGGGCTACAACAACCTGCAGTGGATGGGCGGCACCTATTACCACCGGTTCAACGACCAGTGGCACATCGCCTTCGAATCCTGGAACATTCACGAAACCCGCGTGCCAAACAACCAAAACGCCGAGGCGAACGCCTTCATCGCGGCCGGCGGCACGCCGTTCTCGCCGCAATATATTCCCTTCAACGCTCCGGGCACGGCGAACTGCCGGAATAAAACTCAGCTCTACTGCACAACGAATACGCAAACCTTCCTGACCTATCTGAACTATCAATTCTCGCCGCTGGACAATCTGTCGTTCCGCACCGAGTTCTTCAACGACATGACGGGACAGCGCACCGGCGTCGCCACCTCCTATGCCGAATGGGCGATCGGCTGGCAGCACTGGTTCTCGCCCCAGATCGAAGTTCGCCCTGAAGTCACCTATTACCGCTCCTTCCAGGCCAACGCCTTCAACGGCAACTCGAACTTAGGCATCGCGCCGAACAAGAACTGGGAAGTGATCGCCGCCGGCGACCTCATCTGGCACTTCTGATCCCGCCAATATTGGCACGAGTTCACAGGGCGCTTTCGGGCGCCCTGTTTTTTATGGCCGGAGGCCCTCGGCATGGGCGCGCAAATTGGCGTCGAGACGGCGGACTCGCGCGTGAAGATCCTGCACTTCCGCAAGGCTCATCCCCGTGCGCGCCAGCAGCCGCTCCGGAATCTCGGTCGCCGGCGCGCGCAAGGCCTCGCCCTTGGCGGTGAGACGCACCCGCACCTGTCGTTCATCGTCGGGGTCGCGCCTGCGCGTCAGCAGGCCGGACTGCTCCATGCGTTTCAGAAGCGGCGTCAAGGTGTTGGAGTCCAGCCCGAGCGATTCGCCGAGATCCCGGACCAGACAGGCGCCGACCGCGCGGTCGTCGCGCTCGAACAGCGCCAGCATGACCAGAAACTGCGAATAGGTCAGCCCCATCGGCTCCAGCAAGGTTTTGTAAACACGTCCAAACGCCTGGCTGGCGCCATAGACGGCGAAGCACAGCATATCCGCCAGGCGGGGGGCGCGCGGCGCCGTCTTGTCATGCGCTTGGGTCATTGTCGGTCCCGCAGTGAATGTTCGCGCAGCATAGCCGGGCTGGCGGCGGCGGGAAATCGCTTGACCCCGCCGCGTCGGTCGAATATAGATCGTATGCGATTAAATCGCTAACGATTTTTAGGAGACGTCCATGCCCGTCACTGTCGCCTATTCCACCGCCGCCACCGCCCAGGGCGGGCGCGACGGCAAGGTCGCCACCCGCGACGGCGCTTTCAGCGCAAACCTCTCGACGCCGAGAGAACTCGGCGGCGCCGGCGGAACCGGCGTCAATCCCGAGCAATTGTTCGCCTCCGGCTACGCCGCCTGTTTCCTCAGCGCGATGAAATTCGTCGCTTCGCAAGGCGGCCCCAAGGTTCCCGACGCCGCAGAAGTCACCGCCAAGGTCGGCATAGGCCCGCGCTCCGAGGGCGGCTTCGGCCTGACCATCGCGCTCGACGTCGCCCTTCCCGGCCTGGATCGCGCGCAAGCCGAAGCTCTCGCGGCCAAAGCCCATGAAATATGCCCCTATTCCAACGCCACCCGCGGCAATATCGACGTTCAAATCGCCGTGATCTGAATCGCTTTCTGGCCGATCGCACCTGTCGCCGCGCGCCCTCCGGATCCTCCGGGGGGCGTCCTTCGCGTTAAAAGCCCCACTTTTCATGCCGTGCGCGCGCGTCTATAAGGCGCCATTCCAATTTTCCGCCGCCGCGCCTTTCGTCGGCGGCGCGCAGGTTCAGACAGGGACGCAGATGGCCGGGCATAGTCAGTTCAAGAACATCATGCACAGAAAGGGCAAGGCCGACGCCGCCCGTTCGAAACTCTTCTCCAAGCTGGCGCGCGAAATCACCGTCGCCGCCAAGATGGGCCTGCCCGACCCGGCGATGAACGCCCGCCTGCGCGCCGCCTGCATCGCCGCCCGCGTCGAAAACATGCCCAAGGACAATATCGAGCGCGCCATCAAGAAGGCCGCCGGCGCCGAGGGCGAGAATTACGACGAAGTGCGCTACGAGGGTTATGCCCCCGGCGGCGTCGCGGTGATTGTCGAGGCGCTGACCGACAACCGCAACCGCACGGCGGGCGAAGTGCGCTCCTATTTCACCAAGGCCGGCGGCGCCCTCGCCGAAACCGGGGCGGTGTCCTTCATGTTCGACCATGTCGGCGAAATCGGCTTCGACGCCAAGGTGGGCAGCGACGACGCGGTCATGGAGGCGGCGATCGAGGCCGGCGCCGAGGATGTGGCGTCCTCGGCCGATGGCCATGAGATCATCACCAATCTCGAAGACCTCGGCGAAGTCACCAAGGCGCTGGAAGCCAAATTCGGCGAGCCGAGAAAGTCCAAACTTGTCTGGCGCCCGCAAAACACCATAGCGGTGGACGACGAGGCCGGCGAAAAGATTTTGAAGCTGATCGGCTCGCTGGAAGACAATGACGACGTGCAGAACGTCTACGCCAATTTCGAAATTTCCGACGCGCTGATGGCCAAGCTCGGCGGTTGAATTTTAGCGCCGGCGAGAGTTGCTTTCGCCGGCGCATGATTACGTTGGCTATGCTGACTTAACGTCAATTCAATTTAACGAAATACTGTTATCCGCTCCGTTTTTAACGATGGGTTAACCATTGCATTGGCAATCTCGCCCCGATTGCGGTTTCGGCGGTGGCTCCAGATGAAAATTTCCTTGCGCAATGCCGGATTGGGACTGATCGCCGCGCTTGTCGTCGTGAGCCTCGGCTCCGAGGCGGCCATGCTCTGGTCGCGGCAGGTGGTTCAGACGCGCGTCGCCGCCGAAACGGCGGAAGACGCCCGTGTGCGCGAAATCGTCCTGCCGCTGGTGACCGCGCTGAAGGATATGGAGCTCGACACCGTTCAGGTGCAGCAATTCCTGAGCGATATTTCCGCGACGCGCGGCCAGGACGGCCTCGACGACGGGTTCAAGGAGGCCGAGAAAAACGCCAGGGAATTTGACGCGCATTCCGGCGAGGCGAAGCGGTTGGCCAAGGCCATCGGCGACGAGGACATGGTCAAGGCTCTCGAAGACTTGCAAGGCCTGTTTCCCGATTATTACGCGCTCGGCAAGACCATGGCCCAAGCCTATATCGACGAGGGACCGGCGGGCGGCAACAAGATGATGCCGCAATTCGACAAATTGGCCGATCATCTCGCCGAGGGGCTGGAAAAAATCGGCAAGCGCAGGGAATCCCTGGTCAGCGAGGCGGGCGAACAAAGCGGGCGTCTGGTCGAGGCGCTCAATGCCGCCATGGATCGCGCGGCCTGGGTCGCGCTCGCCGCCACGCTGGTCACCCTGGCCTTTCTGCTCGCCGCCGCGCTCGGCCTGCAGAAACTGTTCATCGCGCCGGTCGGCGAACTCACGGATTTGCTCGAGCGATTGGCGGGCGGCGACGACGACGTCGTGACCACGCTGACGGCTTGGCGCAATGAAATCGGGCGGATGGCGCGCACCGCCGAAGTTTTCGTCGCGAACGCCCGGGCGCGCCGCAGTCTCGAAGGCGAGGCGGTCGCCGAGCGCCAACGCGAAATAGTGCGGCAGAAAAAGCTCGAACAATTGATCGCGGATTTTCGCGGCGTGATCGGCGAAGTGGTCGGCGCCGTCGATGCGGAAACCGCAAAAATGGGCGAAACCGCGCATATACTCAACAGGGTCGCGGCGAAAGCCGAACAAACCGCGGGCTCGGCGCGACAGGCGACCCAGGAACTCGTCGCGCAATATTGGCGCGGTGTCCGAGGCTTCCGATCATCTCGCCGCTTCGGTCGAACTCCATAGCGAGAAAGGTCACCGTCGCCAGCCGGGCCGCCAATAAGGCGGCGGACGTGGCGCGACAGACGGATTCGCATATTTCCGGTCTTGCCGCGGCGTCGGAAAAGGTCGGCGCCATTGTCGGTCTGATCGCCGAAATCGCCCAGGAAACCAATCTTCTGGCGCTTAACGCCACCATAGAGGCGGCGCGGGCCGGCGAGGCCGGCAAGGGTTTCGCCGTCGTGGCCAGCGAGGTCAAGACGCTCGCCGGGCGCACCGCCAAGGCCACGGAGGAGGTGGGCGCGCAGATCGCCGCCATTCAGGGCGCGACCCAGCGCACGATCGAGGAAATCCGCAGCATCGCCCGGGCGGTCGAGGACATCGATTCGCTCACCGGCGAAGTCGCCTCGGCCATGCGGGAGCAAAACGGCGCCACCGGCGAGATCGCCTCGGCCATGACCCGCGCCTCGGAAAGCTCGCTGGCGGCCTCGGGCGATGTCGCCGATGTCGCCGCCGCGATTGGCGAAACCTATGCGCAGGCCGGCCACGTCACCGAGACCGCCGGGCTGTTGTCGGGTTCGGCGAACAAGCTCGCCCAGGCCGTGGAAGGTTTTTTGCGCGCGGTCACTCAGGACGTGAAAGATCGCCGCGCCGCCACCCGCCGCACCTCGACCCAGGGCGCCATCCTCAACGCCGGCGGCGGGCGCGAAACCGTGCGGCTGCTCGATATTTCCGAGACGGGCGCGCGGCTGGCGACCAGCGGCGGCTATGTCGTCGGCGACCGGATCGATCTGGAATTCGAGGAACTCGACGCGCATTTCCGCGAAAATCGCCTGGAGCCAGGGCGGTTCGATTGGGGTGGAATTCGCCCGGCCGCTGAGCACGCTCGCCGGCAAGGCGGCGTGATCCCGAACGTTTTTAACGGTTTGGCGGAGTCGGGCGGAATGGTGGAGCTGATGAGATTCGAACTCACGACCTCTGCAGTGCGATTGCAGCGCTCTCCCAACTGAGCTACAGCCCCGCTCCGAGGCGGGTGTTTAGGGTGCGGACGCGATTCTGTCAATCGTCGCGCGCGAAAATCGCCGGACTTGTTCGAGCGAGGCTTAAGCCTTACATGTCGCGCATCCTTTTCCTGGGGAGTCTCCATGCCCGCCGCCGCCTTCATTCTTCCGGTCTTCAAGGTGATCAGCCTGGCCCTCGACCTTTACTGGTGGGTCATCATCATCATGGCGGTCATGTCCTGGCTGCTCGCCTTCGACGTGCTCAACCTGCGCAACGAGCTGGTGCGCTCGGTCTGGAACGCCGCCAATGCGCTGACCGAGCCGCTGCTGCGGCCGATCCGCCGCTTCCTGCCGCCGCTCGGCGGCATGGATATTTCGCCCATCGTGCTGCTGCTGCTGCTGTCCTTCGTGCAGATGGAGCTGGGCGCGGTGGCGGCGGCGCTGATGAACGCCGCCATTTGAGCGCGCGGCCCTGGTCGCTGCGCCCCGAGGGCGTGCAGCTTCATCTGCGGCTGACGCCCAAGGGCGGGCGCGACGCGCTGGAAGACATCGAGACGCTCGCCGATGGCCAATGCGTGCTCAAGGCCCGGGTGCGCGCCGTTCCCGAGGACGGCAAGGCCAATGACGCCCTGATCGCATTGCTCGCCAAGGCGCTCAAAATTCCAGCCTCGCGGATCAGGCTCGCGGCGGGGGCGACCTCGCGCCACAAAACCCTGGCTCTGGCCGGGGACGCCGAGGAATTGGCGGAAAAACTCGAAAAAATCGTCGCGGATCGCGCCAGGGCGCCATAGGGCCAATTGCAAATTTCCTCGCGCTGGGGCACATGCGCGGGAAAATGGAGCCTTGAGCATGAGCAAGACCAATAGCGGCAATTTCTTTGAAGATTTCTCCATCGGCCAGGTGATCGTCCACGCCACGCCGCGCACCGTGACCACGGGCGACGTGGCGCTCTACACCGCGCTCTACGGCTCGCGCTTCGCCGTGCAATCCTCCGACGCTTTCGCCCAAGCGCTGGGCTATCCCAAGAGCCCGGTGGACGACCTGCTGGTGTTCCACATTGTCTTCGGCAAGACCGTGCCCGACATTTCGCTGAACGCGGTGGCCAATCTCGGCTATGCCGATTGCCGCTTCCTCGCCCCGGTCTATCCCGGCGACACGCTGTCCTCGACCTCGGAGGTCATCGGCCTCAAGGAAAATTCCAACGGCCAGACCGGCGTGGTCTATGTCCGCTCGCGCGGCTTCAATCAAAAGGGAACCTGCGTTCTCGACTATGTGCGTTGGGTGATGGTGCGCAAGCGCGACCCGAAGAACCCCGCGCCGGCGGAAGTGACGCCGCAATTGCCGCGCGCTCTGGCGCCCGACCAGCTCGGCGACGCCCTGCCGCCGATCGATCTGCGCAAATATGATTCGGCGCTGTCGGGCTCGCCGCATCGCTGGGGCGATTATCTGCCCGGCGAGCGCATCGACCATGTCGACGGCATGACCGTGGAAGAGGCCGAGCACCAACTCGCCACGCGGCTCTACCAGAACACCGCCAAGGTGCATTTCAACCAGTTCACCGAGGGCCAGGGCCGCTTCGGCCGCCGGCTGATCTATGGCGGCCATGTGATTTCGCTGGCGCGCGCCTTGAGCTTCAATGGCCTGGGCAACGCCTTCCATATCGCCGCCATCAATGGCGGCCGCCATGTCAGCCCGCTGTTCGCGGGCTTGACGGTGTTCGCCTGGACGGAAGTGCTGGAGCGCGCCGAAATCCACGGTCGCGACGATGTCGGCGCCTTGCGTCTGCGCACCGTCGCCACCAAGGACAAGCCCTGCGCCGCCCACCCGCTGAAGGAGGGCGAGGGCTATGACGCCAGCGTGATCCTCGATCTCGACTATTGGGCGCTGATCCCGCGCTGAGTTGGGATTGCCACGAAAAAGCCCCGCCGGTTCTCGCCGGCGGGGCTTTTTCGTTTCAACGGCTTGGCGCGTCAGAAATGCTGTTGTTCCTCTTCCGCCTTGACCTCGTGCTTCATGATCAAGGGCGTCTGCGCCAGGGCGAAGATCAAGGTGATCGGCATGATGCCGAAGCTTTTGAAACCGGCCCAGAATTCCCAGCTCTGGGTCAGGCGCACCACCTCATTGATGGCGGCGAGCAGGAAGAAGAACAGGCCCCAGCGGAAGGTGAGCTTTTTCCAGCCTTCCTCGTCGAGATGCAGCACGCTGTCGAGCGCCACCGGCAGCAGCAGCTTGCCAAAGGCCAGGCCGATCAGCAGCGCCGAGCCGAACAGGCAGTTCACAATGGTCGGCTTGAGCTGAATGAAGGTCTTGTCCTGGAACACGAAGGTCAGCACGCCGAAGAACAGCACCGCGACCGCCGTGACCACGGGCATGATCGGCCAGTGCCGGGTCAGCGCCCAGGAGGCGATCAGCGCCACGACCACCGAGGCCATCAGCACGGCGGTCGAGGTCAGCACGGCGATTTTTTCCGCTGGCAGATCCTGCGGCAGGAACGGCCCCACCAGCCAGGAAAACAGCGCCGGCCTGGAGCTGGCCAGGAAGAACAGCACCAGCGGCCCCAGCTCCAGCACCAGTTTCAGCAGCGGATTGATTTTTTGCGTTGGCGCGGCGGTCATGATCTGTCCAAGTCTCAATCTTCAAAGCCGGCGATGGCGCGGGCAAAATCGCGGGCTTCGAAAGGTTCGAGGTCGTCGGCCTGTTCGCCGACGCCGATGAAATGCACGGGCAGGCCGAATTTTTCGGCTATGGCGACGAGAATGCCGCCGCGCGCGGTGCCGTCGAGCTTGGTCATCACCAGCCCGGTGACCCCGGCGGTCTTGCCGAAGATTTCGACCTGATTCAAGGCGTTCTGTCCGACCGTGGCGTCCAGCGCCAGCAGCACGGCGTGAGGCGCCTGGGCGTCGATCTTCTTCATCACCCGAACGATTTTTTCCAGCTCGGCCATGAGTTCGGCGCGGTTTTGCAGCCGGCCCGCCGTATCCATCAGCAAGATGTCGGCGCCCTGCTCGCGCGCCGCCTTGATGGCGTCGAAGGCCAGACCGGCGGCGTCGGCGCCGGTCTCGCGGGCGATCACCGGCACATTCATGCGTGCGCCCCAGATTTTCAACTGTTCGACGGCGGCGGCGCGAAACGTGTCGCCGGCGGCGAGGACCAGCTTCTTGCCTTCCGCGGTGAATTTCTTGGTCATCTTGCCGATGGTCGTGGTCTTGCCCGAGCCATTGACGCCGACCACCAGGATAACGAAAGGCTTTTTGCCGGCGTCGATTTCCAGCGGCAGAGCCACGGGAGTCAGGATGCGCTCGATTTCCTCGGCGAGAATGCGGCGCACCTCCTCGGGCGAGATTTCCTTGTCATAGCGCCCCTTGCCGACCAGAGCGGCGATGCGGGTCGAGGCGGCGACGCCGAGATCGGCGCGCACCAGCACATCCTCCAGCTCCTCCAGCGTGTCGGCGTCGAGCTTGCGCTTGGTGAAAATATCGGCGATGCCCTGGCGGATCGACGAGGAGGAGCGCGACAGCCCCTGGCGCAGCCGGGCCCACCAGTTGATTTTCGCCTCGGGCGGCGGCGGCGCTTCGGCGACCGGCGCGGGCGCCGGCTGTTCGGCGAGGATCGGCGTCGGCGCGGGTTCGGGCGGCGCCAATTCGGCGACCGGCGGCTCGGGCGCCAAAAGCGCGTCCGGCTTGGGCTCCCAAAAATCCGCCTCGGCGTGGCGCATCTTGAACAAGCGGCCGATGAAGCCGACCTTGTCTGTCTCGTCTCCGCTCATGCGGCAAAATTCCTCGCGGGCCAAAAGCCTTCCCGAAATCCGGGTTCTCTGCGATAAGCGCCCATGCCGAATTTCGCAATCCCCGAGCCTTCGATTACTGCCTCCGCCCTGACGCGGGAAGAGATTTATGCGCGTCTGCTCTATCGCGACGGGCTGATCCTGGTGATGGACAAGCCCACGGGCATTCCCGTGCATCGCGGCCCCAAGGGCGGCGTGCATTTCGATAGCTATTTCAGCCATTTGCGCTTTGGGCTGCCGCGCGACCCGGCGCTGGCCCACCGGCTCGACCGCGACACCTCCGGCTGCCTGGTGCTCGGGCGCCACCGCAAGGCGCTGGAAAAGCTGATGAAGCTGTTCAAGCAGGGCAAGATCGACAAGAGTTATTGGGCGGTGGTTCGCGGCGGCCCGCAGGAGAGCGAAGGGCTGATCGATCTGCCGCTCGGCCGGCTCGACGCCACGCGCGGCTGGTGGATGAAGGTCGATCCCGCCGGGCAGCCGTCGCAAACCCGCTGGAAGCTTTTGGGGCGCGGCGTGGATGGCGAGGGCCGCGCGATCAGCTGGCTGGAGCTGACGCCGCTGACCGGGCGCACCCATCAATTGCGCGTGCATTGCGCGGCGCTGGATTTCCCGATTCACGGCGATCCCATCTATGGCGACGCCATCGATATTCCCGATGGCAACGCCTTGCATCTGCTGGCGCGGTCCATCGCGATTCCGCTCTCCAGCAACAAGCCGCCCATTGCGGTCGAGGCCTGCGCGCCGCCCCATATGCGCGCCCTGCTCGCCGCCTGCGGCTGGACCCCGGCGCTGGACGATTCCGCGCGCGAGGCGCAAACTGCCCAGCAGGCGCGGAGCCAGCTTCAGGAGAGCGGCGATGACTGAACCGAAGGACGTCGCCGAAACATTCTACCAAGCCTTCGCCGCGCGCGATCCGGCCGCCATGGGCGCGCTTTACGCCGATGACGCGACATTTTCCGATCCGGTGTTTCCCAGGCTGGACGCCGCCGGCGTGCGCGCCATGTGGCGCATGTTGCTGCGGCCCGGCGTCGAATTGTCGGTCGATTGGGCTGTGCGCGAGGCGGACGCGGGCGGCGCGACGGTCGAATGGACCGCGCATTATGTCTTTCCCGCGACCGGCCGGACTGTCGTCAACCGGGTCACGGCGCGGCTCGAGGTGGCCGACGGGCTGATCCGCCGCCACCAGGACCGATTTTCCTTCTATCGCTGGGCGCGGCAGGCGCTGGGCCTGCCCGGCCTGCTGATCGGCTGGTCGCCGCTGATCAAGGCCAAGGTGCGGTCGCAGGCGGCGGCGCGTCTCCAGGCTTTTCGCAAACCGGCGCCGTGATCCCCCGTCCGAATCGCGCATTGCCCTAACGGCCCCGATGCTGTAGGCATTCCCGCCTCAAATCTGGAGAGGATCATGGGTTACAAGGTCGCTGTCGTCGGCGCCACGGGCAATGTGGGCCGCGAAATGCTGGATATTCTGGCCGAACGCCAGTTCCCGGCCGACGAAGTCGTCGCGCTGGCTTCGTCGCGCTCGATCGGCACGGAAGTCTCCTATGGCGACAAGATCCTCAAGTGCAAACATCTGGATACCTTCGACTTCGCCGATTGCGACATAGCCCTGATGTCGGCGGGCGGCGAAATCTCCAAGCAATGGTCGCCCCGGATCGCCGCCCAGAATTGCGTGGTGATCGATAACAGCTCCGCCTGGCGTTACGATTCCGAGGTGCCGCTGGTGGTGCCCGAGGTCAATGCCGACGCTCTCGTCGGCTTCCGCAAGAAGAATATCGTCGCCAACCCGAACTGCTCCACGGCGCAGCTGGTGGTGGCGCTGAAGCCCTTGCATGACCATTTTGGCATCAAACGCGTGGTGGTCTCGACCTATCAATCGGTGTCGGGCGCCGGCAAGGAAGGCATGGACGAGCTGTTCGCCCAGACCCGCGCCGTGTTCGTCTCCGATCAGGTCGACAGCAAGAAATTCCCCAAGCGCATCGCCTTCAACATCATTCCCCATATCGACGTCTTCATGGAAGACGGCTTTACCAAGGAAGAGTGGAAGATGATGGCCGAGACCAAGAAGATTCTCGACCCGAAGATCCTGCTGACCGCGACCTGTGTGCGGGTGCCGGTGTTCATTTCGCATTCGGAAAGCGTCAATGTCGAATTCGAGAAGCCGGTGACGGCCGACGAGGCGCGCAAAATCCTGCGCGAGGCGCCGGGCGTGCTGGTGATCGACAAGCGCGAGCCCGGCGGCTACATCACCCCGCATGAAGCGGCGGGCGAGGACGCCACCTATATCTCGCGCATCCGCGAGGACGCCACGGTGGAAAACGGCCTGGCCTTCTGGTGCGTTTCCGACAATCTGCGCAAGGGCGCGGCGCTCAACGCCATCCAGATCGCCGAGGCGCTGATCAATCGCAAACTGCTGACGCCGAAGCAGAAGGCGGCGTAAGCCGTACGAAGCGGAAAAAATTCA
This sequence comes from uncultured Alphaproteobacteria bacterium, assembly GCA_963804045.1. Taxonomy (GTDB): domain Bacteria; phylum Pseudomonadota; class Alphaproteobacteria; order Rhizobiales; family Beijerinckiaceae; genus Rhodoblastus. The sequence continues at coordinate 49,391 of CAWDOR010000023.1, read as the reverse complement.
TAAGCCCCGTCGGGTCGCCCCGGCGGGTTTTTTCATGCCGCGCCCCAAAACGACAAAACCCCGGTCCAAAAGACCGGGGTTTGAAGAAAAATGGGCGGCGGCTCCCAAAAGAGAGCGCGCCGCCCAGTCGTGGGAGATCAGTAGTTGTAGGCGCGTTCGCCGTGGTCGGCGAGGTCGAGGCCCTCGCGTTCCTGATCCGGGGTCGGACGCAGGCCAACGATCAGATCGACAACCTTGTAGAGGATCGCCGAACCGACGCCAGACCACACCAGCGTGGTGCAGACGGCCTTGAGCTGGGCGATCATCTGAGTGGCCATGTCGTAGGTTCCGGCATTGGCGTGTTCGAAATTGGCATAATCGGTGATGCCGACGCCGCCCAGCGACGGGGCGACGAGAATGCCCGTGGCCAGAGCGCCGGTGATGCCGCCGATGCAGTGGACGCCGAACACGTCGAGCGCGTCGTCATAGCCGAACTTGTTCTTCACGGTGGAGACGAAGAACAGGCAGATTGGCGAGACCAGCAGGCCGAGCACCAGCGAACCGATCGGGCCGGCATAGCCGGAGGCCGGGGTCACCGCGACCAGGCCGGCGACGGCGCCCGACACCAGGCCGAGCAGCGAGGGCTTGCCCTTGACCGCCCATTCGACCAGCAGCCAGGACAAAGCCGCGCCCGCCGTGGCGACCATGGTGTTGACGAAGGCCAGAGCGGTCACGCCATTGGCTTCGAGGTTGGAGCCGGCGTTGAAGCCGAACCAGCCGACCCACAGCAGCGAGGCGCCGATCATGGTCATGGTCAGCGAATGCGGCGCCAGCACTTCCTTGCCATAGCCGATGCGCTTGCCGATCATGATGCAGCCGACGAGGCCGGCGATGCCCGCGTTGATATGCACCACGGTGCCGCCGGCGAAGTCGAGCGCGCCCCATTTGAACACCATGCCGGCGTCCGCATTGGCGGCGTCGAGCTTGGCTTGGGCCGCGGCCTTGGCGACATCGCCGGACGCCTTGGCCAGTTCCTTGGCGGCGTCGCCGATCGCGTCCGGGCCGCCCCAGTACCAGACCATATGGGCGATGGGGAAATAGATCAGCGTCACCCAGAGCAGGATGAACAGCATCACCGCCGAGAATTTGATGCGCTCGGCGAAGGCGCCGACGATCAGCGCCGGGGTGATCATGGCGAAGGTCATCTGGAAGACGAAATAGGCATATTCCGGAACGACCACGCCATTGGAGAAGGTCGCGGCGGTGGAGCTGGAATCCACGCCCTTGAGGAAGGCCTTGGAGAAGCCGCCGACGAAATCGTTGAGCCCGCCGCCGCTGGTGAAGGCTTCGGAATAGCCGTAGAGGGTCCAGAGCACGCCGACCAGCGAGACGATGGCGAAGACCTGGGTGAGCACGGAGAGCATGTTCTTGGTGCGGACCAGGCCGCCGTAGAACAGCGCGAGGCCGGGAATTGACATCATCAGCACCAGGGCGCTGGAAATCAGCAGCCAGGCGGTGTCGCCCTTGTTGGGAATCGGCGCGGCGGCCGCCGCGGGCGCGGCGTCTTGCGCATAGGCCGCGCAGGCGCACAAGGCCACGCCCGTCAGGGCGAGGCCGAGCGCTTTCAGCCCGGTCTTGCGAGAAGGCAGAAGGTTCATATTCGAAACTCCAGAACAGAAGGGTTTGCGCCCGCCGCCACGCCGCCGTTTTTCGGGCGGAGCCGGGAGCGCGTGAAAAAATCAGAGAGCGTCGGAATCGCGCTCGCCGGTGCGGATGCGGATCGCCTGCTCCAGCGGGCTGACGAAAATCTTGCCGTCGCCGATCTGGCCGGTGCGCGCGGCGGTGCTGATGGACTCGATGGTCTTGTCGACCAGATCGGCGGACACCGCCACTTCGATCTTCAGCTTGGGCAGGAAGCTCACGGCATATTCGGCGCCGCGATAGATTTCGGTGTGACCTTTCTGACGGCCGTAGCCCTTCACTTCAGTCACGGTAAGGCCGTGCACGCCGACAGCGGTCAGCGCGTCGCGGACCTCGTCGAGTTTGAACGGCTTGATAACGGCCATTACGATTTTCATGTGCTGATCCCTGCATTGGGCGAAACAAAACGCGCTTCGCTTCTTGGGCGAGCCGAGCGGACGGCGACCGCCTCTGCCTTAACAAGGACCATGCCAGTTGCGCCCGCCCGGCAAAGGGGCGGGAATCCTTACGATTTCTTAACGCCAAGGCCACGCCGGGGCCGGGAATGAAAGCTCAGGTGAAAAAATAGGCGCCTGGCGCCCGGCAATTATGCAGGCGATCTGCTCATTTCCTCACCATTGTTCCGGCCCCTTGGCCGGATCGCGGTGCAGGCGGATCAGCCCCTCCTGCGCCACCGAGGCGATCAACTCGCCCTGGCGCGTATAGAGCGCGCCGCGGCTGAAGCCGAGTCCGCCCCGGGCGTTGGGACTGTCCTGGACATAGAGCACCCATTCGTCGGCGCGGAACGGCCGATGCAGCCAGAGCGCATGATCGAGGCTGGCCGCCTGAATCTCCTGATGAAAAACCGAGCGGCCATGCGGCACCAGCGAGGTGTCGAGCAGGGTCATGTCGGAAAAATAGGCGAGCGTGGCGCGATGGATCGCGGGATCGTCGGGCAGCGGCCCGGTGGTCCGCACCCAGATTTTCTGGATCGGGTCTTCCTGTTTGCCCCGGGCGATATAGCGGCCGGGGTCCACCGGGCGCATTTCGATGGGGCGCGGGCGCTGGAAATAGCGCCGCACCGGCTCGGGCATTTGCGCGCCATATTCGGCGATGAAGGCGCTTTCGTCGGGCAGTTCCTCGGGCGGCGGAACCTCCGGCGCGGTGAACGCATGCTCCAGCCCCTGCTCCGGGTTGAAGAAGGAGGCGGTGAGGGTGAAGATCACCTTGCCGTGCTGGATCGCCTCGCAGCGCCGGGTGGCGAAGCTGCGGCCGTCGCGCAGATTCTCGACCTGATAGACGATGGGCGCGGAAGGGTCGCCGCCGAGCAGAAAATAGCAATGCAGCGAATGGACCGGCGCCTGCGGGACGGTGCGCTGCGCCGCGACCATGGCCTGGGCGATCACCAGCCCGCCGAACACGCGCTGCCAGCCGACCTTGGGGCTGATGCCGCGAAACAGATTCTCCTCGATCTTTTCCAGATCGAGAATGGACAGAAGCTCCTCCACCGCCTGGGTCATGTGTGTTCCGCGCCTTGGACTCTATGCCTTTGGTCCTTGGAAAGGACCAAAGGCGTCCGCGCCGACGGGCGCGGCGCCGGCTGACGCCGGCAGGCGCCCCTGCTTCCGACCTGTCGGAAGCAGGGGCAATGAAAAGAAAACGCCGCGGCAAAGCCGCGGCGCCGATGGTTCACAGTTGAACGCCTTCGCGCCCTCCGGTCAAGGCTGAAGCGCTTCGCCATGCAGGGCGACGTCCAGACCCTCGCGCTCCTGTTCGGGGTTGACGCGCAGGCCAACCAGCAGGTCGGTGACCTTCAGCACCGCCGCCGTGCCGAGCGCGCACCAGACGATGGTGACGACCACGCCAATGGCCTGGACCGTGAGCTGATGGGCGTTGCCTTCGAGCAGGCCGGCGATTTCCGGCTGGCCCTCGGCGGCGCTGACCGAGGCCGTGGCGAACACGCCGGCCAGCAGCGTGCCCAGAATGCCGCCGACGCCATGGACGCCGAACACGTCGAGCGAATCGTCATAGCGCAGCTTGGCCTTCAGCGCGGTCGAAGCCCAGTAGCAGACGAAGCCGGCGATCAGGCCGATCACGGCGCCTTGCCATGGCAGCACATAGCCCGAGGCCGGGGTGATCGTGCCCAGGCCGGCCACGGCGCCGGAAATCAGCCCGAGCAGCGAGGGCTTGCCGCGCTCGGCCCATTCGATCCCGCCCCAGACCAGCGCGCCGGCGCAGGCCGAGAAATGGGTGGCGGCGATGGCGTAGACGGCGCGCGAGCCGACGCCGAGCGCCGAGCCGCCGTTGAAGCCGAACCAGCCGACCCAGAGCAGGCCAAGGCCGACAAAGGCCATGGACAGGTCGTAGGGCTGCATGTTCTCCTTGCCATAGCCGTCACGGGCGCCGATCATCAGCGCCGCGACCAGGCCGGCGACGCCGGCGTTGATATGGACCACGGTGCCGCCGGCGAAATCGATCACGCCCAGCGCGCCGAGGAAGCCGCCGCCCCAGACCCAATGGGCGCTGGGAATATAGACGACGAACAGCCAGAGCACGGCGAAGACGGTGAAGGCCGAGAATTTCAGCCGGTCCGCCGTGGCGCCGCCGACCAGGGCGACGGTGATGATGGCGAAGGTCATCTGATAGGCGCAGAACAGCAGTTCCGGAATGGTCTTGGCCAGACCGCTGACCGTGTCGACGCCGATGCTCTTGAGAAACACGGCGGAGAGATCGCCGAGCCAGGCGCCGTCGCCGCGAAAGGCCAGGCTGTAGCCGGCGGCGAGCCAGAGCAGCGACACCACCGCCGCCGCCATCAGGCTTTGCGCCATGGTCGCCAGCACGTTCTTCTTGCGCACCATGCCGGCGTAGAACAGCGCCAGGCCCGGCAGGGTCATCATCAGCACCAGCGCGGTGGCGAGAATCATGAAGCCGGTGTCGCCGGCGTCGATCTTGTTCTCGCCGGCGAAGGCGGGAAGGCCCGAGAGACCGAGCGCGCCCGCGACGGCGCCGAGGCGGAGGAAATGTCTGGACATGGTTTTTTGTCCCGTCTTGAGCGTTTCGCTTGTTGTTATTCTTGCGGATCAGACCGCGTCATTGTCGGTTTCGCCGGTGCGGATGCGCACGGCGCGCTCGATATTGCTGACGAAAATCTTGCCGTCGCCGATCTGGCCGGTGCGGGCGGAGGCGTGGATGGCCTCGACGATGGACTCGACGAGTTCGTCGCGGACGACGATTTCCAGCCGCAATTTCGGCAGGAAGCTCACCGAATATTCGGCGCCGCGATAGATTTCGGTATGGCCCTTCTGCCGGCCGTAGCCCTTGGCCTCGCTGACGGTCATGCCGTCAACTTTCAGCTCCTGGAGGGCTTCGCGGACTTCATCGAGCTTGAACGGTTTGATAATGGCGGTGATCAGTTTCATGGCGTGACCGGCAAAGGGGAAGCGCGACACTTGCGCCTTTCCCCTGTGGCATTTTTAGGCAAAATGCACAAGATCGCGTCATAAACAGTTTGTAAACTTTCGCAGCATGGCCGCCGTCGATCAATTTTCCATCAATCGGCTAAAATTCAGGCCTGATCGTCATCCAGCCGGCGCGCCTCTTCGGGCAGCATGATCGGAATGCCGTCGCGGATGGGATAGGCGAGCCTGGCGGCCAGCGACACCAGCTCCTTGCGCTCGGCGTCGAAGCGCAGGCTGGTCTTGGTCAGCGGACAGACCAGAATTTCCAGCAGGCGGGGATCGACCCCGGCGGCGGCGGCGGCGGATTGCGGCGCTTGGTCCTCAGCCATGGGTCTCTCCTATTGCAGCGGGCGATCGGTGTGGTTGGCGCGCGACAGGGCCCGCTCGGCCAGCGCCAGCAGCAGATCGGCGCGCTCGACCAGGCCCGCGGCCTCGAGCAGCGCCTGCCGCTCGGACGGATCGAACGGGCCGATCATGGAAAACACCGAGATCATGTCGAAATCGGGCATGGCTTCAATGTCCTTGCGGGCAATGTCGAGTTTCAGCGCCTGGGCCAGATCATAGGCTATGAGGTTGAGATTGTCGCGGCTGTCGGGGGAAACCGTTTCCTCCGGGGAAAAATCCTCGGCATAGGGCGAGAAATCGACCCTGGCCTGGCGGTAGGGCGTGGCCGCGTCCAGCTCCTCGACCAGGCGGAACCGCGCCACGCCGCTGAGCACGACGAAATAGCGGCCGTCGCCGGTCTCGGACATTTGCGTGATCCGGCCCGCCGCGCCAATTGGCCGCAGGGGAGGACATTCGCCCGGCGCGCCGTCGCGGTCGCCGCGCGGCTGGATCATGCCGATGATTTGCTCGCCGCGCATGGCGTCGTCGAACATGGCGAGATAGCGCGGTTCGAAAATATTCAGCGGCAATTGGCCGCCGGGCAGCAGAATCGCGCCGCTCAGGGGAAACAGCGGGATTTCCGCCGGCAGATCGGCGGGGCCGCGATAGGTCCGGTTCATCCCCATGATTCAACCTTGTTCCATCGTCGGCCCTCAGGAAAACAGCAGCGCCGACAATTGCCGCCTGGCCTTGAGGGTGGCGGCGTCGGCCGGCCCCCAGCTGTCGAAAAACTCCAGCAGCAATTTGCGCGCCGCCTCGTCGTTCCAGCCGCGCTCGCGCCTGACGATGGCCAGCAGCTCCTGCGCCGCCGCTTCGCGCTTGCCGGCGCCATTCAGCGCCACGGCGAGATCGTAGCGCGCCTGACGATCTTCTGGATTGGTCTCGACCCTGGCGAGCAGCAGCGCCATGTCGCCGACGGAGCTGGCCTTTTCCTCCAGCGCCAGCGCGGCGCGCGCCGCCGCGACCGAAGGATGTCCCGCGTGCTTTTCCGGAATCTGCGCCAGAATCGCCTTGGCCTGTTCCGAATCGCCCTGGGCCAGCGCGCAGCGCGCCAGACCGGCCAGCGCCGCGACATTTTCCGGATCGTTCTGGAGAATCTGGGCAAATCCCGCCTCGGCCATGGCGGACTGGCCGGTTTCGAGCCAGTTCTGCGCCTCGGCGAGCAGCGCCTCGACATCGACGCCCTCCGGCCCCAGGCAGCGCTGGATGAAGGCCTTGATCTCCGCATCGGGCAGCGCGCCGGAAAAAGCGTCGGCCGGCTGGCCCTGGACGAAGGCGAAGACCGCGGGCACCGATTGCACGCCCAGTTTGCCGGCGATCTGCGGGTGGTCGTCGATATTCATCTTGGCGAGGCGAATCTTGCCGCGCGCCTGCTGGACGATTTTTTCCAGACGCGGCGTCAATTGCTTGCACGGTCCGCACCAGGGCGCCCAGAAATCGACCAGCACCAGCCGGCTGAAGGATTCCTCCATCACATCGGCGCGGAAGGATTGCAGGGTCACGTCGACAATATCGGGACCGACGGGCGGCCGGACGTCTTGCTGCGGGAGAAGGGAAGGATCGGAGCCGGGCATTGCGCATCCTGTCGAAAGCAAGGAGAGCGCGCGGAAAAACCGCGCGGGAATTTGCGCTAAAATGGCGGGGCCTGGCGTGTTTCGCAAGCGCCCAGGCGCCGAAACGCCAGATTTTTCCGGCGAAAGCGGGGCAATGTGTTTTTGCCGAAAAAAGACGGTTTGGCCCTGTTGCATTATCCCGAGGTTTGCGGCATATAGCCCCCCACGACGCGCCCAGCGTCGGCCCACGGATGCGGGTGTAGCTCAGGGGTAGAGCACAACCTTGCCAAGGTTGGGGTCGAGGGTTCGAATCCCTTCGCCCGCTCCAAATTTCTCAAGAAACCAAACCCTCGCCGGGCGGATTAAAAGCCGCCGGCGCCGCCCCGACGAAGAGGGGATGCGATGAGGGAATTGCACGTCCCGCCGGCGCATAGGCGCGCGCCAGCCCGCGACGGCAGGCAATTTACGAAATTCAAGTGAGCAGGGATCGGGAGCCGAGGTCAGCCGACGTTGGAAAAGGTCAGCCGACGTTGGGAAACGAGAAATCCTCGTCGGCGAGCGAGGCGGCGATGGCGGCGACCAGCAGGCACAGGACGATGACGGGCGCCAGGGCCACAGTCGCCAATTGCTCGCCGATCGAGCCGGAATCCTTGCTTTCCAGCACGCGACAGGACGGAATCCAGATCGCGGCCATGCAAAGGAAGACGAGCAGAGCGCTCATGTGAAACTATCCCCTCAGACCCGGAATCGGCCCAACCCTCGACCGACACGGTTTGGAAGGCGAGGCGCTTTGGAAGGCAAGGCGCCCGGAGCCGAATGTTAACCTATCGTTAACACTTGAATTATCGCAACCTCCAGGTTTTGCGCAAGCGGAAATCACAAAAAAGCCTAATTTTCCCCAAAGTTTTCAATGACTCGCTGATGCAGCGCAGCATAGCCGCCGCAACCGCGAAGCGCGTTTGACCCACAACAAACCGCAGAAGACTCTGGCGCTTCGCCGCGGATGCGGTTTTAGATTCCGCCTTGGGCGCCGCCCGCGTTCACATTCTGTTGAGCCCTTCGCGACAATTCGACGAAATTCGCATTTCGAATTAACCTGATGATTGCACCCTTATGATCTGGTCTCTGTGGCGCGGGCGCTGGAACAAGAGCCAAGGCGACCGAAACATATCGAGGCGGATTTGGCGCGGCGCTTTTACATTTGGGCGACAGTGGCGGGCTTCGAGGCGGCGTCGCGCCTCGGCCTGCAAGTCGTCGTCACCGCCGTGCTGGCGCGGTTGCTGCGGCCGGAGGATTTCGGCGTCTCGGCGCTGGTGCTGACTCTGGTGGCGATTTTCTCGGTCTGCGTCGCCACGCCTTTCGAAGACGCCCTGGCGCAGCGCAAGGTGCTGCGCCGCAGCCATATTGGCGCGGCGCTCGCCGTATCCTGGCTCGCCGCGCTGGGCTTCGTGCTGCTGTCCGTCGTCCTGGGGCAAGCTCTCGCCACATTTTACAAGCAACCGGAAATGGCGGCGCTGCTGCCCGTGGCGGCGCTGCTGCTGTTTCCCAACGCGCCGCTGGTGATCGGCACGGCCCTGGCGCGCCGCCGCCGCCGGTTCAACGCCATCGCCCTGTCGAGCCTGATCGCCAATACGGCGGCGACCGCCGTCGCGCTGGCCGCCGGCCTGCTCGGCGCCGGGGTCTGGGCCTTGATCCTGTTTCGTGTCGCCGCCGTTCTGGTCCAGGCCGTGGCGCTGGCGCTGATGATCCGGCTGGACATAAGGCCGCGCTGGTCCCGGATCCATTTCGACGATCTCTTCCATTTCGCCTGGTTCGCCCTGTGGATCCGGCTGACCGAGAATTTCACCTATCTGCTGTTCAATTATCTGATTTCCATTGTCTTCGGCCTTCCCGAACTGGGCCGGTTCAATATGGCGCTGCGGGTGATCGAGCCGATTCGCGGCGCTCTGGCGGCCATAGCCCATAATCTCAATTTCTCGCATTTCCAGCCGGTGGCGCAAAACCCCGCCTTGCTCGGGCAAAGAGTGATGGATGGCTGCGCGCGGCTGACCCTGCTCGCCGCCCCCGCCTTTTTCGGCCTCGCCGCCACCGCGCCGCTGCTCGTTCCCGTACTCGCCGGACCGGGCTGGGAGGAAAGCATCGCCATCACGCAAATTCTGGCGGTGGGCAGCGGCTTCATGCTGGCGCTGCATCCGGTGCAGACCGGCCTGGCCGCCAGCGGACGTCCGCAATATTGGCTCCAGGCGAGTCTGATCCGCATCGGCGCCATCTGCCTGGGCGTCAGCTTCGGCGCCGACCTGGGCGCCCTGGGCATTGGCTTCGCCCGCGTCGCCGGCGACCTTTCGGATATTGTCATGAGCCTCTGGTTCGCCCATCGCCGCATGGATCTGCCCTGGGGGCGCATGCTCGCCGCGCTCATGCGCCCGCTGGCGCTCCCGGCGCTGATGGGCTGCGTCGTCGCCTGGGCCGTCCCCCATCTGCTGCTCCAACTCCACCCCGTCGGCGCCCTGGCGGCGAGCGTCGCCTTGGGCGTGCTGGTCTATGGCGCGCTGTTGCTGATTTTCGTCCCCGGCGTCAGCCGGCGTCTGCTCCGGGAGGCGCTGGGGGGACGGCTGCGCGCCGCCGCCTGAGGCGCGGAGTCTCTATTTTCTATGACCGAAGGCGCGAGACGGATTGACAGCGGGGCGCGGCGCGAATAACCCCACCGTCCGATGGACAAATCCCGGCGCCCGCCGGTTGACGACAAGGGGTTTAGGACGTGGCCAAACCGGAACTCGGCGGCAAACGCCAGTGTCAGAATTGCGGCACGAAGTTTTTCGATCTGAACAAGGATCCGATTCTGTGCCCGAAATGCGGCGCGACCTTCGTTCCGCCGGCTTTGACGCGCGCCGCCGCGCGTCCAGCCCCCGCCGACGACGAGGAGCAGGAGCAGCCGGAGGCCGGCGCCGAACTGATCTCGCTTGAGGAGGCGGACGCCGCCGACGAAAAGGCCGTGGCCGTGGTCGATGACGATGTCGATCTCGGCGATGACGCAGCCGACGATACGTTCCTCGAAGAGGAAGAGGAAGATAATGACGATGTCGCCGATCTCATCGACGGCGATATCGAAACCGACGACGAAGGCTGATTTTTCGCCGGATTTTTTCTGTCAGCCCGCATTCCCCAAGGGAGTGCGGGCTTTTTTATCGATTTGTTTCATGGTTTTAAAAGCGCGGTCCGGTTAAGCCTCGCGCCGCGCCGCATCTCCGCCGGCAAATGGTCCCGTGGGGATGGAGCCTTCCGTGTCCGATTTTTTTCCGTCCGATTTCTCCCTTTCCAGCGCCGCGCCTTCGGATTTGATCCTGTTCGCTCTGGTGGTTTTCATGACCGCCGTCTGCATTGGCGCCGCGCTCGGCGACAGGCGCGCGTTGCGCCGCGCGGCCATCGCTCTGGGACTGTTGAGCGCGGCGGCCCTGGCCCTGGCGGATGACATGCGCTGGAAGGGGCTGGACGCGGCGCGCAGCGCGCGCGGCCAGATGGGCGGGGCTTCGGCGGCGCCTCTCCATGACCTCTATGCGGGCTGGATTTTCCTGCTGGTCGCCGCTCTCGCCTGGAGCCTCGGCCTGCTCGCGCCTCTGACCTTGAAACGCGTCATGGGCCGATTCTGATTCCAAAAAAAGGCGTCCGAAGACGCCCTTTTTCCGGTCAGTTCAACGCCGCCGAGGGCGGCCGCGCCGAGCCGCCGCCGGGGAAGGGCACGATCTCCCCGCCCAACGTCAGAAGGCCGTCGCGGGCCGAAACCTCTATGGCCTCGCCGTCCGCCACCTCGCCGGCGAGAATTTTTTCCGCCAGCGGGTCCTGCACATATTTCTGGATGACGCGCTTGAGCGGCCGCGCGCCATAGGCGGGATCATAGCCCTTGTCGGCCAGCCAGTCGCGCCCGCTGTCGGCGAGTTTGAGCGTGACCTTGCGATCCTCCAGCAACCGGCCGAGCCGCCCGAACTGAATGTCCACAATGGCGCCCATGTCCTGCCGCCGGAGCCGGTGGAACAGGATGATCTCATCGACGCGGTTGAGGAATTCGGGGCGGAAATGCCCGCGCACGATCTGCATGACCTCGTCATGCACGGCCGCCGAATCCTCGCCCTCCTTCTGCATCACCAGGAATTCCGCGCCGAGATTGGAGGTCATGATGATGACCACGTTGCGGAAATCCACGGTGCGGCCCTGGCCGTCGGTCAGGCGCCCGTCGTCCAGCACTTGCAGCAGCACGTTGAACACGTCCGGATGCGCCTTTTCGATCTCGTCGAACAGCACGACCTGATAGGGCCGGCGGCGCACGGCTTCCGTCAGCGCCCCGCCCTCCTCATAGCCGACATAGCCCGGAGGCGCGCCGATCAGCCTGCTGACCGAGTGCTTCTCCATATATTCGGACATGTCGAGCCGGACCATGGCGGTCTCGTCGTCGAACAGGAAGCTGGCCAGCGCCTTGGTCAGCTCGGTCTTGCCGACGCCGGTCGGCCCCAGGAACATGAAGCTGCCGATGGGCCGGTTGGGGTCCTGCAGGCCGGCGCGCGCCCGCCGCACCGCGGTCGCCACCGCCGCCACCGCCTCGTGCTGGCCGACCACGCGGCGACCCAATTGCTCCTCCATGCTGAGCAGCTTGGCGCGCTCGCCCTCCAGCATCTTGTCCACGGGCACGCCGGTCCAGCGCGACACCACCTGGGCGATGTGATCCGGCGTCACCGCCTCGTCGACCAGAACCTCGCTGGCCTTTTCCTCTGTTGTCGCCAGCTTGCGCTCGAGATCGGGGAGCACGGCATAGGTCAGCCGCCCGGCCTCGGCATAATCGCCACGCCGCTGCGCCATGGCCAGGTCGTTGCGGGCCGCCTCCAGCTGTTCCTTGATCTTTTGCGCGGCGCCGAGCTTGTCTTTTTCGGCGCGCCAGCGTGCGGTCAATTCGGCCGATTTCTCGCTGAGTTCGGCCAATTCGCCTTCGAGCTTGCCGAGACGATCCCTGGAGGCCTGATCGGTCTCCTTTTTCAGCGCCTCCTGCTCGATCTTGAGCTGGATGATGCGGCGGTCATATTCGTCGAGCTCCTCCGGCTTGGAATCGACCTGCATGCGCAGCCGCGAGGCCGCCTCGTCCATGAGATCGATGGCCTTGTCCGGCAGGAAGCGGTCGGCGATATAGCGATTCGACAGGGTCGCCGCCGCCACCAGCGCCGCGTCGCCGATGCGCACGCCATGATGCAGCTCGTATTTTTCCTTGAGGCCGCGCAGGATCGAAATCGTGTCCTCGACGGTGGGCTCGCTGACGAACACCGGCTGGAAGCGCCGCGCCAAAGCCGCGTCTTTCTCGACATGCTTGCGATATTCGTCGAGCGTGGTGGCGCCGACGCAATGCAATTCGCCGCGCGCCAGAGCGGGTTTCAGCAGATTGGAGGCGTCCATCGCCCCATCCGCCTTGCCGGCGCCGACCAGCGTATGCATTTCGTCGATAAACAGGATGATGCCGCCCTCGGCCGCCGTGACCTCGTTGAGCACGGCCTTGAGCCGCTCCTCGAATTCGCCGCGATATTTGGCGCCGGCGATCAGCGCGCCCATGTCCAGCGCCAGCAGGCTTTTGTCCCGCAGGCTCTCGGGCACGTCGCCATTGACGATGCGCAAGGCGAGACCCTCGACGATCGCGGTCTTGCCGACGCCGGGCTCGCCGATCAGCACCGGATTGTTCTTGGTGCGGCGCGACAGCACTTGAATGGTGCGGCGAATCTCCTCGTCGCGGCCGATCACCGGATCGAGTTTGCCCTCGCGCGCCGCTTCCGTCAGGTCGCGGGCATATTTTTTCAGCGCGTCATAGGCGTTTTCGGCGGAGGCGCTGTCGGCGGTGCGGCCTTTTCTCAGCTCCTCGATGGCCTTGTTCAGGCCTTGCGCATTGGCGCCGGCGGCGGCGAGAATTTTTCCCGCGTCGCTGGAGGAATCCATGGCCAGCGCCAGCAGCAGGCGCTCGACGGTGACAAAGGAATCGCCGGCCTTTTGCGCGATTTTTTCGGCGGTGTCGAACAATTTGGCGGTGGCCGGGGCCAGATAGATCTGGCCGGCGCCCGAGCCTTCGACGCGCGGAATCTTGGCCAGCGCCAGTTCGGTCTGCTGCAAGGCGTCGCGCGAGCGCCCGCCGGAACGGTCGATCAGACCGGCGGACAGCCCCTGCTCGTCATCGAGCAGAACTTTCAGCACATGCAGCGGGGAGAATTGCTGATGACCCTCGCGCAGCGCAAGGGATTGCGCCGATTGCACGAATCCACGCGCGCGCTCGGTGAATTTTTCAAAATTCATCATGACCTCCAAGATCGCCGCGAAACCCCGGATGGCGGAAGCGCGACGTCAGAACGCGGACCCCATTCGGGCGTCCTCGGTCACGAATATGGGAGGCGCAAGCGGCGCCGCAAAGGGGGGCCGCTTGCGATTTGGGTAAAATTTTTGGCGGTCGAAAGTCGCAATCAATCCGCGAGATCGAAGGCGCCGCGATCTATGCCCCCACCGACGAGAATCTGTCTTTTTCCGGCGTGATTGGCGGGACCGACGACGCCTTCCTTCTCCATGCGCTCGACCAGCGAGGCGGCCTTGTTATAGCCGACCGACAGCCGGCGCTGGACATAGGAGGTCGAGCATTTCTTGTCGCGCAGCACCACGGCCACGGCGCGGTCGTAGAGATCGCCGCCCTCGTCGTCGCCGGCCAGGGAAAGCGGCGCGGCATCGTCCTCCTCGCCCTCGCCGTCCTCGACCGTGACCGAATCGAGATATTCCGGCGACCCTTGCGTCTTGAGATGGGCGACCACGCGCTCCACCTCGGCGTCGGAGACAAAGGGCCCGTGCACGCGCGAAATCCGTCCGCCGCCGGCCATGTAGAGCATGTCGCCCTGGCCCAGCAGTTGTTCGGCGCCCATTTCGCCCAGAATCGTCCGGCTGTCGATTTTCGACGTCACCTGGAAGGAAATGCGGGTGGGGAAATTGGCCTTGATCGTGCCGGTGATGACATCGACCGAGGGGCGCTGGGTGGCCATGATCAGATGGATGCCGGCGGCGCGCGCCATTTGCGCCAGGCGCTGGATGGCGCCTTCGATCTCCTTGCCGGCGACCATCATCAGATCGGCCATTTCATCGACGATGACGACGATGAAGGGCAGGGTCGAGAGGTCCATCTGCTCCTGTTCGTAGACAGCCTCGCCGGTTTCGCGGTCGAAGCCGGTCTGCACGGTGCGGCTGATGATCTCGCCCTTGGCGGCGGCTTCCGTGACGCGGGCGTTAAACCCGTCGATGTTGCGGACGCCGAGCTTGGACATTTTCTTGTAGCGGTCCTCCATCTCGCGGACCGCCCATTTGAGCGCCACGACCGCTTTTTTCGGGTCGGTGACGACGGGGGTGAGGAGGTGGGGAATGCCGTCATAGACCGACAATTCCAGCATTTTGGGATCGACCATGATGAGGCGGCACTGCTGCGGCTTGAGCCGATAGAGCAGGCTGAGGATCATGGTGTTGATGGCGACCGACTTGCCGGAGCCGGTGGTTCCCGCGACCAGCAGATGGGGCATTTTGGCGAGATCGACGATGACGGGCTCGCCGCCGATGGTTTTGCCGAGCGCAATGGCGAGGCGGTGCTTGCTGTCGGAGAATTCCGGGGTGGCCAGCAGTTCGCGCAGGTAAACGGTTTCGCGGCGGGGATTGGGCAGTTCGATGCCAATGGCGTTGCGGCCGGGGACAACGGCGACGCGGGCGGACACCGCCGACATGGAGCGGGCGATGTCGTCGGCCAGGCCGATCACCCGGGACGACTTGATCCCCGGCGCCGGCTCGAATTCGTAAAGCGTCACCACTGGCCCGGGATGGGCGTTGAGCACGTCGCCGCGCACGCCAAAATCCTCGAGGGTCTTTTCCAGCGCGTCGGCGTTGACCTCCAGCACTTCGTCCTCGTCCTCCTCGACCGTCGGAAAGGGCGGCTCGCTGAGCATGTCCACGTCGAAGGGTTCGTAATCCTCGGAGAACGGATCGAGGCGTTGCAGGAAGCCGCCGGGGGCGGTGGGCGCCGGCCTTCTGGCAGCGGGCGCGGCGACGGGCGCAGGGGCGGCGGTTTCGGCCTCGGCGACGCGTCCGGCGGCCTTGACGCGCACCCGCACCTTGCCGGCGGCGACCGAGGCGGGCTCCTCGGCGGGCGCGGGCGAAAAGGCGGGCGCCGGGGCCGGGATCGGCGCGAGGACGGGCGCGGCGGTGACCACCGGCGCGGCATAGCCGCTGCGCAGCGCGAAACGGGCGCCCATGGCGGTGAAGGGCGCGGGCATGAATAGCGGCTGCGGCTCGGCTTGCGGTTCGGGCAGGGGCGCGGCCTGCGGGGCGCGGGGCGGAAGCGGGGCGTCCGGCGTGCGGGCGAAGCGCACGCGCGGCTTGTCCTCGCCGGTCTGCTGGCGCATGGCCTCGGCGCGGGCCTGGCGAATTTCCTCGGCGCGACGAAGCTCGTCCTCGGCGCGCAGACGCGCCTCCTCCTCTATGCGGCGCGCCTCGTCCTCGGCGGCGCGGATTTTCGCTTCTTCCTCCTCGCGCTTGCGCTGAAGCAGGGCTTCGGGCGTGCGGGTGAAGCGGACGCGGCCGGGATCGACCGGCCTTTCCGGCGCGGGGGCGGCGGGCGGCGCGAAAAATTCGGGCGACGGCTCGGCCCAGGACGAGGATAAATCGGCGACGCCGGCCGGATCGTAGCCACGCAACATCTGCTGCGATTTAAGCGTCGCCTCGGCTTCCTGGCGGGCATAGGCCGCCGCGACCGGCGGCGGCGCCAGTTCTTGATGCGCCCATTCCTGATGCGCCCATTCCTGGGGGGCCAGTTCTTGGGACGCCAGTTCTTGGGGCGTCTCGACTCGAATCGGCTGTTGCGGCTCGGGCAAAACGCCGCCGCTGCGCGGCGGGCGCAGATAGGGCTGATAGGGCTGGGACTCGTCGTCGAAATCGAAGCTCTGTCCGTAGGACTCGATCTGCTGCAAATTCATGCCGTCATGGCCGTAGGAAGCGCGCTGGGCGAGCGGCGGGACGAGGCCGTCGCGGCGGTTGGCGCCAAACAGACGCGCCAGCCATTGATCGAGTGTCGTGAACATGGACGGATACTTTCGGAACGCGAAAACTGAGGCCCTGGGGCGGAAACGACAATGGCCCGGTCACGGTTAAGGAGCGGTTTCCGCTGTTGTCCCCGTGGCATGACCAATCGGTAACTTGCCGGGAATGCCGGGATGAAACATGGTGAAAAAAAATTTTCGCGCGGGCCTGGGGCCATTGGGGGCTGAAATTGATTCCGTCGGCGATCAGGGAAAAAACGCTGGCGAGCCTGGCGGCGTTGAGCCGGATGCTGCGCACCACCGCCTTCAAACTGGCGCTGGCCTATTTCATCATCATTGGCCTCGGCTTCACCCTGACGCTGGAAAAGGTCGGCGAAAATGTCCGCGATCTCATCGACCAGCAGATCGACCAGACGCTCGACGCCGACATCAAGGGGCTCGTCGATCAATATGACGAGGGCGGGCTGACCCAGCTCGCCACCGTGGTGCAGCGCCGGGCGCAGACGCCGGGCGCCTCGATCTATCTGGTCGCCGCGCCCAATGGCGTCACCGTCGCCGGCAATGTGCTGGAGCTGCCGCCCGGCGTGCTCGACCAGAGCGAGGCCGTGGAAATTTCCTACGAGCGCTCCGGCGAGGCCAATATCCGGCGTCGCGCCGTCGCCCGGGTCTATGTGCTGCCCGACGGCTTCCGCCTGCTGGTCGGCCATGACATCGAGGACCGCGAGCAACTCGGCCATATTCTCGGCTCGGCGCTGGCGACCTCGCTGCTCTGGCTGCTGGCGATCGGCGCCTTTGGCGGCCTGCTGGTGGCGCGCCGGCTGTTGCAGCGCGTCGACGCCATGAGCGCCAAGGCCGCGACCCTGCTGCATGGCGATCTCAGCGGACGGCTGCCCTTGTCCGGCTCGGGCGACGAACTCGACCGGCTCGCGCAGAATCTCAACGCCATGCTCGACCGCATCGCCCGGCTGATGGAGGGCATCAGGCAGGTCTCCGACAATGTCGCCCACGATCTGCGCACGCCATTGACGCGCCTGCGCAACAACGCCGAACAGGCGCTGGCCGCCGACGGCGGCGAAGAGGCCAGTCGCGAGGCGCTGGAGCAGGTCATCGCCGAGGCCGACGGGCTGATTCGCATTTTCAACGCGCTGCTGCTGATCGCCCGCGCCGAGGCGCAATCCTCCCAGGAAGGTTTTGCGCCGCTCGACGCCTGCGCGCTCGCTTCCGATCTCGGCGAACTCTACGAACCCTCGGCGGAGGAGCGCGGCGTCGCCCTCAAGGTCGAGGCGCCGGGGGTGGAGAATGTCTTCGGCCATCGCGAATTGATCGGCCAGGCGCTGGCCAATCTGATCGACAACGCGCTGAAATATGGCGCGCCCGATCTGCCGGGGCAGCAGGGCGAAGTCGCCATCGCCGTCAAGGGCGACGCCCGGCGGGTGGAAATTTCGGTGGGGGATCGCGGCCCCGGCATTCCCGCGGGCGAGCGCGCACGGGTGCTGGAGCGTTTTGTCAGGCTGGAGGCCTCGCGCTCGCGGCCCGGCTCCGGCCTGGGCCTGTCGCTGGCCGCCGCCGTCGCCCGGCTGCATGGCGGCGATCTCCGGCTTGAGGACAACCGGCCGGGCCTGCGCGTGGCGCTGTCGCTGCCGCGCGGCGCGGCGTCCAAAAACCTGTCGTCATGAAACTCGCCCCGCCCCGCCCCGCCCACCCGGCGCTCGCCCGCGCCCGCGTCAAGGATTTGCTGGCGGAGGCGCCCGCGCTGGCGGAATTGCCGCAATGGGAGGCTTTTGAGCCTCTGGCCCTGGGCCTCGCCGATCAATCGCCCTTTCTCTGGGGGCTGATCCGCCGCGACCCCGAACGTTTGGGCCGCATTTTGCGGGCCGGTCCGGAGGCCGCGCCATCGGCCGCATTGACGCCGCTGCGCGCCCTGAGCGAGACGGAATGCTCAGAGGCGCGGGCCATGACGCTGCTGCGCAAGGCCAAGCAGGAAAGCGCGCTGGCGATCGCCCTGGCCGATCTCTCCGGCCATAGCGACGTGGTCGCCACCACGCGGGCGCTGTCGCGCGCCGCCGACGCTTTTGTCGCCGCCGCCTTGCGCGTCGCCTTGCGCCTGGCCGGCGTCGAGCGGGAGGAGGCCTGCGGCTTGGCCGTGCTGGCGCTGGGCAAGCATGGCGCGATGGAGTTGAACTATTCCTCCGACATCGATCTGGTGGTGTTTTACGACGCCAGGGCCCCGGCGCTCGCCTTCGGCGCCGGGGCCAAAGCCAATGCGGTGCGGCTGACGCAAAATCTGGTCAAATTGCTCAACGCCCGCACCGGCGACGGTTATGTGCTGCGCGTCGATCTGCGGCTGCGGCCCGATCCCGGCTCGACGGCGGTGGCGGTGTCGCTCGACGCCGCCAGGAATTACTACGAGTCGCTCGGCCAGAACTGGGAGCGCGCCGCCTTCATCAAGGCGCGGCCCATCGCCGGCGACCTGGCGCTGGGCGCGAATTTTCTCGCGGAGCTGGCGCCCTTCGTCTGGCGCAAATATTTCGACTATGCGGCGATCGCCGATATTCACGCGATGAAGCGGCAGATTCACGCGGTCAAAGGCCATGCCGAGATCGCCGTCGCCGGCCATGACGTCAAGCTCGGGCGCGGCGGCATTCGCGAGATCGAATTTTTCGTCCAGACCCAGCAATTGATCTTTGGCGGCAGGCGCAAGCCCCTGCGCGGCGCGCGCACGCTCGACATGCTCAGGCAGTTGCGCGCCGACCGGTGGATCACGGCCCAGGCGGCGAGCGAGCTGGCGCAGGCCTATGCTTTTTTGCGCGATGTCGAGCACCGGCTGCAAATGCTCGACGACCACCAGACCCAGCGCCTGCCGTCCGAACCGCCGGCGCTGAAAAATTTCGCCCGCTTCTGCGGCTTTGGCGGGACCGCCGGCTTTTCGGCGGCGCTGACCAGAAACCTGCGCGCGGTGGAAAAACATTACGCGCGGCTGTTCGAACACGCGCCCGGGCTCGAACTCGCGCGCCGGCAATCTGGTGTTCACCGGCGCCGGCGACGATCCGGAAACCCTGGAAACCCTGCGCGAAATGGGTTTTGGCGATCCGGCGCGGGCGGCGGAAACGGTGCGCGGCTGGCATTTCGGCCGGCGCCCCGCCATGCGCAGCGCCCGCGCCCGCGAAGTGCTGACCGAACTGGTTCCGGCCCTGCTCGAGGCTTTTTCGCGCTCCGGCGACGCCGATTCCGCCCTGGCCGCTTTCGACGAGGCCATGGTGAAAATGCCGGCGGCGGTGGAATTGTTCTCACTGCTGAAATCGCATGAGGCCATGCGCCAGCTGTTCGCCGACATGCTCGGCGGCGCGCCACGCCTCGCCGAGATCGTGGCCCAGGCCCCGCATGTGCTCGACGCCGCCATAGACCAGGGCCTGACCGCCGCGCCCATGCAGGAGGCCGATTATTCGCGCCGGCTGGACCGTCTCGACCAGGGCGAGTCCAGTCTCGAAGCCTTTCTCGACATGGCCAGGGGCTTCGCGACGGAAGAAAAATTCATGGTGGGCCTGCGGCTGTTCGCCGGGCTGATCGAGGCGCGGGAGGCGGGGCGCGCCTATTCGGCGCTGGCTTCGGCGCTGACAAAATGCTGTCTGGCGCGGGTCGAGGCGATTTTCGCCGCCGAACATGGCAGGCCCCCAGGCGGGCGCTGCGTGGTTCTCGGCCTGGGGAAGCTCGGCTCGCGCGAGATGACCGCGAGTTCCGACCTCGATCTGGTCATGCTCTATGATTTCGATCCCGAAAACCCCGAGTCCGACGGGCCGAAGCCGCTGCACGCCACGCTTTATTACACCCGCCTGACCCAAAGGCTGATCGCGGCGCTCAGCGCGCCGACGCGGCGCGGAAAACTGTTCGAGGTCGACATGCGGCTGCGGCCCTCCGGCAATCAGGGGCCGGTGGCGGCGCGGCTCTCGACTTTTCGCGCCTATCAGGCGGGCGAAGCGGAGATTTGGGAACATATGGCGCTGACCCGCGCCCGTCCGGTCGCCGGCGATGTTTCGCTCGGCGTCGAGGCGCAGCAGATCATCGCGCAGACGCTTTATCGCAAGCGCGATTTCGCCGTCCTGGCCAAGGCGGCGCGAGAAATGCGGGCGCTGGTCGCCAAGGAAAAAGGCGACGGCGGGCCTTGGGACCTGAAACTGGCGCCGGGCGGCTTGCTCGACATTGAATTCATCGCTCAGGTTCTGGCGCTCAGCTTTGGCGGCAAATGGCGGAGCCTGAGGGTTCACGGCACGGCGGAAATTCTCGCCGCCGCCGCCGGAAAAGTTCTGGACGTCGATCTGGCCGAAAGGCTCGGCGAGGCCCTGGACCTGTTCACCAGGGTCGCGCAGGGCCTGCGCCTGAGTCTTGGCGAGGGCGCCGACCCGGCCAAGGCGGCGGAAGGCGTCAAGCGCCGCCTCGCCGCCGCCGCGGGCCTGCCCGATTTTTTGCGCGTCGAACGACAATTGGCCGAAACGCGCAAGGATGTCAGGCGGATTTTCAACGAGATTTTGGGCTGAATCAGCCGCGCAGCTTTTTCGTCACTTCGGCGACGCGGGCGCCAAACAGGCGCGCGGTCTCCAGATCGCCCTTGCGCGGGGCCTCCTCGGCGGAGGCGTCGGAGGGCGAAATGCCCGCCAGGCCCGAAGCCGAACCGGCCCAGTTCACATGTTCCGGGCCATGGGCCTTGGCGTTGCTCGGCGGCAGTCCGGTGCCGACCCAGATCTGGCCATGCTGCATGGCGAGATGGAACAGGTAATCCAGCGTCGTCGCCTTGTCGCCATTGGTCGAGGCGGAATTGGTGAAAGC
This sequence comes from uncultured Alphaproteobacteria bacterium, assembly GCA_963804045.1. Taxonomy (GTDB): domain Bacteria; phylum Pseudomonadota; class Alphaproteobacteria; order Rhizobiales; family Beijerinckiaceae; genus Rhodoblastus. The sequence goes on along the minus strand of CAWDOR010000023.1, from coordinate 28,439 downwards.
GGCGCCGATCTTGTCTTTCCAGGCTTGGGTGAACCAGGCTTTCGAGGAGGCGTCGGCGAATTTCTTGAACTGCCAGGCCGGTCCCGCCATGTAGGTCGGGCTGCCATAGACGATGGCGTCGGCGGCGTTGAGCGCGTCGAACGCGCCCTCCGGGAGTTCGCCGTTCTGGTCGATGGCGTAGAGCGTGGCCTCGGCGCCGGCGCCGGCGCGCACGGCCTCGGCCAGTTTGGCGGTATGGCCGTAGCCGGAAAAATAGACGATGGCGATCTTGCTCATGGGAACGATCCTTCGGAAAAATCCTTTGGCGGGGCCGCTCGGGGCGGTTATGTTTATTTATGCGATCTAGTTTCTTTTAGGAAGTAGTTACCCTTGAGATAGTGAGTGTCCGAAACGAAATGAGCAAGCACGAAACCAGCCATAGCGAATGCCCCGTCGACCGGATGCTCAACCGCATTTCCGGGCCCTGGACGAGCTATTTGCTCTGGCTGCTCGGCCAAAAGGACGTGATGCGCTTCGGCGAATTGCGCGTGTCCATGCCCGGCATTTCGCCCAAGGTGCTTACCGAAAGGCTGCGGCGCCTCGAAAGCGACGGCCTGGTTTCGCGCGAGCAAAAGTCGACCATTCCGCCCCAGGTGTTTTATCGGCTGTCGCCGCGCGGTCTGGAATTGCGCGGCATTCTCGACGGCCTGAGCGTGCTCGCCCGGCGCTGGGCGCAGGAAGACGCGGAAAATCGGGATTTCGCAAGCAAGGTTTTGGATTGATGCAAGCTCTGACTTTCGCCGCCAAGGGCGATCTCGCCGCTCTGACTCTCGCGGAGGTCGAAAAACCCGTTCCCGGCGCGGGCGAGGTTCTGGTCGAGGTGGCCGCCGCCGGCCTCAATCCCAGCGACGTCAAGAATGTGCTGGGCTTCTTCCCCTATACGACCCTGCCGCGCATTCCCGGCCGCGATTTCGCCGGCGTGGTGCGCCAGGGCCCGCCGGAGCTGCTGGGCAAGAAGGTCTGGGCCACCGGGCTCGGCCTCGGCTTCACGCAAGACGGCGCCCATGCCGAATTTGTCAAACTGCCCGCCGCCGGCTGCGCGCTCATGCCGGGCAAACTCTCCTTCGCCGAGGCGGCTTCCTGCGGCGTGCCCTACACCACCGCCTTCGACGGGATTTCCCGCGCCGGCGTGGGCCCTGGAAAAAACCTGCTGGTGATCGGCGGCAATGGCGCCGTGGGCCGCGCCGCCTTGGCGCTCGGCAAGGTTTTGGGGGCGCGGGTTGTCGCCGCCGTCAGGCGCGAGGCCCAGGCGCGCGAGCTTGACGCGCTCGGCTATGAGACGCTGGTGCTCGGCGCGCCCGAGGCCTTGCCCGAGCTGGTCGCCAAAAAATTCGCCAAGGGCGCCGATGTCATTTTCGAGACCACCGGCGCCTGGCTGCCGCCCGCCGTGCGCGCCTGCGCGCCCCATGGCGCGCTCTGCGTCATCGCCCCGCCGGGCATGGGGCAATTGACCGTGGACTTCCCGGTGCTGGATTTTTACCGGCGGGGGCTGACGTTGATCGGCGTCAATTCGCTGCTGCACGACACCGTGGCCTGCGCCAAAATGCTGACCAAATTCGCCGCCTGGTTCGATTCGGGCGAATTGCCGCCGCCGCCCCAGCCGCACAAGCGGCTTTTGGCGCAGGGGCTCGAAGCCTATGCGCAGGTCAATGGCGGCTTTTCCGAAAAGATCGTGCTGGTGCGATCCTAGCGCATATTCCCGAAAAATCTGCGCGGTTTTCGGATAAGCATATGCGCCGAAACAGGCTCTAGAAAAACGCCGCAGCCGCCGCCGGCAATTCGCGGAAATGCGAGATCACCCGGTCGGGCGCATAGTGCTCGATGGGGCGGTCGGTATAGCCGAAATCCACCGCGATCACCGGCACCGCCGCCGCGCGCGCCGTGGCGATGTCGGTCTTGGAATCGCCGATCATCAGCGTGCGCGAGGGTTTGCCGCCCGAGGCGGCGATGGTGTTGAGCAGCGGTTTCGGGTCCGGTTTCGCCACGCCAAAAGTGTCCTGGCCGCAGATGAAGGCGAAGCGATCGGCGACCCCCAGCTTTTGCAGCAGCAATTTGGCGGGGCGCTCGATCTTGTTGGTGCAGACGGCGAAAAAGCCGCCGCGCGCCTCCAGCGCGTCCAGCGCCTCGACGACGCCGGGATAGAGGTCGGAGGCGTCGGCGATGCGGGTCTCGTAATGGGCGAGAAAATTGCGGAACATCTCGTCTTCGCGCGCCGGCGAGACGGTCTCGCCCTGCTGTTTGAGGGCGCGCTGAATCAGCGCCCGCGCGCCGGCGCCCAGCAGCGCCCGCGCATCCTCGATGGGCGTCGCCTGAAAGCCCTCGCTGACCATGACATGATCCAGCGCGCCCATCAGATCGCCGGCGGTGTCCGCCAGCGTGCCGTCGAGATCGAAGACATAGAGAATTTTATCTTCGAGAATTTTATCTTCCGCCAATTGCTTTCTCCTTCCTCCCCCCTATAGCATCGACTTTTGGCGGATGGCGCCCCAGATTTTCTCTCGAAGGCTCCAGGGAAGCGGAATTCGGCCCCGACTCGCGCTAGACTTGAGCAAAGGCGCTGATTCGCCAGGGAGTGCGGGAACATGCGGGACCGTTCGAAGTTCTTTCTTAGCTTGGGCGCGTTGCTGCTCTCGGCGGCTGTGGCGCGCGCCGACAATTATCAGTTCCTGGCCGCGCCGGCGGTCGATCTCAACCGCGTGTTCCGCCTCGACAAGGCCAGCGGCGAGATGGGCGCCTGCCAATATGGCCTGACCGACGAAGGCGCGATCGGCGTCACGCTGTGCTATCCCGCCGGCCAGGGCGCCGGTCCCCAGGCGCCCAGCGATTACGCCCTGGTCGCCTCGCGCCATGAAAAGGAAGGCGGCGTGTTCCGGGTCGATCTGCGCACCGGCGCCATGTCGGTCTGCTATGTGCTGAAACAGGCGGTGGTCTGCACCCCGCCCGCCAAATAGGATTTTCGCCCGATGCGCCTCTCCGATCCCTCCCTGCTGCGCCAGCAGAATCTCATCGACGGCCGCTGGATTGGCGCCGGCGCGACCGAGATCAGAAATCCCGCGAGCGGCGCGCTTCTGGCCAGCGTGCCCTTTGGCGGCGCGGCGGAGGCGACGGCGGCGGTCGAGGCGGCGGCGCGCGCCCAGAAAGGCTGGGCGGCGCTGACCGCCAAGCAGCGCGGCGCCGTCTTGAAAAAATGGTTCGAGCTGATTCTGGCGGCCCGCGAGGATCTGGCGCTGATCATGACCAGCGAGCAGGGCAAGCCGCTGGCCGAGGCGCGCGGCGAGATCGACTATGCCGCCAGTTTCGTCGAATTTTTCGCCGAGGAGGCCAAGCGCGTCTATGGCGAGACCATCCCCTCGCCCTGGCCCGACGCGCGCATTCTCACCCTGCGCCAGCCCATCGGCGTGGTCGCGGCGATCACCCCGTGGAATTTCCCGGCGGCGATGATCACCCGCAAATGCGCCCCGGCGCTGGCCGCCGGCTGCGCCTGCGTCGTCAAGCCGGCGCCGGAGACGCCGCTGACCGCGCTGGCCTTGGCCGAACTGGCGCAGCGCGCCGGTTTGCCGCCGGGCGTGCTCAATCTGGTCACCGGCGACGCCGCCGCCATGGGCAAGGTGTTCTGCGAACATGAGGCCGTGCGCTTTGTCGGCTTCACCGGCTCGACCGAGGTCGGCAAGCTGCTGATGCGCCAGGCGGCCTCGGGCGTGAAGAAGGTCGGGCTGGAGCTGGGCGGCAACGCGCCCTTCATCGTCTTCGACGACGCCGATCTCGACGCGGCCGTGGCCGGGGCGATGATCTGCAAATATCGCAACATGGGCCAGACCTGCGTCTGCGCCAATCGCTTCTATGTGCAGGAGGGGATTTACGACGCCTTCGCGCAAAAGCTGGCGGCGGCGGCGGCGCAGCTCAAAGTCGGCGACGGCGCGGCGGAAGGCGTGCAGCAGGGGCCGCTGATCAATGCGAAAGCCCTGACCAAGGTCGAGGCCCATATCGCCGACGCCCTGGCCAAGGGCGCGCGGGTGATGACCGGCGGCAAGCCGCATGAACTCGGCGGCACATTCTTCCAGCCGACCGTGCTCGCCGATGTCGACGCCAGCATGGCCGTGGCGCGGGAAGAGACCTTCGGGCCGGTGGCGCCTCTGTTCCGCTTCAAGGACGAGGCCGACGTCATCGCCCAGGCCAACGCCACCCAATATGGCCTCGCCGCCTATTTTTACGCCCGCGATCTCGGTCGGGTCATCCGGGTCGCCGAAGCCTTGGAATATGGCATGGTCGGGGTCAACTCGGCGATCCTGGGCACGGAAGTCGCGCCCTTCGGCGGCGTCAAGCAATCCGGCCTCGGCCGCGAGGGCTCGCGCCACGGCATAGAGGAATTTTCCGAGATCAAATATGTGCTGCTCGGGGGACTGGGGAGCTAAATCCCCCTGCCCTCGATTTCGACGCCGAGATCATCGGCGTCCTTGCGCAGGGCGGCGTCCTGGGGGTCCAAATCCGAAGCGCGGCGCAATAAATCCAGGGCCTCGCGCTTCTTGCCGCTGGCGCGCAAAAGCTCCGCCAATTGCCGCATGGCGAGGAAATCGCGCGGCTCGGCGCCCAGCGCCTTGTCGAAATCGAGCATGGCGCCCTCGCTATCGCCATGCGCCAGCGCCGATTGCGCCCGCCGGCGCCAGGCCTGGCCCCAATCGGGATAAAGCGTCACCACCCGGTCGAGCAGGCTATTCGCGATCTCGCCGCGCGCGCCGCGCAGCGCCGCTTCGGCGCGGCTCATCAATAAATCGGCGGTGGGCGAGCCGGAATGGCTCCAGACCTCGCCGATCGCAAGGCGAATCTGCTCGGCGCTCTGGGCGTCCTCGGCCTGATGCAGCCGCACGAACAGATTCGAGATCAGTTTCTGCCGCGAGGAAAGCTCGGCCTGCGCCGCGCAGGCGTGGAAGACAAGCAAGGCCGCGACAATTTTCCTCATTGGCGCAGTCAAACAGATTTTTGACGCCGCGCCAACAGGTCGAGGGTGGCGGGATCGGGCGCGCCGCCGCAATATTTGGCCAGCGCCTCGGCGAAAAGCGGTTCGTCTGGCGCGGCCTGGGCGAACAGCGTCAGGCAGGAGCGGAATTTCATGTCGTCGGGCGCGCCGAAAATTTCATGGAGGCTGCGCCCCTCGACCGCCAGAACCAAAGCGACGCAGGCGCGCAGCCGCGGCCCGAGGATGGGATGGGCGAGATAGGCCCGCGCCGCCTCGATCCCTTCAAGGGCGTAGAATTGCGCCATGGCGGAAAAGCCCAGGCCCGCGATTTGCGGAAAGACGAACCACATCCAGTGGCTCCGCTTGCGCCCGGCGCGCAATTCCGCCTCGACCCGGTCGAAAATCTCGTCCTGGGCGCCGACAAAACGCTGGAGGTCGAAAGAGTTGGCCATGCGCCACCCCCCCAAAAGCAAAACCCCGACGCGGGCGCCGGGGTTGCAAAATCTTCCAGAACCGGAAGGCTTCAGCCCTGGCGGGCCTTGTAGCGCTTCTGGGTCTTGTTGATGATGTAGACGCGGCCCTTGCGGCGGACCAGCTGGTTGTCGCGATGGCGCGTGCGCAGCGACTTGAGCGAGTTACGGACTTTCATAGCTAACCCCTGCCAAGGCCGGGGTTCTCCCTCAGCCGGAAATTGGAGCCGGTCCTATGCCAAATTTACGCGGCGCGATCAACCCCCGCCGCGCATAATTCGGTTTTATGACGGGCTTTCGCCAGGATTCAGCTCTTTTTGCAGGTATTGATCCCGAGCATGGCATAGGGAGGACACCAGCCGATCAGGCCTGTGGCCAGCGGAATCACGCCGAGCCAGCCCCAGGGCGATTGCGGGCCGATGAAAACCAGCGAAATGACGATCAGGCCGACGACGATGCGCAGAATGCGTTCGATTCCCCCGATATTGGCGCTCATGACTCTTCTCCTTGGTTAGCGGTCATGCGCCTTTTTAGGGCGACGCGACGCGCAAGTCGGTGACTTCGGTCACGCATCGGCAAGTTCTTCCAGGCCGGCGCGGTCGCCGATCTCGATGCGGCCGCGCGCCAGCCGCACCAGCCCGGCGCGCTGGAACAGAGCGAGCTGGCGGCTGACCACTTCGCGCGCCGCGCCAATATCCTCGGCCAGCTCCTGATGGGTGGCGGCGCAGGCGCCCGCGCCGGCGCGGGCGAGCAGGGCGGCGGCGAGTCTCGCGTCGACGCGCAGAAAGGCCAGGGTCTCGATCAGCCGGGTCATTTCCGCGAGACGGGAGCCGAAACGCTCGAAGACGAATTGGGCGAAATCGGGGGATTCGCGCAACAGCCGCGCATAAAGCGCCGGCGGGACCAGCACCAGGCGCAGATCGGTCTCGGCCAGCCCCTCGGCGGAATAGCCCAGCCCGCCCATCAGGCAAAGCGTGGTCTGCACGCAGGTCTCGCCCGGCGTGACCCGATAAAGCGCCAGGCGCCGGCCGTTTTCGCCGGTCACCCCGACGCGGATCTGGCCCTCCAGCAGCAGGACAAAGCCCTGGCAGGCCGAGCCCGGCGAAAACAGCGCCTTGCCCCTGGGGATTTTCAACTCCGGCAAAGCCGCCAGAATCATTCGCGCGGCGGGGTCGAGCTTTCGCAGCGGCGCGAATGTCTCCAGCCAGCCGGACATGGCTACAACGAGGCGTTGGCGACGAGGAAATCGCGAAACGCCTGGACGCGCGCGACATTCTTCATTTCTTCGGGATAGGTCAGCCAGCAGTCGAACACCGGCATGTCCAGGGGCAGATCGAGCTGCGACAGCGGCGACATCGCGTCGATGAGATAATCCGGCAATATGGCTATGCCGGCGCCGCGCTCCACCGCCTGGCGCACGGCGAACAGATTATTGATGGAAATGGCGGGGGCGCGCGGTTTCTTCGGGTCGCGGCCGGCGTAAAGCAGAACGTTGAGATTGTTGAGATAGGCGGCGCCGGTGACGCCGAAGGCGATGATCCGGTGCCGGTCGAGATCCTCGACGCTTTGCGGCTCGCCCAGGCTGTGCAGATAGGCGCGCGCCGCATAGGCCGAATAACGAATGGAAAACAGCTTGCGGCGGATCAGGTCGCCCTGGGTCGGCTCGCGCAGCCGCAAAGCGACATCGGCCTCGCGCATCGACAGGTCGAGTTCGTCGTCGGTGAGGATCACCGTCAGGCTGATGTCGGGATAAAGCTCACGAAATTCAGCCAGACGCGGCGCCAGCCAGGAGGCGCCAAAGCCGGTGTTGGCGGTGACGCGCAATTCGCCATGGGGTTTTTCCCGCGCGTCGGAAAGCCTGAGACGCGCCCCTTCCAGTTTGGCGAGAACCTCCTGTACAGTGCGATAGAGCGTTTCGCCCTGTTCGGTCAGCAGCAGGCCCCGCGCATGGCGATGAAACAAAGTCGCCTTGAGATCGTATTCGAGAGCGCTGACCTGCCGGCTCACCGCCGACTGGCTCAGATGCAGAGCCTCGCCGGCATGGGTGAAAGAGCCGGCCGAGGCGGCGGCGTGAAAAATGCGTAGCTTGTCCCAGTCCATTTTTTGCCCGCGCCGCCATAACTTCCGGGCATGTGCGCCATGCGCCCCATGCATATGTACCTTATGCCAAAAGTTGAGGAGACGTCGATGTTTTCCTTCGGAAAAAAGCTGAATATTCCCGCCGCCGCCGAGGCGCTGCCCGGGCGCGCCGAGAAAATGCCAGTTCCATCAGCGCATTATGTCAATGGCGCGCCGCTCCAGCCGCCTTATCCCGAGGGGTTGGAGACCATCCAGTTCGGCATGGGCTGTTTCTGGGGCGCCGAGCGCAAATTCTGGCAGGCCGGCGAGGGCGTTCATGTGACCGCTGTCGGCTATGCCGGAGGCGCCACGCCCAATCCGACCTATGAGGAGGTCTGCTCCGGGCTGACCGGGCATACGGAGGCGGTGCTGGTGGTCTACGATCCCAAAAAAATCCCGCTGGCGCGGCTGCTGGCGCTTTTCTGGGAATTGCACGATCCCACCCAGGGCATGCGCCAGGGCAATGATGTCGGCACGCAATATCGCTCGGCGATCTATTTCACCGGCGAGGCGCAGCGCGCCGCCGTCGAGGCGTCGAAAGCCGCCTATCAGGCGGCGCTCTCCGCCCATGGCCTGGGCGCGATCACCACGGAAATCGCCCCGGCGAAAAATTTCTATTTCGCCGAGGCCTATCATCAGCAATATCTCGCCAAGAACCCCGGCGGCTATTGCGGGCTGGGCGGCAGCGGCGTGTCCTGCCCCATCGGGCTGGATTTGTGAAAGAGGACGCGATGCATTTCGGCAAGAAGCTCGAACAGGCGCTGGAAGCTCTGCTGTTCAACAGCCGCTGGCTGCTGGCGCCGTTTTTCCTGGCGCTGATCGCGGCGCTGCTGGTCCTGCTGGTCAAGGCCGGCCAGCATGTGCTGCATCTCGCGGAAACCGTGTTCACCGCCAGCGAAACCTCGGCGGTGCTGGATTCGCTGGGCCTGATCGACCTGACCTTCGCCGCCGCGCTGGTGGTTCTCGTGATTTTCGCCGGTTATGAGAATTTCGTCTCGCGCATCGACGCGGCGGAGGGCGAGGGCTGGCCGGAATGGATGCGCGCCATAGATTTCAATGGGCTGAAACTGAAGCTGCTGTCCTCCATCGTCGCCATTTCCGCGATCCAGACGCTGCGCGCATTCCTCGACATTGAAAACCGCAGCGACCGCGAATTGGGCTGGAGCATCGGCATTCACCTCGGCTTCGTGCTCTCCGCCGTGCTGCTCGCCGCCATGGAGCGGATTTCCAGCCACGGCGGCGACTCCAGTCATTGAGGCGGCTCCAGTCATTGAGGCGGCTTGGGCGTTGAAGCCTGCCAGGGCTGCAAGGAGCGCAAGGCCTCGGCCATGTCGGCGAACACGGAGCCCCAATCCTCGGGCGCGCTTTGGCGGAACAGCCGGAAGCTCGGATACCACGGGCTGTCCGCGCGGTCGTGCAGCCAGCGCCATTCCGCGACATGTTTCAGCGCCAGCCAGGTCGGCCGCCCCAGCGCCCCGGCGAGATGCGCCAGCGACGTGTCGCAGCTGACGACCAGATCGAGATTCTCCATGACCGCCGCCGTGTCGAGGAAGGCGTCGGGACCGGCGTCGAAGCTTTCATCCAGGGTTTCGATTCGCGTCGCCGCCCAGCGCGCGAAACGGCAGAACTGGATGACGTCGACTAGGCCCTGTTCGGAGAACATGAACAGGCGCAGCCCGGCCGGCACCTCGTCGAAGCGGCCGAGTTCCGTGAGCAGCGCGCCGCGATTGTCATGGGCCGGCGCAGGGCGCCCAGAGCAGGGCCAGGGCGCGCTCGGGCTGGCCGCGCATATGCAAGGCCACGCCCTGGTCGAGGCGGCCGGCGAGGCCGAGGACAGGCGGAGTCGTCGCGAAACGCGAAGGGGGCCATGATCCCAGACTTGCGCCGCCGACTTGCTCCAAGCTTGTGCAGGCCGGCGCGATGCTCTATCGCGACACGCAAAGCAACACAGGAGAGTTTCCATGAGCCTGAAAAGACTGCATCCCGGCAAGCGCATGAGCCAGGGCGTGTCGCGCGGCGATACGGTGTTCCTCGCCGGACAGGTGGCGGAAACCAAGGCCGGCGCCTCGGTCGCCGAACAGACCCGGGAAATCCTGGCGCAGATCGATTCGCTGCTGGCGGAAGCGGGAACCGACAAGACCCGGATCATGATGGCGACGATTTATCTCGCGGACATCTCCACCTTCGCCGAAATGAACGGGGAATGGGACCAATGGGTGGTCGAGGGCGCCACCCCCGCCCGCGCCACGGTCGAAGCCAAGCTGGTCGCGCCGGAATATAAGGTGGAAATCGCGGTGGTCGCGGCGATTTGAGGGTTCAGGGGCGCCGCTCGGCGCCCCGCCCATTGAGCGGATTGTCCTCGTCCCAGCCGTAATTCAGCGTCTCGAAGCGCATCTGGGCGAGGTCGAACAGCGCCAGACGCCCGACCATGGAGCGGCCAAAGCCGGCGATCTCGCGGATCGCCTCCAGCGCCATCAGCGCGCCGACCATGCCGGTCAGCGCGCCAAGCACGCCGGCCTCGGCGCAGCTCGGGATGGCGCCCGGCGGCGGCTTTTGCGGAAACAGGCAGCGATAGGTCGGATTGGGTTTTCCATCCACGCCGGTCTCGAAGGGCCGCAACACCGTCAGCGAGCCGTCGAATTGGCCGACCGCCGCCGTCACCAGCGGTTTTTTCGCGTAAAAACAGGCGTCCGAGACGATATAGCGGGTGTCGAAATTGTCGGAGCCGTCGGCGACCAGATCGCAATCCTCGATCAGCGCCTGGACATTGGCTTGCGTCAGCCTGACAGGCTCGACCTCGCACAGGACATGGGGATTGAGCCTTTTCAGCGCCGCCGCCGCCAGTTCGGCCTTGCCGCCGCCAATATCCTCGTCGGCGAACAGAATCTGCCGCTGGAGATTGGACAGGGCGACGCGGTCGTCATCGACGATTTTCAGCCGCCCGACGCCGGCCGCCGCGAGATAGAGCAGCAGCGGCGCGCCAAGGCCGCCGGCGCCGATGACGCAGACGCTCGCCGCCTTGAGCTTGCGCTGACCCGGCCCGCCGATGTCGCGCAACAGAATGTGGCGGGCGTAGCGTTCGACCTCTTCCGGGGTCAGTTCCGGCAGCAGCGCCTGGCCAGGATTCATTTCGAGTCCGTCTTGCGCGCCCAGTCGAGCGCCTGTTCGAGCCTGTCGTCGCCCCAGAATAATTCGCCATCGGCGGCGGCGAAAGTGGGGGCGCCGAAAAAGCCCAGCGCCCGCGCGGTTTCGGTCTCCTCGCGCAGCAGGGCGCGGATCGCCTCGGATTGGGCTTGGGCCAGCATCTCCTCAGCCGGCAGGCCGAGCGCGCCAAGCAGGCGCGACAGCGCCGCCTCGTCGGAAATCAGCCCGCCCTGGCCGAATTCCAGGGCGAAGACCGCGCGGCTGAAAGCCGGGCGCAGCGTTTCGGGAATCGCCAGCGCCAGCCGCGCCGCCAGCAGCGAATTTTGCGGGAAGTTCTGGGGCCGCGCGAAATCGTGACCCCGCGCCGCGCAGATCCGCTCCATGTCGCGCCACATATAGCGGCCCTTGGCGGGATAAATATTGAAGGGCGAATTCGTCCAACCCTGGGCGGAAAAAATCGGCCCGAGCAGGAAGGGCCGCCAGCGCAGGGCGACGCCGGCCTTTTGCGCGAGATCCTCGATGCGCAGAGCCGACAGACAGGAATAGGTGCTGGCGAATTCGTACCAAAAATCGAGGGTGGGCCGAGAATCGGGTTTGGGCAACAGGCGCTCCTGATCGCGGGGGGCGTAGCCTGCACAGGCGACGCATTGCCGGAGAATTGCGGCGGCAAGGCTGGAATTAACGGCCAAACGCGGGTAGAGCCTAGGGGTTCCCCAAGCAAAGGTCCATCGTGACGCCGCGATCCCTCCAGGTCTTCACCATCATTTTCACTCTGGCTTGCCTGGCGCTGTTCGCGCTGGCGCCGGAGATCGACCTCGTCGTGGCGCGAAAATTCTTCCATGCCGGCAAATTCATTGGCGTTTCCGCGTCGGGCGACGCCTGGCGGCGGCTTTTCTGGGATACGCCCTACGCCATCCTCGGCTTTTACGCTGTCGCCTATGTGCTGCGCCGCACGGGCCGTATCGCGCGCGGCCCCGACGGGCGGGCGATGGTTTTTCTGGTCGCGTCGCTGGCGCTGGGGCCGGGGCTGCTGATCAATGGCGTGCTGAAGGAACATGCGGGCCGGCCGCGTCCGGAATTCACCGAGAATTTCGGCGGCCCCTGGACCTTCCGCCCCTATTACGATTTCCGCGGCGCCTGCCCGACAAACTGCTCCTTCGCCTCCGGCGAGGCCGCCACGGCCGCCTGGACGCTGGCCCCGGCGCTGCTGGCCTCGCCGCCGATCCGCCCTTACGCGGTCGCCGGGGTCGTCGTGCTGACCGTCGCGACCTCCGTGCTGCGCATGTCCTTTGGCGGGCATTATCTCTCCGACGTCACGCTGGCGGCTTTGTTCACCTTTCTCATCGTGCTCGGCCTCTATCGCTGGTATTCTCGCGGTTCGACCCACTGGATCCGAGCCGAATGATCTTCGATCTGCTGCGCGACGACGCCATCCTGCTGCTGCGCTGGCTGCATGTGATCGCCGCCATGGTCTGGGTCGGCTCGGCCTTCGCTTTGGCGCGGCTCGATCTCGCCATGCGCCCGCGCGATGGGGGCGAAGCGCCGCGCAGCCTGCTGCTCCATGCCGGCGTCGCCTTCGCTTTCTCGCGCACGGCGGAGGCCGGCGCCAGCGAACAGCCCGTGCATTTCAAATGGGAGGCCTATGCCGCCTGGTTCAGCGGCTTTGGCTTGATCCTGCTGATTTTTTGCGCGGAGCCTCGGCTCTATCTGATCGACCCCGCGCTGTGGGACGCGCCGGGCTGGGCGGCCATCGCCGTCGTCGCGGCGCTGCCGCCCGGTGTCTGGCTGGCCTATGATTTTCTCTGCAAGAAAAGCGGGCTTTCCGGCGACGCCCTGCTCTGGTGGCTCTACGGCTTTTGCGCCGTCCTGGCGGCGTCGATCCTGCTGCTTTTCGCCGGGCGCGCCGGCTTTCCGCTGATCGGCGCCAATCTGGCGACGGTCATGGCCGGCAATATCGCCCATGCGCTCGTCCCGGCGCAGCGCCACCGCCTCGCGGCCCTGCGCGCCGGCCAGGCGCCCGATGAGGCCGAGGCCAAGGCGGCGGGCCTGCGCGCCCTCCACAATCAATATCTGGCTCTGCCGGTGATTTTTTTCATGCTGTCGGGCCATGCGCCGCTGCTGTTCGCCAGCCCCAACCGCATCGCCATCGCCCTGCTGGCGCTCGCCGCCGGTTTCGTCATTCGCCGGTTTTTTCTCAAACAGGCGCGCGGGCTGGGACGTGACTGGCTTTTGGCCGGCGCGGCGACGGTCCTGCTGTTGGCGCTGCTGGCGCTGGCCTGGCCCAAACCGCCGGTCGAGCGCGCCGCGCGAAACGCCGGCGACGCCATCGCCTCGGTCGTCCACCCCGGCCCCATGGCCGCGCAAAAGCTGATCGACCATAAATGCGCCTATTGCCATGCGGAAAAACCGGTGTGGCCGGGCCTGGCGCAGGCGCCCGCCGGCCTCGATTTCGACGATCCAAACGTGGTGGAGAAAAACGCCGCGGCGATCTTGCGCGCCGCCGTGCTGTCCCGGGCCATGCCGCCGCCCGGCGCCGGCGCGCCGCTGGACGAGGAGGACCGGCTGCTGCTGTGGCGGGCGTTGAAATGACCCCGCGCGTGTCGAGCGCCCCAACGTAAAGCTGCACTCCCGGCTTGGTCCGAACGCTTCCAGGACAGAACCGGAAAAATATTTTCGACGGCGCGAATCTTTTTCATTCGACCCGCCCTCTTATTCTTCGAACCGCCTCGCGTTGAGGCGGATGGGAGTCTGTCGATGTTCTACGCGAAAAATCTGCCCCTCTGGGAAAGGACGCTGCGCATTCTGGCTGGCGCCGCGACGATCGCCTATGCGGGATTGGCGGCGCCTTCCATGGCCGTCATGGCGCTCGCGATCGCCACGGGCGCGACGCTGATCCTCACGAGTCTGTTCGGATTTTGTCCGGCCTGCGCGATGGTTGGCCGGCGTCCGCTGCGAAAGAATGCGGACGAGCAGCGCCGCCCGCGATGAAAATCGAACCCGGCATGATGCTTGCGGCAAGCAATGGGAATCGCGACGCGATTACGCAAGTCCTGGCGATCGCCCAGCCAGACATTCGCCGCTTCGCCCAACGGACTTGCCATAACTCCGGCGACATTGACGACGCCGTTCAAGAAACGCTCTGGCTGCTGAGCCGACGGATCGGCGCCTTGCGGGCCGCCGGCTCGTTTTCCGCCTGGCTCTTCGCCATTGTGCGGCGCGAGTGCTTGCGGCTTGCCCGGCGGCTGCGGCCGGGCGAGACCCTCGACGATCATGAAAATACTCTGCTCGCGCAGCGTTCGGATGCGGAATTGCGGCTGGACCTCGCCTCGGCGATCCAGTCGCTTCCCGATGGATACCGCGCGGTCATCCTGCTCCGCGACGTCGAGGAATATACGATCGGAGAGATCGGCGCCGAACTCGGCCTTTCGCGCGAGGCGACCAAGGCTCGGCTACACCGCGCGCGCTGCCTGGTGCGCGAATATTTGCTTCAGTGACCGCGAGGCCCCCATGACCCCCATGCCCCGAACCTGTTCGCCTTTCGCCAGCCGCTCGCTGCCGCTTCATCTTCTGCGCGGGTTTGGCGGCTTGCTCGCCTTGGCCGCGGCCCTTCTTCTGTTCGGCATAGGCGGCCCGCTCGAACTGACGGGCGCGGGCGTGGCGGCGATTGTCGCTGCGATCCTGTTGCGCGGTTGCCCCATGTGCTGGGTCATAGGTCTCTTTGAAACCGCCCTTCGGCGCGTTGGTCACTGAGCCTGTTTCCACCAAAACCCTTGTCGCCGGCGCCTGAGCCCGCGACTGGCGGCCTCGAGAAAGCTCAGAACTCGACGTCGAGCTCTTCCATCTCGTCCGGCTCGACCCGCGCCGCCTCGGCCCATTCGATCATCGGGCCCCAGGCGAGAATATGGTCGCGATAGGCGGAGGCGTCGGCCTCCAGCGGCACATTATAGGTGGCGAACCGCGAGCAGACCGGGGCGAACATGGCGTCGGCCAGCGTCGGCGTCTGGCCGAACAGGAAAGGCCCGCCATAGCGGCCCAGGCATTCGCGCCAGATCGCCGTGACCCGCTCGATGTCGGGCTTGGCGCCGGACCAGACGCGAAAACCGGGGAAATGCGCCTTGATGTTCATCGGCAGCGCCGAGCGCAGATTGGCGAAGCCGGAATGCATTTCGCCCGACACGGCGCGATTATGGGCGCGCGCGGCGCGATCCTTGGGCAGCAGCCCCGCCTTGGGGAAAGTCTCGGCCAAATATTCGGCGATGGCCAGCGTGTCCCAGACGTGAACGCCGTCATGATCCAACGCCGGGGTCAAAAAGGAGGGCGACAGCAGCAGCAATTCGGCGCGGGCGGCGGCGTCGTCGATCGACTGGCGCTTTTCCTCGACCTTGAGGCCGGCGATCTTGCACAACAGCCAGCCCCGCAACGACCAGGAGGAATAATTCTTGCTGCTGATGGTCAATACGGCCTTGGACATTTTATCGCTCCCTGCGCGTCCACGAATAAAACATCCGGCGGCGTCAAGGCAATGCGCAAAATTGCGGCCATTTGCCCGATTTCGGGCAGGCGCCCGGACGGCAATCCCCGCAAACCCACGGTTTTGCTGCGACAGCCGGCGGTGCATTCGCGGCGTTCGACCTTCGGCAAATTGTGTGCGACCATCTGTCCATCGTATGAATTATGACCTACATCAATAAGCGAAGCTCACGGTCCGCTTGCGGCGGTGCGGAAGGAACGGTTTTCAGCGCATGCTTTACGAAGCCTATCAAGCCCAGTCGGACCTCCTCGCGCCGGTCAAGGCCTACGCGCGCATGGCGCTGGACATGCTGAACTGGCCGCGCAGCGCCCTGCCGGACAATGCGCTGCTGCGCAATTTCTCCGCCACCTACGAGATGATCGACCGCGCCGGCCTCACCCATGCGCGTCCGCCCTATGACATCAAGACCGCGCCGGTCGGCAATCAGGAGGCGGTGGTGACCGAGGAGGCGGCGCTGAAGACGCCCTTCGCCACCTTGCTGCATTTCAAGAAGGACACCGCCGTCGCCCAGCCGCGCGTGCTGGTGATCGCGCCGCTGTCGGGCCATTTCGCCACGCTGCTGCGCTCGACGGTCAAAACCCTGCTCGCCGATCACGACGTCTATATCACCGACTGGCACAACGCCCGCGACGTCAGCCTGGCCGATGGCGGCTTCGGCTTCGACGATTATGTCGCCCATGTGATTCGCTTCCTCGAACATATGGGCCCCGGCGCCCATATTGTCGCGGTCTGCCAGCCCTGCGTGCAGGCGCTGGTCGCGGCCTCGGTGATGGCCGAGGACAATAATCCGGCGCAGCCGGCGTCGATGACGCTGATGGCCGGCCCGATCGACACGCGCATCGCGCCGACCAAGGTCAACGAGCTGGCCAAGGGCAAGCCGATCTCCTGGTTCGAGCAGAATCTGATCGCCAAGGTGCCCTGGCGCTACAAGGGCGCGCGGCGCCGCGTCTATCCCGGCTTCGTCCAGCTCTCGGCCTTCATGGCGATGAACATGGACCGCCATGTGAAGGCCCATGTCGACCTTTTCCACAATCTCGCCGGCGGCGATCTGAACAAGGCCGAGCAGACCAAGGCTTTTTACGACGAATATTTCGCCGTGCTCGACCTGCCCGCCGAATTCTATCTGGAAACGGTGCGATGGGTGTTCCAGGACCATCTTCTGCCGCTGGGAACGCTGCAATACAAGGGGCGCACGGTGAACCCCAAGGCGATCAAGAAGACCGCGCTGCTGACGGTCGAGGGCGAGCGCGACGATATTTGCGCCGTGGGCCAGACCATGGCCGCCCACGATCTGGCGTCGAGCCTGAAACCGTTCCGCAAGAGGCACCATTTGCAGGCGGGCGTCGGCCATTACGGCGTGTTCAGCGGCAAGAAATGGGAAGGCCAGGTCTATCCGATCGTCCGCAACATGATCTTGCAGAACGACTGAGGGTTGCGAGGGGAAGCGGTGTTCGGCGGGGGCCGAAGTCAGCAGAGCTACGAAGGCAAGAGCAACTCGGCACTGAATTGCGGACGTTACGCGGGGCCAAGTCCAAGCCCAATCACATCCCCATGCTCGCTGAAGTTTCCCGATTTCTGGACACCGTAAAAAGGATACAATATTATCCCAACTCTGCGGTTGCCTTGCCAGATGCGTCGCGTCGCCACGTGCGCCCTGTTCGCTGTCCGGCAGGTGAGTATCGAGAGCCTCGATGCTCACAGGGACGGGTGCAAGCCGTGAGGATACGCCCTGTTCTGCGGATTCGTCTGTGTTCAGGGGCCGTCTCAAAGCCTCCGTCGGCGAACGCCGACCCGCAGCAAATTTCCTGATCGTCTGCGCCGCAGATTGCAGTTACGGCGACAGGATACGAAATCCCCAAACATGCCCGTCGGCTCGCTCACCTTCACCAAGTCCGACGCCTGTCGTCGCGGCAGCCTCAGTTAAGCGCAGAATTCGGCCCCTCTCCTCGCCTTGGCAGGTTTTTTGACGATGGCGAAAGGCTCGAATGTGGAGCGCAACTCCTTCTCCCGCTTTTGGCGGGAGAAGGGGAAAACCGGGCCGAAGCGCCGAAACCTCACTTCATCGTCGGAATGACAAAGCTCGCGCCATCCTTGACGCCCGACGGCCAGCGCGAGGTGACGGTCTTGGTCTTGGTGTAAAAGCGCACCGCGTCCGGGCCGTGCTGGTTGAGATCGCCAAAGCCTGAGCGTTTCCAGCCGCCAAAGGTGTAATAGGCGATCGGCACGGGGATCGGCACGTTGACGCCGACCATGCCGACATTGACGCGCGAGGCGAAGTCGCGGGCGGCGTCGCCGTCGCGGGTGTAGATGGCGACGCCATTGCCATATTCATGATCGTTGCACAGTTTTAACGCGGCCTCGTAATTTTCCGCGCGGGCCACCGACAGAACCGGCCCAAAGATTTCTTCCTTGTAGATGCGCATGTCCGAGGTCACCCCGTCGAACAGGCAGCCGCCCATGTAAAAACCGTTCTCATAGCCCTGCATCTTGAAGCCGCGGCCATCGACCAGCAGCTTGGCGCCTTCGTTCACGCCGATTTCGACGTAGGACTTGATCTTGTCGAGATGGGCCTTGGTCACCACCGGGCCGTAATCGGCGGCGAGATCGGTGGAGGGGCCGATTTTCAGCGCTTCGACGCGCGGAATCAGCCGCTTCACCAGCTCATTGGCGGTGGCTTCGCCCACGGGCACGGCGACCGAGATCGCCATGCAGCGTTCGCCCGCCGAGCCATAGCCGGCGCCGATCAGCGCATCGACGGTCTGGTCCATGTCGGCGTCGGGCATGATCACCATATGGTTCTTGGCGCCGCCAAAGGCCTGCACGCGCTTGCCATTGGCGCAGCCTCGCGCATAAATATATTCGCCGATGGCGGTGGAGCCGACAAAGCCCACGGCCTTGATGTCGGGATCGTCGAGAATGGCGTCCACCGCCTCCTTGTCGCCATTGACGACATTGAGCACGCCGGCGGGCAGGCCCGCCTCGATCATCAGCTCGGCGAGACGCAGCGGCACGCCCGGATCGCGCTCGGAAGGTTTTAGGATGAAGGCGTTGCCGCAGGCGATGGCCGGGCAGAACTTCCACATCGGAATCATCGCCGGGAAGTTGAACGGGGTGATGCCCGCGACCACGCCAAGCGGCTGGCGCATCGAGTAAATGTCAATGCCCGGACCGGCGCCGTCGGTATATTCGCCCTTGAGCAGATGCGGAATGCCAATGCAGAATTCCGCCACTTCCAGGCCGCGCTGAATGTCGCCCTTGGCGTCGGGAATGGTTTTGCCATGTTCGCGCGCCAACAGCTCGGCCAGCGCGTCCATGTCGCGGTTGAGCAGATCGACGAATTTCATCAGCACGCGGGCGCGGCGCTGCGGATTGGTCGCGGCCCATTTCGGCTGCGCGTCGCGGGCGTTTTCCACCGCCGCGCGCATTTCCGCTTTCGAGGCCAGCGGCACGCGCGAAATCACTTCGCCGGTCATGGGCTGGTAGGCGTCGGCGAAGCGGCCCGAAGTCCCCTTCACATGTTCGCCGCCGATGAAATGGGTCAATTCCTGCATGTTTTCCTCCCGATTTTCCCGGTTTTCTGCGCGTTGGCGGCGGCGCGGGCAAGGGCCGAAAACGCGCAATCGATGTGCGCAAATCCACAGATGAGACGGCATTATACCAAAGTCTTGCCGCATGAGCGCGGATTGATCGTGAGGCGGAAGGCGTTTCCTCGCGCGAAATTCTTGCTAAGTTTGCGCCCGCGACGGCCCGGTCATAAGGGCCGCGTTTTCTGGCCGAGAGGAAAATGACCGAGCAGCCCCCAAAACTTTTCGCGCTTCACGACGATCATCGCGCCATTGTCGAAATGGCCGAAGCCTTTTCGCGCGAGGAAATCGCCCCCCATGCGCTGGAATGGGACGAGAAGAAATTTTTCCCGGTCGATGTGCTGCGCAAGGCGGCCGCGCTGGGCATGGGCGGCATTTACGTGCGCGACGAATTCGGCGGCTCGGGCCTGACGCGGCTCGATTCCGCGCTGATCTTCGAGGCGCTTGCGCGCGGCTGTCCTTCGGTCGCCGCCTATCTCTCCATCCACAACATGTCCAGCTGGATGATCGACCGCTTCGGCGATGAGGCGCAGCGGGCCAAATGGATTCCGGGCCTCTGCGCCATGGAGCTGTTCGGCTCCTATTGCCTGACCGAGCCCTCCGCCGGCTCCGACGCCGCCGCGGTCAAGATGAGGGCGAGGCGCGACGGCGATTTTTATGTGCTCAACGGCGTCAAGCAATTCATCTCCGGCGCCGGCGTCTCCGATATTTACGTGATCATGGCCCGCACCTCCGACGATGGCGCCAAGGGCATGACCGCCTTTGTCGTCGAAAAGGGAACGCCCGGCCTGAGCTTTGGCGCCAATGAACGCAAAATGGGCTGGAACGCCCAGCCAACGAGGCAGGTGATCTGCGAGGATTGCCGCGTTCCCGCAGGCAACCGGCTGGGCGACGAAGGTTTTGGCTTCAAGATCGCCATGGCCGGGCTCGACGGCGGCCGGCTCAACATCGCCGCCTGCTCGCTGGGCGGCGCGGCTTCGGCGCTCGACAAGGCCGTGGCCTATATGGCCGAGCGCCAGGCCTTTGGCAAAAGGCTGAACGAATTCCAGGCGCTGCAATTCCGCCTCGCCGACATGGCCATCGACCTCGAGGCGAGCAGGAGCTTTTTGTGGCGCGCCGCCAGCGCCCTCGACGCCAAGGACCCGGAAGCGTCAGGCCTTTGCGCCATGGCGAAAAAATTCGTCACCGACGCCTGCTTCACCATCGCCAATGACGCGCTGCAACTGCATGGCGGCTATGGCTATCTCGCCGATTACGGCGTCGAGAAAATCGTCCGCGACCTGCGCGTCCATCAGATTCTCGAAGGCACGAACGAGATCATGCGGCTGATCGTCGCCCGCCGCCTGATCGAAAAACATAAATAAGGAGGAATAAATGACCACCATCGCCTTTATCGGCCTCGGCAATATGGGCGGGCCCATGGCCGCCAATCTGGTCAAAGCCGGCCATCGCGTGCTCGGCTTCGACTTTTCCGCCACGGCGCTGGCCAAGGCGCAGAACGAGGGCGTCGAGCCGGCCGAAAACAGCAGCGAAGCCGTGGCGCAGGCCGATGTGGTCGTCACCATGCTGCCCACGGGCAAGCATCTGATCGGCGCGATGGAGGCCGAGGACGGCATTTTGCGCAGCGCCCGCCCCGACGCGCTGCTGATCGACTGTTCCACAGTCGACATTGACAGCGCACGCGCCGCCCATGCGCTGGCGGCCAGGCGCGGCCTCAAATCGGTGGACGCCCCGGTGTCCGGCGGCGTCGGCGGCGCCACGGCGGGGACGCTCACCTTCATGGTCGGCGGCGAGGACGAGGCGGTCGCCCTGGCGCGGCCTTTTCTGGAGGTGATGGGCAAGAAGATCGTGCATTGCGGCGGCGGTGGCGCGGGTCAGGCGGCGAAAATCTGCAACAACATGATCCTCGGCATTTCCATGATCGGCGTCTGCGAAGCCTTTGTGCTCGGCGAAAAGCTCGGCCTGACCCATCAGGCGCTCTATGACGTCGCCTCCACCGCCTCCGGCCAATGCTGGTCGCTGACCTCCTATTGCCCGGTGCCCGGCCCGGTTCCCGCCAGCCCGGCCAATCGCGATTACGCCCCGGGCTTCGCCGCGCCGCTGATGCTGAAGGACCTGAACCTGTCGCAAGCGGCGTCGACCAGCGCCGGCGCCCACACGCCGATGGGCCGACGCGCCGCCGAGATTTTCGCCAGCTTTATCGAGGCCGGCGGCGCCGAGAAGGATTTCTCCGGCGTCATCGAATTTTTGCGCGCGGCGCGGGGGTGAGGTCATGAGCGATTATGAAACCATTCTGGTCGAGCGCCGCGAGCGCGTCGCGCTGATCACGCTGAACCGCCCTCAGGCCCTCAACGCGCTGAATGTGCAAATGGCCAGGGACATCGCCGACGCCGCCGCCAAACTCGACGAAGACGAGGGCGTCGGCTGCATCGTCGTCACCGGCTCGGCCAAAGCTTTCGCCGCCGGCGCCGACATCAAGGAAATGCAGAATCTGTCCTATATGGACGCCCACCGGCTCGACTGGTTCCACCTCTGGGACCGGCTCGCCGCGGTGCGAAAACCGATGATCGCGGCGGTGTCGGGCTATGCGCTGGGCGGCGGCTGCGAGTTGGCGATGCTCTGCGATTTCATCATCGCCGGGGAAAACGCCAAATTCGGCCAGCCCGAAGTCAAGCTCGGGGTGATGCCCGGCATTGGCGGCTCGCAGCGCCTGACCCGCGCGGTCGGCAAAGCCAAGGCCATGGACATGGTGCTGACCGGGCGGATGATGGACGCCCAGGAAGCCGAACGCTCCGGCCTGGTGTCGCGCGTCGTCGCGCCGGAAAAACTGCTGGATGAGGCGCTGGACGCCGCCAAAACCATCGCCGCGATGTCGCTGCCCTCGACGCGGATGAACAAGGAGGCGGTCAACATGGCCTTCGAGACGCCACTGAGCCAGGGCGTGCGCTTCGAGCGCCGCGTGTTCCAGGCGACCTTCGCGATGAACGACCAGAAGGAAGGCATGGCCGCCTTCGTCGAAAAGCGCCCGGCCAAATTCACCAATGATTGAGACCCTCTTTCGCCGGGCTTGACGGCGGAGGCCCCTGGTCTCTCTGATCGCCTTGTGGCGAGCGGGGGGGGATTCGACATGACGGATATTGACGCGCTGGTGATCGGCGCGGGCGTGATCGGCCTGGCCACCGCCCGCGCCCTGGCGCTTTCCGGGCGCAGCGTGATTGTGCTGGAGACCGCCGACAGAATCGGCTCGGAAACCTCCTCGCGCAACAGCGAAGTCATCCACGCCGGCCTCTACTATCCCCCCGGCAGTTTTAAGGCGCGCTTCTGCGTCGCCGGCCGCAAGGCGCTTTACGATTTCTGCGCCAGCCGTGGCGTCGCCTATAAAAATTGCGGCAAGCTGGTGGTCGCCGTCGAGGAGAGCGAACTTCCCGGCCTCGCGGCGCTGGCGCAAAAAGGCGCCGAAAACGGCGTGGACGATCTCGCCCTGCTTTCGCCGCAGGAGGCGCGGGCGCTGGAGCCGGCGCTGCATTGCGCCGGCGCGCTGCTGTCGCCCTCGACTGGCATTTTCGACAGCCATGGCTATATGCTCGCCCTGCAAGGCGAGGCCGAGGCGGCGGGCGCGAGCTTCGCCTTCAACACGCCCTTTCTCGCCGCGCGCCGGCTGCCGGATGGCCTGGAGGTCGAAGCCGGCGGCGCCGAGCCGATGCGACTGACCACCGCGCTCCTGGTCAATTGCGCGGGCCTGCGCGCCTCGCGCGTCGCCCGCGCCATTTCAGGCCTCGATCCCGCGAAAATTCCCGAAACCCGCTACGCCCGGGGCAATTATTTCGTGCTGCCGGGCCGCGCGCCCTTTTCGCGGCTGATCTATCCCATGCCCACGGCCCATGGCGCGGGCGTGCATCTGACCTTCGATTTCGGCGGGCAGGCGCGCTTCGGACCCGACGTCGAATGGATCGACGCCGTGGATTACACGGTCGATCCCCGCCGCGCCGAAATTTTCGAGACGGCGATCCGAACCTATTGGCCGGACATGCCAAAAAACGCGCTGGCCCCGGCCTATTCCGGCGTCAGGCCGAAAATCTCGGGACCGGACGAGCCGGCGGCGGATTTCCGCATCGACGGCCCGGAAACCCACGGCGTCAAAGGCCTGATCAATCTGTTCGGCATAGAAAGCCCGGGCCTGACCTCGTCGCTGGCCATCGCCGACCATGTTGTCGGGCTGGCCAAATAAAAACGGCCCCGAAAACCGGGGCCGCTTAAAAATTCGGAGAAGAAAAACTCAGGCCGCCTGGACGGTTTCGAGCTTCTTGACGATTTCGCGCTTCAGCTTGAGCGCGTTCATCGACAATTCGGTGTCGCGGGCCTTGAGCAGGAAGGCGTCGAGACCGCCGCGATGCTCGACCGAGCGCAGGGCGGCGGCGGCGATGCGCAGGCGCACCGAGCGCTTCAGCGAATCCGAGATCAGCGAGACATTGACCAGATTCGGCAGGAAGCGGCAGCGGGTCTTGTGATTGGAATGGCTGACGAGATTGCCGGTCTGCACAGCCTTGCCGGTCAGTTCGCAACGGCGGGACATGGGATATCCTTTCAACTTTTAAGCTCGCCGGCGAAAGTAAGGCGCTTGCCGCGTCCCCCAGGCCGGAATGGCCAACTTGCCCTGTCGAAGGACCAGCCGCCGAAATTCGTGAAAACCGATCCGCCGCCGTTTAGCAAAACGAAAGCGCCGCGAGACCCTGAGGTTCCGCGCACACGGTTCAGTGGAGCGCGTTCATAAGCGAGAGGCCGGGAAAGGTCAAGCGCCGCGCGGCGACAAATTACCCGATTTTCAGGGCCGCCGTGACGATTTCGCGGTCCTGCGCACAACGTTCGGCGCGAAAAAACGGTCAGCGTGAAAAAATGGTCAGCGTGAAAAAATGGTCGGAGTGAGAGGATTCGAACCTCCGACCCCCTCGTCCCGAACGAGGTGCGCTACCAGGCTGCGCTACACTCCGACATTTTATCCAAGCCCGGACTGATCCGGCTCCGACATTTCCAGCGGGCTATATTTGCGACAGGCCTGACCGCCGCGCCCTGGAGGCCCGCCTTATAACGGCGAGTTGCAGCCCCGGCAAGGGGCCTTGTCGGGAAAGTTTTTTTCGCGACACACCCTGGCCATGATATGAACCGATATTCCAAGCGAATCGCTTCCACTCCCGGCGTCTCGCCAAAGCTTTCCGGGTCGTTTCCGCATGATTTCAGCCGCTCGTCTTCGTCGCTCGCCGGTCCGGCGCTCGCGCCAGTTTTCGATCCTGGGTCTGGTTGCGACTCTGGGACTGGCGCCCCTCGCCGCCCAGGCCGAAACCATGCGCGCCCATTACAAGGTGACGCTCATCGGCCTGCCGATCGGCGCCGCCGACGCCTCCAGCTTCATCGACAGCAAGCATTATCGCGTCGATCTCAATGTGAAGCTCACCGGCGTCGCCGCGCTGGTCTCCAATCTCAAAATGGCCCTGACCGCCAATGGCGATGTCGAAGAGGGCGCGCCGACGCCGACGGCCTATGCCACCACCGCCTCCAATTCCCGGGAAACCCGCACCTTGCGCATGGCGCTCAACGATGGAACGGTGCGCCAGGTGCAATATGCGCCCTTCTGGGAAGAGGACAAAAGCCCCGATCATGTGCCGCTGACCGAGGCCCACAAGCGCGGCATTCTCGACCCGCTCTCGGCTTTTCTGATGCCGGTGCGCAGCGGCGCCAATCCGGTCGGCCCCGCCGCCTGCCGGTCGCAGTCGCAGATTTACGACGGCTATACCCGTTTCGACGTCACCCTTGCCTATGTCGGCGTCAAGGATATCAGGGAAAAGGGCTATTCCGGCCCGGTCACCGTCTGCGCCGCCCGTTATATTCCCATCGCCGGACACAAGACCACGGCCAAGGGCACAGCCTTCATGGCGCAGAACAAGGAAATGGAGATCTGGCTGGCGCCCGCGCGCGACGGCCATGTCGTCGTTCCCTATCGCGTCTCGCTGATGACCCAGGTCGGCACGGCGGTAATCGAAGCCAGCGAGCTGACTTTTACCCCCTGAACGCAATCCATTGACAAATCTGGCGATCGGAGTTCGCGCGGCCAAAGGCGGGCGCGGGCGCGCGATTTAACTGCTAGGGGCGCCGACCCCGCGCCTGGCCACATATGGCGCGAACAAAGCACGATTTAAAGCGAGTTAGCGATTCGACCGCGATTTGTTCGCCCTTGGTTCAAAGCCTTAGCCGCCACGCGCGCGGGGATGGCGCGAAATGCGCGCAAGGCGTTGTTTTCCAGAGTTAACATCCCTTAACGCCTGTCGCCGGCCGCGACGTTTCCGCGCCAAAACGGGACAGAGCGTAAAGGATTGGCACCGCCGCCGATCCGCCGCCAAAAGCGAAAACAGACCCCCAAAAGAAAAAGGACCGCTCGGTGAGAGCGGTCCAAGTCAGGGAGGAAACGCCCATGGAAGTGGGCATCCGCGACGTGAAGTCACCTTGGCTTTATACAAGGCGCGGCGTTTCAAGGGATTGATCTGGCGCAAGCGCGGAGCGGTCCGCGCTGGCGCAAATTGTCGCAGGCGAAGGGCGCGGCGACGAGACCGGCGCCTTGCAATCCTCGGCCAACAGGTCCATCCAGAGGCCATGGCGATGCGCTCTCTCCCCCGGCGCCGCGCGGCCCGCTCCGTCCCGCGCGAAAAATTTCCTTTGGTTTTTCGCGCGCGCGAAAAACCGAACAGGGCGCGGCCATGAGCCTTCCCGGCGATTCCGCGCATATTCTGGCGATTCTCGGCCCGACCAACACCGGCAAGACCCATTTCGCCATTGAGCGCATGCTCAGCCACCCCTCGGGCATGATTGGCCTGCCGCTGCGGCTGCTGGCGCGCGAGGTCTATAATCGCGTCGTCGCCAAGGTCGGGCCGGAGGCCGTGGCGCTGGTCACCGGCGAGGAAAAGATCAAGCCGCGCCACCCCCGCTACTGGGTCTCGACCGTCGAGGCCATGCCACGCGATCTCAAACTGCCCTTCGTCGCCATAGACGAAATCCAGCTCGCCGCCTCTTTCGATCGCGGCCACGTTTTTACCGACCGGATTCTCAATCGGCGCGGAACGCAGGAGACCCTGCTGATCGGCGCGGGAACCATGCAGAATGTGCTGGAAAGCCTGCTGCCCGGCATAAGAGTCCAGTCGCGGCCGCGCTTTTCGCAGCTTCTGTTCGCCGGCGACCGCAAGATCGCGCGCTTGCCGCGCCGCAGCGCCATTGTCGCCTTCCGCGCCGAGGACGTCTACGCCATAGCCGAATGGCTGCGGCGCACCAAGGGCGGCGCGGCGGTGGTGCTGGGGCGCTATCCCCTCGCACCCGCAACGCCCAGATCGATCTCTACCAGAATGGCGAGGTCGATTACATCGTCGCCACCGACGCCATAGGCATGGGGCTCAATCTCGACGTCGATCACGTCGCCTTCGCCTCCGACCGCAAATATGACGGCTATCAGTTCCGCCGGCTCAACCCGGCCGAGTTCGGCCAGATCGCCGGACGCGCCGGGCGCCATGTCAAGGACGGCACATTCGGCTCCACCGGCCGCTGCCCGCCGCTCGACGAGGAACTGGCGGGAATGATCGAATCCCACGCCTTCGACCCCGTCACCCTGTTGCAATGGCGCAACGCCGCGCTGGATTTTTCCTCGCTCGAATCGCTTTCCGCCACGCTCGACCGGCTGCCCGAGCGCCCCGGCCTGACCCGCGCGCCTGTCGCCGAAGATCAAAGAGCCTTGGAGGCGGCGATGCGCGACGAGAGCGTCCGCCGCCAGGCCAAGACCCGCGCCGACATCGAAAGGCTCTGGGAAACCTGCCAGATTCCCGACTATCGCAAGACCTCGCCGGCGGCTCACGCCGATCTCTGCCTGAGCGTTTTCCAGCATGTGGTGCGCGCCGGCAAAATCCCCGATTCCTTTCTGGCGCGCCAGATCGCCCAGGCCGACCGGGTCGACGGCGACATTGACGCGCTCTCCGCGCGCATAAATATTGTGCGCACCTGCTCATTTATCGCCAATCGAAATGACTGGCTTGATGATCCCGGCCATTGGCAGGGCGTCGCGCGTCAGGTAGAGGACACATTGTCCGACGCTTTGCACGCGCGCCTGACCCAGAGATTTGTCGACCGGCGCGCCAGTGTGCTGATGCGCCGCCTCAGAGAGAACGCAATTATGGAAGCCGAAATCACCGCGACGGGCCAGGTCAATGTCGAGGGTCACCATGTCGGCTCCCTGCTCGGCTTTTGTTTCACGCCGGACCCCGCCGCCGCCGGCGAGGAGGCGAAAACCCTGAACGCCGCCGCGAAAGCGGCGCTTGCCGTCGAGATCGAGGCGCGGGCGCGCCGGGTCCACGAGGCCGTGGACGAGGCTTTCGTGCTCGCCAATGACGGGCTGATCCGCTGGCTGGGCGAGCCCGTGGCCCGCATCGGCGCCGGCGACCACATTCTGAAGCCGCGCGCAAAACTCATCGCCGACGAGACCCTGACCGGCGCCCAGCTCGAACAGGTGCAGGCGCGAATCGACCTTTGGCTGGCGCAGCACGTCAAAAAACTGCTGGGCGCGCTGGAGGAGCTGGAGATCGGCGACGGGCTCGAAGGCGCGGCGCGCGGCGTCGCCTTCCAGATCGGCGAGTCCCTGGGCGTGCTGGAGCGCTCGCGGGTTTCCGAGGAGATGAAGACCCTGTCGCAAGAGGCCCGCGCCGCCCTGCGTAAATTCGGCGTGCGCTTCGGCGCCTATCACCTCTATCTGCCGGCGCTGCTCAAGCCCGCGCCGCGCGCGCTCGCCGCGCAGCTCTGGGCGCTCAAGCACGGCGGCCTCGAGACCGTGAAGGGCATTGACGAGGTCGCCCATCTCGCCTCCTCCGGCCGCACCTCGTTTGCCGCCGACCAGAGCGTCAATCGCGGCCTGTATCGCGCCGCCGGTTTCCGCGTCTGCGGCGAGCGCGCGGTGCGCGTCGATATTCTCGAGCGCCTGGCCGATCTGATCCGCCCGGCCATCGCCTATCGCCCCGGCGTCACCCCCGGCGAGCCGCCGGCGGGGACCGCCGATGGCGAAGGCTTTGTCGTCACCGTGGCCATGACCTCGCTGGCCGGCTGCTCCGGCGAGGCTTTCTCCAGCATTCTGAAATCGCTCGGCTACGCCAGCGAACAGCGCCCGGGGCCGGCGATCACCGTGCCGCTGCTTCCCAAGGCCGCCACCGAGCCGGTCAAGGTTTCGGCGCCGAGCGAAACGCCCGCCGAGGATGCCCAGCCGGAAGAACAGGCGCCCGAAGCGGAAGCCGCGACGGAAGCCCCGAGCGAAGCGCCCGAAAACGCCGAGGCCGCCGCCGAAGCGCCGGTTGAAACCGTCGAAGCCGAGAGCGTCGAAGCCCCGGTCGCGGAAGAAGCTGTCCCCGCCGCCGAAGAAGCGCCGGCGGAAGAAGCTTCGGTGGAAGAAGCGGCGGTCGCCGAGACCGCCGAAGCCCCAGCCGAAGAAACGACCGCTGAAGCGGCGACGGCTGAAGAAGCCGCGCCGGCCGCGCCGGCCGAACCCAGCAATACGTCGTCGAAGGCTACAAGAAAAAAAAAAA
>CAWDOR010000022.1:0-27160 GCA_963804045.1 uncultured Alphaproteobacteria bacterium | reverse complement strand
GAAGCTGGCTCGTAAAGGGATGCCTCGCTTGCCTTTTGACGAGGTTGGCCTGCTGATTGTCGACGAGATCGGCAAGAATATCAGCGGGTCGGGAATGGATACCAACGTAATCGGGCGGAAATTCGTGGGGCAGCCCGAGGAAGGGAAAGACGACGTCTGCTGCAAGCGGATTTTTATTCGCGGATTGACCGAAGAGACGCACGGCAACGCCTGCGGGATCGGGTTGGCCGAGTTCACCGATCAACGCACGATCGATCAGACGGATCAGCACATCACCCGCATCAACGCGCTGACGGGGGGACATCCGACGGCGCTGGCGCTGGCCGGCCTGTCCCTCGCGGTGCTGGGCGAGGCGGCCTGGCATGGCTTTTTCGCCGCCAGCGCCATCGCCCGCGCCACGCTGGAGCAGGGACTGGTCGATCCCGGCAAGATGCAGAGCGTCTTCACCGCCCTGCGCATCTGGGGCGCGCCGCTCGGTCTGGCCTATGCGGCGCAAGCCGTCATGGCCCTGGCGGTCGCCGCCGGCCTGATCGTGACCCTGCGCCGCACGCGCGACGCGCGGCTGCAAATGGCGCTGATCGCCGTCGCCGCTCTGCTGGCCACGCCCTTCGTGCTCGATTACGATTTCACTTTGCTCGCCGCGCCGCTGCTGGTTCTGCTCGGGCGCGGGCAGGCGGACGGCTTCCGCCCTTACGAAAAAACCTTGCTGTTCGCCATTTATCTGCTGCCGGCGGTCGCGCGTCCGCTGGCCATGTTGCTGGCACTGGCGTTGTCGCCCTGGTTCCTGGCGTTGTTTTTCGCGGCTTTGGCGCGACGCGCGCTGAGCGAGACTTAGGGCGCCGCGTCGAGATCGCGAAACGGTTTTGGCAGCGCGCCGGAATTCTTCAGCCGCTCGAAAAGCCTCAGGCCCTCGGGCTCATTGCCATTGGGATGGACGAGGGTCCGCCGATCCCGGCGCCAGTATTAAACCAGGGCCGGCCCGGCGTCGGCGCCCAGCGGAATCAAATGGGCCTCGCGCAGCCGCGCCGCCCATTCGGCGTTGGAAATCAGGCCTGGAAAGCGAAAGAACAGCCTGGGGACTTAGCAATTGGCGATAAAGCGGCAGCCGCTCGACATTGAGGATTTCGGCCTGGGGGTCGAGGCCGGGCATGAGCAGATAATTCTCGCCATCGGCCAGATTGGCCTGGAAGGGATGGCGGAAGCTGTGATTGACCCAGAAATTTCAGCCGCCCCTCGGCCTTTTCCCGGCGCAGCCAGAGAAAATCCTCATGATGATGCGCCAGCCACAGGCCGGAAATCGACAAGGCGGCGGGCGGCGCCCCTTCCTTCTCCAGCTCTTGCAAAAAGGCCCGGTCGAGCGGTTTGTGCGAGGGGCAGAGATCGCCGGTGACAAAGGCCCCGGCGCCCTGGCCATGGACCATGCCGGCATTGTCGCGCCAGCTCGCCCCCGGCGGCAGTTTCTTCCCGTCGCCGCCGCGAATCGATCCACCGCGCGCAAATAACGGCTGTCGGCCTGTTCCGGCGCCAGCGCGGCGCAGATCCAGCAGGTCGCGCGCTCCAGCCGGGTCGCCAGCATCTCCGGATCGACCGCCGGCCACACATCCTCGCCCGCGACCCGCATGGCGCGGATCGCGACGATTTTTGAAGCCTGCGGCCGCGCGCAGGCTTGCAGGACGATTTTATAATCCTCAACCCGCTCCAGATTTTGCACCGGCCCGGCCAGCGGCGCCTCGATGCGCGGCGGCGCGCAATCCTCGGCGCGGCTTGCGCTGACATAGTCGAGAGTCCAGAGTGCGAAAATGACAACCAAATGCTTCATGCCGCTTCCATGACGGAAAAAACCGTTCCCTCCAAGCCCTTCCATTTCGAATTCCTGCCGCGCGCGGCGCCGGAAGCCGTGGCTCTGGCGCAGGCGCTGGGCGAGGAGGTCGCGGCGGAATTCGGTCCGCGCGACGAGGAGAGCTTCGCGCTGGTCGTCCGCGACGGCGATACGGTTCTCGGCGGCGTCAACGGCCTGATCCATTGGCGCTGGCTCTATGTCGCGCAATTTTACGTTGAGCCCCATGCGCGGGCGAAAAACATAGGCGCGGCGCTGCTGGCCCGGACGGAAGATTTCGCCCGCCAGAAAGCCTGCGCCGGGATTTATCTCGACACCTTCAGTCCGCGCGCCCGGCGCTTTTACGAGTGCAACGGATTCAAGCACGCCGGAGAAATCGCCAACTTCCCCCCCGGCGCGGCGCGGGCGTTTTTGTACAAACCGTTGAAATCCGGATAAGGGCCGCGCGGCGGCGCCTCACACCCGCATGGGCATCAGCACATAAAGTGCGCTTGCCCCGTCGCGGTCCTGGATAATGGTCGGCGAGCCCGAGTGTTGAGCTTGAACAGGGCCGTGTCGCTGTCGAGCTGCGCGGCGATGTCGATGAGATAGCGGGCGTTGAAACCGATCTCGAGCGGGCTTGAATTATAATCCACCTCCAGCTCCTCTACCGCCGAGCCGGAATTGGGATTGGTGACCGACAGAACCAGTTTGCCCTCGGATACGGTGAGTTGACCGCCCGGCCGCGTTCGGAGGAAATGGTGGAGACGCGATCCACGGCGTCCTGAAATCCTTGCGCTCCACAGTCAGGAACTTGTCGTTCTGGCTGGGGATGACGCGGGCGTAATCGGGGAAGGAGCCGTCGATCAATTTGGTGGTCAGCACCACCGAGCCGATGGTGAAGCGGATTTTGGCCGAAGACAGTTCGACGCCGATTTCGGCTTCCGGATCCTCGATCAGTTTCTGCACTTCGGCGACGGCCTTGCGCGGAATATCATGCCGGGCATGCCCACGGCGCCGGCGGGCGCCGGCGTCTCAAGCCGCGCCAGACGGTGCCCGTCGGTCGCCACGGCGCGCAAAAAGGCCTTTCCCTCGACCTCGGCGACATGCATGAACACGCCGTTGAGATAATAGCGGGTCTCCTCGCTGGAAATGGCGAATTGGGTCTTGTCGATCAGCCGCTTCAATTCGCCGGCGGCGAGTTTGAACCTGTGTGTCAGCTCGCCCGCGGCGAGGTCGGGAAAGTCGCTCTCGGGCAGGCTTTGCAGATTGAAACGCGAACGGCCCGAGCGCAATTGCAACTGGCCGGTTTCGCCGGTCTCTTCGAGCGACACCTGGGCGCCGTCCGGCAATTTGCGCACGATGTCATAGAGCGTATGGGCGGGCAGGGTGGTCGCGCCGGGCGGCCGATGTCGGCGGGCGCGGTCTCGGTGACTTCGAGGTCGAGATCGGTCGCCCTCAGTTGCAGGCCGCCGCCGCTGGCGCTGAGCAGGACATTGGACAGGATCGGAATGGTGGTGCGCCGCTCGACGACACGATGCACATGTCCCAGCGATTTGAGCAAAGCCGATCTCTCAAGCGTGACTTTCATGGTGCGGCGTTCCAACGGACTCGAACTTAAAAGGGCGGCAAGATTGCAGCGCCGGGGCCGTGAAGGCAAGTGCGTCAAGAGCTGAATCCACCTATTTCCGGAGGAAAGCCTGTTTTTGCCGCAGCGCCCCCGCGTCCCGCTGGAAACCCGGGCCGAAACAGGCCAAGATTGTCAGGTGGAAATCCACGCCGGGGCGTGAAATGGTTTTTGTGCATAGCGTCGGAGGCCAGACCTATCGTTTCGACGGGTTGAAGACCCTGCTGGCCAAGGCCAGTCCGGCGCGCTCGGGCGATTTTCTCAGTCAGGTCGCGGCCGGCGACGACCGCGAGCGCGCCGCCGCGCAAATGGCCCTGGCCGACCTGCCGCTGAAAGCCTTTTTGCACGAACAGGTCGTGCCTTACGAGCAGGACGAGGTGACCCGGCTGATCGTCGACAGCCACGATCTCCTGGCCTTCGCGCCGGTGGCGTCTCTCACCGTCGGCGATTTCCGCAACTGGCTGCTGTCCGACGCCGCGGATGAAAAAGCTTGGCGGCGCTGGCCCCCGGCCTGACGCCGGAAATGGCGGCGGCGGTGTCCAAGATCATGCGGCTTCAGGATTTGATCCTGGTCGCGCGCAAAATCCGCGTGGTCACCAAATCGCAACACGCTGGGGCTCGCCGGCCGTCTCTCCACCCGGCTGCAACCCGATCACCCCCCTGGACGATCATGCTGGCATTGCCGCCAGCATCCTCGACGGGCTGATGTTATGGCGCGGGCAATGCGGTGATCGGGATCAATCCCGCTCCGATTCGATTCCGGCGGTCATGACCCCTGATCCATATGCTCGACGAGATCATTTCCCGGCAAAAAATCCCCACCCAGGCTTGCGTGCTCGCCCATATCACCACCAGCATGGAGGCGATCCGGCGCGGGGCGGTCGATCTGGTGTTTCAATCCATCGCCGGCACGCCAAGCAGCCAGCCAGTTTTGGCGTCGATCTCGCCCTGTTGCGCGAAGGCCCATGAGGCGGAGCCTGTCGCTGCAACGCGGGACGCTGGGCGAAAATCTTCATGTATTTCGAGACGGGACAGGGTTTCGGCGTGTCAGCGGGCGCCATCATGGCGTCGATCAGCAAACCCTGAGAGGCGCGGGCCTATGCGGTGGCGCGCGCCTTCAAGCCGCTGTTGGTCAATAGCGTGATAGGCTTCATCGGCCCTGAGTATCTCTACAATGGCAAGCAAATCATCCGCGCCGGGCTGGAGGATCACTTCTGCGGCAAACTGCTGGGCCTGCCGATGGGGTGCGACATTTGCTACACCAATCACGCCGAGGCCGATCAGGACGACATGGACGCGGCCCCTGACCCTGCTCGGCGCCGCCGGGAGTGAATTTTCATCATGGGCGTGCCCGGCGCCGACGACATCATGCTCAACTACCAGACCACGTCCTTCCATGACGCGCTCTACGCCCGCCGGGTGCTCGGCCTGGCTCCCGCGCCGGAGTTTTGCGACTGGCTGGAGCGGGCCGGCGTTTCCGTGGAAGGGCGCATGACCGAGACCCTGCCGGCGCCCTTGCGCGCCCTGGCCGACCTCAGGTGAGCCGGCGATGAGCGAATCGGTCATCAAAAATCCCTGGACGGATTTGCGCCGCCTGACGCGCGCGCGCATCGCGCTCGGCCGCGCCGGAACCAGCCTGCCGACTTCGGCGCATCTGGCCTTCCAGCGCGACCACGCCCGCGCCCGCGACGCCGTGCATCGCCCGCTCGACGCCGATGCGGTCGCGGCGGATTTGCGTAATCTCGGTCTGGATGTGCTGCGTTTGCACAGCGCCGCCGCCGACCGCGCGACCTATCTGCAACGCCCCGATCTCGGCCGCCGCCTCGACGAGGCTTCCAGCGCAAAACTCGCTGGCGTCGGCGCGCGAAAATCCGATCTGGTCCTCGCGGCGATCGACGGCCTGTCGTCGCTCGCCATGCAGACCGATGCGAAACCGTTTCTGGCGGCTCTGCTGCCGCTGCTGGCGCAGGCCAGATTGAGCTTCGGGCCGACTGCGCTGGCCCTCCAGGGCCGCGTCGCGCTTGGCGACGAGATCGGCGCCAGCCTGGGCGCGCGCATGGTTCTGGTGCTGATTGGCGAAAGGCCGGGCCTGAGTTCGCCCGACAGCATGGGGCTCTACCTCACCTATGCGCCGCGAACCGGCCGCAGCGACGCCGAGCGCAATTGCATTTCCAACGTGCGGCCAGAGGGCTTGTCGCCCGAGGCGGCGGCGCGCAAGGCGCTCTATCTGATCGGCGAGGCGCGGCGGCTAGGTCTGAGCGGCGTGAAGCTCAAGGACAAGACCGGCATGGACGGCGGGAATTCCTTAACCGGCCCTTAATTCGCCCATTTTAAGCTGAATAGAGCGCGCATCAGCGAGGGCGGATTTTTCAACATGGCGCGGAAGAAATCGGGCGGCGAGCGGATCGAGCCGACATTTGACGCCTCCGACAGCGAATCCGCGCCGCGCGTCCAAGCCGAAAGGCGCGCGCCCAGACCCAAACAAAAGCCCGAGACGAAATCCTCCGCCAAATCGAAGAAGAAAGGCCGCTCGCTGCTTGGCGGTCTGTTTTATTGGGGTTTTGTGCTCTGGGTCTGGGTTGGAATCGGCGCCGGCGGCCTGTTCGTCTATTACGGCTCGCAATTGCCGCAGATCGACCATTCTCGCCATTCCCAAGCGCCCGCCCCAATATCGCCATTCTCGGCAGCGACGGCAGCCTGCTCGCCAATCGCGGCGACACCGGAGGAGCGGCGGTGCGGCTCCAGGACTTCCCGCCTTATCTGCCAAATGCCTTTGTCGCCATCGAGGACCGGCGCTTCTACGAGCCATTTCGGCCTCGATCCCCATAGGGTGTTGCGCGCGCCTGCGCCGCGATCGGGCCGTGGCGTGCATGCAGGGCGGCTCGACCCTTACCCAGCAGCTCGCCAAAAATCTCTTCCTCGACCCAGGACCGCACTTTTTCGCGTAAGATTCAGGAGGCCACGCTGGCGCTCTATCTGGAGCATAAATATTCCAAGGACCAGATTCTCGCACTCTATCTCAACCGCGTCTATTTCGGCGCCGGGGTCTACGGCATCGAGGCGGCGGCGCGAGCAAATTTTTCGGTCATCCTGCAAATGAATTGAGCCTCTCCGAAGCCGCGATGCTCGCAGGCCTGGTGAAATCGCCGGCGATACTGCGCCCGATCACTATGAAAGGCGGCTGTGGAGCGCGCCGACTTGGTGGTCGCGGCGATGGCGGATGCCGGCCATATCATCGAGGCCACGGAGGAACCGCGCTCGCCCATCCCGCCCATCGTGCGGGGCAAGGCACGCGGGCACGCCCGACTATTCCGCCGATTATGTGATAGAGGAGCTCGGCGACACCATTGGCGCCATCGACGAGGAGATTGTCGTCACCTGACCATCGATCCCCCATGCAGGCGCCGGCGCGAAAGTGAGGTGAAGATGGTCTGGCCGGAAGGGCCGCAAATATGGCGCGAGCCAGGGCGCCCTGGTGGCGCTGGACGCCCGACGGCGCGATCCGCGCCCTGATCGGCGGCCGCGATTACGAGGAAAGCCAGTTCAACCGCGCCACCGCGGCCGCCAGCCCGGTTCGTCGTTCAAGCCCTTCGTCTATCTCGCCGCGCTGGAGAAGGGCCTCACCCCCGACCGATGCCGAGGACGCGCCGATCGCGTCCATGGCTGGGAGCCCGAAAACTACAGTCACAAATATATGGGCGAGGTCACTCTCGCCACGGCCCGCCGATCGCTCAATACGGTGGCGGTGCGGCTCTATCCGAGGTCGGCCCGCCGCGGTGCCAGCCGGCCCCGACTGGGCATCACCTCGGAGCTCGAGGCGAACGCCTCCTGGCGCTCGGCACCTCGCGTGGTGACGCCGCTGGAACTGATCACCGCCTATGCCGCCTTCGCCAATGCGGCATTGGCGTGAAGGCTTACATCATTACCGAGGTCGGCACGGCGGCCGGCAAGCTGCTTTATGCCGGAAAGGCTGCGGCTTTGGCCAGGTGATCGACCCGCCTTTGGCGCGGATGACAGCTGCTGAAGCGGGCGGTGATCAGGCACGGCGGAAAAGGCGGCTCTGCCCGACCGGCCGGCCGCCGGCAAGACCGGCACCACCCAGGATTACCGCGACGCCTGGTTCATCGGCTTCACCGCCGACTCGTCACCGGCGTCTGGCTCGGCAATGACGACAATTCGCCGACCAAAAAGGCCTCGGGCGCCAATCTGCCCGTGGACATTTGGAGCCGCTACATGCGCGAGGCGCTCAAGGGCCAGGTGGTGGCGGGCCTGCCGACCGGCGGCTGGCGCAGCGAAAGCCTGAACATGGGCCTGCCGGCCTCGCTCTGGCCGCAGCCGGAGGCGCCGCAGGCGCAGCCGCCACGCGAGGCCGCTGGACATCTTGACACCAGCAACCCCGGAGCCCCCGTGGTCGTGGCGGGGCATGGCGCGCAGGTCCAGTCCGACCGCCAGTTCGACCGCGAGGACGAGCCGACTCCGCCCGGCGACATTCCGGAAAACGACGGCCGCCGCCCGCGTCCGCCGCGCGACGACCGCAATTTTCTGGAAAAACTCTTTGGCGGGGAATAATCCGCGCGAAACGAGGGCGCGGCGGCATGTCTCCAGCTTGAGTTTCTAAAAAATAATTTAGGATTTTTGTGGCTTTACGGCCGCAAATCGATGGAACTCGATGCGAACAACAAGATTGTATAGCCATGCGCGCGGCGTCCAAAGCTTGGCGTTGTAGCCAGATATTATGTGACTATGTGCTTTCTCCGCGCGCCAAACCTCGATGGAGGCGCATATGAAAACCCTGACGATTGCCCTTGCAGCCTTTATTGCCGCAACGACGGGCGTGGTCGCGTCGGCGCAGGCGGCGATGCGGTTTGTCGATGGCCAGGCCTATTGGGGCGGCGATCCCGGCCCGGTTGCTCCCGGCGCGTTCTATGAAAGCGGCCAGGCCAAATTTGATCCGCATCATTACATGAGCTGGTATGGCGACGAGCCGCAGGACTTCAAAATGGTGGTTTACGCCGCTCATTCCGGCTCGGCTCGATGCGTCTGGCGGATGCGGGTTGTCAACAGCAATTGGGAATTCCATCATCCCTATCTGATGGTGTGCCGGCCTTAAGGGTCCGCCGAACGCGCCGGGCGGCCCGTCCTTGCGCGTTCGGCGGTCGCCAGAACGCTGATTTTCAGCTAAGAGTTCCGCGTAATTCCGAATGAGCGCGGAGCGGCCATGTTCAGGGGTCAAGGTTCGACGATAAGGGGCATAGGTCTTTTCGCGGCGCTGGCGCTGTCCGGTCCGGTTTTCGCCGGGCCGGGCCTGATGAAAACCGTCAATGGCCAGGCCTATTGGGATGAAGACCCCGGCCCCGTCGATCCCGGAACCTTTTGGACCTCAGGACAGTATAAATACGATCCCGAAGGCTATCTCGACCGCAACCGCTGGGACGTTGGCGTTCAGGTCAATACCGTCTATGCCGAACGTGCGGGCAAGGCCAATTGCGTGTTCCGCAAGCGGGTGGTCAATTCGAGCTGGGACGAGCGCCATCCCTATCTGCGCGTCTGCCGCCGCCCGGAATAGCTTAAAGCGCCTCCAGAACCGGATGGCCGGGCCAGTCGCCGGGGTTGCAATCTCGCCTTCCCACATCGCCTTGGCCCCGCGCACAAAAGTCCCCACCGGCCAACCCTTGACGCGCTTGCCGTCATAGGGCGTCCAGCCGCAGCGCGAGGCGATCCATTTATTGGCGATGGTCTCCTCGCGCTTCAGATCGACCACGGTGAAATCGGCGTCATAGCCTTTGGCGATCCGGCCTTTTCGAGCGATCTGGAATAGCCGCGCCGGGCCGGCGCTGGTCAGATCGACGAAGCGCTCCAGCGTCAGCCGCCCGGCGCTCACATGGTCGAGCATGCAGGGCACAAGCGTCTGCACCCCGGTCATGCCCGAGGGGCTGTCGGGATAGGGTTTTGCTTTTTCTTCCAGCGTATGCGGCGCATGGTCGGAGCCGAGCACATCGACCACGCCCTGCGCCAGACCGCGCCAGAGCGCGTCGCGGTGATGGGGGCCGCGCACCGGCGGATTCATCTGGATCAGCGCGCCCAGCCGGGCGTAATCCTCCGAGGAGAGCGTCAAATGATGCGGCGTCACCTCGACGCTGGCGATATCCTTGTTGTCGGCCAGAAACTCGATTTCTTCCGCCGTGGTCACATGCAGCACATGGACGCGGGCGCGGTGCTTGCGCGCCAGGGCGATCAGCCGCCAGGTGCTGGTCAGCGCCGTCAGCTCGTCGCGCCAGACCGGATGCGAGGCGGGATCGCCGGCGATGCGCTCGCCCAGCCGCGCCTTCAGCCGCATCTCGTCCTCGCTGTGAAAGGCGGCGCGGCGCCGGATGTTCTTGAGAATTTCCGAAAGGTCGCCGTCATCGTCGACCAGCAGCGAGCCGGTCGAGGAGCCCATGAACACCTTGATGCCTGCCGCGCCGGGCAGGCGCTCCAGCTCGCCGACATGGGCGGCGTTTTCATGGGCGGCGCCGACCCAGAAGGCGAAATCGCAGTGCATCCGACCCGTGCCGCGCGCCACCTTGTCGGCCAGGGCCTCGGGCGTGGTGGTGTTGGGGCTGGTGTTGGGCATTTCGAACACGGCGGTGACGCCGCCGAGCACGGCCGCCGCCGATCCCGTCTGCAAATCCTCCTTGTGGACCGGACCGGGCTCGCGAAAATGCACCTGGCTGTCGATGACGCCGGGCAGGACATGCAGGCCCGCGCAATCCACCGTTTCGCCGGCGCTGGCCTGGGAGAGGTCGCCAATCTCGGCGATCCGGCCGCGCCTCACGCCAATGTCGCGGGCGCCGACGCCGTCCTGATTGACCACGATTCCGCCGCGCAGGATCAGATCATAGCTCGCCATCATGGCCTCCGATTTATTTTGTCCTGTTCCGGACCGAACTTTGCATTAGGACGTTATGCAATTAAGCGCGCTCGATGCGGCGCGCAAGACAAACTACGGGCAGAAAGAGCGGGCATATCATGAAAGCGGCCATACTCAGCGATCGCGGCCTTGTGCGCGTCGGCGGCGCCGACGCCAGGGCCTTTCTTCAGGGCCTGGTGACGGGCAATGTCCTGACTCTCGAGCCGGGCGAGGCGCGCTGGGCGGCGCTTCTGTCGCCCCAGGGCAAGATATTGTTCGATTTCCTCATGTCGGTGTCGGACAATGCCCTGCTGCTCGACGTCAGGGCCGACAAATTGGCCGATCTCGTCAAACGGCTGACCATGTACAAGCTGCGCGCCAAGGTGGAGGTCGCCGACGTCAGCGCCGATTTCGCGGTGATCGCGCTTTACGGCGGCGCGCCGGGCGAGGGCGCCCGCGATGGCCGCCACCCCGATCTCGGCGCGCGGCTGATCGTCCCGGCGGACAAGGCCGAGGCCACGCTGCTGACCCTGGGCGGCGACGCGGGCGCGGCCGATTACGCCGCCCATCGCATTGCGCTCGGCGTTCCCGAAGGCGGCGTCGATTTCGCCTATGGCGACGCTTTCCCCGCCGAAGCCGACATGGACCTGTTCAACGGCGTCGATTTCAAAAAAGGCTGTTTCGTCGGCCAGGAAGTGGTGGCGCGCATGCATTATCGCAGCACGACCCGCAACCGGGTCACCAAGGTCTTGCTGGAGGGCGTCGCCCCGCCGCCGGGCGAAACCGTGCGCGCCGGCGAAAAGCAGGTGGGGGTGATGGGCTCCAGCGCCGGCCATCTCGGCCTGGCCATGCTGCGCCTCGACCGCGCCGAAGAGGCGGCGCAGGCGGGACTGCCGCTGGTGTCGGGCGAGGCGACCTTGCGGCTGGGCTAATGCGCGCCCTTTTGGCCGATTGCGGCAAATAAGGCAGAAGGTGAAAATCGACATTTGCGCAAATCGCCATTCAGGCGAAGGTTTGTTTATCTAATGTCTCGGGTGAAACGCCCCCCCGGTCCGCGCCGGGGAGATGACGCCCTCATCGACGGCCTTGTCATTCTCGCGACCGGACTGGCATTCGCGCCCGCGCAATTTCTGCGGCGGGCAGCGGCGCCGGCCACAGCCGCTATCATCGGTCTGGACGTGGAGCCCGGCGGGCTAGACATCGGCGAGCGGCATAATGTGCGCCCCTGTTGGCCTTTTCGAGCGAGGCCAACACGCCTAAGTCACACGAGCCAACAAAAAACTGAGCTGCGGGTGAGTTTCTGAAGACGATCTGGGACCCGCCGAGAAATTATCGAATTGTTTTATAAGTATTTTTCAGGCGACCTGAGCCGAAATGAAATCTGCTGAGATGAAAGGATGGTGCCCTGGCCGGCATCGAATAAGTGTTATAACGACTTGATATATATGCGTAAAATAATCTGAAAAAATATTTATACCAACATTTATACCAACAGATTTTTTCGCTGCGCTTTGCGCAAGCCGGTCCATTTGCCGGCAGGAGCTGTCTTGGCTTCCGGGCAAGGGCGGCGGCGAAACCCTGTGCATAGCTCATCGAACAGGCTGGACGTTGCTGGATACTGGTAGAGGATGCAAGCTGCATTTTCTTCTTTCCGAACAGGCCAAGCCCAATGGATCGCATCAATCGTTGGAAGCTCGCGGCAAGACTGACCGTATTCCAAATTTCATTGCTGATCGCCGGTTATGATCCTTCAGAATTTGACGGCGAAGACCCCTCAAATTGGGCAAGCGAAGTAAAAATAAACACAGCTGCTTTCATAACAGCAATAAAAAATGCCTCAAAGAACGAAAAGCTCAAGTTTTATGCTAATTATATCGATATTTACAGCGGGCAAGAATTGGACTGGAACACATCAACAATCTGTGTCCAGAGTTTGCGGCAATGGTTGTACGAACGAAATTATGAAGATCGATTTTTTATTTCAAAAGGAGAGGATAAGGAAAAATTATTCGATACAGAATATGAGTTTTATGCCCCAAAGCTTGCTGCACCTATTCGCGCCTGGGATGAGGTAACCTCCGATCCGAAAGCGCTGTCCGGCAAGTCGCCGAAAAAGGCGCTGGACATATGGCTTCGGAAACATGCCAACGAATACGGCCCGACCGGAAAGGATGGCGACCCGAACAAGTTGGGCATTGAGGAAATCTGCAAAGTTGCGAATTGGAAGCCAAACGGCGGTGCCAGTCCCACCCCTTTGCCGCCAAGCTCGCCCACGACTTTTGGCAAACCCTCGGTAGGGGGCGGCGAATGGGGTGGGCGCCTTTGGCTTATCTCGCCTACCCCATTCGCCGCCCCCTACCGAGGGTTTGCCAAAAGTCGTGGGCGAGCTTGGCGGCAAAGGGGTGGGACTGGCACCGCCGTTTGGCTTCCAATTCGCAACTTTGCAGATTTCCTCAATGCCCAACTTGTTCGGGTTGCCATCCTTTCCGGTCAGGCCGTATTCGTTGGCATGTTTCCGAAGCCATATGTCCAGCGCCTTTTTCGGCGACTTGCCAGACAGCGCTTTCGGATCGGAGGTTACCTCATTCCAGGCGCGAACAGCGGCAGCAAGCTTTGGGGCATAAAACTCATATTCTGTATCGAATAATTTTTCCTTATCCTCTCCTTTTGAAATAAAAAATCCATCTTCATAATTTCGTTCGTACAACCATTGCCGCAAACTCTGGACACAGATTGTTGATGTGTTCCAGTCCAATTCTTGCCCGCTGTAAATATCGATATAATTAGCATAAAACTTGAGCTTTTCGTTCTTTGAGGCATTTTTTATTGCTGTTATGAAAGCAGCTGTGTTTATTTTTACTTCGCTTGCCCAATTTGAGGGGTCTTCGCCGTCAAATTCTGAAGGATCATAACCGGCGATCAGCAATGAAATTTGGAATACGGTCAACTCGTCCGCGAGCTTCCAACGATTGATGCGATCCATTGGGCTTGGCCTGTTCGGAAAGAAGAAAATGCAGCTTGCATCCTCTACCAGTATCCAGCAACGTCCAGCCTGTTCGATGAGCTATGCACAGGGTTTCGCCGCCGCCCTTGCCCGGAAGCCAAGACAGCTCCTGCCGGCAAATGGACCGGCTTGCGCAAAGCGCAGCGAAAAAATCTGTTGGTATAAATGTTGGTATAAATATTTTTTCAGATTATTTTACGCATATATATCAAGTCGTTATAACACTTATTCGATGCCGGCCAGGGCACCATCCTTTCATCTCAGCAGATTTCATTTCGGCTCAGGTCGCCTGAAAAATACTTATAAAACAATTCGATAATTTCTCGGCGGGTCCCAGATCGTCTTCAGAAACTCACCCGCAGCTCAGTTTTTTGTTGGCTCGTGTGACTTAGGCGTGTTGGCCTCGCTCGAAAAGGCCAACAGGGGCGCACATTATGCCGCTCGCCGATGTCTAGCCCGCCGGGCTCCACGTCCAGACCGATGATAGCGGCTGTGGCCGGCGCCGCCGCCCGCCGCAGAAATTGCGCGGGCGCGAATGCCAGTCCGGTCGCGAGAATGACAAGGCCGTCGATGAGGGCGTCATCTCCCCGGCGCGGACCGGGGGGACGTTTCACCCGAGACATTAGATAAACAAACCTTCGCCTGAATGGCGATTTGCGCAAATGTCGATTTTCACCTTCTGCCTTATTTGCCGCAATCGGCCAAAAGGGCGCGCATTAGCCCAGCCGCAAGGTCGCCTCGCCCGACACCAGCGGCAGTCCCGCCTGCGCCGCCTCTTCGGCGCGGTCGAGGCGCAGCATGGCCAGGCCGAGATGGCCGGCGCTGGAGCCCATCACCCCCACCTGCTTTTCGCCGGCGCGCACGGTTTCGCCCGGCGGCGGGGCGACGCCCTCCAGCAAGACCTTGGTGACCCGGTTGCGGGTCGTGCTGCGATAATGCATGCGCGCCACCACTTCCTGGCCGACGAAACAGCCTTTTTTGAAATCGACGCCGTTGAACAGGTCCATGTCGGCTTCGGCGGGGAAAGCGTCGCCATAGGCGAAATCGACGCCGCCTTCGGGAACGCCGAGCGCAATGCGATGGGCGGCGTAATCGGCCGCGCCCGCGTCGCCGCCCAGGGTCAGCAGCGTGGCCTCGGCCTTGTCCGCCGGGACGATCAGCCGCGCGCCGAGATCGGGGTGGCGGCCATCGCGGGCGCCCTCGCCCGGCGCGCCGCCGTAAAGCGCGATCACCGCGAAATCGGCGCTGACGTCGGCGACCTCCACCTTGGCGCGCAGCTTGTACATGGTCAGCCGTTTGACGAGATCGGCCAATTTGTCGGCCCTGACGTCGAGCAGCAGGGCATTGTCCGACACCGACATGAGGAAATCGAACAATATCTTGCCCTGGGGCGACAGAAGCGCCGCCCAGCGCGCCTCGCCCGGCTCGAGAGTCAGGACATTGCCCGTCACCAGGCCCTGAAGAAAGGCCCTGGCGTCGGCGCCGCCGACGCGCACAAGGCCGCGATCGCTGAGTATGGCCGCTTTCATGATATGCCCGCTCTTTCTGCCCGTAGTTTGTCTTGCGCGCCGCATCGAGCGCGCTTAATTGCATAACGTCCTAATGCAAAGTTCGGTCCGGAACAGGACAAAATAAATCGGAGGCCATGATGGCGAGCTATGATCTGATCCTGCGCGGCGGAATCGTGGTCAATCAGGACGGCGTCGGCGCCCGC
Organism: uncultured Alphaproteobacteria bacterium; assembly: GCA_963804045.1. Classification (GTDB taxonomy): domain Bacteria; phylum Pseudomonadota; class Alphaproteobacteria; order Rhizobiales; family Beijerinckiaceae; genus Rhodoblastus. The sequence goes on along the minus strand of CAWDOR010000022.1, from coordinate 12,110 downwards.
GACATTGGCGTGAGGCGCGGCCGGATCGCCGAGATTGGCGACCTCTCCCAGGCCAGCGCCGGCGAAACGGTGGATTGCGCGGGCCTGCATGTCCTGCCCGGCGTCATCGACAGCCAGGTGCATTTTCGCGAGCCCGGTCCGGTCCACAAGGAGGATTTGCAGACGGGATCGGCGGCGGCCGTGCTCGGCGGCGTCACCGCCGTGTTCGAAATGCCCAACACCAGCCCCAACACCACCACGCCCGAGGCCCTGGCCGACAAGGTGGCGCGCGGCACGGGTCGGATGCACTGCGATTTCGCCTTCTGGGTCGGCGCCGCCCATGAAAACGCCGCCCATGTCGGCGAGCTGGAGCGCCTGCCCGGCGCGGCAGGCATCAAGGTGTTCATGGGCTCCTCGACCGGCTCGCTGCTGGTCGACGATGACGGCGACCTTTCGGAAATTCTCAAGAACATCCGGCGCCGCGCCGCCTTTCACAGCGAGGACGAGATGCGGCTGAAGGCGCGGCTGGGCGAGCGCATCGCCGGCGATCCCGCCTCGCATCCGGTCTGGCGCGACGAGCTGACGGCGCTGACCAGCACCTGGCGGCTGATCGCCCTGGCGCGCAAGCACCGCGCCCGCGTCCATGTGCTGCATGTGACCACGGCGGAAGAAATCGAGTTTCTGGCCGACAACAAGGATATCGCCAGCGTCGAGGTGACGCCGCATCATTTGACGCTCTCCTCGGAGGATTACGCCCGGCTGGGCGCGCTGATCCAGATGAATCCGCCGGTGCGCGGCCCCCATCACCGCGACGCGCTCTGGCGCGGTCTGGCGCAGGGCGTGGTCGATGTGCTCGGCTCCGACCATGCGCCGCATACGCTGGAAGAAAAAGCAAAACCCTATCCCGACAGCCCCTCGGGCATGACCGGGGTGCAGACGCTTGTGCCCTGCATGCTCGACCATGTGAGCGCCGGGCGGCTGACGCTGGAGCGCTTCGTCGATCTGACCAGCGCCGGCCCGGCGCGGCTATTCCAGATCGCTCGAAAAGGCCGGATCGCCAAAGGCTATGACGCCGATTTCACCGTGGTCGATCTGAAGCGCGAGGAGACCATCGCCAATAAATGGATCGCCTCGCGCTGCGGCTGGACGCCCTATGACGGCAAGCGCGTCAAGGGTTGGCCGGTGGGGACTTTTGTGCGCGGGGCCAAGGCGATGTGGGAAGGCGAGATTGCAACCCCGGCGACTGGCCGGGCGATCCGGTTTCTGGAGGCGCTTTAAGCTATTCCGGGCGGCGGCAGACGCGCAGATAGGGATGGCGCTCGTCCCAGCTCGAATTGACCACCCGCTTGCGGAACACGCAATTGGCCTTGCCCGCATGTTCGGCATAGACGGTATTGACCTGAACGCCAACGTCCCAGCGGTTGCGGTCGAGATAGCCTTCGGGATCGTATTTATACTGTCCTGAGGTCCAGAAGGTTCCGGGATCGACGGGGCCGGGGTCTTCATCCCAATAGGCCTGGCCATTGACGGTTTTCATCAGGCCCGGCCCGGCGAAAACCGGACCGGACAGCGCCAGCGCCGCGAAAAGACCTATGCCCCTTATCGTCGAACCTTGACCCCTGAACATGGCCGCTCCGCGCTCATTCGGAATTACGCGGAACTCTTAGCTGAAAATCAGCGTTCTGGCGACCGCCGAACGCGCAAGGACGGGCCGCCCGGCGCGTTCGGCGGACCCTTAAGGCCGGCACACCATCAGATAGGGATGATGGAATTCCCAATTGCTGTTGACAACCCGCATCCGCCAGACGCATCGAGCCGAGCCGGAATGAGCGGCGTAAACCACCATTTTGAAGTCCTGCGGCTCGTCGCCATACCAGCTCATGTAATGATGCGGATCAAATTTGGCCTGGCCGCTTTCATAGAACGCGCCGGGAGCAACCGGGCCGGGATCGCCGCCCCAATAGGCCTGGCCATCGACAAACCGCATCGCCGCCTGCGCCGACGCGACCACGCCCGTCGTTGCGGCAATAAAGGCTGCAAGGGCAATCGTCAGGGTTTTCATATGCGCCTCCATCGAGGTTTGGCGCGCGGAGAAAGCACATAGTCACATAATATCTGGCTACAACGCCAAGCTTTGGACGCCGCGCGCATGGCTATACAATCTTGTTGTTCGCATCGAGTTCCATCGATTTGCGGCCGTAAAGCCACAAAAATCCTAAATTATTTTTTAGAAACTCAAGCTGGAGACATGCCGCCGCGCCCTCGTTTCGCGCGGATTATTCCCCGCCAAAGAGTTTTTCCAGAAAATTGCGGTCGTCGCGCGGCGGACGCGGGCGGCGGCCGTCGTTTTCCGGAATGTCGCCGGGCGGAGTTGGCTCGTCCTCGCGGTCGAACTGGCGGTCGGACTGGACCTGCGCGCCATGCCCCGCCACGACCACGGGGGCTCCGGGGTTGCTGGTGTCAAGATGTCCAGCGGCCTCGCGTGGCGGCTGCGCCTGCGGCGCCTCCGGCTGCGGCCAGAGCGAGGCCGGCAGGCCCATGTTCAGGCTTTCGCTGCGCCAGCCGCCGGTCGGCAGGCCCGCCACCACCTGGCCCTTGAGCGCCTCGCGCATGTAGCGGCTCCAAATGTCCACGGGCAGATTGGCGCCCGAGGCCTTTTTGGTCGGCGAATTGTCGTCATTGCCGAGCCAGACGCCGGTGACGAGTTGGCTGGTGTAGCCGACGAACCAGGCGTCGCGGTAATCCTGGCTGGTGCCGGTCTTGCCGGCGGCCTCCCAGCCGGGCAAATCCGCCTTTTTCGCCGTGCCGATGATCAGCGTCTGCTCCAGCATGCTGTTCATCATCGCCACATAGGTCGGGTCGATCACCCGGCCATTGCTGGAGCCTTTCCGCGCATAAAGCAGCTTGCCGTCCGCCGTGCGCACCTTGGTGATGATGTGATTCTGCACGCCAATGCCGCCATTGGCGAAGGGCACATAGGCGGTGACCAGCTCCAGCGGCGAGACCACGGAGGTGCCGAGCGCGATGGAGGCGTTGGCCTGCAAGTCCGAGGCGACGCCCAGCTTGTGCGCCGTCTGGGCCACCGCGCGCGGGCCGACTTCGAGACAGAGCCGCACCGCCACCGTATTCAGCGACATGGCCAGCGCCGTGGTGAGATTGACCTCGCCCATATATTTGTGACTGGAGTTTTCCGGCTCCCAGCCATGGACGTCAATCGGCGCGTCCTCGCGCATCGTGTCGGGGGTCAGGCCCTTCTCCAGCGCGGTGAGATAGACGAAGGGCTTGAACGACGAACCGGGCTGGCGGCGCGCGGAGACCGCGCGGTTGAACTGGCTTTCCTCGTAATTGCGGCCGCCGATCAAAGCGCGGATCGCGCCGGAGGAATCCAGCGACACCAGCGCGCCCTGGCTCACACCATATTTGCCGCCGTTCTGCGCCAGAACCGCGTTCAGCGCTCTTTCGCCCGCCGCCTGCATGGCGGGATCGATGGTCGAGGTGACGACGATATCCTCGTCTATGGCGCCAATGGTGTCGTCGAGCACGTCCATCACATAATCGGCGGCATAATTGGTCGTGCTCGAATCCTTGCCCCGCACCGCATGGGCGGGATGGGCCAGCGCCAGTTGCGCCATGGCCTCGGTGATATGGCCCTCCTGCGCCATGGCCGCGACCACCTGGTCGGCGCGCTCGATTGCCGCCTTTTCATAATGATTGGGCGCGAGTTTCGACGGCGATTTCATCAGGCCTGCGAGCATGGCGGCTTCGGGCAGGGTCACGTCACGCGCGGGATGACCGAAATATTTGATCGAGGCCGCATCGACGCCATAGGCCCCGGAACCGAAATAGACGCGGTTGAGATAGAGTTCGAGAATCTGATCCTTGGAATATTTATGCTCCAGCCACAGCGCCAGAATGGCCTCCTGGATCTTGCGCGAAAAAGTGCGCTCCTGGGTGAGGAACAAATTCTTGGCGAGCTGCTGGGTCAGGGTCGAGCCGCCCTGCATGCCGCCATGGCCGACGATATTGCGGCTCACCGCGCGCAAAATGCCTATGGGATCGACGCCGTAATGGCTGTAGAAGCGCCGGTCCTCGATGGCGACAAAGGCTTTTGGCAGATAAGGCGGCAAGTCCTGGAGCCGCACCGCCGCTCCTCCGGTGTCGCCGCGATTGGCGAGCAGGCTGCCGTCGCTGCCGAGAATGGCGATATTGGGCGGGCGCTTGGGAATGGCGAGATGGTCGATCTGCGGCAATTGCGAGCCGTAATAGACGAACAGGCCGCCGGCGCCGATCGCACCCCAGACGCAGAGCACAAAACCCCAATAAAACAGACCGCCAAGCAGCGAGCGGCCTTTCTTCTTCGATTTGGCGGAGGATTTCGTCTCGGGCTTTTGTTTGGGCTTGGGCGCGCGCCTTTCGGCTTGGACGCGCGGCGCGGATTCGCTGTCGGAGGCGTCAAATGTCGGCTCGATCCGCTCGCCGCCCGATTTCTTCCGCGCCATGTTGAAAAATCCGCCCTCGCTGATGCGCGCTCTATTCAGCTTAAAATGGGCGAATTAAGGGCCGGTTAAGGAATTCCCGCCGTCCATGCCGGTCTCGTCCTTGAGCTTCACGCCGCTCAGACCTAGCCGCCGCGCCTCGCCGATCAGATAGAGCGCCTTGCGCGCCGCCGCCTCGGGCGACAAGCCCTCTGGCCGCACGTTGGAAATGCAATTGCGCTCGGCGTCGCTGCGGCCGGTTCGCGGCGCATAGGTGAGGTAGAGCCCCATGCTGTCGGGCGAACTCAGGCCCGGCCTTTCGCCAATCAGCACCAGAACCATGCGCGCGCCCAGGCTGGCGCCGATCTCGTCGCCAAGCGCGACGCGGCCCTGGAGGGCCAGCGCAGTCGGCCCGAAGCTCAATCTGGCCTGCGCCAGCAGCGGCAGCAGAGCCGCCAGAAACGGTTTCGCATTGGTCTCGATGGCGAGCGACGACAGGCCGTCGATCGCCGCGAGGACCAGATCGGATTTTCGCGCGCCGACGCCAGCGAGTTTTGCGCTGGAAGCCTCGTCGAGGCGGCGGCCGAGATCGGGGCGTTGCAGATAGGTCGCGCGGTCGGCGGCGGCGCTGTGCAAACGCAGCACATCCAGACCGAGATTACGCAAATCCGCCGCGACCGCATCGGCGTCGAGCGGGCGATGCACGGCGTCGCGGGCGCGGGCGTGGTCGCGCTGGAAGGCCAGATGCGCCGAAGTCGGCAGGCTGGTTCCGGCGCGGCCGAGCGCGATGCGCGCGCGCGTCAGGCGGCGCAAATCCGTCCAGGGATTTTTGATGACCGATTTGCTCATCGCCGGCTCACCTGAGGTCGGCCAGGGCGCGCAAGGGCGCCGGCAGGGTCTCGGTCATGCGCCCTTCCACGAAAACGCCGGCCCGCTCCAGCCAGTCGCAAAACTCCGGCGCGGGAGCCAGGCCGAGCACCCGGCGGGCGTAGAGCGCGTCATGGAAGGACGTGGTCTGGTAGTTGAGCATGATGTCGTCGGCGCCGGGCACGCCCATGATGAAATTCACCCCGGCGGCGCCGAGCAGGGTCAGGGCCGCGTCCATGTCGTCCTGATCGGCCTCGGCGTGATTGGTGTAGCAAATGTCGCACCCCATCGGCAGGCCCAGCAGTTTGCCGCAGAAGTGATCCTCCAGCCCGGCGCGGATGATTTGCTTGCCATTGTAGAGATACTCAGGGCCGATGAAGCCGACCACGCTATTGACCAACAGCGGCTTGAAGGCGCGCGCCACCGCATAGGCCCGCGCCTCCAGGGTTTGCTGATCGACGCCATGATGGGCGCCCGCTGACAGCGCCGAACCCTGTCCCGTCTCGAAATACATGAGATTTTCGCCCAGCGTCCCGCGTTGCAGCGACAGGCCCGCCTCATGGCCTTCGCGCAACAGGGCGAGATCGACGCCAAAACTGGCGTTGGCCGCTTGCGTGCCGGCGATGGATTGAAACACCAGATCGACCGGCGCCCCGCGCCGGATCGCCTCCATGCTGGTGGTGATATGGGCGAGCACGCAAGCCTGGGTGGGGATTTTTTGCCGGGAAATGATCTCGTCGAGCATATGGATCAGGGTCATGACCGCCGGAATCGATCGGAAGCGGGATTGATCCCGATCACCGCATCGCCCGCGCCATACATCAGCCCGTCGAGGACGCTGGCGGCAATGCCAGCAGGATCGTCCAGGGGGTGATTGGGTTGCAGCCGGGTGGAGAGACGGCCGGCGAGCCCCAGCGTGTTGCGAAATTTGGTCACCACGCGGATTTTGCGCGCGACCAGGATCAAATCCTGAAGCCGCATGATCTTGGACACCGCCGCCGCCATTTCCGGCGTCAGGCCGGGGGCCAGCGCCGCCAAGCTTTTTTCATCCGCGGCGTCGGACAGCAGCCAGTTGCGGAAATCGCCGACGGTGAGAGACGCCACCGGCGCGAAGGCCAGGAGATCGTGGCTGTCGACGATCAGCCGGGTCACCTCGTCCTGCTCGTAAGGCACGACCTGTTCGTGCAAAAAGGCTTTCAGCGGCAGGTCGGCCAGGGCCATTTGCGCGGCGGCGCGCTCGCGGTCGTCGCCGGCCGCGACCTGACTGAGAAAATCGCCCGAGCGCGCCGGACTGGCCTTGGCCAGCAGGGTCTTCAACCCGTCGAAACGATAGGTCTGGCCTCCGACGCTATGCACAAAAACCATTTCACGCCCCGGCGTGGATTTCCACCTGACAATCTTGGCCTGTTTCGGCCCGGGTTTCCAGCGGGACGCGGGGGCGCTGCGGCAAAAACAGGCTTTCCTCCGGAAATAGGTGGATTTAGCTCTTGACGCACTTGCCTTCACGGCCCCGGCGCTGCAATCTTGCCGCCCTTTTAAGTTCGAGTCCGTTGGAACGCCGCACCATGAAAGTCACGCTTGAGAGATCGGCTTTGCTCAAATCGCTGGGACATGTGCATCGTGTCGTCGAGCGGCGCACCACCATTCCGATCCTGTCCAATGTCCTGCTCAGCGCCAGCGGCGGCGGCCTGCAACTGAGGGCGACCGATCTCGACCTCGAAGTCACCGAGACCGCGCCCGCCGACATCGGCCAGCCCGGCGCGACCACCCTGCCCGCCCATACGCTCTATGACATCGTGCGCAAATTGCCGGACGGCGCCCAGGTGTCGCTCGAAGAGACCGGCGAAACCGGCCAGTTGCAATTGCGCTCGGGCCGTTCGCGTTTCAATCTGCAAAGCCTGCCCGAGAGCGACTTTCCCGACCTCGCCGCGGGCGAGCTGACACACAGGTTCAAACTCGCCGCCGGCGAATTGAAGCGGCTGATCGACAAGACCCAATTCGCCATTTCCAGCGAGGAGACCCGCTATTATCTCAACGGCGTGTTCATGCATGTCGCCGAGGTCGAGGGAAAGGCCTTTTTGCGCGCCGTGGCGACCGACGGGCACCGTCTGGCGCGGCTTGAGACGCCGGCGCCCGCCGGCGCCGTGGGCATGCCCGGCATCATCATTCCGCGCAAGGCCGTCGCCGAAGTGCAGAAACTGATCGAGGATCCGGAAGCCGAAATCGGCGTCGAACTGTCTTCGGCCAAAATCCGCTTCACCATCGGCTCGGTGGTGCTGACCACCAAATTGATCGACGGCTCCTTCCCCGATTACGCCCGCGTCATCCCCAGCCAGAACGACAAGTTCCTGACTGTGGAGCGCAAGGATTTTCAGGACGCCGTGGATCGCGTCTCCACCATTTCCTCCGAACGCGGCCGGGCGGTCAAACTCACCGTATCCGAGGGCAAACTGGTTCTGTCGGTCACCAATCCCGATTCCGGCTCGGCGGTAGAGGAGCTGGAGGTGGATTATAATTCAAGCCCGCTCGAGATCGGTTTCAACGCCCGCTATCTCATCGACATCGCCGCGCAGCTCGACAGCGACACGGCCCTGTTCAAGCTCAACGACTCGGGCTCGCCGACCATTATCCAGGACCGCGACGGGGCGAGCGCGCTTTATGTGCTGATGCCCATGCGGGTGTGAGGCGCCGCCGCGCGGCCCTTATCCGGATTTCAACGGTTTGTACAAAAACGCCCGCGCCGCGCCGGGGGGGAAGTTGGCGATTTCTCCGGCGCGCTTGAATCCGTTGCACTCGTAAAAGCGCCGGGCGCGCGGACTGAAGGTGTCGAGATAAATCCCGGCGCAGGCTTTCTGGCGGGCGAAATCTTCCGTCCGGGCCAGCAGCGCCGCGCCGACGTTTTTCGCCCGCGCATGGGGCTCAACGTAAAATTGCGCGACATAGAGCCAGCGCCAATGGATCAGGCCGTTGACGCCGCCGAGAACCGTATCGCCGTCGCGGACGACCAGCGCGAAGCTCTCCTCGTCGCGCGGACCGAATTCCGCCGCGACCTCCTCGCCCAGCGCCTGCGCCAGAGCCACGGCTTCCGGCGCCGCGCGCGGCAGGAATTCGAAATGGAAGGGCTTGGAGGGAACGGTTTTTTCCGTCATGGAAGCGGCATGAAGCATTTGGTTGTCATTTTCGCACTCTGGACTTTCGACTATGTCAGCGCAAGCCGCGCCGAGGATTGCGCGCCGCCGCGCATCGAGGCGCCGCTGGCCGGGCCGGTGCAAAATCTGGAGCGGGTTGAGGATTATAAAATCGTCCTGCAAGCCTGCGCGCGGCCGCAGGCTTCAAAAATCGTCGCGATCCGCGCCATGCGGGTCGCGGGCGAGGATGTGCTGCTGGCGGTCGATCCGGAGACGCTGGCGACCCGGCTGGAGCGCGCGACCTGCTGGACTTGCGCCGCGCTGGCGCCGGAACAGGCCGACAGCCGTTATTTGCGCGCGGTGGATCGATTCGCGGCGGCGACGGGGAAGAAACTGCCGCCGGGGGCGAGCTGGCGCGACAATGCCGGCATGGTCCATGGCCAGGGCGCCGGGGCCTTTGTCACCGGCGATCTCTGCCCCTCGCACAAACCGCTCGACCGGGCCTTTTTGCAAGAGCTGGAGAAGGAAGGGGCGCCGCCCGCCGCCTTGTCGATTTCCGGCCTGTGGCTGGCGCATCATCATGAGGATTTTCTCTGGCTGCGCCGGGAAAAGGCCGAGGGGCGGCTGAAAATTCTCTGGGTCAATCACAGCTTCCGCCATCCCTTCCAGGCCAATCTGGCCGATGGCGAGAATTATCTGCTCATGCCCGGCCTCGACCCCCAGGCCGAAATCCTCAATGTCGAGCGGCTGCTGATCGCCAATGGCGAAGTCCCCAGCCCGTTCTTTCGCTTTCCAGGCCTGATTTCCAACGCCGAATGGGCGGCGCGGCTGCGCGAGGCCCATTTGATTCCGCTGGGCGCCGACGCCTGGCTGGCCCTGGGGCAAAGACCGGCGCCGGGATCGGTGATCCTCGTCCATCCCAATGGCAATGAGCCCGAGGGCCTGAGGCTTTTCGAGCGGCTGAAGAATTCCGGCGCGCTGCCAAAACCGTTTCGCGATCTCGACGCGGCGCCCTAAGTCTCGCTCAGCGCGCGTCGCGCCAAAGCCGCGAAAAACAACGCCAGGAACCAGGGCGACAGCGGCAGCGCCAGATACATGGCCAGCGGACGCGCGACCGCCGGCAGCAGATAAATGGCGAACAGCAAGGTTTTTTCGTAAGGGCGGAAGCCGTCCGCCTGCCCGCGCCCGAGCAGAACCAGCAGCGGCGCGGCGAGCAAAGTGAAATCGTAATCGAGCACGAAGGGCGTGGCCAGCAGAGCGGCGACGGCGATCAGCGCCATTTGCAGCCGCGCGTCGCGCGTGCGGCGCAGGGTCACGATCAGGCCGGCGGCGACCGCCAGGGCCATGACGGCTTGCGCCGCATAGGCCAGACCGAGCGGCGCGCCCCAGATGCGCAGGGCGGTGAAGACGCTCTGCATCTTGCCGGGATCGACCAGTCCCTGCTCCAGCGTGGCGCGGGCGATGGCGCTGGCGGCGAAAAAGCCATGCCAGGCCGCCTCGCCCAGCACCGCGAGGGACAGGCCGGCCAGCGCCAGCGCCGAGGCGCCGAAGGCGAAGAGCGCGCGCCAGCGTCCGGCAAGCAGCAGCCCGAAGGGGATCATGGCCGCCAGTTGCGGCTTGAAACAAAGCGCGCCGAGCAGCAATCCCGCGACAACAGGCCGGCGCTCCAGCAGCAGCGCGCCGCCGGTGAACAGCGCGGCCGAAAGCAAGGCGTTCTGGCCATGGCCCAGGGTGGAAAACACCGCCGGGAAAACCAGGATCGGCAGCAGCCCCACCGACTTCGCAGCGAATTGCCGCAGGGTCAGCGCATAGGCGGCGAGCGTCGTTCCCAGCCACAGCCCCAGCGCGACGAAATAGGGCGCGAGGCCAAATGGCAGGCAATAAAGCAGGAAAATCGGCGGATAGAAGAAGGCGTACCAGTCGAGTTTCGGGCCAAAAGCCGCCTGCTCCATGGCCAGATGCTTCGCCTGATCGTAAACGGCGGCGGGCGCGCCGGCCAGCGCCAGCCGAGAGGCGCTCCAGAAGCTGACGAAATCCGTGCCGACCGGTTCGCCGCGCAGATCCAGCCCGCCCTGCGAGGTCAGAACCAGCCCCAGAAGGCCAAGCAGCTGCATCGCCGCCAGCATCCAGGAATAGACGCGCAGGCGCTCCGGCTCGAGCCAGGCGGCGTCGCGAAGAACAGCGTCGATCCGCGCAAGGGACAAGAACGGCTCCTGCTAAAAAAGCGCGACCCGCGTCGGACCGGGTCGCTTGCATTGGCGGCGCCGCCTTTCTCGCATTGAAATCGTTAAAATCCGGCTGTCGCTGCGGCCGGCGGCGCGCTCCCGCCAGTCAAAGGTAGGTCCCATTAGCCAAAGGATTGAGCGGCCAGCGATGGACAAGAGCGCGACGCGAGCGCAATTTCCGCCGAGCCCGCCCCGGCCTTACGGCCGCAAGAACAGTCGCAGCACGAGGAAGCAAAATGGCAAGCCGTTACCAAGAGGTCTATCAGTCCTGGAAAAAAGACCCGCTCGCCTTCTGGGGCGAGGCGGCCAAGCAGATCGACTGGATCAAGCCGCCCCAGACCGTGTTCGACCCGAACGCCGGCGTCTATGGCCGCTGGTTCCCGGACGGCACGCTGAACACCTGCTACAACGCGCTCGACCGCCATGTGAAAAACGGCCGCGCCGAGCAGGCCGCGCTGATCTACGACAGCCCCGTCACCGGCATCAAGCGCACCTACACCTATGCCGAGCTGCTCGCGGAAGTGAATGCGGTCGCCGCCGTCCTCAAGGATTTCGGCGTCGGCAAGGGCGACCGCGTCCTGGCCTATATGCCGATGATCCCGGAAGCGGTGATTGGCGTGCTGGCCTGCGCCCGCATCGGCGCCATTCATTCCGTCGTCTTTGGCGGTTTCGCCGCCAAGGAGCTGGCGACCCGCATCAACGACTGCCATCCCAAGGTCATCCTCACCGCCTCCTGCGGCATCGAGCCCAATCGCGTGGTGAAATACAAGCCGCTGCTCGACGAAGCCATCGAACTCGCCGCGGTCAAGCCGGAAAAACTGCTGCTGCTGCAAAGGCCGCAGGAAAAGGCGGCGATGATCCCCGGCCGCGACTTCGACTGGGCCGATTTGGTAGTCGCCGCGGTGGCGGAGCGCCGCCACGTCGAGCCCGAGGAAATGAAGGCCACCGACCCGCTCTATATTCTCTATACCTCCGGCACCACCGGCGTGCCCAAGGGCGTGGTGCGCGACAATGGCGGCCATGCCGTGGCCCTCGTCTGGACCATGAAGAATCTCTATGGCATCGAGCCGGGCGAAGTGTTCTGGGCGGCGTCCGACGTCGGCTGGGTGGTCGGCCACTCCTATATCATCTACGGGCAACTGCTCTATGGCGCGACCACCGTGGTCTATGAGGGCAAGCCGGTCGGCACGCCCGACGCCGGCGCTTTCTGGCGGATGATCGAGGAATATAACATCGCCGCGCTGTTCACGGCTCCGACCGCCTTCCGCGCCGTGCGCAAGGAAGACCCCAACGCCGAACAGCTGAAGAAATACAATCTGAAAAAATGCCTGCGCACTTTATTCCTGGCCGGCGAGCGCGCCGATCCGGACACCGTCGCCTGGGCGGAGGAAATTCTCGGCGTGCCGGTCATCGACCATTGGTGGCAGACCGAAACC
>CAWDOR010000021.1:0-135406 GCA_963804045.1 uncultured Alphaproteobacteria bacterium | reverse complement strand
CGCCGGCGACGCCGCGCCGCTTCAGCATCCGGGCGCCGAACACGTCGCCGCCGACGGCGGCGACCGGCAACAGATTATTGATGGATTCGCGCACCCAGCGCAGCAGGCAGAACAGCCAGGCCGCCGGGCGCGGCTTGGGGATCAGCGCCCGCCAGGCGAAGCCGGAGATGAAAGTCTGGGCGAAACGAAGCAGCACGATCCAGATCGCGCCAAAGCCGATGGAGGCGAAAGCGTGCAGCACGTCGCCGGCGCCTTCGTAGAAGGTCAGGCCGGCGAAAAGCGCTAATCCCAGCAGGAGGCCGATGGCGGCGGCTTTTTTCATCGCCCCGCCTTAAACGGAAATCATGGCCAAGTCAGCCCTATTGGGTCACATCCACAACGAAAAGCCCGGCGCCGTGGCGCCAAAATGGCGTCGTTCTTAACGACGCCCAGGACTTACCGCGTTTTTTTCGGTTCGGCGCCCTTGGCGCGGGCGAAGGCTTCGGCGAAGGCGTTGCCGCTGGCGGGGCGCGGCGGCTCGCGATGCGGCTGGCTCCGCGCCATGGCGCCGGCCGGCGGGTTTCCGCGCTGCGCCTGTCCCTGGGCGGATCGGGGTTCGACCGCGTCGTCGAGCCGCATGGTCAGGGCGATGCGTTTGCGGGGCGCGTCGACCTCCAAGACCTTGACCTTGACGACATCGCCGGGCTTGGCGGCCTCGCGCGGGTCCTTGATGAAGGTTCTGGACATGGCGGAAATATGCACCAGGCCGTCCTGATGCACGCCAATATCGACAAAGGCGCCGAAGGCCGCGACATTGGTCACCACGCCCTCCAGCACCATGCCCGGCCTGAGGTCGGAGAGCTTCTCGACGCCCTCCTGAAAGGTGGCGGTCTTGAATTCGGGACGGGGGTCGCGGCCCGGCTTTTCCAGTTCTTTCAGCACGTCGGTGACGGTGGGCAGGCCGAATTGCTCGTCGGCGAAATTCTTGGGCGACAGGGTGCGCAAGGTCTTGGAATCGCCGATCAGCACGTGAATATCGGCCTTGGTCGCCGCCAGAATTTTTCTCACCAGCGGATAGGCTTCCGGGTGGACGCCCGAGGCGTCGAGCGGATCGTCGCCATTGCGAATGCGCAAAAAACCGGCGCATTGCTCGAAGGCCTTTTCGCCCAGACGCGGCACTTTCTTCAGTTCGGTCCGCTTGCGAAAGGCGCCATTGGCGTCGCGATGGGCGACAATATTGGCGGCGAGCGACTTGCCCAGGCCGGAAACCCGCGCCAGCAGCGGCGCCGAGGCCGTATTGAGATCGACGCCGACGCCATTGACGCAATCCTCGACCACGGCGTCGAGCGAGCGCGACAGTTTGAACTCGGCGAGATCGTGCTGATATTGGCCGACGCCGATGCTTTTCGGATCGATCTTCACCAGTTCGGCCAGCGGGTCCTGCAAGCGGCGGGCGATGGAGACCGCGCCGCGCAGGGTGACGTCGAGACCGGGCAATTCGCTCGCCGCATAGGCGGAGGCCGAATAGACCGAGGCGCCGGCCTCGGAGACTACGATCTTGGCGATTTTCTGCTCTGGCAATTTGGCCACGAGTTCGCTGGCCAGTTTGTCGGTCTCGCGCGAGGCCGTGCCATTGCCAATGGCGATCAGCTCGACCTTGTGTTGCCGGCACAACCGGCCCAGGGCGAGCAGGGCGTCGTCCCAGCGACGCTGCGGCTCATGCGGGTAGATCACGCCGGTGTCGACCACCTTGCCGGTGGCGTCGACCACCGCGACTTTGACGCCGGTGCGAAATCCCGGGTCCAGACCCATGGTGGCGCGCGGCCCGGCGGGCGCCACCAGCAGCAGGTCGCGCAAATTCCCGGCGAAAACCTTGACAGCCTGATCCTCGGCGTTCTGCCACAGGCGGGCGCGCAGATCGACCGCCAGCGAAATTTTTATGCGCGTGCGCCAGGCCCAGCGCACGCAATCGCCCAGCCATTTGTCGGCGGGCCGGCCGCGCTCGGCGACCGCGAAAGCGCTCGCGATGGCGCGCTCGTAAGCCGCGTCGCCCTGAGTTTCCGCCGTCGCCGCGCTTTCCGGCTCCATCGCCAGATCGAGACACTCCTCCTTCTCGCCGCGAAACAGCGCGAGAATGCGATGCGAGGGCAGTTTCGCCAGCGGTTCGAAGAAATCGAAATAATCGGAATATTTGGCGCCGTCCTGCGCCTTGCCGTCGCGAACCTTGGACACAAGCCGTCCGCGCGACCAGAAATCCTCGCGCAAACGGCCGGTCAGCTCGGCTTTTTCCGAGAATTTCTCGACGAGAATGGCGCGCGCGCCTTCCAGCGCCTCTTCCGGGGTTTTGACGCCCTTGGCCTCATCGACGAATTTCTCGGCTTCCGCGCGGGGGTCGAGCTGGGGATTGAGCAGCAACCCCTCGGCCAGCGGCGCCAGCCCGGCCTCGCGGGCGATGGTCGCCTTGGTGCGGCGCTTGGGCTTGTAGGGCAGATAAATATCTTCGAGCTGCGCCTTGGTCTCGGCGGTCAGAAGCTGTTTTTCCAGCTCCGGCGTCATCTTGTCCTGGGAGCGGATCGAGTTCAGCACCGCCTTGCGCCGCTCCTCCAGCTCGCGCAGATAGCGCAGCCGCTCCTCCAGATTGCGCAATTGCGTGTCGTCCAGCGCGCCGGTCGCCTCCTTGCGGTAGCGGGCGATGAAGGGCACGGTCGAGCCGGCGTCGAGCAGATCGACCGCCGCCGCCACCTGGGTCTCGGCGACGCGCAATTCATCGGCGATTCGGCGGTTGATGGAAATCATGGCGACGGGCTCGATTCGGTCAGGTCAAATGGCGGGGCGCGCTTGTAACTTGCGCCCGAAACCGCGTCAAAGCGAGGCTTGTGGATAAATTCAGGACGAATTCGCCTGCGATCGGACCCGTCGCAATTGACAGAAGGCCCCGCCTGGGAAACCATGCCTGGACGCCCTTTCCACGCTTGAGGAATTGGCGCGGATCGATGGTCATGTCCTGCGCTACGAAAATTCCGGATGAAATGAACGCCCTCAGCGACCCCGTCGCTCTGGCGGCCGCCGCCGATCAGGCGAGCGAATTCCTCAAATCGCTGGCCAATCCGGTTCGGCTGCGCATTTTATGCCTGCTCGCCGATGGCGAGGTCACGGTTGGCGAGATCACCGACAAGCTCGCAGCGCGGCAGAGTTCGATTTCCCAGCATCTGGCGCTGTTGCGCAAGGACGGCCTGGTGAGCGCCACGCGCGACGGCCAGAGCATCCGCTACGCTCTCGCCGACGCGCGCGTGGAAAAGCTGATCGCGGTGCTTTACGAGAATTTTTGCCCGCTCCCCCCTAAAGTGTGAATTTGCAAAATTGCAAATGACCGGTGTCAAGACTTGTGATCGCAGGTCCGCGTCGCAATCTGTCGCGTAAAGGATCGCTCATGACCTCAACAGATCGCAAAATCGTCGCCCTCAGCAATGGCGAGGCGACTTCCGACGGCGCCGGCGTCAAAATGATCAGATTGATCGGATCGAGCGCCCAGGCGCCGCTCGATCCCTTCCTGATGCTCGATTTCTTCGGCTCGGAACGGCCAGGCGATTATATCGGCGGCTTTCCCGATCATCCGCATCGCGGTTTCGAGACCGTCACCTACATGCTCGCCGGAAAAATGCGGCATTGGGACAATCACGGCCATTCCGGCGTGATCGAGCCCGGCGACGTGCAATGGATGAAGGCCGGGCGCGGGCTGATCCATTCCGAAATGCCTGAGCAAAGCGAAGGGCTCATGCGCGGCTTCCAGCTGTGGATCAACCTCCCGGCGGCGGAGAAAATGACCGCGCCCGCATACCAGGAGTTCAAGGCCGCGCAAATTCCAGTCGAGACGCACGAGGGTTTTAGCGCGAAAATCATCGCGGGCGTCGGCCCCGGCGGCGTGGCCGGCCCAGTCAAGGCCCCCCATGTCGACGCTGTTTATTTCGATCTCGACCTCGCGCCCGGCGCGGAGTTCGCCCACGAATTGCCGGAAGGCCACGAGGGCTTTTTCGTGCTTTATCAGGGGGAGGCCGAGGCGCCCGGCGAAAACGGGCCCCTCGCTCTGCGCGGCCTGACCCTGGCGGCGCTGGGGCCGGGCCGGGCGGCGCGTTTGCGCGCCGGCGCTTCGGGCGCGAAAGCCCTGTTGCTGGCGGCGCGGCCGATTGGCGAGCCCATCGCCTGGAGCGGTCCCTTCGTCATGAACAGCCGCGACGAGCTGATGCAGGCCTATGCGGATTATCGCGCCGGCCTGTTTTAGCCCTCAGGCCGCCTGGCGGCGTTCGGCCAGCGCGGCGCCCAGCGCGCGCAGCGTCCTCCGCCATTCTTCGCGCAGTCGCGCGGCCTGGCGGGGAGCGGCGAGCATCAGCTCCGCCGCGGTCATCCGCCGCCAGTCGCGGCAGAGCGCGGCCAGGCCGGCCGCGCCCATATTGCCGGCGCCGCTTTCCAGCGCATGGGCCTGCCGGCGCAGGGCGGGGTGGTCGGCGCGGGCGAGGCTGAGATCGAGATCGTTCACCAGGGCGGCGGCGTCGCGTGCGAACAGCATCGCCAAATCCCGCAGAAAGGCGTCGCCGCCGAGCCGCCGCAGCGCCGCGACGGTTCTGACGTCGAGAGCCGCCGCTTCGCGCGATTCTGGCCTCAAGCCCTCGGCTTTCCGGCTCGTGGCCCGGCGCAGCGCCGCGAGCAGGGCTTCCGGCGCGATGGGCTTGGGCAGGCAGCCGTCCATGCCGGCTTCGGCGCAAAGCGCGCGGCGCGCCGGACTGTCGTCGGCGGTCAGCGCCAGGATCGGGGCCCGCTCGCGCGGCGCGGCGCCCGCGTAAATCTGCGCGGCCTCGACGCCGCCCAGTTCCGGCATGTTCAAGTCGAGCAGAATGACGTCGAAACGCTCGTCCAGCATTCGCGCCAGCGCCGCCAGCCCATCGTTGACCACATGAATTTCGTGGCCGGCGGCGGCGAGGATTTTTTTCAGGACCACGCCATTCACCGCATTGTCTTCGGCGAGCAAGATCTTGAGTTTTTGCTCCGCCGGCGCGCGCGGCGGCGACCGGGCCGCCGTCAATTCGGCGAGTTCGGCGGCGACAGCGCGGGCCGCCGCCCAGCCGCGCGCGTCATCGGTCGCGGTCAGGGCCGCCAGATCGTTTTGGCGGGCGACGGCGAGGCTGTCAAAATCCGGGGCGGAGGCGTCGAGGCAGACCGGCGGCGCGCGGCGGTCGCCCGGGACGTCGGTTTGCGGCTCCGACTGAGGCGCGGCGCCGGCTGGAGACGACCATTCGAAGCGGAATCGCGCGCCCTGGCCGGGCAGGCTGTCGCAGACGATGGCGCCGCCCAGCGCGATCAATTGCCGGCGGGCGATGGCGAGGCCGAGTCCGGCGCCGCCATATTTCGCCTGGACGCCGGCGTCGGCCTGCTGGAAAGGCTCGAAAATCCGCGCCGCCGCCTGAGGATCGAGACCTATGCCGCTGTCGCGAATTTCGGCGCGCAGCAAAAAGGCGTCATCCCGCCTTTGGGCGCCGACGCGGATCGCCACGGCGCCGGTTTCCGTGAATTTCACAGCGTTGCCGGCGACATTCTGGAATATGTCGCGCAAGGCGCGGGGATCGCCGCGAAGCCAGCGCGGCGTTCCCGCCTCGATCAGCAGTCCGAGCCGCACGCCCTTGCGCTCGGCCTCCACCGCGAGAATGGCGCGCAGCGACAACAGCAGCTCGAACAGATCGATATTTTCGGCATGGGGCGCGGGGTCGCCGCATTCGTCGCGCGCCGCGCCGAGCAGCGCGTCGATTTGCGACAGCAGGCTCTTGCCGGCGTCGCCCAGCGTGCGGGTCATCTCGCGCTGCTCGGAGTCGAGCCGGCTGTTGTCGAGCAGCGCGGTCAGGCCGAGGATGGCGGTCAACGGCGTGCGCAATTCATGGCTGACGCTGGCGAGGAACAGGGTCTTGGCGTGATTGGCGCGTTCGGCCTCGGCCCGCGCCGCCGCCACATGGCGCAGCAGCGCGGCTCCGTAGAGCGGCAGCAGGAAAATCGAGACAAACAGACTGGCGGCCAGCAAATCCTGATCGCGCCAGAAGGGCGTGTAGACGATCACGGCGGCGAAGCCCATGGCGGCGCAACTGACCGCCAAAGCGAGAAATCTCGCGCCGAGCCGCAGGCCGGCGCCGAGAATCAGCCACCAATAGAGCGGGAACAGATAGGCCGCCGCCGCGCCGCCGCGAATCAGGCCGAGCGAAATGGCCAGGGAGTCCAGGGCGAAGCCAATGGCCAGCCGCGCGGCGCTGGGCGCCGGCCGCCAGAAAAAATGCGCCTGGAGCAGCGCCGAGCCGGCGAGAAAAGCGAGAAGGATCGGTAGTCCCGTGAGATAGAAGGGCTGCGCCGCCGGCCCGCCTTCGCGCGCCGCGACCGCGCCGAAAAAGACCGCCGCGGCCAGGGCCAGGCGGTTGCGCATCACCGCCTTTTCGCCGGCCTTCTGGGCGCGGAGAAAGGCGAACCACAACCGACGTGGCGCGCTGGCGACGCGGCGGGGCATGTCAGGCTCGCCGCCGCGCGGGTTCGGCGGCGAGCGCCGGAATCAAGCCCGGCAGTTCGCCGGGCGCGAAAGGCGCGCCAAAACAGCCGCCCTGCGCCTCGGCAACGCCGAGCCGGCGCAGCGGCCTCAGCAAGGCGACGCTGTCAACCGCGTCCGCCAGCAGCCGCAAGGGCCGCTCATTGCGCCAGCGCGCCAGCCGCTCCGCGCGCCGCAGCGCCAGGGCCTCTTCGCCGGCGCAGGAAAACAGCAGGTTTGGCCGCCAGCTCTCGACGAAGCTCTGGAGCGCCGCCGGAATTTCCTTGCCCGCGTCGTTCAAGTCCTCGTCTTCGCTCAGGTCGAGGGTGAGGCGCGCGCCCAAAGCCTCGAAGCCCATGGCTTCGAGATCGGCGCGGCGCGGCGCGGCGATGATGTCGCTGGCGGCGAAGCGCAGATCGAGCCATTGCGGCGCCAGTCCGGCTTCCGCCAGCCGTCCGACGAGATGCAGCGCGGCAGCCGCGCCCCGATCCTCGTCGAAATGGACCGAGAGGGCGAAGCGGATCGGCTCGCGCCGGCGGGCGCGCAAGGCTTTGGCGCAGGCGAGCGCCGCGCGCAGCGCCTCGGGATCGGCGAGTTCGGCGGGGCTGTCGCCGCGCAGCACTTGCGCGCCCGCTATCCGTCCGGTCGCCAGATCGAGGCGCGGCTGAAGGCGCAGGCTGCGCCGCTGCGGCGCTTCGGTCAGGGGGGCGGGCTCGCTTGCAGCGGGGCTGTCGAGCGTTTTGGGTTCGGCGGCTTGCGCCAGCTTGAGCAGATTGCGGGCGCGCATGACGAATTCACAATGGTCGATCGGCGAAGGCAGGAAATCATTGGCGCCGCTTTCCAGCGCTCTCAGCCGCAACTGGCGCTGGTCGTTGACGGTGATCATCATCACCGGCACGCTGGCCGCGCCGGGCAAAGCGCGAAAGCGGCTGATGAATTCGTCGCCGTCGATTTGCGGCATGTCATGGTCGGTGACGACAAGGTCGGCGCGGTTGGTCGCCAGCCAGTTCAAGGCCTCGGTGGGATCGGCGAAGGCGCGCGCCTCCACCTCCGCGCCGATCGACTGCGCCAGTTTGGCGTAGATTGTCCGGTTGATGCTGCGGTCATCGACGATAACGATAAGCGACATTGCCTGTCCCGGCTGTTCTGGCCGAATGCAACCTTACGTTCGGGAAGCCAGTGTCGTCGAAAGAAATTAAATCACTGTATCCAAATGATTTTATAGGCAAGTACGAAAGGTGAACCCAACCATAGGTTGAAATTACGGTTAAAAAGCCGTCAGCTTCTTTACGTTATCGGAACCAAACTTTTGGGAAAGCAGGTAAATTGGCTGTCCATTTACGAGCATGTCCGGCGCGATTTCAGCCAGAGGCTGTATCACGAAGGCGCGCCGCGCCATTTCCGGATGGGGCAGGGTCAGGCGCTCATCCTGCCAGGCGAGATCCCGATAAAACAGAATGTCTATGTCGATGAGGCGGGGACCCCAGCGTTTTCCCGGCTTGCGCCCCATGTCGCGCTCGGTCGCCTGGGTGAGGTCGAGCAGTTCGGGCGGCGCCAGATCGGTGCGCGCCAGGGCGCAGGCGTTGACGAAATCCGGCTGGTCCAGAACGCCCCAGGGCTTGGTCGCGTAAAGCGAGGACAGCGCGACAAAATCCAGCCCGGCCCCGCGCAAAAGCGCCACCGCGCGGCGCAGGCTGGCGGGGGCGTCGCCGAGATTGGCGCCCAGCGCCAGGCCCACCAGATATTTTCGCTCAAGCGCGGCCAAGGGCGTCCCAGATCTTGAAAGCTTGCGCATGTTCGGCGACATCATGGACGCGGAAAATATCGGCGCCGGCGCGCAGCGCCGCCAGATCGGCGGCGAGCGTTCCCGCCAGCCGCCGATCCGGGGCCGCGCCGGTGAGCGCGCCGATAAAACTTTTGCGCGAAAGGCCGACCAGAACCGGCAGGCCGAAGCTTTTTTTCAGCACGCCGGCGCTGGCGGCGGCGATCAGATTCTGTTCAAGGGTCTTGCCGAAGCCGACGCCGGGATCGAGGATGATCTTTTCCCTGGCCACGCCGGCTTTTTCGGCGCGCGCCAGGGCGCGGCTAAAAAATGCGTTCATGTCCGCGACAATGTCGCGCGCCGGATCGGCCTCGGCGCAAAAATGCATGATCACCAGCGCCGCGCCGCTTTGCGCCGCGATTTCGGCATAGGCGGGGTCGCCATGCAGTCCCGAGACGTCGTTCAGCGCCGCCGCGCCCAGCGCCACGGCGCGGCGGGCGATCTCGGCCTTGGTGGTGTCCACCGAAACTGGAATTCGCAGCGCCGCCAGCGTCGCGGTCAGCGGCTTTTCCAGCCGCGCCCATTCCTCGTCCAAGGTGACCGGCGTATGGCCGGGGCGGGTCGATTCCGCGCCCATGTCGATCATGTCGGCGCCGGCTTCGGCGAGGGCGCGCGCCTGGGCCAGCGCCGCCGCGCCGTCGAGGAAACGGCCGCCGTCGGAAAAAGAATCCGGCGTGACGTTCAAAATGCCCATGAGCAAAGGCTTGGCGCCGATCCGCGCGATCAGCGCGTCGGCGGCGGCGCGGGTTCCGGCATATGTGTTCATGGCCGGGGGTTTAGGCCCGCGCCGCGCCGCTGTAAACCTCGTCGGCCTCAATTTGGCGCTCGTCCAGCGCCACGGCCTTGACCAGGGCGAAAACCTCCGCGCCGGGCGAAAGAGCCAGTTCGTCCACGGCCATGCGGGTCAGCGAGGCATAGAGAGTCTCGCCCCCCTCCAGCGCCAGGCTGGCCAGGGCGAGCGGCCCCTTGCTCGCCGCAATTTTCGTCACCTTGCCGCGCAAAATGGTGCGGATCGAGGTTTCCGGCGGCGGCTTGTGGGCGAGCGCCACATCCACGGCTTTGATGAAGACACGGGTTTTTTCGGTCTGCGGAAGCTCATCGGGAATGAAAATGTCGCCAGCGGGATGATGCAGGCGGGTCAGGCCATAGCTGGCGTCATAGTCGCGAAAATCGCCCGTCAGCGCGGCGCCGACGCCGAAACGGTCCGAAGGCGTGTCTTCGCGGGCCGAAGCGAAGATTTCCTCGGGCGGGCCGATTTCCTTCACCCGCCCGCGCTCGATCATCACCACCTGTCCGGCGAGGCGCATGACCTCCTCGATCTGATGCGAGACCAGCACGACGGGCGTGGCGAATTCGTCGCGCGCCAGTTCGACCAGGCCCATGGCCTTGGTGCGCCTGCCGACGTCGAGGGACGCGAAAGGCTCATCCATCAGCAACAGGCGTGGCGAGGCCATCAAAGCGCGGGCGACGCCGACGCGCTGGCGCTCGCCGCCGGAAAGCTCCTGCGGCCGGCGCTTCATCAAATGACCAATCCCCAGCGTATCGACCACCCGCGCGAAAGGCATGGGGCGGGCGCCGCGCGGGGCGAAAAAAGAGGCGAAGCGCAGATTTTGCGCGACATTGAGATGGGGAAACAGCAGGGCGTCCTGGAACACCAGGCCGAGGCCGCGCTTGCGCGCCGGAACGAAAATTCCTTTATCCGTATCGACCAGCGCCCGCCCGGCCACTTCGATCCGGCCGCGATCGGGCCGCGCCAGACCCGAGATCAATTCGATCAGGGTCGATTTGCCCGAGCCCGAGGGGCCGAACAGCGCGGTGATTTCCGACTGGCAGGAAAAAGCCGCCTTAAGCGCAAAATCGCCGCGCGAAAATTCGACGTCGACCGCGATCATGACGACAGGTTCCGCAAGGCCGGCCCCATGCGCCGCGCCAGAAATTCCGAAACGACCAGCGCGCCCACCGCCAACGCCGCCGAAATCGCCGACATGACCATGGCGTCGTAATCCCCCCCGGGCGTCTGGGTGAGCAGATAGATTTCGGCGGGAATGGTGCGGGTTTCCCCGGGAATATTGGAGACGAAGGTGATGGTGGCGCCGAATTCGCCGAGCGCCTTGGCGAAGCCGAGCACCGCCCCGGCCAGCAGCCCAGGCGCCGCCAGTGGCAGGGTGACGAGGAAAAACACCGCCAGGGGCGGGGCGCCCAGCGTCGCCGCCGCCTGTTCGAGCCGGGGATCGACGGCCTCGATGGAGAGGCGGATGGCCCTGACCATCAGCGGAAAGCCCATCACCCCCGCCGCCAGGGCGGCGCCGGTCCAGCGGAAGGCGAAGACAATGCCGAAATGATCGGCGAGAAAACCGCCCAGCGGGCCGCGCCGGCCAAACAGCAGCAGCAGGATCAGGCCGGTGACGACAGGGGGCAGCACCAGCGGCAGATAGACCAGGGCGTCGAGCAGGGTCTTGCCGGGAAAATTGCCGCGCGCCAGAATCCAGGCGACGGCTATGGCGAAGGGCAGGGCGCAGAGCGTGGCGGTTAAGCCGACGCGCAGGCTCAAGCCGATCGCCGAAATCTGCTCTGGCGTCAGGTTCGGCAGGAGATCGCTCATGAAAACGCCCGCCGCTGCGCCGCCACCGGATTGGCCGCGCGAGTCTTTTGCACGAGGCCGGCGTCGAGCCGCGCCGTGACAAAGCCGGGCGCGTCGGAGGCCCTGGCGATCACATGGCCCCAGGGATCGCAGACCAGCGAATGGCCGTAGCAGTTGCGGGTCTCATCCTTGATCTTATGGGCGCCGACCTGCGCGGGCGCCAGAAAATAGCTCTGGGTCTCCACGGCGCGGGCGCGGCACAGCACCTCCCAATGGTCCTTGCCGGTGAGCAGGGTGAAGGCGGCGGGCAGAACGAAAACATCGACGCCCTTCGCGGCAAGGGCCTGAAACAGGGCGGGGAAGCGCAGATCGTAGCAAATGGCGCAGCCGAAGGTGAAACCCTCGGCCCGATAGGTCGCCAGCTCCGTTCCCGGCGCAAACACGGCGCTTTCCCGATAGGCGGCGCCGTCGGGCGTCACCACGTCGAACATGTGAATCTTGCGATAAAGCGCGATTTCCCGGCCCTGGCGGTCGAAGACCACCGTGGTGTTGGACAGGGTTTTCCCGTCCGGATTTTTTTCCAGGAAGGAGCCGGCGTGGAGGATGACGCCGTGTTTCGCGGCCAGTTCGGCGCAGGTCTTATAGGCGGGACCTTGGCGCAAAAGCTCGGCGGCGGCGAATTTATCCTCGCGGGTTCCCCCGAGAAAGTCGAAGACTTCGGGCAGGCCGATCCAGTCGGGCTGTTCCTGCGCGACGGCGCGCTCGATCAGCGTGCGCGCCTGCGCCAGATTGGCCGGCTTGTCGGCGATGGAATTCATCTGGATCAGCGCGACTTTCATCGGTCCCCCTCAATAGGAAAGCAAAAGAGCAAGTTTCGCGCCGCGACACAAGCGGCGCTTCTTTCGCCGGGCAAGCGCGCCTAAACTGATCGGCGAATTGATTGCGGAGCCCATGCGTTTCACCTTTCTCCACGCCGCCGACCTGCATCTGGGCAGTCCGCTCCAGGGCATGAGCCTGCGCGACCCCGATCTGGCGCAAAAACTCGGCGCCGCCAGCCGCGAGGCTTTCGAGGCGCTGATCGACCGCGCCTTGGAGGAGAAAATCGCCTTCGCGGTCTTTGCTGGCGATATTTTCGACGGCGACTGGCGCGACGCCTCCATCGCCCTGTTCTTCAACAAGCAGATCGCCCGCCTGAGCCGCGCCGGCGTGCGCCTTTATCTGCTCAGGGGCAATCACGACGCCGAAAGCGTGGTGACCAAGAGCCTGGCCCTGCCGGAACGGACCGAGCAATTCCCGGCGTCGCGCGCCAGGACTTTCGAGATTCCGGAACTGCGCGTCGCCTTGCATGGCCGCAGCTTTTCCGACCGCGCCGAAAGCGAGAATTTCGCGCAAGGCTATCCTGCGCCCAAAGCCGGCTGGTTCAATATTGGCGCGCTGCATACATCGCTGGACGGACGCCCCGGCCATGCGGCTTACGCGCCTTGCTCACCGGACGATCTGCGCGCCAAAAATTACGATTATTGGGCGCTGGGCCATGTCCATGCCCATGAATTGGTCAGCCGCGCCCCCTATATTGTCTATCCCGGCAATCTGCAGGCCCGGTCGATCCGGGAATGCGGCGAGAAGGGCGCAGTTCTCGTCGATGTCGAGGACGGCGTCGTGACGCGTTTGCGGCGGCTGATCGTCGACCGCGTTCGTTTCGCCGATCTTTCCATCGACGCCGCGCCGCATGAGACGGCGCGCGATCTGCTGCGCGAGGTCGAAAAACAGGCGGCGGCGGCCAGCCAAGGCGCCGGCGGGCGGCTGCTGGCGCTGCGTCTGCGGTTCAGGGGCGCGAGCCCCCTGCATTACCGGCTGGCCGCCGATCCCTCGGACTGGCGCGACCAGATCGAGGCGGCGCTGGGCCATGCCGGCGAAAATATCGCGCTGGAGCGGGTGCTGCTGGAAACCAGCGGTCCGACAGCGCCGGCGCGCCGCGACAGTGAGCTGGATTTTTCCGCCTTGCTGGACGAAGTCATGGCTGAGGGCGGTTTTTCCGAGACAGCCGCCGCCGTTCTCTCCGCCATCGAGGGCAAAATGCCGGCCGGCGTCGAGCTTTTGAGCGCCGATCTGCAAAAAATTCTCGCCGAAGCGCGCGATCTCGCCCTGGCCCGCGCGGAGACTTTTGACGCATGAGGCTGGTCGAACTCAATCTTGAGGCCTACGGCCCCTTTACCGGGCAAAAACTGAATTTCGATCCGGCGGCGCGGCTGCACATTGTCCACGGCGCCAATGAGGCCGGCAAGACCAGCGCGCTCGCGGCGATTGGCGACCTGCTCTATGGCGTGCCGCCCCGCGCCGAGAAGAATTTTTTGCGGCCCGCCGAAATGCGGCTGGGCGCCACCGTCGAGGCCCGGAACGGCCAGGTGCTGCAATTTTTTCGCCGGCGCGGGATCAAGGCCACGCTGCTCGACGCGGGCGGCGCGGTCCTGCCTGAGGATTGCCTGTCGCCTTTTCTCGGCGCCGCCAGCCGCGAGATTTTCGAACGCGCCTTCGGCCTGGACGCGAAAAAGCTGCGTCAGGGCGGTGAGGACATGCTGGAGGCCGAGGGCGAGCTTGGCGCCAGCCTGTTCGCCGCCGCCTCGGGCCTGCGCGGCCTGCTCGATCTGCGGCGCGGCTTGGACGACGAGGCGGAAAAGATTTTCGACGAGCGCAAGGCGGCGCATCGCAGTTTTTATCAAGCACTGGGCCGTTTCGACGAGGCGCGCAAGGCGGAGCGCGAGGCGACGCTTTCGGAAGGCGCGCTGAAAACCCTGCGCCGGGAAATCGACGAGGCCGGGGAAAGGCTGGCGGCGCTGGAAGCCGAGGAGCGCGCCGCCGACGCCGAGCAATTGCATCTGCAAAGGCTGCTCAAAGCCGCGCCGATCCTGAAAAATCTGGCGCGGCTGCGCGAAGATTTTCGCGGCTTCGACGATCTTGCCGGCTTTTCGCCGGACTGGGCGCTGAAGCTCGAAAATCTTCTGGCCGCGCGCGATGCGGCGCGGGAAGCGGCGGCGCGCGCGGCGCAAAGCCGCGACGAGGCGCGCGAGGAGGTCGAAAAGGCCGGGTTCGACGCCGCGCTTCTGGCGCGTGGCGAGGATATCGAGGCTTTAAACCGCGCCGCCGGCGCCATGGAAAAGACGCTCGACGACCTGCCTCGCCGCGAAAAGGCGCTGAACGAGGCGCGCGAAAAATTGCGGCTGCGGGCGCTGACCTGCGGCCTGGCCGACGCAGAAGCCTTGCGCGCCGCGTCGCCCGATCCGGCGATTCTGCCTCGCGCCGAAAGACTCATCGCGCGCGGGCGGGAGCTGCTGGCGCAAAAGATCGAGCCCCTGGCCGCCCTGGAGCGCGAGGAAAAAAATCTCGACGCCCTGCGTGCGAAAATGGGCGGCGATGTCCCGGACAGCAAAAATCTGGCGGAAAAACTGGCCGCTTTCGGCCCCGTGGAAAAGCTTGAGGACAGCCGCGCCGAACTGGCGCTGGATTGCGCCGAGGAGACGCGGCGCATCGACGAGCGCCGCGCTCGCTTGACGCCGGCGCTGGCCGATCTGGACGCTCTGGCGCGCGCGCCCATGCCCGACGCCGGGGTCATCGAACAGGCGGCGCGGATTTTCGACGGTTTTGCCGCGCGCGACAAGGATCTCCAGCGCGCGCAGGCGGAAGCGCTGTCGCGCAAGTCCGAGGCCGAGACGCGTTTGCGCGCCCTGGAGAGCCGGGGCGCCGTGCCCAGCCGCGAGGATTTGCGCGCCGCCCGCGAAAAGCGCGACGCCGCCTGGAGCGGGCTGGCTTTTGCGCGCGAAAATACCGACCAATGGGGCGAGGCCGGCGCACGCTTTCTTTCGGCGCAGCAACAGGCGGACGGTCTCGCCGATCTTCTGCTGGCCGACGCCCAGCGCGTCATCGAGGCCGAGGGCGAGCGTGAAAATCTGCGCGCCGCCGAGCAACGGATCGCGCAAGCCGCGCGTCAGGCGCGGGCATTGGCCGAAGACCGTGAAACCGCCCAAAAAGCCTGGATTGAAAGCTGGCGCGCCTGCGGCGTGACGCCGGCCGCGCCGGCGGCGATGGCGCGCTGGCGCGAGGCGGCGGAGGGACTTTTGGCCGCGCGCGAGGCGCTCAAGCCGAAACAGGCGCGGTTGGCGGCGCTGGAGGAACAGGCCCGGCAGGTTCTGCCGGGGCTGGAGCGGCTCGCCGCTGAGGCCGGTCTGCCGCCGCTGCCGCTCGACGCCGCGAAACTGGCGCGGCGCATCGCCACGGGGATCGCGGAGCTCGCCCGCGCTGAAAATGAGTCGCGCGAGATTTCGGCGCAAATCGCCGCCGCGCCGGCGCGCATCGAGGAGGCCCGGCGCCGGCTTGCCGAATTGAACGGGAAGGAAATGGCCTGGCGCGCCGATTATCTGGCCGCCGTGGGCGCGCTGGGCCTCGACGCCGACGCCAGTTTCGACGAGGCCCAGGCGCGCACGAATCTTTGGCGCGATCTGCCGGCGGAATGGGAGCGGGAAAAAGGCGAAGCGCATCGCGTCGCCGCCATGCGCGACGATCTCGCCGGTTTCGAGCAGAGGCTGGACGCGCTGCTGGCGGCTGTCGCCCGCGACCTGCCGGCGCGTCCGGCGCTCGACGCGACCAAGGCGCTGCAAAAGCGCCTCGCCGCCGAGCGCGGAAAAGCGACCACACGGGCCAATGCCGAAAAATTTCTTGAGAAAGCCGAAGGCGCGGCGGCGCTGGGCGCGCGCAAGGCGACCGAGGCTGAGGCCGATCTGACAGTCTTTTGCGCGGCGGCGGGTTTTTCCGGCGAGGCCGAGGCCCTGGCCGAGCGTCTGCGCCAGCGGCGCGCCGAAAGCCTCGCCATCGAGACCGAGACGGGACGCCTGGCGCTGGTGGCCGAGGGAATGGAAGAGGCCGCGCTGGCGGAACAGGCGCGAAATTTCGACGCCGAGGCGGCGCGGTTGCGGCTGAGCGAAATTTCGCGCCAGGCCGAGGCGCGCCGGCAGCAGGGTCAGGAGGTTTTCGCGGCGCGGCGCGAGGCTGAAAGGCAATTGGCGCGGCTCAACGAGGGTTTTGGCGCGGAACAGGCGATTCTGGCGCGCGAATCGGCCAAGGCCGAAATATCGGCGCAGGCGCGGCGCTGGGCGGTGCTGAAACTGGCGGCGCTGATGGTCGGCGCCGGGCTGGAAAAACATCGCCAGACCCGCCAGGATCCATTGCTCGCCCGCGCCGGAGAGATTTACGCGGCGCTCACCGGCGGCCGTTACCTGGCCTTGCGCCAGGACTTCGGCGAGGACGACAAGCTGCATCTCCAGGCCCGCCGCGCCGATGGCGCGGCCTTGGCGCTCGATGCGCTCAGCGAGGGCGCCCGCGACCAGCTCTATCTCGCCTTGCGCCTCGGTTTTCTCGAGGATTACGCCAAAAAATCCGAGGCGCCGCCCTTCATCGGCGACGATCTGTTCGCCAGTTTCGACGAGGCGCGCGCCGCCGCCGGCCTCGAAACCCTGGCGAATTTGAACCCGCTGTTGCAGCCGATCCTGTTCACCCATCACGAACATATTGTCGATTTGGCGAGGCATGCGCTGGGGGATCGGGCGCAAATCGTCCGGCTGGCCCAGGCCTGAGCGCAATGGCGGCTGACTCCGCGCGCGAATTGCGTTAAGATTTATCTGGCATCGAACATTTGCTGGGGCGTGGCCATGCAGGATTGTCGCAAGAAAAAGGCGAATCGTCTGGTTCGCATGATGATCGTCAACTGGGCCTTCGGCTGGGCGGTTGGCTTTCTCTGCGCTTCCGCCGTGCTGGTCTCCAATGTCAGCCATATCCGCGAGATGATGTTCAGATCGGATTTCGAGCTTCAATTCCTGGCGCTGCTGTTTGGCGGTTTCGGCATGACCTTTGGCGGCGTAGTCGCGGCCACCGCCATCATGCTGCTGCCGACCGAAGAGGGGAGCGGCGGGGGCGGCGGCGCGGCGGCGCCGATTTTCCTGCCGGCTTACGCGCTCGCCCGAATCAAGAGCGCCCGCGCCTGACTTTCTCGACTTTTCAACCTTTCGGCGATAGAGGTCGCCAGACCCTCTCTCGCGCAAAGCTTGTCATGGCCGCCAAATCCAAATCCGCGCAAAAACCCGCCGCGCCCAAGGGCGAAATCTACCGCCTGCTGCTGAGCTGTCCCAATCGTCCCGGCATTATCGCCCGGGTGGCCGGCCATATTTTCGAATCCGGCTTCAACATCGCCGACTCTCGCCAGTTCGACGAAGAGGACACGGATCAGTTCTTCATGCGTGTCGAGTTCAATCCCGTGCGCGCGGACGCCGACATCGACCAGTGGAAGGCGAGCTTCGCCCCTCTCGCCGAGGAATTCGGCATGACCTGGGCGGTTCGCCCCCAGTCGGCGCCGCCCAAGGTGATGATTCTCGTGTCGAAATTCGACCATTGCCTGGCCGATCTGCTCTATCGCTGGCGCATCGGCGAATTGCCGGTCGAAATCGTCGCCATTGTCGCCAATTATCCGCGCGAGACCTATCGTCATCTCGATTTCGCCGGCGCGCCTTTCTACTATCTGCCGGTGACCCGCGAGACCAAGATGGAGCAGGAGGCGGAAATCTGGGCGCTGGTGCAGAAAACCGGCGCGGAGCTGGTGGTGCTCGCCCGCTATATGCAAATTCTCTCCGACGGGCTCGCGGCCAAGCTGTCCGGGCGCTGCATCAACATCCACCACAGTTTCTTGCCCGGTTTCAAGGGCGCCAAGCCCTATCACCAGGCTCATGCGCGCGGCGTCAAGGTGATTGGCGCCACCGCGCATTATGTCACCGCCGATCTCGACGAAGGTCCGATCATCGAACAGGATGTCGAGCGCATTTCCCATCACCACCGCCCCGACGATCTCGTGCGCAAGGGCCGCGACATCGAGCGCCGCGTGCTCGCCCGCGCCGTGCGCTATCACGTCGAGAACCGCGTGGTGATCAACGGCTCCAAGACCATCGTTTTTACAGAATAGCCGCAAGGCCCTTGCGATTGGCCTCGCGCTTTCGACGCCCGCGACGGTTTTTTTGGACGGGACGCCAAAACAAAAGCCCGGCCGTGAGGCCGGGCTTCGTTTCGTCCGAAGGCGAAGAGTGAGACGTCGCTCAGTACTTGGCGACGACCGAAGACATTTCCGAACCGCCGAAGCGATAGCCGACGCCAGCGCCGATGATCCAGGGGTTGATGTTCAGGTGAACATTGTTGACCGCGCCAGCGTTGGCGTCGGTGTTGAGCACCAGATATTTGGCGTCGGCGTTCAGCACCCAGTGCTTGGTCAGGTAGTAGTCCACGCCGAAGTTGAAGGCGAGGCCAGCGGTCGGGTGAATGTTGATCGCGTTGGCGGCGGAAGTGGTGTTCAGGAACCAGGTGTAGTTGGCGCCGAGACCGAGATAGGGGTCCCACTGGCCGAGAGCGAAGTGGTACTGCAGGGTCACGGTCGGCGGCAGCAGGGTGGTGTTGGCGACGCGAACGGTGCTCGGATCGACGGTCAGGCGATGATGGCTGATGCCGGCGATGGCTTCCACGGCCCAATGCTTGGTGATGAAGTAGGTGAAGTCAACTTCCGGGATGCCGTTGTCGGACAGCTTGGCGCCGTGAGTTGTGACGCCGCCGATCGAGGTGCCGGTGGCGTTCGGCAGAACGGCCAGGCCGCGCAGGCGGATCAGGAAGGGGTCGAAGGAGGTGTCGAGCGACAGCGACGGGGCGCTCTTGGTGGAGGGCAGGTCGGCGGCGAAGGCCGGGACGGCGACGGTGGAGAGGAGAGCGGCGGCAAACGCGCCGGCGACGATCTTTTTCATGGGAGATATTCCAGTTCGATTCGAATAATTCATGGCGAGAAACGCCTCGGGGACGCTCCAAGCTCGGGATCGACCCTGCACTCAGGTAGCATAAACCCATTTGATCCAAATCAACGATTATCGACGGCCCAGCCGATCTGCCGGGTCTTGTGGCGAAAATGCCACAACTTCTTCGCCGCAAACCTGGGACAGGCAAGCGAGTCCTTGCCAAACATCAACCAGTCATGCCTTTGTTGCATTATAGCTATGCTCTCAACGCAAGACGTCGAGCCGGCTACTGGCGAAAAGCCCCATTCTTGCCAATCCCCGCGCGACGATTTAATCGAAGGCGCAAGCTTTTCTCCGCCGCTTTCCGCGCCTGACGCGCGCCAACCCGAAGGCCGATTCCTTGACCGTTCAATCCTCAGCCAAAGAACCGGCGATCACCCCTGAACTCGTCGCCCAGCACGGCCTCAAGCCCGACGAATATCAGCGCATTCTCACGCTGATCGGCCGCGCGCCGACATTCACCGAACTCGGCATTTTCTCGGCCATGTGGAACGAGCACTGCTCCTATAAAAGCTCGCGCCTGCATCTGAAAAAACTCCCCGTTTCCGCGCCCTGGGTGATTCAGGGCCCCGGCGAGAACGCGGGAATCATAGATATTGGCGACGGCCAGGCCGTCGCTTTCAAGATGGAGAGCCACAACCACCCCTCCTATATCGAGCCCTATCAGGGTGCGACCACCGGGGTCGGCGGCATTTTGCGCGACGTCTTCACCATGGGCGCCCGCCCTATCGCCTGCCTCAACCTGTTGCGATTCGGCTCGGTCGAGCATCCGCGCACCCGCCATCTGGTCTCGGGCGTGGTCGCCGGCATTGGCGGTTATGGCAACAGCTTTGGCGTGCCGACGGTGGGCGGCTCCACCGCCTTCCATTCTTCCTATGACGGCAATATCCTGGTCAACGCGATGGCGGTCGGTTTGGTGAAAACCGACGAGATTTTCTATGCCGCCGCGACCGGAGTCGGCCGTCCCATCGTCTATCTCGGCTCCAAGACCGGTCGCGACGGCATTCACGGCGCCACCATGGCCTCGGCCGAATTCGACGCCGACAGCGACGAGAAGCGCCCCACCGTCCAGGTCGGCGACCCCTTCTCGGAAAAGCTGCTGCTCGAAGCCTGTCTGGAAATCATGAAGAAGGGATGCGTGGTCGCCATTCAGGACATGGGCGCCGCCGGCCTCACGTCCTCGGCGGTGGAAATGGGCGCGAAGGGCAATCTCGGCGTCGAACTCGACCTCGACAAGGTGCCCTGCCGCGAGCGCGGCATGTCGGCTTACGAAATGATGCTGTCGGAAAGCCAGGAGCGCATGCTCATGGTGCTCGATCCGGACAAGGAAGAAGAGGCCGAGGCGATTTTCCGCAAATGGGGCCTGGATTTCGCCGTGATCGGCAAGACCACGGACACATTGCGCTTTGTCATCAAGCATGGCGGCGAGATCAAGGTCGATCTGCCGATCAAGGAGCTGGGCGACCAGGCGCCGCTCTACGACCGGCCCCATGTTCCCACGCCCAAGCCGGCCAAACTGGATTCGGCCAGCCTGCCGGCGCCGCTGTCGCTAGGCGAGGCGCTGAAAAAAATCGTCTCCTGCCCGGATATGGCGTCAAAGCGCTGGGTCTGGGAGCAATATGACCATTTGATTCTCGGCAACACCATTGTCGGCCCCGGCGGCGACGCGGCGGTGGTGCGCATCGACGACGGACCCAAGGGCCTGGCGCTGACCACGGACGTCACCGCCCGCTATTGCTACGCCGACCCTGTCGATGGCGGCAAGCAGGCGGTGGCGGAAGCCTGGCGCAACATCACCGCCGTTGGCGGCAAGCCGCTGGCGCTGACCGATAATCTCAACTTCGGCAATCCGGAAAAACCGGAGATCATGGGCCAGTTCGTCGGCTGCCTGCAAGGCATTGGCGAGGCCTGCCGGGCGCTCGACTTCCCCATCGTCTCGGGCAATGTCTCGCTCTATAACGAGACCCAGGGCAAGGGCATTCTGCCGACCCCGGCGATTGGCGGCGTCGGCCTTGTGCCCGACGTGACCAAGGCGGTGGGCGTCGGCTTCCGGGCGTCGGGCGAAAAAATCGTGCTGATCGGCGACGGCGAGGGCTGGCTCGGCCAGTCGCTTTACCTGCGCGAGATTCTGGGTCGCGAGGAAGGGGCGCCGCCGCCGGTCGATCTGGCGCGCGAAAAGGCCAATGGCGATTTCGTCCGCGCGCTGATCGCCGATGGAAAAGTTTCGGCGGCCCACGATCTCTCCGATGGCGGTCTTGCCGCCGCCCTGGCGGAAATGGCCATGGCCGGCAAGATCGGCGCTGTCGCCTCGGCGCCGGGCGGCGATTCGCCGGCGAACTGGTTTGGCGAGGATCAGGGGCGCTATCTGCTTGCGATTCCCGCCGCGACGGCGGATGCTGTGATCGCCTCGGCCAAGGCGGCGGGCGTCCCCGCCGCGATCGTCGGCGAGACCGGCGGCGAGAGCCTGAAACTCGGCGCCGCCGACCCGCTTTTGGTGCGGGATTTGCTTGAGGCCCATGAAAATTGGATGCCGGCCTATATGGCTGGTGGCAAAACCGCCTGAACAAGGACCGCCAAAATGCCGATGCAAGCCAGCGAAATCGAAGCGATGATCAAGGAAGCCCTGCCCGACGCGGAGATCATCATGACCGATCTGGCCGGCGACGGCGACCATTGGCGCGCCCAGGTGATTTCGGAAGCTTTCCGGGGCCTGAGCCGCGTCAAACAGCATCAGCTGGTCTATTCGGCGCTCAAGGGCAATGTCGGCGGCGTGCTGCACGCGCTGGCGCTGGAAACCGCGCCGCCCGAAACGGCTTGAATCGTCGGGCCGTCGGTCTTACGTTTGCTTTCAACGGAGCCTTGACCTCCGTTGAAAGGAAACCAACATGTCCGATCCCATTCAACAGGCCCTGGAGCAGATCAAGCAGGAAGTCGAATCCAACGACGTCGTGCTGTTCATGAAGGGCACGCCCAGTTTTCCGCAATGCGGCTTTTCCGGCCAGGTCGCCAAAATCCTCGGCCATTTGGAAGTGCCCTACAAGGACGTGAATGTCCTCGCCGACCCCGGCGTCCGCGAGGGAATCAAGCAGTTCTCCAACTGGCCGACCATTCCGCAGCTCTATATCAAGGGCGAATTCGTCGGCGGCTGCGACATCGTCCGCGAAATGTTTCAGTCGGGCGAACTGGTCGGCGCCTTCAAGGCGGCCGGCGTGAAGGTGAAGGACGCCGCGCAGGCGTGAGGGTTACGGCGTCAAGGCCTTGACGAGTTCTAGAGCCTCGGCGCCGTCCCATTTCGCCGGTCCGGCCAAAGCGGCGATCTCGCAGCCGTCAGGCCCGATCAGGAAACTGGCGGGCAGGCCCAAAACCTTGCCGCTCTTGCGCAGCGCCTCAAAAGTCTTGCCCTCGCTATCCTCGTAAAAACCGAGGTTTTTCACGCCGATTTCGGCGAAAAAGCCGCGCGCGCGCTCCTTTTTCGCCGTATCGACATTGATCGCGACCACGGTCAGCCTGTCGGCTTCCGTCCCCTGCAAGCGGTCGAGCGCCGGCATTTCCTCGCGGCACGGGACGCACCAGGTCGCCCAAGCGTTGAGCAAAACCGGTTTTCCCTTGAACGCCGCCAGGCTCGCCGCTCCCTGCGGCCCGGAAAAGCTCAAGTCCGGAAAGGGCTTTGGCTCCGCATGGACGGCCAAGGCGGCGAATTCGCCCCTGGCCAGCGGCGCGACCCGCGCGGCCATGGATTTGGAGGCCTCGCATTGCGCGGCGGCGGCTTCCTTGCCCCCGGCCCCCTTCATCCCGTATAGGACGAACCATGTGGAGGCCGCCAGCAGCGCGGCGACCAGGAATATATGCGGCAGGATCAGCCGCCGGGCCACGGCGCGCATGTGCGCGGGATCGGCATGCGGCGGCTCGTTTTGCGGCGTTTCCTGCGGTTCGGTCATTTCGGCCTCGGCTTCGATCGGCGATCAGTTGGAGCGGTTTACATGAGCAATCAAATGTGGGGCGGCCGGTTCGCCAGCGGCCCCGACGCCATCATGGAAGAGATCAACGCTTCCATCGGTTTCGACTATCGCCTGGCGAAGCAGGACATTGCCGGCTCCAAGGCCCATGTCGCCATGCTGGCCAAACAGGGCATTGTCGCCGCCGCCGACGCCGAGACAATCACAAAAGGTCTAGACGAGGTCGGCGCCGAAATCGAGACGGGAAATTTCGCCTTCTCGCGGGCGCTGGAAGACATCCACATGAACGTGGAATCGCGGCTGGCGGAAAAAATCGGTCCCGTGGCCGGGCGTCTGCACACGGCGCGCTCGCGCAACGATCAGGTCGCCGTCGATTTCAAGCTCTGGGTGCGCGACACCATCGACGAGCTGGACGGCCAGTTCGCCGATCTGCAACAGGCTCTGGTGGACAAGGCCGAGACCTTCGCCGAAGCGGTCATGCCTGGCTTCACCCATTTGCAATCGGCGCAGCCGGTGACCTTCGGCCACCATCTGCTCGCCTATGTCGAAATGATCGCCCGTGACCGGGGCCGGCTCCGCGACGCCCGCGCCCGGCTCAATGAATGCCCCTTGGGCGCGGCGGCGCTGGCCGGCACCAGCTTCCCCATCGACCGATTCGCCACGGCCCAGGCGCTTGGCTTCGACCGGCCCACCGCCAATTCGCTCGACAGCGTCTCGGATCGCGATTTCGTGCTGGAGACGCTGGCCGCCGCCGCCATAGCCGCGACCCATCTGTCGCGCTTCGCCGAGGAAATCGTGCTGTGGACGACGCCGCAATTCGGCTTCATCGCTTTGTCCGACAAATTCACGACGGGTTCGTCGATCATGCCGCAGAAGCGCAATCCCGACGCCGCCGAACTGGTGCGCGGCAAATCGGGCCGGGTGATCGGCGATCTCGCCGGGCTGCTGATCGTGATGAAGGGCCTGCCGCTGGCCTATTCCAAGGATATGCAGGAAGACAAGGAAGGCTGTTTCGACTCGCTGCAAAGCCTGTCGTTGTGCCTCGCCGCCATGACCGGCATGGTCAAGGACATGACGCCCAGGCTGGAAAAAATGAAGGCGGCGGCGGGCTCGGGCTATTCGACCGCCACCGATCTCGCCGACTGGCTGGTGCGGGCGCTCAACATGCCCTTCCGCCAGGCGCATCACGTCACCGGGCGCATCGTCGGCCTGGCCGCCGAAGCCGGCAAGGAGCTGGAGCAATTGACGCTCGCGGAGTTGCAAAGCGTCGATCCCGCCATCACCGCGCAGGTGTTCGACGTGCTCGGCGTGGAGAAATCGGTGCGCAGCCGGCTGTCCTATGGCGGCACGGCGCCGAACAATGTGCTCGAACAGGCGCGCGGCTGGAAAGCCCGGCTTGCCGGCGCGCAGAAATAATTTTGCCGGAAGCGGCGCCTTTCGCGGCGCTTTCGGCTATAGTCCGCGCATCCAAATTGAAGGTTTTCGATCCTTGGCTCGCAATCTCCTCTTCCGCGCCGCGCTCGCCGGCGCAATTCTGACGGGAACTCTGGCGCTCGAAGGCTGTGGCCGCAAGGGCTATCCCGAAGCGCCCTCCACCGCCGCGCTGCCGAACAATTCGCCGCAGAAACTGCCGCATGGAATCGCGCCCCCGGCGCTGAAAGCCGGCGCGAGCAAAGAGCCGACGCCCTTCGACTTCCTCCTTTAGGAACGATCATGCGCCATTTCGATTACAAGGACGGCGTGTTGCACGCCGAAGGCAAGGCTCTGCCGGCGCTGGCGCAAGAGGTGGCGACGCCCTTCTATTGCTACAGCGCCGCCACCATCCGCCGCCATTTCACCGTCTTTTCGCAAGCCGTGGCCGATCTCGACGCCCTGGTCTGCTATGCGATGAAGGCCAATTCCAACCAGGCGGTGCTGAAGCTGCTGGCCAATATGGGCGCCGGCATGGACGTGGTCTCGGAAGGCGAATTGCGCCGCGCCCAGGCCGCCGGCGTTTCCGGTGAAAAAATCACTTTTTCCGGTGTTGGCAAGACCGAGGCCGAGATCGCGCTGGCGCTCGATCTCGGCATTTTCTGCTTCAATGTCGAATCCGAGCCGGAGCTGGAGCGGATTTCCCAGGTCGCGGCGTCGCGCGGCCAGACCGCCAAAATCTCGATCCGCGTCAATCCCGACGTGGACGCCAAGACCCATGCCAAGATTTCCACGGGCAAGTCGGAAAATAAATTCGGCATTCCCCTGTCGGTCGCGGCCGGCGTCTACGATTGGGCGGCGAAACTTCCCGGACTCGAAATCGCCGGCGTCGACATGCATATCGGCTCGCAGATCACCGATCTCGCGCCCTTCGACAACGCCTTCGCCATCCTCGCCGATTTCGTGAGGACATTGCGGGCCAAAGGCCATGGGATCGCCCATGTCGATCTCGGCGGCGGCCTCGGCATTCCTTATTCGGAAAAGGAAAATCCCGAGAGCTATCATCCGGAGCTTTACGCAGAGATCGTCCGCCGCCACATCAAGCCGCTGGGCGTCAAGACGGTGTTCGAGCCGGGCCGGCTGATCGTCGGCAACGCCGGGATTCTCGTGACAAAAGTGATTTATGTGAAGCGCGGCGCGGGGAAAAATTTCGTCATTGTCGACGCGGCGATGAACGATTTGGCGCGCCCGACGCTTTACGAGGCGCATCACGATATTTTCCCTGTGGTTCCGCCAGCGCCCGGCGCCGCCGAAATCAAGGCCGATCTGGTCGGTCCGGTCTGCGAGACCGGCGATTTTCTCGCCCGCGACCGCATTCTGCCGGAGCTGAAATCCGGCGACCTCCTGGCGATCATGTCCTCGGGCGCCTATGGCGCGGTGCAGGCCGGCACCTATAACAGCCGGCTGCTGGTTCCCGAAGTTCTCGTGGACGGCGACAGGCATGCGGTGGTTCGCCCGCGCACGAGCTATGAAGAATTGATCGGCCTCGATCGCGTCCCCAACTGGTTGACATAGGCGCCTTTTCCGGCGCGAAATCCTGTTTCGCGATAAAGGCGCTGTGAGATGGTGGAGACAGGCGGCGGGGAGGAGCTAAAGGCGCGGCGCAGGCTGGGTTGGCTGACCCTCGCCACCCAGGCCGCGCTTGTGCTTGAGCGGCTGATCGTCCTGGCCGCGCCCGCCGTCGCGGTCGCCATGGGTTTTGTCGCCTTCGCCTGGTCGGGTCTGTTCCTCGCCGCGCCCGCGCCTGTCCGCCTTGGCGGGGCGGCGGCGTTCGCGCTGGGCTTGGTCGCCGCCGCGCGCCTGCTGCTGCGCTTTCGTCCGGTATCCGCCGCGCAGGCGCGGCAATGCCTCGATTCAGGCCATGAGGGCGGCCCCGCCGCGACTCTCGCCGACGCCCTGGCCAATCCTGAGCGCGAACAGACCGGGGCGCTCTGGCGGGCGCATCGCCTTCGCGCGCAAAAAGGTCTGGAAAAACTGCGGCCGCCGGCGCCGGCGCCGAAACTCGCCGCGCAGGATCCTTACGGTCTCGTCGCCCTGGCCATTCTCGCGATGCTGGCCTCGGGCTTCGTCGCCGGGCCGGAAAAGTCCTTGCGGCTGGCGGCGGCCTTCGACTGGCGCGGCCTGTCGGCGCCGGGCGCGGCTGTGCGCGTGGACGCCTGGATCGACCCGCCGCGCTATACCGGCAAGCCGCCGCTGGTGCTGAGTTTCAAGGGCGGCGGCGCGCAGCGCATCGATGCGCCCATCGGTTCGCTTGTTGTGGCGCGGGCCAGCGACCCCCAGGCGCTGAACATTTCGACATCGGGCGCTCTCGAGGTCGCGCCGGCTACGAAGGACGGGGAGCAGCGCCTGCTTTTGCGCGGCGACGGGCGTTTGCGTTTTTCCGGCGCGGCGTCGGGCGATTTCGCCCTTCACGCCATTCCCGACCAGCCGCCGAAAATCGCCGTGGTCGGCGATGTCAAGATCAATGCGCGCGGCTCGTTTTCGCTGGCCTATCGCATTGACGACGATTACGGCGCCCGCGACGCCAAAATCGCCGCGGTCGCGCGGCAAAGCGGCGGGCGCGCGCTGTTTCCGCCGCCGGAGGCGCCGCTGGAGCTGCCCGCCGCGCCGGGCGGGCTGGGCGAGGCCAAGGCCACGCTCGACTGGAGCGACAGTCCCTATGCCGGGCAAAGGCTCGATTTGCGCTTGAGCGTCCGCGACGAAGCGGCGCAGCAGGGCGAGGCGGCGGTCAAGGATTTCGTGCTGCCGCAAAAGCTGATGCGGAATCCGCTGGCGCTGGCTTTGGCCGAGCAGCGGCGCATTCTGGCGCTGGATGCGGACCGGCGCGGCGACGTTCAGGCGGCGCTGGAGGCGCTGGATTTCGCGCCCGATCTGTTCACGCCGAAGCTTTCGGTTCATCTCGGGCTGCGCTTCGCCGTCACCGCGCTGCGCCGGGCGCGGGACGACGCGCAATTGCGCGAGGTCGCCGATTTCCTCTGGGCCATGGCGCTTCAGATCGAGGATGGCGACATGTCCCAGGCCGAGCGTGAATTGCGCGCGGCGGAAAAGGCGCTGCGCGAGGCGATCAAGAATGGCGCGCCCAAGGAGGAGATCGACCGGCTGACCGCGCAATTGCGCAAGGCCATGGAGAAGTTTCTCGCCGAAATGGCGAAAAAAGCCCAGCACCGCGAGGCCCAGAGCCAGAGCGGCGAGGGCCAGGCGGTCTCGCCGGAGGATTTCCAGAAATTGCTGGAGCAGATGAAAAAGGCGCTGGAAGAGGGCGATACGGAAAAGGCCCAGGCGCTGCTCGACCAGATGCAGAGCATGCTGGAAAACCTGCAAAACGCGGAAAGCGGCGCCTCGCGGAAGCAAGAAAACCGCCAGAGCCGGCGCGATCTCGACAAGATGATGCGCGAGCAGCAGCAATTGCGCGACGAAACCTCCGAGCGCGAACGCGGCGGCCGACAGTCGGAGCCCGGCGAGGGCCAGCCCAGGGCCAAGGGCCAGCCCGGACAGTCGCAAGCGGGGCAGGGGCAGGCCAGCGAGTTGCTGGAGCAGCGTCAGGGCCAGTTGCAGCAGAAGCTCGACGCGCTCAGGCGCGGCGCGCCGTCCATGGACAGCAAGGCGGCGGAAGCGCTGAAACAGGCCGAAGGGGCGATGCAGGACGCCGAAAAGGCGCTGAAGCAGGGCGATGACGGCAAGGCGCTCGACGCCCAGCAGCAGGCGCTGGACCAGATGGGCCGCGGCGCCGGCGAAATGGCGAAAAGCGAAAAGGAGGACGGCGAGGAGTCGCAGGAGGCGGGTGGACAAAAACGTGGCGGCAGGGACAAAAATGGCGAGGGCCCCTTCGACAACGCCCAGCACAGCGATGGCGTCCAGGCGACGGCGGCGCAAAAGGCGCGGAAAATCCTCGACGAATTGCGCAAGAGGCTCGCCGACCCCAGCCGCGCCCAGCAGGAACTGGATTATCTCGAACGGCTGATCCGGCCCAATTGACACAAGGCAAGCATGGTCAAGCTCAATAAAATCTACACCCGCACCGGCGACGACGGCACGACCGGCCTGGCCGACGGCGCGCGGCGCGCGAAAAACGATCCGCGCGTCGAAGCCTATGGCGATATTGACGAGGCCAATTCGGCGGTCGGCCTGGCGCGGCTGTCCACCCGCGAGCTGCCGGACCTCGACGCCATGCTCGAGCGGATTCAGAACGATCTGTTCGATCTCGGCGCCGATCTGGCGACGCCTGCAAGCGACAAGCCTTTGGGCTATGAGCCCTTGCGCGTGGTCGCGGCGCAGGTCGAAAGGCTGGAGCGCGAAATCGACGCGCTCAACGCAAGGCTGGAGCCTTTGCGCTCCTTCGTCCTGCCCGGCGGCTCGCCCGCCGCCGCCGGACTGCATCTCGCCCGCGCCATAACGCGGCGCGCCGAGCGCCGCATGGTGGATTTGCAGCGTCTGGGCGAAGAGCTCGGCGCCCCGGCGTTGGCCTATGTCAACCGGCTCTCGGATTTCCTGTTTGTCGCGGCGCGGATCGCCAATGACGAGGGCAAGGCCGACATTCTCTGGAAGCCCGGCGCCAATCGCTGAACCTGCGACCTTCCGCCGCCCCGGCGCGGCGGATTGTTAAGCAGAACTATTTCATGAGCCCAGGCGGAATTGACTCGCCCGGCGCCGGCGACTAACAGATCAGGACTCCCTGAATAGATCACATATAAACCAAACCCTTCTTTCGGAGGTTCAAGCGATGAAACTTCTCGTGCCCGTGAAACGGGTTGTCGATTACAACGTGAAGATACGTGTGAAGACGGACGGGACCGGCGTTGAGCTGGCCAATGTCAAGATGTCGATGAACCCGTTCGACGAGATCGCCGTGGAAGAGGCGCTGCGGCTGAAGGAAGCCGGCAAGGCTTCGGAAGTGGTGGTGGTCTCCATCGGACCGCAGCAGGCGACCGAAACCCTGCGCACCGGGCTGGCGATGGGCGCGGATCGCGGCATTCTCGTCAAGACCGACGAGACCGTCGAGCCGCTGGCGGTCGCCAAGATCTTGAAGGCCATCGCGCTGGAGGAACAGCCGGGCCTGGTCATTCTGGGCAAGCAGGCGATCGACGACGACAGCAACCAGACCGGACAGATGCTGGCGGCGCTGCTGGGCTGGGGCCAGGGCACTTTTGCTTCGAAGGTCGAGCTGGCCGAGGGGACCGTGGACGTGACCCGCGAAGTCGATGGCGGCTTGCAGACGGTGACGCTGAAAACCCCGGCGGTGGTGACCACCGACCTGCGTCTCAACGAGCCGCGCTACGCCTCGCTGCCCAACATCATGAAGGCGAAGAAGAAGCCCATCGCCGAGAAGACCCCCGCAGATTATGGGGTTGACGTGACTCCGCGTCTGAAAGTGGTGAAGACCTCGGAGCCGGCGTCGCGCAAGGCGGGCGTCAAGGTGGGTTCGGTGGCCGAACTCGTGGCGAAACTCAAAGACGAAGCCGGGGTGATCTGATGACGACTCTTCTTTTGGCCGAAGTGCATGGGGCCAAGCTGAACGACGCCACCGCCAAGGCGCTGACCGCGGCGAGCGCTCTGGGCGCGCCGGTGCATATTCTGATCGCCGGCGGCTCGGATGAGGCCGCGCAAGCGGCGGCGAAACTGGCGGGCGTGGACAAGGTGCTGACGGCTTCGAGCGACAGCTTCAAGCATGGTCTGGCCGAGCCTCTGGCCGATCTGATCGTGGCGCTGGCGCCCGGCTATGACGCCATTGTCGCCCCGGCGACCTCCAACGGCAAGAACGTGCTGCCGCGCGTCGCGGCGCTGCTCGATGTGGCCCAGATCTCGGAAATCTCCAAAGTGATCTCGCCCGACACGTTCGAGCGGCCGATCTATGCCGGCAACGCCATCCAGACGGTGCAGGCGACCGATGCGAAAAAGGTGATCACGGTGCGCACCTCGACCTTCGCCGCGACGGGTGAAGGCGGTTCGGCGGCCATCGAGGCGGTGGCGGCGCCGGCGGAGACGGGCGTTTCCACCTTCAAGAGCGAGGCGCTGGCGGTGTCCGACCGTCCGGAGCTGACCTCCGCTAAGATCATCATTTCCGGGGGCCGCGCCATGCAGAACTCGGAAAATTTCAAGACCTATATCGAGCCGGTGGCCGACAGACTGGGCGCGGCCATGGGCGCGTCGCGCGCGGCGGTGGACGCGGGTTACGCGCCCAACGACTGGCAGGTGGGCCAGACCGGCAAGGTGGTGGCGCCGGAGCTTTACATCGCCGTGGGCATCTCCGGGGCGATCCAGCATCTGGCGGGCATGAAGGACTCCAAGGTGATCGTCGCCATCAACAAGGACGAGGAGGCCCCGATCTTCCAGGTCGCCGATTACGGACTGGTCGCGGACCTCTATGCCGCCCTGCCCGAACTCAAGGACGAATTGGCCAAAATCGGCCGTTGAGGATCCGACCAGGTTTTTGCAAAACAGTAGTCGAACTCTAGACCAACTGGACTGGCGGCGATTAAGCCCTATGATCGCCGCCGGTCGGAAATGCCCCGGGAAGTCATCATGAGTTTCGAGATTCAGAAAATCGGCGTCGTCGGCGCGGGCCAAATGGGCTGCGGCATCACGCAGGTGAGCGCGTCTTCCGGTTTCGAAATTCTGCTCAATGACGTCACCCCCGAGAGGATCGAGGCGGGGATCGCCCGCATCGCCGCCAATCTCGGCCGCGTGGTCGAACGTGGCGGCATGACCGCGCAGGAACGCGAGGCGACGCTCGCCCGCATCAAGCCGGCGCCAGGCTATGCCGACCTCGCCGAGGCCGATCTGGTCATGGAGGCGGCTTCCGAGAACGAAGACGTCAAGCGCAAGATTTTTACCGATCTTTGCAGCCATTTGAAGCCGGAGGCGATTGTCGCCACCAATACGTCGTCGATTTCCATCACCCGGCTGGGTTCGGCGACCGACCGCCCGACACGCTTCATTGGCATTCACTTCATGAATCCCGTGCCGAAAATGCAGCTGGTCGAGTTGATCCGCGGCATAGCCACCGAGGATTCCACTTTCGCCGCGGCCAAGGTCTATATCGAGAAGCTGCACAAGACGGTGACGCTGTCGGAGGATTTCCCGGCCTTTATCGTCAACCGCATCCTGCTGCCGATGATCAATGAGGCGATTTACACGCTATACGAGGGCGTGGGCTCGGTGGACGCCATCGACACGGCGATGCGGCTGGGCGCCAATCATCCCATGGGTCCGCTGCAACTGGCGGATTTCATTGGGTTGGACACGTGCCTGTCGATCATGCAGGTGCTGCATGAGGGGTTGGCCGATTCCAAATATCGCCCCTGTCCGCTGCTGGTGAAATATGTCGAGGCCGGCTGGCTCGGCCGCAAGACCCAGCGCGGTTTCTACGACTATCGCAGCGGCGCGCCGGTTCCAACCCGCTGAAGTTTCAGGCGTGTCCGGCCTGATCCGACAGAAACGCCAGATTGACGCCGATCGCATGCAGGGCGCGTTCATATTTCGCTTCGTGATCGGGGGCGAACAGCAGAAAATCGTCGGCCGGGCAGATCATCCAGCTATTGGCGAGGATTTCCTGCTCCAATTGTCCCGCCGACCAGCCGGAATAGCCCAGCGCCAGCACCGCGTCGCGCGGCCCCCGGTTCGCCGCCATGGCGCGCAAAATGTCGA
Organism: uncultured Alphaproteobacteria bacterium; assembly: GCA_963804045.1. Classification (GTDB taxonomy): domain Bacteria; phylum Pseudomonadota; class Alphaproteobacteria; order Rhizobiales; family Beijerinckiaceae; genus Rhodoblastus. The sequence continues at coordinate 103,530 of CAWDOR010000021.1, read as the reverse complement.
GCGTCGCCGTCAGCCGGATGTGTTCGTCGATGCGCAGCGTGGCTTCTCCGCCGGAATAATCGGCGGAATGCAGGACGAAGCCGCGCGTGGTCTCCACCGGCCCGCCATTGAGCACGCGCATCACCTCGCGTTCGGGCGGGAGCTTTGAATGGCCGGGCTTGTCGATGACCTTGAGCTGCAGCAACAGATCAACAAAATTGACGCCGGGCGAGGGATGATTGAGGATGAGCCCCATGGCGCCTTCGTCGGAATGGGCGCAAATATAGACCACGGCGCGGGCGAAAAACTGGTCCTGCAGGCTGGGCATGGCCACCAGGCACTGTCCGTCGAGAAAAGATTTGCCGCCCGTTCCAGTCACTTGTTCAATCCCTGAGCCGCCTCTCGGCTCTTTCCGTAGATTCAAGAGCCGCCTCGCGGCTCTTCCTGTCAATTCAAGAGCCGCCTGGCGGCTTCTGCGCCCGTGGATATGCTAAAGGATGGCCGCGCAAATAAAAGCCCCCAAAATCATCTTGTTTCTTAGCTGCCTCTTGTGTTCGGCGCCTGCGGCGGCAGCGCCTTCGGCCAAGGCCGAGCTGATCGACGGCGGCGAGGCGCAGGGGGCGCGTTTCGCCGGGCTGCGCATCGAACTTTCGGCTGGCGCCATGACCTATTGGCGCGATCCCGGCGAGGCTGGCGTCGCCCCGACATTCGATTTTTCCGCGTCGCAAAATCTCGCCGGCGCCGAAGCGCTGTTTCCCCAGCCACAACGCCTGGAGGAGGCGGGCGCGCAGGTGTTCGGCTATACGCATGACGTCATCCTGCCGCTGCGCCTGACCGCCAAGGATCCGTCCAAGCCCATCGGCCTGGCGCTGAGCGTCGATTACGCCGTCTGCGAAAAACTTTGCCTGCCGATTCATGAAACGCTGAAGCTCGACCTGCCCGCCGCCGGTTCGGCTGCGCCGGGTTTCGCCGAGGCCTTGGCCAAAATCCCGCGCCGGCTCGACGCCGCCGAGACCGAAAAATTCGCGCGGCTTGCGCCGGCGCCGGCGCGCGACGGCAAGAAACTCTGGCGGCTGTCTCTGGCGGCGCCGGGCGCCGATCTGCTGGTCGAAGCGCCCGAAGGTTTTTTTGTCGAGAGCCGTCGCGACGGCGAGGGTTTTGAGCTGACGTTGGCCGAACATCCGGCCAAGCAGGACTTGCCGGAAAAGCCGCTGCGCCTGACCCTGACCGGCGAGCATCCCCTGGACTTTCTTTTGAGCCTGAAATGACCCGCCTCGATTTCACCTCCTGCCGCCTTCATGTCGATGCGCCGCTGTCCGAAGGCGCGCGAGTCGAACTCAGCCGCGAACAGGCCAATTATCTGCTCAATGTCTTGCGCCTTTCCGACGGCGCGCGGCTGCTGGCGTTCAACGGCCGCGACGGCGAATGGCGCGCCGCCGTGCAGGCGGGGAAAAAATCGGCGGCGCTGAGCGTCGAGAGCCAGACCCGGCCGCAGGACAGTCTGCCCGATCTCGATTATCTCTTCGCGCCGCTGAAACACGCGCGGCTCGATTATATGGCGCAAAAAGCGGTGGAAATGGGCGCGCGGCGGCTGCGCCCGGTGCTGACGCGGCGCACCCAGGCCAGCCGGATCAATCTCGACAGGCTGCGCGCCAACGCCATAGAAGCCGCCGAACAATGCGGGATTATTGCGCTGGCTGAAATAATGCCCGAGGAAAAGCTGGAAAAGGTTCTGGATGGCTGGCCAGCGGATCGGCTGCTGATTTTCTGCGACGAGGCGGCGGACGTCGCCGATCCCGTCGCCGCCCTGCGCGAAGCCGGCGCGGATTTCCAGAAATTCGCGGTGCTGATCGGCCCGGAAGGCGGTTTCGATGAGGCTGAGCGCGCACGCTTGCGCGACATCAAGCCGGTCGCGCTGATATCGCTGGGGCCGCGCGTGCTGCGCGCCGACACGGCGGCCGTGGCGGCGCTGGCGCTGGTTCAGGCGGCTTTAGGCGATTTTCGCGGGGTTTAATTGGCGAAGCGGAAATGCAGCACGTCGCCGTCGGCGACGACATAGTCCTTGCCTTCCAGCCGGAACTTGCCGGCCTCGCGGGCGCCCGCCTCGCCCTTATGCGCGACATAATCCTCATAGGCGATGGTTTCGGCGCGAATAAAGCCTTTTTCGAAATCGGAGTGGATCACGCCCGCCGCCGCCGGACCCTTGGTGCCCTTTTCGATGGTCCAGGCGCGGGCCTCCTTGGGGCCGACGGTGAAATAGGTGATCAGATGCAGCAGGCCATAGCCGGCGCGGATCACGCGGTTGAGGCCGGGCTCCTCGAGGCCCACGGCCTCGAGGAAATCCTTCTGCTCGGCGGCGGGCATGACCGCGATTTCGCTCTCGATCTGGGCGGAAACCACCACGGCGACTTCGCCTTCCTCGGCGGCGCGGGCGAAAACCCGTTGCGAATATTCATTGCCCTTGTCGGCGGAGGCTTCCTCGACATTGCAGACGTAAAGGACGGGCTTGGAGGACAGCAGGCCGAGCATGGCGAAGCTCTTGCGCTCCTCGGGCGCCCGCTCGACCAGGCGCGCCGGCTTGCCTTCGCGCAGCAGCACGAGGCAGCGGTTGACCAGATCGAGCTGTTCCTTGGAGTCCTTGTCGCCGCCCTTGGCTTTTTTCTCGAGATTGCCGACGCGCTTTTCCAGCGAGTCGAGATCGGCCAGCATCAGCTCGGTCTCGATCGTGTCAATGTCGCGGATGGGATCGACCTCGCCATCGACATGGGTGATGTCGCCATCGACGAAACAGCGCACCACATGGGCGATGGCGTCGCATTCGCGGATATTGGCCAGGAACTGGTTGCCGAGGCCCTCGCCCTTGGAGGCGCCGCGCACCAGGCCGGCGATATCGACGAAGGTCAGGCGCGTCGGGATGATTTCCTTGGAGCCGGCGATCCTGGTCAGGACCTCGAGGCGCGGGTCGGGCACGGCGACGTCGCCGACATTGGGCTCGATGGTGCAGAAGGGATAATTGGCGGCCTGAGCCGCCGCCGTCTGCGTCAGAGCGTTGAAAAGCGTCGATTTGCCAACGTTCGGCAGGCCGACGATGCCGCATTTGAAACCCATGGTCCATGGCCCGTTCTGGAGAAATTTTGTCTGGCTATGGGGCGCGCGGGCGCAAAAGGCAAGAGTGGGCGGGCTGGCCTGCCGCAATTTGGCTGAATCAATGCCGCAATCGCCGATTACGACAGCGGCATGAACAAGATGCGGCTTCTCTTGCCTTCCGCCGTTCTGGCGCTTTATGGCGCGGCTTCAGCGGCTCCGGCGGCGCCCTGTCCGACGGGCCAAATCTTCCGCGTTTCCAAACATGTCTGCATGGACAGGGCGGAGGCGGTCAAATTGGGCATTGTCCATGGTGCGGTCAAGCCGAAGCCGGCGGCTGAGGCGCGCCAACCCGCGCCCCAACCCGCGTCCCAACCCGCGCCCGAAGTCGCCACGGCGCCGCCTGCGCCGCCGGCCCCCCCGCCGGTCGAGCCTGCCGAACCGCCGGCATCGCCCTATGGCGTGCTCGACCCGACCAATATCCCCAGGGCGACGGCGATGTAAACGGCTCAGGCCGCCAGCCCACGCAAGAAGGATTCGATGGTTTTCGCCAGACCGTCGGCGGCGGATTCGACGCTGTTGGCGGCCTGGACGGCGCTCGTCGAGGATTGATCGGTGGAGCGCGCCGTCTCGCTTGAACGTCGGGACATTTCGGCGGCCTTGCGGGTGGAGCCGGCGACTTGCGAGACGTTGGAGGCGATTTCGCTGGTGGCGACGCGCTGCTGATCGATGGAGGAGACGATGGCCCCGGCATATTGGGCGGCGTCGTCAATATTGCGGGCGATGTCCTCCATGGCGCCGACGGTCGAGCGCGTCGAGGCGCTGATCGCGGCGATGCGGCTGGAAATATCGCTGGTGGCCTTGGCGGTCTGATCGGCGAGAACCTTCACTTCGCCGGCGACGACGGCAAAACCCTTGCCCATATCGCCGGCTCGGGCCGCCTCGATCGTCGCGTTGAGCGCCAGAAGATTGGTCTGGCCAGCGATGTCCTGAATGATGGTCACCACGTCGGAAATGCGGTTCGCCTCTTCCATCAAGTCGCCGACATTGGATTGCGCGGCGCCCGCCGCCTCATGCACCTTGTCGATGATCGCTTTCATGCCGCCGATCTGGCCGTGAATTTCCGAAACCGACTGGGACAATTGCTCGGTCGCGGCGGCGACCGCGCCAATCGAGCCGGAGGAATCCGAGGCGTTTTCAGCGGCCTGGGCCGCGTCCTGGGCGGCGGAGGCGGAGAGCGCGTTGAGCGAATTGGTGTTTTTCGCCATTTGCCGCGCCTGATCGCGCAACGCGTCGATCAGGCTGGCGACTTCATTGCGGAAGCCGGCGACCGCCCGCTGGATGTCGCCGCGACGCCCGCTCTCGTCTTCGGCGCGCCGGCTCTGGCTGGCCGCCAGTTCCGAGGCGGCGCGGCTGGCTTCCTCGGCCTTGGCGCGCGCCTTGTCCGCGACGTCGAACGCCTGCTGGAGGCGGAGCGCGAGCCAGCACAGCGCTATGGCCTGGGCGACCAGAATCACCGCGTGAATCGCCAGGCGCGGCAGGTCGGAGGCGGTTTCGGGGAAGACCGCAAAGGGCAGGAGGAAATTGAGAACGATGTGATGCAGGGCGACCGTCGCGGCATTGGCGAGCACCGCCTTTTCGTCGACCCAGCCGGCGGAAATGGCCAGGGCGGCGAAGAAATACATGTGCATGTCGATCTGGAAGGCGTGGCCGGCGAAGGCGTAGACCAGCATGGCCACCTGCGCGGCGAGCGCCGCCGAAGTCACGATGCGCGTCGATGCGCCGGTGGGATCGGCGCGCCACATGGCTGCGGAGCCACCGGCGACCGCCAGGGAGGCTACAGCCAAAACCCAGCCGCCGTCCATCAGCAGCAGGGCGGCCAGAACCACCAGAGCCGCGGAGAAGGCGATGACGCCAATCATCGCCGGGGCGAAGCCGGCGCGCAGACGGTCCAGATTATTCATTTGACCTCCAGCGCCGCTTTACGGCGCACATCCCTCAAGAAACCCGCCGTCCAGAACGATCAGCGCGCCATTGGCATAGAGGCCGGCGACGAAATGCGGGTCGTCGCCATGGGCGAGAATCGCGCCTCCATGTCCGCTGCGCAGCACAACACCCTGAGCTTGCGCGACGATTGCGGCGGCGTCGGCGCCGAAGGGGCGCGGTATGACAATGACTGAAGGCGCCCCCGGCCTGGGCAGCAGCGCCAGGCTGACGAGAACAGCCAGGATTAACGCAAGATTCAGTCGAAACAGCATCTTGCCGCCATAACACGCGAAACTTGCGCCGGGCGTGACCGCTTGCCCGAAGTTCCGGCTTTCTTTTCGCGCGGCGGACGCTATTTTCCGGCAAAATTCAGCGCAAGGACTCCCAAATGGCCTTTCTCGCCGACGCCCTCTCCCGCGTAAAACCCTCGGCCACCATCGCGGTCACGCAAAAGGCGCGGGAATTGCGTGGCCAGGGCCGCGAAATCATCAGCCTGTCGGTCGGCGAGCCGGATTTCGACACGCCCGATCATATCAAGGCGGCGGCCATCGCCGCGATCCAGCGCGGCGAGACCAAATACGGGCCGGTGGCCGGCATAGCGCCGCTGCGCGAGGCCATAGCCAAGAAATTCAGGCGCGAGAACGGGCTGGACTACAAGCCGAGCCAGGTCATCGTCGGCACCGGCGGCAAGCAGGTGCTGTTCAACGCGCTGATGGCCAGCCTCAATCCCGGCGACGAGGTGATCGTCTCCGCGCCCTATTGGGTGTCCTATCCCGAGATCGTCGCGCTGTGCGGCGGCAATGCGGTGATTGTCGAGACCTCGGCCGAGCAGGCCTACAAGCTCCAGCCCGAAGCCCTGGAAAAAGCCATTACGCCCCGGACCAAATGGGTGATTTTCAATTCGCCGTCGAACCCCTCGGGCGCGGCCTATACGCGCGACGAATTGAAGGCTCTGACCGAGGTGCTGATGCGCCATCCCCATGTCTGGGTGCTGACCGACGACATGTATGAGCATCTGGTCTATGGCGATTTCGTCTATACGACGCCGGCCCAGGTTGAGCCGGGGCTTTACGAGCGCACGCTGACCATGAATGGCGTCTCCAAGGCCTATGCCATGACCGGCTGGCGCATCGGCTATGCGGCGGGGCCGGAAAAGCTGATCAAGGCCATGGACATGATCCAGGGCCAGCAGACCTCCGGCGCCTGCTCCATCGCCCAATGGGCGGCGGTGGAAGCGCTCGAGGGGCCGCAGGATTTCATCGCCGACAGCCGCAAGATTTTCGAGACCCGCCGCGATCTGGTGGTGTCCATGCTCAATCAGGCGGCTTGCCTGGAGGCGCATCGTCCCGAAGGCGCCTTTTATGTCTTTCCTTCCTGCGCCCAGGCGATCGGCAAGACCTCGGCGGGCGGCGCCAAAATCCTGAGCGATGTCGATTTCGTCACGGCTTTGCTCGATGAGCAGGGCGTGGCGGTGGTGCAGGGCTCCGCCTTTGGCATGGGGCCGAATTTCCGCGTCTCCTATGCCACCTCCAATGAGGCTCTGGAAAAGGCCTGTCGCAAGATTCAGGCTTTTTGCGCGGGACTCCGCTGAAGCCAGGCCGCGACTTCGGACCAGATTCCGCGCAAATTTCGGGCGCCGAACAGCAGCGACAAATGGCCGCCGGCAACCGTGCGGCGGCGCAACGCCCGTTTCGGCGTCGCGACTTTTCGCGCGCAGGCAAGCGCCTGGTCCGGCGCCGTGACATCGTCGTCGCGCGCCGCCAGCAGGAACAGCGGATTTTTGACCGCGCGCAGGTCCAGCCTCTTGCCCAGGGCGACGAAGTCGCCTCGGGCGAGCGCATTGTTCTTGTAAAAATTTTCGACGGTCTCGAGATAATAGGCGCCGGGCAGGTCGAGTGTGTAATCGCGCCAGCGGCGGAACGCCTCGGCGCGCTGCGGAAATTCCGGGCTGTCGCAGGGCAGGTCGCTTTGCAGCAGGGCGCGAATGCCCTCGGGATCGTCGGGCAGGGGGCTCCAGAACCGCGCGGCCTGAGCGCCGCGCGCCAGGCCGCCGCCCAGAGCCACCAATTCGCGAAAGGTATCGAGCGAGGTCGCCCGCGCCAGTTCCGACAGCGGCGAGGCGCCCGCCTCAATGTCGATGGGCGCGCCGGCCAGCACGAGTTTGCCGGCCTTTTGCGGAAAGCGCGCGGTAAAGACCAGGCTCAGCCAGCCGCCCTGGCACAGGCCGACCAAATCGGCGACGCCGCCGACTTCATCGACAAAAACATTCAGATCGGCGAGCAGGTCGTCGATGCGCCGGCCGGCGCGCTCCGGCGGGGTGGTCAGCCATTCCACCAGATAGAGCGGGGCCCTCGCGCCGCGCAAAACTTGCATCAGACTATGGCCGGGCGCGAGATCGGCGACCTGGGCGCCATGGACGGCGAAAGGCGCGCAGACGATCACAGGTCGCCCCGCCCCCTCGGCGAAACGGCGCAGCCGCGCGGCGGCGAGGCTCAGCACAATCTCGTTGGCGCTGGCCCAACCGGGTTCGGACGGGGCTTGGGGCGCGGCGAAGGCCTCGGCCATTTGCCGGACGAAAAAAGCGCCCGCCTCCGCCGCCGCCAGGCCCGGCAGCAGCAACCCGGCCCAATCGGGCGCTTCGGTCTTCCCTCCCGGCATGGCGATCCTTGGCCTTTTGGACCATTGTGGCGCGGCGCGAATTGTCCTGCATTGTTCCAGAGCACGATCCCGAAAACTGGCCGCCGGTTTTAGGAAAGTTCGCGCTTCAGGAAGGACTTTATCTTCCGAGGCGTTTCGAGCGAAACGCCTCGGAAGATAAAACCGGAATGGGGCGGCTTGCGGGCGCGAAGGCGCGGCGGCTAAAACATTCGCCAGGGAACAGACGGCGGGCGCCGCAGGGAGAGGATTTGACCGGAGTTTTCACGCGGAAATTTTGCGCGCTGTTCGGCCTGCTGCTGCTGGCCGCGCCGGCGCGCGCCGAGGACGAGCCGCCGGTGCAGAGTTTTACGCTCGGCTATCTCAGGCGGGCGGAAGATCGCACGGCCATTTCACGTCTCGACCTGCCCGCCGAGAACAACGGACAGGCGGGCGCCGAGGCCGGTCTCGACGACAATAATGTCGCCGGCGAATTTCTGGGACAGAAATTTCGGCTCGTCGCCCACAGGCTGAAGGCGGGCGAAGACCCCGCCCAGGCCCTGGCCGATCTCGAGGCCCAGGGCGCGCGCTTCATCCTCGCCGACCTGCCGGCGCGAGCCCTGCTGCAAGCCGCCGACAGCCCGGCCGGGGCCAAGGCGCTGCTCTTCAACATTGGCGCGCCCGACGAGGTTTTGCGCGAGAAACTCCTGCCGCGCCAATGTCCTGCATGTCGCGCCCTCGCGCGCCATGCTGGCCGACGCTCTGGCGCAATATCTGATCTGGAAGCAATGGCGCAAATGGCTGCTGGTCGTGGGCTCTCACGAAGAGGACCGGCTGTGGGCCGAGGCGCTGAAGCGCTCGGCGACGCGGTTTGGGGCCAAAGTGGTCGAGGAACGCATGTTCGCCGACGCCGGCGGGGCGCGCCGCGCCGACAGCGGCGTCGCCCTGGTGCAGAAGCAAATTCCCGCCTTCACCCAGGGCGCGCCCTCTTACGATGTGCTGGTCGCGGCGGATGAAAGCGCTGTTTTCGCCGATTATCTGCCCTATCGCACCTGGGACGCGCGGCCCGTCGCCGGTTCGGCGGGGCTGGTTCCCACCGCCTGGGACCCTTCCAGCGAAAGCGCCGGCGCCACACAATTGCAGCAGCGTTTCGAGCGCAAATTCTCCCGCTTCATGACGGCGCTGGACATGAACGGCTGGACAGCGGCGCGGATGATCGGCGAAGCCGCGGCCCATGGCGCCGCAGGGGAAATTGGCGCGGCCAAGGCGTTTTTCCTGTCCAAGGATTTTGCGCTGGCCGCCTTCAAGGGGCAGAAACTGACGCTGCGCGACTGGAACCTGCAATTGCGCCAGCCGATCCTGCTTTCGGACGGACGCAATGTCGTCTCCGTCTCGCCGCAGGAGGGTTTCATGCACCAATTTTCCGAACTGGACACGCTTGGCCTCGACCGACCGGAGACGAAATGCCATTTTTGACGCGCCGCGCCGTTTTTTTCACCGCCGCGCTCATCTGCGCCGCGCCGGCCATGGCCGGCGACGCCTTTGTCAGCAATGAAAAGGGCAATACGGTCTCGGTGATCGACCTCGAGTCCCTGCTGCTGAAAAAGACGATTCCCGTGGGACAGCGCCCGCGCGGACTCATCGTCAGCCCCGACCAGAAGACCATCTATGTCGCCCTGGGCGACGTCGACAAGATCGCCACGATCGATGTGAAAACCCAGGAAGTCACCGGCGAGTTCGACGCCGGGCGCGATCCCGAGCGTCTCGACATTTCGCCCGATGGCAAGACGCTTTACGTCACCAATGAGGACAGCAATTTCCTGTCTTTTTTCAATGTCGAAACCAGGGAAAGGCTGGGCGGCGCCCGCGTCGGCGTCGAGCCAGAGGGCCTGGCGGTCAGCCCGGACGGCAAAATTGTCGTGGCCACCACCGAAACCACCAATATGATCCATTTCGTCGATACGGAGCGGCGCAAAATTCTCGCCAATGTGCTGGTGGACGCGCGCCCGCGCATGGCCGCCTTCACCCCTGACGGCAAGGAGGTCTGGGTCTCCTCGGAAATCGGCGGCGTGGTCGGCATTATCGATGCGGAAAGCCACAAGGTCATCGAAAAAATCAGGTTCGACGTGCCCGGCCTGCGCGCCGAAAATGTCCAGCCGGTGGGCATTAATATTTCCCGCGACGGCAAACTGGCTTTCATATCCCTGGGACCGGCCAATCGCATTGCCGCGGTCGACGTCAAAAGCCGGCAGGTGCTCAAATATCTGCTGGTCGGCCAGCGCGTCTGGCACGCCGCCTTCACCCCCGACGACAAATTCCTGTTGACCGCCAATGGCATATCCAACGATGTCTCGGTGATTGACGTGGCCGCCTTGAAAGTCGTCAAATCGATTCAGGTCGGGGAATCGCCCTGGGACCTCGTCATACCGGGAACGGCGAAACAGTGAGCGACAGCAAAATCCCAGCCTTGGCGGCGCGCGACGTCTCGCATTTCTATGGCGCGCGCAAGGCGCTCGATCATGTGAGCTTCGATGTCGCGGAAGGCAGCTTTTGCGTGCTGCTCGGCCTCAATGGCGCGGGCAAGAGCACATTGTTTTCCTTGATTACAAGGCTGTTCGCGCTGCGCCAGGGCACGCTGACCCTGCTCGGCTTCGACCTGTCGCGCGAGCCGCGCAAGGCGCTGGCGCAATTGGGCGTGGTGTTTCAGTCGCGCACGCTCGATCTCGATCTCTCCGTCGCCCAGAATTTCCTCTATCACGCGGCCCTGCATGGCATTGGCCGGGGGCCGGCGCTGGCGCGGACGCGGGAGCTGCTGGAGGCGGTGGGTCTCAATGATCGCGCCGACGACAAGGTGCGCAACCTCTCCGGCGGCCAGATGCGCCGGGTCGAGATCGCCCGCGCCTTGCTGCATCGTCCGCGCCTGCTGGTGCTGGACGAGCCGACGGTGGGTCTCGACATAGGCGCCCGCGCCGATATTCTCAAACTGGTGCGCGGACTGGTGGCGCTCGAGGGCCTGAGCGTGCTCTGGGCCACCCATCTCACCGACGAGATCGCCGAGAGCGACGATGTCATTGTGCTGCACAAGGGCAAGGTGCGCGCCAGCGGCGCGGTGACCGCGTTGAAAAGCCAGACCGGCGCCGCCGATATGAAACAGGCCTTTGTCGCCTTGATCGACGAGACGGAGGCGCGGGCATAAGTCTCCAGGCCTATTTCATCTGCCTCAAGGGCATTGCCTGGCGCGAGGCTCTGCGCTTCCTGCATCAGCGCGAGCGCTTCGTTTCCGCTCTGGTGCGGCCGCTGGTCTGGCTGTTCATTTTCGCCGCCGGCTTCCGTCAGGTCCTGGGCATTTCCATCATCCCGCCCTATGACACCTATGTCCTCTACGAGGTCTACATCACCCCGGGCCTGCTGGCGATGATCCAGCTTTTCAATGGGATGCAGTCTTCGCTGTCCATGGTCTATGACCGGGAAATGGGCAATATGCGCGTGCTCCTGCTCTCGCCCTTTCCGCGCTCGTTTCTGTTGTTCGGCAAGCTGATCGCGGGCACGCTGGTGTCGGTGCTGCAATGCTACGCCTATCTGCTGATCGCCTATTTCTGGGAAATCGAGCCGCCGCATATTGGCTATCTCACGGTTTTGCCGGCGCTGGTGCTGGTGGGGCTGATGCTGGGCTCGCTGGGCATGCTGCTGTCCTCGCTCATCAAGCAGTTGGAGAATTTCGCCGGGGTGATGAATTTCGTGATTTTCCCGATGTTCTTCGCCTCCTCGGCGCTCTATCCGCTGTGGCGCGTCAAGGAAGGCAGCCCCTGGCTCTATTATGTCTGCCAGGCCAATCCCTTTACACACGCGGTCGAACTGATCCGCTTCGCACTTTATGGACAGTTCAACGCCCTGGCTTTTGCGGTGACTTTCGGCTGCACGGTCGTGTTCATGCTGACCGCCATGGTGGCCTACGATCCCTCGCGCGGCTTGATGGCGTTGCGGGGCGCGCCTGGAGCGGGGGCATAACGCATATTCGCGAAAAGCGGCTCCGGTTTTTGGAAAGGAATAGGCGCCAAAACAAAAGCCAAATCGTCGCGGCGAATGGGAATTCACCGGACAGGCTCTAGTCTAGCTTTTTGCTAGACAATTTTTCCCGGCGCGGCAAAAATGCTTCATGCGCGATTGGAACAGCGATCTCTATCTGAAATTCGAGCGCGAGCGCGCCCAGGCCGCCCGCGACCTGCTGTCGCGCATTCCGCCGCTGACGCCCCGGAGCATTGTCGATCTCGGCTGCGGGCCGGGCAATAGCGCGGCGATCCTGTCGCTTCGCTACCCCGGCGGCGAGATCATGGGGCTCGATCACTCGCCGGCGATGATCAAGGCGGCGCGCGAAAGGCTGCCGGCCGTGCTGTTCGTCCAGGGCGATCTGGAGGCATGGGCGCCGAAAGCGAAAGTCGATCTGATTTTCGCCAACGCCGCCCTGCATTTCGCGCCCAATCACGACCGCCTGCTGCCGAAATTGCTGTCCTTCCTCAATCCCGGCGGCGTGTTGGCGGCGCAAATGCCCAATGTGCTGCAAGAACTCGGCTCACGCGCTGATGCGCATGGTGGCGGTGGACGGCCCCTGGCTGGAAAAACTGGCGCCCGTGGCCAAGAGCCGCGCCGCCATAGGCGGGCTGGACGACTATTACAGCTGGCTCGCCCCGCATTGCCGCCAGGTCGAACTTTGGCAGACCACCTATGTCCATCCGCTCGAGGGCCATGACGCGGTGATCGACTGGTTCGCCGGTTCGGCGCTGCTGCCTTTCCTGGACAAGCTCGACGACGAGGAGAGCGCCGCTTTTCTCGCGCAATATCGCCGCGAGCTGGAAATGGCCTATCTGGCGCAGGACGACGGCAAGGTGCTGCTGCATTATCCTCGCCTGTTTTTCGTCGCCCAGGTTTGAGCGTCATGTGACTTGTGTTCCTTGCCCTCGCCGCAATTTCGGGGCAGAGAGGCGCCATGGTTCGCATCATTCCGTTATCGGCCATGACCGGCCGTATAGCCCGATCCCTCCTGCTGCTCGTCGCCGGCGCCGCTCCGGCTCTGGCCGGCGGCTTGCCCGAACATCCGCCGGCGCCGCCGCCGCGCCCGGTCTTCGACAGCGACCCGGCGCCGGCGCCCGACCAGGCCCAGCCCGCCGAGACACAGCCCGAGACCCAGCCTGAGGCTCAGGCCGCCGCGCCCTATAATCCGGTTCCGCCGCCGCCCGAGGCCAGGGTGGACCGGCCGCGCCCGCCCTACGATCCCCGCCCGACCGAGCCGGCGCCCGCCGGCTTCGAACAGGCTGAAAACGCCGGTCTCGCCGATCTCACCCGCAAATATGCCGAGCGTCATGGCGTGCCGCTGGCGCTGCTGCATCGGATCATCATGCGCGAAAGCCGCTATCATCCGCGTCTGGTCAATCGCAGTTTCTACGGGCTGATGCAGATCAACCCAGCCACCGCCCACGCCATGGGCTATGCGGGCGCGCCGAAAGGCCTGCTCGACGCCGAGACCAATCTCGCCTACGCCACGCCCTACCTCGCCAACGCCTGGGCGCTGGCCGACGGCGACATGGACAGAGCGGTGCGGCTCTATGCCGCCGGCTATTATTATACCGCCAAGGCCAAGCATATGCTCGGCGCCATGCGCACCGCCCATTCGCCGCCGGTCAAGCCGCAGCCGCCCGAGCCGGCGAGCCTCGCCGCGCCGCCGCCGGCGCAGCCGGAAACCGGCTTTTTCGGCAGCCTGTTCGCGCCGGAGCCCTCACGCTAAATCTTGCGTCCCGGGCGGCGCGGGCCTATCACCGTCAGGCACAGCTTGAGGCGAGCCATGGACAGCGGCGAACAGGCCCAGATATTGCGATTGATGGCGCTCGACGAGGAGGATCTCGCCGTGATCTCCGCTCACGCCCAGGACGCGGTGCTGCATGTCGGCGACATGCTCTACCAGCCGGCGCAAAAACGCTTCATCCTGGCGCTGCATCGCTTCGACTGGCTCGCGCCGCAGGCGCGCCAGCGCGTCCAGTCCGGCCTGCATTTCGACCGTGTCGGCAAGGTCTCGCGTCACGGTTTCCGCCAGGAGCGCGCCGAGGATATTTTGAACCTTCTGTCCATTGTCTTCCGGCCCGGCGAGGCGCCCTCGGGCGAAATTCTGCTCACCTTTTCCGGCGATTGCGCGGTGAAGCTGGAGGTTGAATGCATTGAGGCGCGGCTGGCCGATCTGGGGCCGCGCTGGCCCTGCAAACACGCGCCGGAACATGGGGAAACCGCCGCAAAAACTTGACAAAAGGGCCTGAGCGGCCCAATTCGCTGCTTCACCACTCCGGAGCCCCAAGAATGCCCTTCAGGCTTGACGCCGCCGCCCAGGATTTTGCTGCGAAATTCGAGGCGCTGCTGCATATGAAGCGCGAGACGTCCGAGGATGTCGATCACACCGTGCGCGACATCATCGCCGATGTGGTCGCGCGCGGCGACGAGGCTCTGATCGACTATTCGCGCCGCTTCGACCGCATCGAGCTGACGCCGGAAACCCTGCGCTTCTCCAGGGAAGAGATCGAGGCCGCCGTCGCCGCCTGCCCGCGCGACCAGATCGCCGCGCTGGAGCTGGCGCGCGACCGCATCGCCTTGTTTCACGAGAAGCAGAGGCCCGAGGATCTGCGCTTCACCGACGAGGCCGGGGTCGAGCTGGGCTGGCGCTGGGGCGCGGTGGACTCCGCCGGCCTCTATGTGCCCGGCGGCACCGCCTCCTATCCCTCTTCGGTGCTGATGAACGCGCTGCCGGCGAAAGTCGCGGGCGTGGACCGGCTGGTCATGGTCGCCCCGGCGCCCGACGGCAAGATTTCGCCGCTGGTGCTGGCCGCCGCGCATCTGGCCGGCGTCGATGAAATCTATCGGGTCGGCGGCGCCCAGGCCGTGGCGGCGCTGGCCTATGGCACCAAAACCATCGCCCCCGTGGCCAAGATCGTCGGTCCCGGCAACGCCTATGTCGCCGCCGCCAAGCGCCGGGTGTTCGGCCAATGCGGCATAGACATGATCGCCGGCCCCTCGGAAGTCTTGATTCTCGCGGATAAAACCGCGCGGCCCGAGTGGATCGCCATCGACCTGCTGGCCCAGGCCGAGCATGACACGGCGGCGCAGAGCATTTTGATCACCGATGACGCCAGCCTGGCCGACGCGGTGGAAGCCGCCGTGGAGGCGCGCCTCAAGACCCTGCCCCGGCAAAAGATCGCGGAAAAGAGCTGGCGGGAGCTGGGCGCGATCATTGTCGTCGCCAGGCTCGAGGACTCCATCGCGCTGGCCGACCGCATCGCCGCCGAACATCTGGAGATCATGGCGGTCAACGCCGAGGAGCTGGCGGGGCGGGTGCGCCATGCCGGCGCGCTGTTCATCGGCGCCTATACGCCCGAGGCCATTGGCGATTATGTCGGCGGCAGCAATCACGTGCTGCCGACGGCGCGTTCGGCGCGCTTCTCCTCTGGCCTCAATGTGCTGGATTTCATGAAGCGCACCTCGATCCTCAAATGTTCGCCGGAAAGCCTGAGGAAAATCGGCCCCGCCGCCGTCACGCTGGGGCGGGCGGAGCATCTCGACGCCCATGCGCTCTCCGTGGCGCTGCGCCTGGAGCAAACGCCATGACCTCCGAGGGACTCTCCGCCGACCTTCTGCCGCGCAACCGCCTGATCGAGATCACCATAGACGAGGCCTCCATCGGGCGCGGCACGGCGGATCAGGAGCATGAGCGCGCCATAGCCATTTACGACCTGATCGAGGACAACAGCTTCGGCCTGCCCGGCCATGAGGGCGGACCCTATCGGCTGCATATCGGCCTGCACGAGGCCAAGCTGGCTCTCAATGTGCGCGACGAGGCGGGCGCCGGGATCATCGTCCATATTCTCTCGCTGACGCCCTTCCGGCGGATTCTCAAGGATTATTTCATGATCTGCGAGAGCTATTTCGCCGCCATCCGCACCGCCAGCCCGGCGCAGATCGAGGCCATAGACATGGGCCGGCGCGGCCTCCACAATGAGGGCGCGCAATTGCTCGGCGAGCGGCTGAAAGGCAAGATCGACTGCGATTTCGACACGGCCCGCCGGCTGTTTACCCTGGTCACCGCCTTGCATTGGAAGGGCGAGACTTGAGCGGCGGGCGGCCAGCTTCGGTTCTGTTCGTCTGCACGCTCAACGCGGTGCGCTCGCCGATGGCCGAGGCCATGGCCAAAAAATATTTCGGCCGGGACATGCGGATCGAATCCGCCGGCGTGCGCGCCGGCGAGCCGGACGGCTTCGCCATGGCGGTGATGAACGAGATGGGCCTCGACATCACCCGCCATTGGCCCCGCGCCTTCGAAGAGCTGGAATTCACCCGTTTCGATCTGGTCATCGCCCTGTCCTCCACCGCCCATCGCAAGGCCGAGGCCTTTTTCGGCGCCGGCGATGTGGCCATGGAATATTGGCCGACCGCCGACGCCACGCGCATCGAGGGCGCCCGCGAACAGAAGCTCGAAGCCTATAGGGAGGCGCGCGATGGCCTGCTGGCGCGCATCCGGCAAAGATTCGCCTGAGGTTTTCACCCGGCTCGGCCCGCATGACGGCAAGATCGCCCATCGCCGCGCCGCGCTGCTGGCGTTTTGCGCGGAAAGCCTGGATGTCGCGCCCAAGAGCCTAAGCCTGACGCATGATCCGCTCGGCGCGCCTTTGCTGCTGATCGACGGCGCGCCCGGCGCCTGGACGATTTCCTCGGCGTCGCGGGACGGCTTTTGCCTGTTCGGCCTGGCGCGCGGCGGCAGGATCGGCGTCGATGTCGAAGTTTTGCGCCCGATCGAGCCGCCCTGGGCGGCGCTTCATCCCCGGGAACGCGCGGCCCTGCGCGCTTTGACGGGCGCGGCGCGCGAAAACGGCTTTTATCGCATCTGGACGGTCAAGGAGGCCTATCTCAAGGCCCTGGGCCTGGGTCTGCGGCGCGCGCCGGAAAGCTTTTGCGTCGAGGACTCGGGAGGGGCTGTGGCGATCGACGATCCGCAGCGGCGGGCGGCGCCGGTTCATGTCAAGGTCTGGCGCGAAGGCGAGGCGGTCTGCGCCCTGCTGGTTCTGCCGGCCGGCTGAAATCGCCCGCGCCAAAAATCCTTCGCCTTGACGGGGCGGCCCGGCAAACCTACTTTCGCCTAAACGAATTCTCCTGGAGATTCGGCTTTCCCGTCAGCGAGGTTTTCATGTCCACCGTCAAAGTCACCGACGCCAGCTTCGACGCCGAGGTTCTGCAATCTTCCGAGCCGGTCGTGGTCGATTTCTGGGCCGAGTGGTGCGGCCCCTGCAAGATGATCGGCCCGTCGCTCGAAGATCTCGCCAAGGAATATGCCGGCAAGGTCAAGATCGCCAAGATCAATGTCGACGAAAACCCCGGCGTCGCCGGCAAGCTCGGCATTCGCTCGATCCCCACGCTGATGCTGTTCAAGGACGGCAAGCTCGCCTCGCAGAAGGTCGGCGCCGCCCCCAAGGGCGAACTGGCCAAATGGATCGGCGCCGCGATCTGATTTTCGGCTTTGCCAATTCAAAAGCGAAAAGCCCCGTCGGTCTCCGGCGGGGTTTTTCTTTTGGCCGTCAATCGCCGCCGCATAAGCGGTAGCCGACGCCGGCCTCGGTCTGGATCAGGCGCGGCGTTTCCGGCGCGGCCTCGATTTTCGCCCGCAACTGGCCGACGAAGACGCGCAAATATTGGGTGTCCTCGGCATGAGCCGGACCCCAGACCTGGGCCAGCATCTGCCGATGCGTCACTACGCGCCCGGCGTGGCGGACCAGGATGGCGAGCAGGTCGAACTCCTTGGGCGTCAGCTTGATCTGCTGGCCTCCGCGGCTGACCAGCCTTCGGTCGAGATCGACGGTCAGCCCCCCGGCCTCGAAGCGGGTGATTTCCTTTTCCGTCTTGGCGGCATGGCGCAGCGCGGCGCGCAGCCGCGCCATGAATTCGCCGATGCCGAAGGGCTTTTCGACAAAATCGTCGGCGCCAAGATCGAGCGCGGCGATTTTTTCCGCCTCATGGTCGCGCGCCGAGAGAACGATCACGGGAACCTGGGAGAATTGCCGGGCCTGGGCCAGCACCTCCTTGCCGTCCATGTCGGGCAGGCCGAGGTCGAGCACGATCAGATCGGGCGCGGCGGTGGCGATCAGATGCAAGGCTTCGCGGCCGTTTTCCGCCGTCAGCACGTCATAGCCGCTGGCGGCGAGCGCCGGGCGCAGAAAGCGCTGGATTGGCGCTTCGTCGTCGACAACCAGAATACGCTTGTTCATGCTTGAGGCTCCGATTTCAGCTTTTCCACGGGGAAGCGCATCAGGATGCGCGTGCCCCGCCGGCGCGCGGCCGGACTTTGCGCCACAATGGTCCCGCCCATGGCCTCGACCAGGCCCTTGCAGATCGACAGGCCCAGGCCGGTGCCGGCCTTGCGCCCGTCGGGCCGCCCGCCACGGTAGAATTTCTCGAAAATGCGCGGCAGATCGCCCGGCTTGACGCCCGGCCCGTCGTCGGTGACGCTGAGCACGACGTGATCGCCCTCGCGCCGCGCATGAACCACGGTTCCGGCCTCGCCGCCATATTTATGCGCGTTGTCGAGCAGGTTGAACAGCACCTGTTCCAGCAAATGGGCGTCGCCGCGAATGAAGGGCAGGTCGCGGGCGATGCTGGTTTCGATCTTCTGGCCGGGAAAGGCCTTGCGGATGCGCTCGACCGCGGCGCGGACGATTTCCTCGGGCTCGACATAGTCCCGACGGACTTTCAGCGCGCCGGATTCGATGCGCGACATGTCCAGCAGATTGGCGACGAAGCGCGACAGCCGCGCCGCCTCCTCCTCGATCGATTCCAGCAGATCCTGGCGGTCGGAGGCCGGCATCTGCTCGCCAAACTGGCGCAGCGTGGTCACCGCGCCGGTGATCGAGGACAAGGGCGTGCGCAGATCGTGCGACAGCGAGGACAGCAGCGTGACGCGCAATTTCTCATTGTCCTCCAGCGCGGCGGCGCGCACCGCCTCGCCGATCAGCAGCGAGCGGTCGATCGCCAGCGCCATTTGTTCGAGAATGGCCGACAGCGCCCGCTCGTCCTCCGGGCTGATCGCCGCATCCGGCGCTTTTGGCGCGAAGCCGCAGACGCCGACCGCGCCGCGCGGCGTCAGCAGCGGGCGGAATTGCATGGCGAGATTGGGCAAGGTGTTGGTGCGCCAGCCCGCGATCTCGTTCTTGGTGAAGGCCCAGTTGGCGGCGCTCATCTCGCCCGGCGACAGCTCGCGGTCCGGCGGCCAGGCCGTGCGCAACTGCAACTCGCTGTCCTTGGGCAGCAGCAGCACGATCGGGCCGCCCTGCACCTTGTGCAAATGGGTCGCCGAGGCCCAGAGCACGTCGTCGAGCCGTCCGGCGTCCGCCAGTTTGCGGGAAAAGCCATAGAGCGATTCGATATTTTCCGCCCTCTGGCGTACAGCCTCGGCCTGATCGTGGACGCGGCCGGCCAGCGTGCCGGTGAGCACGGCGACGATGAGAAACACCAGCAGCGACAATAATTCCTGCGGCTCGGCGACATTGAGGGTGAAGACCGGCGCGATGAAGAAGAAATTATAGGCGAGGAACGAGAGGAAGGAGGCGGCGACCGCCGACCACAGCCCATAGGTGGCGGAGCAGCCGAGCACCGCCAGCAGGAAAATCATCGAGAGATTGGGCACGTTCAGGAGAATATGCAGAATCTTGCCGACCAGCACCGCCAGGGCCACGGCGGCGAAAGCGGCGAACAGGCCCGACAGCAGCCGCCCCGGCGTCGGGCGCGGCCAGAGTTTTTTTGGCGCCGGCGCCGAATCCGTCGTGCTGGCCACGTGAACGGCGAGGTCCGGCGCCTGGCGGATGATTTCGTTGACGAAACTGGTTCCGCTCAGCCGCCGCCAAAATCCGGCGCCCGAGCGGCCGAGCACGATTTGCGTGACATTCTCGCGGCGGGCGAAACGCAGGACTTCGCCGACCATGTCGGTCGCGCTCAGCCGCCGGGTTTCGGCGCCCAGCCGCTCCGCCAGTTGCAGGCTCGAGTTCGATCCGCTTCAGCCGCTCCGGGTCGCTCTCCTCATGGCCGGGGCGCTCGACATAAACCACGATCCACGAACCGTTGAGGCTGGTCGCCAGCCGCGCGGCGGCCCGCACCGCCATTTCGCCGCCGGGATCGCCGCCGATGCAGACCAGCAGATGTTCCGAGGTTCCCCAGGGCCCCTCTATGGCGTTTTGCCTGAGATAGTCGACCATCTGGTCGTCGACCCGGTCGGCGGTGCGGCGCAAGGCCAGTTCGCGCAAGGCGGTGAGATTGCCGGGGGTGAAAAAACTCTGGGTGGCGCGCCGCGCCGTATCCGGCAGATAGACCTTGCCCTCGTGCAGGCGCTGGATCAATTCGCTCGGGGTGATGTCGACCAGCACCACGTCCTGGGCGTTCTGCAACACCCGGTCGGGCACGGTCTCGCGCACGACGACGCCGGTGACGCGGCTGACCACATCGGCCAGGCTTTCGAGATG
This sequence comes from uncultured Alphaproteobacteria bacterium, assembly GCA_963804045.1. Classification (GTDB taxonomy): domain Bacteria; phylum Pseudomonadota; class Alphaproteobacteria; order Rhizobiales; family Beijerinckiaceae; genus Rhodoblastus. Next base: position 83,314 of record CAWDOR010000021.1, on the reverse strand, counting down.
CTGGATGTTCAGCGCCGTCCAGACATTGACGCCGGCGTCGAGCAACTCCTCGACATCGAGCCAGCGCTTGGGATGGCGGCTGTCGGGCGCATTGGTGTGGGCGAGCTCATCGACGACGATCAGCTCCGGCTTCCGCGCCAGGGCGGCGTCGAGATCGAATTCCTCCAATATGCGTCCGCGATAATCGATTTCACGGCGCGGCAGAATCTCCAGCCCTTCGGTCAGCGCCGCCGTCTCGGCGCGGCCATGGGTCTCGATCAGGCCGATCACAACGTCCTGGCCGTCATCCCTGGCTTTTTTCGCGCCCAGCAGCATGGCGTAGGTCTTGCCGACCCCCGGCGCCGCGCCCAGAAACACTTTTAAACGGCCGCGCCGCTCCTCCTCCGCCAGCGCCAGCAGCGCGTCGGGATCGGGTCTTCGGTCGGTTCCAATATCAGCGGCCATGACTCATTTTAGCGCATCCAGCGCCAAATTCAGCGCCAAAACATTTACGCGCGGCTCGCCGACCAGTCCGAGCCAGGGGCGGCGGATTTCCGTCTGGATCAAAGCGCGGACCTTGGCTTCGTCGAACCCGCGCGCCCTCGCGACGGCGGGCGCCTGCGCCAGGGCGTTTTGCGGGGAAATATCGGGGTCGAGCCCCGAGGCGGAAGCGGTGACGGCGTCGGCCGGCGCAGGCGCCGGCCAGCCGGCGGCGCGTTTGGCCTCGACCGCGGCCTTGACCCGGTCGATCAGGGTCTTGGAGGTCGGGCCGAGATTGGAGCCCGAGGAATTGGCGGCGTTATAGGGCGCGTCCACGGTTTTGGCGGCGTCGTTCGGGTCGGGCGCGCTGGTCGCCGAGGGACGCGGCTGGAAATATTTTTCCGATGCGAAATTCTGGCCGATCAGCTCCGAGCCGATCACGTTTTCGCCGCGGACCACGAGACTGCCGCCCGCCTGAAACGGGAACATCACGGCGGCGAGGCCGGCGACGGCGAGCGGATAGGCGAGGCCGGTGAGCAGGGTGAACAGCAGCAGCAGCACGAGCGCCGGGCGGAAATGCTGGATCATTTTATCCTCCGGAATGCAGCAGGAAGAGGCGACCGCCTCTGGCTCGTCATGGCCGGACTTGTTCCGGCCATGACGGCGGATAAATCGAGCGAAGCGATCATGGACGCGCTCCTCAAACCAGATGCAGGGCCGCGACCACAAGGTCGACGGCCTTGATGCCGATGAAGGGCGCGATCAGCCCGCCCAGCCCGTAGATCAGCAGATTGCGCCGCAGCAGCGCCGCCGCGCCGACGGCGCGATAGGTCACGCCCTTCAGCGCCAGGGGAATCAGCAGCACGATGATCAGGGCGTTGAAGATCACCGCCGAGAGAATCGCCGATTGCGGCGAGGCCAGACGCATGATGTTGAGCGCGCCCAGCTCGGGATAGGTGGCGACGAACAGGGCGGGCAGGATGGCGAAATATTTGGCGACGTCATTGGCGATGGAGAATGTGGTCAGCGAGCCCCGCGTCATCAGCAATTGCTTGCCGATTTCCACCACTTCGATCAGTTTGGTCGGATCGCTGTCGAGATCGACCATATTGCCGGCCTCGCGCGCGGCTTGCGTGCCCGTCTGCATGGCGACGCCGACATCGGCCTGGGCAAGCGCCGGCGCGTCATTGGTGCCGTCGCCGCACATGGCGACCAGCCGCCCGCCGGTCTGTTCCTTGCGGATGAATTTCAGCTTGTCCTCCGGCGTGGCCTCGGCGAGGAAGTCGTCGACGCCGGCCTCGGTGGCGATGGCGGCCGCCGTGAGCGGATTGTCGCCGGTGATCATCACCGTCTTGATGCCCATGGCGCGCAGCGCCGCGAAGCGCTCCTTGATGCCGGGCTTGACCACGTCTTTCAGGTGAATCAGGCCGAGCAGGACGCCGTTTTCGGCCACCGCCAGGGGCGTGCCGCCGGAAATGCTGATGCGCTCGACGCCGGCGCGGAAATCCGCGGGCGCGCCGTCCGGCGGCAGGCCGACGAATTTCAGCACCGAATCCACCGCGCCTTTTCGCAAGCTGCGGCCGGACAGATCGACGCCGGACAGTCTTGTCTGCGCGGCGAAGGGAATGATCTGCGGGGTCTCGCCGGACAGGTCGGGATTATCAAGGCCGTAATCGCTTTTGGCGAGGGCGACGATCGAGCGGCCCTCCGGCGTTTCGTCGGCGAGGCTGGAAAGCAGCGCGGCCTCAGCGAGATGATGGGGGTCAACGCCCGCCAGAGCGATGAATTCGCTGGCCATGCGATTGCCGAAGGTGATGGTTCCCGTCTTGTCGAGCAACAAGGTGTCGACATCGCCCGCCGCCTCCACGGCGCGGCCCGAGGTCGCCAGCACATTGAAGCGGATCAGCCGGTCCATCCCGGCTATGCCAATGGCCGAGAGCAACCCGCCGATGGTGGTGGGGATCAGCGTCACCAGCAGCGCCACCAGCACCACGACGGAAGGCGCCGCGCCGGAATAGACCGCCAGCCCGTAAAGCGTGACGACCGCGATCAGGAAGATCAGCGTCAATCCCGCGAGCAGCACCGAGAGCGCCAGCTCATTGGGCGTCTTCTGGCGCTCGGCGCCCTCGACCAGCGCGATCATGCGATCGATAAAAGTCTCGCCCGCCTGCGCGGTGATGCGCACCTTGATCCAGTCGGAGAGCACGGTGGTGCCGCCGGTCACCGCCGAGCGGTCGCCGCCGGCCTCGCGGATCACCGGGGCGGATTCGCCGGTGATGGCGCTTTCATTGACCGAGGCCACGCCCTCGACGATCTCGCCGTCCGAGGGGATGAGATCGCCGGCCTCGACCAGCACCACGTCGCCGACCCCAAGGCTTTCCGCGTTGACGTTTTGCACGACGGCGCCGAGATGGTTCTTGCCCTCGGGATCGATCAGCTTTTTCGCCAGCGTGTCGCTGCGGGCGGCGCGCAGGCTCGCGGCCTGGGCCTTGCCGCGCCCTTCGGCGACGGCTTCGGCGAAAGTGGCGAACAGCACGGTGAACCACAGCCAGGCCGCGATCTGGCCGGAGAAGAACGGATGTCCCGTCCCGTTGATCAGATCGCGCAACCACAGCAGCGTCACCAGCGCGGCGACGACCTCGGTGACGAAAATCACGGGATTGCGCATCAATTGCGCCGGCGACAGCTTTTTGACGGCGTCGCCCGCCGCCTGGATCGATATGGCCAGGTCGAACAGCGCGATATCCCGGCCGGCTTGGGATTTGGCGGACATGGACGGCTCCTAGAAGCTTTTGCCGGCGAGCATCAGCACATGCTCGACGATGGGGCCCAGCGCCAGCGCCGGGAAGAATTGCAAGCCGCCGACGATGAGGATGACGCCGACCAGCAGGCCGACGAACAGCGGGCTGTCAGTGGGGAAAGTGCCGGCGCTGGCCGCGACCTTTTTCTTGGCCGCCACCGAGCCGGCGATCGCCATGACCGGCACGACATAGCCGAAACGGCCCATGACCATGGCTATGCCGGTGGTGACGTTCCACCAGGGCGTATTGGCGTTCAGCCCGGCGAAGGCCGAGCCATTGTTGCCGGTCGCGGAGGTATAGGCGTAGAGAATTTCCGACAGGCCATGCGGGCCATTGTTGGCGAGACTCGCCAAAGCCGCCGGCAGCACCGCCGCGACCGAGGAAAAGCCGAGGATCGCCAGCGGCAGGATCAGCACCGCCAGCATGGCGAATTTGATCTCGCGCGCCTCGATCTTCTTGCCCAGGAACTCCGGCGTGCGGCCGACCATCAGCCCGGCGATGAACACCGAGAGAATGGCGAAGACCACGAGACCGTAGACGCCGGAGCCGACGCCGCCGGGCAGGACTTCGCCGAGCTGGATCAGGAACATGGGGACGAAGCCGCCCAGCGGCGTCAGCGAATTGTGCATGGCGTTGACCGCGCCGCAGGACAGTCCCGTGGTCACGGCGACATAAAGCGCGGTGAGCGCCTGGCCGAAACGCAGCTCCTTGCCTTCGAGATTGCCGGCGGCGGGATCGACGCCCAACGCGGTCAGCAGCGGATTGCCGGCGGCTTCGGCGGCATAGACCAGGGCGACGCCGGTCAGCAGGATGACGCCGACGCTGGCCAGCAGCGCCCAGCCCTGGCGCTCGTCGCCGACCATTTTGCCGAAAGTGACCAGCAGGGCGCAGGACACGACCAGCATCGACCATATCTGCAAAATATTGGCGAATGCGTTGGGGTTCTCGAAGGGATGGGCGGCATTGGCGTTGAAAAAACCGCCGCCATTGGTGCCGAGCTGCTTGATCGCCTCCTGGCTGGCCATCGGCCCCATGGCCAGGGTCTGCTTGGCGCCTTCCAGCGTCGTCGCGTCCACGGCGCTGGCGAGCGTTTGCGGCACGCCCGTCGCGACAAAGCCCAGGGCGACGACGATCGCGAGCGGCAGCAGCACATAGAGCGTGGCGCGGGTGACATCGACCCAGAAATTGCCCAGCGTCGCCGCGCTGTTGCGGGCGAAGGCGCGGGTCACCGCCAAAGCCAGCGCCATGCCGGTCGCCGCCGAGAGGAAATTATGCACCGCGAGCCCGGCCATTTGCGAGAACTGGCTCATGGTCGTTTCGCCGCCATAGGCCTGCCAATTGGTGTTGGTCAGGAAGCTGATGGCGGTGTTGAAGGCCAGATCGGGCGCCACGCCGTCGAAGCCTTGCGGATTGAGCGGCAGCAAGGCCTGGAGGCGCAGAATGGCGTAGAGCGTGGCGAAGCCCAGCGCCGAAAACATCAGCATGGCCAGCGTATAGGCCAGCCAGCCCTGCTCCTTGTCCGGGACGACGCCGGCCAGCCGGTAGAAGCCGCGCTCCAGCGGCGCGAGGATCGGCGTGGCGAGCGTGCGCCGTCCCTCGAAAACCGCGGCCATGTAAAGGCCAAGCGGCCGGACCGCGATAAGAACCAGGCCGAGAACCAGCCCGATTTGCAGCCATCCAGTTAATGTCATGGGGAGACTCGAATTTCTTCAGGCGCCGGGGCGCTCAAAAGCGTTCGGGATTGAGCAGGGCGACGATCAGATAGGCGCCCAGGCCCAAGGCGGTGAACAGACCGGCGAGCGGTTCGAACATGGCGTCCTCCTTCAGGCGCGGGTCAGCGCATGGGCGTAAAGCGCCATGACGCCGATCAGGCTCAAGCCGAGGATGAGAAAAATCGCGTCCGACATGTTTTCGTCCTTTGCGGATCAGGCGGCGAACTTGATCCTAATCGCATAAGGGTTCGATGGCGAAGGCGGGGCCGCAACATAAGGAAAATGTTAAGAGCGACGGGCATGTGACAATCGCGCGCAGGGGCGAGGGGGGATTTGCGCTCCGGCGCCGGCCAAGCTCCAGATCGGGCGGCGCAGGTCGGTCGATGCTGAATAGTCTAATTTATTCAATAAACTATCTTCTGAATTTTCTTCGTCGCTAAAAACGAGGCTTAAGCCTTCGCTCATGGGAGTCGATGAATGCAACGGTCGGCGTTAGCGTTGATTTTAGCTTCTGCGCGTATGATTTTCCTTGCGTCGCCGCGATTGTCTCGCCATAAAAACGAGCGAATACCTCGAAATCAATATTGTAAATCATCCAATCTATCGTTTTGGGTCCGCAATCGGATCAGGATTTATCCAGCGCAGCCGGCATTTTGCGCGCATGAATTATGAGGGACGGAAAGCTTATGACATCTTCAACGCTATCCGCGCCCGATCGGCATGGCCTGTTCGATCGCCTGACCGAAAAGGAAATTCTCCTCCGATATCGCGACACTTACAATCTTGGCGAAGAAATCGGCCTGGAACATGTCCGAAAGCATGTTTCGCTCGAAGCCGCATTGACGGACCAGCTTTTGGCCAGCACGAGCGAAAATCGCAACGCAACATTCTCGAGCGCCTATTCGAAACTCTACACCGAACTTCCCTGGCTTGTCGGAGGTGGAACGCATGACGGCGGCGAATTGTGGCGCAAGCTCTTGCGTCCTGGCGCATCCGTTTATGAAATCGGGAGTGGAGCCGGCTATCTGATCAATTATTTGGCCGGCCAAGGCTTCAAATGTGTCGGTGCGGATATCGCGTCGGAGCGGACGGACGGCGCCCGCTCAAGCGCGGAAAATGTCGTGTGGAGCGTGACCGATGGCGTCCATCTGACCCGCTATGCGGAAGCGGGATCGTTCGATTACGTGATATCCGATCAGGTGGTCGAGCACCTGCATCCAGACGATATTGCGACACATTTTGAAGAAGCTCGGAAGCTTCTCAAGCCCGGTGGAGAATATATCGTTCGCACGCCCTACGCGCCGTTGGGGCCATTGGACCTGTCGCAGGTCTTCGGTTGGAACGAGCCAATATTCATGCATCTTCATGAGTTCGGCATGAAAGAGGCCGTTTCCATAGGAAAGCGGGCCGGATTTACCGACGCCATCGCCATTTTTTCCGTTTCGAAATTCGCGATCGCGCGCCGCTTGCGGTTGTATACCGCCTACATATCGGCAGTAGATGCGTTATTGTCGAAAAAAGAACAAGGTTTGATTAAAAAGATTTTATCTAAAACTCATAAATACCTTATGATCAAAAATAATATTTGGATAAGCTTTGTAAACTAAAAATTGCGGTTGCGGAGCTCGTGACAGCTTCAGGCCGCGCGATGAACCTTTCAGGATGAGCTATGGACTGTCCATGGCGCTGTCAGTGTCTGTTGCGTTCGCGGTTGGGGCGGGAAGGGTCTGAGAATCGCGGAACGGCGCCCAGCGCCTCGCGATAGCTCTCGCCGGCGACCTGATGGAACTGGCCGTCGGTCTCGTCCAGCGCCAGCAATTCGCCGGTGGCGACGCCGAAATAGGCGCCGTGCAGGGTCAGCCAGCCGCGCGTCTCCAATGTGGCGATATAGGGAAAGCTGCGCAGATTTTCTATGCTTTGCTTGACCAATTCCAGCGCCAGCCGTTCCGGCCAGTCGGCCGCGGTTTCGTCGGGAAGCCCGAGCCTTTCCGCCGCGGGCGCCAGCAGCTTGATCCAGCCGCCGATGAAATCGCCCGGCGCCAGCGGACGCATGTAGGGATCGGCCTTCATGTCGGCGAAAGCCTTGACGCCGCCGCATTGGGCGTGGCCCATCACCACGATATGCTTGACCTTCAGTCCCATCACCGCGAATTCGATGGCCGCCGAGGTGCCGTGATAATCGTCATTGGGCTTGTAGGGCGGCACGAGATTGGCGACATTGCGCAGCACGAAAATCTCGCCCGGGCCGGCGTCGAAGATCAGCTCCGGCGAGACGCGCGAATCGCAGCAGCCGATCAGCAAAACGTCCGGGCTTTGACCCCGTGCGGCCAGTTCCTCGAAACGTTCGCGCTCGCGGCCAAATCTTCCGCCCAGGAAATTTTCGTAACCTTCGGCCAGCCGTCGCGGAAATCTGCTCACGCCCATTGCATGCACCCTCGCGGCGACGCCGCCGCTTCAAAACGCGCCCTTTGTGCCGCAATGCGGCAAAAGGAGCAAGCTTGACCTTCAACATGTCTTCGCGCCAAAAGGCCAAAGACGAAAGTCAAAATGACAATGGCGTGAACTTGGCCAAGCCATTATGCTGCGCCGCGTCGCGATTGACGCATTAGGAGAAACTATGACCAGCCTCCGTCCCCGCCGCAGCGTGCTCTATATGCCCGGCTCCAACGCCCGCGCGCTGGAAAAGGCCCGGACCATCGCCGCCGACGCGCTGATCCTCGATCTGGAGGACGCCGTCGCCCCCGACGCCAAGGAGATCGCTCGCGAGCAGGTTGTGGCCGCCGTCAAGGCGGGCGGTTTCGGCCGCCGCGAAGTGGTCATTCGCGTCAATGGCGCGGCGACGCCCTGGGGCAAGGACGATCTGGCCGCCGCCGCCAAGGCCGGGCCGGACGCCATTCTGCTGCCCAAGGTCTCGACCCCCGGCGACATCACCCTGACCGCCAAGGCGATCCGCGACCTCGGCGCGCCCGAGCACACCAAGCTCTGGGCGATGATGGAGACGCCGACGGCGATCCTCAACGCCGATTCCATTGTCCGCACCGCGCTCGACCCGGCCTCGCGGCTGGCGGCGCTGGTGATGGGCACCAATGACATCGCCAAGGAAACGCGCGCCCGGCTCACCCCCGGCCGTCCCTCGATGCTGGCCTATCTGTCGCTCTGCGTCGCCGCCGCCCGAGCCCATGGCGTCGATATTGTCGATGGCGTCTATAATAATTTTTCCGACGAGGAAGGCTTCCGCGCCGAATGCGAGCAGGGCCGCGATCTCGGCATGGACGGCAAGACCTTGATCCATCCCAAGCAGGTGGAGATCTGCAACGCGGTCTTCGCCCCCGACGAAGCCGAAATCGCCTTCGCGCGCAAAATCATCGAAACCTTTGACCTTCCCGAAAACCTGTCCAAGGGGGCGCTGCAAATTGACGGCAAGATGGTCGAGCGGCTTCACGCGGATATGGCCCGGCGCACCGTCGCCATAGCCGAAGCGATCGCCGCCAGCCTCTGATCTTTCGGAACGGAAAGAACTGTCGCGCGTCACTTGCGGGTTTTCCCGTCATGCGCGACAGGTATAATGGCGGCGAAAGGCGGGAGCAGGCATGAGCGAGCACACAGACGGAACGGCGCCGGAGCAACCGGCGCCCACGCAAGCGTCTCAGCAGACGGAAGCTTCGCCGCTTTCGACCCGCGCCGCGCCGGTGATCGAAGGCGAGGCGGTGGAAATCGCCGCCGAATCGACGGCGGGGCCTGCGGGCGAGACGGAACCGCAAGTGACGGAACCGCAAGAAGTCGAGCCTCAAGAAGTTGAGCCAAAGGAAGCCGCGCCAACAATGGCGGAGGCCAGGGAAGCCGAGGCGGCCGAGGCTGACGCGCCCGCGCCGAAAAGCTCGATTCTCATGCCTGTGGCCGGATTGATCGGCTTGGCGCTGATCGGCGGCGGCTCCTATTTGACCCTGAAACAATATGACGCTGCGCATTCGCCGGCGCCGAGCGCGCAAGTCGCGGCCGAAGCCGCCCAAACCGCGGCCCCCGCCGCAAGAGCCGTCTCCCCGCCGGCGACGCCGGAGCGCGTCGCGGCGCCCGCCGCCGAGAGCAAGCCGGCCAGCGCGACAGAGGCCGCCGCCGTTCCGCCGCCCATGGATCGGCCGGCCAAACCGGCTGAAGCTGCGGCGGTTCCGCCCGGCGCGAGCGAAACCGCTCAACCCGCCATTGCCCAACCCGCCGCCGAAGCCAAAAGCGCTGCGACCGGGCTGGACGACAGATTGGCGCAGGCCCAGGCGGAAATCGACCAGTTGCAGCAAAGGCTGACCGCCGCCGAGGCCAAGCTGGCCGCGCCCAAGGCCGAAACCCGCGCTTTGGCCTCGCCCGACGCCGCTCCGGCAAAATCGGCGGACGCCGCCGCGCGTCTGGTGCTGGCGCAATCCGTGGTCGCCGCCTTGCGACAGAACGGCGATTTTTCCACCCTGGTCGATGCGCTGGAAAAGCTCGGCGCCGATCCCGCGCATATCGCCCAGTTGCGCGCCGGCGTTTCAACGCCCGACCTGGCGAAACTCGCCGCCGATTTTTCCGCCCTGTCGGAAAAGCTCATCGCGGCTTCCGCGCCGCCGGCGCCCGCCGCAGGCGTCGAATCCCCGCCGAAAGATTTCGGCGCGCGGGCGCTGGCCTATCTGCGCGACAATCTGGGAAGACTCGTCAAGGTCCGCGCCGCCGGCGGCGCCGAAGCTCAGGCCGCCGCCCATGTGAAGGGCGCGTTGAAGGCGCTCGGCCTTGGCGATCTCTCGGGCGCGCTGGCCGAACAGGCGCAATTGCCCGAGGCGGCGCGCGCGTTGAGCGCGGATTGGGCCAGGGCGGCGCGGGCGCGGCTCGACGCCGAGGCCGCGGCGCAAGCCGAGGTCGCGGCGGCGGTGCAGAATCTGACCAAGAGTCGAAGCTGACCAAGAGTCGAAGCTGATCGCGCGTCGAAGCTGGTCGAGAGCAGAACCTGACGTTTCTTCCGTTTTTTTGAGCAAGCCGATGATCAAAACCCTGATTTTTCTCGCCGCGATCGCCGGCGCCGCCTATGGCCTGGGCCTGTTGTGGGACCAGCCGGGCTCGCTGACGCTCGACTGGTTCGGCTATCACATCGAGACCTCGCCCTTGATCGGCCTGGCTTTCGTGCTGGCGGCGGCCGTGGTCCTGGGCATGGTCTGGAGCCTGATCCGCTTCATCTTCCATGTGCCCACGCTGATGTCGCTGGCGCGCCACGCAAGGCGCAAGGCGCGCGGCCATGAGGCTCTTTCGCGCGGCATTCTGGCGGCGGGCGCCGGCGACGCGCAACGGGCGCAAAAAGCCAGCCTCGAGGCGAAAAAATATCTGCCCGACGAACCGCTGACCCTGCTGCTCGAAGCGCAGGCGGCGCAACTCACGGGCGATCGGCCAAAGGCCGAGCGCGCCTTCCGCGCCATGATCGCGCGCGGCGACACCAAAATGCTCGGCTTGCGCGGCTTGCACGCCGAGAGTCTGCGCCAGGGCGACGCCGACGCCGCCCATGCGCTGGCGCTGGAGGCCCATAGCGCCCGCCCGCTGAGCTGGTCGGGCCAGGCGGTGCTCGACCGCCACACGGCGGCCCGCGACTGGGAGGCGGCGCATCTCTGCGTCGATCAGAATCTGCGCGCCAAAATCGTCGATCCCGCGACCGCGCGGCGGCAGAAGGCCGTGCTGGGCGCGGCCATCGCCGGCGATTGCGAACTCACCGCGCCGGATCGGGCGATAAAACTCTTGCGCGCCGCGCTCAAGAAAGCGCCCGATCTGGTTCCCGCCGCCGTGCTGCTGGGCCGGCTGCTGTCGCGCAAGGGCGACATGCGCGCCGCCTCGAAAATGATCGAGGAGATCTACGCCAAAGAGCCGCATCCCGAGTTGGCGCGCGCCTATGTCGACATGCGTCCCGGCGATTCCTCTTCCGACCGATTGGCGCGGGCGAAAACTCTGGCCAAGGTCGCGCCGGCAAGCCCCGAGAGCGCGATGATCGTCGCGGTGACGGCGATCGCCGCCCGCGATTTCGCCGCGGCGCGGCAGGCCATGGCGCCGCTGGTCGCCTCGGGCGAAAGGCCGACGGCGCGCATGTGCGTGATCATGGCCGAACTGGAGGACCGCGAGCACGACGCCCAGGGGCTGGCGCGCGAATGGCTGGCGCGCGCCGCGCGGGCGCCGCGCGACGCCCTGTGGTTCGCCGACGGCCATTGGTCGCGGCAATGGGATGCGATCTCGCCGGTCACCGGCAAGCTCGACGCTTACAGATGGACCGAGCCCACGGAGGAGCTGACCGGCCCGGCGGAGGAGCCGCCGCCGGCCTATGAGCCGCCGGCGCTGGAGGTCCAGGCGGAGGCGCCGGCTCCCTCGCCCGTCGCCATCGTCGAGCCGCCGCCGGCGCCGGTCGAAGACAAGCCGGCGCGGCCCTCGCCGCAGCCCGTGGTCTTTCCCATGGCCTCGCCGCCGGACGATCCCGGCCCGAAAAAGCAGCAGGCCGACAGCCGGCTCTATTGACCGCGCAAGCATTTTCCGGACGCAATACATGGCGCGGCGGGAAAAGGCGTGCGCGCCGTCAACACTTTATTATGCTTCAAAGCGAAATTTCCGGGAGGTGTGGCGCCCCTACGCTAGATTTGCGAAGGACTTGTCGGCATTTTGTTCAAATCAAGCCGAACGCTCCGATCCGTCCTCCGGGAGTCCGCCATGCGTCTGTCCCCTGTTTCGCGCGCCGCCCTCGCAGCCCTGGCCTTTGCAGCCGCGCCCCTCGGCGCCGCCCGGGCCAGCAATCACGTCGTCAATTTCAGCTCGCGCTATGACGCGGGCACCGTCGTCATCAGCATGAGCCAGCGCAAGCTCTATTATGTGCTCAGCGGCGGCCAGGCCATCCAATATCCGGTCGCCGTCGCCAAGCCGGGCAAGGAATGGTTGGGCAATGCGCGCGTTCAGGGCAAATACAGCCATCCCGACTGGATCGCCCCCGCCGTGGTCCGGGCCGATCATCCCGAACTGCCGCCGATGATCAAGGGCGGTTCGCCGCGCAATCCGATGGGCGCCGCCGCCATCACCCTCGACCGCCACGAGATCGCCATTCACGGCACCACCGCGAAAATGCGCGGCTCGATCGGCAGCCGCGCCTCCTATGGCTGCATCCGCATGCTCAACGAGGATGTGTCCGATCTCATCCAGCGCGTCAGCGTCGGAACCGAAGTGGTGATGACGCCCTAAAAGTCCCGCGCCCTCAGGGCCGGGGCTCCGCCCTGGCCGGTTCGGCGAATTCGGCTTCGATTTCGCCGGTCGGCGGCGATTCGATCCCGGCCTTGCGCATTGGCGCGATCCGGCGCCGCGAGCTTGCGCGCCAGATCGAGCCTTTCCTGACTGGCGGCGTCCTTGCCCAGGCTCCATGACAGGTCGCGCCGCGTTGCTCGGATAAGGCTCGCTGTCGGGCGGATATTTGGGAAAATCACCGCGAAAACATCGATCTGGCGCGGAAGCTGGCGCGCCGGAGCTTTCGGTCCTTTTCGCGCCTGACCGTCAAAGTCTGCGTTTTCTGTCGTTTTTTCCGCGCCGGGTAAAAGACGCGCAAATCTTGCGTCTTGCCGGAGGAGTTGGGCGGGCCTAGCTAAATGGCGAGAACGCAAACGACGAAAGGCGCGCGAAGATGGCCCATATGGCGACGGAACTCGAAGCGCTGCTGATGCAGAGATCGCTGACCGACGCGCAGCTTGTCGAAGCGGCGGCGGAAGCGGCGGATTACCGCATCCTGCCCGACGCCACGGTCATCAAGATCGGCGGGCAGAGCCTCATCGACCGCGGCCGCGCCGCCGTCTATCCGCTGATCGACGAAATCGTCGCCGCGCGCAAAACCCACAAGCTGCTGATCGGCACCGGCGCCGGCACCCGCGCCCGCCATCTCTATTCCATCGCCGCCAGCGTCAATCTGCCGGCGGGCGTGCTGTCGCAACTCGGCGCCTCGGTCGCCGACCAGAACGCCGCGATGATCGGGCAATTGCTGGCCAAGCACGGCATTTCCACGGTGGAGGCGGCGGGCATGTCGGCGGTGCCGCTCTATCTCGCCGAGGTCAACGCCGTGGTGTTCAGCGGCATGCCGCCCTATAAATTATGGATGCGCCCGGCCGCCGAGGGCGTGATCCCCCCCTATCGCACCGACGCCGGCTGCTATCTGGTCGCCGAGCAATTCGGCTGCAAGGCGATGATCTATGTGAAGGACGAGGACGGGCTCTACACCGCCAATCCCAAGACCGACAAAACCGCGAAATTCATCCCGAAAATCTCGGTCGATGAAATGAAGGCGCGCGGCCTGCACGATTCCATCCTGGAATTCCCGGTGCTCGACCTGCTGAAATCGGCCAAGCACGTGCGCCAGGTTCAGGTCGTCAACGGGCTTGTTCCCGGCAATCTCACCAGGGCGCTGGCCGGCGAGCACGTCGGCACCATCATCACCGCGAGCTGAAGGCAGAACAATGACCGACGCCATCAAACATGTCGCTTCGCCGCTCGCCCGCCAGACTCTGCTCGACGGCGATCTGACCCGCCCGGTCGCCGGAAGAAAACCGATCCGCATGCTGCCCTGGCTGCAAGTGGTCAAGATTGGCGGACGCTCGATCATGGATCGCGGCGCCGAGGCTATCCTGCCGATCGTCGAGGAGCTGCGCAAACTGCTGCCCGAGCATCGGCTGCTGATCCTGACCGGCGCCGGGATTCGCGCCCGCCACCTGCTCGGCGTCGGCCTCGACCTCGGCTTGCCCGTGGGCTCGCTGGCGCCGCTCGCCGCCAGCGAGGCCGGGCAGAACGGCCATATTCTCGCCGCGCTGCTGGCCAGCGAGGGCGTCTCCTATGTCGAGCATCCCACCATCGCCAATCAGCTGGCGATCCATCTCGCGGCGACCCGCGCCGTGGTCGGCAGCGCTTTTCCGCCCTATCACCACCATGAATTTCCGACCGCGCGCATTCCCCCGCATCGCGGCGACAGCGGCGCCTTCCTGCTCGCCGATGCGCTCGGCGCGGCGGGCCTGACCATTGTCGAGGACGTCGATGGCGTCTATAGCGACGACCCCAAGGGCGCGGCGGGCGCGCAGGCCAAGCTGTTGCGCGAGACCCGTTTCGACGAGCTGGCCAGGCTCGGCGGCGCCTTGCCCTTCGACCGGGCGCTGCTCGAAATCATGGCCAACGCCCGCCATATCGAGCATGTGCAACTGGTCAACGGCCTGGTTCCCGGCCGGCTGACCGCCGCCTTGCGCGGCGAACATGTCGGCACGATCATCCATACCGGGGCGAAGAAGGCGGTTTAGGCCTCGACAAACACCATAAAGGCGCGCGCGGCGACCTCGGTCGTCGCGCTTTCCCCGGGCGCGCCGTCCTCGCTCGCGCTGTCCAACGCGCGCCGCCAGCATTTCCCGGCGCGCGCAGGCGGAAGAGCGAAACCGACCGGGGCGTCGGCCCCATTGAGAACCAGGGCGGCGCGCGAATCCCCCGTGCAAAAAATCGCCGCCAAAAAGCGGTTGTCGCCGTCATGCCAGTCGACCGGCCCGCTCGCGCCAAGCCATTCGACATCGGGCGGCGCGCCCGCGCCGGTCAGCGCGTTTTCGTCGGTGAAGGTCGGAACCGCCTTGCGGAGCGCTAGAGCGCGCGCGGCAAAAGCCAGCAGGCGCGGGTCGGCCTTTTCCCAGTCCAGCCAGGCCGAGTCATTGTCCTGGGCATAGGCGTTATTGTTGCCGTGCTGGCTCTGGCCGAATTCCGCGCCCATGGCCAGCATCGGCGCGCCCCGCGCAAAAATCAGCGAGGCCAGCAAAGCGCGCTGGTCGCGCCGCCGCGCCGCGAGAATGTTTTCGTCCGCGGTCGCGCCTTCGACGCCATTGTTCCAGGAGAAATTAACGTTGGTTCCGTCGCGATTGCCCTCGCCATTGGCCTCATTGTGCTTGTGGGCGTAGGACACCAGATCGGCCAGCGTGAACCCGTCATGGGCGCTGACGAAATTCACCGAGCGCGACAAAGGCTTTTTGCCGCCGAACACATCGGCCGAACCGGCGAGCCTGGTCGCCAAAGAACCGATCATCCCGGACTCGCCGCGCCAGAATTTTCGCAGGTCGTCGCGGAACTTGTCGTTCCACTCGCCCCAGGGCGCCGGAAATTGCCCGAGCTGATAGCCGCCCGGCCCGATGTCCCAGGGCTCAGCAATGATTTTGAGATCGCGCAACACCGGGTCCTGGGCGATCGCGGCCAACAGCGGCGCATGAGGATTGAAGCCGGACTCGCGCCTCCCGAGCGTGGTCATCAGATCGAAGCGGAAGCCATCGACGCCGCCATAGTCGGCCCAGGCGCGCAAGGAGTCCATCGCGAGGCGCACCACGGCGGGATGGTCGGCCCTTAAAATATTGCCGCAGCCGGCGTCGTCGATATAGCCAGCGGGGTTTTCGCGGTTGAGCCGGTAATAACTGGCATTGTCCAGGCCGCGCAGCGACACGGTCGGCCCCCCCGCGTCGCTCTCGCCGCTGTGGTTGAGCACGACATCGATCAGCACTTCAAAGCCGGCGGCTTGCAAAGCGGCGACGCTGGCGCGCACTTCCGCCCAGCCGCCCGGCGCCAGACGCGGATCGGGCGCGCAAAAAGCGATGGGGTTGTAACCCCAGTAATTGGTCAGGCCGAGGGCGCGCAAATGGCGTTCGTCGAGCCAGGCGGCGCAGGGCATCAGCTCCAGCGTGGTGACGCCGAGCAATTTCAGATGGGCTGTCGCCGCGGGATGGGCGAGGCCGGCGAATGTTCCCCGGAGATTTTCCGGCAGGCTGGCGAGATTCTTGGTGAAGCCGCGCACATGCAGCTCATAGATCGCCGTGTCGCGCCAGGGGATTTTTTGCCGGCGCGGGTTTGCGGGCGCCGGCGCGCAGGCGACCGCCTTGGGCGCGAAAGCGCCGCTGTCCTCGGGCGAGGTCGAGAACATCGAGGCGTGCAGCTCCGGCGCGCGGTGAAGCGCCAGGGCGAAGGGATCGAGCAGCAGTTTTCGCGGGTCGAAACGCAGGCCGCGTTCCGGCGCGAAAACCCCACGCGCCCGCAGGCCATAGAGCGTTCCGGCTTTGAGGCCGGGAACGAAACCGTGAAACACCGGGCCGACCCGGCCCGGCAAGGGCAGGCGGGCGGTTTCGCCGACGCCCTCGGCGTCGAACAGGCAAAGTTCGATGCTTGCCGCCGTCTCGGAGTAGACGGCGATATTGGCGCCGCCCTCGACAAGCGTCAGGCCAAGCGGCTCGGGCGCGCCGGGGCGGATCGAGGTCACGCCGGATCCCGCGCGATCGCGCGATAGATTTCGGCGTAGTGCCGGGCCGGATGGGTCCAGCTCACATCGGCCTTCATGCCATTGGCCTGAACCTTCTTCCAAAGTTTTTTCTGGCGGAACAGCGAGGCGCCGCGCCTCAAGGCGCCGGCCAAGGCCTCCGAACTCACCGGAGCGAATTGCACGCCCGTCGCACAGCCCGATTGCAGCGCCATTTCATTGGCGTCGATGACGGTGTCGGCGAGGCCGCCGACCCGCGCCACGATGGGCGGCGCGCCATAGCGCAGGGCGCAGAGCTGGGTCAGGCCGCAAGGCTCGAAGCGCGAGGGCACGAGAATGGCGTCGGCGCCGGCCTGCACCAGATGGGCGAGCCTTTCCTCATAGCCGAAATGCACGCCCAGCCGCCCCGCGTGAAACCGCGCCGCCTCCGCGTAAGCCGCCTCCAGGCCTGGATCGCCGGAGACCAGCAGCGCCAGTTGCGCGTCGCAATTTTCCAGCACCGGCAGGCATTCGAGCAGCAGATCGAGCCCCTTCTGCCAGGACAGGCGACTGACCACGCCGACCAGAAATTTCTTGTCGTCGCGCGCCAGCCCGAGCCGCTCCTGCAAGGCGCGCTTGTTGGCGAGGCGCGGCGTGAGGCTTTTCGCCGAATAATTGGCCGCCAGATGCTTGTCGGTCTCGGGATTCCACACGTCGCAATCTATGCCGTTCAGAATCCCCTGGAGCTCGCCGGCGCGCATGCGTAGCAGCCCGTCGAGCCCCATGCCGGCATGGGGCGTCTGGATTTCCAGCGCATAGCTGGGCGATACGGTGGTGATGCGGTCGGAGAGCTGCAAGCCCGCCTTGAGAAAGCCGACGCCGCCGTAATATTCGACGCCCTCGATGGAAAAGGCTTCCGCGGGCAGGCCGAGCCGGCCGAAAATCTCAGCCGGAAACTGGCCCTGAAAGGCGAGATTATGCACGGTGACCACGGTTCCCGGACGCGGCGCGCCGGAATAATGCAGAAAAGCGGCGGTCAGCCCCGCCTGCCAGTCATGGGCGTGAACCACCTGCGGGACGAAGCCGGGAACCAGGCCCTGGCCGATCATGGCGCCGAGTTTGGCCAAAGCGGCGAAGCGCAGGGCGTTGTCATCGAAATCCAGCCCGTCGGGCCCGGCATAGGGCCCGCCGTCGCGGGCGTAAAAATGCGGGGCGTCGAGCACGAAGAGCTCGAGCCCGCCGACATTCGCCGCCAGCAGGCGCGCGGGCGCGCCGAACAGATCGTCGAGCGCGGCGACGGTTTCCGCCTTTTTCAGCGCCGCCATGACCGGGCGATAGCCGGGGATCAGGCTGCGCAGCTCGACGCCCTCGGCTTGAAGCGCGCCCGGCAGCGCGCCGGCGACATCGGCGAGGCCGCCGGTCTTGATCAGCGGAAAGATTTCCGAGGCGACGGAAAGGGCTTTGACGGTCTTCATAGTTCAAGCTTGTCGATCATCGGCTGGGTGATGAGGCAGACGCCGCCCTCGCTGCGGCGGAACCTGAGGGCGTCGAGTTCGGGGTCTTCGCCGACCACCAGCCCCTCGGGGATGCACACGCCGGAATTGACGATGACCTTGTGCAGCCGCGCGTGGCGGGCGACATTGACGTCGGGCAGAATGACGCTTTCGCTGGCGCGGGCGAAACTGTTGATCCGGACGTTGCTGAACAAAAGCGTGTTGCGCAAAAAGGCGCCGGAGACGATGCAGCCGCCCGAGACCAGCGACGACACCGCATGGCCGCGCCTGCCCTCGAGATCGTGGACGAATTTGGCGGGCGCGGTCAGTTCCGAATAGGTCCAGATCGGCCAGTCGCGGTCGTAGATGTCGAGTTCCGGCGTCACCCCGGTCAGGTCGATATTGGCGGTCCAATAGGCGTCGAGCGTGCCGACGTCGCGCCAATAGGCGCGGGTCTCGTTTTGCGAACGCACGCAGGAATTGGCGAAACGATGCGCCACCGCCTTGCCGTGCTTGACGATCTTGGGGATCAGATCCTTGCCGAAATCATGGCTGGATTCGGGGTTTTCGGCGTCCTCGGCCAGCAGATCGAACAGGAATTTGGTGTCGAACACATAAATGCCCATGCTCGCCAGACAGGTGTCGGGCCGGTCGGGCAGGGTCGGCGGGTCCGCCGGCTTCTCGACGAAACTGACGATGCGCCCGGTCTTGTCCACGGCCATGACGCCGAAACCGGTCGCCTCCGCCTTGGTGACTTCCAGACAGCCCACGGTGACGTCGGCGCGCGAATCCACATGCTGTTGCAGCATGAGTTCATAGTCCATCTTGTAGATGTGATCGCCGGCGAGGATGACGATGTAATCGGCGCGGTAATCGAGGACGATGTCGGCGTTCTGATGCACGGCGTCGGCCGTGCCGACATACCATTTATCCTCGGACACACGCTGCGAAGCCGGCAGAATATCGAAACTTTCATTTCGTTCCGCGCGCAAAAAGGTCCAGCCGCGCTGCATATGCCGGATCAGGCTGTGCGCCTTGTATTGGGTGGCCACCGCGATGCGGCGGATGCCGGAGTTGAGCGCGTTGGACAGAGCGAAATCGATGATGCGCGTCTTGCCGCCGAAATAGACGGCGGGCTTGGCGCGGCGGTCAGTCAGCTCCATCAGGCGGGAGCCGCGGCCGCCGGCGAGCACATAGGCCACGGCCTGACGGGCGAGCGGGGCATGGGAATGGGCTGTCATTGGCCTTCCTTGTCGATTTACCGCGTCGAATTTATTTCCTTTGCGCGCCGCCCGCGTCAATCTGGATCAAGGCGCGCAAAAATTCATCCCTCGAACTCCAGGAACACGGCGGCCAGAGGCGGCGCATTGACCCGCGCCGAAGCGGCGAAATTCTTCCAGGGCGCGGGCGCGGCGGCGACGCCGCCGAGATTGCCCTGGCCGGCGCCGCCATAGATCGCCGCGTCGCTGTTGAGGATTTCCCGCCAGCGCCCGGCTTGCGGCAAGCCTATGCGATAGTCCGGACGCGGCACGGGGGTGAAATTGACGATCACCGCGACATCGGCCGCGCCGGGGCGGCGCCGCACCCAGGCGACCATGGAATTGTCGGCGTCGTCGGCCTCGATCCACTCGAAACCCTCGCCCTCGCAATCGCGGCCATGCAGCGCCGGATGGTCGCGATAGATGCGGTTGAGATCGCCGACCAGCCGCGCCAGGCCTTTGTGCGGGGCGTATTGCAGCAGCTCCCAGTCGAGGCTGCGCGCCTCGCTCCATTCGCGGGTCTGGCCGAATTCCTGGCCCATGAACAGCAGTTTCTTGCCCGGATGCGCCCACATGAACGAGAGAAAAGCGCGGGCGTTGGCGAATTTTTGCCAGTCGTCGCCTGGCATTTTGCCGATCAGCGCGCCCTTGCCATGCACCACTTCGTCATGAGAGATCGGCAGGACGAAATTCTCGGAAAAGGCGTAGAGCAGGCCAAAAGTCAGCTCCCGATGGCTCCAGCGCCGGTGAACCGGATCCTTGGCGATATAGCGCAAGGTGTCGTTCATCCAGCCCATGTTCCATTTGAAGCCGAAGCCCAGGCCGCCCGCATGGACCGGCTGCGACACGCCCGGCCAGGAGGTCGATTCCTCGGCGATCATCAGCGCGCCCGGGAATTTCTCGTAGACCAGCGTGTTGACCCTTTGCAGGAAGGCCACGGCCTCGAGATTCTCATTGCCGCCGCGCTCATTGGGCAGCCATTCGCCCTGTTTGCGCGAATAATCGAGATAGAGCATCGAGGCGACGGCGTCGACGCGCAGCCCGTCGATATGGAACTGCTCGAACCAGTAGAGCGCGTTGATGGTGAGAAAATTCGCCACTTCGCGCCGGCCGAAATCGTAAATGGCGGTGTTCCAGTCGGGGTGGAAGCCGCGACGCGGATCGGCGTGCTCGTAAAGCGGCGCGCCGTCGAACCAGGCGAGGCCATGGGCGTCCACCGGGAAATGCGCGGGCACCCAGTCGAGGATGATCCCAAGGCCCTCGGCATGGGCGCGATCGACGAAGCGCTTGAAGCCCTCGGGGTCGCCATGCCTCGACGTCGGCGCATAAAGGCCGATCGGCTGATAGCCCCAGCTGGCGTCGAGCGGATGTTCGGAAATCGGCAGCAGTTCGAGATGGGTGAAACCCATTTCGCGCGCATAGGGGATCAGGCTGTCGGCCAGTTCGTCATAGGTCAGGAAACGGCCGTCGGGCGCGTCGGCGTCAAAGCCGCGCCGCCAGGAGCCGAGATGGACCTCATAGATCGACATGGGCGCCCGGCGCGGGTCGTTCCTGGCGCGCCGCTCCAGCCAGGCCGCATCGGTCCAGGCGAAAGGCTTTTCGCCTGGGACCAGGCTGGCGGTGAGCGGGCGCATCTGCGCCTGCTGGCCGAAGGGATCGGCTTTCAGCGGCGCGATTTTGCCGTCGGCGCCGAGGATTTCATATTTGTAGAACACGCCCGCCGCGAGGCCGGGAATGAAAATCTCCCAAAGGCCGGAATCGACGCGCTTGCGCATCGCATGGCGGCGGCCGTCCCATTGGTTGAAATCGCCGACCACGGAGACGCGCAGCGCCTGCGGCGCCCAGACCGAGAAATGCACGCCGTTGACGCCCTCATGGTCGAGGACATGGGCGCCGAGTTTTTCATAGAGTTTTAAATGCGAGCCCTCGACCAGCAGATGATCGTCCATCGGCCCGAGCAGCGGACCGAAGCGATAGGGATCGTCCCATTCCCAGGACGCCTCGGCGTTTTCGCCGCGCAAGCGGTAGGAAAACGGCGGTTTGCGCGCGACAAAACCCTCAAAGAAATCTTTTTCGCGCGGCGCCAGGGATAGGCTTTCACCGCCCTCGATCAACGCCGTGACTTTGTTCGCGCCGGGCGCCAGCGCCCGCAAAATCGTCCCGGCGCCCTCGGCATGGGGACCGAGGACGGAAAAGGGGTCGGCGTGGCGCGCGCCGACGAGCGCCGCGATATCCTCTTCAGAGGCGCGGGAAATGGTCTTGCTCATGGTCTGTTGACCGGAACCTTCCAGATTTCCTCGGCATATTCGGCAATGGCGCGGTCCGAGGAGAACCAGGCGGTGCGCGCCGTATTGAGGATGGAGGAGCGCTGCCACGACTTGCGGTCGCGCCAGCGCCGCGCCACGGCGTTTTGCGCGGCGCGATAGGCGTCGAAGTCGGCGGTGACAAGGAAATAATCGTGATAGGTCAGCGACTCCACCAGCCCCCTGAAGCGACCGGGGTCGTCATGGGAAAAGGCGCCGCCGGCGATGCTGTCGAGGACTTCGCGCAATTCCGGCGAGGCGGCGATGGTCTCCTGGGCGTCTATGCCCCGGGCGCGGCGCGCCGCGACCTCCTCGGCCTTGAGGCCGAAGATGAAGATATTGTCGTCGCCGACCCGCTCCTTGATCTCGACATTGGCGCCGTCGAGCGTGCCGATGGTCAGAGCGCCGTTCAGCGCCATTTTCATGTTGCCGGTGCCCGAGGCCTCCATGCCGGCGGTCGAAATCTGCTCGGAGAGATCGGCGGCGGGAATGATCGCCTCGGCCAGGCTGACATTGTAATTGGGCAGAAACACCACCTTGAGCATGTCGCGCACGGTGGGGTCGTTGTTGACGACCCGCGCCACATCGTTGGCCAGCTTGATGATCAGCTTGGCCTGATGATAGCTCGCCGCCGCCTTGCCGGCGAAGATTTTGACGCGGGGCGCCATGTCGCGCATCGGCTGCGCGCGGATCTCGTTATAGAGCGCGACCGTGTCGAGAATATTCAGCAATTGCCGCTTGTATTCGTGGATGCGCTTGATCTGCACGTCGAACAAGGCGTTGGGATTGACCTTGATGAGCAGCCTGTCGGCGATCACCCTGGCGAGATTCTCCTTGCTGGCCGTGCGCGCCACCGCCCAGCGCGCCTGAAAATCGAGATCGTCGGCGAGCGGCTCCAGTTTCGACAATTGCGAGGCGTCGTCGAGGAAAGCCGGGCCGATCGTCTCGACCAGCAATTTGGTCAGATGCGGATTGGCCTCGTAGAGCCAGCGGCGGAAGGTGACGCCATTGGTCTTGTTGCAGATGCGTCCGGGGAAAATCTCGTCGAGATCGCGGAACACGGTCTCCTTGACCAGTTCCGAATGCAGGGCCGAGACGCCATTGACCTTGTGCGAGCCGAGAAAGGCCAGCGGCCCCATGCGCACATGGCGGCCATGGTGCTCGTCGATCAGCGAGACGGCGGCGAGTTTCTGCGGGTCTTCGACGCCGCGCGCGCGCAAGGCGTCGAGATGCTTGGCGTTGATCAGATAGATGATCTGCATGTGGCGCGGCAGCAGCCGCTCCATCAGCGAAGCCGGCCAGGTCTCCAGCGCCTCGGGCAGCAGGGTGTGATTGGTGTAGGAGAAGGTGGCGGTGGTGATCTCCCAGGCGCGGTCCCAGGCGACGCCATGGACATCGACCAGCAGCCGCATCAATTCGGCGACGCCAATGGCGGGATGGGTGTCGTTGAGCTGGATCGCGGCTTTTTCCGCGAGCGTGTCGATGTCGCCATTCTGGCGGAGATGGCGGCGCACCAGATCCTGCAGCGAGGCCGAGGCGAAGAAATATTCCTGCCGCAGCCGCAATTCCTGGCCGGCGGGGGTGGAATCGCTGGGATAGAGGATCTTGGAAATGCTCTCGGCGCGCACCTGATCGGCGAGCGCGCCGACATAATCGCCCTGGTTGAACACGTCGAGCTTGAGCGGATCGGGGGCGCGGGCCGACCACAGCCGCAAAGTGTTGACATGCTTGCCGCGCCAGCCGACCACCGGCGTGTCATAGGCGACCGCCTCGACGGTTTCGGCGGGACGCCAGACCTGCGCGGTATGGCTGTTGCGCGGAATGGTCTCGACCGCGCCGCCGAAGCCGATGATATAGCTGACCTCGGGCCTTGGAAACTCCCAGGGATTGCCGAAATCCAGCCAATCTTCGGGAAACTCGTGCTGCCAGCCGTCGGCGACGGTCTGGCGGAACAGGCCGTGGTCATAGCGGATGCCATAGCCATGGGCGGCGATGGACAGCGTCGCCATGCTCTCCATGAAACAGGCGGCGAGACGGCCCAAGCCGCCATTGCCCAGGGCGGCGTCGGGCTCGATGTCGCGCAGCTTGTCGAGATCGACGTCGAGGCCGGCCAGCGCGGCGCGCATCGGCTCGACCAGGCCGAGATTGGTCAGCGAATCCACCAGGAGACGGCCGATGAGAAATTCCAGCGAGAGATAATAGACCCGGCGGCGGCTGTCGCGATAATTGGCGCGCACCGTGGTCATCCAATTGTCGACCAGACGGTCGCGGGTGGCCAGCGCCACGGCGATGAACCAGTCGCGCTCGCTGGCCGCATTGCGGTCCTTGCCGACCGAATAGGTCAGCTTTTCCAGCACCGCCTCGCGCAATCTGGCGACGGTCGCTTCGCCGGTCGCCGGCTCGGTCTCCGGGTTTTCGTGGGTTTCGTCGGGGCGGGCGGCCGTGCTCTCGGTCATTCCAATAGCGTCCTGCGTCAAGGATTCGTCGAAGCCGATGCTACGACCGCAAGCGGCGCTTTTCCAGCGGAAAGCGCCGGTTGTTCCAGGCAGGGGCGGCGATGCCTAACAATCAGTTCGGCGCGGGGGCGGCCGCCGGCGCTTGGGACGTCGCTTGAGACGTCGCTTGAGACGTCGCTTGAGACGTCGCTTGAGACGTCGCTTGGGACGTCGCCTGGGCCGGCGCCGGCAGGTCGCTGGCGGCGATGGCCTTGGCGTCGGGCCGCACGCTGCGGTCGGCGCCGGCGTCGATCACCGCCTGCTCCGGCGCCTGAGCGGCGCGCGGCTTGGCGATGCGCGCGCCGATCTGCCGCACCACGTCGGGCGCGTCGGCGTAATTGTCATGGCCGATCAACCCGCTGGAAAAATCGGAAATGTCGAACACCCGCACGCCGAGCGCCTCGATCATCTCGCGGTCGCGGTCGGAGCTGGGATCGAGCGAGCCGAGCCGGCGGTCGCCCTGGATGCCGGCCGAAAGCTGCAAGGCGCGGTCGCCCTTGGAGACGAACACCGAGAAATGCGCTGCGTCGAGACGGGCGATCTGCTGCTTGAACACGGAAATGTCTATGTCCGGCGCCGCCAGCATCACCTGGCCGAGCCGGCCGTTGAGATCGGGCGCGCCGGCGAGCGCGGTCTCGCGCAGTGTCTCCATGGTCAGCCATGTGCCCATGCTATGGGCGAGAATATGGACGCGGCCGACGCCGGGCGTCGCGGCGATTTCCTGAAGCAGGGTCAAATAGGCGTCGCGCGAGGCGGTGGCGCTTTCCTTGTCGGCGCCATAGGCGAGCAGGGCCGATTTCGACGGCCAGGTGAACAGCACGGGCACGCCGGAGAAACCGCCGTCCACCACGATCTGCGCCAGGCGGAAACGGGCGTCGTCGAGCGAGGTGTTGAAACCGTGGACATAGACCAGCACGTCCCGGGCGACGCCGACGCGGCCCGAGATCTGCGCGGCGAGCTGGCCGCGAAACTCCTGGTCGTCGAGTTCGCTCTGGCCGGCCAGGGCGAAATGTTTCTTCGGATCGGCCGAACCCCAGCTCGGCCGCTCGATGGCGCCGGGTTTGTGGCCGGGCGGCGCGGTGATCTGGTCCAGCGCGTAGCGCGCCTTGGCGCCGGGCGTCAGCTCGGTGGAATTATTGCCGCCCTTGCGCGTCGAGGCGACAAAAATCAGCGTCGAATAGGCCGGGGCGTCGGGGCCGCCGGAGAGCATGCCGCCGACATTGCCGACGCCGCGCGAAAAATTCGCCTGCATCTGTGTGCCCAGATTGGAGCTGGCCTCGGCCATGCCCACGGTCGAGCAGCCCGACAGCGCGGGGGTCAGCGCCAGGCCGAGCACGGCCAGTTTCGCCAGGAGTTTCAGGGGCGGCATGGACAAATCTTCGACCTCGGGAGCATCGCGCCTGCTTGTGCGGCCGAAACACGGCAAGAATAGGACCGCGCGCGAAAAACGCGCCCTCGCCTTAGCCCGGAAAATCTGCACAATGGGTTAAGTGAACCCGCCCGCCGCCCCCCGCCTGTCCCGTCATCGCCTGCGCCGGCTCGCGGTTCTTGTCGCCCTGTCGCTGGTTTTCTGGGGCGCGCTGGCCTATCTCTTCCTGCCGGCGCTCATAAGCCGGCTGGAGCGGCAAAAAGCGCTGGCGGGACGCGAAATGGTGACGCGCACCGCGCAGGGCCTGCCCGGCGACCCCATCAATTTCGGCCTGATCGGCGAGGAGCGCGAGATTCTCTGCGCCTTTCGCGCCGCCGGCTGGTCGGTCGCCGATTCGATCAGCCTGCGCTCCAGCCTGCAAATCGCCGGCAGCGTGGCGCTGCGCCGCTCCGACCCCAATGCCCCGGTCAGTCCGCTGTATTACGATGGACGAATCGAAGACCTCGCCCTGCAATTGCAGGACGGCGCCTCCGCCGCGCGCCGCCATCACATCCGCCTGTGGCGAATCGGCCCGGTGTTCGGCCCGCGGCCGCTGTGGCTGGCCTCGTCGAGCTATGACCGCGGCGTCGGCCTGAGCCATTACACCTTGCAGGTGACTCATCACATCGGCGCCGATCTCGACGCCGAGCGCGGCTTTGTCGGCGAAGCCCTGGCCAAGGCCGGCGCGGTGGAGAAATTCGTGCAGTTTTCAGGCGTCGGCCCGACGCTCAACGGCCGCAATGGCGGCGGCGACCGCTATTTCACCGATGGCGAGGTTCTGGTGGCGACGCTGCGCCCCGATTGCGCCCTGCGGCCCGACGAGGCGGCGGCGGCGCCCGACAATCCGCCCCATGTCCAGATCGGCAGCGCGATTTTTCACGCGCTGGCCGACGGGCGCGGCGATCAATAGCCGAAGTTGAAACGCACCGAGCCGGAATAGATCATTTCATCGGCATTCGGCGCGAGCGACGGCGCCGATACTTCGCCCAGAGAATGCTCTACTCCGAACTCCAGATTGACATCTTTGAGAATCGCTATTTGGCTCAGGCGGAATGGCTGCACGACCATACGCACGCCGGCGAAATAATTCTGCGCGGGCTGCGGCCCGCCGCCCTGCCGGTAAAAGACGGAGTTGGTGGTGATATTGGGGCCGATGGCGAGGCCCCAGGCATCTTGCGCCAGCAGCACCCGGAAAGTGGACTGGAGATTGTCCTGATCCGGATTATCGTAATGTTGCAGCGTGATCGTGCCATAGGGGTTCAGCGACCAGTCGGACCCGCCTAAACCCCAGTGCAGGCCGCCATAAAGGCTACCGGAGAATACGGTCCGTTCGGGATTGCCGGCGACGCCGGAAATAAACCCTATATTCGCGTTGGCGCTGACAAAGGCGCGCAAACCGTCCGTGTTATAGTCGATCAGGCGGACCGTCGCGTCGAAGTTCTGCCAGGCGGCGTTGCTGAGCCGATAGACATAACGGTTTTGGTAAGGGCCAATCGGTGAAGCGCTGACATTCAAACTGTCGACATCGCTATAATTGTTGTGCTCGCTGCTGACGGTCAGCCTCAACCAGGGCAGCGGAACAACATAGGCGGCGGCGGTGGCCTCGAGCGAATCAAGGCGCCCTGTTTGCGAACCGACGTTACCGGGAGGCAAAAAATTTGCGTAGTTTTCTGTCAGTTGGTCATGTTCCAGGGTCAGCGTCGCGCCATAGGTGCGATCACAAAACGAGCCGATCAGCTGGTTCTGGAAAAAGTCGCAGGAGGCCATGGCGGGGGCGGCGGGTTCGCCCTTGAGCGAGGGCAGGTCGGCGGCCCGGGCGCCGGCGGCGCCAGCCAGAACGGCGCTCGAAGCAAGAAACAAAGCAAAGCCGCGCATGAAAAACCTCATAAAAAAATAATGCGTCTTATCACGATGTGACTTTTATGACGGAGGGCTCGCCAAGCGTCAACTTAACCGCCCCCTCAGCCAAAGGACAAACTGGCGCATTTCGTCGCGACGTGGCAAAAGGGCCACGAATTTACGGAGACCTGACCATGGCCGCGACCGAAACCGCCACGCCCTTCGCCGATGTTTTCGCCCCCGCCAGCGAAGAGAGCTGGCGCCAGAAGGTCGAAACGGCGCTCAAGGGCGCGCCGCTGTCGAAGCTGATTTCAAAAACCTACGACGGCTTCGACATTCAGCCGCTTTACGCCCGCGCCAAGGGCAAGCCGCGCGCCTTTCGCGGCGCCGGCGACTGGGCGGTGACCGCCCGCGTCGATCATCCCGAGGGCGCCGAGGCCAACAAACTGGCTTTGGCCGATCTGGAAAACGGCGCCAATGGCTTGCATGTGGCCTTCGCCGGCTCGGCGGGCGCCTATGGCTTCGGCCTCAAGGATGCTTCCGCCCTGGCCCCGGCGCTGGACGCCATCCATCTCGACGCGGGCCTGCGGGTAATCTTCGATCTGCCCGGCGAGGCCGACGCCATTGTCGCGGCGCTGGAAAAGCTGATCTCCGCGCGGGGCTACGACGCGCAAAAACTCGATCTGTCGCTGGGCCTCGACCCGCTGGGCGCCGCCGCGCGCTCCGGCGCGACGCTGGACTGGGCCTCGGCGGGCGCGACGCTTGCCGCCAAGGCCAAGGTCTTGAGCGAAAAAGGTTTTGCCGGCATTGTCGCCGCCGACGGCCGGGTGGTTCACGCCGCCGGCGCCTCGCCGGCGCAGGAGCTGGCCTATACGCTGGCCGCTGGCGTCGCCTATCTGCGCGCGCTGGAGGCCGGCGGCCTGACGCTGGAACAGGCGCGGGAAAAAATCGATTTCCGGCTGGCCGCCGACGCCGATGAATTCCTGACTTTGGCCAAATTTCGCGCCCTGCGCCGGCTCTGGGCCAGCATTGAAACGGCTTGCGGCCTCGCGCCCCGTCCGATCCGCCTGCATGGCGAGACGGCGTGGCGGATGATGACGCGTCGCGACCCCTGGGTGAACCTGCTGCGCGCCACGGTGGCGGTGTTTTCGGCCGGTCTCGGCGGCGCCGACAGTATTTCCGTCCTGCCCTTCACCCAGGCGCTCGGCCTGCCCGACGCTTTCGCCCGCCGCATCGCCCGCAACACGCAACTGGTGCTGCTGGAAGAGTCCAATCTCGGCAAGGTTGCCGATCCCGCCGCCGGCTCGGGCGGCGTCGAGGCGCTCACCGACGAGCTGGTCGCGCGCGGCTACAGCCTGTTCCAGGACATTGAGAAGGCCGGCGGCCTCGCCCAGGCGCTCGAAGCGGGCCTGATCCAGGGCGAAATCGCCAAAGTCGCCGCTGAGCGCGGCAAAGCGGCGGCGCGGCGCAAGGAGCCGCTGACCGGCGCCAGCGAATTCCCCGACATTCATGAAAAGCCGGTGACCGTGCTGGCGCCCGCCCCCGCGCCGGAAAAAGCCGGCGACAAGGCGCTGGCCCCGCATCGCCTCGCCGAGCCTTTCGAGGCGCTGCGCGACCGCGCCGAGGCCGCCGCCAGGCGCCCGAAGGTTTTCCTGGCCAATCTCGGCCCCATCGCCGCCTTCACGGCGCGCGCCACTTTCGCCAAGAATTTTTTCGAGGCGGGCGGCATCGAGGCGCTGGGCAATGACGGTTTTGACAGTCCCGCGGCGCTGGCCGAGGCTTTCAAGGCTTCCGACGCGAAACTGGCGGCGATCTGCTCCTCGGACGCGCTCTATGGCGAAAGCGGCGTCGAAGCCGCCAAGGCGCTGAAACAGGCGGGAGCGACCGTCTATCTCGCCGGGCGTCCCGGCGAGCTGGAAGGCGCGCTGCGTGAGGCCGGCGTGACGGATTTCGTCTTTGTCGGCGGCGATCTGCTCGCCGTGCTCGGCGCGGCGCTCGACGCCGCCTGATCGGGGGCCATTTTGCCGCGGCGCCCGAAAAATTGGGCGCCGCAGGCCGTTTGGCCCTTTGCAAGCGGGCGAAAACATGGCAGCGATGCCAATAATCCCTGACTCTGGAGGTTTTCGTGCGCGCTGTCCGCTGGCTGGTTGCTCTTGCCCCGATTTTCCTGCCGCTGGCCGCTCAGGCGCAGGACGCCGACGGCCCCCATGGCCTCGCCTCGGGCGTCTATGACGGAACCTGGCGCGTCGAGGTCGAGACCACCGTCGGCAATTGCCAGAAGGCCGCCGTCGCCAATATCACCGTCAAGGGCGCCAAGGTCGTCGGCATCGACGCCTCGGGCCTGGAGCCCTGGGGCTATATCGACGCCGACAATGTCTTTGTCGGCCGCTTCAGCCAGGGCGAGCGCGTGCTGCGCGCCAATGGCGACGTCAAGGGCGGTTTCGCCTACGGCCCCTGGTCGTCGAGCACCGATTTCTGCGGCGGCCGCTGGAGCGCCCGCAAGCTCAACTGATCACTCGCCGAGGGCGGCCTTGAGCCGGCGACGGCCGGCGTGGAGCAGGGGCTCGGTATAGCCGTTGGGCTGTTTCGTTCCTTCGAACACCAAGGCGCAGGCGCTCTGGAAGGCGATGGATTTTTCAAAATCCGGCGCCATCGGCCGGTAATTGGGGTCGCCGGCGTTTTGCCCATCCACCACCGCCGCCATGCGCTCGAAAGTTTTTCGCACCTGGCTCTCGTCGCACACGCCATGCAGCAGCCAGTTTGCCATGTGCTGCGAGGAAATGCGCAGGGTGGCGCGATCCTCCATCAAGCCGACATTGTGAATATCGGGCACTTTCGAGCAGCCGACGCCCTGGTCGATCCAGCGCACCACATAGCCGAGAATGCCCTGGGCGTTATTGTCCAGCTCCTGCTGGACCTCTTCGCTTGACCAGTTTGGACGGTTGGCCAGGGGGATGGTGAGGAGATCGTCGAGCTTGGCCGGTTCGCGCCTGGCGATGTCCTGCTGGCGGACGGCGACATCGACCCGGTGATAATGAGTGGCGTGCAGGGTCGCGGCGGTCGGCGAGGGCACCCAGGCGGTATTGGCGCCCGCCATGGGATGGCCGATCTTGGCTTTCAGCATGTCCGCCATCAGATCGGGCATGGCCCACATGCCCTTGCCGATCTGGGCATGGCCGCGAAAGCCGGCGCGCAAGCCCACGTCGACATTGTTGTTCTCATAGGCGGCGATCCATGTGCTGCCCTTCATGTCATTCTTGCGGATGAACGGGCCCGCCAGCATGGACGTGTGCATCTCGTCGCCGGTGCGGTCGAGGAAGCCGGTGTTGATGAAGAACACCCGGTCCTTGGCCGCGCGAATCGATTCCTTGAGATTGACCGAGGTGCGGCGCTCCTCGTCCATAATGCCCATTTTCAGCGTGTTCGGGGCGAGGCCCAGCGCCTGTTCGACAAAGGCGAAGACTTGTGTTGCGAAAGCCACTTCCTCCGGCCCGTGCATTTTCGGCTTGACGATATAGACCGAGCCGGCGCGGCTGTTGCGCAATTTTCCGCCGCCGCGCAGATCGTGCAGGGCAATGGCCGAAGTGGTCAGCGCGTCGATCAGCCCTTCCGGCGTCTCCTCGCCGTCGAGCGTCACCAGATCGCTGGTCATGAGATGGCCGACATTGCGGATCAGCAGCAGCGAGCGGCCATGCAGGGCGAAGGGCGTTCCATCGGGGCGCAGATAGGTCCGGTCGGGCGCGAGCGCGCGGGTCTCCAACCCACCGCGTTTTTCAAAAGTCGCGGTGAGATCGCCCTTCATCAACCCGAGCCAGTTGCGGTAGATCGCGACCTTGTCCTCGGCGTCGACGGCGGCCACCGAATCCTCGCAATCCTGGATGGCGGTGAGCGCGGATTCGATGACGACGTCGCCGATCCCGGCCGGATCGAGTTTGGCGACAGGGGCGGCGCGGTCGAACACGATCTCGACATGCAGCCCATGATGGACCAGCAGGATTTTTTCGGGGTCTTTGGGATCGCCTGAATAGCCGGCGAAACCTGCGGGATCGGCCAGCGGCGTGGTCGCGCCGTCCTTCAATTCGATCTTCAGCGCGCCGCCATCGAGCACATAACCGGTGGAGTCCCGGTGCGAGCCGGCTTGCAGCGGCGCGACCGCATCGAGGAAATCGCGCACCCAATGCACGGCGGCCAGCGCCCGCGCCGGATCGAACCCCTTGGCGTTGGGGGCGGGCGGCGACAGGGCGTCCGTGCCATAGAGCGCGTCATAGAGGCTGCCCCAGCGGGCGTTGGCGGCGTTGAGCGCATAGCGCGCATTGCCGATCGGCACCACCAGTTGCGGCCCGGCGATTTCGCGAATCTCGGCGTCGGCATTGTCTGTGCCTATGGCGAAATCCGGCCCCTCCGGCAGGAGATAGCCGATCTCGGTCAAAAACGCCTTGTAGGCGGCGGCGTCATGCGGCTTGCCGCGATGGTCCCTGTGCCATTGGTCGATTCTCGCCTGAAGCGCGTCGCGCCTGGCCAGCAGCGCCTTGTTTTGCGGGGCGAAGCGCAACAGCAATTGCTCCAGCGCCGCCCAAAAACTTTCCGGCGCGAGTCCGGTTCCCGGCAGGGCGTCTTCCTCGATGAAACGGGCGAAAACCGGGGCGACGGCGATGCGGGCTGAGGTTTTGGCGGCGGTCATGGCGTCCTCGTTCTGGTTCGAAATTCATGCGGGCAGGTTGTGCGGCCGGGGGCCGCCGGTCGCCCAGTCGAGCAATTCGACGGTGTGGACCACGGGCAGGGCGGTCCCGCCGGCCAGTTGCGCGATGCAGCCGATATTGCCGGCGGCGATCATCTCGGGCCGCGTCGACTCGATATTGGCGATTTTTCGGTCGCGCAGCCTTGTGGCGATTTCGCTTTGCAGCAGATTATAGGTTCCCGCCGAGCCGCAGCAGAGATGGCCCTCGGGCGGATCGAGCACGGTAAAGCCGGCCTGTTTCAGCAGGTTTTTCGGCTCGTTGCGGATGCGCTGGCCATGTTGCAGCGAACAGGCGCTGTGATAGGCGACGCGACGGCCCGAGGCGGTGACCGGGGCTAGACCGATCTCGCTCATCAACTCCGTGATGTCGCGCGCCAGCGCCGAGATTTTTTGCGCCTTTTCCGCCAGTTCTGGGTCGTCGCGGAACATGAAGCCATAGTCCTTGACCGTCGTGCCGCAGCCCGAGGCGGTGATGACAATGGCGTCGAGGCCGTTTGTCTCGATCTCTCGGCTCCAGGCGAGAATATTCTTGCGGGCGAAGGCGAGGCCGGCGTCCTGGCCGAGATGATGGTTCAGCGCGCCGCAGCAGCCTTCGCCCTTTGGCGTCACCACATCGCAGCCGTGGCGGGTCAGCAGGCGCAGCGTCGCCGCGTTGATTTGCGGCGCCAGCACTTTTTGCGCGCAACCGGCGAGCAAGGCGACGCGGCGCCTGCGTGGGGGTGTTGCGGGCGCTGTTTGCGGCGTGTCGAGAGGAGCGGGCAGGGCGGCGGGCGCGAGCGCCAGCGCCGGGCGCAATTTCGCCGGCAGCAGCGGCGCGAAAGGCTTGAGCAGGGCGGCGCCGCGCAGCGCCAGCCGGAACAGTATTGGCCTAGGCAGCACATGCCCGAGCAGGCGGCGAAAAACGCGGTCCCCCAGGGGGCGGCGATAGGTCTTCTCGATGTGGTGGCGGGCGTGATCGACCAGATGCATGTAGTTCACGCCCGAGGGGCAGGTGGTCATGCAGGACAGGCAGGACAGGCAGCGATCGACATGGCGCACGACTTCTTCCGTCGCCGGGCGGTCGTTTTCCAGCATGTCCTTGATCAGGTAGATGCGCCCGCGCGGCGAATCCAGCTCGTCGCCGAGCAGCGCATAGGTCGGGCAGGTGGCGGTGCAGAAGCCGCAATGGACGCAGGCGCGCAAGATTTTGTCGGCTTCGGCTATGCCCGGCTTTTGCAACTGCTCGGGGGTGAAATGGGTCTGCATGTCAGGCGCCCCGCGCAGGCGGCCGGGGTTGAACAGGCCGAGCGGATCGAACATTTGTTTGACCCGCGCGGCCAGGGCGGCGAGCGCGGGATCGAGCGGCTCGAATATTTCTGTCCTTTCGCGCAAATTTTCGGGCGCGACCACCAGAGTCGCGTGACCGCCGCCATGCGCGTTCAACGCCGCGCGGACAAAACCGGCGTCGGCCTCTTGCGCGTCGAAACTCAGCCAAACAAGGCCGCCGCCCCAATCATAAAAGACTTCCGCCGAGGGTAGTCGCGCCTTGATCGTCTCGATCAGGGCGGCGGCGCGGCTGGGCGTCGGGCAGAGCCGCCAGACCAGCGTCGCGCCCGGCGCCAGCAGCGGCCGGACCTCGCCGATTTCCTCCCAGAATTGGGCTGATGTCGCGCCCTCCAGCCGCGCGCCGCCGCCAAACAGCTTTTCGATCTGTTCGGCGCGAAAACCGACCGAGGGCGCGGGGCCTTCGAGTTCTGATCGCGGTGACCGCGCCCGCTTCGCTCACGACCGCGCCGCGC
Organism: uncultured Alphaproteobacteria bacterium; assembly: GCA_963804045.1. Lineage (GTDB taxonomy): Bacteria > Pseudomonadota > Alphaproteobacteria > Rhizobiales > Beijerinckiaceae > Rhodoblastus. Next base: position 49,766 of record CAWDOR010000021.1, on the reverse strand, counting down.
CGCGCCACAGCCTCGGGCAGATGGGCGACGCCGGAGACCTCGAAGGGCGTGTTCAGGGCCTGCGCCATGATTTTTACGGCGCGTTCGTCGGCCAGGGCTGGAAGCAAGATCGTGCATTGGTTTTCGGGCGCGGGCATCACCTTGAGAGTGACTTCGGTGAAAACCGAGAGCGTGCCGAAGGCGCCGACCATTAATTTGCTCAGATCGAATCCGGTGACGTTTTTCACCACCTTGCCGCCGGCCTTGAACAGCTCGCCCCTTCCGTTCACCGCGGAAAAGCCGAGGATGAAATCGCGCGCGGCGCCGGCGCGCGCGCGGCGCGGGCCCGAGAGATTGCAGGCGAGCGCGCCGCCCAAGGTCGGCTCCGCATCGGTCTGGAAAAGCCCGCGCCACAGCGGCGGCTCGAAGGCTAGCATCTGGCCTTTTTCGCGGAGGGCGTCGCGGATCGCGGCGAGCGGCGTCGCCGGGCGGGCGGTGAGGATGAGTTCGGCGGGTTCGTAGCCGACGATGCCGGAGAGCTGCGACAGGTCCAGAAGCGCGTCGGCTTTCACCGGGCGGCCAAAAGCGCGCTTGCTGCCGCCGGCGACAATTTCCAGGCTTCGCTTTTCGGCGGCGGCCTCCGCGACGATGTCGGCAAGTTGTTTTTCGTCCGAGGGCGCAAGCATGGCCAAAACCCCTCAGAATCGCGGCAGGTCGGGGAAACGCAACTGTCCCCCATGGACATGGACGCGGCCCAGTTCGGCGCAGCGGCACAATTGCGGGAAGACCTTTCCCGGATTGAGCAGGCTGGTCGAGTTGAAGGCGCATTTGAGCCTTTGCTGCTGGTTGAGGTCGACCTCGTTGAACATGGCGTCCATCAGGTCGCGCTTTTCCACGCCGACGCCATGCTCGCCGGTCAGCACGCCGCCGACCTCGACGCAGAGCCGCAAAATGTCATGGCCGAAATCCTCGGCGCGCTGCAATTCGCCGGGCTGGTTGGCGTCATAAAGGATGAGCGGATGGAGATTGCCGTCGCCGGCATGGAAGACATTGGCGACGCGCAGCCCATGCTTGACCTCCATCTGCTTCATGCGCAGCAGCACCGCGCCGATTTGCTTGCGCGGGATCGTGCCGTCCATGCACATGTAATCCGGCGAGAGACGGCCGACGGCGGGAAAGGCCGCCTTGCGTCCCGCCCAGAACAGCAGCCGCTCCTCCTCCGACTGGCTGGCGCGGCAGCTTGTGGCGCCATGCTCAAGCGCGATTTTTTCCACCGTGGCGATGAGATGATCGACCTCCGCCGCGCAGCCGTCGAGCTCGCAAATGAGCAAGGCCTCGGCGTCGAGCGGATAGCCGGCGTGGACGAAGGCTTCGGCGGCTTCGAGCGCGAGGCGGTCCATGATCTCCATGCCGCCGGGGATGATGCCGGCGCCGATCACCGCGGCGACGCAATCGCCGGCGCCCTCCACGGTGGGAAAGCCGATCAGCAGGGCGCGGGCGCCGGGCGGCGTCGGCAGGACGCGCACGGTGACCTCGGTGACCACGCCGAGCAGGCCTTCCGAGCCGACCAGCACGCCAAGCAGGTCGTAGCCGCCGGCGTCGAAATGCTTGCCGCCGAGGCGGATCAACTCGCCGTCTATCGTTACGAATTCGACGCCGAGCACGTTGTTGGTGGTCAGGCCATATTTCAGGCAATGCACGCCGCCGGAATTTTCCGCGACATTGCCGCCTATGGTGCAGGCGATCTGGCTGGAGGGATCGGGGGCGTAATAGAGCCCCTGCGGCTGCACGGCCTGGGAAATGGCGAGATTGGTGACGCCCGGCTGCGCGACGACGCAGCGGTTTTCGACGTCGATTTCGAGGATGCGCTTGAACCGGCCCATGCCCAGCAGCACCGCATCGGCCAGCGGCAGCGCCCCGCCAGACAGCGAGGTGCCGGCGCCGCGCGGCACCACTTTGATGTTGTTCCGGCTGCAATAGCGCAGCACCTCCACCACCTGCGCCGTGGTCTCCGGCAGGACGACCACCATGGGCAATTGGCGGTAGGCGGTGAGCGCGTCGCATTCATAGGCGCGGCGCTCGTTCTCCGAGTCGATCACGCCTTCGCCGGGCACGATTTTCCGCAGCGCCGCGACGATTTCGGCGCGGCGCGAAAGCACCGCCGCATCGGGTTCGGGCATCAGGATCATTGTTGCGCGCCCTCGATCAGAATCGCCCTGAAGTCATTGACATTGGTGAAGGTCGGGCCGGTGATGACGGAATTGCCCAGCGCGGAGAAAAAACCGTGGCCGTCATTGGCGTCGAGACTTTTTCGCGCATCGAGTCCCAATTTCTTCGCGCGCAAAATCGTGTCGGGGGCGGCAATCGCGCCGGCTATGTCCTCGGCGCCATCGACGCCGTCGGTGTCGCCGGCCAGCGCGTAAACGCCGGGCAGTCCGTCGAGGCCGAGCGCCAGCGCCAATAAAAATTCGACATTGCGGCCGCCCCGTCCCTTGCCGCGCAGGGTCACCGTGGTTTCGCCGCCGGAAATCAGCACGCAAGGCGCGGCGGCCGGCTGGTTGTGGACCGCGACCTGCCGCGCCATGCCGGCCATGAGGCGGCCGACCTCGCGGGCCTCGCCTTCGAGGGAATCGCCGAGGATCAGCGGCGCGACGCCGGCCGCGCGCGCCACATGCGCCGCCGCCTCCAGCGAGGCTTGCGGCGTGGCGATCAGCGTGACGCTGTTTTGCGCGAAAATGGGGTCGCCGGGCTTGGGCGTTTCATTGGCGGGATTGTCCAGCGCGGCGCGGATCGCGGCGGGCGGGTCGATGGCGTAGCGCGCCAGCACGTCGCGGGCCTCGGCCAGCGTGGAGGCGTCGGGGACGGTGGGGCCCGAGGCGATCACCGAGACATCGTCGCCGGGGACGTCGGAAATCAGCAGCGAAACGACTCTGGCCGGCGCGGCGGCGGAAGCGAGGCGCCCCGCCTTGATCGCCGAGAGATGCTTTCTCACGCAATTCATCTCGGCGATATTGGCGCCGCTGCGCAGCAAAGCGCGGTTGATCTCCTGCTTGTCGGCGGCGGCGACGCCGGGCGCGGGCAGCGACAGCAGCGCCGAGCCGCCGCCGGAAATCAGGCAAAGCAGCAGATCGTCGGGGCCCAAGCCGCGCGCCAGTTCGAGAATGCGCCGCGCCGCCTGTTCGCCGGCGGCGTCGGGCACGGGATGGGCGGCCTCGACCACTTCGATGCGCCCAAGCTTTTCGCCGGCATAGCCATAGCGGGTGACGACCAGGCCGGAGAGCGGCTTGTCCTCGGGCCAGTTCCGCTCCACGGCGCGGGCCATGGCGGCGGCGGCCTTGCCGGCGCCGACCACCACCGTGCGCCCGGCGGGCGGCGCCGGCAGATGCGCCGGCAAAACCCTGTCGGGCATGGCGGCGGCGACCGCCGCGTCGAACATGTGCCGCAACAAGACCCGCGCGTCCATTTCGCTTCCTCCCCGACGGCCGTTTCGGCTCTGTCGCCACATTATAGCAGCGGGGTTCGCGCCCGTCCCCGCATGGAACGCCTTCATGCCCGCAACGGGCGTTAAAATCGAGAGGACTTCCACAATGCGGAAAAAGGCGTTTTACTTCAGCATAAACAAGGAAGTGCATGGTTTATATATGGGGGCGTTTCCGGCTGGGGGCGCGACGGCGCGCGCAAAATCCCGTATCGTGGAAATTGTGCGGGAAAGGCCCGGATTCGCAGGGCTGACGAAAATTGCCGCAGGGCGGGGTCGGGATCATTGCCGCCGTGACGCCCGGGCTTGTCCCGGGTATCCACGCCGGGACAGCGCCTCGACGGGGCAGAACTGGATGCAGTCTATTGCTTATCCGCTTCTTTGCCGCACTCCGGGCCGGCGTGGGCGGCGCCCGGCCATGACGGCCTTGGGCGATGCGGGCTAAACTGGATTCGGAACGGGGGGAGGCGGCTATGGCGCGGCGCGGGGCGGTCAAAACCAAAACGGGGGCGAAAAAGTCCGGGTCGGATCAGGTGCGATCGCTGGTGCGGGCGCTGTCGCTGCTCAACCGCATCGCCGAGAGCCCCGAGGATGGCGCGAGCCTGACCGATCTGGCGCAGCAGGTGGGCCTGCCCTTGTCCACCGCGCATCGGCTGCTGCTGACGCTGGAACAGGAGCGTTTCGTCCGCTTCAATCACGAGCGGCGCCTCTGGTGCGTGGGCGTGCAGGCCTTTGTCGCCGGCTGCGCCTTTGTCAAAACCCGCAGCCTCGCGGCGCTGGCCCGGCCGCATATGCGCCGGCTGATGGAGGAGAGCGGCGAGACCGTCAATCTCGCGGTCGAGGACAGCGGCGAGGCGGTCTATCTCGCCCAGGTCGAATGCCGGCAGATGATGCGCGCGCTGGCGCGTCCCGGCTCGCGCGCGCCCATGCACGCCTCCGCCGTGGGCAAGGCGATTTTCTCGAAAAACTCGGAGAAGGCCATTGCCAAAATCCTGCACAAGGAGGGCATGCCGCGCCTGACCGCCAAGACGCTCACCACGCCCGCGGCCTTGCGCGCCGAGTTGGAAAAAGTCCGGGCCCAGGGTTTCGCCGTGGATGACGAGGAGCACGCCGTGGGCCTGCGCTGCGTCGCCGCGCCGGTTTTCGACGAGACCGGCGACGCCATAGCGGCGGTGTCGGTGTCCGGCCCGCTGGCGCGCATCGACGAGGACAGGGTGGCGCAATTGGGCCAGATGGTGCTGGAGGCGGCGCGCGCGATTTCCGCCGAAATGGGCGCGCCGCTGGGGAGGGCCGGGAAGATTTCGTAGGGGTGGTGTCAACGATGACGGGTTACGGCGGGAAGCGGAAGGCCGCGAGCGCCAGAGGCAAAGGCGGGTTGGTGCCAAACAGCGGCAGTTTGTCGTGCAATGTGCGACACCGCATTGGCAGGAAAAAACGTTTGCTCTCCTTATTTTCTTAAACCGTAAATTAATATGCCAACCACCACGATCGCAAGTATTGCAATTAATTTAAGTTTTTTCAGTACGAGTTGTGACTTGGCGGTTAACTTGGCGTTGGCGATGTAATCGTCTGCAATGTTTTCTGGAGTCGCTTGCGTGGGTTTACCAGAGCACATCTCAATCCAGTCAACTTCAGCTTGCTGTCTAAGTAACTGAAATTCTCGATGGACAGCAGGATCGTCGGCGCTGAGTTTTCCATTAAAATGGTCCACAAGTATATTTATATTGTACAATTGTGTCGTCGCGGACGATCCATGTGCTCGCCGTACTGCGCGTTCGGCCTCAAATATAGCGTCGCCTTCATTGCCTGTTGCCGCAAGGACCTTGCGATACGTTGCAACCCAAGTCGCTTGTACAATCGATAGTGGATAATTCGACATGTGAGCGCCTCCACGTCCATCTCAAACTCGTTGGAAACTCAAGACAAGGAACTGTTCATTTTCAATGCTGACAAAACGCAACAAATCGATAGGTCGCGTGGCGACGGCCGCCGTCATGATTTCGGCCGCGTCCTCGACGAGTTCAGAGACCGCGTCTATAAGCGTTTGCACAACCTCGCCGACGATCACCGAAACATCTTGGACTCGGCCTGTACGATTATCCGGATAACGCGCCCAATGTTGCGCATGCATGTCCTCCAATACGTCAAGGGCGGGGACAATGTTGGAGGGGAGAACGAGCCCATGTTGCTCGGCAATTTCGTGCAATTTCCTTAGCGAATGCTTGGGAAAATGACACCCTGGCGCGTACGTCAGACAATAAGCTTTGAGTACGAGTTCACATGCATGAAATAACAGGGCATAGCTTGGCCAGTTAATTTGCCCATTTACATAGTCTGCGAGGAAGGTGGCGGCTGACTGGAACTGTCGCGCGCGAATTAAATAGTCTTGGGCCACCGAGCCGGCTGACAACTGAGGGAAAATTGGTACTGTCGGCCTCATGCTTACAGCCTCGAAATCGTCCATCCGGTTAAGTTATATCAGCGTCCAATCTCCGCAAGGTTTTCCTCGCCCTTATCGGTGCGGCGAATGGCCTCTTTGTGCTTGAACGGCGGCTAATGGCTCGTGACGAGGCGGTCGTCGACCAGATCAGGAAGGTCGCCTTCGAGCCGACTCCTGTCATAGCCCAAGGGCGCCAAGCTTCTGCTGGCGACGCCTCGGCGCGATGGGGAGGGGAAGTTCGGATCACAGCGTCGGTTTGCCACATTTCTTTTTTCGGCTGCGGCGGCTGGTATGGTTTTGGGGTTTTTGTCGTGACGTTTTTTTCTGAATTTCGGAGAAAATCTATCTTGGGTTGAAATTCAATCGCGCAAAACATGCGAAAACACGCGTGTTTTGCGCGGAACAAATGTAATTTTTGACGAAAATAACGCATTTTTTTGTATGACAACTTCAAAGTTGTTGGCTTGGCGCTGGAGGTGGAAACGTTCTTTAGGCTCGGCGCCGGCGGGGCGGGCGATTGGCGTTGTTATTGTTTAAACAGTAATTTATTTGACTTTTGGCGCGGCATAAGGGGGTGTTTCACGCGAAACATAACGTGAGCAAACTTTCGCCAAAATAGCTGTATTCAAGGATTCGACGATTTTCACCTCCTGCCACAATTGCCGCAATTGGCTTGTCAGCGCGGGACTCGCGGTCCCTCGCGCGCCAAAACAAGCAAAAATCCTCACACCTCGACCTGGCTGCCCAGCTCCACCACGCGCCCGGCGGGAATGCGGAAAAACTCGGTCGCAGGCAGGGCGTTGCGGTGCAGGAATTTGAACACGGCCATTTTCAGCCTGTGCCAGCGCGACGGGCCCGACGGGCTGATGCTCAGGCGGCCGACGAAAAAGGAGGTGTCCATCAGGTTGAAGTCCAGCGCGCAGTCGCCCTTGTCGGTGGTCAGCGCGGCGGGAATGTCCGGCTGCTCCATGAAACCGTAGCGGGCGATCAGCGCGTGGAAATTGTCCGGCAGTTCCTTGGTGTCGATGCGGTGTTCGCCATCGACGCGCGGGACCTGGGAGGTCGTCACGTTGAGCAGCGCGATGCGGCTGTGGATCACCTTGTTGTGCTTGAGATTGTGCAAAAGCGCGACGGGCACGACATCGGTGCGGCTGGTCAGATAGACGGCGGTGCCGGCGACGCGCGGCTTGTCGTGGAATTTGGGGATGAAATCGGCGAGCGGATAGGTGTCGCGCTCCAGCGCGTCCTTCATCGCCGCATAGCCCTCGGCCCAGCAGCTCATGACGAAGAACAGCAGGCTCGCCGCCAGGATCGGAATCCAGCCGCCGTCGAAGAACTTGACGAAATTGGCGGCGACGAAGGAGGCGTCGACGCAGACGAACAGGCCGGCGACCGCCAAGACTCGAGGGCAGGCTCCATTTCCACACCTCGCGCATGGCGTGGAACATCAGAATGCTCGTCAGCAGCATGGTCAAGGACACCGCGACGCCGAAGGCGGCGGCGAGATTGTCGGAGGAGCGGAAGGTGACGGTGAGCAGAAGAGTCAGGGCCATCAGCGCCCAATTGACGAAGCCGACATAGATCTGGCCATAGCTCAGCGCCGAGGTCTGGGAGATGCGGATGCGCGGCAGCAGGCCGATCTGGATCGCCTGGCGGGTCATGGAATAGGCGCCGGTGATGATCGACTGGCTGGCGATCACCGTGGCGGCGGTGGCCAGCAGGATCAGCGGCAATTGCAGCGCCTGCGGGCAGAGTTCGTAAAACGGATTGGCGTCGGCGCGCACGGCGCCGTCGATGAGCAGCGCGGTCTGGCCGGAATAGGACAGAAGCAGCGCCGGAAACACCAGAGTGAACCAGGCGAGGCGGATTGGTTTGGCGCCGAAATGGCCCATGTCGGCGTAAAGCGCCTCGGCGCCGGTGGCGCAGAGGAAAACCGCGCCAAGCACCAGGAAGCCGGCCATGCCATGGCTGAACAGATAATGCAGGCCGACCCAGGGATTGAGGGCGACGAGCACATGGGGGTGGCGCGCGACGCCCATGAGGCCGAGCACGCCTATGGTGACGAACCACATCGTCATGATCGGCCCGAACAACCGGGATATTTGTCCGGTGCCCATGGGTTGCAGGCAGAACAGCCCGACCAGCACAACCAGCGACATCTCCACCACATAGGGGGAGATCGCGGGGGTCGCGGTCTTCAGGCCCTCCAGCGCGGAGAGCACGGAGATCGCCGGGGTGATGGCGCCGTCGCCGAACAGGAGCGCCGCGCCGAGCATGCCCATGGCGATGATCAGCGGCTTGCGCCCATGCTTGACGCCGAGCAGCGACATCAGCGCCAAAATGCCGCCTTCGCCGTCATTGTCGGCGCGCATGATTACCGCGACATATTTGATCGAGGTGATGATGGTCAGCGTCCACAGGATCAGCGAGAGCATGCCCAGCGCCTCGCTGGCGTCGAACTTGCCGCCGGCCCAGTCGATGGCGGTCTTGATGGTGTAGAGCGGGCTGGTGCCAATGTCCCCATAGACGACGCCGAGCGCGCCCAGCGCCAGCACGCCGAGGCCCTCGGCATGGGTGTCCTTCGGGGCGTCGCTCGGGTTTTCGGCGGTCATGGCGGGATCCTGCGTGGGCGGCGTAGAAAAATCCTAGGACGGTTTCCCGCCCGGCTCAAGGCGGGCCGCCATGCCCAGGACAAAATCGGGCCTTAGCCCATTCAAGCGTCGTTCATTGGCTGTAGCGTGATATGGCCAGGTGAACAGCAAATTCGTCGCGGAGGACTCATGGCGCGCAGGGCTGGAAAAAATCTCAAAATGCGGGTCGCGGTGGGCGCTTTGGCGCTGTCGGGCCTGTTCGCGGGACTGGCGCAGGTCTTCGCCCAGCCGGCGCCGATCGGGCCGAATCGGCTCGCGCTGGTGATCGGCGAGGCTTCCTACGCCACGGGGCCGCTTAGCTCCGCCGCCAATGACGCCGGGCTGATCGCCCAGACCCTGCAACAGGCGGGGTTCGACGTCACCGGGGCCGCCGATCTCGATCAGGACGGCTTGCGCAAGACGCTGCGCGAATTCGTCGACAAGGCTTCAGCCGCCGGGCCGGACGCCACGGTGTTCATCTATCTCTCCGGTCGCGGCGTGCAATATGAGGGCGAGAACTATCTCGCGCCCATCGACGCCAGGATTCCCGCCGCCGCCAATGTGCCGCTGGAGGCGGTGCGGCTCTCCGATTATCTGACGCCGCTGGCGCAAATGCCGCTGAAGGCGCGCATTGTCGTGCTCGACGCGGCGCGCGCCGATGCTTTCGCCCAGCAGGGCCAGCCGCTGGCTGGCGGCCTGGCTCTGGTCGAGCCGCCGCCCGGCGAATTGATCGCCTTCAACGCAGCGCCGGGCACGGTCGCGCCCAATGAGACCGGACCCTATGGCGTCTATGCCCAGGCGCTGAACGAAATGCTGCGTCAGGGCGGCGTCCCCGTCGATCAGACTTTTGACGCGACGCGGTTGCGGGTGGCGCAGCAGACCCAGGGCGCGCAAATTCCCTGGGATGAGTCCAAATTATCACCGGCGCCGGTTCTGTTCGGGCGCGCCGCCGGCGCGCCGGCGGCGGTCAATTATTCCGCCGATCTGCGGGCGCGGCCGATCCGCGATTACGGGTTGGAGCAGGCCTATGCCGCCGCGCTGGAGCGCGACGACATCGCGGGCTATTCCGAATTCCTCGCGGCTTTCCCCGATTCGCCTTATGCGGCGCGGGTGCGGGCGCTGCTGGCTGTGCGCCGGGAGGCGCTGACCTGGCGGCGCGCCTGGCAAGCCAATACGCCCGCCGCCTATTGGACCTATCTGCGCCGCTATCCCAACGGGCCCCACGCGGAGGACGCCCGGCTGCGGCTGGGCGCGCTCAGCGCGCAAATGGGGCCGCCGCCGGGCTTTGTCGATTACGCATTCGACGTGCCGCCGCCGCCGCAGGACGACTATGGCTATTTCCGCCATCGCTGGGTGGAGTTCGACGAGCCCTATTACGGCGCGCCGCCGCCGATGATGGGGATTCTGCCGCCGCCGCTCTATGTCGAGCGCGAGCCGCCGCCTCCGCCGCCGCATCACGGCTTGCTGCCGCTGCCGCTGGCCGTGGCGCCGCTGCTCTTCGCCATTCCCGCGGTGCGCCAGGGCCTATTCCATGCGCCCGCGCATGTGCAGGCGCAATATCCGGGAGCGCAGCCCTATTACGACGGGCATAAGGGGCCGCCGCCGCCGGCTGGCGCGCCGGCGCCGGTTCCGCCGCTGCATCCGGGTTCGCCGCTGCCGCATCCGGGCGGCGCGCCCACGCCACAGCCTCCGGCGCCCGCCGTACATCCCGCGCCGGCTTCGCCGCCGCCGCCCGTCCCGGCGCCGCATGTCGCTCCGCCGGCGCCTCCTCCTCCGCCGCATGTCGCGCCGCGCCCGGCGCCGGTCGAAGCGCCGCTTCATCAAGCGCCGCCTGTGCATGTGGCGCCGCCGCCCGCGCCTCACGTCGCGCCGCCGCCGCCCCCGCCTCACGTCGCGCCGCCGCCGCCCCCGCCGCACTTGGCCCCTCCGCCGCCGCCTCGGGAACCGGCGCGTCCGCGTTGCGGCGCTCCTGGCGAGCCGCCCTGCCGCTGACATGAAAAACCCGCCGGCGCGAATGAACTGGCGGGTTTTTCTTGAAGGAAAAGTCTCAGGCGCCCTGAGTAAAAACCTGGGCCATCAAGCCTTCGGCGAACCAATTGGCGAGAAAATCCGCCGCCTGGGCCGTCAGGTCGTCGGCCTGTTCCTCCGGCGCCGCAAAGGCCAGCAAGCCGCAGATCTCGCCGAAGCTGGAGCCGGCGAAAAGCTCGCGCAGGGCCAGGGCCTCGAGCGGCGACAAGGCGCGATAGCGGACCTCAAGCGCCTGGCGCCAGATCAGAATGTCGCGGCTTTCGCCGTCCGCCTCGATCTCCGGCGCGCGCTCGTGGCAAATGGCGGCGTAAGTCTCCATCGCCGCTTCGCTGGAGTCGATCAAATGGGCGCTGGGGTGCGGGCGAAAGCGCAATTCCGGCCACATGTCCATCGGCGTCGCCGACAAGGCGTCGAGCGCCAAAGACTCCGTGTCCTCGGCGTCGAAAGCCTTCGCCAGCGCGCCTTCCAGCCGCGCCAAGGCGCAGGCGAAGGCGTCGTGACAAAAAGGCGCGGTGACCGCGAGAAAATCCGGCAGGCCCGCGCCATACCAGCGGGCGTTGCGGAAATGCGAGGGTTTTGCGGCGATATAGGCCTCGACCATGGCCCCAAAAATCTCGTCGCCGACCGCCTCGCGCAAAGTTGGAAAATCATTGGCGAGGAATTCCGCGTGGCGCAAGCGATAGCCGTCGCTGTAGATGGCGAAGCGCTCATTCGCGGTCTGGCCGCGCGGCGGCTTGGCCAAAACAGCCAGCAACGACGGATCGGTCTCCCCGCTCAGCACGGCCGCCTGGAATTTTTGCTGGAGTTCCGCGAGACTCATGCCGCCGCCCTGTCGGCTTCCGCCGCGATGTCGCGCAGATAGGCAAGCTCCGCCAGAAGTTCGGCGAAGGGCGGAAATTCGTCGTCACGTTCGATCATCGCGGGTATGTCGCCGAAATCGCGGCGCACCTGCGCATAGAGCGCCCACACCTCTTCGCAGACCGGGTGGTCGTGGGTGTCGATCTTGTGGCCGCCGAGATCCGAATGTCCGGCCAGATGGATTTGCGCGACTCTGGATTTCGGGATTTTCGCCAGCCAGGCCTGCGGGTCGAAATCGTGATTGTAGCTGGAGACGAAGACATTGTTGACGTCGAGCAGCAACAGGCAATCGGCCTTGCGGCAAAGTTCGGCGAGAAACTCCGCCTCGGCGATCTGGTCGCCGGCGAAGGCGATGTAGGTCGAGGGATTTTCCAGGGCGATGCGGCGTCCGAGAAACTCCTGGACGCGGAGCACGCGCTCGGCGCAATGGTCGAGGGTTTCGCGCGTATAAGGCGCGGGCAGGAGGTCGTGGAGATTGACGCCGCCGACGCCGGTCCAGGCGAGGTGGTCGGAAATCAGCTCCGGCTCGAACTCGCGCCGCCAGTTTTTTCAGCGCGCGCAGATAATCGAAATCGAGCGGATCGGTCGAGGCGAGATTGAGCGACACGCCGTGCATGCGCACGGGATAATCGGCGCGGATCTTGTCCAGCGTCGCCAGCGGACGTCCGCCGGGGATCATGTAATTTTCGGAAATGATTTCGAACCAGTCGACCGGCTGCGGGCCAGCGACGATCTCAGGATAGTACACGGCGCGAAGGCCCAAGCCAAAACCGTTGGCGTTCTTGCTCGACATGGCCATCTCCATGAAGAAGGACCGCTCCCCGCTCGGCGGGGAGCGGTGAAAAATCAGCCCACCTTGCCGCCAGCCTTGGCGCAGGCGTGGACGGATTTCTTCGGCAGCCAGCCCATGCCCTTGCAGCTGTTCTGGCCCTTGCAGGCGTTGCTGGCGGTCTTGCAGGCGCTGGTGCCCTTGCAGCTGTTGATGCCGGTGCAATGAACCGGGGCATGCTTGGCCTGCACGGGGGTAATGGTCGCGCCGGACATGGCGAGGGCGATGGCGGCGGCGGCGAGGCCGGCGCCCGAAACGATTTTCATCTGCATTTTATGCTCCCTGACATTTGGCTTCGCTGGCGAAGCGCGCGCAGGCCAACCGGCCTGTATCAAGCATTACGCGGCCGGGGCCGAGCCGTTACACGGCGAAGAAAAAAAATCTCAGCCGCCGGTCAGGCTCATGGGACGCGCATGGGGCGCCAGCGCGCCATGCTGTTGGGCGAGGAAATCGTGGCCGCGCTTTTTCCCGGCGAGCGCTTTGTCTATGGCTGTGAATAGCGATTCGTCTCCAGCGCTGGCGCGCAGCGGCGCGCGCAGGTCCGTGCGGTCCTCCTGGCCAAGACAGGTATAGAGTTCGCCGGTGCAGGTGACGCGCACGCGATTGCAGCTTTCGCAGAAATTATGGCTCATGGGGGTAATGAAACCGAGCCGCCCGCCGGTTTCGGCGACGTCGAAATAGCGCGCCGGACCGCCGCTGGCATGGCGCGAAGGTTTCAGCGAGAATCTTTCCGCAAGCTGGCCGGCGACTTCGTCGAGCGAGAGAAAACGTTCGATATTGCCGACCGCGTCCTCGCCAAGCGGCATGGCCTCGATGAAGGTCAGGTCCATGCCTTGCGCATGCGCCCATTCGGTCAGACGGAAAAACTCGCCGTCATTGACCCCCTTCAGCGCCACGCAATTGATCTTGACCTTGAGGCCTGCGGCTTGCGCCGCGGCGATCCCTGCCAACACCCTGTCCAGCGCGCCCCAGCGGGTGATGGCGCGGAATTTTTCGGCGTCGAGCGTGTCGAGTGAGACATTGACCCGGCGCACGCCGCACCCCGCGAGTTCGCTGGCGAATTTTTCCAATTGCGAGCCATTGGTGGTCAGGGTCAGTTCGTTCAGTCTTCCGTCGTCGAGAAAACGCGACAGGCCGCCAAACAGCCGCATGACTCCGCGCCGCACCAGAGGCTCGCCGCCCGTCAGCCGGATTTTTTTCACGCCGCGCGCGATGAAACCGGCGCACAGCCGCTCCAACTCCTCCAGGGTGAGCAGATCGGCCTTGGGAAGAAAATGGACATTCTCCGACATGCAATAGCTGCAACGGAAATCGCAGCGGTCGGTCACGGAAACCCTGATATAATCGATCCGGCGCGCGAATCCATCGACCAGCGGCTGTCCGATTCTGTCTGGAAATATCGTATTGTCTGCGCCCATCGTTCTTATATATGCCAGTTGGCCGCAAGAAACAGGATCTTGCGCAAACAGAATCAGGAAAAGCGCCGTGGACCCCATCATTCCCTCGGAAGTCCGGATCGCCGAGGCCGGGGCGACCTTGCGGCTGGTTTACGGCGGCGGCGAGGTCTTCGCCCTCCCTGCGGAATATTTGCGGGTCATGACTCCCAGCGCCGAGGCGCGCGGCCATCACGGCGTGGGCGGCCAGACGGTGTCGGGCAAGAAAAATGTTCGCCTGCTCGAGACGCAGAAGGTCGGCAATTACGCCCTGCGCCTGGTCTATGACGATGGCCATCGCACCGGCCTCTACACATGGGAGTATCTGCGCGAGCTCAGTCTGGGACGCGAGGAGAAATGGCGAGCCTATCTCGATGAACTCCTGGCCGGGGGCCTGTCGCGCTGATGCAATTGCTTGACGACACGCTGGAGGCCTTGCGGTTTTTCTCGCGCCTGCCGATCCCCCGTCGCGCCGGGTCGCCGCCCGCCGACGCCGAGGATTTTCCCCGTGCCCTTCGCCGGGCGCCCATGGCTGGCGCTGTCTTGGGACTGGGTGCTGGCCTCGTCTTGCTGCTCGCCCGCGAGTTCGGCCTGCCCATGTCGGTCGCCGCCTGGCTGACTTTGGCTTGCGCGACTGTGGCGTCCGGCGCCATGCATGAGGACGGGCTGGCCGATGTCGCCGATGGCTTTGGCGGCGGCTTTTCTCGGGAACGGCGGCTGGAGATCATGCGCGACAGTCGCATCGGCGCCTTTGGCGCTGTGGCGCTGATTCTGTCCTTTGGCTTGCGCTCGGCCGCCATGGCGGGGCTCGCCGCCGCGCCGGGCCAGGCCCTGGCGGTTCTGGTCGCGGCGGGCGCGATGTCGCGCGCCGCCTGCCTGGCGCCTCTGTTCCTGCTTCCGCCAGCGCGGGACGATGGCGCAGGGCGCGCCGCCGTTTTGAGCCTGGAGGCGGCGCGTTCGGCGTTTGGCGTCGCGCTGGCTTTCGTTGGTCTGCCGTTTCTCGCGGGAATTCCGCTTGGCGCCTGTCTGCTCGCCGCCTTACTGGCGGCGATTGCGGTTCGCGGCTTCTGCGCCTTGGCCGGGCGGATGATCGGCGGCCAGACCGGCGATGTCGCCGGCGCGGCGCAACAAATCGCCGAAATTGTCATCCTGATGGTTTTTTCCGGAGCTGTCGGATGACCGAGGCCAAAATATCGACGCCTTGCGTCAATCAATGCGGCATAGACCCCGCCAACGGCCTGTGCCGGGGCTGCCAGCGCAGCCGCGCGGAAATCGTGGCGTGGCGGAGCCTGGACGAAGACCAGAGGCGGGCGATCATGCGGCTTTTGCCGGAGCGCGCCTCAATTCAACCCGTTGGAAGCCGGGGCGAGCATGTTGTTGCTGATCTGGGAGCCGATGGACATCAAGGCGGCGATTAGAGTGACGGACATGAAGGCGGCGATGATCGCATATTCCACGATCGTCGAGGCGGAACTCGTCTCGAAGAAAGAGTTTCAGCAATCGCATATCCAGCTCCGGCCCCAGTCGACGTAACATCATGCGACCTAACGTAAGCCGAGGGAGTAAATAAAATCGTTCCGTGGAAACGCTTTGAGCGTTAATTTCTCTATTTGAGCCGACGCGGAAAACGTCAGGTTAAGCTTGTCATAGAAATCTGGGACCATCCCTCGCCCCTGTCGCCGCCTTGTGGGGCGTGGTCGAGCCAAGCCAGGGCCTCGCGCACGACCTCGGGTCCGGCGCCGCGGCGCACAGCATGAGTGGCGAGGTGGCGGCGGAAGGCGCGCGCGCCGGGCCGTCCGGCGAACAGGCCAAGCATATGGCGAGTGACGTCGGCGAGACGGACGCCTTCGCCAAGCTTGCGCTCGATATAGGGCAGAAAGGCCACAGTCGCCGCCCGCGAACTGGCGAATGGCGCGGCTTCGCCGAACAGCAGCGGATCGACCTCGATCAAATGCGAGAGATCGTGATAGGCGGCGCGCCCGACCATGACGCCATCGAGGCCCTGCAATTGCGCGCGATAGGCGTCGAAATTGTCCAGCCCGCCATTGATGGCGATGGGCGTGTCGGGAAAACTGGCTTTCAATTCATGGACCAGGGCATAGTCGAGCGGCGGAATGTCCCGATTCTCCTTGGGTGACAGGCCCTTGAGCCAGGCTTTCCGCGCATGGACGATCAGCGCGTCCGCTTCGGCGGCGACGCATTTCTCCGCCAAAGCGAACAGGGCCTGGCGCGGCTCCTGGTCATCCACGCCAATTCGGCATTTGACCGTCACCGGCAGCGCGACGGCGGCTTTCATCGCCGCGACGCATTCCGCGACCAGGTCGGGCTCGCGCATCAGGCAGGCGCCGAAAGCGCCGTTCTGCACGCGATCCGAGGGGCAGCCGACATTGAGATTGATCTCGTCATAGCCGTAATCCGCGCAGATTTTTGCCGCGCGGGCCAGTTCGGTCGGATCGGAGCCGCCGAGTTGGAGGGCGACAGGATGTTCGGCGGCGTCGAAGCCCAGCAGCCTTTCGCGGTCGCCATGGATAATCGCCGCGGAGGTCACCATCTCCGTGTAAAGCCGGGCGTGACGCGAATGAAACCGTGCGAGCATGCGGTAATGGCGGTCGGTCCATTCCATCATCGGGGCGACGGAGAAGCGCCAGGGGCTCGGGTTTATCTGCATTTTATCCGCGTCAGGGGGCATAAGGTCATGGTCCGCCAACAGGCTGGAGCCGTAAGAAGGAGTTTCTAGCCTCCTACCACAGCCTTTAGCGTCCTGTCCGCCAGGAAATCGGCATAGACGCGCAGAAGAAATCGTCATCGACGCGCGGAGGAAGCCAAACCCGGCTCAGGGAAACGCCCGCGTCACGGCGACGCCATGGCCACGAGCACGCGAAGCGCGCGTTTCAGGTCGGCCTCGGACAGGCCGGCGAGATGCGCGCTGATTTCATGCAGGGCGCCTCGCCGGATCGCTCCGTCGATCAGATGGACGGTAAAAAGCTCGGCTGGATCGACCGCCAGCGCCCCCGCCAGGCGTTCGATCACTGGAAAACGCGCGCCGCTGTGGCCTTTTTCGATCTTGCCGACCATGTCGATGCTGATGTCAGCCGAGGACGCAAGCTCGCCCTGCGTCATCCCTGATCGTCGTCTATGGGCGGCCACCATGCCGCCAAAGCGTTTGCGAAGATCGCCCATTTGTCCCTAATCCGACCAAAATGACCTTCTGACTCTAAGAGAATGGCCGGCCTGTCGGGAGTGAATATAATTACTGATTAGGATTATTTCAGTAAGTGGCGATAATTTTTTAGAAATATTTGAAAATGTTATCGTCTTGTTGGCTAGCTAGGCCGGAGCTGGTGCGAAGTTGACGTGCGAATACATAGTTTAAGTAGGAACAGTACATAAGTTTCGCGATGATAAGTCGCCGGGCTGGCCGTGCGAACGCCACGTCGCGGCGCCAAGGCTGGGACGATTTTCAGGGGGGGCGTGGCCGGCGGCTCGGTCCGCCGCCGCTCAGATCGGGACGACTCCAAAGCGGGCGGCGATAAATTCAGCGGCGTTTTCTTGTGGAGCGGATGAAAGGCCGAAGCCGAGAGACAAGCGAGAATGTTGTGTCCCGAAACCCATCGTGACTACCCCGCGCGCGGATTTTGTCTGGCTGGGTCGCGCGCCGGTCCTGGGGCGGTCGCCTTCGGCCTGCCGTTTTCCGGCGGCTCTGCTATAATGGCGCCATGCGCGTACTGATCATAGAAGACGATCCCCAGGCTTCGGCCTATTTGGTCAAGGCTTTCCGCGAGGCGGGCCATTTGGCGGAGGCCGCCGCCGATGGCGTCGCCGGCTATGCTCGCGCCGAGGCGGGCGGGTTCGATGCGCTGATTGTCGACCGCATGTTGCCGAAAATGGACGGGCTGACATTGATTGGCGGCTTGCGCGCGCAAAAAATCGACACGCCGGCGCTGATTCTTTCGGCGCTGGGCCAGGTGGACGATCGCGTCAAAGGCTTGCGGGCGGGCGGCGACGATTATCTGGCCAAACCCTATGCCTTCGCTGAACTGCTGGCGCGGGTCGAAATCCTGGCGCGGCGTCGGCCGGGAGGCTCAAGCGAGGAGGCGATCTACCGCGTCGCCGATCTGGAAATGGACCGGCTGAAGCACAAGGTTTTTCGCGCCGGCAAGGAGATCGTGCTGCAACCCCGCGAATTCCGCCTTCTGGAATATCTGATGCGCCATGCGGGCCGGGTGGTGACCCGCACCATGCTGCTGGAGAATGTCTGGGATTATCATTTCGATCCGCAGACCAATGTCATCGACGTGCATATTTCCAGGCTGCGCGGCAAGATCGACAAGGGGTTTGACGCGCCGCTGCTGCAAACCGTGCGCGGCGCCGGCTATTCGCTGCGCGAGGGCAGTCTCTGACTGTTTTTGGGGAATGGCGGCGTTTTTTTTGGGGATGGTGGGCGATATAGCTTTAAGATAATTATTCAAAAACAATATCTTAATGCAAAGTTCGGGCGTGAGCGGGCGCTTTGGAATCTATGCGACTTTTAGCGCCAAAGCCCGAACGTCCAGGCGCCTAAGCCCCGCGTTCTTTTTCGGCAATTTGCTTCACTTCGGCTTCAGTCACCGCGCGACCCGTCGCAGCATCGGCAAATGTGACTTCAGAAGAGCCAACCGAACGAATCTCGGCAGCTCGCTCAAGCGCCTTTGCGGCAGAATAAACGCTTCTTCCCGTCATCGATCCGACCGAACCGCGCGTCCCAACTAAGAACTGCCGCATATCAATATCTCCCCAAATGGTCCTGACTGGCTTGCAAATGGGGTCGCGCGAGCGCCGGTCAAGCCCCCGTCAGGGCGTGTCCTAACTCTTCGCCAGAACGCGATAGACTGAAGCAACGCCGATCCCAAGCTGCACGGCGATGGCGTCGCGCGTCAGTCCCTCACCGTCGAGGCGGCGAATATCATCCGCTTTCGCCCGCGCGGTCGGCGCACGGCCCTTGTATTTGCCTTCGGCCTTGGCCTTGGCGACGCCTTCGCGCTGCCGCTCAAGCATGATTTCGCGCTCAAACTGACCAATGGCGCCGAAGACGTTGAGCATAAGTTTGCCCGAAGGCGTTCCGGTATCGATACCCATGGCCAGGATGCGCAGGGCGACGCCCTTCTTTTCGAGGTGGCCCACAATGCCGCAGAGATCGGCGACAGAGCGGGCCAACCGATCAAGCTTCGTCACAACCAACGTGTCACCCTCGCGGGCGAAGTCTATGGCCGCCTCAAGCTGCTTGCGCGGACCAACGGCGCTTGTTTGCTCGCGGAAGGTGCGATCAACGCCAGCGGCGGAAAGGTCGCGCTCTTGAGCCTCTATGCCCGCGATCTGTTCAAGGGTGGAGGTTCTTGCATAACCGATCAACATTGCCACAACTCCTATCAATGAACCTACAGACATGATGATAGATGGCCTATCAAAAGTCAATAACGATTTATGTGATAGGCGCTTTGATGGTTTGCCGACCCTATCGCTAGCCCTTGCCCTATTGATAGAAAGCGCCAGCGCCTTGCCGTCGGGCCGAGCGATGGTCGCCGCCGAGACGCAGCCGATCCGGCGCAGCGCCAAAGCGTCGAGAGCGGCGGCTGGCATTGCCACTCGGTGGCAATCCGCGCCAGCGCCCTCAAGTCAAGCGCGACGGCGGCGCGATGAGCGAACAGGCGAGCGTCTTGGCGACGGCGGCGACCCTGCCACTAGCGGCGATGATCCACCCAGCAGGGGCGGCGCGGCAACGATCGCGGCATGATCGCGGCACGACCACCCGCCCCGCCATGTTGGGGCTGGCCCGTCGCTCTGTGGCGCGGTGAAAGCCGCCGCAAGCAGATTAGAGGCGCCTAACGCAGACTAGCTTTAACCTCCGCCAGAGGACGGCCCAAAATTGTTGGTTTCCAATTAAGAAACGACTCTGCTCTCGTTGCATATCCTACGTGGTGCGAACTAGTCTCCTCGCCTATATAGACGCCAAAAACTGGCCACGCGCCTTGTGAACGGTTTTTCTTAATAACCGGCCCGCCAGAGCTGCACGATCCGGCAGCATCGCTTAATTCGTAGAACGAGTTACCGCGAAATACAGACGCGGAAAGCTCACGAGATATGCGGCGCCGAACGTAACCGCGACTGTAGATCAAATCTGGCCTGACCAAATTAAGTTCGTCTTCGCCTCGAGCCATAAAACGCAATTCCTCGGCAACCCGCTCAGGATACGTCCAAAGCTCATAGTCACAGGAAGCGTGCTCCGGCTGACAAGAAAGTTCGCAAATTGAGTGCCAATGACCCTGTAGCTTAAAAACAGCCACGTCTTCAACTTTATGCGTCTCTTGCTTCTCAATCTTAATTGCCACCCATTTGCCATTGCTATCCGCAAATAGCCCTGCGGCGTCTGCGCTTAGAGCGGCGGCAACATGTGCGGCCCCAAGAGCGAAGCCCTCATCTCCAATGAAAAACGCGGTCCCTTGAAGCTCGAATCTCGGAATTAATCACATTTCCAACCGGAAACACAAAATCACGAATTGGCTTGTTCGTAATATCTTGCTGAAACATATCAAACTCCTTGCCACAGCGGCGAATCTTCGAACTTGAGATCATACCCCAAAAAAACACGACGATTTGAGACGCAGCCCGGCAAGTCAATCAGGTCCGGCTTTATGGTCGTGGGGCGATCCGCGCCAGCGCCTCGGCGTCGAGCCGGGCGAACAGCACCGCCAGGGCGTGACGATCCGCGCGCGCCCTGCCGGCGAGGGTGCGACAGAATTCTTTCCGATTTTTTCGCGACAGGCCGCGCCATGCGCCGCAACGCCCGCCAGCGCTTCGGCGTCGAGCGCCGCACCGTCGTTCCAATCTGTCACACCTTGTCACACCTTCGCGGCGCGCCTTACCGGCGAGGGTGTGACGGACTTTTTTCCGCTTTTTCTGAGCCTTAGGCAGGTCTGTCACACCTGTCACACCTGTCACACCTAATTTCGGACAGTCGCAGAGATCGGAGAAAATAGCCGTCACACCTTAAGTGACTGTTTTATATCCTAATTTAAAGTTTTTATATTTTATATGAGCCGGCGAATATTCCCAATATTCCGATTTAATTACGCTCTCCAGCCCCCCTCGAAAACAGGTGTGACAGGTGTGACAGGTGTGACAGTCCAAGCAACCATCTGTTCTAATTACAAAAATGTGTCACACCTTTTGAGGTCATTGGGTGTGACTGTCACACCTTTTGACCTCCGAAGCAGGCCAGCCAGGGCGCTTTTTGGCCTAAAAATCGAATTATTAGCCCGGCGCGCGAATTATTTTGGATTTTTCGGCGTTGATGATTTCTCTGAATTCAAAAGTTATAAAGTATTGAAATAAATCGACTATTTATGAATGTTTGAAAAACAGCCTGTGAAACACCCCAAACTTGAATATTTAATCAAACAATCTGGCTCACAATAAAAAATCTGCGAATGGGATGGGTCCCGGTTGCAGGGCAGCGCCTCGCTGAGGATTTAAACCCCCTTCCCCCCAAGGCCCCGCCAGCCCAGCGCAAGCCTGTCGATTCCAAGAAATCGCGGAAAGAACGCCGCCAGCCGGCCCCGGCGCGGCCCGGACGGCGCAGCGCGAGCTATGCCGGATCAAGCAAAACGTCGTTAAAGTCCTTACCGGCTGGAGCCATCGCAACGCGAACGACAAGGCCAGGATAGGCGCGCAAGAACCGGCGAGCCGCGCGGCGCATTGCGAGATCGGTTGCGAATTGGTCCCCGTCGCCATCGCCTAAGAGGAACAGTTCGGCGACGCCATCGGGCAGGCGCACAAGCGGATGATCTTCGGCCGCTGGCGCTGGCGTCGCGCCCGGCACCTTGCGCGGGCCACCGTCGCGCCCGTCCTTACGCTTGATGCGTTGCGAAGGATGCGGCTGGCGATCAGCGGCAACGCCAGCCATGTTGCCGAGATTGCAAGCCGAATGGAATTCAGCGCCATCGAGCAACGGCGAGCGCGAGGCGCGCAACGCGTTCAAGACTGATAGCGTCGTTTCGATTCCTTCGCCGAGAAAGAGCCGCCGAGGCGCGTCAACGCGCAACAAGGCGACAGTCGCGCCCTTCCATGAGCCGCGCGTTTTCTTGGCGTCCAGCGCCTCGCCTGTCGCCGGATCGAATACCGCGGCCTTGCCCTTGGGCGTCGCCAGGTCGAGAAAGGTTTGATGGACGCCCGAGAATTTGCCGTCAGGGCCGATCATGGCCCCGATCATAGCTGGCGCGCGGGCAATGACCGCGCTGTTATGCCAGTACGGCGCATCGGCGACGAAGCGCAGCCGCGCGCTCTCTGGAGCCTCGCAACCGCGCCGCCGCAAATAGCTTTCAACAGGTGTAGCGGCAATCGGCGCGGCGTTGCGCCAAATCGCGTGACAGCGCGCGCGCTCGGCTTCGCGCCAATTGATTATGCGTGCGTCAGCTTGCGCCTGTTCGTCTTTCAACCGCGCCAGCCGATCCCGCTGGCGAGCCTCGCGCGCGTCCCGCTCCTGAGGCGTCTCGCCACGGCCGCGCGGCCTCGGCTCGCCTGAAACGGTTTCGACAGCCGTCAGAAAGTCGCAACCGTCGAGATATTCGGCCAAGGCCAGCGCGTCGCCGCCCTTTTGTGAAGCGCGGCAAAACCAGACGTTGCGCTTTTCATTGACAGCGAATCTGTCGCGCCCTGCGCAAGCAGGGCAAGGAACGCCAGAATCACGCGCCATCTTGTTCGACCAAAGGCCGCGCCGTTCCAATTCGGCGCGAACAGTCACGCGCCGCGCGCGTTCGATCCATTCGGAAAAAGCAGGATCGGCGATCATGCGCGCCGCGCCCTTGCCGAGGCCGCAGACGCCGGCCGCGCGTCCAAAGCTCGTAACTGCCCGTCGAAAGCCGCAAGCGCCTCAGGCGGCGACGCAGGCCCAAGCTCGGCCAAGATGCGGGCGAAGCGCTCGGCGGCCTCGCGAGACAGGCCGCCGTCATATTCCATGATCGCCGCGCGCTCTTGCCAATCGTCCAGATCGACGCCGCCGAGCCGCGCCCTGGACTTGTTGCCAAGGCTTGCCGCGAGGCCGTCAAGCAGCCGGTTCGCATAAGCCCAGGCGGCCGTTTTAGGAGCCGGTTCAGACATTATCGTCGCCCTCAAGGATCTTGTCCGAAATGACGAAAACGCGTTGCGTTCGAGCGCCAATGCGTTCGGAGCGCTTGGTTCTGCCTTCGGCCGATTTCAACAAAAAGCCGGCGGCAAAAAGAGCCTCGGCGGCGGCGCGGCGCTCTAGGCCCGCCAATGCCTCGGCGAAACCGGCGTCCATGAAATAGAACCGCCCCTTGGCGTTGCTGTAATAGCCGGCCGCCATCTGGACTCGGAACGAATTGGATTTGCCATCTCCATCGTCAAGGCGAATAAATCGCGCCTTTTGATGCGCCTGGATAAATGCCCGCATCATATCCACGGCCGCGCGGGCCTCGCTCGCGCCAAGGCCGCCGCGCGCGGCGATCCACGCCTTGAACAGCCGCGCCGATGCCTCCAGCACAGCCCCGGATTCGAATGGCAAGATGTTCGCGCCTATGGCGATTTCGCCGGCCGCCGCGACAAGTGCGAAGCGTTGCGCCACGCGCGCGACTTGGCCGTTAGCGCCTTCGGGCACATGCTCGGACTGAAAAGCTTTCATGATCGCGCGCGCGGCGGCGATGGTGTCGGCGCGACGGCTCACCAGCACGGCGACAAAAGCCGGCCCGGCGACGCCGTAATTTTGCTTGGTCGCGTCGCGAATCGCGTCCGCCAGGTCGCGCGCGTTGCCGGTTGCGCCCGGATGATCGAAAATCCCATGTCCGCGCTCGGCGTCCGCCTGCAAATCGACAATGCGAACCTCTTGCCCGGCGCGGGCCTTGTTGGCGCGCGAACCTTCGGCGATGCGCGCCACAAGCGATAGCTCGCCGCTCGACAGAATGGCGATGCGCCAGCGTGTCCGGTTTCGCATTTCGGAATCGGAGCGCATACGGCCCTTGCCTTGGCCGCCCGCCAGGGCATAGGCCGCCGCGCTCAAATCATGCGGCTCAATGAGCCCGATTTCGTCCAGCGCCAAAAAGCAATCGTTGTGTTGAGCGGCGACGCCCTCCAGCGCGTTTGAAGTCGCGCGCCAGCTTTGCGCAAATCCCAGCGCGCCGCCGCCGCCCCAAACAGACCCGGCGATACGCTCGGCGGTGGTTTTGCCAATGCTGGAGCCGCCGACCAGATGAAAGCCGCCGCCGTCGAGTCCCAAAGGCTCCAGCAGCGGCCCCGCCAACGCGAGGCCCAACGATAGCAAGAGCCTGTCCTGCCCCGCCGCCATCGCTGCGACGTTCGCGCGCCAGCCGGCGAGGTCGCCGGCTTCGCCAAAATGGGCGCCGCGCGCGCGGCCTTCGAAAACAACCGGCTCGGCGTCTGGACCGGCGATGGTGCGATGAGGCAAGGCGAATGCCCCGCCATTGTCGGTCCAGCCGGTTTGACCGACCAGCAAAAGGCGGCGAGCCGTGCGGACGCTCGCCAGCGCCTCGGCGAACTTCTCCCGGCTGGCGCGGTTGCCTGAGATCGACAGGCCCTTGTCCGCGAACTGGCGGCGGACCGCTGAGCCGTCGCCTTGCAATTCGGCATAGGGAACCGTCAAAGTCTGTTCGTTGTCGTCAGGATCATCGAACGTCACGCAGAGAGACCAGCCCAGCCCATCCGAAGTGCGAACCATGCCAGCAACTTCGAACGGCGAGGAAAGCCAGGACGGGTTTTGATTTTTCGGGCAATGCCAAAGACCATCTTCGCGCATTTCAAATTGCGGCGGCCAAACCGCGCCAGAATCGCCCTGCGCGGGCGCTGCGCTGGCGTTGGCGTCTTGCGCGCTGGTATCGGCCTTGACGTCGCGCTTTGGCCGTCCCCGGCCTCGCTTGGCCGCTGGCGCTGCGTCTGGCGCTGCATTGGTCGTTTCCGAATCCAAAGGCGAAAAGACTGGCGCGTTTTCGATCGCTTCCGCGATGATCTTTTGTGCGGGCGATGGTGTTTTGTCAGACGAACCGCTCACGCCGCTCTCCTAAATTCGAGCAAGTGAATTAAGCGGTAGAAAGCCAGACGCGCGCGGCGCTAAGGGCCGGATCATTTCGCGCGGCCTTGCGTCGAGACGCGCTCAGCCGAGGCCAAGAAAGACTCAACATCTTCGGCGCGATATCTCACCATGCCGTTGATTTTCAGAAAGCGCGCGCCAGTCCCGCTTGCCCGCTCGCCTTCAATCGTCCTGACGGAACAATTGCGAATTTCGGCGTATTCAGCGGTGGTTAGCAGCGGACGCGATGACCCCGCGCGAAATTTCAGCATGTCTCTGCCTCCTTCGGCACGGCGCTGTTATCGCGCCGAACGGAACGGATGCTGAGACAAGTTCTACTGAAAAGCCCGAAACAATCAGAAATAAGTCGAATTTTCTGATTGAATGTCTTTGAAATTTCAATTTGCTACGCGTTGTTTTCTGGCGCTTCAAGGCGCGATTCCCCTGGCGATATTGACAATCGCCGCAGCCCATCAATTTCGTTCCGCCTTTGCACTCACCTGTTGAGCAGCACATGAGGCATAAGAACCTCATTATAAATGCGCGACAGTTCTTGCTGATATCCGTTCACGAGTTCAATCAACGCATTAACCACTCGATGGCTTGCGTCAATACGCCCGTTCATATCGATTGCATCGGCGCATTCCGTATCGAGTGTGAAAGAAAGGCAATCCAAGATAGCGCTTACATTCAATAACCCGTTAGAAACGTTGCAAACAACGTCGGCGTCTTCCGAACTGATCGTCTTGCGCATTTATGTTCCTCCTGCTCGGTTAGAATATCCATCACACTCAGGCCGCGAAGCTGCGAGCCGTCGAAAGTTCACGCCAGGAACGCGCCGGGCGGATGGCGCGCGGCGAGCGGAACGAAACCGCAGGCTTGCGCGCGGCTTCGCGGGCGTCGTCGCGGACCGCCAGGAGCCAGAACGCGTCACCCTTTGCCGCCTGCCACATCATGCGCAGGCAGGCCGCCCAATAATGCGGCCGCTGGCGCGGCGTGGCCTTCTGACCATGAACCGAGCGAAACCGGCGCCACGCGGCGGCGAAGATTTCGGAGCGGGTGAGGTAAAGGCGGGTGGTGGTCATTGGTTCGGCCTTGCTAAATCATCTTATGTAAGATAATTTATATGATCTAGGGCGCAGGTCAAGAGAAAATATCTGATGTTAGATAAAATAACCATTCTTGCAGGGCAGTCGCGGGCGGCGCGCGCGCTGCTGAATTGGTCGCGCAACGATCTTGCCTCGCGCTGCGGCGTATCAATGGCGGCGCTTGCAGACTTCGAGGCCGGTAAACGCCAACCCTATGAAAGAACCTTGGCTGATGTTCGCCAGGCTTTCGAAGACGCGGGTGTGATTTTTATTGACGAGAACGGCGAAGGCCCCGGCGTCCGCCTGCGTAAAAATATCGCCGCCGAATAAGCGAGCCCGAACAATGGCGAGAAAATCAGCGGCCAGCGGCAACACGCCGCTAAAGAAGCGCGCCACACCACGGAAACCGAAAGCCGCCGCAGGGCGCAACCCGATCGCAGCGACGTGCGACCCGGGCAAAGGATTGCCTCACAAGCTGTTGGCGTGTCTTACTGACAAAAAAATATTATTCAACGATGCGATAAATCTTATAGATACAGACAAAAATATTGCTGAGATCGAAAATGCAACAGGATTGACGCCCGAATCCGGCTGGACAGTGTTTGATCGTGACTATCCACATATTGGAGATATCGAAAAAACAAAAAGATACAAACTAATTCACGAGTTGCTGCTTTGCTCATTGAGGCGAGGGATTATAAACAGTTATGGCTATGAAAACGGACGTTTTGAACCTGTTTGGATTAGTGAGGATGAATGGAAAAATGGCCTTAGCTTGTCATACTTCAACAAGGCAACAAGATATTCGGATGAAGAAGGAATAGACGATGTTAAGCTAATAAACGTAACTCTTGCTTATAAGGCCAACGATAAGCAGCAGGGCGGCGCGCCAATAAAATATGACTGGAATAAATTGCTTCAAGAGTGGCTTGTCGAAGTTATCGAAACGCAAAAAGGCTTTCCACAGTCCAAGAGGGCAGCCTATGACATTTTAAGCAAAATCTATCTGCGTGAAAACCCGACCGATAAGAACGGCGGACCGTCCGACCGAATGTTCGCCATCAAAATGGAAGAGGCGCTTCCCATAATTTGGGCTAGCATCGCTAGCGACAAAAAATTGATTATGTAATTGAAAATATGTATTTTTACAGCAAAGCAAGTTGTTGTTTCGGGTTGTTTCTTTTCGGCCGGCTCTATGCGGCGCAAGTTTGCGGTCATTGAACACCAGCCCAGGCGAGAAACAACGCCGAGGAACCCAAGCCATGCCAGACGCCCGCGCATCGTCGCAAGCCGCCGATATCGCCGCCGCTCTTTTCAATTTGATTGCCGCAATCGATCGGTTGAATATCACGATTCTGACGAACGGCCGCCATCCGCCGCCGCCGACAGCGCCCACGCAACCCGAACCAACCGCCGCCGCCGACAATGGCGGCTTGATTTGGATTGATCGCGAGGCGCCAGAATGGCCTGCCAGGGTTGAAGAATATGGCCGGACGCACCAAGGGCGCAAACCGACGCCTTATCAGTTCGAACCGGGCTCTATGCGGTTCGGCTTTTGGTTTCGCCCTTCGGCCAATCCCAATCATTGAAGCGGCGAGGATAACGCCATGAGCCGCCGCCCCGCTCGATTCAGTCAAGCCGATATCAACCGCGCCTTGCGCGCCATCGCTCAAGCAGGCGTGCGCGCGACCATCGAAATTTGCCAGGACGGCGCTATCAGGATCACGCCAGAGAAGGCCGCCAGCGAGCCCACCGAGTCCGAAGTTGCGCCGCGCAAGAGGATCTCCTTTAATGGACGCCATGCCCCGTCCACGCCCGCCATATCTTCAGCGAGAAGTCACCCGCCACGGTAAGACCCTTTGGTATGTTCGCCGGGACAAAGGTCCGCGCGTTCGCATCAACAGCACCTTTGGCTCAGCGGAGTTCATGGCCGAATATCATAGCGCAGTCGCCGGCGAGCTGACGCCAAAACGCCAACCGCCGATCAAGACGAACAGCCTTAAATGGCTGCTTGATCGCTACAGAGAATCGGCGGCATGGGCGAACCTGTCGCCCGCGACGCGGCGCCAGCGCGAAAACATATTTATGCCGATCTTGGCAAGCGCCGGCAAAGAACCTTTCGCCGAAATCAGCCGCCAGGACATCGCCGAGGGCGTCGACCGTCGCGCCGCCACGCCCTTCGCCGCCGCGAATTTCGTGAAGGCCATGCGCGGCTTATTTCAATGGGCGATGAAATCCGGGCACGTCGCGCAAGACCCGACGCGCGACGCCAGCACAACCACGCCCAAGACAGACGGCTTTCACGCATGGACAGAGGAAGAAATTGCGCGGTTTGAAGCGCGCTGGCCAATAGGGACGCGCGAACGGCTGGCGCTAGCCTTGTTTCTGTTCACTGGCCTACGGCGCGGCGACGTGGCAATCCTTGGCCGCCAGCACGTTCGCAACGGCGTGATAACGATTCGCACGGAAAAAACCGGGACGCCGGTCATTTTGCCGATTCTGCCCGTCTTGCAAGAGATCATCGACGCCAGCCCGACCGGCGATCTTGTTTTTCTCGCCAGCGAGCGCGGTAAGTCGATGACCAAGGAAAGCCTTGGCAATTGGTTTCGCGACGCCTGCAACGCGGCCGGCGTGCCCGGCTCGGCGCACGGCCTGCGAAAGGCAGGCGCGACGCGGCTGGCGAACAACGGCGCGACGGTTGCGCAGCTAGAAGCAATCTACGGATGGACAGGCGGCAACATGGCCGCTCTCTACACCCGAACGGCAGACCGCGCGCGCCTCGCACGGCAGGCAATTTCGATGCTCGAAAAGCCCGAAACGCGAACGTCTATCCCCGAACCTAGTCCCAAGGTTCGGGCCTCAAAGCCAAAAAGCAAGTGATTTCAGGTAATTAGTTTTGGAATGGTGGGCGATATAGGGATCGAACCTATGACCCCACCCGTGTGAAGGGTGTGCTCTCCCGCTGAGCTAATCGCCCTGACGCCATGACGCCGGACCCCCTCTTTAGGCGCCTCGCGGCGCCTCGTCAAGCGCTTCGGACGAAAAGTCAAAGCGCGGCGCGATAGAGTTCGACAGAGGCCGCGCATTGGACGGGATCGGCGCGCCTGGCGTCCACCATCAGGCCGAGCAGGGCGTCCGGCGTGGCCTCGCCGCTCGCGCCGCACTGGAAAACCCGCAGCCGCCAGCCTTCGCCGAGTTGTTCGATCTGCGCCCATTGCATGGGGCCAGCGCCTTCGGCGACGAAATAGGCAGGCGGCGGAGCGGCGAAAACGCCAGGCCCCCGCGCCTGCCGGGCGAAGGCGCCGGCGCGGGAAAAGCCGGGAAAACGCCGGCCGCCGAGGTCGATCCCCCAGACGCCGATTTGGCGCGGATCGCCGTCGCCAATCGTTTCGACCTTGAAGGCCAGAGTCTCGGAACCGCCCGAGGTCCGGACGGCCTGAATTCGCGTCCCGACGGCATATTTCGCCGCTCCGGCGGCGTCGAAGAAATAAGGCGCCAGCGAAGGCCCGGCGGCGGAGCGGTGATTGAAATCCCACCTGAAATCGGCATCGCCGGGCTGAGAAAACCAGTCGCCCCAGACCCAAAGGCCGACATGCCTGGCGGCGTAAAGATTCAGCAGCACGCGGATCATCTTGGCGTTGTCGGCGATTTGCCGCAAAGGCTGAGACGATCCGGCCTCGGCGACGATCACCGGCTTGCCCGGCGCGATGCGCTGGAGGTAATCCACGGCTTGACCGACCTGCGCGGCGACTTGCGCCTCCGGGCGGGTATAATCGTCGTAAAAATGCACGGTGATGAAGGGTTCAAGGTCGAAGGCGCCGGCGGCCTTGGCTTGTGCGACGACCTCGCCGTTCCAGGAGGCGGCGCCGGAATAGACGGGAATTCGGGCCAGGGCCGGGTCAGCGCTCTTGACGGCGCGCAGCATTTTCGCCACGGCGGGCCAGAAATCCGCGGTCTGTGTGAGCGCGAAATCCGGCTCGTTGAACAGTTCGACGCCGCCGAGCGCCGGGAAGCCGGCGAGAAAGCGCGCCTGGGCGACAAAACGCTGGGTCAGCCGCGCGCTTAATTGCGGATCGGTGAACCATTCGGCTTCGGGGTGGGCGTAATAAGGCGGCAACTCCGCGCAATCATGCGCGGCGTCTGGATATTTGTCGGCGCCGCGCAACCCGGCGCGATGCGCCGCCCAGGCCTTGAGTTTTTCCGGCTCCGAGCCCGTCCGTATTCCGCCGAAACCGTCATTGGTCGCATCCGCCAGGATGACCACGACGCGAAGTCCCTGGTTTTGGGCGCCTTCCAGCAGGGCGCCGGCCATGGTCCGCCAATTGGGGTCCAGGCTCCCGTCGGCGTTTTCCGGATCGTTTGTGCATCGCCATTGCGGCCAGATGTCGGTCGGCGTCCAGCGCAGAGTCCGGGCCCCGGTCATCCGCGCGTCATAGGCCAGACGAGCGATTTGCAGCCGGAGTCGTTCCGGCGTGACATTGGGCTCCGCCGGATTGAGCAGGCTTTCGTCGAGATTATAGCCGAAGCCGCCGATGGCCGCGCCATCCTCGGCGAAACCGTGGACCGGCGTGAAGAACATCGAAAAGAGCGCGACCATCGTCGCGGCGGTCCTGAAAATCACGTCGGTTTCACCCGGTTCTGCGCCCGCGCGGAATTGGCGCCGCGCCCTATGGCCCCGGTCATGGTTGTGCTAATCAGGACGCAGGTCAATGCGGCGCCGCGCGTCTCAGGGCACAAACTAGGAGCAAGGCAGCGTGAGCGGGCGGAAAGAAAGATGAACCCAGACGATTTTCGCATGCATATGCGGCTGCTTAGCGCCGATCCGCCGGTTCTGCTGACCACGACGACCAATCTCGTCTCTATACCCGGCTCTGGCGGCCTCGACACGCTCACGGTTTTCGCGCGGTCTTTGGGCGACGGCGCCAAGCCCTATTTCCTGATCCAGCCAAGCTGGTGCTTTGCCGACGTCGTCAAGGCCGAGGAACCCCTGCGCATTTTGACCCGCGCGGTCGCCGAATATGGGCCCGGCCATGTGATCATATTGATCAACGAGCCCCAGGACGCGGCCATTGCCCATGCCCTCGGGCTGAACTGGTGGAATGTGCATCAAAACGCTTTCGTCGACGAAACGCTGTTCGCGCCCGACCTTCATGCCGAAAAATCCTTCGACGCCATCTACAATGCGCGCTTCGACGCCTTCAAGAATCATTATCTGGCGCGCGAGGTGAACAATCTGGCGCTGCTGTTCAGCCCCGCCCATTCCTTGGCAGAGGCCGCGCGGGTGAAGGAGATGCTGAAGGACGCGCATTTCATCAATGGCGATCCCACCGACCCCGCTCAATACCGGCGGCTCTCCCAATCCGAGACCTCGGCGGCGATCAACCGCGCGCGGGTCGGGCTTTGCCTGTCCCATGTCGAAGGCGCGATGTACGCCTCGATCGAATATCTTCTGTGCGGCGTCCCGGTGGTCAGCGTCGCCAACAGGGGCGGGCGCGATGAATTCGCCGATCCCGCCTATTGGAAGACCTGCGACTCCACGCCAGAGGCCGTGGCGGAGGCTGTCCGGGACATGGCCGCCCTGGGAGCCGATCCGACCATGATCGCGGAACGGGTCAAGGCGCGCATCGGCGCGCATCGGACGCGGCTGGTCGAGTTGATGCGCCGGATCCAGCAGCAGGCCGGGCGAAATCCGGACTGGATCACGGATTGGTCGTTCCTGCGCGGCGCCTTCGGCGGAATGGTGCACATGCGGTTTAGCGATGTCACGAACGAATGGCGGTCCCGGGAAGGCGTTTGAATCGCTTCGCCTTTGTGTTCTTTCAGTCTGGGCCGGTCAATATTTGAGCATGGCGATATGGCGCGCGGCCATAGCGATCCATGCGAAACGCGTCGCCAGTTTCTCCTCGGTCAGGCCGGCCTGTTTCGCGGCCTCGACCTGGGCGGCCTTGGCGACGTGAAACACTGGCGAAACGCGGAAATCGATACGTTCCGCGTGCATGGCGGCGATATATTCTCCGTACCAATTATTTTCCCATGGCGACGCGCTAATCGCTTGAGCGAAATTCAAGCCGCGCTCGGCCAGGAATTGTTCCAGCGCGACAAGCAGCGTTTTCGAATAAATTTGCCCAGGCTGGTAAAAATACCATCTTTTCGCGCCGAACAGACGGAAAATCGCGCCGCTGCGTTCTTCTGGAGACACGGAATCGCGGGGCGCTTCCAACAGCGCCTTGATTTCGGAAAAATCGGTTTCAGGCGCTGGCCGTGGTTGCGGGAACCAATCGGGTCTCGGCTCGGCGCCTTCAAGATAGGCGAGCAGCGCGCTGTTGTCGCGGTCGCTGAACACGGTGCGGATCAGAGACCCATAGACGACAAATTCCTTGCCGTCGCGCGGCAGCAATTCCGCGGCCCGTACGGGGCGAATGAAATAGAAGTCCGAGTCGAGGATTACGTTTTGTTCGGCGTCCACGGCGCGCCAAGACGAGAGCTTGCACAATTGCTGCGCATGCCAGCCGGACATGCTTCGCAAGTCGAAGGGGCAATAATCCTCGTCATGAACCAGGCGCAGTTGCGGAATATCGTGGCCGAACCGGTCGTGGAATGCATTTTTGTCATCGCGAGGCAGCGACAGGGTCAGACGCAGTCCGTCGGGGTTGTTTTGGGCAAAAGAGTCCAGCATCACCGACAGATGGTCGAAATCAGGCCGAAATGTTTTGCAATAAAAACCAATTTTCGAGGTCGTCATTTCTGGCGCTCCAGCACGCGAACCATCGATAGCTTGCGCCTTGCCGGTCCGCAAGGGCAAAAAACCGCCGCCGCGGGCATGTTGCGCGCCAGGCTGGAACGCCAATTTTAACCACGAGCATGAATATTCGGCACAATCAATATTATGGTTAAGCCCACTCCCTCTTGGTGTTTGGTGGACGTTGCCTGCCAAGTTTCCGCAACTTGCGCATGAACTGTAGGCAAGGTATAAGAATAATTAAAATTCGACACTTGTGGATAGACGATGGAAAAAGGCGAGGCTCTTCCGGCGGCAAGCGCTGGCTTCGAGGATAAGTCGGCGCTGCAATGCCTTTGCATGGTCTCCGCGCATCATGGGCTGGCTTTGACGCCGCTCGACATCGTGCGCGACAATGTGCTGGCCAGCGAAAGCGTCGATTATCCGCAATTGATCCATTGCGCCCGCCGCGCGGAACTCAAGGCCAGGGTGGTGCATCTCGACTGGGAGGGGTTGGCCCAGCTCGGCAAGGCGGTTCCCGCTATCGTCCGGTTGAAGACTGGCGTCAGTCTGGTTTTGGCGCGGGTCAAGACCGGCGAGCAGGAGCAGCTCGGCGTGACACTGCTCGATCCCAACGCCGCCGAGGGCGCCGAGCTTTTCGTCGATTGGGCGCGTTTCCAGGAAGTTTGGACCGGGGAGGTGGTGCTGGTGCGCCGCTCCTACGATCTGGCCGATGAGGAGCAGCCCTTCAGCCTCGGATTTATCGCCGCCTTGCTGTTCCGCGAGCGGCGGCTGGTGCGCGACATTGTCATCAGCGCCCTGATTTTGAGCTTTCTAGCTTTGGCGCCGATCATGTACTGGCGCCTCATCGGCGACAAGGTCATTTATTACCACGCCATGAGCACTTTCACCGTGCTCACCTTGGGCATGGGCCTGATCATCGTCTGCGAGACGATCTTCTCCTATTTGCGCTCCTATCTTTTGTTGTTTCTGACCTCACGCGTCGATGTTCGCCTGTCCGAATATATGTTCGACAAGGTGCTTGGCCTGCCGATCGATTTCTACGAGCGGACCGAAGTCGGCATTGTCATGTATGAAATCAACGAATTGTGGAAAATTCGCGATTTTCTCACCGGGCAATTGTTCGGCACAGTGCTGGATTCGCTGACTTTGCTGGTTTTCCTGCCGGTGATGTTCGCCTTCAGTCCGCTGCTGACCTTCATCGTCCTGGCTTTTTGCGGGCTGATCGTGGCCTGGTTGCTGCTGATGCTGCCGCCGCTGCGCAAGGCGAACGCCAAGGTGATCGAGGCGCAGACCGCGCGCGGCTCGTTCCTCTACCAAAACCTCGCCGGGATTCGCACGGTGAAATCCTTGGCGCTGGAGGCCCGCCAGAAGCAGGAATGGGACGTTCTGGTGGCGCGGGTCGCCAAGGCGACCGACAAAATGTCCTGGCTTTCGGCCGTCGTCCAGGTTGGCGTGCGTCCGTTGGAGCGGCTCGCCGTCACCGGCTCCTATGCCGTGGGCGTCTATATGGCCCTGACCACCAATGATCCCGTCTATATCGGCGCGCTCTTCGCCTTTCTGATGCTGTCCCAGCGCGTCGCCGGACCGCTGATGCAAATGGCGAATTTGATCGGCAAGCTCGACGAGGCGCGCGCCGCCGTCGAGATCGTGCGCCGCTTGGTCAACCGGCCGCCGGAAGAGGGCCGGGGCGAAGGCGGCGTGCGCAAGCCGCTGTCCGGCCATGTGGAATTTTCCAAGGTGCGCTTCACCTATCAGGGCGCGCTCAGCCCGGCGCTCGACGACGTCACCTTCGAAATTCCGGTTGGCGCGACGCTTGGCGTGGTCGGCCGTTCGGGCTCGGGCAAGACCACCGTGACCCGTCTGCTGCAGCGCCTGCATTCCGATTACGAGGGCCTGATCAAGATCGATGGCGTCGATGTGCGCGAATATAATACCGCTCATCTGCGCCGAAATCTCGGCGTGGTGCTGCAGGAAAACTTCCTGTTCCGCGGCACGATCCGCGAAAATATCATCGTCGCCAAGCCCCACGCGACATTCGAGGAAGTGGTGCGCGCCGCGCGTCTCGCCGGCGCCGAGGAGTTCATCGATCGTTTGCCGCGCGGCTACGACACCTATATCTACGAGGGATCGCCCAACCTGTCGGGCGGCCAGCGCCAGCGTCTGGCCATCGCCCGCTGCATGATCCTCGATCCGCGCATTCTGATTTTCGACGAGGCCACCAGCGCCCTCGATCCGGATTCGGAAACCATCGTCAACGCCAATATCCGCAAGATCGCCAAGGGCCGCACGGTGATCGCCATTTCCCACCGCCTGTCGTCGCTGGTCCATTCCGACCAGATTCTGGTGTTGGAGCGCGGCCAGGTTCTGGATATGGCGCCGCATCCCGTGCTGCTGGAGCGCTGCGAGATCTATCGCGGCCTGTGGCTGCAGCAAAACGGCCATATCGAGGCCGCAGCCGTCGGGGCTATGACGAGGGGCGCCAAACTTGTCTAAATCCGCGCATGCCACAATCCGCTCCTTCCAGTCGGAAATCGCCGCGATCCGCGAGACGCCGGAGCCGTTTTCGATCCGCATGACCATGCATGTGATGACGGGGATGGTTCTGGTTTTTGTCGCGCTGATTGTTTTCATGAAGCTCGACCGGGTCATCACCAGTTCGGCCGGCAAGGTGGTGCTGACCGCGCCGCGCAATGTCTTCCAGGCGCTCGACCCTTCGATCATCAAGAGCATCGATGTTCATCCCGGCGATCTCGTCCACAAGGGCCAGGTTCTGGCGACGCTCGATCCGACCTTCGCCGCCGCCGATGTGACCCAGTTCCAGCAGCAGGTGTCCAGCCTCAACGCCCAGATTCTTCGCGACGAGGCCGAACTTTCCGGCGCACCGCTGGAATTTCCGCCGACCAGGGATCCGACCCAGGCGCATTACAACGACATCCAGAAGGCGCTTTATACCCAACGCTTTGCCCAATATCGGGCGCAAATCGACAGTTTCGCCGAGAAGGAGAAGCTGGCCGAGGCGACGCTCGCCAAGACCAAGGGCGATATCGCCCGTTACAAAGAGCGTCTCGACATCGCCGCCCAGGTGGAGGCCATGCGCACCAAGCTTCTGGCCTCCGGCGCGGGGTCGCTGCTGAACCAGCTCAGTTCCAAGGATCAGCGCGTCGAATTGCTGCGCACCCTGGAAAACCTGAACAATGGGATGAACGAAGCCCAGGCGCAATTGTCCTCGGCCAGGGCCGACCACGAGGCCTTCGTCCAGCAGTGGAGCACAACGATCAGCCAGGATCTGGTCACCGCGCGCAACACGCGCGACGGCGCTCTGGCGCAGTTGGAAAAGGCGCAGAAACACAGCGATCTCGTGCGGATCGCGGCCCAGCAGGACTCCATCATTCTGACCGTCGCCAAGCTTTCGGTCGGCTCGGTGCTGAAGGAGGGCGACGAACTCATGACGGCCATGCCGGTCGGCGTGCCGGTCGAGGCCGAGGTCAATGTCGCCTCGCGCGATATAGGCTTCCTGCGCGTCGGCGATCCCGCGGTGTTGAAGGTCGACGCCTTCAACGTCGCGGAACATGGCTATGCCGAGGGCCATGTCAAATGGATCAGCGAAGGCGCCTTCACCACCAATGAGGACACCGGACAGCCGGCCGAACCCTATTATCGGGTGCGCATAGCCATCGACGGGAATCATTTCGTCAAGGTTCCCGAAAACTTCCGCCTGATGCCGGGCATGACGCTCAGCGCGGACATGAAGGTCGGACGCCGCTCGGTCGCCATGTATCTGATGGACGGCCTGATCCGCGGCGCGGGCGAGGCGATGCGCGAGCCATGAGAAAATTGCTGCGCAAGGCGGCGGCGCGCGCGCGCGCCGCCGCGGACCGGCGGCTGGTTGGCTGGCTCAAGCGGCGCGCCGAACATGCCCGCGACGAGGAGGAAATTCACGGCGCGCTGAAATTCTGGATGCGCGCCTATGCCGCCGGCGATGTCGAAAGCGCCTATGAAATCGCCCGGCTCTATGAGTGTGGGCGCGGTGTTGGCTGGAATCAGGCGGACGCCATGCTCTGGCATCGCCGCGCCGCCGAGGCGGGTCATGCGCCCTCGCAATTCAGCCTTGGCCGCGCTCTGTTGCAGGGCGCCAGCACGCCCGTGCCGGAACTTTGGAGCCGCACCACCCGCGACGCCGAGGCCGCCGAACGGGTGAGCGAAGCCTTTTTTGGCCATTTTGGCCGTCAGCCCGCCGATCCCGAACAGGCGATTCAATGGCTCGAACGCGCCGCCGCAGGAGGCGAGGCCGCCGCCTATGGCTTGCTGGGCGCGTTGCATGTCGAGGGATGGGTCGCGCCCAAGGATTACGCGAAGGCGGTCGCCTATTTCGAACAGGGGGCGCGGGGCGGCGACCTGTCCTCGCAATTCGCGCTGGGCGATATTCAGTATAGAGGGCTGGGTTGCGAGGCCGATCCGGCCAAGGGCGTGGAATGGTATCGCCGCGCCGCCGACAATGGCCACCGCAGCGCCCAACTGGCCATGGCGACCATTTACGGCCAGGGCGCCGCCGGCGAAGCCGCCGACCCCGAACTGGCAGCGCATTACATGGGCCTGGCGGCGGATAATAACGATGCGTTCGCCCAGTTTCACTACGCGGGCATGCTGCAGCGCGGCGCGGGCGTCGCCGTCGATCTCGATCGCGTCGAGACCTATCTGCGCAAATCGGCGAAACAGGATTATCTGCCGGCGATCGTTGCGCTCGCCGATTTTTACAGCCAGGGCGGCGCCGTGGCGCCGGACTGGCGCGAGGCGGCGGTCTGGCGCCGCCGGGCGGCGGAAAAGGGCGACGTCAACGCCCAGTTCATCTGCGGTCGCCTCTCGGCCAATGGCATTGGCGTGCCGGTCAATCTCCGCGACGCCGCGCGCTGGTTCCTCCAGGCGGCCGAACAGGGTCATCCTACGGCGGCCTTCAACATTGCGGTTTTTCTCCAGAACGGCCAGGGCGTCGAGCAGGATCTCGGCGAGGCGCTGCGCTGGTGCGAATTCGCCGCCGAGAACGGCATTCGCGAAGCCAAGGTCAAGCTTGCCGAACTGCATCTTCAGGGCGCCGCCGGCGCCCGCAACGCGCCGCGCGCCGTCGAATTGCTCACGGAGGCGTCGGCCGCCGGGGATGGCGTCGCCAAGACCCAATTGGCGATGATTTATTTGCAGGGGCGCGACGTTTCGCAAAATCCCGACGCGGCGGAGGCTCTGCTGCGCGACGCCGCAAGCGGCGGCCATGTCGCGGCCTCGCTGCAACTGGGCCATTTCTACGCAGGTCATTACGATCCGGCGCGGGCGAGCCCGCAAGACGCGCTGAATCACTATCTCAATGCCGCGCGCGCCGGCAATCCCATGGCGCAGCATATCATCGCCAACCACCTGCTCGAGCGCAAGGACGAGGCTTCGCTCGCCGAGGGCGCGAAATGGTTGCAACGCGCGGCGGAGGCCGATTTCGCGCCGGCGCAATTCCAGTTCGGCGTGCTCTATTGCACTGGCGGCGGCGTCGAAAAAAACCTTGAAACCGCAGTTGTCTGGTATGAGCGCGCGGCGCGCGCCGGTCACGCCATGGCGCTCTACAATCTCGGCGTCATGGTCGCCCAGGGACTGGGCGTGGAGGCCGACGCCGAAAAAGGCGGGGAAATGATCAAGCGCGCCGAGGCTTTGGGCGCGTTGACGGGCGCGCCCAACGCCGCCAAAACCAGCGGCGCCGAGGTGAAATCCGCGCGCTGATGCGACAGCCGGGCGCCTTGCCGGGAGGCTCGGGGCGATCGTTCCGGGGCGCCGGCGGGATCATGAAGGACTTCAGGCAATGGATTGGCAGGTCGTCGAGCGCATAGCGACATTATTGTCATGCTTCGCGCGACGGCGGCGGAGGCAGGCGGCGGCGCCCTATCTGGTTTTTTTCGAGCCGCTTGACGGCCTGCCCGGTTCGACTTGGCCGGTG
Organism: uncultured Alphaproteobacteria bacterium; assembly: GCA_963804045.1. Lineage (GTDB taxonomy): Bacteria > Pseudomonadota > Alphaproteobacteria > Rhizobiales > Beijerinckiaceae > Rhodoblastus. The sequence continues at coordinate 11,222 of CAWDOR010000021.1, read as the reverse complement.
CTGGCCGTGAGCGTCGGCATCTGGCTGACCCGTCCGGACTTGATGGAAATCTTCGATCTGGAAAAGCCGGAGGGGCGCAAGGCCTTCCTGTCCTGGCAGCTCGAATTCGGCCGCCGCGAATATGGCGTATTGCGAGAAGCCTTCGCCCGGCCGGAGGTTCGGGCGCTTTACCTGTCCGAACAAGGCTCGACATCGCCAGCCTCGCCGCCGCCGGGCCGCGCGCCGTCGGGCGGCGTCAATCTGTTCGGCCATCTCCACGCGCAATTGGGCGTTGGCGAGGATGTGCGCTGCGCCGCCGCCGCCATGGCCGCCGCCCAAATTCCCCATGTGCTTGTCGACGCGCCCGTGGGCGCCGACATCGGCCTTGAACAGCATGAATTCGCCGCCCCGATCGTCGAGGTCCCGGTCTATGAGACCAATGTCTTCGTCATGTCGGCGCTCGAGACATTTCGTTATTTCTGTGTCCACGGCTCCGCGACCTGGGCGGGACGCCGGACGGTCTGCATTTGGCCCTGGGAGCTGCCGCTCTGGCCCGCAACCCTGGAATTCTGCTACCTGCTGGCGGATGAAATCTGGGCGATCAGCGCCTTCGTCCGCCGCGCCTATGAGCTTTCGTCGCCGGTTCCAGTCGTGGACATGCCCTCGGCGGTGATCCTTCCACAGGTTTCCGCCGAGCGCGCGCCCTTTGACCTGCCCGAACAGGCCTATGTCTTCGTCACGCTGTTCGACGTCAATTCCGGCTATAACCGCAAGAATCCCAGCGCCGCCATCGCCGCCTTCCGCAAGGCGTTTTCGGCCGAGGTCGGCGATGTCCTGCTGGTGGTCAAGGCGATGCGCGCCGCGGCCGCGCCGCAGCTTTGGCGGGACTTGCAGCTTGGCGCCGCCGGCGACCCGCGCATCCGCTTCATCGACGAGTCCTGGCCGCGTCCGCGCACCATGGCGCTGCTGGCGGCCAGCGATTGCCTGGTATCCCTGCACAGGGCGGAGGGATTTGGCCGCCCAATCGCCGAGGCCTTGCTGTTGCGCAAAACGGTCGTCGCCACTTATTGGTCCGGCAATCTCGATTTCTCCGAGTGCGGCCAACAGCTTTTTGTCGAAGCGCGAATGACGCCGATCGGACCCGGCGACTATTGCTGGGGCGCCGATCAAGCCTGGGCCGATCCCGATATTTCCGCCGCGGCGGCAGCCATGCGCGAAGCTGTGCGGCTCGGCCGCAAGCCGGCGCCAGACCCCGGCGTGATTTTTTCGCCCGATGCCGTCGGCGCGCGCTATCGGGCCCGGCTGCGCGCCTCAGGGCTGTTCGACGAAGCGTGAGCCGGCGCTCAGAAGGTGATCCTCACGCCGGCATAGACCGAAAGCGGTTGCGCCGGCGTCACGCTGCGCGGATCGGAGAAAGCGGCGAACACCTGGCTGGTGTCGAAAAAAGTCCCATAGCTGTAATAGCGACGGTTCAAGATATTCTCGCCGCGCGCGTAAATTTCGACATTGTCGAGGATCTTGTAAGAGGCGTTGAGCGCCAAGGTGAAATAGGCGGGCAGCGACGGCTGCTGGTTCGAGGCGTCGCCGACATAGCGCTGCGGACCGACGAAAAGCAGATCGGCTCCCAGTTTGGCCTTGGACGTCACGTCCCAATCGGCGGCGAATTTGATGCGGTGGCGCGGGACCATCGGTATTTGGTCGCCGGGAACCACGTAAATATTGCCATTGACGTCGGCGGAGGGACTGTTGGACGCCAGCGTCAAGGCGCTGCGGAAGGTGGCGTCGATATAGGTGTAGGAGGCGTGCAGCGTCACGTCCTTGTATTTATAGCTGAACTGGGTTTCGACGCCCTGGCGCAAGGTGTCGCCGACATTGGCGAAATAACCGAACCCCTGCTGGAAGGGATCGGGAATGCTCAAAATGTCGTTGGAGCTGCGCGTGCGGAAGGCGCCCAGTTTCCAGCCCAGCGATCCCCAGTCGCCGAGATCGTGCTGGCCGCGCAAACCCGCCTCATAGGTGCGCGCCACCACCTGTTTCAGATTGGGGTCGGAGACCAGAAAATTGGCGAGAATGCAGGGTTGCAGCGGATTGGCGCAGCCCAGCTCCAGCGGCGTCGGCGCCCGGTTGGATTCTGCGTAGGAGGCGTAGGCCTGGAGTTCGGGCGCGATCTTGTAGGTCAAGCCGATCACCGGATTGATATGGCCATATTCATGCTCGCCATTGACGCCGCCGCCCAATTGGTCGAACAGCGAAATGGCGGCGATATTGATGCGGGCGCCGCCGGAAATGGTCAGCCGGTCATTGACCTCGAAAGCGTCGAGCGCGTTGACGCCGATATAGCGGTTGATGGTGTGCAGGCTGACCGGGCCGTCGCTGACCGGATTGCCGGAGGGACCGAGATAGATTCCAGAACCGGTCAGGGCATAATTGGGCTGGAACACGCCCAGTTCGGACGAGGCGGAAAAGGAGGTCATGCCGTAATCGAGAGAGGCGCCGAAACTGGCGTGGTTCTTGAAACCGAACAGCGTGTCGCTGTTGCTCAGCTGGAACGAGCTTCCCAGGCTGGTGGTTGTGGTCGCCGTGCGGTCGATCTCGCCGAGCGTGGCGCCGGCGGGGAACAGGCTCGCCGGCAATTGCTTGCCATTCAGCCCATTGGCCGGCGTGACATTATCGTTGTAGCAGAGGTTCACGCCATCGGCGCAGAGTTGCGCATTGGTGGGATTGCCGTCCACGGTGGTTTGCGCGAAGCGACGGACATAGGCCGCGGCGCTGAGGGTCCAGGTTGGCGACAGCGTGAATTTGCCGTTGAGATTGACCATGCCCATCTGGTCGGCGGAAGACTGCGGCGAGGTATAGATGCTGCTCCAGTTCTGCTGGAGCATCTGGATCGGCGCGGGCCCGGCGGCGCCGAAAGCATTATCGGCGAGACCGAGGTTCAGGTGAAGCTCGTTGCCCTCGTTGCGATAGCCGAGATCGCCGTAAAAGCGCCGCACCGTCGAGGCCGACATTTGCCGGTAGCCGTCGTCATGGGCATATTCCAGCGCGCCGTAGAAGGCGAATTGGCCGACCTGTTTGCCATATTCCAGCCCGGCCTGGACGCGTCCATAGGAGCCGCCGGAAACGTCGAGCTTGCCGCCCTGGAAATTGAAGCCGTCCTTCATCCTGATGTTCAGCGCGCCGCCGAGCGCATTGAGGCCGAAGGCGGGATTGTTGGAGATCAGGTCCATCGAGGCTATGGCGAAGGTCGGGATCATGTCCCAGTTCATCGTATCGCCGAAGGCTTCGTTGATGCGCACGCCATTCTGGTAAACGGCTAGGCCCTGCGGCGTGCCGGACACCGGCGAGGCGACAAAGCCGCGATATTCCACGTCCGGCTGGAAAGGATTGCCCGAGGGCGCCTGAATCGTGACGCTGGGCGCGACGCGGTTGAGCGTATCCGTGATATTGCTGGAATTGGTTCGGGCGATGGCGGCGGCGTCGACGCGGGTGTTATTGGCGGGGGTCGCGTCGAAAATCTGCGGGCCGCTCTGGCCTGCGCCCGAAGTCGATGGCCCGGCGACGGGCGCTGGGCGCGCGGCGATCGGCGTGTCGGCGGTCACGTCGATTTCCGGCAGAGCCACCACCTGATCCGCGCGTGCGGCGCTAGCGGCAGAAAAAGCGGGAATGCCGATCAAAACGCTGGCGACCGCAAACTTCACGAATTTCATATCTTCCCCCCTGGACGGGCGATTTTTCGCTCCGCCGCCTGACGCGGGCCGCCGATTTCTCGTGTTTTTACATGCCCGATGCAGTTTTGTTGTCCGAGATTAGATCATGGGGTGCAATTGGAAAAGTAGAAAAAAGCAGGAAAGCCGGGAACCATTCGCGCCACATTCGGGAAAAAATCCCGAATGTGAAGGGAGGTGCGTTTAAACTTGTTGTTGCTCAGTACTATTCGGCGCGTTGATGTTGAATGTGCTGACTTCCCGGGATTTGACGCGGCAAACGCAGCGGGAGCGTCAAATTTCGGCGGAAAATGGCGGGCGGCCGGAGGTCAAGGCCTCGTCGAGGAGCTCCAACCGATCCTGGCCCCAGAACAGCTCTCCGTCGAGCACATAGGAGGGCGAGCCGAACACCCCGGCGTGCAGCGCCAGGGCGTGATTTTTCTCGTAAAGCGCCTCCGCCTCCTCCGAGCGCGCCCTGGCCAGCCAGAGCGTATTATACCCATTTTCGCTGAGTACGGCGGCGACCTCATGCTCGTCGGCGAGATTGCGATTCTGCGCAAAAATCGCGGAGAAGGCGCCGGCGATGAATTTCTGCGGATCGGCTCGGTCCAAGGTCAAGGCGCAAATCGTACGGTCGGCGAGGCCCGGGTCGAAGGGCCAGAATCGCGGCCAAAGCCCGAAAGTCAGGCCGCGCTTGTCGCGCCAGCGCTGCAACTCCAGCAGACGATAGGCCTGGCGCGAGGGGTGGCGCTTGGCCAGCGGCGTGCCGCCGGTGGCCGCGTAGATCTGCATCAGATCGATGGGGCGATAGTCCACGTCGAGCGCATGTTTGCGGACCAGTTTCTGCAATTCGCCATGGCCGATGAACGCCCAGGGCGAAAGCAGCGAGAAATAGACGACCAGTTTGCGCGCCATGGCGGCATTCCTGCATTTGGTTTTCGCGCGAGCCCAGCCGCTCGACGCCGGTGGGGCGCATCTCGACCCTTGCGGACCCAGGTTCTGGAGCCCAGAGGTCCGCGAAACAAATATGCGCGGTCTCCGGACTTTGCGTCAATTCGCGGGATCGCGCCACAATTTTCCGCTGTGCCAAGCTCTGGCGCTATCACCACAAAAAAACGCCCGCCAAGGGGCGGGCAGAGGAAGGTGGTTTGTGCGAGGCGAATAATGGCAAGGAGCCCATGCGGGAGACTGAACGGGAACAGGTGGAGCTGCGGCCAGTTTCGATCAAGCTTTTCGTCAGGCGCCTATCTCTAAACAGGCCCAATCTCGACCTTTGAGCGGCATAAGCTTCCCGCGAGATAATCTTTTGGCCGCCTGGGGGCCTTGCTTCCCTGAAATGAAAGCAAGGCCGGATACAGGGCGGTAGCGAAGCATTTCGATCCTTGCGATGGGCGTGGCGGTTTCGGCGCCCTCGCTGGCCAGCGTGCTCAGGCCGCGGCGCCGATCAGTTTCTGATGGACGGCGCGGAGTTCGGCGATGGCTTGGTCGAGATCGGCGCGGCGCTCTTCGAGATGGCGCAGTTGCGACAGGACCATCTTTTCGTCCAGGGCGAAATCGGCGCCCTTTTCGCCATGATCCTTTTCCGCTTCGAGAAGTTCGGTGATCTCGGTCAAGGTGAAGCCAAGGTGCTTGCCCTTGAGAATCATTTGCAGGCGGACTTTTTGCGCGCCGTCGTAAAAACGCGCGCCGCCGCGGCGGATCGGCTTCAGCAGACCGCGCTGCTCGTAAAAACGCAAAGCGCGCAGGGTGACGCCGTAAAGGCGGGACACTTCGCCGATGGTCAGCATTTCCGGACTGTTGACGTCGGCCTCGAAATTGGGGCTGTGGAGCAATGCGGTGGCGTTCATTGTTATCCTCGATGTTGGCGAATCAAAACGCTCTACACGTAAAGGTTGTAACTCGCGTAAACACAACTTTCAATCCCGCTTGGTAAGCTTTTTTGCAAAGCCCGCCTTCGCCGCCGCGCTTAACCGGTTATTTACCCTAAACGAAGAAAGTCGTGACCGAGGGTCGTGGCATGGCGCCGCCTTGCGATTCGCGCCGCGGCCTGGCGGCGCGCCGGATGTCATTCGGTGGAAAACCGGGTTGGGAAAATGAGCAGAGCGGTCCCCTGGAGCATTAAAGGCGTGGATTTCGACGCAAGAGAGGCGGCGAAGGAAGCGGCGCGGCGCGATGGCGTGACTCTCGGCGCCTGGATGAACCGCGCCATCGCCGAGCACGCGGCCGAAGCCGGGCTCGACGAGCAGGATTTCGACGCCGACGAACGCCTTGAGGCGGTGGCGGCGCAATTGGCGCGCCTGAGCCGGCAATCGCACGATGGCGGCGTCCGCCGCCCGGCAGGGCGCGACGCCGATTGGGACGATATCGATGAACCCGAACCCGCGCCGCGCCGCCGCGCGCCGCGCATGGTCGCCCGCGACACTCCCTCGCCGCGCCTGACGACCCGCGCGACCGCCGGTCGAGACGATGTCGGCGCCCGGGGCCGGCGCGAAGTGCAAAATCCCGAGGCTTTGCTGGAAAAGGCGGTCTCCGCCTTCGAAAGCCGCGCCGGCCGCGTCGAAGCCCGCGCCGCCCGCGCCCTGGCCGATGTGGCCGAGCGAATCGAATCGGTCGAGAACGAACGCGTCGACATGCTCGCCCAGGTCGAATCGCGCCTGGCCGGTCTCGAAACCCATTTGCGCAAAAATGCCCGTTCCGCGGACGCCGAGCCGCTGCGCGGCGCGCTGAACCGGCTGGAAGAGCGATTCGAAAGCCTTTCCCGCCGCGCCCCGGAACCTCAAGACGACGAAACCCTCCGAAAGCTGGATCGCAAATTGTCCCATCTCCTTGCTCGCGTCGAACGCGCCGAAACCGCCCCCGCCGCCGAGCGCGACGAACAATTCTCGCGTCTTGAGAAAAGGTTCGACGCTTTGCTGGCGCGCCTCGACCGTCCCACGCCGCCGCGCGTCGCCGCGCCGGCGCGGCGACCGATTTCACGCGAAGCCGTGGCGGAAATTTCCGCTCGCCAGCGCGCCCTTGACACCGTTCCCGCTTATGCGCCGGCGCCCCGCGCCGCCGCGCCGCAGCCAGTCCGTCCGGCGCCGGCGCCGCGCGTCGACGCCGCTCTGGAAGCCCGTTTCGACGCTCTGGCGCGCAAGCTCGAGGCCATGGCCGAACGCGCCGCCACGCCGCGCGAGGATCATCGCATCGACCGCCTGCAGGGCGGAATCGAGGCGCTGTCGTCGCGTATCGAGGACATGCGCCACGAATTCAGCGCGGTGAAGAATACCGCCCGTTCGGCTGAAGGCGGCGGCGTCGAAACCGCGCTGCGCGATCTCGCCGGCCGGGTCGATCTGCTCGCCGCGGCGCAGCCCGCAGGGGCGTTGCGCGAGGTCGCGGGCCTGCGCGGAGACGTCGCCGGCCTGGCGCGCGGCTTGAGCGATCTGGCGCCGCGCGGCGCGGTCGCCGGGCTGGAAAACGCCATGCGCGATCTGTCCAGCCGCGTCGAGCAGGCGCGCAGCGCCGTGCAGCAGGCCGCCGAAACTCGCGCCGAGCCGGTCGCCAGCCCCCATGTCGAGGCGTTGAGCCGCCAACTCGCGGACATGACCAGGAGCCTCCAGGATGTCGCGCCGCGCGGCGCGGTGGCCGCCCTGGAAAGCGCCATGCGCGAATTGTCGAACCGCGTCGAACTGGCGCGCGAGCAGATGGAGCGCGCCGCCGCGCGCGGCGAGGCCGTGGTTTCGCCCGATTTCGACGAAATGGCGGGACAGTTGCGCCAGATCGCCGCGGCCATGCAGGACGTCGCGCCGCGCGGCGCGGTCGCCAGCCTGGAAACCGCGATGGGCGAACTCACCCAGAAGGTCGATCAGGCGCGCGAATTGATGGCGCGGCTCGGCGAGCATCAGCTCGATTCCGCGCCGGATTTCGAATCGTTGGAACAGCGGCTGGCTGAAATCGGCGAAGCGCTCGCCGACGTGGCGCCGCGCGCCAGCGTCAATGGCCTGGAACACGCCATGCGCGATCTGTCCGAGCGGATGGACTCCGCCCGCTCGGTCATGGAGCGCGCCGTCGAACGCAACGCCGGCGCGTCGTCGGCGGAAATCGAGGCGCTCGGCGCCCAGGTCGCGGCCATGGGGCGCGCCTTGACCGATGTCGCGCCGCGCGGCCAGTTGGCGGCGCTGGAGACGGCGGTGCGCGATCTCGGCGAGCGCATCGAGCGCTCGCGCGGCGAGGGGCTGCGCGACCAGGTTCTGGCCCCGATCGAAACCATCGCCGACGAAGTGCGCCGCGCCGTCGTCGAAACCGGGGCCTCGGCGAATCTCGACCACGTCGTGCGGCAATTGCAGGCGCTCGAGGACAAGATCGAGGATCTGCGCCGCGCTGGCGGCGCCGACCGGAGCTCCTTCCTCCAGGCCTGCGACCAGTCGGATGAATTGCGCGCCAGCATCGCCCAGGCTCTGGACCGCATGGCGCCGGTGGAGCGTCTGGAAAAACAGGTGGCCGGCCTGACCGAGCGCCTCGAGGAATTGTCGCAGCACGCCAGCCAGGCCAGCCGCGCCCATGAGGACACGCTGGCGCAAAGCGCCGCCGGCTGGCGGGAAATCGGCTCGCGGCTCGACACGCTCGCCGAACGGATCGAGCGCGCCGCCGAACGCGGCGGCGAGCATGGCGGCGAGCCGTCGGGCGCCGGCGAACGCCGCTTCGACGAATTGTCGCGCCGTCTGGATTTCATGCATCAAGCCTTGGCCGAGCGCATCGACGGCGCTGGCGCGCACCAAACCCCGCAGGATCTGGAGCCGCTGCTGCGCACCCTTGCCGAAAGGCTTGACACCGCCATGGCGCCCCATGCCGACGGCCGCGCGCTTGAGGCGCTTGAGCGGCAGATGGCGCAAGTTTCGGCGCGTTTGGACGATGTCGTCACCACCGGAAGCTTCAACCTCGAAAGGGCGCTGAGCGACCTGACCGCCCGGCTGGAGCAATCTCGCGCCGAATCGCCCGCCGCTGGCGTTATCAACCGCGACGAACAGGCGGCGCGCGAAATCGCCGAATTGCGCGAGCAGCACGAAAACTCCGACCGCCGGGCTAAACAGACCCTGTCCGCCGTTCACGAGACGCTGGAAAAGGTCGTCGATCGCCTGGCCATGCTCGAAGAGGATGTGCTGGACGTCCGCGCGCCGCGCGACGAGGCGCAGTCCTTCGCCGCCGCGCCGCAACCCGCCGCCGCTCATCATACGATCTCGGCGTCGCAGCCGGCGCCGATGCGCGCGGCGGCTGTCGCGGCGCCGTCCGTTTCGGACGATTTTGACACGGATTCGTTGCTGATGGAGCCGGGCGCCGGCCGTCCCTCCGCTTTCGCCGACGCAGCCATGCCGCGCGCCTCCGCCCGATTTGACGCGGCGGCGGACGTCGATGGGCGCGACCATCCGGCGGACGATGGCGCGCCCGGTATAAAACTGTCGCGCGACGACGAAGCGGCGATGATGGCCAAATCGCCGGCGGCCAATTACATCGACGTCGCCCGCCGGCATCTCGCCGCCCGCGCAGCCGCCGAGGCCGCCGAACAGGTGGATGCGCCCAAGAACCCCGTCGCCGGCGCAGCCGAACGCGCCAAGCAGGGCGCGGCGAAATTCATCCGGCCGCTGGCCGCTGGCGACAAGCGCACGACCGGCCGCATGCCGGTCGTGCTCGCCGCCGCCGGCGCGGTCATGGCCATGGGCGCGTTCGAACTCTATCGCTATGTCGCCGCGCCCGTCGCGCCGGTGATCGAAACGGTGGCGACGCCCAAGGCGGAACAATCGCCGGCGCCCGCTCCCGCGCCGGAAGCGGCCGCATCGGCGCCGGCGCAAGCCGAGGCCCCCACCGCCGCGCCGTCGGCGCCCGTCGTGGCGCCCGCGCAGCCGGCGGCCAAGCCGCAGCATGGCGCCAGCCTGCTCGATCCGCTGTCGGTGAGCGCGATAGCTCCGCGCAGCGCCAATATGGCGGCGATCGAATCAGGCGCCCAGGCCGACAGCCTGCGCGCTCAGGCCGAGCGCGGCGACGCCGTCGCGCAATATGATTACGCCTCGCGCCTCGCCGAAGGGCGCGGTCTGGCGCGCGATCCCGCCGCCGCTGTCGCATGGTTCGAAAAGGCCGCCGCCCAGGGCCAGCCCCAGGCCGAATATCGGCTTGGCGTGATCTACGAAAAGGGACTGGGCGTGGCCCGCGACTCCGCCAGGGCGCGCGCCAACTATCAGAAGGCCGCCGCCCAGGGCCATGTGCGCGCCATGCATAATCTCGCGGTGATCGAGGCAGAGGGCGTCGATGGCAAGCCGGATTACGCCAGCGCCGCGCAATGGTTCCGCCGCGCCGCCGACTATGGCGTGCGCGATAGCCAGTTCAATCTCGCCATTCTCTATGCGCGCGGCATGGGTGTGACCCAGAACATGGCGCAATCCTATGTCTGGTTCGCCGCCGCCGCCCAGCAGGGCGACGAGGACGCCGCGAAAAAGCGCGATGAAATCGCCGGACGGCTGTCGGCCAGCGATCTCGACGCGGCCAAGAAGCAGGTCGCGGCTTTCCAGCCGCGCCTGCCGCAGGCGGCGATCAACGAAGCGCCGGCTGGCAAAGGCCGCCCGCAGGCGGCGTCGAAAAACTGATTTTTGCGATCGATGGATGAGCGCGGGCGCCTTTTGGCGCCCGCTGTTTTTATCGAACCTGATCCGAAACGCCACAGGGCGCGAAACGCCGCGGGGGCGGGCGGCTGATCAATCCCAATCAACGAGGCTCCCGGCCTTGGCCAATTCCTCGATCAATGGCGCCAGGGCTTTTTCATGGGCGCGCCAGCCGCCGCTCTGCGTCGTCAGGCGCCGGCGCGCGCGAAAACGATCGCAATCCGGATCTGCCGGCAAGTCGAGATGGGTCAGCAGGCGCGCGAGAGTCGCGTCGAAATCCTTGTCCCAATCTTCGTAATCGATCTCCAGGATTGGATTGGGCAGGACCGCGCGCCAATGCGCCATCAGCCGGTCATGGGCGCCAATATACCAGCCGAGATCGGCGAGGCTGTGGGCGTAGCCGTGGGCGCCGTGGAAGCGGGCGCTGTAGATTGACAGGCCCATGTCGCGCGGGTCGCGCCGGCAATGGATGATTTTCGCGGCCGGAAAAAGCAGCGCGACAAGGCCAAGGTGAAGAAAATTGCCGGGCATCGAGTCGACGATGCGCGGGCGCAGCGGGGCCAGGGCGCGAAGCTCGGCGAGAAAGCCTTCGGCGGCGCGGTCGAGCGCCCCGGCGTCAAGGCTGGCGAGGCGCTCTGGACCGCTGTCGCCGGCCAATGCGGCGTATAGCCGGCCCAGCGCCGGCAAGACGGAAGTGATGGCCCCATGCATTGCTGCTGAAATCGCCGAGCGCCGCCGGATCGTACTGCATCGCGGTCCAGAGATCCGCGCCCGGTAGAGGACGCTATCGAACCCGCGCGGCATGACGCCGATCACCGTGTACAGGTCGTCGTTCAGGCGGATGGTTTGCCCAACCGCCGCCGCGCTGGCGCCGAATTGCCTGCGCCAGAACGGATCGCTGAGGATCACA
>CAWDOR010000020.1:0-42970 GCA_963804045.1 uncultured Alphaproteobacteria bacterium | reverse complement strand
GCTGCTGATGGCCGACCGCATCGCCGGCAGCGGTTTTGCCGCGCCGACCTCGGTGCTGGTGCGCGACGCCGCCGACCGCACCACGCTGTGCAGGATTTTCGAGGTCCAGGACCAGCGCATCTCGCTCACCGCCGTCGCCAGCGGCGCCCATCTCACCCCCGCCGCCCTCGACCCGGCGCTCGCCAGGGTCTCGGGCATGCTGGCCAAGGGGTGAATTGCCTTAATTGAACTTCGGCTTGCCCGCCGGCTCTTCCGCGTTGGGGAAGTCGCAGGACAGGGCGATGTCGCGGCCCGCCTCCAGTTCCGCCAGAAAAGCCTGGGTGCGGTCGCCGATCACTTTTTGCGCCACCGAGCCCAGCACCAGCCGCAGCGGCGGATTGGCGCTCTCGACCGTCTTGATGATGGCGGCGGCGCCGCGCGCGGGGTCGCCGGCTTGCGTGCCGCTATAGGCCTGGGTGCTGTTGCGCCGGGCGATGGCGGTCTCGGCATAGGCCTCGATACCCTGTTTCGGCGTTTTCAGCGAAGCGCCCGCCCAATTGGTGCGGAACGGTCCGGGCTCGACGATCAGCACCTTGACGCCCAGCGGCGCCAGTTCCTTGGCCATGGCCTCCGACAGGCCTTCGACCGCGAATTTCGTGGCGTTGTAATAGCCGATGCCGGGAAAGCCGCAGACGCCGCCCATCGAGGAAATATTGACGACGGTCCCCGATTTCTGCGCGCGCATGCCCGGCAGCACGGCGCGGCACAGCGCGGCGAGGCCGAACACATTGGTCTCGAACATGGCGCGGATTTCCTCGTCCTCGCCCTCTTCGACCGCCGCCAGATAGCCATAGCCGGCATTGTTGACGAGCACGTCGATGCGGCCGAATTTCTCCTGCGCCGCCGCGACCGCCGCCGCGATGTCTCCGGCGCGATCGACATTCAGGCTCAGCCCCAGGGCGTTTTCCGGCGCCAGGGCGACGAGATCGGCGACTTTCGCCTTGTCGCGGGCGGTGACCACGACTTTTTTGCCGGCGGCGAGCAATTGGCTCGCCAATTCGCGGCCGAAGCCGGTGGAGCAGCCGGTGATGAACCAGACCGAGGATTGCGTCATGTTTATGTCTCCGCTTGAGCTTCTTTACTAACACCGCGCCGGGCGGCGGAAAAGCGCCGCGCCCTTGCGTTTAAAGCGGCGCGGCTTTGCGTTTCCGATGGCGCGCCTTTGCGTTTCCGATGGCGCGGCCTGGCTTCTCCGGTCGCGGAATGGCCTTTTTTTTGCGGGTAGGAGCACAAGCCAAACCGTGATAGACGGAGCCTCCGCTCCGGCAGGCGAGCGGGCGCAGCGGATCGCAACGGATCGGAACGATGAGCGAACTGGAAGCCGAAACACTTGTCCCTGAACCAGCTTCGGCCCCCGTCGCGCCTCCCGCTCCACAAGTGTCGGTTTTGCGCGGCGCCCTGCGCCCCGATCTGATCCGCGACGAGCTGCTCAGCGAAATTTTTTCCGCGACCGTCGCCGCCGCGCCCCACGCCATGGCCATGGCGACCATGGAGCGCAAGCTCAGCTACGCCCAGGTCGATCGCGAAGCCACCGCCTTGGCGCGCGGGCTTGTTCGCAAGGGGATAGGCCCGGGCGACGTCGTCGGCCTCTGGGGGGCGCGCGGCCCGGAATTGCTGATCTCACAGATCGCCATCGCCAAAACCGGCGCCGCCTGGTTGCCCTTCGACGCCGACGCGCCGGTCGAGCGCATCGACACCTGCCTGAAGGATGCCGAAGCCAAGGCTTTGCTCACATCGGAAACCTTCGCGCTCAAGGCGCGCGGCGGCGTTTCGGCCGAAGTGGTCACCGAGGCCGATCTGATCGATCATGACGACCAGCGCCCGGTCGATGCGCGCAAGGCCGGGGCCACGCCCGCGCATCCCGCCTATATGATCTACACGTCCGGCTCGACCGGAACGCCCAAGGGCATTGTCATCACGCAAGGCAATATTTGCCATTATTTGCGCTCGGCCAATGAGAGCTACCGGATCGCCCATTCCGACGTGGTGTTCCAGGGCGCCTCCATCGCCTTCGACCTGTCGATGGAGGAGATCTCGGATTCCCTATCTGGTCGGCGCCCAGCTTTTCGTCGCCACGCCGCAGATTCTCGGCGAGGCCGAGGCTCTGCCCGATGTGATGGAGGAAGTCGGCGTCACCGTGCTCGACACCGTGCCGACCCTGCTGTCGCTGCTGCCGCGCGACATCAAGGGACTGCGCGTGATCATTCTGGGCGGCGAGGCCTGCCCGCCGGCCGTCGCCGCGCGCTGGTGCAAGCCCGGCCGGACGATTTTCAATTCCTACGGCCCGACCGAAGCCACGGTTGTCGCCACCATGGCCGAGGTTCACCCGGACCAGCCGGTGAGCATTGGCGGCCCCATCGCCAATTACACCTGTTACGTCGCCGATGACGCAAACAATCTTCTGGAGCGCGGCGTCGAAGGCGAGCTGCTGATCGGCGGCCCCGGCGTGGCGCGCGGCTATCTCAAGCGCGACCAGCTCACGGCGGAGAAATTCATCAAGAATCCCTTCGCCTCCGAGGGGAACGATCCCATCCTCTATCGCTCCGGCGACGCCGTGGTGATGGAGGCCGATGGCAAGATTTCCTTCCACGGCCGCATCGACGACCAAGTGAAGATTCGCGGCTTCCGCGTCGAGCTGGGCGAGATCGAGGCCAAGCTGTCCGTGCTCGCCGGCGTGAAACAGGCGGCGGTGGTGCTGCGCCAGGATGATGGGCTCGACCAATTGGTCGCCTTCCTGGTTCCGGAGGGCGGCGCCGCTCTCGACGCCAAAGTCCTGCGCTCCGAATTGCGCGCGAGTTTGCCGCCCTATATGACCCCGGCGCGCTACGAGACCCGCGAGACCCTGCCGCGCCTGTCCTCGGGCAAGGTGGACCGCAAGGCGCTGAAAAAGGAGCCGCTGACCGCGACCGCCCCTGTCGAGGAGCAGGAGGAGCCGCAGACCGAGACCGAGGCGATCCTGCTCGACGCGGCGAAAAAGGTTTTGCCGCCGCAGACCATCCCCTTCGACGCCGATTTCTTCACCGATCTCGGCGGTCATTCGCTGCTGGCGGCGCGTTTCGTCTCCATCCTCCGCCAGACGCCGCGTCTGGCCGGCGTCACCCTGCAGGACATGTATTCCGGCCGCAGCTTGCGCGCCATCGCCGCTCTGCTGGATGACAAGGCGGCCGTATCGGGCGCGCCCAAGGATCTGTCCTTCACGCCGCCGCCCTTGCTGCGCCGCTTCCTCTGCGGCCTGGCCCAGGCGGTCTGCCTGCCCTTCCTGCTGGCGCTGTCCACGGCGCAATGGCTGGGCATTTTCGTCTCCTACATGCTGCTCACCGACACTGACGCCTCATTCGGCCAGGAGGTGATCTCGCTGCTCGGCGTCTATGTCATCGTCAATATTTTCACGGTGATCCTGGCCATAGCGGTGAAATGGGCGGTCATCGGCCGGTTCAAGGCGGGCCGCTATCCCATCTGGGGCGTCTATTATTTCCGCTGGTGGCTGGTGCAGCGATTCCTGGGCCTGACCCATATCAAATGGTTCCAGGGCTCGCCGCTGATCCGCGTCTATCTCAATATTTTGGGCGCGCAGAGTCGGTCAGGACGCCAATATTTCCGAACTGGAGATCGGCGCGCTCGATCTGGTGTCGATCGGCGCCGGCGCCACCATCGGCTCGCGCGCCAAACTGTCCAATGTCTCCTTTGTCGGCGCCGAAATGATCGTCGGCTCCATCGACATCGGCGCCGATTGCTATCTCGGCTCCGGCTGCGTGATCGAGGAGAATGTCGTGCTCGAAGAGGGCGCGGAGCTGCGCGATCTCACCGCGCTGGCGCCGCACACCAAGGTTGGCGCCTGGGAAATCTGGGACGGCTCGCCCGGCCGCTGCATCGGCTCGGTGGACAAGGAGGCCCTGCGCCCCTTCGCCACGGTCTCGGCTGGACGGCGCGGCGTGCAGAGCTTCCTCTACGCCCTGATGCTGCTGGCCATTCCGCCGGTTGGCCTGCTGCCGCTGTTCCCGGCCTTCTGGGTGTTCGACCGCATCGACGAATGGCTCGGCCTGGCTTCGGTCAGCCGCATGCTCTATATGGCGGCGATTCCGATCATGGCCTGGCCGACGGCCTTCGTCATGGTGCTGGTGACCGTGGCCTTCATCGCCGCGGTGCGCTGGATTGTGCTGCCCAGCGTGCGCGAGGGCTATTATTCGGTCTTTTCCTGGTTCTACATGCGCAAATGGGCGGTGGCGTTGGCCACCGAAGTGACGCTGGAGACGCTGTCGTCGCTCTACGCCACTATTTACATGCGCACCTGGTATCGGTTGATGGGCGCGAAAATCGGCAAGGATTCGGAAATTTCCACCAATCTCGCCGGCCGCTACGATCTGGTCGAAATCGGCGACAAATGTTTCATCGCCGACGAGGTGATCCTCGGCGACGAGGATGTGCGTCGCGGCTGGATGCATCTCGAAAAGCTGAAAACCGGCTCGCGCGTGTTCATCGGCAATGACGGCGTGCTGCCGCCGGGCGCCGATATCCCCGATGGCGCGCTGATCGGCATCAAGTCCAAGCCGCCGGCCAACGATCAGATTTCTCCTGGGGACACCTGGTTCGGCTCGCCGCCGATCAAGCTTCCCGTGCGGCAGAAATTCGACGGCGGCGGCGCCAATTGGACCTATGAAGCGCCGAAATGGAAGAAATTCGCCCGCGGCGTCTTCGAGGCCGTGCATATTTCCCTGCCGACCATGCTGTTCATCACTTTCGGCACCTGGGCGATCGAATGGTTCGGCCCGGCCATGCTCGACGGCAATTATGGCCAGGTGTTCTGGATGTTCGTCGCCGCCTCGACGCTGATCGCGGCGGTGATGACGCTGATCGTGGTCGGGGTGAAATGGCTGACCATGGGCCGCTACGAGCCGGTGATGAAGCCGATGTGGTCCTGGTGGGCGATGCGCACCGAGGCCGTGGCCGTGCTCTATTGGGGCATGGCCGGCAAGGTGCTGCTCGAGCATTTGCGCGGCACGCCCTTCCTGCCCTGGTTCATGCGCATGTTCGGCGCGAAAATCGGCAAGGGCTGCATGTTCGACATGACCGACATCACCGAATTCGACTGCGTCGAGGTCGGCGATTTCTGCAATCTCAACGCGCTCTGCGCCCTCCAGACCCATCTCTATGAGGATCGCGTCATGAAGGTCGGTCGCGTCAAGCTCGGCTCGGGCGTCACCGTCGGCGCCGGTTCCACCGTGCTCTACGATTCCCATGTCGGCGATTACGCCCGGCTGGGACCGCTGACCATCGTGATGAAGGGGGAATCCATTCCCGCTCACACTGAATGGGCGGGATCGCCGGCGGCGCCGACCCGGCACGCGACCGTTTGAGCGGTCGATAATGTTTACGCAGGGCAGGCATAACCCTGCGTAAACTGCGGAAAAGCTGTCGCTTCGCGCCGATTTTCCGTGATGTCGCACGCGTTGCGGTAGAGATTTTTAACAGCTTTAGGTTGTGCTGAACGCATCATGAGAGATGCGTTCAAATCCTTCGCCGAACGTCTGGGGCCGCCGATCGCGATTTTGCGGGATCGTGAGGTCGATGACGAATTGTTGCGCCATTTGCTGGACAGTTTGATGTTCACGCGCGATACGCTGGCGGCCTCCAGCGCCATGGGCGTGCTGGCGACCCTGCTGGTCTGGGCGGCGACCCATTCGCCCCTTTGCGCGCTCTTCCTGCTTGTCAATCTGGCGATCGGCCTGGGACGCTGGCGGCTGGTGCGCGCCTATGGCCGCTGCCGCAACAGGGTGTTGCGCCGCGAGGAACTCAACGCTTTCGACCGTGGCTATCTCGCCTTGTCGGTGAGTTTCGCCGCCGGCATCGGCGTGATGTGCGCCTTTGTCGCCCTCGGCCATTCTGAAAATGGCGAAAGCGTCATCGCCATGGCCGTCACGGTCGGCTATTCCGTCGCCTTCTGCCAGCGCAGCGCCGGCCGCATGCGCCTGCTGATCGGCCAGATCGTCGCCATGTGCCTGCCGATGATGATCGCCTATGCGCTGAACGGCAGGCAATTCGCCGGCACTGTCGAAATCATGCTGGCGGCCCTGCTGGTCACCGCCTTGATCCTCGGCTTCAGCGCCCACCGGCAGATCGTCGCGCTGCATCGCGCCGACAGCAAGACCCGGCGGATGGCGCATAGCGACATGCTCACCGGGCTGATGAATCGCTACGCCTTTTACGAAATGCTCGACGCCGAAATCGCCGCCCATGCGGCGGGCGCGCCGGGTTTTGCGCTGATGCTGGTCGATCTCGACCGTTTCAAGGAAATCAACGATTCCCACGGCCACATCGCCGGCGACGCGGTTCTGGTGGAAATGGCGGCGCGGTTGCGGGCCAAGGCGCCGGCCGGCGCGCGTATCGCCCGTCTCGGCGGCGACGAATTTATCATTTTCGTCGCCGAAACTGGCGGCCACGGTCCCGCCTTGGCCTGGGCCTGGGCTCTGGTTCAGGCGCTGAAGGCGCCGGTGCGCATCGACGATATCGTCAGCCCGGTCGGCGCCAGTCTCGGTCTGGTGCTCTTTCCCGAACACGCCGCCACCCGGCTCGATCTGATGAAAACGGCCGATCTGGCGCTCTACGAAGCCAAGCGCCAGGGCCGTGGCCGGGCGGTCATGTTCGACGCGCGGCTGCAAAGCCGTTTCGAGGAGAATCGCGCCTGCGAATTGGCCATCGCCGAGGCGGTCGAGCGCAGCGAATTTGAACCCTGGCTGCAGCCGATCGTCGATCTGGAAACGGGCGCGGTGCTGGGCTACGAGGCCTTGGCGCGCTGGCGGCGCGGCGACATTTGGGAGCCGCCAGCCAAATTCATCCCCTTGGCCGAGGAAAACGGCGCCATCGAAGCCATTGGCGAGCAAATTCTCGCCAAGGCTTGCGTCGCCGCCGCAAGCTGGTCCGCGCCGCATTTCGTCGCGGTCAATCTGTCGCCGGTGCAATTCCGCCGACCGCGCCGCCTTCTGGCCGCCGTCAGGGACGCATTGGCCCATAGTGGCCTGCCGCCGCGCCGCCTGCATCTGGAAATCACGGAAACCCTGATGCTGGAAGACAATCTCGTGGCGCGCGCGGTGCTGGAAGAGCTGGCGGCGCAGGGCGTGGCGCTTTCGCTCGACGATTTCGGCGCGGGCTATTCGTCCTTGTCCTATATCCAGAGCTATCCTTTCTCCACGATCAAGATCGACAAGAGCTTTGTCGATCGAATTGAAACCAGCCGCGAATCCGAGGCCATCGTCGCCGCCGTCCGGGCCCTGGCCAATCGCCTCGATCTCGAACTGATCGCCGAAGGCGTCGAGCGCCCGGAGCAGGATCGCGCGCTGCGGGCCTTGGGCGTCAGGCTTGGCCAGGGCTATCTCTACGGCGCGCCGGCCCCGGCGCCTCTCGCCGCTCCGGTTTTTATCGCGCGCGCCGCGGGTTGAACTTTGGCCCGGCTTGCGGCTTGAAGCCTCTCGCATTACCTTGCGACCAAAGGGAGGCCAGCCGGCGAGAATGACAGAGAAAAACGACGCTTTGCGAGTCTGGTTCCGCATGCTCCGCTTGCAGACGCGCAGCCGTCTGGCGGTGGCGAATCGCTTGCGCGTTTTCGATCTCTCCGTGCCGCAATGCGACGTGCTCACCACATTGACCGAGCGCGAGGGCATTTCCCAGCAGGAGTTGGCGGCGCGGCTCTATGTCACCAAGGGCAATATTTCCGGGCTGATCGACCGTCTGGCGGCCAACGGCCTGGTCGAGCGCCGGACCTTGGCCAGCGACCGCCGCTCCCACGCCATCCACCTCACGCCCGCCGGGCGTGAACTCGCCCGTCACGGCGTGGAGGCGCAAGAGCGTTTCGTCGCCGAGACCTTTGGCCGCCTCGCGCCGGAGCGCCTGGCCCAGTTCGAGGGCCTTTTGGTGGAGCTGCGCGATCTCGTGCGCGGCCAGGGCGAGCCGGGAGAAAATCTCGCGGAAGGCTGATGTGCCGGATTTGACCGGATTCGACGAAAGCTTCTTCGCCGCCTCGGCCGGAGCCTGGCGCGACGGATTGCGCCGTCGCGATTTTTCTCCCGTGGAATTGCTCGAAGCCGTCTGGGCGCGAATCCTTGAGCGCAATCCGCCGCTTAATGCGCTGGTCGCCTGGGACGAAGCCGGCGCGCGCAGAGCGGCGGAAGATTCGGAGCGCCGCTATGGGCGCGGCGAGGCGCGCCCGCTCGAAGGCCTGCCGCTGAGCGTCAAGGATTCCTTCGCCGTCCAGGGCATGCCCACCACCTGCGGCGCCGCCGAACTGGCGGATTACCGTCCCGCCGAGGATGCGCTCGCCGTGGCGCGGCTGCGCGCCGCCGGGGCGGTTATCCTGGCCAAAAGCAATGTCCCGCGCCTGACCGGCGACTACCAGACTTATAATTCCCTGTTCGGCGTCACCGCCAATCCCTACGATCTCGCCCGCTCGCCGGGCGGATCGTCAGGCGGCTCGGCGGCCTCGGCGGCGGCGGGATTCTGCGCCTTCGAATTCGGCTCCGATCTCGGCGGTTCGATCCGCTGGCCGGCGCATGGTTGCGGCCTGTTCGGCCTCAAGACAAGCTGGGGCCTGATACCCATGCTCGGCCATATTCCGCCGTTGCCGACGATCAAGCTCAAAAGCCCGCCCGATCTCGGCGTCGCCGGCCCATTGGCGCGCTCGGCGGCGGATTTGGGATTGGCCTTGTCGGTCGCCGCCGGCCCTGTGAACGCGCGCGGGCCGGCGTTTCTGCCCAAGCCGCGAAAAACGCGCCCGCAGGACTGGCGAATCGCGCTGTGGCTGGAGCCGGGCTTCGCCCCGGTGGACGCGGAGGTCGAACAGGGCGTGCTGCGCGCAGCGGAAGCTTTTCGCGAGGCCGGCGCGCGGGTCGAGCCGGCCAAGCCGGCCTTCGCCTTCGCCGAGGCCTTTGAAATCTACGCCTTGCTCAATTTCGCCATAGGCTTTGCCGGGCGGCCCCGTCTTTTCGCCAGGAGTTTTCCGCGCGCGCGGGCGATTTTGCTCCGGGCGATCTGTCCTATGAGGCGCTGCGGGCGCGAGCGGCGCGAATGGACGCGGGTCTGTTCGCCCGGATTACCGAGCGCCGCGCCGCGATCAAGCGCGACCTCGCCGCGTTTTTCGAGAACTGGGACGCCATTCTCTGCCCGCCGGCGCCCTGTCTGGCGCTGGAGCACGATCATGGCGGCGATATGTTCGCCCGGCGCCTGCCGATTCGCGGCGGCGATCTGCCCTATTACGACTTGATGAAATGGCCGAGCCTTGCCGCGCTCGCTCATCTGCCGGCGGCGGTCGCCCCGGTGGCGCCCGGCGTCTCCGGCCTGCCGCGCGGAGTCCAGTTGATCTGCGCCGCCGACGAAGACCGCTCGGCGGTGGCTTTGGCGGCGCTGCTGGAGCAGGCGCGCCCGTTCCGCGCGCCGCCATTCCCTTTCGGGACAGGCGTAAATACCCAAGCTTAACCAGCATTTTACATTGATCGTTCAAATTGCCGACATGGCCTGAACCGCGCCTTTACCTTTTGGCGCGGCCTGGGTCGGCGTTTTTGTTTCTGCTTCCCGCGTTAGTTGAGTTCCCCACCCATGAACGAGTCGTTCCCGAATCCCGTTCCCGTTCCGCCGCGTCGTCAGGACGCGCGCGACCTGCAATCGCGGCTCTATCGCGAAATCGGCCTCGCCGCCGTCGAAGCGGCTCTGTTCGCCTCGGATGTGCTGCTCGCGGAAATCGACCGCCGCCATCGCCCGGCCGAAAATCCTGTGATCGTCGCTTTTCCGCGCAACGCGGCCTGACGCAATTTCGGTTGCGCCGGACAAAAAAAACGCCCCCGGCGGGGGCGTTTGCAAAAACGTTGCGCGATCGAAAAGTTGCGCGATCGATCAGAGAACGACCACCTTGGTGCCGATCTTGACGCGGTTGTAAAGATCGATGGCGTCGATGTCGCGCATGCGGATGCAGCCCGAGGACACGTGCTGGCCGATATGCTCCGGCTCATTGGTGCCGTGAATGCGGTACATCGTATCCTTGCTGCCCTGGAACAGATACATGGCGCGCGAACCGAGCGGATTGTCGGGGCCGCCGGGCAGGCCGCCGGCTTCGGCGGTCGGCTTGAGATGCGGCCAGCGCTCCAGCATGTCGGCCGGCGGCATCCAGCGCGGCCATTCGGCCATTTTGCCGACGGTCGCCTCGCCATGCCAGCCGAAGGCCTCGCGTCCCGTGGCGACGCCATAGCGGATCGCCTTTTTGTTCGCCAGCGAATAGTAAAGAAAATTCTGATTGGTGTCGATGGTGACGGTGCCCGCGGCGGCGCCAGTCGGGTCATCGACAATATAGCGCTCGAAATCGCCGGGGACGGTGGCCTGCGGCGCGAGCGACAGGAATTCCTTGTCCTTGGCGTTCAAATTTGGATCGGGCGCGCGCACCCCGTTGCAGCCGGCGACCGCCAGCCCGATCGCGCCCAATATTGCCAAAGTCCGAAAATTCATCGTCTCGCCCCGGTTGATCCGCCCATGATCCAACACGCCGCCCGCGCGTTCATTCCTTAATTACCATAATCGCCGGCCACGTCGAGCTAGGCCGTTCCCGATCCGGCCATAATTTCGCCAAAACCGCCCGGCTGTGACACTGGGGACACACCGTTGCCGAAAAAAGACTAGCAATGAGTCAAAACGTCCGACCGACAGTTGATCGCAAACATGGTTAAAAATGCGATATTCCGGCTAAACTTTCGACCTAATCCGGAAACACTGTTGGACAGACGCGCGAAATGGCGCGATGTTGACGCCTGAATGCCGCAAAGCCCAGGCCTTGCGGAAAACAACAATCGGGAAGGAGGCGCGGGAGGCCGTTCCATGAAATCGGAACGCCGCCCGGATCGGGTGTCGCGATATTGACGCCGATTGGCCAGGGAAGGTTTTGTGAGTTCACTTTGAATACGCTTCTGATAACTCATCCGAGCGGGCTCGACCACGACAATGGACCTGGACATCCTGAACGTCCGGACCGGGTGCGGGTAGTGGAGCGCATTCTCGAGCATGAAAAATTCATGACCCTGATCCGCGACCAGGCGGCCGAGGGCACGCGGGCGCAGGCGCTTCGCGTTCATCCCGAATCCTATCTGCAGGCGCTGGAGCAGACTTCGCCGCGCGACGGCTTTGCGCGGCTCGACAGCGACACCACCATGAGTCCCGGCACTTTGGCCGCCGCCTTTCGCGCCATTGGCGGCGCCTGCCAGGCGGTGGACGAAGTCATGGCGCGCACGGTCGACAATGCTTTCGCCGCCTTGCGCCCGCCCGGCCATCACGCCGAACGCGCCACGCCCATGGGCTTCTGCTTCTTCAACAATGCCGCCGTGGCCGCGCGCCATGCGCTTGAGGTTCATGGCGCGGAGCGTGTCGCCATCATGGATTTCGACGCCCATCACGGCAATGGCACCCAGGATATTTTCTGGTCCGATCCTCGCGTCATGTACGCCTCGACCCATGAAATGCCGCTCTATCCCGGCACGGGCGCGAGCGGCGAGCGCGGCGAATACAACAATATGGTCAATGCCCCGCTTTCGGCCGGCGATGGCGGCATGAACTTCCGCGAGGCCATGGAAGTGGCGATTTTGCCGCGCCTGGAGGAGTTTTCGCCGGATCTGCTGATCATTTCGGCGGGTTTCGACGCCCATCGCCGCGACCCCCTGGCCAATCTCAATCTCGTCGAGGCCGATTTCGCCTGGGCGACGGGAAAGCTGATGGACGTGGCCGAGCGCAAATGCGCGGGACGCCTGGTGTCGATTCTCGAAGGCGGCTACGACCTCGACGGCCTCGCCCGCTCGGTCGCCGCCCATGTCCTGACGCTGATGGGCATGTGATCCTATAAAGGCAGGCGTCCCACGCGCTTGGTCAATGACAGCAGCCAACTCGCCGCCTGTTTGCGCCAGCGCGGCGCCGCGCCCGCCTTGATCCGCGCCCGCACAGCGCGCACCGTGACGTCCGGGGTGATGTAAACGACCTCCCGTGGCGGAGGCGCCGGGTGTGGCGAGCGTCCGTCATGGCGCGGCGGCACCGCGCCATTGACCGCTTCGGCGAACACCTCTTCATACCAGGGCGTGCCGCGGCAATAGCGCCAGAACGCGTGGCCATGGGCGATGCCCAGGTGTTTCCAGGGTTTGCGCTCGCCGGCGAAATGCAGGACATAGGGCGCGCGCAAAGCGTTGAAATAGGTGTCGCGCGTTGCTTTTGGCAGGTCTTCGAAAAACGTTTCCGTGTCGCCATTGCCGAAAAACGTGTTCCACCGCATATCCAGATAAAACACCTTGCCTTGACATATCGTATTAATAATATCCTGATCGAGGAACCAATAGACCTTATCTTTTATGGCAGAGAGAGTCCTGGCCAAGTAGTCGGTTTTTACTATAGCCTGATTGTTGAAAATAATCAGGCCGGCTTGGAAATAATCTTCTGGACGTTCAAGCTTGAGATAATTTTCGAGATATTTCTGCGCCGGCAGTGAGCCTGTCAAATCGAGGGAGCGGATTTGGAACAGTCTCATGCCCTCCATCACGCAGTCGTTGACCGCTGCGACCAGATTGTCGCCAATGTCGATGTCGAGCAGGTCGCCGAGGTCGCGCAGCGCGACCATGTCGCTGTCGAGGTAGATCACTTTCGGATATTCGACGAAAAATTGCGGGATCAATAGACGAAAATAGGTCTCCTCCGAAAAATGCGCGTGAACGGGGAGGTTGAGCTCATGCACATATTTGCGAATATCGAAAAATCGAACGGAAAAATTCGCCAGGCCAGCGAACATGCCCGATATCAGCGCCTTGTTTTTCGAGGAAATGTCCTTGTTCAAAATGACCAGATCGTAACGCCGCGCCGGCGACGCATGCTGCTTGATCGAATTGAGCATCGCCGCGGCGTATTTGGTGAATTTCTCGTCGAAAGACAAAACCAGGGGAACGGCGTCCAGGCCGAACGCCGGATGAATGATTTCGGCTTTCTCAGGATATTGCACGAAGGTGCGCTGTAATTCGGCCACTTTGACGTCGTGGTTTTCGGAGAGATATTTCTCGATGAAAATATTGAACAGCCACTCCGACAGAAAGCCGAAGACGCGTTTTTGCTGGGCGGAATAGATGGAGGTGTCGAGCTCCAGTTCGAGGCGGCCGAGGATCGAGAACAACCAGGCGCAATAGTCGTCGAACAGCGCGCGCCGCATCACGAACATATTGGTGAAATAGCCCTCGGTCGAGGCGTTGACCTTTCTCGCCTCGCGGGCATATTCCGGGTAAAGCGTGGTCATGATTTCCAGGACACGGTCGTAATCTTCGCCCTTATGAGCGGGCCCCCTGTGGAAATGATCGTAAAGGTTTTTCGAGCCGACGTTGTTGACGCTCCATTTGCGCGGCAGCAGCAAATCATTTTTTTTCAGGAGCGTTTCGACCGAGGTCGCGTCGAGGCCGTTGAGCCGCTGGTAGCGCTGATCGATATGGCTGTAGTCGACCAATCCGTAAATATTTTCCTGTCCGGCGTCGATGCCGGAGAAATTCAAATGGCGACGATAATGCATGAATCCGATAAAGTCGCTCCTGGGCGCATTTTTCCAGGCCCAATACATGGCCGTTAATTCGCAATAGGAATCGTTTTTCGCCGAAATATTGTCGCCGGTCGAGTCATAAAGGACGTCGTCGTCGGCGGCGCGCCCTTCGCTTTGGGCATGGGCGACACTTTCCGGGCCGACGAAAATCTGGACGAAATTCGGGTCGTC
This sequence comes from uncultured Alphaproteobacteria bacterium, assembly GCA_963804045.1. Lineage (GTDB taxonomy): Bacteria > Pseudomonadota > Alphaproteobacteria > Rhizobiales > Beijerinckiaceae > Rhodoblastus. The sequence continues at coordinate 29,178 of CAWDOR010000020.1, read as the reverse complement.
CAAGGGCTCGCAGGGCTTGTGCTGGACCACATAAATGGCGAAGCGCGTGGGGCTCTTCGTCGTCGGGAATTGGCTTTGCGATTGAATCATGTTCATAGGACACAAATCCGCTTTTTGTCCGCGTATCCGCGTATCTTTGCCGCCTCGGAAATCACACGCGCCTTGATTGCATCAAGGGCCGGGCGCGGCGGCACGTGTTGGGCTCTCGGCTTATCAGGGCGGGGAATCAAGGCGCGGCATCGTGAATGTGAGTTAGCATTACGTTAGGGAATGGCTAGGTCAAGGATTTATATTCAAGACCCGCAGCAACAGCAACCTGTGAGTTGTGTTATGGTTTCGGCGGCGTTGGTCTCAGCCGGCCGGCGCGCGCTTGTTATCTGTTAAAACAGGGGGGAGGGCGCGGTTGCGACGATCGCGCGCCGGAGTCCAGCAGCAATCGACTTTCGCCGCGAGGCCACGATTGACTCCGCATCGGCCCAAGCCTAACAGATTTGCCACGGCCAAGGGAACGCGGCGGGTTTTGCCAACAAAACCCCAAACCGCGGCTGCCCCCGCAACTGTATCGGGCGAGCTTCCGCCAATGCCACTGGATGCAAGGTCAACGGGAAACCGGAGACCGGCGACTGGGAAGGCGGCGGGGCGAACACAAGACGCCCGGAGCCAGGAGACCTGACCGTATCGACGGCGAGTTCGCCGTCAGGACTTTTGCCGCAATGGGCGGGGCGCTCCCGTTGCGGTCCGGCCTATGGCCGGGAGCTTTGCTTCGGGCGCCCGAAAAAGACACGAGAGTCAGGGCGCGCGCGTGAAAAACAACAAGCTCGGCAAGATCCCCGTCACCATTGTCACCGGTTTCCTCGGCGCCGGCAAGACCACGCTGATCCGCCATGTGCTGCAAAACGCCAAGGGGAGGCGGCTGGCGCTGGTCATCAACGAATTCGGCGATGTCGGCGTCGACGGCGAGATTTTGCGCGCCTGCGGCGTCGAGAGTTGCCCCGAGGGCAATATTGTCGAACTGGCCAATGGGTGTTTGTGCTGCACGGTCGCCGACGATTTTCTGCCGGCCATCGAGGGGCTGCTGGGGCTGGAGAACCGTCCCGATCATATTATCGTCGAGACCTCCGGCCTGGCGCTGCCCAAGCCGCTCGTAAAAGCTTTCGATTGGCCGGAGATTCGCGCGCGGCTGACTGTGGATGGCGTGGTCGCCGTGGTGGACGCCGCCGCCGTGGCCGACGGCCGCTTCGCCGATGACGAGGACAGGCTCGCGGCGCAGCGCGCGGCCGACGCCTCGCTCGACCACGACAATCCATTGGAGGAGGTCTATCACGACCAATTGCTCTGCGCCGATCTGATCCTGCTCAACAAGGCCGATCTGCTCGACGAAGCCGCGCTTGAGCGGGCGCGAAAAGATGTTGCGGAAAAAATTTCGCGGGCGGTGAAAATCGTCGCGACGCATCAGGGCATGCTCGATGTCGATGTGCTCCTCGGCCTGGGCGCTTCCGCCGAAGACGATTTGGCCGCGCGGCCTTCGCATCACGAGACCGAGGCGGATCACGACCACGACGATTTCGACAGTTTTGTCGCGCCGCTGCCTTCGGTCGAGGACGCCGGCGCCTTGACGGAAAAACTGGCGGGCATAGCCCGCGACCACGACGTGTTGCGCATCAAAGGTTTTGTCGAGGTCAAGGGCAAGCCGATGCGTCTGCTGGTGCAGGGTGTTGGCGCGCGATTTTCGCAACATTTCGATCGTCCCTGGCGCGCCGGCGAGGAGCGCGGCGGAAAACTGGTGGTGATCGGCCAAAAGGGGCTTGATCGCGCCGCAATCGAGGCGGCTCTGTCGGCATAGCCATGCATCTTGTCCGCGCGGAAAAAATTTCGTTCGACGAGGCGGCGCAGGCCGTGGACCTCGAACAGACCCCTGCGGACATTGTCGCCCTGTCCTTCGCCGACAGCGATCTGGCGCTGCTCGGCCTCGCCCGTGCGCCCGATCATCCCAGCCTGCGACTGGCGCCTTTGGCGCAGTTGAAACATCCCTATTCCGTCGATCTCCATATAGAGAAAGTCTGCGCCCACGCGCGTTTCGTGCTGGTGCGGCTGCTTGGCGGCATGGATTACTGGCGCTATGGCGTCGATGAACTCGCCGCCAGCGCGCGCAAACACGGTTTTGCGCTGGCCGTGGTCCCTGGCGACGCACAAGAGGACGCGCGGCTCGACGAAGCCTCCACTTTGCCGGTGGAAGACTTGCGGCGCATCTGGGCCTATTTCCGTGAGGGCGGGCCGGAGAATCTTTCCGCCTGTCTCGATTTCATCGCGACGAAAATTTCGGGAGTCGGCGCCGCGCCGCAACCCAGGCCGGTCGCGCCTTTCGGGGTTTTCTCGCCTGCTTGCGTCGCCGCGTCGCAAGCCTCCGCGCAGGCCTTGATCCTGTTTTACCGCAGCGCCTTTTTGGCCGCCGATTGCGCGCCGATCATGGCGCTGGCGCAGGCGCTGGCCGGCGAAGATTTCGCTGTGCGCGCCTGTTTCATCTCCAGTCTGAAAGACCCGGCCGCCGTCGCGTTGCTGCGCCAGGAACTGGCGGCGCATCGCCCCGACGTCATTCTCAACGCCACCGCCTTTTCCGGGCGCCAGGAGAGCGGCGGCGCGCTGGACGCGGCCGATGCGCCGGTGTTGCAGGTGATGCTGTCGGGCGCCAGCCATGCGCAATGGGTTGCGGGGCCGCGCGGCCTCTCGGCGGCCGATCTGGCGATGAACGTGGTGCTGCCGGAAGTCGATGGCCGCATCGTCACCCGCGCCATTTCCTTCAAGCGCGAGCAGCCGCGCAGCGAGGCGCTGCAATACGCCCCGGCCCGCCATGAACCCGAAGCGTCGCGCGTAAAATTCGTCGCGGCGCTGGCGGCGCGCTGGGCGCGGCTGCGCAAAAAGCCCAATGCGGAAAAGAAACTGGCGCTGATCCTCTCCGATTATCCGGCCAAGGGCGGCCGCGCCGGCTATGCGGTCGGTCTCGACGTCGAGGCCAGCGCCAGGGGAATTTTGGCGCGCCTGGCCGAGGAGGATTACGCCGTTGCGCCGCCGCCAGAAAAAATCCTGCGCGCGCTGGAAGAGGGCGCGTTGCAGGCGACAATTTCGCTCGATGCCTATCGCGCCTGGTTCGAAACCCTGCCGCGAGAGTTTTCCACGCAGGTCCGCGCCGCCTGGGGCGAACCTGAGACGGATGTTTGCGCGCGCGACTGCGCCTTCGGGTTTCGCTTCCTGCGTCTGGGCGAGGTGCTGGTGGCGCTGCAACCGGATCGCGGCGCCGCGCAGGAGCGAAAAAACACCTATCACGACCCCGCCATTCCGCCGCGCCACGGTTTTCTCGCCTTCTATCTCTGGCTGCGCGAGGCGGAGAAAATCGATGCGCTGATCCAGTTGGGCGCCCATGGCTCGCTGGAATGGCTGCCGGGCAAGGCGGCGGCTTTGTCGGAAACCTGCGCGCCGGAAATCGCGCTGGGGCCGGCGCCGCTGATCTATCCCTTCATCGTCAATAATCCCGGCGAGGCGGCGCAGGCCAAGCGGCGTTCGGCGGCCGTGATCATCAGTCACCTGTCGCCGGTTTTGCGCGCTGCGGGCTTGCATGGCGACACGGCGGAAATCGAAAGTCTGTTCGACGAATATGCCCAGGCACAGGCGCTCGACCCCCGCCGCGCCAAAATGCTGAGCGAACTCATCCTGCAACGCGCGCAAAACTCGGGACTGCTGAAGGAGGCAGGCGCCGGCGAGGGCGAGGACGCGCTCTTTCGTCTCGACGCCTGGCTCTGCGACGTCAAGGACATGCGCATCAATGACGGACTCCACGTGTTCGGCCAGTCGCCTCGCGGCGGCGCGCGCGAAGCCATGCTGGAAAATTGCGACGCCGAAAACCTCGACGCCTGCGGCGCGGCGGAATTTTCCGGACTGCTGACGGCTCTGCGTGGCGGCTTCGTCGAGCCCAGCCCTTCGGGAGCGCCGGGACGTGCGCGAAAAGATGTGCTGCCGACCGGGCGCAATCTCTATTCCGTCGATCCGCGCGCCATTCCCACCCGCACAGCCTGGGAAATCGGCCGCAAGCTGGCGCAGGATTTCATCGACCGCTATTTGCAGGATCACGGCGATTGGCCGCGCCGCATCGTGCTCGATCTCTGGGGCAGCGCCTCGATGCGCACCGGCGGCGACGATCTCGCGCAAGCTTTCGCGCTGCTCGGCGTGCGGCCGTTGTGGGATGGCGCCACGACACGGATGAGCGGTTTTGAAGTGACGCCTTTGGCGCAACTCGGTCGCCCGCGCGTCGATGTCACCTTGCGCATTTCCGGCTTGTTCCGCGATGTCTTTCCTCAGCAAATCGAGGCTTTTGACGCCGCCGTGCGGGCGCTCGCCGCGCGCGATGAAACGGCGCAGGACAATCCGCTGGCCGGCGAAGAAAACCCCTGCCGTATCTTCGGCGCGGCCTCGGGCGCCTATGGCGTCGATCTCGCCGCGCTCGACAGCGGCGACTGGCGCGACCGCGCCGAACTGGCGCAAAATTATTTGCGCGCCAGCGCGCAAAAATTTGGCGCGCAAGGCGCCGCGCTCGATTTCGATGCGGAAAAATTCGCGGAGCGCATCCGCGCCGCCGACGCCTTCCTTCATGTCCAGGACCTCGAGGGACAGGACATTTTAAACGCCGACGCCTTCGCCACCCATGAAGGCGGTTTTGCGGCCGCGGCGGCGTTTCTGGGCGCGCGCCCCGAGCTTTATCACGTCGACGCGACGCAGCCCGACAAGGCCAAGGTGCGCAAAGTCGCCGATGAGATTTCGCGCGTGCTGCGCGCCCGCGCCACCAATCCGAAATGGCTGGCGGGCATGATGCGCCACGGCCATTCCGGCGCGGCGGAAATCGCGGAGACCGTGGGCAATCTCTTCGCCTTCGCCGCCCTGACCGATTTCGTCGAGGCGCGGCATTTCGACTCGCTGTTCGACGCGGTCTGCGGCGACGCGCAGGTCCGAAGCTTTCTCGAAAGCGAAAATCCCCGCGCCGCGCGCGCAATCGCGGAAAAATTCGCTGAAGCCCAGCAGCGCGGCTTCTGGAAATCGCGGCGCAATTCCACCGCCGCCATATTGTCCGAGATGAGGGCCGAACCATGACCGAGATTCAACGCAGGGGCTGGTGTCCTGGCGCGCTGGCGCCCATGCTCAGCGGCGACGGCTATATTTTCCGCCTGCGTCTGACCAATGGGGTTCTCTCCTTCGCGCGGGCGAAAAAATTCGCGGCGCTGGCGCGGCGGTTTGGCAGCGGCGCCTTCGATCTTTCCGCGCGCGGCAATTTGCAAATGCGCGGCGTCGCCGGCGGCGACATCGAACCTTTGCAAGGCGAATTGACGGCGCTCGGCCTGCTCGATTCCGACGCCCGCGCCGAAGCCGTGCGCAATGTCATCCCCAGCCCGCTCGCCGGTTTCGACGCCACGGCGCCGCTTGACGCGCGCCCCCTGGTCGCGGCGTTGGAAGCGCTGCTGACCGGCGAAGAATTCTTCCACGACCTGCCGCCGAAATTCGGCTTTTCCATTGATGGCGGCGGCGCGCTGCCGCTGGCGGGCGTCGTCACCGACATTGATTTTATCGCCGTTGCCGGCGACGTCCCGCGCCTTGCGGTGTGGCTTGGCGGGGCCCGCGCGGGGACGCTGGCGCCGGAGAATGTGAGCGCGGCGGTGCGCGGTCTGGTGAAGAATTTCTACGCCCTGAGGGGCGAAGACCGCCGTATGAGCGCGGTGGTCGCAAGGCTCGGCGTCGCCCCATTGCTCGCCGACCTCAATGCCGTCATTGCGAGCGAAACCAAGCAATTCACCTTGATTGCAAGCCGCGGCAAGGATTGCTTCGTCGCTGGCGCTCCTCGCAATGACGGGGGAGAGGCGGCGGATTACGTGGCGATATTGGGCGCCCATCGAGCGGGCGAAGTCCTGCTTTGTCGGCGCGGGCCTGCTGTTTGGGCGCATCGACGCCGACGAGCTGGAGGCGCTCGCCGGCGCCGCCGAAGCGGCTGGCGCTCGGGAACTGCGCCTGACGCCTTGGCGCGCGATCCTCGCCGTGGGCCTCGACGCGGCGGGCGCCGCAAAACTCGCCGCCGATCTGGCCGCACAAAGCTTCATCCTCGACGCGACCGATCCGCGTCTGGCTTTCGCCGCCTGTCCCGGCGCGCCGGCCTGTCCCTCGGCCAAATCGGATGTCCGCGCGTTGGCCCTGGCGCTGGCGCCCTTCTGGCGCGGCGGACGTGTGCATGTGTCGGGCTGCGAAAAGGGCTGCGCCTTGCACGGCAAAGCCCAAACCATTGTCGCCGAAAGCGACGGATTTTCATGGATCGAAAACGGTTTCGCGCGCGAGCTGCCCGCCGCGCGCGGCCTCGATCTCGCCGCGCTGCAAAGCCGGCTCGAAGGAGTTCAAGCTTGAGTTACGACTATATCCGCGACGGCGCGGAAATTTACAAAAACTCCTTCGCCATCATCCGCCGCGAGGCCGATCTGGCGCGCTTTGCGCCGGAGGAGGAGCGCGTCGCCGTGCGCATGATCCACGCCTGCGGCATGGTCGAAATCGCTTCCGAAATCTTCTTTTCCGCCGGCGCCGCGAAAACCGGAATCGAGGCCCTGAATAAGGGCGCGCCGATCCTCTGCGACGCCAATATGGTCGCTCATGGCGTCACCCGCGCGCGCCTGCCAGCCAATAATGAAGTGATCTGCACACTGGCCGACCCGCGCACGCCGGAGCTGGCGAAAAAATTGAACACGACGCGCACGGCGGCGGCGATGGAATTGTGGCGCCCGCATCTCGCCGGCGCCGTCGTCGCCTTCGGCAATGCGCCGACGGCTTTGTTCCATCTGCTGGAAATGCTCGACGCCGGCGCGCCCTCGCCGGCGCTGATCCTGGCCATGCCCGTCGGCTTTGTCGGGGCGATGGAATCCAAGGAAGCGGCCATCGCCGACGCCCGCGTCCCCGTGATCGCCGTGCGCGGCCGAAAAGGCGGCAGCGCCTTGGCGGCTGCGGCGCTCAACGCCTTGGCGAGTGAAAAAGAATGACCGGGCGTCTTTATGGCATAGGGCTTGGCCCCGGCGATCCCGATCTGGTCACGGTGAAGGCGGCGCGCCTGATCGGCGAAACGCCGGTCATCGCCTATTTCGCCAAGGCGGGCCGGCGGGGGAACGGCCGCGAAATCGCCGACAAATGGATCGGCAAGGAGGCGGTGGAGCTGCCGCTCCATTATCCGATGACCACGGAAACCGCTTTCAGCGATCCGATCTATACCGAGGCGCTGCGGGCCTTTTACGAGGAGTTGGTCGAGCGCGTCGCCGAACATTTGAACGCCGGGCGCGATGTGGCGATCCTCAGCGAGGGCGACGCGCTGTTCTACGGCTCCTTCATGCATCTCTACATCCGCTTGAAACCGCGCTTTCCTGTGGAGATCGTGCCGGGGGTCACCGGCATGGCCGGCTGCTGGTCGGCGGCCGGCGAGCCCATGACCTGGGGCGACGATGTCATGACGGTCTTGCCCGGCACGCTGCCGCAAGAGCAATTGACGCAGAAACTGCGCGAGACCGACGCGGCGGTGATCATGAAGATCGGCCGCAATTTTCCAAAGATCCGCACGGCGCTGCGCGAGGCGGGGCTTTACGATCGGGCCATTTATGTCGAGCGTGGCACAATGGCCGGCGAACAAGTGATGGCGCTGCGGGACAAGCGGGACGAGACCGCGCCCTATTTCGCCATCATCCTGGTCAGCGGCCGGGGGCGCCGGCCATGACGGGAAAGATTTCCATCGTCGGACTCGGTCCGGGGCCGGACAAATGGCTGGTTCCCGAGGCGAGCGCGGCGCTGGCCGAAGCCGACGCCCTGATCGGCTATAAACCCTATACGGATCGGGTCGCGGAGCGGGCCGGTCTGGAGCGTTTTGCTTCCGACAATCGCGTCGAACTGGACCGCGCCCGCCATGCGCTGCAACTGGCGCGGCAGGGCCGAAACGTCGCGGTGGTCTCGGGGGGCGACGCCGGGGTGTTCGGCATGGCCGCGGCGGTGCTGGAGGCGGTGGAGAGCGGCGATCCCGCCTGGCGCGATCTCGACATCCACGTTGTCCCTGGAATCAGCGCCGTGCTTGCGGCGGCGGCGCGGCTTGGCGCGCCCTTGGGTCATGATTTTTGCGTGATGTCGCTTTCCGATAATCTGAAACCCTGGGAGATCATCGCGCGGCGCTTGCGCGCCGCCGCCGAGGGCGATTTCGTCATGGCTTTTTACAACCCGGCCTCCAAGGCGCGGCCCCGGCAGATTTTCGATGCTTTCGAGTTGCTGCGCGAGATCTGCGCGGCGACCACGCCCGTGGCCTTCGCCCGCGCCATAGGCAGGCCCGACGAGCAGGTGATTTTGACGACTCTCGCCGAGGCCGACGCCGCCGTGGTGGATATGGCGACCCTGGTGCTGATCGGCTCCAGCGAAACCCGCTTCGTCGCGCGTCCCGGCAAAAAACCGTGGCTGCTGACGCCGCGCTCTTACGGAGCGGGCCGATGAACCTCGATCCAGGCCAGCGCCGCGTCAAGCGTGGCCGCTTCGGCGCCGTCGCGCGCCGGCGGGCGGGCGACGAGAATGACGGGAATTTCGAGTTCGCGCGCGGCGACAAGTTTGGGCGCCGTGGCCTCGCCGCCGCTGTTCTTGGTCACGAGAATCTCTATACGCTCGTCGCGCATCAGCGCGCGTTCGGCGTCCAGCGTGAAGGGACCTCGCGCGGAAATGAAGCTGTGGTTGGGCAGCAGCGCCAGTTCGGCCGGCTCGTCAATGGCGCGCACCAGATAAAAATGCTGGGGCGCGGCGGCGAAGGCGGCGAGTTGCAGGCGCCCCTGGGTGAGAAAGGCGCGGCGCGGCTTTTCCCCCAGCGCGGCGACGGCCTCGGCCATGCTCGCGACTTCGGTCCAGAGGTCGCCGTCCCCAGGCGTCCAGGCCGGGCGCGAAAAGGTCAGCAGCGGAATTTTTGTCTCGGCGGCGGCTTTTTGCGCATTGGCGGAAATTTGCGCGGCGAAGGGATGGGTGGCGTCGATCAAGGCGGCGATCTTTTCCGCGCGCAAAAAATCCGCCAAGCCTTGCGCGCCGCCGAAACCGCCTGTTCGCGTGGGGATCGGCGCCGGCGCCGGGTTCCGCGTGCGCCCGGCGAGCGACAGCAGCGGCGCGATGTCGGCGCGTCCCGCCAGCGCCTGGGCGAGAGCGCTGGCCTGCGTCGTGCCGCCGAGTATCAAGATGCGCAACGACAAAACCTCCGAGGTTCGGCATGACCACGCCTGCCGCGCATTCACCTTGGCTCACTTTGATCGGGCTTGGCGAGGACGGGCGCGATGGCCTGTCTCCTGCCGCAATCGCGGCGCTGGCGCAAGCCTCGTTGGTGGTTGGCGGCGCGAGGCATTTGCAACGCGCTGGCCCTTTCGCCTGCGAGACGCTGGCCTGGCCTTCGCCCATGGACGGCGCTTACGCGCGAATTTATTCGCGACGCGGCGACAAGGTCTGTGTGCTCGCGTCCGGCGATCCCTTTTTTTATGGCGTGGGCTCGGTGCTGGCGCAAAAAATTCCGGCTGACGAAATCGCCTGCCTGCCGGCGCCCTCGGCCTTCTCGCTGGTCACGGCGCGGCTCGGCTGGGCCTTGCAGGATTGCGCGCTGGTGACGCTGCACGGACGGCCGCTGGAAAGGATCGTTCCGCAGCTTTTCGACGGTGGAAAAATCCTGGCTTTGTCCTGGGACGGGTCGACGCCCAAAAAACTCGCGGCGCTGCTTTGCGCGCGGGGGTTCGGCGCATCGCGCATGACAATTTGTGAAAATCTCGGCGGCCCGCGCGAGCGCGTGCGCGCCAGCGTCGCGGAAAAATTCGCGCTTGACGATGTCGCGCCGCTCAACACCATCGCGCTCGATCTGGTCGCCGCGCCCGACGCCCAAATTCTTTCACGCGCGCCCGGCTTGCCCGATGAGTTTTTCGAACATGACGGGCAGATCACCAAGGCCGAATTCCGCGCCTTGGCGCTGTCGGCGCTGGCCCCGCGCCGCGGCGAGCTTCTGTGGGACATTGGCGCCGGCTCCGGCTCCATCGCCATTGAGTTCCTGCTGTCGGACGAGAAGAATTCGGCGATCGCCATCGAGGCCGACGCGGGTCGCGCCGAGCGCATCATGCGCAATGCGCGAAATCTGGGAACGCCTGGATTGCGCGTGGTCCAGGGCCGGGCGCCCAAGGCGTTGGAAGGCATGCCGACGCCCGACAAAATCTTCGTCGGCGGCGGCGCCTCCGCGCCTGGCGTTGTCGAGGCGGCGCTGGCCGCTTTGCGTCCCGGCGGGCGGCTGGTGGCGCATGGCGTGACGCTGGAGACGCAGAGCCTGTTCATCGCCCGAAACAGGGAAATGGGCGGACAATTGATCGAGGCGCGGATCGCCCGCGCGGAAAAACTCGGCGGCTTTACGGCGCTGCGCCCGGCGCTGCCGATCCTGCAATGGATTTACGATAAGCCATGGTGAAGTTCTTGGCCATAGGCGTCGGCTTTGCCAGCGACGCCGGCGCGGCGGAGATCGCGGCGCTGGTCGGCCAATGTCTCGCCGGGGCGCCGACCCATGCGCGCGCGAAAATATTTTCGCCGGCGCGCAAGGCGCATCGGCTTTCACTGCGCGAGGCGGCGGAGCGGTTGGGTCTGCCGCTGGTGGCGCTCGACGACGATGAGTTCCTGGCGCGCCAGGACGAATTTTGCGCGCGCGGCGCCGTCCCCTCAACTCTCGCCCATAACGCCACCGGCTTCGCCAGCGTCGCCGAGGCGGCGGCGCTGATGGGCGGCGGGCCGCGCGCGGTTTTGCTCGGGCCGCGTCGCGCCGAACATCATGTCACCTGCGCCTTGGCGGCTGTGCCGGAGAATATCGAATGAAGGTGCATTTCATCGGCGCCGGGCCTGGCGCCGCCGATCTCATCACCCTGCGCGGCCGCGATCTCATCGCGCGCTGTCCGGTCTGTCTCTATGCGGGCTCGCTGGTGCCCAAGGAATTGCTGGCTTATTGCCCGCCGGGCGCGCGCATTGTCGACACCGCGCCCTTGACCCTCGATCAGATCGAGGCCGAATTTTCGCGCGCCCGCGATGAAGGCGCCGATGTGGCGCGGCTGCATTCCGGCGACCTCTCGATCTGGAGCGCCATGGGCGAGCAGATCCGCCGCTTGGAGGCCTTGGGGATCGCCTATGACGTCACGCCCGGCGTGCCCGCCTTCGCCGCCGCAGCAGCAGCCTTGCAGCGCGAGTTGACGCTGCCGGAAGTGGCGCAATCCCTGGTGCTGACCCGCACGTCTGGCCGCGCCTCCGCCATGCCTCCGGGCGAAAAGCTGGCCGCCTTCGCCGCCACGGGCGCGACGCTCGCCGTGCATCTGTCGATCCACGCGCTGGACAAGGTCGTGGCGGAATTGACGCCCTTTTACGGGCCGGATTGCCCGATTGCTTTGGTGTTTCGCGCTTCCTGGCCGGACGAGAAAATCATTCAGGCGACGCTGGCGACGATTCAAGCGGCGGCGGCGCAAAGCCCGATGGAGCGCACCGCGCTGATCCTGGTCGGCCCGGCTTTGGCGGCGAAGGATTTTCGCGAGAGCGCGCTTTACGATCCCGACTATCGGCGGCGCTATCGCGGCGGTTTTGTGCGTCCCGACGGCTCGGTGGCGGAGGAGTGAGGATGCGGCTCTCTCCCGTCATTGCGAGGAGCTCGGCGACGTCGCGATCCAGGGGCCGCAGGCGCGGTCTGGATTGCTTCGCCTACGTTCGACATGACGGGGTAAAAGTTGGAGCCTTAGTCGGCGACCTTCCTGAAGCCGGTGCGGGCCAGCAATTTGCCGTCGCGGTCGAACACCAGCAGGTCGAGCTCGCATTCGGCGCGCAGGGCCTTGGCCGCCGTGCGCCAGGCGGCTTCCGCGACGCCGGCCGCCAGATTGACGCCGGCGCTCTCCGCGATCTCGAAAGCATGTTTGGCGGAATTGGCGGCGCGAATCTCTTCCGCCGTGGCGCCCGAGGCGAAACCCGCCAAAAATTCCAGATCGACCGAACCGCGTTTGGAGTGGAGATCGAGCAAGCCTTGCGCGAGCTTGGTCATTTTCGCCATGCCGCCGGCGACCGCCACGCGCGGCGCCGGGTTTTTGCGCAAATATTTGAGCATGCCGCCGACGAAATCGCCCATGTCGATCAGCGCGGGCTCGGGCAGTCCCAGCAGGTCGCGCACGGCGGCCTCCGAGGTCGAGCCGGTGGCGCCGGCGACGGTGGTCAGCCCCATGGCGCGGGCCACGTCTATGCCGCGATGAATGCTGGCGATCCACGCCGAGCAGGAAAAGGGCGTGACGATTCCCGTGGTGCCCAGGATCGACAGGCCCCCGACAATGCCGAGCCTGCCGTTCAGCGTGCGCTCGGCGATTTTCGCGCCGCCGGGGATGGAGATTTCCACATGAGCATTTGCCGCGCGACCATGCAGCAGGGCTTCAGCTTCCAGCGCCGCGCGGATCATGGCGCGCGGCATGGGATTGATCGCGGGCTCGCCCGGCGGCAGCGGCAGGCCGGGGCGCGTCACCACGCCCACGCCTTCGCCGGCGGAAAAACTCACGCCGGCGCCCGGCGGGTTGAAGGAGACGCGCGCCACGATCAGCGCGCCATGGGTGACGTCGGGATCGTCGCCCGCGTCCTTGACCACGCCGGCGCGGCAAAAATTGTCGCCGCGCTCGGTCAGCGCCAGGGCGAAGGCCGGGGTCTGACCGCCGGGCAATTCGATGGTCACCGGATCGGGAAAATCCGCGCCGCACAGCGCGGCGAAAGCGGCGCGCGCCGCGGCCGCCGCGCAGGCGCCCGTGGTCCAGCCTTTCCGCAAAATGCTCCCGTCGCTGTCCATGCCTCTTGCTACCGCGCCGAGCGAGCCGCGCCAAAGGATTTTTGCTGATGGCGCGCGGCCTCATGATCGCGGCGCCGCGTTCCGGCTCCGGCAAGACCACATTGACCCTCGGCCTCATGCGCGCCTTGCGGCGGCGCGGCTTGACGATTGGCGCGGTCAAATCCGGGCCGGATTATATCGATCCGGCCTTTCATCGCGCCGCCGTGGGACGAGACAGTTTCAATCTCGACAGCTGGGCGATGACGCCCGCGCTGCTGGCCGCGCTGGCCGGCGAGGCGGCGGCGGGCGCCGATCTGCTGATCGGCGAGGCCTCGATGGGCCTGTTCGACGGCGTTCCCGCCGAACCGGGGCGCAGCGGCGCCTCCGCAGATGTCGCCGCGGCCCTGGGCCTGCCGGTGGTTCTGGCGCTCGACGCTTCGGGACAGGCGCAATCGGCCGGCGCGGCCGCTCTGGGGTTTGCGCGTTTCGACCCTCGCGTGAAAATCGCCGGCGTGGTTGTCAACAACATCGCCTCCCCGCGCCATCTGACGCTGGTGCGCGCCGGGGTCGAGGCGGCGGGTCTCAACATGGTCGGCGCCCTGCCGCGCGACAAGACGCTCACTCTGCCCGAGCGCCATCTCGGTCTGGTCCAGGCTGGCGAAATTCCCGCGCTGGAGCGCCATATCGAGTCTCTGGCGGATTTCGTCGAAAAAAATGTCGATCTCGACGCGCTCCTCGCCTGCGCCGCGCCGCTGGCGTTCGAGGCCTCGCCCACCGTGGCGCTGCCGCCGCCGGCCCAAAAAATCGCCATCGCCCGTGATGCGGCTTTTTCCTTTCTCTATCCGCATCTGCTCACCGGATGGCGCGCGCAAGGCGCGGAAATCAGCTTTTTTTCGCCGCTCGCCGACGAGGCGCCCGAGGCCCGGGCCGATTGCGTTTGGCTGCCGGGCGGCTATCCGGAATTGCACGCCGGCGTTTTGGCGCGCGCGCAAAGATTTCTGGAGGGTTTGCGCGCCTTCGCGGCGCAAAAACCGGTTCACGGCGAGTGCGGCGGCTATATGGTCCTGGGCGAAGTCCTGGTTGACGCGCAAGGCGAGGCGCACGCCATGGCGGGGCTGCTTTCTGTGCGGACCTCCTTCGCCAAGCGCAAGATGACTCTCGGCTATCGCGACGCGGTTTTGGCGGAAAATTGCGCCTTGGGACGCAAGGGCGCGCGGCTGCGCGGCCATGAGTTTCACTATGCGACCATTGTCGCGCCGGGCGCGGACGCGCCTTTCGCTTTCGCCGCCGACGCCTATGGCGCCGCGCCCGCGCCGACCGGCTCGCGGCGCGGGCGCGTCACCGGTAGTTTCTTCCATTGCATCGCGGAGGCGCCATGAGCGACGGTCCGACTTTCGATCAAAAATTTCGTAGCCAACTGGCCGAGCTTTTCGCCTGGCGGCGCGATGTCCGGCGCTTTCGCCGCAACCCGATTGACGAGGCTGTGCTCGATGGCCTGTTCGATCTGGCGCAACTGGCGCCCTCGGTCGGCAACAGCCAGCCCTGGCGATTTTTTCGCGTCGACAGCCAGGAAAAGCGCGCGGCAATCCGCGAGAATTTCCTCGCCTGCAACGCCGCGGCGCTGGCGGATCAGAACAGCGAACGCGCCGCGATCTATGCGCGGCTGAAACTTGAGGGCATCGACGCCGCGCCCGTGCAGCTGGCCCTGTTCTGCGACCGGGCCACGTCGCAGGGCCATGGCCTGGGCAGCCGCACCATGCCGGAGGCGCTGGATTATTCCGTCGTCGGCATGATCTCGCATCTCTGGCTCGCCGCCCGCGCCGCTGGGCTGGGCCTCGGCTGGGTGTCGATCCTCGACCCCGCCCGGGTCCAGGCGAGCCTCGGCGCTCCGGACAGCTATAAATTCATCGCCTATCTCTGCCTCGGCTGGCCCGAGGAGGAACATCTCGACCCCGAACTGGCGCGTTGCGGCTGGCAGGACCGCACCGCCGTCGGGCGCCGGATCGAAAGCGTGTAGGACCAAAAAAAACACTTTTGTTTCAATGGTTACGGGAAGTCGCTGGAATTGTGCGATATGTCCGAGGCGCGACGGGCGGCGAGAGCGCAACCTAAGAGGGCGTTTATTCAATCTTTTATGCAACCCTTAAGGGAAATGAAACCAGAGGTTGTTATTTTCTCCGGGTTGAATCCTGAACCTGAAGCCGCGCTTTTGGCGCCGGCGGTTCATGGATTGGAGGAGAAAATGGGTCGCCCCGCGTTCCGCTTCGAAGATCAGACACGATCGCTCGGCAAGCTCGACAGGTCAGCGGAATCGCTGAAGTTTTTCGGGCGCGTGCTCGGCACGACCTCCGTGCTCGCCTTTTGCATCTGTGTGGCCTGGATGCTGGCGACGGGCGACGCGCATTTCCTGATGAGTTTCCTCTCCGGTTTCAACTGACGCGGGCGCGCTTCTCGGCTTCCGCCAGCAAGGCCTCGACATCGCCAAGCCCGGTGCGGTGATTGAATATGGCGCAGCGGATCGCGATCCGCCCGTCGAGCCGTGTCAATGATGGCGCGGCGACGCCGTCGATCTGCAAAGCCTCGACCAGTCGGATATTATCCTCGTCGCCGCCGCGCTTCAGCCTGAAGCAGACGATATTCAGCGGAACCGGCGCCGCCAGCGCAAAAAACTCGGAACGCTCGACGCGCCGCGCCAGGTAGCGCGCGGCGGCGCAATTGCGCTCCATGCTCTCGCCCAGCGCGCGCAGGCCGAATCCGCGCAGGCTCATCCAAACTTTGAGCGCGCGAAAGCCCCGGGAAAGATCGGGGCCGAGATCGCAAGGCCAGGTTTCGCCCTTGGCCAGGCCATGCCCGGTGCGGCTCAGATAGGCGGCCGGCGCGGAGAAAGCCGCGCGCTGCGCCGCGCCGTCGCGGGTCAGGATGAAGCCGGCGTCATAGGGAACATGCGCCCATTTGTGAAAATCGAAAGCCAGCGAATCCGCGCGCGACAGGCCCTGGGTCAGGGGTTTCAGCTTTTCCGAAAAAACCGTCAGCGCGCCAAAGGCGCCATCGACATGCAGCCAGAGTTTTTCCCGCGCCGCCATATCGGCCAGGGCGTCGAGCGGATCGAAGGCGCCGAAATTCACCGTGCCCGCCGAACCCACCAGCAGGAAGGGTTTCAGGCCGGCCTCGCGGTCGGTCGCTATCGCGTCGCGCAGCAGATCGAGCCTTATGCGGCCATCGTCGTCGCAGGGGATTTGCCGCAACGCGCTTCGCCCCAGCCCGGCGAGGTCGAAGGCCTGGGCGACGCAGCCATGGGCCTCGCTCGACGCATAGCCGCAAAGCCGGGCGTCCGCCACGCCGCTGTCGCGCGCGCCAGGCGCCGCCGCGTGGCGGGCGATCAAAAGCCCAAGAAAATTCGCCTGGGAGGCGCCGGTGACCAGAAGGCCGGAGGCGCTCGGCGGAAAGCCGAAACGCCGCGCCATGGCCGCGGCGATTTTTTTCTCCAACGCGACGCCAATATGGTTGCGGCCGCCGCAATTGAGATTGAGCGAGGCCGAAAGCATTTCGGCGATCATGCCGAGCGGCGTCCCCGCGCCATGCGCCCAGCCGAAAAAGCTGGGATGGCGATTGCCGACGCCATAGGGGGCGATGTTTTCGGAGAATTCGGTCAGAAGCCTTTCCAATCCGACGCCTTCGTCAGGCGCGGCGTCGTCAAGCCGCGCGAGACATTTGGCCGGGACTTCCCGCCAGACCTTTTTCGCGCGCAGGCCCATGAGATCGTCGAGCGCGGCGTCGAGCGCCTGATGGCTCAGGCGGCGAAACGCATCCCAATCCTGGGGGTCGAGGTTCTCACCATGCGTCATTTTGCGAATCCGTCTGTACGCCGACGAGTTTAATCAATATGGCAGGGTTGCGTGGAGCTTTTGCCGATGGAGCGCATTTATTTCGACCATAACGCCACTTCGCCGCTGCGGCCCGCCGCGCGCGCGGCCTTGCTCGCGACGTTGGACGCCGGCAACGCCTCCTCGGTCCATGCCGAGGGGCGGGCGGCGCGCGGCCTGATCGAAAAGGCGCGCATGACCCTGGCGCGTCACTTCGGCGTCAAGCCGGAAGTGGTGGTGTTCGCCTCAGGCGCCACCGAGGCCGCCAATATGGTCTTGAGGCCGGCGCTGGCGGGGATGCATTGCGAAAACCTGCTGATCGGCGGCGGCGAACACCCTTGCGTGACCGCCGGCCATGGTTTTTCGCCCGAGGCGGTGGCGCCGGTGGCGCTCACGCAAGACGGACGGCTCGATCTCGACGATCTCGGCGCCAAATTGGCGGGGCGGGGGACGCCTATGCTGGCGCTCCAGGCCGCCAATAACGAGACCGGGGCGATTCAGCCGGTCGCCGAGGCCGCGGCGCTGGTCCACGACGCCGGGGGCCTCGTCGTCTGCGACGCGGTGCAGGCCTTCGGTCGCGTGGATTGCAGTTTCGCCGCCACCGGCGCCGACGTCATTCTTGTCTCCAGCCACAAGATCGGTGGGCCCAAGGGCGTCGGCGCGGCGATTTTTGCGCGCCGCGCGGTCATGCCGAAAACGCCGCGCATTCGCGGCGGCGGGCAGGAGCGCGGCCATCGCGGCGGCACGGAAAATGTTTCGGCGATCGCCGGTTTCGGCGCGGCGGTCGAGGCGGTTTTGGCCGGCGGCGACGAGGAAATGACGCGGCTCCGGGCGATGCGCGATCGGATCGAGGCCGGTTTGCGCGATTTGGCTCCGGAAGCCGTGATTTTCGCGGAAAAGGCGCCCGGCTCGCCAATACCCTGGCTTTCGCTTTGCCGGGGCTGGCGGCGGAAACGATGGTCGCGGCGCTGGATGTCGAGGGCGTGGCGCTTTCCTCGGGTTCGGCCTGTTCCTCGGGCAAGGTGGCGGCCTCCGCCGTGCTGGCCGCCATGGGCGTCGCGCCGGACATCGCGCGATGCGCGCTGCGAATCTCGCTCGGCTGGTCAAATTTTGAGCAGCAGGGCGTGGCTTTTCTGGAAATTTTGGCTAGAGTGAGACAGCGGATGCGGAACCGGTCCTGACCGGCGACGTTTCCAACCCTATATAAACTCAACCAGCGGGCCTTGAACCCGCGTTAGGTGAGGAGCAGAGAATGGCGGCGGTCCAGCAGACGGTCGACACGGTGAAGACGCTCGACGTCGACGCCTATAAATATGGTTTCACCACCGATATCGAATCGGACAAGGCCCCCAAGGGGCTGAACGAGGACATCGTCCGCTTCATTTCCGCGCGCAAGGGCGAGCCGGATTGGCTGACGCAATGGCGGCTCGACGCCTATCGGCGCTGGCTGACCATGGAAGAGCCCAATTGGGCGCGGGTCCATCATCCCAGGATCGATTATCAGGATCTCTATTATTATTCGGCGCCCAAGGGCACGGCGGGGCCGCGCACGCTCGACGAGGTCGATCCCGAGCTGTTGCGCACCTATGCCAAGCTGGGCATTCCCCTGGGCGAACAGGAAATTCTCGCGGGCGTGCAAGAGCGCCGCGTCGCCGTGGACGCTGTGTTCGACTCGGTCTCGGTGGTCACGACTTTCAAGGAAGAGCTGGGCAAGGCGGGGGTGATCTTCTGCCCGATTTCGGAAGCCGTTCACAGCCATCCGGAACTGGTGAAGAAATATCTGGGATCGGTGGTGCCGGTCACCGATAATTATTTCGCCACGCTGAATTCGGCGGTGTTTTCCGATGGCTCCTTTGTCTACATCCCGCCGGGCGTGCGCTGCCCGATGGAGCTGTCGACCTATTTCCGCATCAACGAGCAGAACACCGGCCAGTTCGAGCGCACGCTGATCATCGCCGACGCCGGCTCTTACGTCTCCTATCTCGAGGGTTGCACGGCGCCCAAGCGCGACGAGAACCAGTTGCACGCCGCCGTGGTCGAACTGATCGCGCTCGATGACGCCGAGATTAAATATTCCACGGTGCAGAACTGGTATCCCGGCGACGCCGAGGGGCGCGGCGGCATCTATAATTTCGTCACCAAGCGCGGCGATTGCCGCGGGAAAAACTCGAAGATTTCCTGGACCCAGGTCGAGACGGGCTCGGCGATCACCTGGAAATATCCCTCCTGCATCCTGCGCGGCGATTTTTCGCGTGGCGAATTCTATTCGATCGCCATTTCCAACGGCCATCAGCAGGTCGATTCCGGCACGAAAATGCTGCATCTCGGCAAGAACACCTCAAGCCGGATCATCTCCAAGGGCATTTCGGCGGGCGCTTCGCAGAACACCTATCGCGGCCAGGTTTTCGCCCATCGCAAGGCGGAAAACGCGCGCAACTTTACGAACTGCAACTCGTTGCTGATCGGCAATCAATGCGGCGCCCATACCGTGCCCTATATAGAGGCGAAAAATTCGACGGCGCTGTTCGAGCATGAGGCCACCACCTCGAAAATCTCCGACGATCAACTGTTCTACTGCATGCAGCGCGGGCTGGAGGCGGAAGAGGCGACAGCCTTGATCGTCAACGGTTTTGTGCGCGACGTCCTTCAGCAATTGCCGATGGAGTTCGCCGTAGAGGCGCAGAAATTGATCGCCATTTCGCTCGAAGGCAGCGTCGGCTGACAAGGTTCGCAAAAATGCTTGAAATCGAAAATCTCCACGTCGCCGTCGCCGGCAAGAAAATCCTCGACGGCCTCACGTTAAAAGTCGAGGACGGTCAGGTCGCGGCCATCATGGGACCGAATGGCTCGGGCAAATCGACGCTGTCTTATGTCATCGCCGGGCGCGCCGATTATGAGGTGCTCGAGGGCTCCATAAAACTCGACGGTGTCGATCTGCTCGACAAGAGCGCCGCGCAGCGCGCCGCGCTCGGGCTGTTTCTCGTGTTCCAATATCCGCTGGAAATACCGGGCGTCGCCACCATGACCTTTTTGAAGGCCGCGCTCAATGCGCAGCGCCGCGCGCGGGGCGAGGCGGAACTGCCGATTCCTGAATTCATGAAAAAGGTCCGCGCCGCCGCCGACAAGTTGAACATCCCCCAGGACATGCTCAAGCGCCCGGTAAATCTCGGCTTTTCCGGCGGTGAGAAGAAGCGCATGGAAATCCTGCAAATGGCGCTGCTGGAGCCGAGCTTCGCCATTCTCGACGAAATGGATTCCGGCCTCGATATCGACGCGCTGCGGGTCTGCGCCGAGGGCGTCAACGCCTTGCGTTCGCCCGAGCGGGGACTGCTGGTCATCACCCATTACCAACGCCTGCTCGACTATATCGCGCCCGATGTCGTCCACATCATGTCCAAGGGGCGGATCATCAAGAGCGGCGGGCCGGATTTGGCGCTGGAGCTGGAAAAAAGCGGCTATGCCGATTATGTCGAAGGCGCGGCGGCATGAGCTTTTCCCCCACCGCCGCCGAGCAGGAATTTCTTGCCGCCTGGCCGGAAAACACGGCGCCGGAAGCCCGCGAAAATTTCGCCTGCGCCGGCCTGCCCAATCGCCGCGTCGAGAGCTGGCATTATTCCGATCTGCGCGCGAAATTGCGGGTGGCGCCGGAAATCGCCGGCGCGCCCGACGCCGCTTCGCTCGATTTTTTGCGCGCGAGACTTGTTGCGTCCGACAGGCTGAAAATCGTCATCGTCGACGGTTTTTACGTCGCGGAATTGTCGGATGATTTTTCGCAAATCCCCGGTGTCGACATCGTCAGCGCCGGCGGGGATGATTTCACTGGGCTGGGCGAGGACGCGCTGCTCGATCTCAACGAAGGTCTGTCGCGCGGCGGTTTTGTATTGGACATAGCGCCCGGCGCGCGGTTCGACCGCGCCATAGAAATCCTCGCTTTGTCCGGCGCGCAGGGCGACCGCAGCCGCTTTGGCCGCAGCCTGATCCGCCTCGCGGCGGGCGCCCGGGCCAGCGTGATCGAAACCCGCGACGAAGGCGCCGCCGGCTTTGGCGACAGCGCGCTGTTCATCGCTTTAGGTGAAGAAGCGCAGCTCGATTACGCTTGCCGAAGCATCGGCGGCGCCGGCGTGGACGTCCAGACTGTCGTCGCCACGCTCGCCGCGCGTTCAAAACTGCGGGCGGTTTCGCTGATCGCGCAAACGCCCTTCCTGCGCCGGCAATATTTCGTTTCCCTGGCTGGCGAGGGCGCGGAGCTCCATCTCGCCGGCGCCACGGTTTTGCGTGGCGTTGAGCAGTCCGACACGACGCTGGTGGTGCGCCATGACGCGCCGCATGGCCTGAGCCGAGAAACTTTCAAATATGTTCTGGACGACCGCGCCAATGGCGTGTTCCAGGGCAAGATCACGGCGCCGCCGCATGCGCAAAAAACCGATGGCAAAATGCTGTGCCGGGGTCTGCTGCTTTCCGACGACGCCTCGCTCTCGGCCAAGCCGGAGCTGGAGATTTTCGCCGACGATGTCGCCTGCGGACACGGCGCGGCGGTGGCCAAGCTCGATCCGCAACAGCTTTTCTACATGGAGGCGCGTGGCATCCCTCGCGCCGAGGCCGAAAAAATCTTGATCGAGGCTTTCGCGGCCGAGATTTTCGATACGGTTGAGAGTGAGACATTGCGCGATCTGCTGAAAAGCGATCTGTCGCGCCTGCTGGGCGGAGGCGCGGCATGAACGTGATGAAGCCGATCTACGACGTCGAAAAAATCCGCGCGGATTTCCCCATTCTCGCCGAAAAGCCCTATGGCAAGCCGCTGGTCTATCTCGACAATGCGGCCTCGGCGCAAAAGCCGCGTCAGGTTATCGAGCGCGTGACTCAGGTGTTCGAGCACGAATATTCCAATGTTCATCGCGGTCTGCATTATCTCGCCAACGCCGCCACCGACGCTTTCGAGGCGGCGCGCGAGAAAATGCGCGCCTTTCTCAACGCCGGCTCGACCGAAGAAATCATTTTTACCCGCGGCGCCACCGAGGCGCTCAATCTCGTGGCGTCCTCGTTCGGCCTCGCCCATATTGGCGCCGGCGACGAGATCGTGCTGTCGATCATGGAGCATCACTCCAATATTGTGCCCTGGCATTTTCTGCGCGAGCGCAAGGGCGCCGTGCTGAAATGGGTCGATGTCGAGGATGACGGCGCCTTCTCGCTGGAGAAATTCGAAGCCGCGTTGAGCGACCGGACCAAAATCGTCGCGATCACCCATATGTCCAACGTCCTGGGCACGGTGACGCCGGTGAAGGAGATCGTCCGTCTCGCTCATGCGCGCGGCATCCCGGTGCTGATCGACGGCTCGCAGGGCGCGGTGCATTGCCATGTCGACGTGCGCGATCTCGATGTCGATTTCTACGTGGTCACGGGACACAAGCTCTACGGCCCGACCGGCATCGGCGCGCTCTACGGCAAGAAGGAATGGCTCGCAAAACTGCCGCCCTTTGCCGGCGGCGGCGAAATGATCGAGACCGTTACCTGCGACACGGTCACTTACGGCGTTCCGCCCCAGAAATTTGAGGCGGGCACCCCGCCCATCGTAGAGGCCATCGGTCTGGGCGCGGCGCTCGACTATATGGAAAATCTGGGGCGCGCCGCCATTCACGCCCATGAGGCGGAGCTTGCGGCTTACGCGCGGGCGCGCCTCGGCGAACTGTCCTTCCTGCGGCTGATCGGCGACGCGCCGGACAAGGGCGCGCTGTTCTCCTTTGAGATGAAGGGCGCCCACGCCCATGACGTCGCCACGGTGATCGACCGGTCCGGCGTTGCGGTGCGCGCCGGCACGCATTGTGCACAGCCGCTGTTGGCGCGTTTCGGCGTCACCTCGACTTGCCGGGCCTCTTTCGCCCTTTACAACACGCGCGAGGACGTGGATGCGCTGGTCGCCGCCCTGACCCGCGCAGCCTCGCTGTTCGCCTGAGGAATTTCGCGCATGACCGACCAGACCGAAGTCCAGCCCAATCGCCCGGCGATCGCCGCCTCGCAGGATTTGCGTCCCGAGGAATTCGATCAGCTCACCGAGGCCATCGTCGCCGCGCTGAAAACCGTCTATGATCCTGAAATCCCAGCCGATATTTACGAGTTGGGGTTGATCTACCGTGTCGAGATCGACGATAGCCATTTTGTCAAAATTGACATGACCCTGACCGCGCCGGGCTGTCCGGTCGCCGGCGAAATGCCTGTTTGGGTCGAGAATGCCGTCACAGCGGTGCCGGGCGTCGCCGGCGTCGAGGTCAAAATGGTGTTCGAGCCGCCCTGGGACCAGAGTCGCATGTCCGACGAGGCGCGCGTGGCGCTGGATATGTGGTGAGCGGCCGGCGATAAAAAAACTCCGGCGTTTCCGCCGGAGTCCAAATCTCAGTCCGTCCGCGAGGCGATCTCGATGCGCGGGGGATTGCCGAGGCGCTTGTCGAGATATTCGCCGACGGCGACCATCAATTCGTCGACGCGGTTTTCGAAGAAGTGGTTGGCGCCCTCGATGACCGCATGTTCGATGGCTATGCCCTTCTGCGTCTTGAGTTTTTCAATGACGCCAGTGACTTCCTTGACCGGAGCGACGCGATCCTGGTCGCCATGGACGAACAGGCCGGAGGAGGGGCAGGGCGCCAGGAAGGTGAAGTCGAAACGATTGGCCGGCGGGGCGATGGAGACGAAGCCTTCGATTTCCGGGCGGCGCATCAGCAATTGCATGCCGATCCAGGAGCCGAAGGAAACGCCGGCGATCCAGCAGGAGCGGGCCTCGGGGCTCACCGCCTGCGCCCAGTCGAGCGCGCTGGCGGCGTCGGAAAGTTCGCCCTGGCCATGGTCGAAGGCGCCCTGCGAGCGGCCGACGCCGCGAAAATTGAAGCGCAAAACGGAAAAGCCGCGCTCGGCGAAGGCGTAATACAGCTGATAGACGATCTGATTGTTCATCGTCCCGCCGAATTGCGGGTGGGGATGCAATATGATCGCAAGCGGCGCGCCGCGCTGCTTGGACGGATGGAAACGACCTTCCAGCCGACCGGCGGGACCGTTGAAAATCACCTCGGGCATGTTTTTTCTCTGTTTAAAGGCGGCAGCGGCCTTCATACATAAGGCGCGACTCGAAACGCAAACATTTTCGACAAAGGCGGGAGAATTGCCGTGGTCGTAGGCTTTCGCTTCCTGATGCTGATGATTTTCGCCGCCGGCGCCCATTTTGGCGATGGTCTGGCGGAGCTGGCGTTGGGCTTCGGCCTGTTGTTTGGCGCAAGGGCCTGGCCGTCGCTATGGCTGACGGCGCCGGTGATCGCCCTGGCGACTTTTGCCGCGCGATTTTACGCTCACGCCACCGGGACGGGCAAATCCGTCTCGGCGCTCGGCAATTTCACCTTCGAGCTGGCGGTGTTGCTGGCTTTGACGGCGATTGGCTTTGGCCTCGGCCATGCCCTGCGCCGCGCCGCGGGGCGCGCCCGTCCTCGATAAACGCCTTGAAATTTGGGGCCGCCCGTTCGCGGGCGGCCCGGGATCGTCAAAAAATCAGCCGATGGCCTTTTCAAACTGGGCTTCGACATATTCCCAGTTCACCAGATTGGCGAGCACGGTCTTGATGAAATCGGGGCGGCGGTTGCGATAGTCGATGTAATAGGCGTGTTCCCAGACATCGACCGTCAGGATCGGCGAAGCGCCGTGAATCAAGGGGTTTTCGGCATTGGGGGTCTTGGAGACATCGACCTTGCCGTCCTTGACCGCCAGCCAGGCCCAGCCCGAGCCGAATTGGGTGACGCCGGCCTGGGCCAGGTCTTCCAGGGCCTTTTCCACCGAGCCGAACGCCCCGACCAGGGCCTTTTCCACCTTGCCGGGAACCTTGCCGCCGCCGGCGGGCTTCAGATATTTCCAGAATTCGGCGTGATTGTAGATCTGGGCGACATTGTTGAAAACGCCGGGGTTCTTGCCATGGGAGCTCTTGATGACCTCCTCCATGGACTTGCCTTCCCATTCGGTGCCCTTGATGAGATTATTGGCGTTGGTCACATAGGCCGCATGGTGCTTGTCATGGTGAAACTCCAGAGTTTCCGCGGACATAAAGGGCGCCAACGCATCATGGGCGTAGGGCAGCGGATCGAGAACGAAGGACATTTGATGCTCCTGAATGGGATGGGACAGCCCGAAAAAGCGTCCGCGCGGCCCGGGAGGGTCGCCGCTTCAAGGTAAGCAGCCAAAGGGGGCGAGGCAAGAACGACGGCGCCTAAATTGACGGCGGACGTAGAGTCGAATTTAATAAATTTGGTTTTTAATGCGCAAATGAACAAGGTTTCTCGTCTGGAAAGGCGCAAACACGCGTGAGAGTTGACCGCACCCTGATCGCCGTCGGCCTGTTTTTGTTCCTGATGGGACTTTGGCTCGCCGCCTCGGGCTACGCCTATATCAATGTCGATCGCGGCCCGCCGGAACTGGTCTCGGGCTTTATCGCCTCTGGCGTTGGCCTGCTTATGGTCGCTCTGGGCTTTGTCCTGCGCGAATTGCGTGCGATTTCCGCCGATGTCGGCAAGGTCGCCTTGTTCCTCGCCAAGGGCCGGAGCCATGGCGACGCCCTCAAGGATGCGGTTTTGGACGAGGCGGTCGCGCCGGCGGAGGAATTGGCCGAACCACCCTCCGCGCCGCAGGTTTTGGAAGAAAAACTGCCGCCGGTCGCGCCCTTCGCGCCGCCGAGCGAATTGAACCCGCAACCGGTCGAATGGACTCCTGGGGCCGAAGCTGTCGCCGAAGCCGAGGCGCCGTCGCGCCGCCCGGTTCTGCCTTTCGCGGCGGATATCGTCGAGCCTGAGCCCGCCCCGGAGGAAAAGCCGGCGCCGCTGGGCTGGATGCGTCGTCGCGCGCAACCCGAGCCGTCGCCTGAGCCCGCACCCGAACCGTCGCCGGAGCCGGCGCAACCCGGGCCAAATCTGGACGAATGGCTCGACAAGGCCATTGCCGGCGAAGCCAGCGAGGCGGTGCGGGCCGAGCAGTCGGACGCATGGCGGGCGGCGCCGCACGCCGAACCGCAAGCCGAACCGCACGTCGAACATGTCGAGCGCCATGGCGCCGAATTTCCCGCAGCCGAGGCGGACGAGGATCTCGCCCGGGAATTCGGCCTGAGCGAAGCGGACAGGCCCAAGACGGAAGTGATTGGCCATTACGAGGCCAATGGCGCGCATTACACCATGTACGCGGACGGCTCCATCGAGGCGTCGAGCGCCCACGGCGTCTATCGCTTCGCCAATATCGAGGAATTGAAGCGCTTCATCGAGGGCGGCCCGGAAGCTTAGTTTTTGACCGCCTCGACGGCGAAGGCGTAGCGCCAGGCGACTTCCTCCAATTCGTCGTAACGGCCGGCGGCGCCGCCGTGGCCGGCCTCCATATTGGTCTTGAGCAGCACTGGTCCGCCGGCCGTCATGGTGGCGCGCAGCTTTTGCGCCCATTTCGCCGGCTCCCAATAGGTCACGCGCGGATCGGTCAGCCCCGCTTCGATCAGCAGCGGCGGATAGGCTTGCGCCCGGACGTTTTCATAGGGCGAATAGGAGCGGATCAGGTCGAAAGCGGCGCGATCGGCGATGGGATTGCCCCATTCCCGCCATTCCGGCGGCGTCAGCGGCAATGAGCCGTCAGACATGGTGTTGAGCACATCGACAAAGGGCACTTCGGCGATAATCCCGGCGAACAGCTCCGGGGCGAGATTGGCGACGGCGCCCATCAGCATGCCGCCGGCGCTGCCGCCCTCGGCGACGATTTTTCCCGGCGCGGCGAGCCCGACAACCAGCAGATGGCGGGCGCAGGCGATGAAATCCCGAAAAGTGTTGGGCTTGTTGAAGAGTTTGCCAGCCTCTTTCCAGCCTTCGCCCATTTCGCCGCCGCCGCGCACATGGGCTGTGGCGTAAACGAAGCCGCGATCGAGCAGGCTGAAGATATTTTCGTCGAAACGGTCGGGCAGCGCCGCGCCATAGGCGCCATAGCCATAGAGCAGGACCGGGCCGGGGCCGGGGGCGCGGTCCTTGCGCCAGGCGAGCGCCAGCGGAATTTTCTCGCCGTCCTCGGCGACGGCCCAGTCGAGCCGCGTCTGGTAAAGGCTGGGGTCGTGGCCGGAGGGGATGTTTTGGCGCTTGACCAGCGTCTTTTCGCCCCGCGCCAGATCGATGTCATAGGTGGCGTCGGGTTCGACGGGCGTGGAATAGGTCAGGCGCAGGATCGGTTCGGCAAAGTCGAAATTGCGCTCCAGCCGCAGGTGAAAACAGGGCGCGTCGAAATCCAGCGCGAATTCCGCGCCGCCATGGCGGCGCGCGAAAGCGCGGGGGCGGCAATCCTGGCGCTCCAGCCAGACCAGATGATTGGCGAAGACCGTGGCGTTGAAAATCGAGCGGCCCGGCCGGTGCGGGACCTCCTCGCGCCAGTCGTTTCGACCCAATTCGTTCAGTCCTATACTTAAAATCTTGAAGTCCAGGGCGCCCCCGGCGTTGGTGCGCATGTAGAGCCGGTCCAGACCGGGCTCGATATCGTAGCGCAGGCCGGGCTGGCGCTTTTCGATCAGGCGCGGCGCGGCGGCGGGCCTTTCCAGATCGATCAGCCAACTCTCGGCGCAATCGTGATCGCTGACCGCGACGATCGCGTGACGCCGCGAGCGCGCGCCGCGCAGGCTGACGAACCAGGCGGGGTCCTTTTCCTCGAAGACCAGAACATCTTCGCCGGGTTCGGTCCCGAGACGATGCAGGAGGACTTGCGCCGTGCGGAAATTCTCATCCATCCGCGTATAGAGGAAGGCTTGAGAGTCGCGGGTCCAGACGATGGTTCCGTCGGTGTTTTCGACGATGTCGGCGCCGTCCGCGCCGCTGGCGAGGTCGCGCCAGGAAATCAGATGCAATTCCGAACCGCGCTCGTCGCGGCTCCAGGCCAGCTTGGCGTGATCCGGCGAATGAATCGCCTCGTGGAGCTGAAAATACTCCTTGCCCTCGGCCTGGGCGTCGCCGTCGAGCAAGAGGATTTCCTCGCCGCCCGCCGCCGGGCGTCGGCAGACCAGCTCGTGCTGGCCCTGTTCGCGATAGCGGCGATAATAAAGCCAGTCGCCGTCGCGCGCCGGCGGGTCGGCGTCGGTTTCGTCGATGCGGCCGCTCAGTTCTTCTTCAATGGTTTCGGCCAATTCGGCCAGCGGCGCCAGAACCTGCTCGGCATAGGCGTTTTCCGCTTCGAGCAGGGCGCGAATGTCCTGGGGCAGGGCGGTCGGGTCCTTGAGCGCCTCGCGCCAGTTTTCGGCGCGCAGCCAGGCGTAATCGTCGATCAGGGTCTCGCCATGAAAAACCTGGGCGCGGGGTCGTTTTTCCGCGCGCGGCGGCGTGAGTTTCCGGCTTCGATCAAAGGACGGCATGATGAGAACTCTTGGCGCGCTTGAGGTTTTCGCGGCGACAATGGCGCGATTCGGCCGATTCGCCAAAAGGACGCCGCGGTTGAGCTTTGGCTGTTGCCACAACTTGCCGCGCGAATATTTTAATCTGTTCCCGGCCTGCGTTTGCTGCGCGGATCGCTGCTTGGACGCGCAGTTATCGTTGCGCCCAAGGCTTTGGGAAACAGGCGAATGCGCCGAATTATTTGGGTCGTTCCGTTTAAAACTGTGGTCCTTTGCCTCACGCCAACAAAAGGGGAAATAATTTGGCCGATTACCGAAAGATCGATATTGCGAAATTGGTGATCTTGCTCTATTGAGAAAATGTCGGGCGATATTCGAAGGGTCCACGTATCGTATTGGCGGCCTGCGGCGTTCTTGCGGCTATGACCAAGCGGTTTTGACTTGGAATAAACTCCAACCGTCCCAAGGAAAGCTGGAAAGCAATGAGCGACGCGAACACAAACAACTATATCGAATTGGCGGCCGATATCGTCTCCGCCTATGTCAGCAACAATTCCGTCCCGGCCTCCGACCTTCCCGGGCTGATCAGCGACGTCCATTCGGCTTTGCTGCGCGTGACCAGCGGCGTCGCCCCGGTCGTCGCCGAGGCGCCCAAGCCGGCCGTGCCGGTGAAAAAGTCGATCACCAACGACTTCATCATCTGCCTGGAAGACGGCAAGCAGTTCAAGTCTCTGAAGCGCCATCTGCGCACGCAGTACAATATGTCGCCGGAAGACTATCGCGAAAAATGGGGTCTTGGCGCGGATTATCCGATGGTCGCCCCCAATTACGCCAAGGCGCGTTCGCACCTGGCCAAGCAGATGGGCCTCGGCCAGCAGCGCCGCCGCACCCGCGCCGCCAAATAATTGGCGTTTCGCCAATAAAAAGCCCCGGAGCCAAGCTCCGGGGCTTTTTTGTTTTCAGCGTCGCCAATCGGTTTACGCGCCCTTGCGGAGTTCGCGCGAGCGCCAGGCGGGGGCGCGGTCCTCGTCGCGCAGGCTGTCCTGGCTGGGCGCGGCGTTTTAAGCAATCAGTCATTA
>CAWDOR010000019.1:0-93630 GCA_963804045.1 uncultured Alphaproteobacteria bacterium | reverse complement strand
ATCGACGGCCAGCGCCTCCAGCCCGTGATTGCCGCGATAGAGCGAAATCATCTCCGCCGCGCCGCGCGCGTCGATCCGCGCGCCCGGCTCGGCCATATTGTCGTAGAAACTCGGCCCGCTCGACGCCGAGCGCTCGGGGAAAGTCTCCACGCCGCAGCCGGCGAGGCCGAGACAGACCGCCGCCAGACAGAGGCGCGCACAGAAATTCGGCATGGGTGATTCCAGTTCAGAAGAGGGAGACTTGACCCGCTAAAGGAGACTTGGTCCGCTAAAGGAGACTTGGTCCGCAAAAATTAATTTTGTCCTTCATCCGCCGGCGGCAGGCGGCGGAACAGGGGCTCCAGCGCCGAGACATCCAGCGCCATGGAGGAATTCGGCGGGACCATCTTGATTCCGGCCTCGGCGAAAGCCCGGAAAATGGCGAAATGCAGATCGCTTTTCACCCGCGCCGCGCGTTCGACATCCTCGACGAAACAGACGAGATCGAAGGCCAGGGTCTTTTCGCCAAAGGCGGTGAACAAGGCCGCCGGCGCGGGAATGCCGACCACTTCCTCGTGGGATTTCGCCGTATCGATCAAAATCTGCCGGACCTGTTCGGGATCGGCCTCCCAGACCGCCTGCACGGGAATCTGGACGCGGCCGACGCGGTCGGAGCGGACGAAATTCTTGACCACGCCGGAGACCATATTGCCATTGGGCACGATGGTGGTGGCGCGGTCGGGGGTCTCGATCTCCGTGGCGCGAATGTTGATGCGGCGGACAATGCCCTGCTGGTCGCCGACCGTGACGAGATCGCCGACTCGGATCGAACGCTCCCACATCAGGATCATCCCGGAAACGAAATTTGCGACCACGCCCTGCAAGCCCAGACCGATGCCGACGGAGAGGGCGCCAAGCACGATGGTCAGCTTTTCCACGCTGAAGCCGAGATAGCTGGCGGCGAAGCCGAGCGACAGCGTCATGCCCAGATAGAAGACGCTGGCGGAAATGGCGTCGCGCAGGCCCTGGTCGAGCTGGGTCAGCGGCAGATAGCGCATTTCCAGCCAGCCGCGGATGGTCCGCGTCAACCCATAGCCGACGGCGAAGAACACCAGGGCGAAAATCATGCTGGACAGGGATATGGTGACGTCGCCGACCTTGACGCCGAAGAACAGGCTCTGCGCCATGCCGAACATGTCATGGGACTGCACGCCCCAGGGCGCCAGCACCAGCATGATCGCCAGCGCCGAAAGCGCCAGCGTCGTCACGCCCGACAGCAGCACGCCGATCTGCTGGAGGCTTTCGCGGCCCACGCCCAGCGTCGCCGTGAGATTGCGGCTGATCCGCGAATTGGGCCGGAAGGCCTGCTCGGTGGCGGCGTCGGTCAGTTTCAGCAGCAGGAACAGCAGACCGGCGACACAGGAGATCCAGGCCAATTGCCCCACAAGAAAGGCCGAGAGCGCGATATAGCCGGCCAGGGCCGAGGCGACGATGGCGAAGGTCGCCCCCCAGGCGAGGAAGCGGATCGGCCCCCAGAACGGGCCTTCGTCGACGACGCTGGCCGGGCGCCCGCTCTCATGCGCCTCGCCGGAGGCGCCGACCAGACCATAAAGCCCGCGCGCCAGCAGCAGGCCGATCAGCAGCGCGAAAAGGCCGCGCATCGCCACGGTGGATTGCAGCGAGGCTCCGGCGATCTCCCCGCCGGCCTCCAGAACCTTGCCGATCGCCGACAGCGCCGCGAGAACTACGATCAGCTGCGCCAGCCGCCGCGCCACGCGGTCGGTGAGGTCGATCGGCCGCCACAGGGGCCGATAGGGCGCGAGAATGGCGGTAATCAAGGCGCCGGCCACGGCCAGTTTCACTACGGCGGCGACCAGGCTCAGGCCGAACAGCCGCAGCGGCGCGCTGGAGACTTCAAACCAGTCGAACAGGAGGATGACCGCGCCAAGCCAGGCCAGGGGAATGGCGATCACCGCCAGCCCGCTCCACACCGCCGCCAGGCTCAAGCGCAGCTCATTGGCCTCGCGCAGCGGTTTTTCGCGGGGAATCACGCGGCGGACGACCAGGCCGGCGGCGAGGGCCGCGACCAGGGTCGCCGCCAGCAGGCCGAGGAACAAGGCGGCCTCGCCGGCGCTGTAGTCCTCGCCGAGCTGTTTGAGGAAATCGGCGAAAACCTGGCGCCCCTGGGCGAGGTCGCGCGGCATTTCGCGCGCGACCTCAAGCCAGAGGCTGGGCGCCAGAATGCTGGCGCCGCCCTGAAACACCGAATTGGCGAAAAGCGTGCGGCGGCGGTCGCCGATCTGCGCCGCCACCTGCTCGGCCTGCACCTGGAGCAGATTGGCGCGCTTGGCGAGATCGTCGAATGTCGCCTGAAGTTTTTGCTGATCCTTGCGGTCCTGGGTCACCGTCGGATCTTCGGGCGCGGCCTCGGGATTGGCCTTGGGATCGGGCGCGGGCCCGAGCTGGTCGAGCCGCGCCTTGATCGCCGCCTGTTTCGGCGCGACTTCCGCCGCCACGCCCAGCACCTGGGCGAGAATCGGATCGACCGCGCCGCGCAATTTGACCAGATCGGCGTCGGTCACGGTCTCGCTGGCCAGACCGGCGTTGATCTTGTCCAGCGCCGCCTTGGCGGCGTCGAGCCGCGCCGCCGGCGGATCGCCCGGCGCCGTCAGCAGCGCGTCATCGGCCGGCGCGGCCGAGCCAGAGCCCTGCGCGGCGTTTTGCGCGGCGGCGGGCGCGCGCGGCGCCGGCGCATTGGCCGATGATGGAGCGACCGGCGACGGCGCCTTGGCGCCCGCGGCGTGTCCCGGCGCGGCGAGCGCGAGCGCCAACAGCAAAACGGCCAACCTGGATGTCACGGGAATTTCCTTTTTCAAGCCGAGTTTCAGCTCCGCTTTTCGTCCTGCCTGAACGAATTGGCGTAATCATGGCGAATTCCACGCCAATCTTCGACCGTCCAGTGTTTTTCGCCTTTGGAAAAATACGCCGGCCCCGCCGGCGCCTTGCCATGGCCGCCGGGAATATCGACGACATAGACCGGCTGGCACAGGCCCGAGAGGCGCCCGAGCAATTGCCGCGCCAGCGCGCGGCCCTCATCGAGGCTCAGGCGAAAATGCGACGTGCCCGGCGCGAGATCGCCATGATGCAGGTAATAGGGCTTGACCCGCAGCTCGACAAAGGCGCGCATCAGCGCGCTCAGCGTCTCGACATCGTCATTGACGCCGCGCAGCAGCACGGTCTGGCTGACCAGCACGACTCCCGCATCGACGAGCCGGGCGATGGCCGCGCGGGCCGGCGCGGCGAGTTCCCTGGGATGATTGACGTGCAGCGCCACATAGAGCGTCTTGCCGCTCTCCTGCAGCGCCGCGATCAGCTCGGGCGTGACGCGCTCGGGCGTCAAGGCCGGCACGCGCGAATGAAAGCGCAGGATCTTGATGTGATCGAGGGCGGAAAAACGCCGCGACAGCGCGCTGAGCCGGCGCGGCGACACCGCCAGCGGATCGCCGCCGGTGACGATCGCCTCCCAGATTTCCTTGTGCTCCCCGAGATAGGCGAAGGCGGCGTCCAGCGCCGCCTCGTCCAGAACGCCTGCGCTCCCGGCGCCGACGCTGGCGCGGCGGAAGCAGAAGCGGCAATAGACCGGGCAGACGCTGGTGATTTTCAGCAAAGCGCGGTCGGGATAGCGGTGGATCAGCCCCTTGACCGCCTCATGGGCGCCGTCGCCGATGGGATCGGCCAATTCCTCCGGAAGCGTGATCAATTCCTCGGCGCGGGGCGCGAATTGCCGGCCGATGGGATCGTCGGGCGTTTCGATGAGCCGCGCGACCTCGGCGGGTATGGCGACGCTGTAGCGCGCCGCCACCGCGCGCAAGGTTTCCAGCCCGCCGGGGCTGACCAGACCGGCGGCCGCGAGATCGTCTATCTCCGTCAGCGCCCTGCGCGAAAAAGATTCCGTCATGGCCGCGCCACCGGCGCCCAGAGCACCTGGTCTATGCTCTCCGCCCCGGTCGCCAGCATCGCCAGCCGGTCGAGGCCGAGTGCTATGCCGCTCGCCTGGGGCAGATGCGCGAGCGCGTCGAGGAAATCCTCGTCGAGCGGATAGGCCTCTCCATAAATCCTCCGGCGCTCCGCCATATCCGCCTCAAACCGCCGGCGCTGCTCCTCGGCGTCGGTCAATTCGCCAAAGGCGTTGGCCAGTTCGACGCCGCAGCCATAAAGCTCGAAGCGCTCGGCGAAGCGCGGATCGTCGGGTTTCGGCCGCGCCAGCGCCGCCTCGCAGGCGGGATAATCGATCAACACCGTGGCGCGGCCCTGACCGAGGTTTTTCTCGATCTTTTCGCTCAGGATCTTGCTGAACAGATCGGACCAATGGTCATCCGCCGCCACACGGATCCCCAGCCGCGCCGTTTCCGCCGCCAGGGCGTCGCGATCCCCCAGCACGGCCACGAGATCGATCTGGGCATGGCGGGTAAAAGCCTCGGTCACGCTCAAAATCTCCGGCTCGGCGAAGGGATCGAGGCTTTTGCCGCCGAAGCTGAACGCCGTCACCCCCGCCGCCTCGGCCGCCGCGCCTAAAATCCCGGCGCAATCGGCGATCAGCGCGCGATAATCGACGCCGGCGCGATACCATTCGAGCATGGTGAATTCGGGATGATGCAGCCTCGAGCGCTCGCCATTGCGGAACACATGGGCTAGGGCGAAAATCCGGGTTTCGCCGGCCGCCAGCAGTTTTTTACAATCGAATTCGGGCGAACTGTGCAGATAGAGAGGTTGCGGCGCGGCGCCGGGCGCGGAAAATTGCGTGGCGAAACCGGCGATATGCGTCTCGTTGCCGGGCGAAAGCTGCAAGGCCGAAGGCTCGATCTCGATGAAATCGCGCGCCGCGAAAAAGGCGCGCAAGGCCGTGATGATGCGCGCCCGTTGCAGCAGGCGCGGACGCCGCGCGGCGTGATGATCCTTCCCCCAAAACGGGTTCTGGCGGCGCATGGGCCCGCTTCCCTCGTGATTCGCGACAAAATACTGGCGTTACGGCGCGGGATGAGTATTAGTGGCGCCGCAAGTTTCAATAGACTCGACGGCCCGTCCCATCAACCGCTGCTGTGGGGGCCGCTGCAAGGAAGCCAGACGTGAGAATTATCGCCAGCAACGTCCGCAAGGGCAATATTATCGAGCACGAAGACGGCAATCTCTATGTCGTGCTCAGCGCCGAGAGCTTTTTCCCGGGCAAGGGCACGCCGACCACGCAGATCGACATGCGCCGCCTGTCCGACGGCAACAAGACCTCGGTGCGCTACAAGACCACCGAACAGGTCGAGCGCGCCCATGTCGAGGACATGAATTTCAGCTATCTCTATGCCGATGGCGACGGCTTCACCTTCATGAACGACGACAATTACGAGCAGGTCATCGTTCCCAAGGATGTGATCGGCGAGCAGTCGGCCTATCTGCAGGAAGGCATGAAATGCATCCTGTCGATCTTCAACGGCGTCGCCGTGGCCATTCAGCTGCCGGCCCGCGTGACCCTGGAAGTCGTGGACACCGAGCCGGTGACCAAGGGCCAGACCGCCTCCTCCTCCTACAAGCCCGCCAAGATGGACAATGGCTTGCGCGTCATGGTGCCCCCGCATATCGGCGTCGGCACGCGCATTGTCGTCCTCACCGAGGACAACACCTATGTCGAGCGCGCCAAGGACTGATTTGTCCTGACCTCGCAAAGAAAAACGGCCGGAGCGCGCGCCCCGGCCGTTTTTTTTGCGCCAAAATCTCAGCGGCGGCTGTAGCCGGTCCCGTCAAAATTCTGCGGCAGCAGGTTTTCGTGGGAATTGTCGCGGCGCGCGCCGCCGCGACCGCCGTCATTGAAGACGGTGCTGTCGGTGACATAGTGATTCTGGCTGCCGACCGGGACGACATTGCCGGAGTTCGAGAAAGCTGCGGTGCTTCTTGACCTCGATCTCATGGCCGGAAACATAGGCATGATGATGGTGGCGGCGGTGATGGGCCTCGGCGACGGGCGCGACCAGGCTGGACGCGGCCAGAGCCAGGACGAAAAGAGAAATGCGGCGCATGAAAAACTCCTGATGCGTGTGGCTCATTCTATCTCCTCGCGATGACCGGCGATAGCGATTTCCTCTATTTTCTTTTGCCCGCCTCGGCGCAGGCCCGCGCCGATTTTCCCTGCGCCGCGCCAAAGAAATCGGCGAGCGCGCGATCCTCGCCGGCGGCGAGCAGATCGAGCCGGTCGATGGCGCAGGCCAGCGCGCCCGCCGTCACCGGCTCGCCCTCGGCGCCGCAGGCCAGACCGCCAAAGGTCAGCGCCGGCTGGGCGATTTCGGCGCGAAAGCCCCGGCAGTTTTTCCGCGCGCCGGACGGACCGGACAATTGCAGCGGCGCCGATTCGAAGATGCCGAAACGGGTCGGCAGCGCCTGGGCAGATCGGCCTCGGTCACGCTGAGTTCCGGCGGCGCCGGCGCGGCGCGCCATATCGACGAAATAGACCGCTTTGGCTGCTTCTTCCGCGCCATGGCGATAGACGCTGAACCGCAGATAAGGTTTTTTTCCTGCGAATTCGCCAAATGTGAGCGTGTCCTCGCGCCCGCCGCCAGGCGCATGGCGGCGCGCCGCATAGGTCGTGGCCTCGCGGCCGAAACCCGGCGCGGACAGTTCAAACAGTGGATAGGGTTTGGAAATATCGATCCAGGCGGGATGGACGGTCGGCGCCGGCGCAGGGGCCGAGGCCGGCCAGTCGCGCAGCAGGCCGAGGACCGCGAGGCCGACCACCGCCAGCAGCAGCAGCCGCAACAACAGGCCGCCACGGGCGATGGCAAGACCGGCGACCGGCCCCAGGACCGAGCCCAAGGCGCGGCCAAAGACAAAAATCGCCGCGCCCGCCGCATAGGCGCGCTCGGCCCAGGCGACCGGCTCCTCCTTGTCCTCGATGGCTGGCGCGACCGCCATAGCCGCCGGCGCGGGCGCGGACGGCGCGGCGGGCGGGGTCAGGATGAATTCCTGACAATATTCCTCGGCCAATTGCTCGGCCCAGAGGTTTGGCGCGGCTTGGGGTTTTGACTGGATTTGGGGCTCTGGCTGGACTTGAAGCTCCCTCGCGACCTCGGCCGGCGGCGGCGCGACCGGATGATCCTGCGGCGCCGGGCGGATCGGACGCGTCTCGATTCGCGCCGCGCCTTGCGCGCCTTCGCTCCAGTTGCGCTTCAGATCGAGGCCGATTTCGCGCACGCGGTCGCGCAGCGAATTGATATTTACGCGCTCGGCGGTTCGCGGCCGGCGCGTTTCGAGCGCCTCCGCGACAAAAAGGCCGAAATCCGGGCCGTCGTGAAATGTCGTGCTGTCCGCCATGGCTCCTCGCCGGGTCCGGAGTCCGGACCGCTGAAACTGGAGCCAATTTGACCTAAATTCTCCGCATTCAGGTTACCCGCGGCAAAGCTTTTCGATTCATTGTGAACGCTTGGTTACATCCAGCGATCCCTGGGAATGGCCTGAAATCAAGGCCTCGAACAGCAGGCCCGGCGCGACGCCCGGCGTCTTCACCGGGGTGAAATCCGCCGCCCGGCCCATGCCGCCGCGCTCGCTCAGGATCGCCAGGGTCTTGCCGACCCACCCCTGCAAATGCCGGGCGAGCGCAAGATCGCCCTCGGCGCGCAGGGCGGCGGCGCGCCGCTTCACCACATCCCAAGGCAAGGGTTTTATCCGCGCGGCCGGCGTGCCTGGACGGGGGGAGAAGGGGAAGACATGGAGAAAGGCCAGGCCGCAATCTCCCACCAGGGCGCGGCTGCGCGCCGCCATTTCCTCATCCTCGGTGGGAAAGCCGGCGATCATGTCGGCGCCAAAGGCCATATCCGGGCGCAGTCGCCGCAAATTCTGGCAGAAATCCACGGCCTGGGCGCGGCTGTGGCGGCGCTTCATCCGCTTCAGGATGAGATCGTCGCCCGATTGCAGCGACAGATGCAGATAGGGCGTCAGCCGCTCCTCGCCGGCGAAGGCCGCGATCAGCTCGTCGTCGGCCTCGATGCAATCCACCGACGACAGCCGCAGACGCGGCAGCCCCGGCAACTCGCGCAAGAGACGCCGCACGAGACGACCGAGTTTCGGCGCGCCGGGCAGATCGGCGCCCCAGGAGGTCAGATCGACCCCGGTCAGCACCAGCTCCTTGTGGCCCCCGGCGACATAGGCGCGCGCCTGGGCCAGCACATCCTCCTCGCCCACCGAGCGCGAGGGGCCGCGTCCCTGGGGGATGACGCAAAAGGTGCAGTCATGGTCGCAGCCGTTCTGAATGGCGAGAAAGGCGCGGGTATGGCCCTCGATCGCCGCCAGCAAAGGCGCCGAAGCATTGCCGCGTCGCGCCTCCGCCGCCGGGGCCACGCTTTTTCGCCCGGCAAAATGATCCCAGCTTTCGGCGCGGGTCTTTTCCGCATTGCCCAGGACATGATCGACTTCCGGCATGTCGGCGAACCTGTCCGGATCGATCTGGGCGGCGCAGCCGGTAACAACGATGCGCGCCTCGGGCCGCTCGCGCCTGGCCCGGCGGATCGCCTGGCGGGCCTGGCGCACCGCCTCCGCCGTGACCGCGCAGGTGTTGACGACGACCAGGTTTTTTTCCGCGCCTTGCCCGGCCAGCCCGCGCAAAACTTCGGATTCGACCATGTTGAGCCGGCAGCCGAAGGTGACGACCTCCGGCTTGTCATCCGCCATGATCGGCCCCGGCGAAAATCGCCGCGTCGAGCTTGCGCGTGAATTCCTCCTCGACCGGCCCGGTCATTTCGACATGGCCGTCGGACTCGCGCCAGTGAATCATCAGATCGCCACCGGGCAGGGAAATTTTCACGCGCCGCCCGGTCAACCCGGCGCGGGCCGCCGCCACGGCCGTGGCGCAAGCCGCCGTGCCGCAGGCCAGCGTCAGCCCCGTGCCCCGCTCCCAGACCTTCAGGCGCACATGATCGGGCGCCAAAACCTGCGCCAGCGAAATATTGGCGCGCTGCGGGAAAATCGGATCGTGCTCCAGCTTCGGCCCGATCGCCTGGAGATCTTGGGCTTCGATCTCCTTGACGAAGAAGATCGCATGGGGATTGCCCATGCTGACGCAGGACGCCGGCGGCAGGCCGAAACGCCCGACGTCCACGGCCCGCGTATCCGCTTCATGGGCCAAAGGAATGTCCCGCCAGTCGAGGCGCGGCGGCCCCATGTCCACAGTATAGGTGAGATCGCCGTCGCGGCGCGCGTCCAGCCTGCCGGCGGAAGTGGCGAGGCGCAATGCCGTCGCGCCGGTCTGCCGCGCCAGATAATGGGCGACGCAGCGCGTGCCATTGCCGCAGGAGGCCGACAGCGAGCCGTCCTGGTTGTAAATTGTCATGAACGCGGTTTCGTCGCGCGTCCCGGGATCGCCGAGCACCATCAGCTGGTCATAGGCGAGGCCCGGCGCGCGAGCCAGCGCACGCGCATCCTCGGGGCGCGGCAGAAAGCCGGCGCCGCGCAGGTCGAGCACCAATATGGCGTTGCCGGCGCCGTTCATCTTGTGGATGTCGCGCCCGATCAGCGGGTTCGACGCGAGGGCGCTGGCGCGCGGATCGTCCATTTTATCGCCGTTCACATGAGGTTTAGGCATTATATAGGAGAAAAGCCGCTTCGGAGCCATAGGCCCAGGGCGCGGCTCGACTAGAATGGCGCTGATTCGGCGCAGCTCTCGCCGGTTTGGAGTTTTTCCCGATGCGAAACAGGATTTTCGCCCCCGCGCTGGACGCGATGCTGATTTTGGCTTCGCTGCTGTTCGCCGCGCCGGCCTTCGCCGAAACCCCGGCGGCGACGCCCGCTCCATCGGCCGCGCCCGCGGCGCCGACGCCGCCCCCGCCCGCCGAGGACACGCTCAAAACGCTGGACATCGCGCCCCGCCCCGCCCTGGTGCTTCATGCCCAGGCCACATGGGAGGAGGGCTACGCCAAGATCCACGACTCCCTGGCGAAACTGCGCGCCGCCGCGCAAAAGGCCGGGCTCAAAACCGTGGATCAGCCGCTCGCCGCCTTCACCGACACCGACGAGGCCGGTTTCAAATTCGACGCGCTGCTGCCGGTCGAGGCCGACGCCAATGCCAAGCCGGCGCTGGACGCCGGCATTGTTCTGGGCCAGACGCCCGGCGGCAAGGCGATCAAATTCGCCCATACCGGCGCCTATGACGACATCGACTCCACCTATGACGCCGTGACCAATTATCTCGACGAAAAAGGCCTTGAGGCGACCAATGTCTATCTCGAGGATTATCGGGTCGAGGGCAAGGATTCCGGCGACCAGGCGCTCAGGATCGATATTTACGTGTTCCTGAAGTGAAACGGCGGCGCAAGCCGCCGTTTCTCCCAATCAGATCAGCTTCTTCAGCGCCGCGACAATGGCGTCGCCCATGGCCGAGGTCGAGATGCTCGACGCCGCCTGGCCCTTGATGTCGGCGGTGCGATAGCCCGCCGCCAGCACGTCGGAAATCGCCTTTTCGATGAAATCGGCGGCTTCAATCAGGCCGAAGGAATAGCGCAGCGCCATGCCGAACGAGCCGATCATGGCGATCGGATTGGCGATGCCCTTGCCGGCGATATCAGGAGCCGAGCCATGCACCGGCTCATACATGGCCTTGCGCTTGCCCTGCGCGTCGGCTTCGCCCAGCGAGGCCGAGGGCAGCATGCCCAGCGAGCCCGTGAGCATGGAGGCGACGTCGGAGAGCATGTCGCCGAACAGATTGTCGGTGACGATCACGTCGAACTGCTTGGGCCAGCGCACCAATTGCATGCCCAGCGCGTCGGCGAGCATATGGTCGAGCTGCACGTCGGCGTAGGAGCGCTTGTGCAGATCGGCGACCACTTCCTTCCACAGCACGCCGGACTTCATCACATTGTGTTTTTCCGACGAGGTCACCTTGTTGCCGCGTTTGCGCGCCAGCTCGAAGGCCACCGCCGCGATGCGCTCGATCTCATAGGTCTCGTATACCTGGGTGTCCACCGCGCGCTTCTGGCCATTGGGCAGATCGATGATTTCCTTGGGCTCGCCGAAATAGACGCCGCCGGTCAGCTCGCGCACGATCATGATGTCGAGACCCTCGACAATGTCGCGCTTGAGCGAGGAGGCGTCGGCCAAAGCCGGATAGCAGATCGCCGGACGCAAGTTCGCAAACAGTCCCAAATCCTTGCGCAGCCGCAACAGGCCGGCTTCGGGACGCACCTCGTAAGGGACTTTGTCCCATTTGGGACCGCCGACGGCGGCGAGCATCACCGCGTCGGCAGCTTGCGCGCGCGCCATGTCGGCATCGGAAATCGCCTGGCCATGGGCGTCATAGGCGCTGCCGCCCACCAGTCCCTTCTCGAATTCGAACGAGGCGAGACCGGCCTGCGAAATGACCTGAGCGACCTTCTCGACTTCCGCCGTGACCTCGGGCCCGATGCCGTCGCCGGGAAGCAGGAAAATTTTATGGGTCGCCATGATCAGCCTCTGTCTTGGGGGGAATTTCGCGCCTTGCTAAACCCGGCGCTCCCGGATGGCAAGGCGATAAAAAAATCCCGCGAGCCGAAGCGCGCGGGATTCGATTTCAACCTGACAGCTTTTGGAAAAGCGATCAGAAGGAGTAGCGCAGGCCGGCGGCGGGCGCCCACTGGGTCGAATAGAGATAGCTGTTCGACAGGCCGCCGGTCATGGAGGAGAACATCAGGCCGGCATAGGCGTCGAAGCGCTTGGTGAAGTGGTGATCGACATAGAGCGACACCGCGTTCATTTCGCCCGAGCAGGCGGCATTGCGCGCCGACTGGATCGCGGCCGAGCAGCTGGCCATGTTGGCGGCCGAAGCATACTGGTTCTGCAGATAGTGGTAATAGGACGCGACAATGTCGGTCTTGGCGTCATAGGCGTATTTCACGCCAGTCCACATGATCTGCAAGACCTTGTCGTTCTGACCCTTGCCCAGGCCATTGGTGACCGAGCTGATCACATAGCCGCCAGCCGTCTGAGCGCCAATGCCCAGACCGTTGGACGGGTTCTGGAACAGGACATGCTCGTAACCGCCGAAGAACTTGAACTGGTTCCAGGTATATTTGGCGGTGATCATCGCCATCGTATTGTCGGTCACCGTCGCGGCGGCGGTGCCCGCGGTGTTGATCAGATTGGCGCCGGTGATGGCGTTGCCGTTCATCACGTTGACATTGTTGGTGTTCGACGAGGCGGTGGCGCTGTTGGTCAGGCCGCTGGCGGCAATGGCCTGGTTGATGTGGCCGGCGGCGACATCGACGTCCAGGTTGTTATAGCTGCCGCCCAGCTGGAACTGATAGGCGTCGTTATGCGCGGTGACGCCCGTGCAATTGGCGGCGGTCCAGGCGGCGCTGGTGGAATAGCAGCCGCCGGAGCCATCGACGAACTTGTAGAGGGCGCCGAAGTGCACGGGGCCATAGTTGACGCGATATTTCAACGCGTTGTCGAGGCGGGCGTCTTCGGTGTCGCCGCCGCCCATGGTCGCGCCGGAATAGCCGATCGGCGAGAAGGCGTAGGAGGCGCCGGCCGGATCGTAAGCGACGACCATGTCGGTGGTGAGAATGCGCTGGCGACCGAAGGTCAGCGTGCCGAAGGTCTTGGAGGACAGGCCGGCGTAGAGCTCGTCGTTGAAGGCCTGGCCAGCGCGCGAGGAGTCGGCGTTGAGCGACTGGGCGGTGCGCGGAACGCCATTATTGTTGACGATGGCGCCAACGTTATTGGCGAGCATGCCCGATTGCGGGTTGATGCCGGTGGTGGCGCGGAACACGACCGAGACGCCCGGCAGGATTTCTTCCTCGCCCTTCAGGCCGATGGTGCTCTGCGCGAGATTGTTCGGAGCGAAAGCCCAAAGCGCGCGATTGCCGTTCTTGTTGATGAAGGCTTCGCCGGCGGTGAAATTGGCATTCGGCGGCATGCCGTGGCTGTACCAGCCCACGCCGCCGTCGAGCGTGCCGAGGACGCAAACGCCCTTCCAGCAGATCGGGCCGTCATCGGCGATGGCGTCGAGCGGGCCCTTGGTGACCATGCCCATGAAATCGGTGGCGGCGGGGGCGCCCTGCTGGCCGGCCGGCTTGGCCGCCTGCTTGGAGGCCTGCTGCTTTTCGAGCTTGTTGAGGCGCTTTTCGAGCGCGGCGTTCTGCTTCTTCAGCGCAGCGGATTGCGCCTTGAGTTCGCTGATTGCGTCGGCGCGGGCGGCGCCCGTGGCGGCGAGGATCGCCGCGATCGCGACCGCGTTCATCAATTTGGCTGACATGTTTTCTCCTCAACCCCTTGGAAGCGACGTTGGACGCCGGACCGGAAACTGCGAGCCAAGCTGGCAGCAACATTACCTAGCGCTACATATTGCTGCACTGAGATATGCGTTTAGCCCCGGATACGAAAGCACAAAATTTGACCATGAAAGGGCCACGTTTTAACCGCAGGTCAAGTCTGTGGGCCAAAAAGGAGAATATTTTGCTATAAAATACGTTATAATAGAAAATAATTCTGAATTTGTGATTTTTTTGCCGTTTTTGTGCCTGTTGCAAATTTGCTACAAACTCCGGAAAACTGTCTTTTCCGGGGCAGCCATCCCGCATGAAGCCAGCGGCGCGAAAAAAATCCCGCGAGCCGGAGCTCGCGGGATCGAAGTGGAGACTGCTCTGTTTCCGGCGTCTTTCTGGAAAGACGCTCAGAAGGCGTAGCGGACGCCGGCGGTCGGGGCCCAGTCGGTTTCGTTGTTGTGGCTATAGCCATTGGCCATGCCGCCACGAACCGCCGAATAGGTCAGACCGGCATAGGCGTCGAAGCGCTTGGTGAAGTGGTAATCGCCATAGAGCGAAACGAAGTCTTCGGCGCCGGCGCAGTTGCCGTTGCGAGCGTTCTGATAAGCCGCCGAGCAGGTCGAGGCGTTGGCGGCCGAGGCGAAGTTGTTCTGGCCTTCGTGATAGTAGGACAGGGTGATGTCGAGCTTGGGGTTATAGGCATATTTCACGCCCACCCACTCGGTGTCCAGAACCTTGGTCTTGCCGGCGGGAAGCGCCGAACCGAGCGCGCCGACGATATAATCGCCCTGCCCGGTGTTGGCGCCGGTTCCGATCGGATCCTTGGCGTTGTTCAGGACGTCATGGGCCCAGCCGGCGAAGAACTTGAACTGGTTCCAGGTATATTTCGCGCCGATCATGACATCGTTGGTGTCATAAGCGACGCCGGTCAGCGAGTTGGTGGGGATGCCGACCGTGGCGACCTGAGCGGCGCTCAGCACGCCATAGGTGATCGACTGGTTGAAGTGACCGGCGACCACGTCGACGCCGAAGCCCTGATATTCGCCGCCCAGGTTGAACTGATAGGCGTAATTATTGTCCTTGGCGCCCGTGCCGGCCGAGCCGTCGATGAACTTGTAGAGAGCGCCGAAGTGCAGGCCGTTGAACTGGACGCGATATTTGATGGCGTCGTCGAGACGGCCGTCGTCGGTGATGCCGCCGCCGGCGACGGGCGTGCCCGACAGACCGATCAGCGAGTAGTTATAAGAGAAGCCGGCCGGATCATAGGCGGCGAAGGTCTCGTTGGAGAGCGACTTCTGACGGCCGAAGGTCAGCGTGCCGAATTCCTTGCTGGCCACGCCGGCATAGAGTTCGTCGTTGAAAGCCTGACCGCCGCGGGTGCCGTCGGCGTTGAGCGACTGGCTCGGCCAGGACAGGCCGTTATTGGCGGCCTGCGATCCCGGCGCATTGGCGAGCTGGCCGGACTGCGGGTTGATGCCGGTCGACGCCTTGAACACGACGGACAGGCCGGGAAGGACTTCTTCCTGCCCCTTGATGCCGATGGTGGTCTGCGACAGACCGCTCGGCACGACGCCGAAATAGGCGTTGCCGTTAGCCTTGTTGACCGCGACATTGCCGAAATAGAGGTCGCTGTTGACCGGCGCGCCATGGCTCGCCCAGCCGGCGCCGACGTCGAACGTGCCGAACACGCAGACGCCCTTCCAGCAGATCGGGCCTTCGTCGGTGATGGCTTCGAGCGGGCCCTTGGTGACCATGCCCATGAAATCGGTGGAGGCCGGCGCGGGAGCCGCCTGGGAAGCGGCGACCTGGCGCTTCTCGATCTTGCTGAGGCGCTTTTCGAGGGCGGCGTTCTGCTTTTTCAGCGCGGCGGCCTGGGCCTTCAGCGCCTTCACATCGGTAGCGTCGTTCGCCAGGGCGACGTTGCTCGCGGACATCAGCGCGAGGACGGCGGCGGCGGCCATCAGCTTGTTTTTCATTTCGGTCTCCATCTCAGGGTCTAAGGCCGTTCCAGACGTCACTAACGTCACGGGGACCCGAAAACTTGATCCCGCGCCAAACCCTCGCGGCGCGGTTGGGCAATGGATAGTTTCTGGCGC
Organism: uncultured Alphaproteobacteria bacterium; assembly: GCA_963804045.1. Classification (GTDB taxonomy): domain Bacteria; phylum Pseudomonadota; class Alphaproteobacteria; order Rhizobiales; family Beijerinckiaceae; genus Rhodoblastus. The sequence goes on along the minus strand of CAWDOR010000019.1, from coordinate 78,284 downwards.
TTTTTTTAGCAATTGCTCCAGAGAAGAAACAATTGAGGCGGAGTCGAAATAGAACATACTGTTCCAAATTTGCCACATTGTTTATGACGATTTTGTGACAATTCCGCTAACACTTGATGACAACTTTGCAAAAAGACGAATGTGACTCTTTAAATTTCAATATATAAAGTCGTAGACGCCATTTTTAGGATAACAGGCGACGATTCCGCTTGGTTATAGCCTGAGCATCGGACGCCGGGCTTCTCAAGGTCGCCATCGGCAAGGGCGGAGCGCCAGGCCTCGGACTCGGTCGCGGTCGCCGCGCGGAATTACCGCGGCAATTTTCCCAAGGGCCGAGGATGGGGCGTCGAGGCAATGAATGATCGAGAATTTAGTTGACTATTTTTATAGAATATATTTTTTATGGCTACGGTCATTGTCCCGGCCGCTGCCGGACGAGGTTTGAGGTTGTTATGAAATCGCAATTGCTGCTCACTGTCGCCGCCCTGGCTCTGGTCTCCGCTCCCGTTCATGCGGAAACCGCGCCCCATCGCCACAAGAGCGGGCACGCCGCGACAAAGCCGGCCAAGAAACATGTCGCCAAAAACACTTGGACAAAAACCACTTCGGCGAAAACCACTTGGCGTGAACAGCCCGCAACCCAAGCCGCCGCGCCCAAAACTCCCGATCTGGCTGCCGCCGTCCTGGCTGGCGACCCCATCGTTTTCCACGGCGTTCGGATTTACGGCGCCCTGGACTTCGGCGGGGGCTGGCAGAGCCACAGCGCAACCTTCAACGGCAACTATCCGCAGGGCGTCGAATATGCCATCGGCAAGAATTCCAACAAGGCCGGCTTCGTCGCAGCGCCCGGCGGCCTGGGCTATAATAATATCGGGCTGAAGGGGGCCGAAAGCCTGTTCAGCGCGGCGCCCCTGGGCGAGGTCAAGGCGGTGTTCGACTTCAACACCTCCTTCGATCCCTATTCCGTCGCCTTGAGCAATGGCGCCCAATCCCTGCGGCAGAACAATGGAACGACCAGCGCCCAGCTCGGCAATTCCTCGGCGAACGGCGATTCCGCGCGCAATGGCCAGCCCTTCAACGATTACGCCTATGGCGGCTTCTCCTCGTCCACCTTGGGAACGCTGACCTTCGGCCGCCAGCGCCTGTTTTCGACCGACGATTACAAGGCCTCCGATCCCTTCAACGGCGCGCTGGCCTTTTCGCTGCTGGGCTACTCAAGCTCGCTCAATGGCGGAGCCACCGAGGCCACCCGCCTCAACAATGCGCTGAAATATGTCTATGCCTACGGCCCCTATCATGCCGGCGCCATGGTTCAGCTCGGCGAATTCGCGGAAGGAGAGCACGGCGGCAAGGGCTCCTACCAGTTCAACATCGGCGCCGATCTCGACAATTTCTCCATTGGCGTGGACGCGGGCCATGTCAGCGGCGCGACCACCCTCAGCTATTATTCCAGCGCCGTCTGGGCCGGAAATCAGAACCTCGCCGATTATCTCTCCGACAATGACATGGTGCTGGTCGGCGCCAAATATAAATACCAGGCTTTCACCTTCTTCGGCGGCTATGAATGGTTCAAGGTCTCCAACCCCTCGGCGACCGTCGCCAATGGCTCCTATCTGGTCAATCCCGACGGTTTCGGCGGCTACGCCTACACCAATGTCTATGTCACGCCGAAAATCGAACAGCTCGCCTGGACCGGCCTGAAATACGCCTATAACGCCCAGCTCGATCTGATCCTCGGCTATAGCCATCTGTGGCAGAACGCCTATGCCGCCAAGAATTACGCCAAATCGGCGACACCGACGGCGCTGACGAAAAACACCGCCTACGCCGCCTGCGCGACAACCGCCGCGTCCAATTGCTCCGGCGCGGAAGACGCCGTCTCCTTCGCCGTGGATTATCACTACACCAGAAACCTGGAATTCTACGCCGGCGCCATGTTCACATCCGTGAGCAACGGCCTCGCCTCGGGCTATCTCGCCAAGACCGAATGGGATCCGACGGTGGGTCTGCGCTACACCTTCTGAGCCGCCACGCCAGGCGTGGGCCGGAGCGGCGCGTCGGGCGCGAGCTTGCGCGTCGCTTCGTCCACGCTGTGGAACAACCGGTCGTCCCCCCGGCCTCCCGCCGGCGCCAAGGCGTCCAGCAGGCCATAGGCGGAGAGCGCGGCCCGGGCGCGCACCGATTCCAGCCGCGCCATGGCGAAATCGACGCCGCGCGCGCGGCAGGCGGCGATGGCTACGGCAAGAGTCTTGGCCGCCGTATAATCGATCGAATCGACGCTCGAAGCTTCGAGCACGATCAGCTTGAGATTGGGCTCGGCGGCGGCCTCCTCCAGTTCCTTGCGAAACCTGTCGGCGTTGAGGAAAGACAGCGGCGCCTGGAAGCCAACCACCTCGACCCCCTCAAGCTTTTCGCCCGCCAGCGTCGGATGAACCGGCCACCATACGGTTTCGCCCGGCAGCCGCTCGAACGGCGTCAGATCGGTCTGGGTCGTGGACCAGACGCCGTGGATCAGCGAAAGCATGATCGCCAGGGCGACGCCGGTCTGCACCGGCAGCAGCACCACGGCGGCCGCCGTCACCACGATCAGCAAGAATTCCGGGCGCGACAGCGAGAAAATCTCGCGCATGTCGCGCAGGCGGAAAATCCGCCCGGCGACGAAGAACAATATGGCCGCCAGCGAAGCTTCCGGCGCATGGCGCAGAAAAGTCTCGCCAAAACCCGCCACCAGCGCCACCGCGAGCGCCGCCGACAGACCGGCGAACTGGCTGCGTCCTCCGCTCTCGGCGACCATCGCCGTGCGCGGCGGGCTGGCGTTGACCGGAAACGCCCCGAACAGACCGGCGAGCAAGCTTCCCGCGCCCAGGCCGAGAAAATCGCGGTCAATGTCTGGCGCCTCGCCCGGAAGGCCAGGATAGGCGCGCGAGGTCGCCGCCGCCTGGACCATGATGACCAGAGCGATGATCGCCGCCAGGCCAACGACTTTGAGAAAATCGTCGACGCCAACCTCCGGCAGGCCGGGATGCGGCAAGGCCACGGCGAAATCGCCGATCACCGGCAGGCCCCGCGCCTCAAGCCCGAGCGTCAGAGACAAGAGCGTCCCCCCGGCCACCGCGAGCAGCGCGCCTGGGATGCGCGGCGCGAATTTCTCCACAGCCAGAATCACCCCCAGGCAACCCAGGCCCAGGCCCAGCGCCAGGGGTTTGACTTCGCCAATATGTGCGGCGATCTGGCCGAGGCGTTGCAGCGAACTGCCGGAGCCGCCGGGCAGGCCAAGCAAAGCCGGGGCCTGCGACAGCACGATATGGATGGAAATGCCGGCGAGGAAGCCTGTCAGCACGGGGATCGACAGCAGATTGGCGACCCAGCCGGTGCGGAAAAAGCCGGCGCCGAGCATGAAAACCCCGGTCGACAGCGCCAGCAGCGCCGCCAGCGCGGCATAATGCGGCGAGCCCGCCGCCGCCAGCAGCGCCAGCGAGGCCGCGAAGATCGGGGTGATCGTCGAATCCGCGCCCGCCGAGAGGAAACGATTGGCGCCGAGCAAGGCGAAGCCGAGGGAGCCCGCGATGAAGGCGTAAAAGCCGACGATCGGGGTGAAGCCGCCGAGACGGGCCGTCGCCATCTGTTCCGGCGCGGCGATCGCCGCCAGCGTCAGGCCGGCGAGCAGATCGGCCCGCCAGGAGCCATTTGCGCCGCCAGCGCCGCGCAAACCGCGAAACAACACCCAATCCCCAGTCTTTTTGACGTCGACCATGAACGAATCCCCCCAGCTTAATCTGGCGCCGGACGGGCCTGAAGGGAAGCCGCCCCTTTTTTATGGTCCCGGCAGAGGCTAGGCTGGGTTGCGGGGAGGCGCGCCAGAGTGACCGAAGCTGTTGAAACCATTGTCGTCGCCGATATTGGCGGCACCCATGCGCGCTTCGCGCTGGCGCGGCTGAGCCGGGGGCGAAGGCCTGAGGTCGGCGAAGCCACGGTGCTGCGCACGAAAGATTTTCCCAGTCTCGCCGCCGCCTATGCCGCTTTCGCCGCGTCGCTGCCGCAGGCCCCGCCCCGGCGCGGCTGTTTCGCCCTGGCCTGCCCGATTCGCGGCGAGGAGCTGAAATTCACCAATAATCCCTGGCGGCTGCGCCCGGCGGCGCTGGCCAGGGAATGCGGCCTGGACGAGTTGCGCCTGCTCAATGATTTCGGCGCCGTGGCCCATGCCGTCGCCCGCGCCCATCCCGACGACCTCCAACATATTTGCGGCCCCCGCCGCCTGCCGCCGGAGACGGGGGTCACTTCGATCGTCGGCCCCGGCACCGGACTGGGCGTCGCGCAATTGATTCGTGCGGGCGAGGCCTATCGCGTGGTGGAAACCGAGGGCGCCCATGCCAGTTTCGCCCCGCGTGACCTTTTCGAGGACGGGCTGCTTCTCCATCTGCGCGCCAAATTCGGCCGCGTGTCGATCGAGCGGGTGCTGTCGGGACCGGGGCTGGCGGAAATTCGCGCCGCATTGCCCGGCGCGGCGCCTGAGGCCGCAGACGACAAGACGCTCTGGACCCGCGCCATATCTGGCGAGGATTCTCTGGGCCGTCAGGCGCTGCAAAAATTCGGCGCCTGCCTCGGCGCGGTCGCAGGCGACATCGCCTTGATGCAGGGCGCCCACGCCCTGGTCCTGGCCGGCGGCCTGGTCCCGCGTTTCGCGCCCTTGCTGCCCGAAACCGGCTTCGCCGAGGCCTTTGTCGCCAAGGGCCGCTATCGCGAAATGCTGGAGAATATTCCGGTCTGGCTGATCGTCCATCCGCAGCCCGGCCTGTTCGGCGCCGCCGCCGCCTTCCCGCAATGAAAAAGGCGCGGCCAGGAAAGCCGCGCCCTGAAATAAAAGGCTGTATGCGCCTTATTTCTTCTCGATCTTGGCGCGCTCCATCGCTTCCACGATGATCTTGCGCGCTTCCGCCGCATCGCCCCAACCGGCGAACTTGACCCATTTGCCGGGCTCGAGATCCTTGTAGTGGCAGAAGAAATGCTCGATCTGCCTCCAGGTGATCTCCGGCAGGTCGGTATAATTCTTCACGCCGTCATAGCGCTGGGTGAGCTTGGAGCTGGGAACGGCGAGAATTTTTTCGTCGCCGCCGCCCTCGTCGGTCATTTTCAGCACGCCGATCGGGCGGACATTGATGACCGCGCCGGGAATGATCGGGCGGGTATTGGCGACCAGCACGTCGCAAGGGTCGCCATCTTCCGACAGCGTATGCGGAATGAAACCGTAATTGCCGGGATAGCGCATGGGCGTATAGAGGAAACGATCGACCACCAGCGCGCCCGAGGGCTTGTCCATTTCATATTTGATCGGCTCCCCGCCAATCGGAACTTCGATGACGACATTAATATCGTCAGGGGGATTCTTGCCGATGATGAGGGCGTCAAGACGCATGGAGTTCTCCGCTGGTTAACCTGAAATCTGCTGTTTTCGCATGAATTTCCGCGAAACATCTGCGCCCGCCGTCGCGCGCGCCAAGTGACAGACCCTGTTTAGTCGGGAGGCGCGGTCCAGCGCAACCGGAACTTTCCGCCCATAGGCGCCATGATGAAGAGGCGAGATCAGGAGGCGTCGCCGGCCGCGTCGGAAGGCGGCGCGAAGCCGAAAGCGATGCGCCCCAGCCTTTCGCCGCCGAAAATTTCCGAGGCGCGCCGCACTTCCTTGCCGCCCAGGCCGCGATAGAAATCCACGGCGCGCGTATTGTCGGCGAGCGACCAGACCAGCACGCGGTCGAGGCCATTGGCGGCGAGATCGTCGCGCGCGGCCTGGAACATGCGGCGACCGAAGCCCAGGCCCTGATATTCGGGGGCGAGATAAAGCTCGAAGATTTCGCCGTCATAATCCAGCGCCGGGGCGCGGTTGCGGCCATAGGAGACATAGCCGCCGATGCGCCCGTGCAACGCCAGCACCAGCAGCCGGCTGCCCTGGTCGACGGCGCGCCGCCACCAGTCCGGCCCGCGCCGGGCGATCAGTCGCTCCAGCTCGCGGCCCGGAATCACGCCGCGATAGGCCTCGCGCCAGGCCGCATCGTGAACTGCGGCGATCTCGCGGGAGTCGCCGGGCAATGCGCGTCTTAAGGTGATGAGCGCCTGCGTCATGGCAAGGATGTTACGTCCAAGCCCCGCCCGCTGGCAAGCGCGTAACGCGCACAATCCCCCATGGCGGCGCCGGGCGGTTTTCAACTGATTGTCACATCGGCGAAATAATGGGTGGAAATGGCCCTCACGCTCCTTTCCGGTTTCCTCGACTCGCATTTCGCCTCGGACGCCGGACGGCTGCTCACCGCACTCTTGCTGGGCGCGACCATCGGCTTCGAGCGGCAATGGCGGCAGAGGCTCGCGGGCCTGCGCACCAATACGCTGGTGTCGCTCGGCGCCGCGACTTTCGTGGTCTTCGCCGGCCAGTTCGCCGACGACAGCCCGACCCGCGTCGCCGCCCAGGTGGTCACCGGCATAGGCTTTCTCGGCGCCGGCGTGATTTCCAAGGAAGGCGTCAATGTGCGCGGCCTCAATACCGCGGCGACGCTGTGGTGCGCGGGCGCCGTCGGGCTGCTGGCGGGCGCCGGCTACTGGCGCCATGCGCTGCTGGCGGTCGCCCTGGTCACTTTCGTCAATCTGGCCATGCGGCCGCTGGTGACGCTGATCAACCGCCAGCCGCTGGAACAGGCGGAGGTCGAGACCTCCTATCGCATCACCGTGGTGTGCAAGGCCGATGACGAGGCCCGGCTGCGGGGGCTGATGTCGCAGGGCCTGTCCACCGGGGGCTTGAGCCTGCGGGCGCTCGACAGCGCCGACATCGAGGGCTCGGATCGGGTCGAGATCGCCGCCGAACTGACCACCGACAAGCAGCGCGAACTGGCCATAGAATATATAGTCGGCCGGCTCAGCGTCGAAACCGGCGTCACCGCCGCGCGCTGGCGGCGCGTGGTGCAACCGATCTAGCAGCCGATCTGGCTCTTGCCAAACCCAGGCTTTTGCCCTTATAAGCGCCGCTTCAATCCGCCCGGCCAGTAAAGGGCTGCCGTGGCGGATTTTTGGCTCGACGTCGCATGATCCGAAAAAACGGGTTCCCGGTTTTTGGACACAATCATGCGCAGACCAGAGACAACAGGCCGCACGGCCACAAATTGAGAGAGCAAAATGCCCAAGCTGAAGACCAAATCGGGCGCGAAAAAGCGCTTCAAGATCACCGGCACTGGCAAGGTGGTCTATGCCCAGCGCGGCAAGCGCCACGGCATGATCAAGCGGACCAACAAGCAGATCCGGAACCTTCGCGGCACCAACGTCATGTTCAAGACCGACGGTGACAATGTGAAGAAATTCTTCCTGCCCAACGGCTGATTTCCAGCCTCATCCGCAATCCTAGACACACTGGAGATCATCCATGGCTCGCGTCAAACGCGGCGTCACTTCGCACGCCAAGCACAAGAAAGTTTTCAAGGCCGCCAAGGGTTTTTACGGCCGCCGCAAAAACACCATCCGCGCCGCCAAGGCCGCGGTCGACAAGTCGATGCAATATGCGACCCGCGACCGCCGCGCCAAGAAGCGCACGATCCGCGCCCTGTGGATTCAGCGCATCAACGCCGGCGTCCGCGCCTTCGGCCTGACCTACAGCCGCTTCATCGACGGCCTCGCCAAGGCCGGCATTGAAGTCGACCGCAAGGTTTTGTCGGAACTGGCCATTTCCGAACCGGCGGCCTTCGCCGCCATCGTCGAAAAGGCCAAGGCCGCCCTGCCGGTCGCCGCCTGATCGGTCGAAACTTCGATCCGCAAACGAACCCGCCGGCGACGGCGGGTTTTTTGCTTTGCAGCGCCGCTTTCGCATGGCATTACCCGCAGCACATCAAGGCTGGAACCAAATGTCCGATCTCTCCCAACTCGAAGCCGAAACCCTTGCCGCCATTGACGCCGCCGCCGATGAAGCCGGCCTGGACGCCGTGCGCGTAAACGCTCTCGGCAAAAAAGGCTCGATTTCCGCGCTGCTGGCCACGCTGGGCAAAATGTCGCCCGACGAGCGCAAGAGCGAGGGCGCCAGGATCAACGCGCTAAAGGTCAAGGTGGGCGAAGCGCTTTTGGCGCGCAAGAACGTGCTGAAGGAAGCGGCGCTCGAAGCCCGGCTCGCCAGCGAGACGCTTGACGTCACCCTGCCCGCTCGCCCGGCTGGGTTGGAGACCGGGCGCATCCATCCGATTTCCCAGGTCATGGACGAATTGACCGCGATTTTCAGCGATATGGGCTTTTCCATCGCCGAGGGGCCGGATGTCGAAAGCGACGATTATAATTTCACCAAGCTGAATTTCCCGCCGGGACATCCGGCGCGCGAAATGCACGACACTTTCTTCTTCAATCGCAAGGAAAACGGCGAGCGCAAGCTGCTGCGCACCCATACTTCTCCGGTGCAGGTGCGCGCCATGCTGAAAAACCCGCCGCCGATCCGGGTGATCTGCCCGGGCCGCACCTATCGCTGCGATTCCGACCAGACGCATACGCCCATGTTCCACCAGGTCGAGGGCCTGGTGATCGACCGCAAGGCGCATATGGGCCATCTCAAATGGATTCTGGAGGAGTTCTGCAAGACCTTCTTCGAGGTGCCCAGCGTCAAGATGCGCTTCCGCCCGAGCTTCTTCCCCTTCACCGAACCCTCCGCCGAAGTGGACATTCAATGTTCGCGCAAGGGCGGCGAAATGCGCTTCGGCGAGGGCGAGGACTGGCTGGAAATTTTGGGATGCGGCATGGTCCATCCCAATGTTCTCCGCAATTGCGGCGTCGATCCCGAGGAATATCAGGGCTTCGCCTGGGGCATGGGCATAGACCGCATCGCCATGCTCAAATATGGCATGAGCGATCTGCGCGCCTTTTTCGAGGCCGATGTGCGCTGGCTCCAGCATTACGGCTTCCGGCCGCTCGACCTGCCGACGCTGGCCGGCGGCCTTTCGAGCTAATTTTTCCGCGCTTTCCGAGACCAATCGATGAAATTCACCCTCTCCTGGCTCAAAGAGCATCTCGACACTCAGGCCCCGCTCGCCGAGATCGTGGACACCCTGACCCGCATCGGCCTTGAGGTCGAAGGGCTGGAAAATCCCGCCGAAAAACTGGCCGGCTTCCGCGTCGCGCAAATCGTCAGCGCCGAACAACATCCCAACGCCGACCGTCTGCGCGTCTGCCAGGTCGACGCCGGCGAGGGCGCGACGCTCCAGGTGGTCTGCGGCGCCCCCAATGCCCGCGCCGGGCTCAAAACCGTGTTCGCCGCGCCGGGGACCTATATTCCCGCCAAGGATTTCACCATAGCCAAGGGCGTGATTCGCGGCGTCGAATCCGGGGGCATGATGTGCTCGCCGGAAGAACTGGGCCTTGAGGGCGACAGCAGCGGCATTTTCGAGCTGGCCGAGGATGCGCCGATTGGCGCCTCCTACGCCGCTTTCGCCGGGCTCGACGATCCCCTCATCGAAATCAACCTGACGCCCAACCGCTCCGACGCCGCCAGCATTTACGGCATAGCCCGCGACCTCGCCGCCGCCGGCCTGGGCAAGCTCAAGACCGCCGCGCCGGCGCCGGTCCCCGGCGCATTCCCCTGCCCGGTCGCGCCAAAACTCGATTTCGCCGCCGAGGACGCCCATCTCGCGCCGCTGTTCGCCCTGCGCCTGGTGCGCGGCGTGAAAAATGGCCCGAGCCCCGAATGGCTGCAAAAACGCCTGAAAAGCATCGGCCTGCGCCCGATCAACGCCTTGGTGGACATCACCAATTTCCTCACCTTCGATCGCGGACGTCCGCTGCATGTGTTCGACGCCGACAAAGTGTCCGGGGCGGTCGCCGTGCGCCGCGCCAGACAGGGCGAGGAACTGCTGGCGCTCGACGGCAAGACTTATGCGCTGGACGAAAATGTGGTGGTCATCGCCGATGACAAGGCCGTGGAGTTGCTGGCCGGCGTCATGGGCGGCGAAAGCACCGGCTGCGATGAGTCCACTGTCAATGTGCTGATTGAATTGGCCTTGTGGGACCCGGCCAATATCGCCCAGACCGGGCGCAAGCTCGGCATTGTCTCCGACGCCCGCTATCGTTTCGAGCGCGGCGTCGATCCGGCTTTCGCCTTGCCGGGCCTGGAGCTGGCGACGCGAATGGTGCTGGAGCTCTGCGGCGGCGAGGCTTCGCAGCCCGCCGTCGCCGGCGCCGTTCCAGAAAAAACCGTCGAAGTGGATTTCCCCTGGTCGGAAGTCGAGCGGCTGACCGGCGTGAGCCTGCCGGCTGGCGAGATGCTGGCCTCCCTGCAAAAGCTCGGCTTCGCCGTGATCCCCGCCGGCGAAGGCCGCGCCCGGGTGCGCGCCCCGAGCTGGCGCCCGGACATTGAGGGCAAGGCCGATCTGGTCGAGGAAATCATCCGCCTCGCCGGCCTCGACCGCATCACCCCGACGCCGCTCGACCGCGAGGGCGCGGTGGCCGGCGCGGTGCTGACCCTGTTGCAGCGCCGCACCCGCGCGGCGCGGCGCGCCCTGGCCGCGCGCGGTCTGGTCGAAGCCGTCACCTGGTCCTTTATCTCCAGGCCGCAGGCCGAGCTGTTTGGCGGCGGCGCGCCGGAACTGGCGCTGGCCAATCCCATCGCCGCCGATCTCTCGGACATGCGCCCGAGCCTGATCCCCGGCCTGATCGCCGCCGCCAAGAGCAATTTTGCGCGCGGCTTTGGCGATGTGGCGCTGTTCGAGGTCGGCCAGGTGTTCAAGACCGACGCCGAGGACGGCCAGTTCATCGCCGCCGCCGGCCTGCGCCGGGGCACGGCCAAGCCCACGGGCGCCGGTCGCCACTGGGACGGCAAGACCGCTCCGGTCGATCTGTTCGACGCCAAAGCCGATCTTTTCGCCCTGCTTTCGGTGCTGGGCGTCTCGGCCCAGGCGGTGCAACTGGTTCCAGGCGGCCCGCCTTTCCTCCATCCCGGCCGTTCGGCGACGCTGCAATTTGGCCCGAAGAATATTCTAGGCTGGTTCGGCGAATTGCACCCGCGCGCCCTGGAGGCGCTGGACGCGACCGGACCGCTGGTCGCCTTCGAAATCCTGCTCGACGCCCTGCCGGCGCCCAAGGCCAGACCGACCAAGGCCAAGCCGAAGCTTGATATCTCCGACTTCCAGCCGCTGGAGCGCGACTTCGCCTTCATCGTCGATCAGAACGTCAAGGCCGGCGATCTCGTCAAGGCGGCGCAGGGCGCCGACCGCCAGCTGATCGTCAATGTCGGCGTCTTCGATGTTTACGCCGGCGCCGGCGTGCCCGAGGGGAAGAAATCCGTGGCGATCAATGTTACCTTGCAGCCGCGCGACAAAACCCTGACCGATGTCGAGATCGAAGCCGTGGCGGCCAAAATCGTCGCGGAAGCCGGCAAGAAGACGGGGGCGGTTCTGCGCGGTTGAACCGAGGAGGGAGCCATGGCCGGGAGATTTTGCTGGGTTGAGCTGCTGACCGAGGATGTCGAGGCGGCCCAGGATTTTTACGGCAAGGTCATAGGCTGGACCTCATCCGCGCCCGGCCACGCCGAGCGCGACTACCGCATGTTCTTCGCCGAGGGCAATGCCGCCGCCGGCTTGATGAAACTGCCCGACAGCGCCAAGGCGGGGGGCGCCCGCCCGTCATGGCTCGGCTATATTTCCACTGACGACGTGGATGCCGAACTCGCCGCCGTGACCGCCGCCGGCGGCCAGGTTTTTCGCGCGGCGGAAACGCTGGACAAAATCGGCCGCTTCGCCGTGGTCGCCGACCCGCAAGGCGCCGCCTATTGCCTGTGGACCGATCTTTCGGGAGGCAAGCGCGCGGAAGCGCCGCCGATGACGCCGGGCCATGTCGGCTGGCATGAGCTGCTGACCGAGGATGTCGCGCGCGCCTTCGACTTTTATGCGGCGCGCTATGGCTGGACCAAGGCCCAGGACCTGGATATGGTTCCGATGGGCGTCTATCGCCTGTTCGCCATGGGCGGCATGCCCGCCGGCGGCATGATGAAGCGCCCCGCGCAGGTTCCGCAGGCCTTCTGGGGCTTTTACTTTGTCGTCGAGGCGCTCGACGCGGCCATCGCGCGCGTGGAAAACTGCGGCGGCAAAAAGCTGATGGGCCCCCAGGAGGTCCCCGGCGGGGCCTGGATCGCGCAATGTCTCGATCCGCAGGGCGCCTATTTCGCGCTGGTCGCGGCGAAGCGTTGATGCGCGCCGCCGCCGCGCTTTTGGCTCTGCTGGCGAGCGGACCCGTCGCGCGCGCCGCTACCGACCCTTGCGCCAAATATGCCGATGCCGACGCCTATAATTATTGCCTGGCGGGATCGGGCCCGGCGGCGGGTCACAGGACTTTTACCAAAGAACCCGCGCAAACGCCCTCACGGCGCGCGCGCCCGGCGGGCGACGACGCCCGCCCTTCGGCGTTTCGGCGTCTGCCGCCGGGCATGGTGCAAAAGCCGGCGCCCAGGGGCCGCGTTCGCTTCGAGATCAGGATGCGATGAGCTCCCGCCCAAAAACGGCAGGCGAGACAGCTAATCGAAGCCCGAGATCGTCTTCATCTTGGCGGAATCGGGATATTCGGAAAACTCGATCACCAGACCGTCGCGGAAGCGCAGGAAGTCGCAAATATCGACGCTATAGACCGCCCCGGTGCCGCGATTGCGCAGATGCGAGGTCCGGTGCAGCGCCACGCGCTCGCCGTCTATCACCAGCTCATGAATATCCGAGCCTAGATTTTCATACATGGCGTTGATCGCCGCGATGACCTGCAGAAAGGCGGCCTTGCCGCGCACCGGGCGCGGAAAGGGATAAAGCGTCCAGCCCCCCGGAACCTTGTAAACGAAATCCTCGGAGAGATATTCGGACATGCCCTTCATGTCGCCCGTGGCGCGGCGTTCGAAAATCGTGCGCACCCGATGTTCGATCATTTCGCGGTCGAGAGCGCCGAGTTGTTGAAGAAAGGCTTCGCTGCGCATCAAAATTCATCCAGTTGCGCCAGAGAGGTGGAATCGGCGATTTCGAGAAACTCCACCACCAGCCCGTCTCGGAAACGCAGGAAATCGGCGACCTCGATATTGGCGGCCTTGCCCGTGCCGCGATGACGCAGGCGCGACGTGCGCCAGACCGCGACCTGCTCGCCGTCGATGACAATTTTGCGAACGGTCGAGCCCAGGTTTTCAAACTGGGTGGCGATGGACATCAGCGCCTTGGCCACCTGCGCCTTGCCCTTGACCGAACCTTGAAAAGGAAAGGACATCCAATGGCCGCGCGCTTCATAGACAATGTCCTCGGCGGCATAATCGAGAATGCCGCGCAAGTCGTCGGCGCTGCGCATGTCGCACAGGCGATGGATGCGGGTTTCGATCAGCTCGCGATCCACATGGGCGATTTTGGTGAGGTCTTCCAAACTTTGCATTTGACGCGCCTGAACCTCAGGCGAGGTTCAGCTCCTTGAAGAAATCATTGCCCTTGTCGTCGACGACGATGAAGGCGGGGAAGTTTTCGACCTCGATCTTCCAGATCGCCTCCATGCCCAGTTCCGGATATTCGAGCAGCTCGACCTTCTTGATGCAATCCTGCGCCAGACGCGCCGCCGGACCGCCGATCGAGCCGAGATAGAAGCCGCCGTGCGTCTTGCAGGCCTCGGTGACCTGCGCCGAGCGATTGCCCTTGGCGAGCATGACCATGGAGCCGCCATGGGCCTGGAACAGATCGACATAGGCGTCCATGCGCCCCGCCGTGGTCGGACCGAAGGAGCCGGAGGCGTAACCCGTCGGGGTCTTGGCCGGACCCGCGTAATAGACCGGGTGGTTTTTCAGGTAATCGGGCATGGGCTCGCCCTTTTCCAGCCGCTCGCGGATTTTGGCGTGAGCCAGATCGCGGGCGACGACAATCGTGCCGGTCAGCGACAGCCGGGTCTTCACCGGATATTGTGTCAGGGTCGCCAGCACATCCTTCATCGGCTGGTTCAGGTCGATCTCGACCACATCGCCGCCCAGTGTCGCCTCGTCGACATGGGGCAGGAAGCGGGCCGGATCGTGCTCGAGATCCTCGATGAACACGCCGTCGCGGGTGATTTTGCCCAGGCACTGGCGGTCGGCCGAGCAGGACACGCCAATGCCGATGGGCAGCGAGGCGCCGTGGCGCGGCAGGCGGATCACGCGCACATCATGGCAGAAATATTTGCCGCCGAATTGCGCGCCGACGCCAAGGTCCTGGGTCAGCTTGTGAATTTCCGCCTCCAGCGCCAGATCGCGGAAGGCGTGGGCGTCTTCGCCGCCTTCGGTCGGCAGGCCGTCGAGATAGCGGGCCGAGGCCAGCTTGACCGTCTTGAGATTCAATTCCGCCGACAGGCCGCCGATGACAATGGCGAGATGATAGGGCGGGCAGGCCGCCGTGCCGAGCCCGAGAATTTGCTTTTTCAAGACCTCCAGCAACCTGTCATGGGTGAGCATGGAAGGCGTGCCCTGGACCAGATAGGTCTTGTTGGCCGAGCCGCCGCCCTTGGCCATGAACAGGAATTTGTAATAATCCTCGCCCTCTTCGTAGATGTCGATCTGGGCGGGAAGATTGGTTTTGGTGTTCTTCTCCTCGAACATGGAGATCGGCGCCAGTTGCGAATAGCGCAGGTTCTTCTTCTCGTAAGCGTCCTTGACGCCTTCCGACAGCGCGGCCTCGTCGCCGCCCTTGGTGAAGACCCGGCGGCCCTTCTTGCCGAGGATGATTGCGGTGCCGGTGTCCTGGCACATGGGCAGCACGCCGCCAGCGGCGATGCAGGCGTTTTTCAGCAGGTCGAAAGCGACAAATTTGTCGTTGCCGGTGGCTTCGGCGTCGTCGAGAATCTTGCGCAATTGCGCGAGATGGCCGGGACGCAGCAGATGATTGATGTCGCTCATCGCCGTTTCCGCCAGCAGGCGGATCGCCTCGGGCTCGACCACCAGCATGTCCTCGCCGTCGAATTTCTCGACGCGCAGGCCCTTGTCGGTGAGCTTGCGATAAGGCGTTTCATCCTTGGCCAAAGGGAAAAGCGGAGCATAGGCGGACATGGCGGGCATCCCAAAAAAGACAGCTGGCGCGCTTTTACGGAGTTTTGCGCCCCGTTCCAAGACATGAGAACGGATTAGGTAAAAAACTCAAGCAAGCGGCGTTCCAGCGCCTCGCGGTCGCGCGTCTCGCATTCCCAGACGGTCAGAACGTCCCAGCCGCGCGCCGCATATTCGGCCAGATGCTTTTGGTCGCGGGCGCGGTTTTTGGCGATTTTCTCGCGCCAATAGTCCGCATTGGCTTTGGGCGCGCGCGCGCCGCGCTTGCACTCATGGCCATGCCAGAAGCAGCCGTGCACGAAAATCGCCTTTTTGCGGCCGATATAGGCGATGTCGGGCGCCCCCGGCAGGTCGCGGCGGCACAGGCGATAGCCCGGCGCGATCGCGCGCAACATCTTGCGCACCAAAAGCTCCGGCGCGGTGTCGCGCCCCTTTACGGCGCGCATCACATCGGAGCGGTTCATCGTGGCTGGCAGGTCTTTTCGATGGAGGCGATCATGCCGCGCGCGCCCGTCAATTCGAAGGCGGTGCTGTAGCTGTTGCGCGCCTTGGCGGTGCGCAGGACCATGCCGCCGGGATGTTCCGATTTCAGCGCCTGCAACAGAGGCTGCTCGGTCGCCAAAGCGATTTCGCCGAGGTTTTTCGCCCGGCGGGTCAGCGTGAAAGTCTGATCGAACTTGCCGGCCGACAGCCGCACGCTTTCGACGCCGAAATCCTCCAGCGAAGCATCCTGAATAACGAAAACCAGGCCGCGCGAAGGATCGCAGCGCACGAGATAGCAAAGGCCGGCGTCGGCTTCGCCATCCACCGGCGGGCAGGTTCCGACCGCGCCCGCGAGCGCGCCCTTCAAATGTTTCCAGGGCGAGGGCGGCTCCTTCTCCTGCGCCGCGACGCTGGTCGCGGCGAGGAAAAACAGCAGGGCTGCGCGCAATACCATCATGGTCAGGCCTTCGGCGGCGCGGGCAGTTGCAAGACTTCCTCGGTCTTTTGCGCGATCTTGCCGACGATTTTCTCGCCGATCGCCGCGAGGAACCAGGGCAGATCGACCGTGACGCGCACCGCCTCGGGCAGGAAATCCAGCGCGCCATGCACGGTCTGGCCCATGGCGGTGATCTGGAGATCGGCGTGAGCGGGGGTCCAGACGACATTGAGCGACGAAAGCTTGTCGCCCAGCTTCTCCTGCAACAGGCCGAAACCGTCGCGGATGCGACGCTCCGCCTCCTCCGCGCCCAGTTTATGCGGAACATCGACGCTGACCGGCTGAGCCATGGCAAAACCCCATGTTGAAATTCGGCCCCATGGCTAAGGTTTTTCGCCGCAAAAGGCTAGAGCGGGGGCGACCGGAACCTGTTAGATATGCGATTTACGCATGGTAGATCGTCGATTTCCGGGAAGAGTCAGAACGCCATGCCCGCCGCGGCATATCTTTAAAATATTGTAATATATGTATTTTATATGAAAAGCGCATTGCGTTCGCCTTGTCGATTTCGCCAAAACAAAGTCGAAACAACCGCCTATTTATTCCATTGTCGCATAGCTAAAAGCAGCATCAAACGGTTTTAGTCGCGCCCTCAGTCTTTTGGGGGATTTTCGCGCCATGTCAGGTCAGACCCGCATTCGCAATGCCGAGTTTCGCAGCAAGATCATGTCGGCGGCCGAGGCCGCGGCTTTGATCCCCAGGGGCGGCAATGTCGGCATGTCCGGCTTTACCGGCGCGGGCTATCCCAAGGTGGTGCCGCTGGCCCTGGCCGAGCGGATGAACGCCGCCCATGCGCGCGGCGAGGAGTTCCGCATCGGCGTCTGGACCGGCGCCTCCACCGCCCCGGAACTCGACGGCGCGCTGGCCAGGGTCGACGGCATGGAGCTGCGCCTGCCCTATCAGTCCGATCCGACCTGCCGCAAGCGCATCAACGCCGGCGAGATGGAATATATCGACATCCACCTCTCCCATGTCGGGCAGTTCGTCTGGGGCGGGTTTTTGGGCAAGCTCGACGTCGCCGTCATCGAAGTCGCGGGCATTCGCGAGGACGGATCGCTGATCCCCTCCTCCTCGATCGGCAATAACAAGACCTGGCTGGATTGCGCCGAACACATCATTCTCGAGGTCAATTCCTGGCAGAATCTGGCGCTGGAGGGCATGCACGACATTTACTACGGCACGCAATTGCCGCCGCATCGCAAGCCGATCCCCATCGTCGCCGCCGCCGACCGCATCGGCGAGACCTGTTTTCGCTGCGATCCCAAGAAAATCATCGCCATTGTCGAGACCAACCATCCCGACCGCAATTCCGCCTTCAGCCCCGCCGACGAAAACTCCGGCCGCATCGCCGAACATATTCTCGAATTTTTCGGCCATGAGGTGAAGAAGGGCCGCCTGCCCAAGGAATTGCTGCCGCTGCAATCGGGCGTCGGCAATGTCGCCAATGCCGTGATGGAGCAATTGCAGGCTGCCCCCTATGACAATCTCATGGCCTATACCGAAGTGCTTCAGGACGGCATGTTCAACCTGATCCGCTCGGGCAAGATGAGCTTTGCCTCGGCCACGGCCCTGTCGCTCAGCCCCCAGGCGGCGGACGAGTTCAACGCCCACGCCCATCTCTATCACGACAAGATCGTGCTGCGGCCCCAGGAGATTTCCAACCATCCCGAGGTCATCCGCCGCCTCGGCCTGATCGCCATGAACGGCCTGATCGAGGCCGACATTTACGGCAATGTGAACTCCACCCATATTCGCGGCTCGAGCATCATGAACGGCATCGGCGGCTCCGGCGATTTCGCCCGCAACGCCTGGCTGTCGATCTTCATGACCCCCTCTTCCGCCAAGAACGGCCGCATCTCCTGCATCGTGCCCATGGTCACCCATGTCGATCACACCGAGCATGACGTGCAGGTGATCGTCACCGAACAGGGCCTGGCCGATCTGCGCGGCCTGTCGCCGAAGAAACGCGCCCGCGTGGTCATCGACAATTGCGCCCATCCCGCCTTCAAGGATGCGCTCAACGAATATTTCGAGCGCGCCGTCAAATATGCGCCGGGCCAGCACACCCCGCATATTCTCGACGAGGCCTTCACCTTCCTGCCCAACTGGCAGGCCAATCGCGAGGCCCGCGAGGCCTGGAAGGAAGATTCCGTCGTTCAGGCCGACGCCTGGAAGTAAGGAAACGACGGCGTCACCCGTCAAAGGCGGCGGCGAACAGCTCCTGGGTATATTTTTCGCGCGGCCGGGCAAAAATCTCGGCCGCCGGGCCCTGTTCGACGACCTTGCCGTCGCGCAGCACCACGATTTCCGAGGCCAGCGCCTTCACCACCTTGAGATCGTGGCTGATGAACAGATAGGTCAGGCCGCGCCGGTCCTGAAGCGCCCTCAAGAGATCGACGATCTGCGCCTGCACCGAACGGTCCAGCGCCGAGGTCGGCTCGTCCAGCACGATCAATTCGGGATCGAGCGCCAAAGCGCGGGCGATGGCGATGCGCTGGCGCTGTCCGCCCGAAAACTCATGGGGATAGCGGTCCATGGTGGCGGGATCGAGCCCGGTGTCGGCCAGCGCCTGGGCCACCAGGGCGCGGCGCTCGCCTGCTGACAGGCCCCTGTCTTGAACCAGCAAGCCCTCCTCGACGATTTCCGCCACGGACATGCGCGGCGACAGCGCGCCATAGGGGTCCTGGAAGACGATCTGCAAATGTTTGCGCAGCGGCCGCATCCGCCGCGTCGACAAGCCGTCTATGTTCTCGCCGAGATAGACGATCGGCCCCTGCGAGCGGATCAGCCGCAACAGCGCCAGACCCAGCGTGGTCTTGCCGGAGCCGGATTCGCCGACCAGCGCCAGGGTCTGGCCCTTGCGCAAGCTGAGCGAAACGCCGTCCACCGCCTTCACATAAGAGCTGGTGCGGTGGAACAGCCCGGTCTTGATCGGAAACCAGACGCGCAAATCGTCGGTGCGCAGGATTTCCGCCGCCAAGGGATCGGCTTTGGGAGCCGCGCCCTTGGGCTCGGCGGCGAGCAGCATTTTGGTATAGTCATGCTGGGGCGCGGCGAAAACCCGCGCCGTCGGCCCGGCCTCGACCACACATCCCCTTTGCATCACCGCGACCTCATCGGCCATGCGCTTCACCAGGCCGAGATCATGGGTGATGAACAATATGGCCATGCCATAGCGGGCCTGAAGGTCTTTGAGCAGCGCCAGAATCTGCGCCTGCACGGTGACGTCGAGCGCGGTGGTCGGCTCGTCGGCGATCAGCAGATCGGGACGGTTGGCCAGGGCCATGGCGATCATCACCCGCTGCCGTTGTCCCCCTGAGAGCTCATGGGGATAGGCGCCCATGCGCGCCTCGGCGTTTTGCAGGCCCACTTCGCGCAACAGTTCGAGCGCGCGGGCGCGGCGCTTTTCGGCGGAGGCCATGCCGTGGATTTCGAGAATTTCGCCAATCTGCTTCTCGATGACATGGAGCGGATTGAGCGAGGTCATCGGCTCCTGGAAGACCATGCCGATCCGCTTGCCGCGCAAGTCCCGCAAGGCCGCTTCCGGCGCCGTGACCAATTCCTGCCCATCGAAGCGAATGGAGCCGCCGACGATCCTGGCCCCCGAGGCCAGAAGCCGCACCACGGCCAAAGCGGTCACCGATTTGCCCGAACCGGATTCCCCGACCAGCCCCAGCGTCTTGCCGCGCTCCAGAGTTCAGCGAGGCCTCGCGCACCGCCGGCGCGTCGCCAAAGCAGACGGAGAGATTGTCGATGTGCAGCAGGGGCGCGTCCATCACAGCCCCTTCCGAGGATCGTAGGCGTCGCGCGCGGCCTCGCCGATGAACACCAGCAGCGACAGTGTCGCCGCGATGACGAAAAAGCCGGACAGGCCCAGCCAGGGCGCCTGGAGATTGCTCTTGCCCTGCAACAGCAGCTCGCCCAGCGACGGCGAGCCCGGCGGCAGGCCGAAGCCGAGGAAATCCAGCGAGGTCAAAGTCGTGATCGACGAGCTGAGGATGAAGGGCAAAAACGTCAAGGTCGCGGTCATGGCGTTGGGCAACACATGCTTGACCATGATTTTCCGATTGCTCAACCCCAAGGCGCGCGCGGCGCGCACATAGTCGAAGTTTCTCGCGCGTAAAAATTCGGCGCGCACCACGCCAACCAGATGCACCCAGGAAAAGGCCAGCAAAATGCCGAGCAGCACGAAAAAGCTCGGTGTGACAATGGCCGAAAGAATAATGAGCAGATAGAGACTGGGCAGCGACGACCAGATCTCAATGAAACGCTGCATCAGCAGGTCGATCCAGCCGCCAAAATAGCCCTGCACCGCCCCGGCGGCGATGCCGACCGCCGAGGAGATCGAGGCCAGCAGCAGGCCGAACAGCACGGAAATGCGGAAGCCGTAAATCAGCCGCGCCACGACATCGCGGCCCTGGTCGTCGGTGCCCAGCCAGTTCCATTCGATATCGCGGCAGTTTTGCGCGGGACCGCCGTCAAATCTCTTGCCATGGGCGCATTGCGCGTCGCTGAGCATCCAGGTCGGGGCCGAGGGCGCCGGCGTCGGCAGGTTGAGATTATGGGTGTTGTCGGAGTAGCGGATCAAAGGCCAGAGCATCCAGCCATTGGCCTCGATCTCCTTGGCCACCACGGGATCGCGATAGTCGGTCTCGGCGAGAAAGCCGCCGAATTTTTCTTCCGGGTAATCGACGAAGGCCGGAAACAGGATTTCGCCCTTGTAGGAGGCGAAGATCGGCTTGTCATTGGCGATGAATTCCGCCCCCAGCGTGACAAAAAACGCCGCCAGAAACAGCCAGAGCGACCAGTAGCCGCGCCGGTTGCGCCTGAAAGCCTGGAGACGGCGGCGGGTGATCGGCGTGATCTTGAACATCACGTCTCCCGCGTCTCGAAGTCGATGCGCGGATCGATCCAGGCATAGGTGAGGTCGGAGAGCAGGTTCACCACCAGGCCGATCAAAGCGAAAATATAAAGATTGGCGAAGACCACGGGGTAGTCGCGGTTGAGCGTCGATTTAAACGACAGCAAGCCCAAGCCATCGAGCGAGAAAATCGTCTCGATCAGCAGCGAGCCCGTGAAAAAGGCGGAAACGAAGGCGCCGGGAAAGCCGGAGACCACGATCAGCATGGCGTTGCGAAACACATGGCCATAGAGCACCCGGTTTTCGGTCAGGCCTTTCATCCGCGCTGTGACGACATATTGCTTGCGGATTTCCTCGATGAAGGCGTTTTTGGTGAGAAAGGTGGTGGTGGCGAAGGATCCGAGCGTCAGCGCCGAGACCGGCAGGACGATGTGCCAGAGATAATCCTCGATCTTGCCGAGCGTCGTGAGCTGGGAGAAATCGTCGGAGGTCAGGCCGCGCAGCGGGAAAATCTGCCAGAAGGAGCCGCCGGCAAACAGCACGATCAAAAGAATGGCGAAAAGAAAACTGGGAATGGCGTAGCCGATAATGATGACGGCGGACGTCCAGATGTCAAAAGCCTCGCCCTCGCGGCGCGCCTTGGCGATCCCCAGGGGTATCGAGATGATGTAGGACAGCAGGGTCATCCACAGGCCCAGCGACATGGAGACCGGCAGTTTTTCCTTGATCAGTTGCAGCACCGGCGCGTCGCGGAAATAAGAGCGGCCGAAATCGAATTCCGCGTAATTGCGGATCATCAGCCAGAAGCGTTCGAGCGGCGGCTTGTCGAAGCCGAATTGCTTTTCCAGCTCGGCGATGAATTTGGGGTCGAGTCCCTGGGCGCCGCGATATTTACCGGAAAATTCCCCCGCCGCCCCTGCCCGCGCGCCAGCGACGGTCGAAGCCGCGCCGCCGAAACGCGCGGTCGCCCCGGAATCCTGGCCCTGCATCTGCGCGATGACCCGCTCCACCGGACCGCCGGGCGCGAATTGCACGATGACGAAAGACAGGGCCAAAATCCCGAACAGGGTCGGGATCATCAGCAGGATGCGCCTGACGATATAGGCGAGCATCAGCCCTTGGCCTTTGTCGCCGCGGCTTTTTCGGCGTCCCACCACCAAAGGCTGGCAATGCCGAGGTCGAGCTTGGGCACGGTATCGGGCCGACCGAAAAAGTCCCAGGCGGCGACACGGCGGCTGACGGGATAATAGTGGGGTATCCAGTAGCGCCCGGCGCGCAGCAGGCGATCGAGCACGCGGCAAATCACGATCAGCTCGGCCCGCGACTGCGCCTTGACGGCTTTGTCGATCACCGCATCCAACACGGGATCGTCTATGCCGGCGAGGTTGAGGCCGCCCTGCGTCTTGCCGGCCTGCGAGCCGAAATAGGCGGGCAGTTCCTCGCCCGGCAATCCGCCCATCGCCTTGCGGTCGGTGACCATGTCGAAGTCGAAATTATCGATGCGCTGCTTGTATTGAGCCGAATCGACGGTGCGAAACCGCCCCTCTATGCCGAGCAGACGCATGTTCTTGAACATGGGATCGACGATTTTTTCCAGGGCGCTGTCGAACTCCAGATATTCCAAAGTGAAGGGCGCGCCGTCCGGCAGCAGCAATTGCGCGCCCTGACGCCGGCAGCCGGCGTCCTTCAGCAAACTATTGGCGCGTTGCAGCAGCGCCCGATCCTGACCGGACCCGTCCGAGCTCGGCGGCGAGTAAGGAAGGTCGAAAACTTCGGCGGGAACCTTGTCGCGCAAGGGCTCCAGGATCGCCAGCTCCTCTGGCGACGGCGGCCCCTCGGCCTTCATCGCGGTGTTTTCGAAATGGCTCGCCATGCGCCGGTAAGCGCCATAGAACAAGTTGCGGTTCGACCATTCGAAATCGAAACAAAGCCCCAGGGCTTCGCGAATGCGCGGGTCGGCGAAGACCGCGCGGCGGCGATTGAAGCAAAATCCCTGGAAAAGCGGGATTCGTCGGTCGGGAAGCTCCATCTTGACGACGCGGCCGTCGCGCATGGCCGGGAAATCGTAGCCGGTCGCCCATTCCGACGCGGTGAAGGATTTCGTGCAGATTGACGACGCCTGATTTGAACGCCTCGAAACTCACGGCGCGCTCGCCGAAATAATCATAGCGGATCAGATCGAAATTGTTCTGGCCGCTATTGACCGGGAGATCCTTGGCCCAATAGTCCGACACCCGCTGGTAGGAAATATAGCGCCCCTGCTCGAAAGGCCCGATTTTATAGGCGCCGGAGCCCAGCGGCGGCTCCAGTCCGGCGCGGGTGAAATCGTGCTTGGCGTAATAGGCCGCCGAGAAAATCGGCTGTCCCACGATATTCAGGATGGAATCGCGGGCGAAACCATCCTTCAGCACCACGGCGATCCGGTCGTCGGCCTCCACCGTGACGGACTCGAGATCGCGCAAGAGCTGCCGGATCAGCGGATGGCCCTTTTCGCGCAATATGTTCAGCGAAAAGGCGACGTCGTTCCCGGTCAGGGCTGAGTCGTCGTGAAAACGCGCCTCCTTGCGCAGGTGGAAGCGATAGGTCTTCCGGTCTTCCGCATATTCGACAGCCTGAGCGACCAAGCCATAGACCGCATTATCCTCCTCAAGACTGCCGGCCATCAGCGAATCATAGATGATCGACAGGCCAGCGGCTGGATTGCCTTGAAGAATGAAGCCGTTGAGCGAATCGTAAGAGGTTCCCGGCGCGCCCTGCGCCAATTGTCCGCCCTTGGGGGCGTCTGGCCGCGCATAGGGGAAGGCCTTGAAATCGGCGGGCAAAGCCAGATCGCCGAAGGACGACAGGCCGTGGCTGCGATGGGGGAGTTTGACCGCCTCCGCGTGAAGCTCTTTCGCTTCCGCCAGGCGCAACAAGGGCAAGGACGCCGCAGCGGAAACGACGGCGCGGCGGGAAAGCAAAAACTTGTCGGTCAGGATCATGCGGCCTCGGCGCTCTCTTGCGATTCAGCAGAGATTTGCCGGCCATTATGTCGGTTTTGCGCCCTGTGGCTAGAGATTAGACCGCGACGCTGTGCTTGGCGGCGCGCGCCGCCAGATAGGAATCGAAAGCCGCAGCGACGAGACGCATGAAGGGACGGCCAGCGTCGGTTAATGACACGGACCGCCCCTCCCGCGTCGCAACGCCCTCCCGGACCAGCTGCGACAATTCCTCTTCGGCCCCATCGAAGGCCGAAGCATTCCCGAGCAAGTCCGTGGCTATGGCTCCATAATCCACTTTGAAATCGCACATCAACCGCTCGATCACCGCCGCGCGGGCGATGTCCTCGCGGGTCAATTCTATGCCTTTGATCACGGCGAACTGGCCGGCCTCGACGGCGCGGCGCCAGGAGCCGACATCGGTGGCGTTCTGGACATAGCCTTGCGGCAATTTGCCGATCGAGGAGGCGCCGAAAGGCAGCAGCGCCTCGGCCTGATCGACCGTATAGCCCTGAAAATTTCGCCGCAGCGTCCCGTCGCGCGCGGCGACGGCCATGGGGTCGGCGGGCAAAGCGAAATGATCGAGGCCAATGGCCTGGTAGCCCTCGTCGATCAGCGTCTGGCGCGCCAGCGCGGCCTGGCGCAGGCGCTCGGCGGCGCCGGGCAGCGCGGCCGTGTCGATCAATTGCTGGCGCTTGGCGAACCAGGGCGCGTGGGCATAGCCGAAAATCGCCAGACGGCTGGGATGCAGCGAAGCCGCCAGCTCGGCGGTGCGCGCCACATCCTCCTCGCTCTGATAGGGCAGGCCATACATCAGATCGAGATTGATCGCCTTGATCCCGCTGGCGCGCAGATTCTTGACGGCCGCCTCGACCACCTCGAAAGCCTGGACGCGGCCTATGGCCTTTTGCACATGCGGATTGAAATCCTGAACGCCCAGACTGACGCGGTTGAAGCCGGCGGCGGCCAGCGCGTCGGTCAAGGCGCGATCGACATGGCGCGGGTCGAGTTCGATGGAAATCTCGGCCTTGGGCGAAAAAGCGAAACGGCTGCGCAAATGATCCATCAGCGCCAGCAGGCGGGCGCCGCCGAGCAGGCCGGGCGTGCCGCCGCCCCAATGGGCGTGAATCACCGTGCGCGCCGGCGTCGCGGCGGCGACGAGATCGATCTCGCCGGCGAGCGTATCGGCATAGGCGTCGAGCGGCCCGTCCTTTTTCGTCGCCCTGGTGTGGCAGCCGCAATAGGTGCAGATTTCGCGGCAAAAGGGCACGTGCAGATAGAGCGACAGCCGGGTCGCGGCGTCGAGCGCGGATAGCCAGGCGGCGGCGGTTTGCGCGCCGACGGCGTCGGAAAAATGCGGCGCGGTCGGATAGCTCGTATAACGAGGCACCGCTTTTTCCGCGAGAACCAGACCCGAAGACAAAGAACTCATCGACCTTCCCTGCCACGAGCGAGCCTGGGACACTTTGACGCGGATCAAATACGGGCTTGGGCGAAGCCGTGCTTTTTTGATCCCGACATAAACAATGTTAAACCGACGCTTGATCAAAAAGCGAGCAATTTTGCGATGACCCCTGCCCCGCCCCCCGATCACCCGCCAAAATTCGGCAAGATCGGCGTGCTCCTGGTCAATCTCGGCACGCCCGAGGGAACCTCCTATTGGCCGATGCGCCGCTATCTCCGGGAATTTCTCTCCGACCCCCGGGTGATCGAGGCGCCGCGCGCGCTTTGGCTGCCGCTGCTGCATCTGGTGATTCTCACCACCCGCCCGGCGCGAAAAGGCCGGGATTATCAAGCGATCTGGAACAAGGAGCGCGACGAGGGGCCGCTCAAGACCATCACCAGGTCGCAGGCGGAAAAGCTTTGCGCGCGAGTTGCCGATTTGAGCGACAGGCTCATCGTCGATTGGGCGATGCGCTATGGCAAGCCCGCCATCGCCGACAAAATCGACGCCCTGCGGGCGCAGGGCTGCGACCGCCTGCTGGTCGTCCCGCTCTATCCGCAATATTGCGCCGCCACCAGCGCCACCGTCGCCGACGCGACTTTTGACGCGCTGAAAAAGCTGCGCTGGCAGCCGACCCTGCGCATGGCCGCGCCCTTTTACGATGAGCCCGCCTATATTGGCGGTCTCGCCGAAGCCTTGCGCGACAATCTGGCGAAACTGCCCTTCGCGCCGGATAAAATCATCGTCTCCTGGCACGGCATTCCCCAGGAATATTTTGACAAGGGCGACCCCTATTACTGCCATTGCGCCAAGACCACGCGGCTGCTCAGCGAGGCGACCGGCCTGACCGACAAATTCGTCATGACCTTCCAGTCCCGCCTCGGCCCGAAGCAATGGCTCAAGCCCTATACGCTCGATACGATCGAAAGCCTGCCGGCCCAGGGCGTCAGGAATATCGCGGTCGTCGCGCCGGGCTTTTTCGCCGATTGTCTGGAGACGCTGGAGGAGTTGGGCGTCGAGAACCGCCGCGCGTTCCACAAAGCCGGCGGCGAGAATTTCGCCCTGCTGCCCTGCCTCAATGACAGCGACGCGGCGATCGCTATATTGTCTGACGTAACGCGAAGGGAGCTGGCCGGATGGATGTGACTGGATTCTGCGTCGTCCAGACCAGCATCGACGACGAGGCCGAGGCGGATCGGATCGCCGCCGCGCTGATCGACAAGAAGCTCGCCGCCTGCGTGCAGATCGTCAGGGTCAAAAGCCATTACGTCTGGAAGGGCGAAAAGACCAGGCAGATGGAATATCAGCTCAGCGCCAAGGCGCGGGCGCGGGATTTCGCCGCTATCGCCGAGGCGATCCGCGCCCTCCATCCCTATGAGCTTCCCGAAATCATTTCCCTTCCGATCCGCGCCGCCGATTCCACCTATATCGAATGGGTGCGGGCGCAGACCAGACGGTGAAATTCACGCGGAAGCTTTCTCCGCCAGAAGCTTCTTCTCCCAGGCGAGCGCCTGGCGGACGATCTCCTCGAGATCGTCATGAACGGGAGTCCAGCCCAGCGCCGCCTTGGCGCGGGCGTTGTCGGCGACAATGGCCGCGGGATCGCCGGGACGTCGATCGGAAATCCTGACCTCGAAATCGACGCCGGAGACTTTTTTCACGGTTTCGATCACCTCCTTGACCGAATAGCCGCGCTTGTAGCCGCAATTGCAAGTCAGGTTTTGTCCGCCGGCGCGCAAATGCTTCAAAGCGTCGAGATGGGCGCGGGCGAGATCGGTCACCTGAATATAGTCGCGCAGGCAGGTTCCATCGGGCGTGGGATAGTCGGTCCCATAGAGGTCCATGCCCTCGCGCATGCCCAGCGCCGCCTGAACCGCGACCTTGATCAGATGGGTGGCGCTGGGGAAGGACTGGCCGGTGCGCCCCTGGGGATCGGCGCCGGCGACGTTGAAATAGCGCAGCACGACATAACGCAGGTCATGGGCTCTGGCCGTGTCCTCCAGCATCCATTCGACCATTAGTTTCGAACGGCCATAGGGCGACACCGGCGCCAGCGGCTCGTTTTCGGAAACCGGGTTGTTCTCGACATTGCCGTAAACCGCCGCCGTCGAGGAGAAGATGAAATG
Organism: uncultured Alphaproteobacteria bacterium; assembly: GCA_963804045.1. Lineage (GTDB taxonomy): Bacteria > Pseudomonadota > Alphaproteobacteria > Rhizobiales > Beijerinckiaceae > Rhodoblastus. Next base: position 50,871 of record CAWDOR010000019.1, on the reverse strand, counting down.
TTTCACGCCCGCTTCCACGGCGCAGGCCAGCAGGCTGCGCGCGGCGGCGGTGTTGTTGAGATAATAGCCCAGGGGATCGGCGACCGATTCGGGCACGACGATCTTGGCGGCGAAATGAATGATCGCTTCGACGCCGCGACTCGCCAGCAGATCCTTGACCAGCGCCGAATCGCCGAAATCGCCGACCACCAGTTCGACGCCCGCCGGCACGGCCTGGCGGCGACCGGTGGAGAGATTGTCGAGCACGACGACTTTTTCGTTCGCTCCGAGCAATTCCAACACCATATGCGAACCGATATAGCCGGCGCCGCCGGTGACGAGAACGGTCATGTGCAAATCCCTCAGGCGCGGTCGGAACCGCCAAATCCGACAGCCTCATAAACCAGACCGGCCGCAAAGCAAAATCCTTCGCCTCTCCGGGCTCCAGATGCTAAGAGCGTAACCGGAATTTAGCCTCTTCCTGCGACAAGCAGGCCCCCGAAGGTCACATCGACACCCCAGCGGATGATCCATGAAGAAGATTCGTAAAGCCGTTTTCCCCGTCGCCGGTCTCGGCACCCGCGTTCTCCCCGCGACCAAGACCGTTCCCAAGGAAATGCTGACCGTGGTCGACCGTCCGGTGCTCCAGCATTGCGTCGAAGAGGCGCGCGAGGCCGGCATCGAGCATTTCATTTTCGTCACAGGCCGCAACAAGGCGGTGATCGAGGATCATTTCGACATCGCCTATGAGCTGGAAGACACGCTGCTCAAGCGCGGCAAGCTCAAGGAGCTGGACGAGCTCAAGGCCGACCTGCCGCCGGCCGGCGCCGCCAGCTTCACCCGCCAGCAGGTTCCGCTCGGCCTCGGCCACGCCGTGTGGTGTGCGCGCGAAGTCATCGGCGACGAGCCTTTCGCGGTTATCCTGCCCGACATGATCACCCTGCCCGGCGCCGGCGGCAAGCGCTGCCTGGAGCAATGCGTCGAAACCTATAACGCCCATGGCGGCAATGTCATCGCGGTGGAAACCGTGCCCGAGGACCAGACCCACCAATATGGCGTGGTCGGCAAGGGCAAGGAGTTCGGCCAGGCCTTCGAGATCACCGGCATGGTGGAAAAGCCCGCCAAGGGAACCGCGCCCTCCAATTTCATCATTTCCGGCCGCTATATTCTCGGCCCGGAAATCTTCGATCTGCTCGCCAAGGGCCAAAAGGGCGCCGGCGGCGAAATCCAGCTCACCGATTCCATGATCGAACTGGCCAAGGCGCAGAAATTCTTCGGCCATCATTTCGACGGCAAGACCTATGACACCGGGTCCAAGGTCGGCTTTCTCGCCGCCAATGTCGCTTTCGCCCTGGCGCGCCCGGACATTGAGCCGGGCTTCCGCGCGGAGCTGAAGAAAATCGTGGGTTCGCTCTAGAACTGTTTCCGACCGGCGCGACCACTCTGAAAACGCGCGCGATGGCGCGCGTTTTTTTGGCCTCTCCTTGAGATTCGCCGCCCTGAGCCACGCATGCGCGGCGAAGGCCGCTCAAGCCCAACGCGAGAAGCGCTTCTGGAACACAGCAACCCTGCGCTGCAAGAATGGCTGCGACGAGAACATGGTTAACTCATTTATTTACAAGATTTAAATTGATTATTTCGGCGCGAAGGCCCTGCCGGAGCCGCCCCCTATATGCCTTAAGTCACATTCCCTAGTTGTAACCGAAATGTTAAGAAATGGCCGCCTGAAACGCTAGGTCTGCTGCCTGAAACGCTAGGTCATTCGTAAACTATATGCTTGTGAGATAGGCCATGCCGTCCATCCAGAACAAACTTGCAAAAAAAACAAAACATGACGCCAGTCACGAAGACGGTTATTTCGGCATCGGCGACTTGGCCGTGGAGTTTGGCGTCACGCACCGCACAATTCGCTTTTACGAACAACGCGGGCTGATCACGCCAATCCGCGATCGGCAGAATCGGTATTTTTCCAAAGAGGATCGTGAGCGCCTGGCGGCCATTCTGGAAGGACGCAAGCTCGGCCTCACGCTGGGTGAAATCAAGGATCTCCTGATTTCGACCGATAAGGGCGGAGAGATCAATTTCTCCCGATTGCTCGATCAGGACAGTTTAAATCAACAGATTCAGCACCTCGAACAGAGGCTGGCCGAAATCAACGCTTCGCTTGCCGAATTATATTACGAAAAGCGCCTGCGCGAAGAGAGCGCATCGGCGAGACGCCGCGCCTGAGGCGGGTTCCGGAGCATTCGCAAGCGAGATGGACGCCGGTCCGCCTTGGCGCATAGCCGTCAACGCGCGACCAACTGATCGAGCAGCCGGACGACCTCGACCGAGGCCGCCTCCATTTTCTCCACTTCGGCATAGGCGCCGACGCGATCGCCATTGGCGAATAATTCCGCCGCGCGCCGACCGTGGACATGAACCGCCTCATGCGGTCGGTCGAGCGCGGCGAAAGCGGGATGGCGCTTGATCTCGGGATCGACGAGGCCGTGATAGAATTTTCCCAGCCGGCATGACCGGTGATCGTTCAATTCCGCCGGCGCCAGGCTGGTTATGCCCGCCAGCATTTCGTTGAGACGCTTCTTCCATAGCATGTGATCGGATTTGGCGCGGTGCAGCACATAATCGCGCGGCTTGCGCTCGTCGAGCTTGACGAACTGCTCATCGATCAGCTTTTCCGAACTTTTGCAGGCCGTGATCGCCTTGTCGGCCTGAGCCGCGGTCTTGCGCACCTGATCGGCGATCTGCGTGCTAGTTCTGGCCAGCTCCGAAGTCGCCGCGGATTGTTCGCCGACAATGCGAATGAGATCGCCGATGCGCGAGAGATTCTCGTCGCGCGTGCCTTCCACCGCCGAAATTTTCGCATGGGCGTCGGCGTTGACCGCGCGGCTTTTCTCCATCGCCGCCTCGGCGTCGGAAACGCAATGGCTCAAAGCCTCGACATTGCCGCGCAAATGCTCGATGCGCTTGCGAATATTGTCCGTCGCCTTGGCCGTCTGCCCCGACAGCGTCTTGACCTCCTGCGCCACGACGGCGAAGCCGCGTCCGCTCTCGCCGGCGCGCGCCGCCTCGATCGTGGCGTTGAGCGCGAGCATATTGGTCTGCGAGGCGATGGCGTCGATGGCGCCGACGAAATCGACAATCTGCGCGGCCGCCTGCTCCAGGCTCGCGGCGCTGTCGCCAATCTTGCGCAGGGCCTCGCCGATCTGCTCGATCGAGGCGGTGGAGGCGCCGACCGCCTGCGCGCCCTCGCGCATCAATTGCGAACTTTCATCCATGCCTTTTCGCGCGTCGGCGCCGACGGCGTCGATGTCTTTCATCGAGGCGTCAAGCTGCACCAGCGCCGCGGAAACCGTCTGGGTCAGCGCGTCTATGGCGCGGACTTCGATAATGGTGCGTGAAAAAGACGCCATGGCCTCGCTGGCCTGGGTGGAAAAGCCCACGGTGCGCGTCAGTTCGGCTTCGTCGCTCTTCTGGATCGAATTGAACAGCGCATTCAAAGCGGCGCCGGCGGGTTCCGGCAGCGCCGCTTCCGGCGCGAGGCCGGAGCGCAACCTGTAGGCCGCTTCAGCTATGGCTTTCAGCACATCCTGCGCGACCACGGGCGCGGCGGCGCCCGGCGCGGCGATGGCGTTTCTGTCATTCCGATTTTTGCTGAGAATGTTCAACATGGCGAGGCAATCGACTGGGAGGACCGGGACTTGCTGCCGCGCATATTCGCGATCATAGGCGCCGCAAGGGCCAATGAACCCGGCGAAGCTTGCTCCAGGCTGGCCCGCGCGACCGCTGCGGCTGCGGAAAATACTGATAAACAACAATTCTTTTGAATATATTGGATTTTGTCAGTTTTCTGACATGGCCTCGGCGGCTGGCTTCAGCGCTGGAACTTCACGCCGAGCATGATGACATTGGCGGTAAAGCCCGATCCCGCCTGATTCGCGATCATGCGCTGGTGCGTGAACGTCCCCTTGATGACAATGTCGCGGGTCAGATCGTATTCCGCCTGCAAGCCCTCCAGATAAAGCGTCTGGTTGATGCCGACATCCTGATATTGCATGTTCTGGATGCTGCCGGTCGCCGTCAGCGTCACATTGCGCATCAGCGCATGGGCGACTTCGATGCCGCCAATATGGGTCAAGGATCCCGGCGAACCGACGACCGTGGTTTCGTCCAGCGAGGTCGAGCCGCGCAGGGTCACCTTGGTCAGCGGCGTCACCGCCCAGACCAGCGAGGAATTGAAGGTCGGGCCGCGCAATTCGGCGAGACGCGCGTCCTGATATTTGCGCTCGGCATAGCCGCCGGAAATTTCGCCGGTCAGCAGCCGGGTCAATTCGAAGGTCGAGCCGAGCTTGGCCTGGACGCCGTTGGAATCGCGCTCATAGCCATAGAGATCGATCTGCGAATCGTGATCGCGGCGGTCGACGGTGGCCTCGACATAGGGCTTGATCCCCGGCGTCAACTCATAGGCGGCGCGGCCTGTCAGCCCGTAATCATTATAAGACTCTTTCGACAGGGCCTGGGTCGAGCCATCGGCGAAATGCGCGTCGCCCCATTCATCGCGCTCCACCGAGCCGCGCAGCGTCAGTTCCAGACGGTTGAAGGTCTTGGTGAAGCCGAGCCCGCCGCCGCCGACGGCGATGATCGGCCGCGCCTTCAGCGTCACCGGCAGACCGTTGTTGTTGAGATTGGGCGAGGTCGGCAATTGCGTGGTCAGGCTGAACTTGCCGTCCACATTGATCTTGAGGTCGCGGGCGACGTCGATGCGGGCGAGAAACTTGCCCTGACCATCGGGCGCATCGGCCTGATGAGCGCTGAAATAATCGTCATAGCCGAGGCGCAGATCGCCGGTGAAGGAATGGTTGGTCCAGTCGGACGCCGCGGAAAACCCGATTTCCTCGCGGGTGAAGGCCGTGCCGCGCAATTGCGGCGACCCTTTCGCCGCCATATTGGGATTGTCGTCAAACCCTATGTCGGTCTCGACATAGGGTTTGACGCGCAACAGGCCGAGATTGACGCCAACGGGCGCGAAAGGCTCGTCCTCGACTTTCGGTCGCGTCTTGGCCTGCGGGGGCGGCAAGACCGCCGTATCGGGCGAGGGCGCGACATAGCCGGGATCGCTCGGCGGCAAGGCCCGGTCCTGTTTCGCCGCGCGCCGCGCTTCGGCCGACGTCGGATAGGGCGTCAGGGTGGGAAGGCCAGGAAAAGGCAGCTTCTTCGGCGGTTTCTGGCCAGGCTTTCTGATGACGGGCTTGCCGTAATTCGCCGCGCCGGAGGTCGTGCGCAATTCCATGGCGTCCGCGTCATAGCGGCCGGCGAGATCGTCGCCGGGCAGCGCCGGCTGTCCCATCATTTCCCGCGAGGGGCGGTCGAGCTCGACGGCGGCGCCGATGGCCGGTGGCGCGCTGGGATCGAGCCGGGAGCCGGGCGGCGGCGGCAGTCCCGCCTGCTGCGCCTGCGCGAAGCCGATCATGCCGACCCACAGCGGCGCGGCGCAGAGCAGCGCCGCGCGCGAAAACAAGGCAGGCCGGGAATGACGGCGACGCGGACAACGGAACAAGAGAGCCTCGCGGGAATGGCGCAGGCGCGCCTGACCCTCTCAGCGTTAGGCATTTATGGTTAATAAAGAGCTACGTTTCGCGCCGGATCACCCCAACACGCCATATCGTCGCAGCCACGCCGTCATGCGCGACCACGCGTCCTCCGCCGCCGCTTTGCGATAGCTGGGACGATAATCGGCGTGGAAGGCGTGAGGCGCGTCGGGATAGATGACGAATTCGGCGGTTTTGCCCGCCGCCGCCAGCCGCGCCTTCATCTCCTCGACCTGAGCTGCGGGAATGCCCTGATCGGCGCCGCCGTAAAGACCAAGCACCGGCGCCTTCATCGCCCCGGCGAGATCGAGCGGACTTTTCGGCCAGATCGGCTTTTGCGCGGGCGCATCGACCAGCGAGCCGTAAAAGGCCACGCCGGCGCGCGGAAGCGGGCTGGCGGCGCAATATTCCCAGACCGTGCGCCCGCCCCGGCAGAAGCCGATAACGCCCAAACGGCCGACATCGCCGCCCTGCGCCTTGGCCCAGGCTGCGGCGGCGTCGAGATCGGCGAGCAGCTCCGCGTCGGGCTTGGCGTTGACCAGGGGCATTAATTGCTTGAAATCCGTAATCCCAGTCAGATCGACGCCCAGGCGGAAATAATAATCCGGGGCCACGGCCAAAGCGCCCAATTTCGCCAGGCGGCGGCAGATGTCGCGGATATATTCGTGGAGGCCGAAAATTTCCATGGCGACGATCACGACCGGAGGATTCGCCACGCCCTTGGGCCGGGCGAAATAAAGCGGCATTTCGCCGCCCGCCACCGCCGCGCGCGCCTCGCCGGTCTCCAGCCCTTCGGCGCCGGTGGTGATCGCCTGGGCCTGAACAGGGCCGGCGGCGAGCGCATAGCCCGCCGCCGCGCTGGCGGCGATAAACCGCCGCCGCGACGGAGAGGGTTCATGCGACGGCGTTGAATCTCCGCTCATGTTCGAACGCCCCTTTTCGCCTCAGTCTGCCCAGGCCGGATAATCCGTGTAGCCGCGCGCATCGCCGCCATAGAGGGTGGCCATGTCGATCTGCGCCAGGGGCCCGTGGCGACGCAGCCGCTCGACCAGATCGGGATTGGCGATGAAGGGACGGCCGAAGGCGACGAGATCGGCGGCGCCCGACTCGACCGCCGCGATCGCGCTGTCGCGGTCGTAGCCATTATTGGCCATATAGGCGCCGGAAAAGCGTTTTTTCAGCGCGGCGAAATCGAAAGGCGCTATGTCGCGCGGCCCGCCGGTGGCGCCCTCGACAATGTGAATATAGGCGAGCTTGCGCAGCGAAACCTGTTCGACGAGATGGTTGAACAGGGCCTGGGGATCGCTGTCGGAAATATCATTGGCCGGACTGACCGGCGCGAAGCGTATGCCGACTTTTCCCGGGGGCAGAACCTTGAGGATGGCGTCCACGACCTCCAGCGTCAGCCGGCAGCGGTTCTCGATCGAGCCGCCGTAGTCGTCCGTGCGCTTATTGCTGGAATCGCGCTGGAACTGGTCGAGCAGATAGCCATTGGCGGCGTGGATTTCGACGCCGTCGAAACCGGCCTTGACGGCATTGCGCGCGGCATTGGCGTAATCGGCGACAAGGCCGGGCAATTCGTCGCGCTCCAGCGCGCGCGGCGTGGAGACATCGACGAAACCCTCGCCCAAAACGGTCTTGGTGTTGGCGCGAATCGCCGAGGGCGCGACCGGGCGCCTCCATCGGGTTGCAGCGACACATGAGAGACGCGCCCGACATGCCAAAGCTGGATGAAGATGCGCCCCCCGGCCCCGTGGACGGCGTCGGTCACCAGCCGCCAGCCGGCGACCTGTTCCTCGGTGGCGATCCAGGGCGTGTCGATATAGCCCTGGCCCTGTTGGGAGATCGGCGAGGCCTCGCTGACGATCAGCCCCGCCCCGGCGCGCTGGCGGTAATATTCGGCGGTGAGCGCATTGGGCGCATTTGTGCCGGGCGTGGCCCGATTGCGGGTCAGCGGCGCCATGACCACGCGGTTTTTCAGCGTGAGATCGCCGAGCTGGAAGGCGCTGAACAATTTAGGGGTCGAGGCGACGGTCATGGCGACAAATCCGTTTCGAGGGTTAGGCTTGACCATCAGCTAGGGTCGCGCGCCCGCCCTGACAACGGGCGCGGCGCGCAAACCTATCCCTGCGAAAAAGAAAAAACGCGCCGCCGCCGAAGCGGCCGGCGCGAAACTTATTCGCCGCCGAGCGCCGAGAGATAGAGGTCGAGGATTTCCTCCTCCTCGCGGCGCTTGTTCTCGTCCTGCTTGCGGATGGAAATGATCTTCCGCATGATTTTGACGTCATAGCCATTGCCCTTGGCTTCGGCATAGACTTCCTTGATGTCTTCGGCGATCGCCTTCTTTTCCTCTTCGAGACGCTCGATGCGTTCGATAAAGGCTTTGAGATGGCCGCCGTCGAGCGAGGCTGCGCTCATGATGTCAATCCTGATCTAAGTGAAATTGGGGCTTTCAGATGGACCACGCCGCCGCCCGCGTCAAGGCGCGGGGACTGTGGATATCGCCCGGGAAAAACCTCAGGCCAAAGCTCCGGTCCGCGAACCGTAAAGGGCCATCCGGCCCAGGGCCTCGCCCGCCAGGACTTTCGGCAACACGCGCGCCAGACGCTCGGCCCATGCGGCGCAGCCCGCGTCGTCGAGCAGAAAATCCTGGCGAATCTCGATCAGCGCGCCGGGAAAACCGCGCCGGGTGGAAAACTCATACATGGTGTCGCCCTTGAGCGCGCCGTCATAGGGCTCGTTGTCGCCAACCGTCAGCCCCTCCGCGCGCAATGCCGCGATCAGCGGCGCGGCGAGACGCGGGTCTTCGTCCCACAACACGCCGCAATCCCAGGGGCGCGCCTGTCCGCGAAAACAGGGCGTGAAGGAATGGACCCCCAGCAGGACGGGAACCTGACCGGCCGCCGCCACGGCGTCGATCAGCCCTGCGCAGGCGTTCCGATAGGGGCGCCAATAGGCTTCGACGCGGCGGGAAATCTCATCCGGTCCGATCCGGGCGTTGCCGGGGATCAGCGCGCCGTCGGAAATGCGCATCACCAGGGTAGGATCGTCCTCGCCGCGATTGGGATCGATCAGCAGCCGGGAAAAGCCGGCCAGCGCCGCGCCGGCCCCCAAGGCTGCGGCGAGACGCCGCGTGACATTTTCGGCGCCAATGTCATAGGCTATGTGCCGTTCCAGAGATTCGCGCGCCAGACCCAGGTCGCCATAGACCCTGGGCAAGGCGTTGCGCGCATGATCGCAGAACAAAGCCAGAGGCTGGCCAGGAGAGCCGGCGATGATTTCGACGGGCGAAAAGCCTGCGTTTTCCGCTAGGGAGGAGGATTCGGGCTTGTCCGTCACGGTCGCACTTAAAAATCGCCAAGCTGGCGCGAAGCGCATCGACGCGGTTCGCCTGAATGGTTAAAAGGAGTTCGCGCCGGCAAAGTCAAAAGTCGCCGCGCGTCCCCGCGCCAAATCATGAGCCGTCATACATGCCGATCGCCCGCCGCCGGAAGGTTTTGGCCCGCGCCGCCTTCCTCCTCGCCGCAACGTCCGTTTTTTTTGCCGGCGCCGCCCGCGCCGATTTCCGCATGTGCAACAACACCGGCGCGCGCGTCAGCGTGTCCCTGGCCTATACCAATGGAACCGGCTGGGTGTCCGAGGGCTGGTGGAACATCAAGCCCGCCGCCTGCGAAACGCTTTTGCGCGGGCCGCTCGCCGCCGAATTCTACTATGTCTACGCCATCGACGAGCATGGCGGCGAATGGAAGGGCAAGGCCTTCATGTGCACGCGCGACCGCGAATTCCGCATCGAGGGCCGCGAGGATTGTTTTGTGCGCGGTTTCGATCGCTCCGGATTTTTCGAGGTCGACACCGGCAAGGACGCCAAGAACTGGACGGTGCAGCTCACCGATCCCGGCCAGAGCCACTGAAAAAGGATGACCTGATGAAGAGAAGCCGCCGCTGCAAGATCGTCGCCACACTCGGACCCGCCTCGAACGACGAGGCGGCCATCGAAAAATTGTGGCGGGCGGGGGCCGATCTGTTCCGCATCAACATGAGCCACACCGATCCCGAGGGCATGCGCAGGATCGTCGCCATGATCCGCGCCGTGGAGAAGAAAGTCGGCCGCCCCATTGGCGCGCTGGTCGATCTGCAAGGGCCGAAACTGCGCGTCGGCCTGTTCAAGGACGGCGGCGCCGATCTGGTCAAGGGCCAGACTTTTGTGCTCGATTCCAATGAGACGCCTGGCGACGCCGCGCGCGTCCGCCTGCCCCATCCGGAAATCCTTGAGAGCCTGCGCCCCGGCCATAAATTGCTGATCGACGACGGCCGGTTGCGCCTGCATGTGGTCGAGGCCACGCCCGACCGCGCCGTGACCCTCGTCGATGTCGGCGGCCGCATTTCCAACCGCAAGGGCGTCAGCCTGCCCGACACCGAAATCGCCGTCGCCGCCATGACCGACAAGGACCGCATCGATCTGGCCGCGGCGGTGGAGACCGGCGTGGACTGGATCGCGCTGTCCTTCGTCCAGCGCGCTGAGGATGTGAAGGCGGTCAAGGCCATAGCCGGCGCGCGCGCCGCGATCATGGCCAAGATCGAAAAGCCGCAGGCCATCGCCCGGCTCGAGGAAATTCTCGCCGTCGCCGACGGGCTGATGGTGGCGCGCGGCGATCTCGGCGTGGAAATGCCGCTGGAAAAAGTGCCGGGCCTGCAGAAGCGCATCACCCGCGAGGCCCGGCGCATGGGCCGCCCGGTGGTGGTGGCGACGCAAATGCTGGAATCGATGATCACCTCGCCGGCCCCGACCCGCGCCGAGGTCTCGGACGTGGCCACCGCCGTGTTCGAAGGCGCCGACGCCATCATGCTCTCGGCGGAATCGGCCTCCGGCCAATATCCGGTCGAAGCCGTGGCGATGATGAGCCGCATCGCCGAGGAAGTCGAAAGCGAGGGCGTCTATCGCGGCATTATCGCGGCGCAGCGCACGCCGCCGGAGAGAACCGGCGCCGACGCTGTGGCCGTGGCCGCCCGCGACATGGCGGAAACCCTCGAGATGAAGGCCATTGTCGCCTGGACGGCCTCGGGCGCCACCGCCCTGCGCGTCGCCCGCGAGCGGCCCCGCGCGCCGATCCTGGCGCTGACGCCCTATGTCGACACGGCGCGGCGGCTCACAGTCGTCTGGGGCGCGCAGGCCGCGGTGACCAAAGACGCCAATGACGTCGACGACATGGCCAATCGCGCTTGCAAATTCGCCGTGCGCCAGGATTTCGCCCGGCCGGGCGACCGCATCGTCATCATCGCCGGCGTCCCCTTCGGCAACCCCGGCGCCACCAATATGGTGCGCATCGCCTTCATCGCCGAGGACGGTTTGCGGGCACAGTAGATCAGGCGCCAGCCGCCGCCTGGCGCGCCGGCGCCTCCGGCATGAAGACGTCGAGCTGGTCCGCTGGCGCCGGACGACCGAGCAGATAGCCCTGGCCGTCGGCGCAACCCGCGTCGCGCAGCCAGGCCAATTGTTCCGGCGTTTCTATGCCTTCGGCGGTGATCTTGACGCCAAGATCCCTGGCCATGGCGATCACCGCGCGAATGATCGAACGATCATTGGGAGACGTCAGCATATCCGTGACGAAGGAACGGTCGATCTTGAGCCGGTCCACGGGGAAGGCGCGCAGATAGGACAGCGCCGAATAGCCGGTGCCAAAATCGTCGATGGCAATGGCGACCCCCAGCTCCTTGATGTCGAACAGACTGCGCCGCGTCGCCGCGTCTTCCGACAGCAGCGCGGTTTCGGTCAGCTCCAGTTCGAGCCGCGACGGCAAAAGGCGGCTTTGATCGAGAATGCGCGCGACGCGCAGCGGGAAAGCCTGCGCGCGCAATTGCAGCGCCGACAGATTGACGGCGACGCTCAGATCGGCGGGCCAAAGCGAGGCGTCGGCGCAAGCCCGCCTCAGGACCAAGGCGCCCAATTCGTCGATCAAGCCGCAACGTTCCGCCACGGCGATGAATTCGGAGGGCGGCAGCAGGCCGCGTCTCGGATGCCGCCAGCGCGCCAGAGCCTCGAACCCGATGGTGCGGCGTGAGACCAAATCGACGATGGGCTGGTAAAAGACTTCGATTTCGTTCTGTTGCAGCGCGACGCGCAATTCGTTTTCGGCCAATTCGCTCGATTCGCGCCGCGCGTTCTCCTCGGCGTCGAACATGCGAAATCGGTTGCGGCCGGCGCTCTTGGCCGCGTAGAGCGCGATATCGGCATTTTTTACCAGAAGGTCCAGCGTCGCGCCATCGCCAGGCGCGCAAGCGGCGCCGATGCCGCAGCCGACCGTGACGGATCGGCCTTCGATCAGGAATGGCTCGGTCAAGGCGGCAATGAACGCCGCCGCCAGCGCCGCAACCTCTTCGGTCCGCGTAACGTCGCGTTGCAGGATCGCGAATTCGTCGCCGCCCAGCCGCGCGACAAGATTTTCGTGACCCGCCGTCGCCGCCAGCCGCTCCGCGGCCAGGACCAGGAGCCGGTCCCCGGCGGCATGGCCGAGATCGTCGTTGACACGCTTGAATCCGTCGAGATCGAGGCAAAGCACAGCGAATGAATGGGGAGGACCATCGGCCGCCGTCAGCTTTAAAGCTTCTTCCGCCTGCTCGCGGAAGGCGGTGCGATTGGCCAGCCCGGTCAGGGAATCGGTAAAGGCGAGACGGCGCAAAATGCCACGAGTCTCCTCCTGCTCCATGGCGATCGCGCAAAGCCGCGTCACCGTCCGCACCAGGTCTTTTTCCTCCCGGCGCGGTCCCGTGCGCTCGCGATAGTAGAAGGCGAAAGTGCCAATGACCCGATTTTCGCCGTTGAGAATCGGGAAAGACCAGCAGGCGCGCAGACCTAGGGGCAAGACCAGCGCCCGAAAATCCGCCCAGAGCGGGTCGGTAGCGATGTCGGACACCAGCACCGGCTTCCCGGTAAAGGCCGCCGTGCCGCACGAGCCCACGCAAGGTCCTATGGCGAGGCCGTCGATGGCGCGCGAATATTTGGAGGGCAGGCCCGGCGCCGCAAGCGTGTGCAGCCGTCCTCCCGCATCGACGCGCAGAATGGTGCAGATCGCGCCCGGCGCGAAGCTTTCGGCGCGACGGCACAGTTTGACCATGACCCGGTTCAGCGGTCGTCCTCGCGCCAAGGCTTCGAGAATGTCGCGTTGGAGGATCATCAGTTCTTTTTGCTTGCGATCCTCGCACCGGTTACGATCAACCATGGCCCGTCCATCAAGAAACCCTGGACGCTCCCGCGCCGGACGCCCGAATACAACCTATGAGTGTATTGCTTAAAGAAGCTGTAACCCACCCGCGTTTCAACGCGACAGTTTCTCGGCCAGCCGGCGCAAAAAGGCGATCCCAGCCTCAAGCTGGGAAATTTCGATATATTCGTCAGGCTGATGCGCCTGATCTATGCTGCCCGGACCGCAGATCACCGAGCCTATGCCGCCGCGCTGGAACTGGCCGGCCTCGGTGGCGTAGGGCACGGCTATGGTGTGATTGGCCTGGGCCAGCGCCAGCGCCAGGGTCGCGGCGGCGGACTCAGGCTCGGCGCGCAATCCCGGCGCCTCGATCTCGACAAAGGTTTTGATGCCGGCGGCGGGAAATCCGCTCATTTTCCTTGTCACGACCTCGGCGCAAAAAGCCTCGAATTTCCTCAAGGCGCGATCCTGCGGCACATGGGGCAACCCGCGAAACTCCCAGAAAAATTCGCATTGCCTGGCCATGATGTTGCGCGCCGTGCCGCCGGAGATCATGCCGACATGCACAGTGGAAAAAGCCGGCTCGAACCGCCCGAGCGGATCGGCTTCGTCGCGCAGCTCCACGCCGATCCGCTCCAGCGCCGCCACCAGTTCGCAGGCGATATGAACGGCGCTGACCCCCAGCCAGGGTTTCGACGAATGGGCCTCATGGCCGGTGACCACGGTGCGATAGGTGGCGATGCTCTTATGGGCGTCGGCCACTTCCATCAGCGTGGGCTCGCCGATGATCGCCAAAGACGGGCGCGGCAAATCCTGACCGAAGCGGGCGATGCTGTCGAGACAGCCGGCGCAGGTGGTCTCCTCGTCGTAGCTCAGCAGAATATGAATGGGCTTTTTCAGCGGCGCGCGCAAAAATTCCGGGGCCATGGCCAGGCAGATGGCGTCGAACCCTTTCATGTCGCATGTGCCGCGCCCATAAAGACGCGAGCCCTCGCGGCGCAGCGCGAAAGGCGGCGAGGTCCAGGGCTGGTCCTTGACCGGCACGACATCGGTATGGCCTGACAGCACCACGCCGCCATCCTCGTCCGGGCCGAAAGTGACGAATAGCGCGGCCTTGTCGCCTGCGGCATTGGCGATGCGGGTGAAACGCGCGCCAAGCGGCAGCAGATAATCCTCGACGAAATCGATCAGAGGCAGATTGCTGAGCGAGCTTTCGGTGTCGAAGCCCACCAGCCTGTCCAGCAATTCTATGGCGCGGTTGAGGGTCGGGTCGGCGGCGGGATGGGTCATGGTCAGTTCAAAACCCGCCGCTCGCCGGGCGAATCGAGCGAAAAAGCCGGAATGTCCACGTCAAAACCGCGGCCATTGGCGTCGATCATGCGGTAGGAGCCGGACATGATGCCCGAGGCGGTGTTGAGGGAACAGCCCGATGTATAGCGAAAACTGTCGCCGGGTTCGAGAACCGGCGTCTCGCCGACCACGCCGGGGCCTTGCACCGTCTCGACGCGGCCGAACCCGTCGGTGATCTTCCAGAAGCGCTCCAGCAATTGCACCTGGACCGCCCCCCGATTCACGATCTCGATCGTATAAGTCCAGAAATAGCGGCCCTCTTCGGGCGCGCTGCGCTCCGGCGCATAGGCCGGCGTGGCGATGATTTCGACGTCTTGGGTGATGGCGCTGTACATGAAGGGAATCTGCCTCAGGAGCGGCGCGCCGTCGAGCCTGATTTTTAAGCCGCGCGCAGCGTATGCAGGCGCCGCGCGGTGGAAACGCCGACGAGCACGACAATGCCGCCGGCCTCGTTGGTGACGCGGATTCTGCCGTCCCTCGGCGCCGCGGACGCCGGCGAGCGTGGCGATTTCCTCCCAAACGGCTTTCATATCCGGGAGACGAAGGGATTTGATTTCACGTCGGCCCCCGGAGGGTTCGACAAAATGAAAATGATAAAGGGTCATTCCAAACGCTTTCTGCTGATGGGCGTTTGCGCCGACCGCGAGATAACAAAACCATGTGACGAAAAAATGATTCTGGACGAGAGATCACCAAAAATGCGCCGCGCGTCAAACTAAAAACCACGAACACTTTCACAATTGGGGCATACTTCCGTATAAAGCCCCAGATCGCCTCAATTCCGTCTTATTAATTAACGATTTATTACAATGGCCATCGATAATTAAAGTTCCGAGACGCCAAACAATTCCTCGTCGTCGCGCTCCTCCAGCGCGAGCGGCTCTGGGGTCGCCTCCGGCGGCGCCTCGACTCCCTCCTTGCGCTGCCGGCTCCACAGCTCGGCATAGAGTCCGCCCAGGGCCAGAAGACTCTGGTGATCGCCGCGCTCGACGATCTCGCCTCGGTCCAGCACCAGGATTTCGTCCGATTTGACAATGGTCGAGAGACGATGGGCGATGACAATGGTCGCTCCATGGCGTGGAAGATTTTCCAGGGTCGCCTGTATTTCCTGCTCGGTGAGCGTGTCCAGCGCGCTGGTGGCCTCGTCGAGCACCAGAATTGACGGATTTTTCAGCAGGGTGCGGGCGATGGCGACGCGCTGCTTCTCGCCGCCGGACAATTTCAAGCCGCGTTCGCCGACCTGGGCGTCATAGCCGCCGGGCGCGTTTGCGATGAATCCGTCGATCCGCGCCAGGGCGGCGGCCTCGCGCATCTCCGCCTCGCTGGCCTCGGGACGGCCATAGAGGATGTTGTAGCGAATGGTGTCGTTGAACAGCACATTGTCCTGCGCCGCCATGCCGATGCTGGCCCGCAGGCTCTTCAGCGAAACTTTGGAAATATCCTGGCCGTCGACGAGAATACGGCCCTGCTGCGGCTGATAGAAGCGGAAAATCAGCCTAGAAATCGTGGATTTGCCGGCGCCGGATGGCCCGACAATGGCCAGGCTCTTGCCGGCCTGCGCCTCGAAGCTCACGCCGCGCAGGATGGGGCGCTCGGAATCATAGGCGAAATGAATATTTTCGAAGCTCAGGCTTCCCGCGCCAATGACTAGCGCCGGGGCGTCCGGGGCTTCGACAATCTCATTGGGCTGTTTGAGAATGTCGAACATCATGGCGATGTCGATCAGCGCCTGCTTGATCTCGCGATAGAGCATGCCCATGAGGTTAAGCGGCTGATAGAGCTGGATCATCATGGCGTTGAGCAGGACGAAATCGCCGACGCTGTTGCGCCCCGCCTGGATCCCGGCGACGCAGAGCGTCATCATCGCCACCATGCCCAGGGTGAAGATCACCGCCTGACCGAAATTGAGCACGGTGAGCGAGACATAGCTCTGGATGCTGTTGGCCTCATAGCGCGCCATGGTGCGGTCGTAACGCTCGGCCTCGCGCTGTTCCGCGCCGAAATATTTGACGGTTTCATAATTGAACAGCGAGTCGATGGCCTTGGCGTTGGCCTCGGAATCACTCTCGTTCATCGAGCGGCGAATCGACATGCGCCAATTGGTCGCCACGAATGTATAGGCGAGATAGGCGGCGACCGTGACCGCGACGATCAGCGCATAGCGCCCGTCGAACTGGAAGAATAGCACAGCGAAAATCAGCGCCAGCTCGAGCAGGGTCGGCAGGCCCGTCAGCATGACCATGCGGCTGAGCGTCTCGATGGCGTCGCGTCCGCGCTCCAGCGTCCGCGTCAGGGCGCCGGTCTTGCGCTCCAGGTGAAAACGCAGCGGCAGCGCATGGAGATGAACGAAGACATCGCCCGCCAGCCGCCGCACGGCGTTCATCGCCACCGCGGCGAACAGCCCGTCGCGCGCCTGGGTCAGGCCGGCCATGGCGATGCGCAAGCCGCCATAGAGCAGAGTCAGGCCGACGGGTCCGGCCCAGGCCGAAGCCGGGAGCGAAGCGCCGCGCCCAAGCGCGGCCAGGGCGTCGGTCGCCCATTTATAGGCATAGGGCATGGCGACCGTCGCCAGCTTGGCGAGAATCAGCAGAACGAAGGCGAGCAGAATGCGCGCCTTGAGGTCTTTTCGCCCGCTCGGCCAGACATAGGGGGAGAGCTCCAGCAGGATCGCGCCGAAACTGGCCGCGCTCCGCGCCTGATCGTTCTGATTTTCGCTTCGCCCCATCGCCGTTTCCGCCTGTCGCTCGCGCCGATATAGGCGCGAACAGCGCGAGGACCAAGCGTTTGGCGCGCTATTCGTGCAGTCCCGGCGCTTCGCCGCGTTCCGGAACCTTTTCGGCGCGCGGTTTGCGGCGACCATATTCGCCCGCGAAAGCCGCCTTCCAGATTTCCAGCGCCTTGTCGGCGCTGGCGGCGGTGACGAAACGCGGCGGCGTGGCGGGCAGGCCGTCTCGATCGTAGCAGGCGACCATATACAGGCCCAGATGTTTCGGGTTGCCCGCCTTGGCCTCGCGCAAAATATCGCCGGCGTCGCAGATCGCGTCCTGAAGGTGGATCAATTGCTCGCGGCTTTCCGACGTGGCCTTGTCCAGCGCCTCCGCCCAAATGCCGTGGCCGGCGGCCTGATAAAGATCGCCCGCGAGTTTTCGCGCCCGCGCCAGCGGCAAGGTCAGGCTGAGGGCGCCCGCCGCCGGTTTTTTGCGCGCGGCGCGCTTGCCGGCTGCGGCTGGTTTTTTGCCCGCCGCCTCGAGGGCGGCGGCCGGCGCGGTCGGCTTGCCGCCGCGCATCTTGCTTTTCTTGGCCATGATTCGGCTTTGTCTCCGCGTTCGCCGCGCATATTCGCATGTTTCGCGGCAAAAGTGGACCGCGCCTTATCCCGCGAGAAAAGCGGCGATTCGCTCCGCGGCCTGGGCGATCCCGACAATGCCATTGTAATGGCCATAGGAACCGGACAGTTTGAAGGTCTCGGCCCCGCCGCGCAGGGCGCGCGCCGCCGCCTCCACCCATTCGGCGCGAAAAACCTGGTCCTGCGGCGCATAGATCACCAGCGCCGGCGCCTCGATCCGCGCCAGCCCCTCCTCGGCGTCGCGCGCGCCGGCCCCCGCCCCGGGAATATAGGTCTGATTGGCGCGGACCAGATAGAGCAAATGATTGGCGTCAATCGGACCTGAGCGCGCCCGAGCGGCGACGTCCAGCGCCTGCTCCAGCGCGAAGGGCAAAGCCTCGAGATCGCCCGCATCGGCGCCCGGCGCGAGCGCGCGCCCGCCGTTCAGATCGGCCCAGCCGCTGTCCAGCGCATGCAGCGTGATCAGCCGCAAGGCCGCCTCCAATCCCTGGCGCGGCGGCGCATGATCGTAATAATCGCCGCCGCGCCAGGCGGGATCGAGGCGGATCGGCTGCGCCCACATCGACAGCCAGGCGGTGAGCCAGCCGCCGAAATTGGGCGCCGCGATGGCTGGAACGATCCGCCCGACCATTTCGGGAAAAGAGGCCGCCCATTCGAAAGTCTGCAAGCCGCCCATCGACGGCCCCATCACCGCATGCAGCCGCGAAATCCCAAGACTTTCCACAACGGCCTTCTGCACACGGACGAAATCGGCGATGGCGACGGCGGGAAACCGCAGGCCGAAAGCCTTGCCCGTCGCGGGATCGCGGCTCGCAGGGCCATAAGTGACGACATTGGGATCGAAAGCATTGAGATTGGCCAGGGAATCGACCGAGATAACGAAGAATTTGTCTGTGTCCACCGCCTTGCCCGGTCCGACGATCGCGTCCCAATAGCCGGGCAGCGCGTCATCGGCGCCATATCGCCCCGCGGCATGGCTGGTCCCGGAAAAATAATGGGCGATGAGAATGGCGTTGTCTCTGGTCCTGTTGAGGCGGCCATAGGTCTCGAAGCCGACCGGGACATTTTTGAGCGTCGCGCCGGAAAGCAGAGGCAATTCGGGAAGAGTCATTCGCTGTTTTTCAACCAGAAGACAGTCTTTCATGTCACTTGCCCGTTGTGCGTGTGCGAGATGGGACTTAAGTTCGCCCGGCCCGTAACAAAGTACAATACGCCCAAATGGAGAAATGCTGCATTGCAGCATGGACTGCTGGAATTTCGTTGCGGCGGCTTCCGCCGTCGTGTTGATACGGACCAAAGGTTCTATTTATGCCGGCCAAGGATCGTTCCGTCGCCAATCCGCCCTGCGCCAATCCGCCCTGCGCCTTGCCCCGCGCCGCCGCGCCCGAAAAGCTCGGAGAACTCGCTGTTCGCCCGCCAGATTCGCGCCGCTTTCGGCCTGCTGCAATCGGCGGTCGAGGAAGCCGCCGAAGCCGCCGAGCGCCAGAATGTGCAGATGGCCGCCGAGCTCGAGGATTTGCAGAGCCGCGCGCTGCGCTCGATTCAGGACAGCGCCCTGGCCACCATCGAATTGTTCGAAGCGCTGGGCGCCGCGCGCTCGCCTGGCGAACTGGCGGACCGGCAAATGGAGCTGGCCCGGCGCCAGCGCGACGCGGCGCAGGAGCGGTTGAACGCTTTCGTCGATTCAGCGCGCGGCATGGTCTCCGTCCTCGCCGATCCCCTGACCCGACGCATCGCCGCGACCCGTCCGGCGCGCGAACGCGGCCCGGCGGAGGAAGACGATTCGGTCCTCGCCCGGATCGACAAGCTCACCAACCGACAGAAAAAAGTGCTGGCGCTGCTCGCCGAGGGCCTGCCCAACAAGGTGATCGCCCATGAACTCGGCATTAGCGAGACCACGGTCAAGGCCCATGTCGGCGAGATCCTGCGCAAGCTGAAGGTCTATAACCGCGCCCGCGCGATCGTCATGCTGGCGCCCTATGACATGAACCGGATCGCCGCCCAAGCCAACGGCGCCGCACATTAGAGCGCATTCCACAGATCGAAGAACACCTGCGGCGGTCCGTGGCCCGCGCCGATGTCGACGGTCTTTCCGGCTTCGAGGGCGCGGGTGAGAAAGCCCTTGGCCTCGGCGACCGCCCGGTTCAGCTCCAGGCCCCGTCCGAGATAGGCGGCGATCGCCGAAGACAGGATGCAGCCCGTGCCATGGCTGTTGCGGGTGTCGATGCGCGGCGCGGAAAATTCGCTGAAAACATGGCCGTCGTAGAGCAGGTCGATGGCGTCGCCTTCCGGCAGATGGCCGCCCTTGACCAGAACCGCCGGGGCGCCAAGCGCGTGCAGCCGCAAGGCCAGCGCGCGCATGTCGCCCGTTGTCGCGGCCATGCGCCCGCCGGCCAGCAGCGCCGCCTCCATCAGATTGGGCGTCACCAGGCGCGCCAGTGGAAATAGCCGTTTACGCAAGGGATCGACCAGAGCCTCGCCGCCGAGATCATGGCCGGCGCTGGCGGCCAGCACGGGATCGACGACGATGTTTTTCGCCCTGGCGCGCCCCAAGGCTTGGGCTATGGCGACGGCGTTGGCGGGGACGCCGATCATGCCAATTTTCACGGCGTCGACGGCGATATCGGCGAAGATGGACTCGATCTGCACGGCGATGAAATCGGCCGCGACCGGGCTGACCGCCTGGACGCCCAGCGTATTCTGCGCGGTCAGGGCGCTGATCGCCGCCATGCCATAGCAGCCAAGCGCCGAAAACGTCTTGAGGTCGCCCTGAACTCCCGCGCCGCCCGAGGGATCGGACCCGGCAATGGAGAGGATTTTGGCGATTTTGGTCATGCTAAATGACGGGCAGTAGAGCGGCGGCCAGCGCTCCGCCCATAGCGGAAAGAAACAGCAGCCCGTCATGGGCGGCGAGCATGGTCCGCGACGGATTGGCCCTGTTGTAGAGACGCAGCGAGGCGCCGGCGGTGGCCAGGCTCCAGCCCACGGCGACGACGATCAGCGCAGCAGCGAAGCGCCAGTAATCCGCAGCGAAAAATTCGAGAATCCAGGCGCCGGCGATCAGCGTCAGACCCAGGGCCGCCGTCGCCTCGGCGCCGATGCGCCGCGCCAGCCCCCCGGCGAAAAACGCCGGGGCATACATGGCGATGACATGCCAGGAGACCACTGAAAAAACGACGGAAGCCGCTATGCCGCAGCCGGCCATGGCGCCGGGCGCGGAAACCATGGCGGCGGTCATGCCGAACCAGGCCAGCGCCGCGATCAGGCTGGGCGCGACAAAGGCGCGCCAGTCCGGCGCGGCTTGCCGGCGCCGCGCCGCGCCCGGCAGCACCGGCGCCCGCGCCGTGGTCAGCACCGCGAGAACCAGAACCAGAACCTGGGCGCCCGCCGCCGCCAGCGCCGTCGCGGCGAACAGCGAGTCCGGCGCGCGTTGAGCGACAAAACTCGCCAGGGCCGGACCGGCGAGCCCCGCCAGGGCGCCGGAGCCGAACACGATCAGCGCCGCGCGCGTCCGCCCACCCGGCGTCGCGCCAAGCGCAGCCTCATGGCGGTAAAACAGCGAAAAGCCCTGGGCGACGCCGAGCCAGAAGGCGCCGAGACAGAAAGGCGGGAACAGATTGGCGCCGAGCGCCCAGGCCATGATGAGGCCGCCGGCGACGCCGAGACTGGCGCCCAGCGCCAGCGCCGCGCGCCGGCCAAAGGCGTCGAGCAGGAAAGAGGCCGGGAAAGTCGCCAGGGCCGCGCCGAGCAGCATGGCGATATAGGGCGCCGACATCAGCCGGGGATCGGGAGCCAACAGCCGCCCGGCGAGCGGCAACATGCCCAGAGTCAGGCTTTGCGACAGCACCGAAAGGGCGAAGCCGCCGGCCAGCGTGGCGACGCCCGGGCTCCAGCGCCCCTCGGCGTCCTCAAGCCCCATAGCGCCGGGAGACGGCGCGCCCGGCGGACAGAAACAGGCCAGCCGTCCCGCGCGGGCCATGCTCGCGCCGCCGGTCTGGTCCTCGCCGTCGCGGCTCTGGTCGATGGCGGTCATTTCTTCTCGATGTCGTCGTCGAGCAGGATGCGATAGGCCGAGCCTTCGAGATCGTCATATTGCTCGCGCTTCAGCGACCAGAACAGGCCGTAAAGCGCGGCCAGGCCGAGAATCAGGGCCAGGGGGATGAGAAACACGAGCACATTCATGGCCGCCGCCCCTTAGGATCTGAGCAGGAGATTGACGCTTTTGCCCGGCCCGCGCAAGCGCAGCGCGTTCAGCGTCACCGCGATGGAGGAGCCGGACATGGCCAGCGCCGCGAACAGCGGCGAGGCCTGTCCCGCCATGGCCACGGGCACGGCGATCATATTATAGACGATGGCGAAAACGAGATTCTGCGTCATCAGCCCGCGCGCCCGCCGCGCTATGGCCAGGGCGGCGGCCACCGGCGCCAATCTGTCGCCGAGAAATACGGCGTCGGCCTGGGTCTGGGTCAGATGCACGGCGTCTATGGGCGAAATCGAGGCATGGGCGGCGGCCAGCGCTGGCGCGTCATTCAGCCCGTCTCCGACCATCAGCACTTTCTTGCCCTGCGTCTTCAGCGCCTCGATATAGGCGATCTTGTCCGCCGGTTTCTGGCCCCCGCGCCAATTTGTCACGCCGAGGCCGTCGGCGACCGGCGCCACGGCCTCGTCGCGGTCGCCGGAGAGAATATGGGTCTCGCGGCCGGTCTTGCGCAAATATTCGACGATTTTCGCCGCATCCGGCCGCAAGGTCTGGCGGATCGACAGGCGCGCGACCTCATCGCCCCGGCGAATATAGATTGAACTGGCTTCGCTTTCGGGCGCGGCCAGATTTTCGGCGGCGCAGAAAGAGGCCGAGCCCAGCCGGACCTCGCCGTCGCGCCAGGGCGCGGCCACGCCCTGACCCGGCGTTTCCCGGGCGTCGGGCAGCGGCGCGCCGGCGCGCAACGAGCGCGCCAGAGCCAGCGCCAGAGGATGATGGCTTGAGCGCGCCAGCCGCCCCGCCAGTTCGAGCAGTTCAGGAGGAATTTCCGCCGCATTGGCGACGCCCGGTTGCGGCAGGGTCAGCGTGCCCGTCTTGTCGAACACCACGGCGTCGATTTCGCCGAGCTTTTCCAGGCCCCTGGCGTCATTGAGGAACAGGCCCGCGCGGAAAAAGGCGCCGGAAGCCATGGCCTGGACGGTCGGCACGGCCAGAGCGAGGGCGCAGGGGCAGGTGATGATCAGCACGGAAATGGCGATCACCAGCGCGTCATGGGCGCTGGCGCCGAGGAATAAATACCAGCTCAGCCCCGTCAGCAGCGCGGCGAGATGGACGGTCGGCGCATAAAGCTGCGACACCCGGTCGGAGAGCTGCATATAACGCGAGCGCGCCGCGCCCGCCTGTTCGATCAGCCGCGCCGCCTCGTCGATCAGCGCCGCATGGCCGGCGGCGGTGACGTCCACGGTCAGCGCCCCCTGGCCATTGACCGTCCCGGCATAGACATTGTCGCCGGCCTCGACCGGTTTGAAATCGGTCTCGCCGGTAATGGCGCTTTCGTCCACGGCGCTGGCGCCCTCGACGATCACGCCATCGGCGGGCACACGCTCGCCAGCGCGCACCAGCAGGCGGTCGCCGGCGGCGAGCGCCGCCACCGGCACCAGAACCCAGTCCTCGACGCCGTCCTTCACCTCGCGGCGCAGGCCGTTCTCGCCCTTGAGCGCGGCGAGATTGCCCGCGGCGGATTTGGTGCGCCGGCGCATGGCCTGATCGAGCACGCGCCCGGCGAGCAGAAAGGCGAGCAGCATGATCGCCGAATCGAAATAGGCGTGTTCGGCGTGCTGCTCGGTCTCATAGACCGACAAGCCCAGCGCCAGGGCCACGCCGATGGTGATGGGAACGTCCATGTTCATCCGACCCTGGCGGAGCGCCGTCCAGGCCGAGACGAAAAACGGCTGGCCCGCGTAGGCGGCTGCGGGCAGAGCGATCAGCGCCGAGACCAGATGAAAGAAATCGCGGGTTTCCGGCGGCATCGACGTCGCCTGTCCCGACCAGACCGAGATCGAGAACAGCATGATGTTCATGGCGGCGAAAACCGCGACGCCCAGGCATTTGAGCAACAGGACGAAGCGCGCCTGCTCGTCGGCCTCGACCTGCCGCTGCTCATAGGGATAGGCGCGATAGCCGATCGCCTCCAGCGCGCCGGTGAAACGCGCCGGCTCGACTTGGGCGGCGTCATAGGTCAGCGCCAGACGATGGCTGGTGAGATTGAGCCGCGCCAGCTTTACGCCGGGCAGGCGTTTCATCGCCGTTTCGATATCGGGCAGGCAAGCGGCGCAGGTGATGCCGTCAATCGCCAGATCGAGTTGCGACCGGCCCTCGGCGTCGGTCTTGACGAAATGCGAGAAATCCGGCGCCGCGCCCATGTCTCCCTCAGGACCTCATTCGATGTCGATGGCGTTGCGCGAGCGGAACAGCCGCTCGCCCCCGCGTTTCAGATCGATTTCGACATCCCAATGCCCGCGCGTCAGTTCGGCCGCGCCGGAATAGACCCCGTCGGCGACCGCATTGGCGACGATCTGCTTGTCGAGCCTGTTGGTCGCGGGATAATAGAAATGCAGGGAGACATCGAGGCCGCCGACCAGCGTCCCGGATTTGTCCTTGACCGTCGCGGTGACCTGGGTCGCGGGACCATCCTGGGTGCGGGTCAGATCGACCGTCCAACCGAGTTCGCCCTGCGCCCTGGCGGCGGCGATCTCCTTGTTGTAGGCGATCCCCGCGTCATAGGGATGGTTTTCGTCAATGCCGGAGAAGGTCTTGATCGCCATCCGCGCCATGATGAAATTGGCGCCCAGCATGACGCCGAAAAAAGCCAGCAGCATCATCAGGACCCTGCGTCCGGTCAGCGGGCGGCCTTTGGGCCGATAATCGCTGTCGTCCTGCATCGTCTCACCTTTCCGGACCGAGATCACGGCCCCTTGAAGAAATCGGCGCGCTTCGCCTGTTCGCCGGTCTTGGGATCGGTCACCACCAGCCTGATCGGCGTGCTCTGCGCCACGGTCGCCGTTGGCGGCGTGGTGATCATGACGCGCAATTCGAGCGTCTGGTCCGGCGCGATCTGAACATCGGCGCCATCGGCGCCGGAGGGCTGGCCGAGAATCTCCAACTGCCCGGCGGACAGGCCTTCGAGCGTCAGCTTGAAGTCGCGGGAGACGCCGAGCTTGTTGAGGGCGCGCACCGTATAGGCGTTGCGGATCGAACCGTCCGACAGCGCCACATAGATCGGGTTGCGATCATGCATGACGTCGACGCCCAGGGTGTGGCGGGTCAGCAGGGTGAAGCCCATGATTCCCGCGACCAGGGCGATCAACGCCATATAGACGACGGTGCGCGGCCGGAACAGGCGCGGCTTGATGGCCTCCAGCCCCTGGGCGCGCCGCTCGATGTTCATGTCGGTGTCATAGCCGATCAGCCCCTTCGGGCGGCCGATCTTGACCATGACATTGTCGCAGGCGTCGATGCACAACCCGCATTGAATGCAGCCCATGTCGAGGCCGTCGCGAATGTCGACGCCGGTGGGGCAGACCGCGACGCATTGATTGCACTCGACGCAATCGCCGGCCGGCTGGCCCGCCGCGCGCAGAGCCTTGGCCTTTTTCAGCGAGCCGCGCGGCTCGCCGCGATCGACGCGATAGGAGACGTTGAGCGCCCATTCGTCGGTCAGCGCCGCCTGAATGCGCGGCCAGGGACACATGTAGAGACAGACCTGCTCGCGGGCGAAGCCGGCGAGAGTGTAGGTGCTGGCCGTGAGAATGGCGATCCAGATATAGGCCTGGGCGGGCGCTTCGAAATGGACAAGCTGGCTCACGAGCGTCGGCGCGTCGGAAAAATACAGCACCCAGGCGCCGCCGGTCCACCAGGCGACGATCAACCACAGCGCGTGTTTCAGCGCGGCTTCGCCGAGGGTTTTCGCCGTCCAGGGCTGTTTCGATTTCAGGGTGCGTTCGCGGCGGTCGCCCTGGGTCCAACGTTCGATCAGCAGATAAAGATCGGTCCAGACCGTCTGCGGGCAAAGATAGCCGCACCAGATTCGCCCGGCGACCGCATTCATCAGGAACAGCGTGAACGAGGCGAGGATCAGCAGCCCCGTGACGTAATAAAATTCCTGCGGCCAGATCTCGATGCCGAAGAAGAAAAACCGGCCATTGCCGAGATCGACCAGGACCGCCTGCGACGGCTGGCCCGGCCCCCGATCCCAGCGGAGGAAGGGCAGGAAATAATAGAGGATCATGCCGCCGATCAGCAGACCCCATTTGATGTTGCGGAAGGTTCCAGAGACGCTTTGCGGATAGATCTGCCTGCGGCCCTCGTAAAGCTGGTCCGAAGGCTCGGGCTCAAGCGCCGCCTTTTTCGCCTTGGGACTGGTTTCCGCGTTCAGGGTCATTTGGCCGTCTCTGTTCCATCGCCCCGGCTTGGCTCCGGGATTTGGTCCGCCGCCTGGACGGGCCGAGCCGGCGCCTGTCGGCATCCCCTCCTATAAGCAGCCGGCGATGGGTAAGTCGATGATTATTTCGGGCGGCTTTGCGCAAGATCAAGTTCACGCTTGACGCCTGCGCCAAAAGGTCGCGGCCATCGCGCCAAAAATAAAGCGGCGAAGCTCATGACAGGCCTCGCCGCTCTGATTTGGCGGCCCAGGCTAGGCCCGGGCCACGGAGATTACTGGCCGCCGCCCAGCGAGTGGACGAAAATGGTCAGCGACTTGATGGTCGCCTCGTCCAGTTTGCCGTTCCAGGCGGGCATATGGCCGCCACGGCCGTTGGTCAGCGTCTCGACAATGGTCGCCTTGTCCGAACCGTAGAGCCACTGGGCCTTGGAGGTCAGGTTCGGCGCGCCGACGTCCGGATTGCCCTTGGCGTTATCGCCATGGCAAGGGGTGCAGTTTTCGGCGAAGACTTTTTGGCCGGCCGAGACATCCGCCGCGCCCGGATGGGTCAGCGAATAGACGTAGCTGGCGACCGCGTCGACCTGGTCCTTGGTCAGCAGGCCATCATGGCCGAAGGCCGGCATGTTGCCCTCATGGCCGGCGGCGTCGCCGTAGCGCGCGCCATGTTCGATGGTGGCGTAGATTTGGTCGAGCTTGCCGCCCCACAGCCAGCGGTCGCCGGTGAGGTTGGGATAGCCCGCCGAACCCTGGCCGCCGGAACCGTGGCAGGGGGCGCAGTTATTGCCGAAGGCCGACTTGCCGTAGGCGCGGGCGAATTCCGCCAGCTTGGGATCGGCGTCGATCTGCTGCAGCGTCGCCGTCTGGATCTTGCCGACGAAATCGGCGCGCTGGGCGACCAGCTCCTGCACGTCCTGGGTCACGGCGCCGCGCGACGACCAGCCGAAAATGCCGGGCGTCTGGCCGCTGGCCAGCGGAATCGCCGGATAGACGACCCAATAGCCAAACGACCAGATGATGGTGGCGTAGAACAGGTAAAGCCACCATTTCGGAAGCGGCGTATTCAATTCCTTGATGCCGTCCCATTCATGGCCCGTGGTCGCTGTGCCCGTGGCCGCGTCTATGTCTTGGTGCGTGTTGTCAACCATCGTTCAATCCTCGTTGAGCGGCAGGCGGGAGGCTTCGTCGAAGCTTTTCTTCTTCGATGGCCACAGCGCGAAGGCGATCACGCCCAGGAACGCAATGGCGATCAGTGGAATGCTGATGATTTTCAGCTGGATAAAAAAAGCTTCGACGTCCATTTCGCCTCTCAGCGCCAGTTGGCCTTCTCGTCATACAGTTTGAAGTCCACCGTGGTGCCCAGCATTTGCAGATAGGCGACCAGAGCGTCCTGTTCGGTCGGGGCCGCGCCATTGCTGGCGTGGGCCACGGCCTTGGGATAGCGCTTGGCCAAATCCGCCGCCGCCGGATCGTCGGGGGTCAACTGCGCCTTGATGTCGGCGGCGGCCTTGGCGATCATTTCGTCGCTATAGGGCACGCCTTCGAGTCTCAGCACAGCCATGTCTTCCTGGATGTGGACATAGTCGAGCGGCGATTTGGCGAGGAAGCCGTAACGCGGCATGACCGAACCGGGCACCACCGAACGCGGATTGTTCAGATGGCCACGCTGCCAGTCATCCGAATATTTGCCGCCAATACGGGCAAGATCGGGACCGGTGCGCTTGGAGCCCCACTGGAACGGATGATCATATTTCGATTCCGCGGCCAGCGAGTAATGGCCGTAACGCTCCACTTCGTCGCGCAGCGAGCGGATCATCTGCGAATGGCAGAGATAGCAACCTTCGCGAACGTAAATGTTGCGTCCAGCCAGTTCGAGCGGCGAGTAAGGGCGCACGCCGTCGACAGTTTCAATGGTGCTCTTCAGATAGAAGAGCGGGCCGATTTCCACGAGGCCGCCAATGGCGACCGCGATGAGGATGCCGACCAGAAGAACGATGGAGTTCTTCTCGAAGATCGCGTGTTTGTTCCACAAAGACATGTTCGATCTCCTCACTCGGCCGGGGCCAGAGCGGCTTCGGGGGCGGCCGCCTCTTCAGGCGACGTGACGGTCTTGACGATATTGAAGGCCATGATCAGCGCGCCCACGAGGAACAGGCCGCCGCCCGCCGCGCGGATCACATAGAAGGGGAACATGGCTTCGACGGTTTCGATGAAGGAATATTCAAGGAAGCCGTTGGCGGTATAGGCGCGCCACATCAGACCCTGGAGGATGCCGGACACCCACATGGCCGTGATGTAGAGCACGATGCCGATGGTCGCGACCCAGAAGTGCCAGTTCACCAGCTTCAGCGAGTAAAGCTTGCGATTGAACACCCAGGGAATCAGGCAGTAGAGGGCGCCAAACGAGACGAAGCCCACCCAGCCGAGAGCGCCGGAATGCACATGGCCGATGGTCCAGTCGGTGTAATGCGACAGGGAGTTGACCACCTTGATCGACATCAGCGGCCCCTCGAAGGTCGACATGCCGTAGAAGGCGATCGACACCACGAGCATGCGCAGGACCGGATCGGTGCGCAGCTTGTCCCAGGCGCCCGAGAGCGTCATCAGACCGTTGATCATGCCGCCCCAGGAAGGCATCCACAGCATGATCGAGAAGGTCATGCCCAGCGTCTGCGTCCAATCCGGCAGGGCCGTATAGTGCAGATGGTGCGGACCGGCCCAGATATACATGAACACCAGAGCCCAGAAGTGGATGATCGACAGGCGGTAGGAATAGACCGGCCGCTCCGCGCGCTTGGGCACGAAATAATACATGATGGCGAGGAAGCCGGCGGTCAGGAAGAAGCCCACCGCATTATGGCCATACCACCACTGGAACATCGCATCCTGCACGCCAGACCAGACAATGTAGGACTTGGGCGAGAACAGCGAGATCGGAACCGCCGAGTTGTTGCCGAGGTGCAGCATGGCGATGGTGAGGATCATGGCCAGCGTGAACCAGTTGGCGACGTAGATATGGGGCTCCTTGCGCTTCCACAAAGTGGTGAGGAACACCAGCAGGTAAACAACCCAGACGATGGTCAGCCACAGGTCGGAATACCATTCCGGCTCGGCGTATTCCTTGCCCTGGGTGATGCCCAGCAGATAGCCCGTGCCGGCGATGACGATGAACAGGTTATAGCCGAGGATCACGAACCAGGGCGCGAGAGCGCCAGCCAGACGAGTGCGGCAGGTGCGCTGCACGACATAGAAGGAGGTCGCGAGCAGCACATTGCCGCCGAAGGCGAAGATCACCGCCGAGGTGTGCAGCGGACGCAAGCGGCCAAAATTGATCCAGGGCAGACCCATGGACAGGTCGGGGAAGGCCAGCTCCAGAGCGACGATCAGGCCGACCAGGAAGCCCGCGATGCCCCAGAACAGGGCGGCGAGGCTGGCGAACTGGATCGGGCCGTAATTATAGTTCGGCTTGCCGTCGATTTCCTGCGGCGTGACCGCGGGACGAATCGTATAGCGCTTGTAGATGAAGAACATCGAGCCGAAGCCCGCCAAAGCGAACACGATCATGTGGAACGCATAGGGGGCCGTATAGGCCTTCGATGCGATGAAAAGCGCCAGAAGGGCGCCAACGAGCGAAAGGACGAGACCCGCCATTTCGCCAAAAGTCATGGATTTGCCGCCTGCCGGCGGCGCCGTGGTAACTGAACTTGCTTGCGCCATGTTTTCGCCCCAATGAAATCGACCCAGTTTCCCAGAGGTTACCGGATCGCCATTGGGCGGACCATCGCCCGCCCCTGCAACGCTTTCATTGACACAAGTCAAATCAAGCAGTCTGAGACCTCCTTAACGCCAAAAGGATTTTGTGGCGAGGGGCCTGATAGGACTAAGGTGGGAAACTGCGACCATCGGTCGCGCCTGACTTTCGCTGCATTGTCGCCATTTTCTGGCGCCAAGCGCCGAAAACGCCGAAAGTGAGACTTTGGACTAAAGGACGACAATTCCATTGCGCCGCGCTTGATTCGTCAGGCGGGCCGCGCCTATCCTGCCCCGGACAGATCCTCACCAAGGGGACGAAAATGGGAATGGCGGAGCCAAGCCGCTCCGTTTTGGAGGAAATGCCGCCTGATGACGGTCTATGCCCTGGAAACCGCCGGGCTGACGAAGGAATTCGCCGGCTTCACCGCGGTCAGCGACGTCGCCTTGCGCGTGCGCCGGAACACGATCCATGGCTTGATCGGCCCCAATGGCGCGGGCAAATCCACCTGTTTCAATCTGCTGACAAAATTCCTGGCGCCGACGCGCGGGACCATCCTCTATGAAGGCCGCGACATTTCCAGGGCGAGGCCGGCGGAAATCGCGCGACTCGGTCTGGTCCGCTCCTTCCAGATATCCGCGGTCTTCCCGCATCTGACGGCGCTGGAGAATGTCCGCGTCGCCTTGCAGCGCCGGCGCGGCGGCTCCTTCGACTTCTGGCGCTCCGACCGGGTGCTGCGCCAATATGACGACCGCGCCCGGGCGCTGATGGACGATGTCGGCCTCGCCGGATGGGAAGAGACCGCGGCGGGCGAAATGCCCTATGGCCGCAAGCGCGCGCTGGAGCTGGCGACCACGCTGGCGCTCGACCCACAAATGCTGCTGCTCGACGAGCCGCTCGCCGGCCTGGGCCAGGAAGACATCGCGCGCATCGCCGCCCTCATCAAGCGGGTCGCGCAGGGGCGCACAGTGCTGATGGTCGAGCATAATCTCAATGTCGTCGCCAGCCTTTGCGACGTCATCACCGTGCTGACGCGCGGAAAAGTGCTGGCGGAAGGCGGTTATGCGACGGTGTCGCGCGATCCGGCGGTGCAGCAAGCCTATCTCGGCGTGGAAGCCCCGGAGAGCGCCACATGACGGGGACGTCGCCGCTGAAAGGCCAGGAGCCCCTATTGAGAGGCCAGGAGCCGCTACTGAAAATTTCCGGGCTTCAAGCCTGGTATGGCGAATCTCATGTGCTGCATGGCGTCGATTTCGAGGTGCGCACAGGCGAAGTGGTGACCCTGCTCGGCCGCAACGGCGCCGGCAAGACCACGACGCTGAAATGCATCATGGGCATGTTGCGCAAGCGCCAAGGCTCGATTGTCTATGACGGCGGCGAGACGATCGGCCTTGCCTCCGACCGCATCGCCCGGCGCGGCGTCGCTTTGTGCCCGGAGGAGCGCGGCGTTTTCGCCAGCCTCACCGTCCAGGAAAACCTGCTGCTGCCGCCGAGAATTGCGGCTGGCGGCCTGTCGCTGGACGAGATTTTCGAGCTTTTCCCAAATTTGCGCGAGCGTTCGAACAGCATGGGCGGCAAATTGTCCGGCGGCGAACAGCAGATGCTGGCAATCGCCCGAATCCTGCGCACCGGCGCCCGGCTGCTGATGCTCGACGAGCCGACCGAAGGCCTGGCGCCGATCATCATCAAGCAGATCGGCGCCGCGATCGACAAGCTCAAACAGCGCGGCTTCACTTTGCTGCTGGTCGAGCAGAATTTCCGCTGGGCCTCGGGCCTCGCCGACCGCTTCTATGTGGTGGAGCACGGACAGGTCATCGACGCCTTCGCCAGCGCCGAACTGCCTGACAATATGGAGAAACTTCACGCCTATCTCGGCGTTTGACGATTTTCAACGCCTCGCAAAGGGGCGGAAACGGGAGGACGGGAATGAAAAGCAAGCTTTTCGCGGGCGCGGCTGTGAGCCTGACGCTGATGGCCGGCGCGGCGCTGGCCGAAGACAAGGTGGTCAAGGTGGGCGTGCTCACCGACATGTCCGGCCCCTATGCCGACGACGGCGGCGCGGGCTCGGTGCTGGCGGCGCAACTGGCCATTGACGAATCCGGCCTCGCCGCCAAGGGCTGGAAAGTCGAGCTGATCTCAGCCGATCATCTGAACAAGGTGGATATCGGCACGAATATCGCCCGGGAATGGTTCGACCAGGACAAGGCCGACGTCATCGTCGACACGCTCAATTCCGGCGTGGCGCTGGCGGTGAGCCAGATCGTCAAGGACAAGAACAAGGTCTTCCTCAACTCGGGCGCGGCGACCTCCGATCTCACCGGAAAGGCCTGCACGCCCAACACGATCCATTGGGCCTACGACACCTATGCGCTCGCCAATGGCACGGGCAAGGCCCTGACCAAGGCCGGCGGCGACAGCTGGTATTTCATCACCGCCGATTACGCCTTCGGCAAGGCGCTGGAGCGCGACACCACGGCGGTCGTGCTGGCCAATGGCGGCAAAGTGCTCGGCGATGTCATGGCGCCGCTCAACAATGCCGATTTCTCCTCGCAGCTTCTGCAGGCGCAAGCCTCCAAGGCCAAGGTGATCGGCCTCGCCAACGCCGGCGCCGACGCCGCCAATTCCATCAAGCAGGCCGCCGAGTTCGGCATCGCCCAGGGCGGCCAGAACCTGGCGGCCTTGCTGATCTTCCTGGCCGATATCAACGCGCTCGGCCTGAACGCCGCGCAAGGGCTGGAATTCACCGCCACCTATTACTGGGACCTCAACGACGACACCCGCGCCTTCGCGGGCCGCTATGCGAAAAAATCGAAGAACGGCGCCAAGCCGACCATGGTCCAGGCCGGCGTCTATTCCTCGGTGGTCCATTATCTGAAAAGCGTGGACGCGCTGGGTTCGGCGAAAGACGGCGCCGCCGTGGTCGCCAAGATGAAGGCCACGCCAACCGACGATCAGGCGTTCGGCAAGGGTTCGATCCGCATGGACGGGCGCAAGATTCATCCCGCCTATCTGCTTCAGGTGAAAAAGCCGGAGGAATTGAAATATCCTTGGGATTACGCCAAGGTGGTCGCCACCATCCCGGCGGAGGAAGCTTTTCGCCCGCTGTCGCAGAGCGAATGCCCGCTGGTGAAGAAATAAACGCGCCGCCCCTTCCGCCAATGAGCGGAAGGGGCCTCTGTCCGGAATAAACAATGATCCCGCTGCTCGGTATTTCACCACAGGCCCTGTTCGGGCAATTGCTGCTCGGCCTCATCAATGGCGCCTTTTATGCCATGCTGAGCCTTGGCCTCGCGGTGATTTTCGGCCTGCTGAACATTGTCAATTTCGCCCATGGCGCGCTCTACATGATGGGCGCTTTCGCCGCCTGGTTCCTGCTGAACTTCTATCATATCGGCTATTGGCCAGCGCTGATCCTGGCGCCGCTGGGCGTCGGTCTGTTCGGCATGGCGATCGAGCGGATCCTGCTGAAGCGCCTCGCCGGTCTCGACCATATTTACGGATTGCTGCTGACCTTTGGCCTGGCGCTGGTGATCCAGGGCCTGTTCCAGAATCAATTCGGCGCCTCCGGCCAACCCTATCCATTGCCCGACCGGCTTCGTGGCGGCTATAATCTCGGCTTCATGTATCTGCCCGCCTATCGCGCCTGGGCGGTGGGTTTTTCGCTGGTCGTCTGCCTGACCACCTGGTTCGTCATCGAAAAGACCCGGCTCGGCTCGGTGCTGCGCGCGGCGACGGAAAACCCGGAGCTGACCCGCGCCTTCGGCGTCAACGTGCCCCGGCTCATCACCCTCACCTATGGTTTTGGCGTGGCGCTGGCGGCGCTCGCCGGCGTGCTGGCGGCGCCCATCTATCAGGTGCGCCCGCTGATGGGCGCGGATTTCATCATTGTGGTCTTCGCCGTGGTGGTGATCGGCGGCATGGGCTCGATCCTCGGCGCCATAGGCGCGGGCTTCCTGCTCGGCGTGGTCGAGGGGCTGACCAAGGTTTTCTATCCCCAGGGCGCCAATATCGTGGTTTTCGTCATCATGGTTCTGGTCCTGCTGGTCAAGCCCGCCGGCCTGTTCGGAAAAAAGGTCTGACATGCCGGCGACCGCCCCCGCTTCCGCCGCTGTCAGCGGCGCTCCCGCCACCGCGCGCATCCGCCCGGCGGAAACGCCCGCCATCGCCTTGCTCGCGGCCCTGCTCATCGCCGCGCCCTTTTTCGTCTATCCTTATTTTCTCGCCCAGGCGCTGTGCTTCGCGCTGTTCGCCGTCGCCTTCAATCTTCTGGTCGGCTATGCGGGCCTGCTGTCCTTCGGCCACGCGCTGTTTTTTGGCGCCGCCGCCTATTTCTCGGCCCAGGCCGCCAAGGCCTGGGGCTGGCCGCCTGAACTGGCGATCCTCGCCTCCGCCGTGTTCTCCGGTCTGATCGGGCTGATCGTGGGCCAGCTGTCGATCCGCCGACAGGGCATTTATTTCTCGATGATTACCCTGGCCCTGGCGCAAATGGGTTATTTTGTCGCGTTGCAGGCGCCCTTCACCCATGGCGAGGACGGCGTTCAGGCGATTCCACGCGGCCGATTTCTGGGGCTGTTCGACCTCTCCAGCGATCTCACGCTTTATTTCACCGTGCTGGCGATATTCCTGTTCGGACTGATCGCCGTCTGGCGCATCGTTCACTCGCCTTTCGGCGCCGTTCTCAAGGCGATCCGCGAAAACGAGCCCCGCGCGCTGTCGCTGGGCTATCATGTCGATCGTTACAAACTGGCGGCTTTCGGCCTTTCGGCCGCGCTTTCCGGCCTCGCCGGCGGAACCAAGGCCATCGTCACCCAAAGCGCGACGCTGACCGACATGCACTGGTCCATGTCCGGCGAAGTCATCCTGATGATCCTGCTCGGCGGCATGGGCACGATGACCGGGCCGGTCGTCGGCGCGCTGGTCATTGTCGCCATTCCCGAAGTTTTGAATTGGCTGGGCCGCGAATTTCTGGCGCCCGCGAGCGAGTCTCTCGCGCAGGCCGTCCCAGCCCTGCTGTCGCCGGATCGCTGGAGCGCGCTACATGAATTCCTGCTCGATCTCGGCCAGTGGATGACCGTGATTCAAGGGACGATCTTCATTGTCTGCGTGCTGGCTTTCCGGCGCGGCCTGATTGGCGAGATCGCCGGAAAGCTGAAGCTTTCGCTCTGAATTTCTCAGACTCTCCGGATCGCGGTGATCTCGGAGAAATTCTTCGAACGGATTCTTTCGCGCGCCGTGGCCAGGGGCTCGGTCATCACCGTCATCGAATGCGCCGTGGCGTGAATGATGGTCTGCTCGTCGCGCATGATGGCGACATGGCCGCGCCAGAACACCAGATCGCCACGCCTCAGGCCGCGCATGCGATCGTCGACCTCGGCGGCGCGGCCAAGCATGGTCTCCATCAGATCAGTGTCGCGCGGCGAGGCCACGCCTATGGCGTTGAGCGCCACCTGCACCAGGCCGGAGCAATCTATGCCCATGTCGGTCTTGCCGCCCCACAGATAGGGGGTGTGCAGGAAGGTTTCGGCAATGCCGACAAAATCGCTCATCGGCCGGGTGTTGGGCGCGATATGGCGGGAAAATATGTGGCCGCCGTCATGGAGTTGGGAGAAATTGGCGCTGGCCGCGACAATATGCACTTCCGCGCTGAAGGGCAGGGCGTCGATCGGCGCCGATTTAATGTCCGGCTCGGAATAAACCATCGTGTGCCGGGCGCGGATGCGATGATTGGGCTTGAGAATCTTGTCGCTGAGCGCGGTCTCGTCGATATAGCCGACGTAGCGGTCGCGATCGAGCTGCGCCCAGCACCAGCCGTTCTTCTGCTCATAGACGATCAGCGTTTCGCCATAGATCGCCTGGGTGTCGGTCGGCGCGCTGTCTTCCGGGGCGCGTTTCATATCGGCGAAGGCGCGCACCACCTGCATTCTCTTGCCCGGCGCATAGGCTTCCGCCTGCACTGTGTCCCGCAAATGCTCCGCGGCAAGGTCCGGCCGCGCCGGGGTCAGTCTCTTGTCGTAGTTCAAGGCTTTTCTCTTTGTTGTTTCCTTAAGTTAACCCGAAGGGGTTTACGGAACCTTTGCCAGACCGAATTTTTCCCGCGCCAGGTTGAAGATCAGTCGGGCCGCCTGGGCCTCGCCGCCTTCGGGACGGCCGGGACGCGCCGCCGGAACCCAGCCGAAAATGTCGAAATGCGCCCAACTGACGCCAGTGGAGACGAAACGCTTGAGAAACAGCGCCGCGGTGATCGAACCGGCCATGCCGCCGGCCGGAGCGTTGGTGAGGTCGGCGATCTTGCTGTCGAGTTTCGAGTCGTAATTCTTCCACAGCGGCAGCCGCCAGACCGGATCGCTGCTCTCCCGCCCGTGGCGGTCGATGGCTTCCGCCAGGGCCTCGTCATCGCTATAGAAGGGCGGCAGGTCCGGACCGAGCGCGACGCGCGCCGCGCCTGTGAGCGTGGCGAAGTCCGAGCAGCAGTTCCGGTTTTTCCTCATCGGCGTAAGTCAGGGCGTCGGCGAGGATCAACCGCCCTTCCGCGTCGGTATTGCCGATCTCGACGGTCAGGCCCTTGCGGCTACGATAAACGTCGCCGGGGCGAAAAGCCTCGCCGGAAACGGAATTCTCGACAATGGGAATCAGCAGGCGAAGCGCGACATCGACATTGGCGGCCATGATCATCGAAGCCGCCGCCAACGCGGCGGCCGCGCCGCCCATGTCCTTCTTCATCAGTCCCATGGCGCTTTCCGGTTTGATATCGAGACCGCCGGAATCGAAGCAAACGCCCTTGCCGACCAGCGCCAGCCGTCGCGGGCGCCGCGCATTCCAGCGCAGCTCGACCAGGCGCGGCGCGCGCGGCGAACCCTTGCCAACCGCCTCGATCAGCGGAAATTCACGCGCGAGAGCCTCGCCTCGCGTCACGACAATTTCCGCGCCGAATTTTTCCGCGACGGCGCGAATCGCCGCCTCCAGCTCATCGGGGCCGAGATCGTTGGCTGGCGTATTGATCAGGTCGCGCGCCAAAGCCACGGCGGAAGCCATCGCCTCGATCTCCCCGCGGTTGACGCCCTGCGGCGCGACCAGACGCGCGCCCGGTTTCGCCTTTTTGTAACGATCGAACCGATAGGCGCCGAGCAGAAAGCCAAGCGCGGCCAACTCGGGTCGCGGCGAATTTTCCACCAGTCGATAGGCCCCCGCCGGCAGCGAAGCCAGGCCGCCAAGCTGGAAGGGATCGGCGTCCGCCTCATCGTCGAGGCAGAACAAGACCGCCGGCGCGCCGCTTTCCTGAATGAAAAACAAATGCCGCCCCACCCGCGCCTCGAATCCGCCGGCCCTGGCCAGCGCCACCGCTGCCGGCGGAAAAACATGACTCTGATTTTGCTGTGCGATCGCCTCGGCGAACAGCTTGGCGGGCGCGATCCAGACGGGAATGGCGTCTTCATGCGGATCGGCGAAACGCAATTCGGGAAGATTGGACATGCGGCGCTTTCGGCGAAACAGGCGTTAACACTCCGTTAGGGTTAACGAATTATTCCTTACGTTAGAAGTCGAAAATCGAGGGTGGCCGTGCCAAACCGTCTGAAGCCGCGTTTTCTCGCCGTCACAGCGTTTTGCGCCCTGGTCGCCCTTGGCGGCTGCAAGAGCGTGGACATGGGCGACATCACCGGCTCGATCGGCGTCCCCTCCAAGCCCGCGTCCAATTCGCCGGAAGACCTGCGTATCTATTCCGAACGGCTGCGCGCGCTCTACGAAGCGCATCCCGACGACAAGAAGGTCGGCCTGGCCTATGCGCATTCGCTGCGTGCGCGCGAACTTAACGATCAGGCGGCGGCGGTTCTGCAAACCCTCGCCATCAAACACAGCCGCGACAGGGAAGTGCTCGGCGCCTATGGCAAGGCCCTGGCCGACGCCGGACGGCTGGAAGAGGCGAAAAGCGCCTTGGAAAACGCCGATTCGCCTGACAATCCCAATTGGTCCGTGGTTTCGACGCGAGGCTCGATCGCCGATGAACTCGGCGACCATCAGGCCGCGCAGAATTTCTATCAGACGGCCTTGAAGCTGGCGCCCGGCGAACCCTCGGTGCTGTCCAATCTCGGCCTGTCCTTCGCCCTGTCGCGCGACCTTCCGCGCGCCGAGCAGGTTTTGCGCGAGGCGGCGGCAAGCCCGCGCGCCGACATGCGCGTTCGGCAAAATCTCGCCCTGGTGCTCGCCCTGCAAGGCAAGTTCCAGGAGGCCGAACAGGTGTCCGCGCGCGATCTTCCGCCCCAGCAAGCGCGTGAAAATGTCGCCGCCATCCGCCAGATGATTTCGCAGTCCAACGCCTGGCGCGACATCCAGGCCCCGACGGCGCGCGGTCGCCGCGAACGCGTCAGCCTCGACGCCCCCGCCCGATAAATCGCTCCAAAAAAAACCGAAAAGGGGCTGAAGCCTGGCTTCAGCCCCTTTCGTTTTGCGAGCGCCGCGCCTGCGCCGATCAGTGGCCGCTGTGCGTCATTTGAATCACCGCCGGCGTCATGATGACGGCGAACAGCACCGGCAGGAAAAACACAATCATCGGCACGGTCAATTTCGGCGGCAGCGAGGCGGCCTTTTTCTCCGCCTCCATCATGCGATTGTCGCGCGCTTCCTGCGAGACGACGCGCAGCGCCGTGCCGAGAGGCGTGCCGTATTTTTCCGCCTGCACCAGCGAAGTGACCACATTCTTCACATCGGCCAGGCCGGTGCGCAGGGCAAAATTGTCATAGGCCGTGCGGCGATCCGGCAAAAACGACAGTTCCGCCGTGGTCAGTGTGAATTCCTCGGCCAGCGCGATGGAGCGCGCGCCGATTTCCTGGCTCACCTTGCGGAAGCCCTGCTCGATGGACATGCCGGATTCCACGCAAATCAGCAGCAGATCGAGCGCGTCGGGAAAGGCCCGGCGCATTTCGTGCTGACGCTTGGTGATCTGGTTCTTGAGGTAGATTTCCGGACCCTTGAGGCCGACATAGAGCAGGCCGATGACGACCGCGACTTTCTGCAGCAGGTTGAGATCGACCTGCAGGATGAGGAAAAGATAAAAGGAGCCGATCAGCATCAGCATGACCGGGGCGACCAGGCGGAAGAACAGAAAGCCGATTTCCGCCTGCGGACCGCGATAGCCCGCCATGGTCAGACTTAATTTCGCCTCTTCGGTCGCCAGCCATTTCGACAGGCTGAAGCGATCGACCACGTCCTTCATATAGGCCTTGGGCGCCTGGCGCAGGCTGGCGTTGTTCTTGGCCGCCATTTTCTCGCGTTCGCGGGCGCGAATGCGCTCGCGTTCGACCGCGACCGCCTTCATCCGCTCCTCGAGGCTGTCATTGTCGAGATAGGGCAAGCCGATGAAAATCATGCTGGCGATGGTCAAAACGCCGATGATGATCGCCACCAGGCTGCGGGGGTCGGCGAGTCTTGTGAAAAGAAGTTCAAACATGGCGGTCCCGCGGTCGCGATCAGATGTCGAATTGAATCATCTTGCTCATGATAAAGGAGCCAAGACCCATGGCCGCCGCGCAGCAGACCATGGTCACGCGCCCGGTGTCGGTGGTCCAGAGCATTTCCATGTAGTGCGGGCTGGTCAGATAGACGAGAGCCATGACGACCAGCGGCAGCGCGCCGATGATATAGGCCGAGGCCTTGGCTTCCGAGGACATGGCCTTGACCTTGTCGGCCATTTTCTTGCGCTCGCGCAGCACGCGCGACAGATTGGCCAGGGCTTCGCCGAGATTGCCGCCCGCTTTTTGTTGAATGGAGATGACGATGGCGAAGAAATTCGCCTCGGGCGTGGGAATGCGGTCTGGCAGGCGTTCGACGGCTTCGGAAACCGACAGGCCGATTTGCTGGGCTTCGACGATCTGACGGAATTCGCCGCGCACCGGATCGGGCGCTTCAGCCGCGATGATGCGCAGGCAGTCGCCGAGCGGCAGACCCGCCTTGACGCCGCGAATGATGACATCCACCGCGCCAGGAAAAGCCAGTGTGAATTTCTTCAGCCGGCGCTTGGTCATGGACGACAGCCACATGCTCGGCAGACCGACCCCGCCGATGATCACGCCCGCCAGGCCGAAATAGGGATTGCCGCTGGTAATGAACAGCATCAGCGCCGTCAGCGCCGCGGAAAAGGCCGAGGCGATATAATAATTCTGCTTGGTCAGCGACAGGCCGGCCTGGGAAATGCGCAGCTCCAGCGAGACCTTGCGCTGTTTGGCGCTGCGCTGCTCCAGCTCTTTCAAACTTTCCGCCACCTGCTTGCGCCGGTTGGCGGCGTCGCTCTGGCGGTCCGAACCGCCAGTCCCGACACGTCTGGCGGCGAGTTGCGCCTGCCGTTTCTCGCCCTGGGTCTCCCCCGAAAAAAACGGATAGATGATGTAATAGGCGAAGCCTCCCGCGCCGGCGAGGCTGAGCAGAACGATCAGCAGCGATCTCACGTCCACGCCTTTTTCTCCTATTCACGCAGGTCGGAGGCGTCGAGCGCCGCGGCGAGGCGGCCCTCCTCGTTATAATAGCGCGCCCGCTCCCAAAACCGGGGACGGCCGATGCCGGTCGAGCGATGGCGGCCCATCAGTTTGCCCTGGGCGTCTTCGCCGACAATGTCGTAGAGGAACAGGTCCTGGGTGATGACGGTTTCGCCTTCCAGGCCCATCACCTCGGTGATGTGGGTGATTCGGCGCGAACCGTCGCGCAGGCGCGCCGCCTGGATGATGACGTCGACCGAGGAGACGATCATTTCGCGAATTGTTCGCGGCGGTAGGGTGAAGCCGCCCATGGTGATCATCGATTCCAAGCGGCTGAGCGCCTCGCGCGGCGAATTGGCGTGCAAGGTGCCCATCGAACCGTCGTGGCCGGTGTTCATCGCCTGCAACAAGTCGAAAGCCTCGGGTCCGCGCACTTCGCCGACGATGATTCGTTCGGGACGCATACGCAGGCAGTTCTTGACGAGATCGCGCATCATCACCGCGCCCTGTCCCTCGAGATTGGGCGGGCGGGTTTCAAGGCGCACCACATGGGGCTGCTGCAATTGCAGTTCCGCCGCATCCTCGCAGGTGATGACGCGCTCGTCGTGATCGATATAATTGGTCAGGCAGTTGAGCAGCGTGGTCTTGCCCGAACCGGTGCCGCCGGAAATCAGCACGTTGCAGCGCACGCGGCCGATGATCTTGAGAATCTCGGCGCCCTCGGGCGAGATCGCCCCGAATTTGGTCAGCTGATCGAGCGTCAGCTTGTCCTTTTTGAACTTACGAATGGTGAGCGCGGGACCGTCAATGGCCAAGGGCGGCGCGATGACGTTGACGCGGGAGCCGTCCATGAGGCGCGCGTCGCAGATCGGCGAGGCTTCGTCGACGCGGCGGCCGACCTGGCTGACGATGCGCTGGCAGACGTTCATCAATTGCGCATTGTCGCGGAAGCGCACGCTGGTGAGCTGAATTTTGCCGTTGACTTCGATAAACGTCCGCGAGGCGCCATTGACCATGATGTCGGCGATGTCGTCACGCGCCAGCAGCGGTTCGAGCGGGCCATAGCCGAGTACGTCGTTGCAAATGTCGTCGAGCAGGTCCTCCTGCTCGGCGATCGACAGCACCACATTCTTGATGGCGATGATTTCATTGACGATGTCGCGGATTTCCTCGCGCGCGCTTTCGCCATCGAGCTTCGATAATTGCGAGAGGTCGATGGCTTCGATCAGCGCGCCGAAGATCGTGCTCTTCGTCATGTAATATTCGTCGGAGCGACGATTCTCGGCCGCCGGCGGAGCCGCGGGCGTCGGCGCTGCGGACATGGCTGGCGAGGCGATCGCCTCGACCACCGTGGAGGACGGACCCTGGGCGGCGCGCGGGGCGGCGCTGGTTGTGGAGCGCTTTCCAAACATTTCCGTCAACAGTCCCTTTCGACAGAGCCCCGGCCTCATGCCGGCGCCATTTCATTCGAGGCCGCGCGGCGACCCCGCCGCGAAGACTCAGCCCTTGAACACCGCGAGCAGCGGCTCGAGGAAGCTCTTGGATTCCCGCTTGATCGGCGCGCGTCCGGTCAGAACGCGGGCGAGATCGGTGAAAACGCCTGTGACTTTCTCCGACTCGTCGATTTCGGCGATCATCTGGCCGTTATTGGCGGCCGAGCCGAATAATTTGGCGTCGAAAGGCACCTGCGCCAGCGGCTCGACCTCGATGGCGCGGGCAAAATCGGCAATGGCGATTTCCGGGCGCTTGGGCATGCCGACGCCATTGAGCGCCAGCCTGGGCGCGGGATCGTTCTTGCGCGCGACGCGCAGGGTGTCGAGCATGCTCTTGGTGTTGCGCAAGCCGGCGAGATCGGGCGCCGAGACCAGCAGAACCTCGTCGGCGCCGACCAGCAGGCGCCGCGACCAGGCGGTCCAGATATGCGGCACGTCGAGCACGATATAGGGCGTCGAGGCGCGCAGGATCTCGATCAGCGCGTCAAAGGCGGTTTCCTGAAAGTCATAGCAGCGATCCACGGTGGCCGGCGCCGCGAGGATCGATAGTTTTTCGGTGCATTTGGACAGGAGACGGTCGACCAGATTGGCGTCGAGCCGATCCGGCGCGAACACCGCCTCGGCCACGCCCTGCGGCGGGTCCTGGTTGAAATCGAGACCCGCGGTGCCGAACGGCAGATCGAGATCGACGATCACGGTCGCCGCGTCCAGCTCGCGGGAGATCGACCATGCAAGATTATGCGCGATGCAGGACGAGCCGACGCCGCCCTTCGTTCCGGTCACCGCGATGATGCGGCCGAGCGGCGCCGTGGCGTCATGATGATATTGCGCCGAAAGCGCGGCGATGAAATCCATCACGCCGAAAGGCTGGACCAGATAGTCCGACACGCCGCGCGAGATCAGGTCGCGATAAAGCGTGATGTCGTTGAGCTTGCCGACGACGATGACTTTGGTGCCGGAATCGCAGAATTCCGCCAGGCTTTCCAATTGTCCGATCAACTCCTCGCGACCCGACGAGGTCTCGATGACGATGACATTGGGCGTCGGCGAGGTGCGATAGGCTTCGACGGCGGCGCTGGCGCCGCCCATGTTCACCTTCACATGCGCTTTCTCCATGCGCCGGTCGATCGCCGCCTCGCCGATCAGATTGGCGAGTTCGTGCGTTTCGCAGAAAGCCTGGAGCGAAATGCGCGGGGCCGGCGCGATCTGCGCGTAGGCCGCTTCCGATGAGTTCATGCAGCAGATTGGTCATGCATCAATTCCCTACGCCGCCGATATTGCTGTTCTGGGTTTTCCAGCTCGTGCCGGGATCCTGGCCCTGGCGAATGGCGACGATGCCGCGTCCGCGCATCCATGAATCCGGCGGCGTGGTCGCTGCGGGAGCGACGAGATCGCGGGGGTCGGCGACCTGCGCGGCGGTCATCTGCTGGGAGGCGCAGCCGAAATTCCAATAGGGCTTGTTGTCCCACCCCTCGGTCGAATTGCCCGAGGCGAGATCGTTGGGCCATTGGCCGCAGCGCGTGCGGGTGCGGGCGACCAGCGTGGCGTAGGACAGGCGAACCGGAGCGGCGACGCCGGGATCGGCGATTGGATAGGAGGAGACCTGGATATAGCCGCGCGCGCCGCCATCGACCAAGGCGCGGCGAATGCCGGGGAGCGCGGCGCGGCCGCGCCGCGTTGGGACCGTCCTGCGGCAGGGCGATGGCGATGTCGCCATTGCCGGTATGGGTGTATTCCCTCGCGAATTCCACGACCTGTCGGTGGCTGCGCTGATCGAGCGCGCCAGCGTGAACATCGGGGATCACGTCGAGCGTGGCGCGGCTATTGGCCAGTTCGATCGGATGGCGGGCCTTGTAATCCTGGTTCTGAACCGAGCCGGT
Organism: uncultured Alphaproteobacteria bacterium; assembly: GCA_963804045.1. Classification (GTDB taxonomy): domain Bacteria; phylum Pseudomonadota; class Alphaproteobacteria; order Rhizobiales; family Beijerinckiaceae; genus Rhodoblastus. The sequence continues at coordinate 7,405 of CAWDOR010000019.1, read as the reverse complement.
GACGACGCGATCCGCGCCGGAACAGGCGGCGAGCGGCGCCAGCGCCAAGAGCGCGGCCAGTTTGAGCTTGCTGATCAAACCGTCGCGAAATGTCGATTGCGAGCGAGAATTGGGCATGGCGAGGTCCATTCGAGATGGGTTTTGCGGGCGACGGGGCTCAGTCATGGATGAAGCCGACACGGCCGTTGAAATGTTTCGCGGCTTCGGGATTGTCGGCCGTCGAATAGAGCTTGTTGACCCGCCCGAGCAGCCAGGCCTGCGGATCGTTGAAGTCGGTGTAATTATCGTCCGGCTTGGCGAGCGCATTGGCGGTCACGCTCTTGGCGATATAGGGCGTGACGATGATCATCAGCTCGGTTTCCTGGCGCTGATAATCCCGTGAGCGAAACAGCGTGCCCAGGATCGGCAAATTCATCGCGCCGGGGACGCCGTTGATCGCCTGATTGGTTGAGGATTGGATCAGGCCCGCCGTGGCGATCGAGCCGCCGGTGGGCAATTCGACGGTGGTTTCATGCCGGCGGGTGCGGAAGCCGGGCACCGATTCGCCAGCGATCGACACGGAATTGGAAGGATCGATGTCCGTCACTTCGGTGGCCAGACGCAGGGAGATGCGGCCGTCGGTGAGAACGATCGGGGTGAAGTTGAGCGTCACGCCATAGGTCTTGTAGTTGATGCTCGGCGCGCAATAGGCGGTGGTCGAACCCGAGGCGCCGGAGCCGGTCGCGCCGGAACAGACCACGCCGCCGGAGATCGGGATTTCGCCGCCGACCGTGAATTTCGCCGATTTCGCCTGACACCGCGGTGACCGTCGGCTCGGCGAGCATGCGGGCGACGCCGTTGCGCTCGAAAGCCTGAATCGTGCTGGCGAGCGACCAGGCGCCGCCGAATTTCGACACGGTGTTCAAGGCGCCCGTGCTGATCGGCGCGCCGGCGATGGAAAAGGCGTTCTGCTGGGTGAAGGAGCCCCAATTGCCCGCGAGCGTCGAGGCGCTGAGCCCGAGCTGCTTGGCGACATTGCGCTGAACCTCGGCGATGGACACCTTGATCATCACCTGGTCGCGGCCGCGAATGGTCATGGCGTTGACGGTCTGGCCGACCTTCGCCGCCTGCGGGCCGCTGCCTTGAAGATTGTTGGTGGCGTCGACAAAACCCTTGGCGATGTCCAGCGCCGTCTGCATTTCCAGGGCGGACTCGACTTCGCCGGTCAGGATGATCGAATCGTTGACGGTTCGCGCGGTGATCCTGGCGTTGGGCATGGCGGCGCGCAGGATGTTCTGCAATTCGCCGATGTCGCGGCCGATCGAAATTTCCAGCGCGGCGATGCGCTTGCCCTGCTTGTCCATGGCGTAGATCGTGGTCTGGCCGGTCGCCTGACCGATCACATAGATTTTCCGTGCGGAACGCACGACGGCGTTGGCGACGGCGGGATTGCCGATGAAGATTTCGCCCGCGTCGGCTGGCAATTCGAGAATGACCGACTTGCCGACGCCCATGTTGATGCGCCGCATGGCGTTTTCGCCAGCGAAACTCAGGACTTCGCCATCGCCGGCCTTGGGGGCCGGCTCCGAAAAGGCAGGCGCCGTCAGGCTCAGCAGGGCCGCCAGTCCACCAATCAGGCAGGGACGCGTCATGTGCATTTCCTTCAACTCCAAAGACGGCGCCCGCCAGATCGCGAGCGGGCGGCGGATCATTTGCCGCGTGATTGGGTGGCGATTCCGGCGCGAACGATGGTGACGCCCCGGTCGCGGCTTTCCTGAGCCACGGAGACCGAACCGCCCGCCTGTTTGGCGCTGTCCTGCATGGAGCGCAGCACCAGGGACAATTGTCCGACGCGCTGGGCGAGAATGATGGTCTCGGCCTGATGCGGGTCGAGCTCCAGCGTCGCGGTCGAGCCGCCGACGGTCGGCGGTCCGCCCTTGTCATTGGCGTTCTGGCCGATCGCGAGAACGCGGACATTGGTGACCAGGGTTTCGGAGACAAAGGCGTCGCCGGCGCCGCTCTTGGCGGCTTCGTCGTCGCGGTAAATGTGAATGACGTCGACGCGATCGTTGGGCAGGACGAAATTGCCGGCCGTCGTCGCGCCGCTGCCTTCGATATTGATGGCGACGGCGCGATAGCCCGGCGCCAGAATGGCAGAGAGGAAGCCGGACGAGGCGCCCTTGAACAATTTCTCGCTGCGAATCGGTTCGCCCGGCAGGAAGGCGCCGCGAATCACCAAATCCTTGACGTCTTCAACGGCGTTGGGCCGCTCGGATTTCCGGATCGTGCCCGGCAGAACCGAATCCTTGGGCCAGTCGTGCCAGGCCACGTCGGCGGGCTGAATCACCGCGCCGAAATTCAATTCATGGCTGGCGACAAGGATCTGATCCTTGGGCGGCGGCGGCGCGACGGCGACCGGGACGGGCAGGGGCGCCGGCGCCGGCTCCGGCTTGTCCATGATCAGATAAACAACGCCAATGCCGCACAAAGCGACAAACCCCATGGCGATCAGCCGAGCTTTTTTCATGGCTTTACAACGATCCACGCTGGGCTCAGGGACAGAGCCTTTGAATGGATTCAAACAGGGAAAAGTCAAATTAAGGTTAATGGATCGTCACGCATCTTACGCATCGTCATTTTTCCTGGCTCGGGACCGAAGCCCGGGGACGCGGACAAGTCCATGAAATATAGGCAATTGCCACTGGCTGCCGAAAAAGCCGGCGCATAAAAAAGGACCGGAGCGCGGGTCGCCGCGCTCCGGTCCTTTCCATGCGTCATTTTAACGTTCGAGGCTGGGCGGCTTTCGCCTCAAACGCCCATGGTCTTGAGAAACAGCAACGAGTCCGGATAGAGGACCATCCCCATCACCGCCAGGGCGATGCCATAGGGCACGCCAACTTCCTTGTTGTGCAGGCGGGCGATCCAATCGCGGGCCAGCGCCCATTGCGGCAGCGGCCAGCGACGAAATTGCAGGATGGCCAGGGTCAGCGCGCCACCCAGCAGCGACGCGCCGAGGCTATATTCGGCGAGATGCTCGAAGCCAAGCCAGACCGCGGTGGTGGCGGCGAATTTGGCGTCGCCGCCACCGATCTGGCCGCAGGCGAAGAGCACGAAAGCCACGATCAGAACGCCGAAGCCGCAGGCCAGATGGGCCAGAATGACTGAACCTGGCAGCCCGATGACCATGGCGAGCAGGACGAAGGCCGCGACCAGCGCCAGCGAGATCCAATTCGAGATCGTCATGGTGAACAGGTCCGAGAAGGCCGCATAGGCCATCAAGGCGGGAAATATGGCGAGCGTCAGAAAATCGAGCATGGGCGTGTCCGGATGGGAATCGGCGACCGGATCATCGCGCGCGCAAGTGAAGCATTCGTTACCCGCGCGCCGGTTTTGCCGCGGCGAGGGAGGCGATTCGCATCCGAAAGCCTTGGGCGCGCGGCGACAAGACCCATCGGCCCCGGAAAATGATCGATGCCCACGCCGAACGGACAGTACGAAGGACATCCGTCCGACTGAACCGGCGCGTGAACAGGGCGTCGAACGACGCCCATGCTGACGGAGTCTCGCTCGCGCCAGGCGGAAAGCAAGAGCCAATCATGTGACAAAGGCCCCGAACATTGTCGGGGCCTTTGCAAAACTCAGCCGGCGATGGGCGTGCGGCTGTTGCTCCAGCCGAAACGGACCCGTGATTTCGCCGGATGATCGGACTCAGTTCAGGCCATTCGAGATCGAGGTGAACTTGGCGTTCAACTTCGAACCGACGGTGGACAGGGTCGTGATCGCGGCGACGGAGATCAAAGCGGCGATCAGGCCATATTCAATGGCTGTGGCGCCGGATTGATCCTTGGCGAAACGGATAAGCAGCGACTTCATAATTCACTCCAACATGGATCTGCATCGGCGCGCGAAGGTGCCTCGACGGCGCGGCGACAAATTGACAATAATCGCCACGTCTTTCTTTGAAGTTAATGAGCAAATTGAATATAAATTCTCCGTTTCCAGCCAGATCCGTCGTATATTACGTTAGTAATGCTTCTTACGTAGCGTTATTTCTATTTGTTTTTGTGTTTTTGTTATTTTATGATGCGGATATGTGTGAACATGAACGTTATTTCACCGAGAATGCATTGAAGATCTACGTATATGCGAGGCCATATCAAGATATTATCTCCAGGCCATGAAATGAAGCGTTGGCTCTCCCGCCACCGGATTGGATTGCGCATTTGGCCTGCGACGGTCCCTTTGTCGCGTTTGAAATCGCGAGTCATCGACAAGCCGGTCCCGCCCGGGAAGGCCAATATTCGGTTCGCGTGGCAAGGGGCGGCGCCCAAAGTTCCTGTCGGCGGCGGCGGCGCGCGGGCGACCCTAGGCCCACCCTTCACGCCGCGATCCATGGGACGGGCAAATCGAGCCTTCGGCTGGACGAGATCAGAAAACAGCGAGTCCGAATTTTAATTTTTATTTTTGAAAAACAGATTGTTATACAATTTCAACCATGCTGGCCCGGCAACAAAAAAACGGCCCCCTCGCGGGGGCCGTTTCTCGTCTTCCGCCGAGATGGCGGCTATGCCGATTAGTTCAGGCCGTTGGAAACCGACGTGAACTTGGCGTTCAACTTCGAGCCGACGGCGGTCATGGTGACGATGCAGACGACCGAGATCAGAGCGGCGATCAGGCCATATTCAATGGCGGTGGCGCCGGACTCATCCTTCACGAAACGGGCGAAAAGCGACTTCATGTGAAACTCCTACTAGACTGAACGTCAGCCCCAGGAACTGCTCGGGACCGGCGCTGACATCCGCAAGGTAAGGCGGAAGCTCTTGCCGTTGGGTTAACGCAGGGCGCGAATCCAAAACTCGCGAAAACTGGGTGACCAAAACGTTTTTTTGATCGGTCGCTTTCGCGCCGACGCCCCCCTCAAGACCGTCCGCACAGCCTTCCCAAGCGTATCGCCAGCAATCGCCTCTTATAACCATAGGCTCCGAAAAGAGAGACCGTGTCACGGCGTTTGAAAAATTTAGTAATCCTTCACCAAATTCGCGTTTAATTGCATTCGAGGCTCGCCAAGGGGTTGAGGAGACATTCATGCGTTTTCACGCGGCTGCGCGTATTTTGAGCGGGACGCTGGCGCTCGCCAGCCTGTTGGCGTCGGCGCAGGTCGTCGCCGCCACGCGCGATCTGGTTCTGGTGACGGTCGACAGGGCGCGCATCGCGCGCATTCCCGACAAGACCCAGAACTCTCGTCATCGGCCAGCCCGGCATTGCCGATGTCACCATGCTGAAAAACAGCGGCATGGGAATCATCACCGGCAAGAGCTTCGGCGAAACCAATCTCATCGCGCTGGACTCCGAAGGCAATATGCTGGGCGAATGGATCATTCGCGTCGGCTCCGAACACGCCGATTTGCTGGTGCAAAAAGGCGTCGATCGCGAAAGCTACATTTGTCAGCCGAACTGCCTGCCGACGGTGGAGCTGTCCGACAGCAAAACCACCGCGACCGACCGCGCCTCCGCGGTCAGCGCCCACACGCAATTCTCCGGTGGGAAATAAGCGCGCAATTTTTCGCGCAGCTTTCAGCCGGTCGAAAGAAAACCGTGGCGAAGGGCAGACGCCGGGACCGCCATGGTCGAAATGGCGGCGGCGTCGATCGCCATTCTCGGCCCCCCGAGCGCAATAGTCCCTAGTCGCCGATCGAGAGCCCATTTAACCGGCCCCTACGCTCAGCAGGGCCAATTTTGTCCGGCAGGGCGCCGGCGACAGCTTGCGCCTCGCGCCAAAGCCGCAGGGTCATTTCTCCCGCATCCTCCTCGCGCGCCAAAGCCGCCGCCTGACCGGACCAGAGCGGCGAAAAATCGCCGCTCCCGCGCGCTTCCGCAGCGGCGCGCAGGGGCGCCAGCGCCGCCGAGGCGAGCGGGAAGGCGGGCGCGACCGGGCTCATCGCGCCGAGTTCGCGCATCAGCCGGTTGACGATCCCCCGCGCCGGGCGCCCGAAAACAGCCGCGTCACTTGCGTCGAATCGTCCTGCGCCTGCGCCAGAGCGGCGCGGAAGGCGGCGGAAATTTTCGCCTGCGGCGTGCGCAGGTAAGCAGTGCCGACCTGAACGGCGGCGGCGCCCAGCGCGAAGGCGGCGGCGACGCCCCGGCCATCGGCGACCCCGCCCGCCGCGATCACCGGCAGGCGCACGGCGGAAGCGATTTGCGGCAGAAGGGCGAAAAGACCCGGTTGTTCGGCGATCTCGTCGGTGAGGAACATGCCGCGATGGCCGCCGGCTTCGGCGCCCTGGGCGATAATCGCATCGACGCCTTGCCGTTCCAGCCAGACCGCCTCGGCGACCGTGGTGGCGCAACCAAAAATCCTGGCGCCAGCGTTCCTGACGCGCGCCAAAAGAGTGGGGACGGGCAGGCCGAAATGGAAACTGACGACGGCGGGCCTGACGTCCTCGACCAAGCCGCAAAATTCGTCGTCAAAAGGTTTTCGCAGCGCGGTTGGCGTAAGCGCCGCAGGGTCGAGTCCCAGCTCGCGATAATAGGGCGCCAGCGTCTCGCTCCAGCGAGCCAGAGCCGACTCGTCCGGCTCTGGCGGGCGGTGGGCGAAGAAATTCAGATTGAAGGGCGCGGCGGTTTCGGCGCGTATCGCGGCGGCCTGCTCGCGAATCTGCGCGGCGCCCAGCATGGCGCAAGGCAGCGAGCCGAGCGCGCCGACCTTGCAAACGGCGGTGGCGAGACCGGCGTCCTGCGCGCCCGCGAGGGGCGCCTGGATGATGGGCAGGTCCGAAATGTTCCAGTTCATGACGCCTCCTTGCGTTCACCAAATTCCTATATCGCCCCTGCGACAACAAGGCCCGGATTGCCTTTCCCGGCCTCAGCCGTTAGGCCTAGGAGCAAACAGGGGGCCTGCCTTGCCACTTTCTCCAATCGAACTGCTTAAGCGTCAGGCGGCGGAACGCGCCGCCGCTTTGGTCCGTCCCGGCATGAGGCTCGGCCTCGGCACCGGCTCCACCGCCGCGCATTTCGTCGATTGCATCGGCGAGAAGGTCCGCGACGGGCTCGACGTGATCTGTGTGCCGACATCGGAGCGCACCCGCGCGCAAGCGGAGGGTTGGCGGATAAAACTCTCGACTTTGGACGAGACGCCGGAACTCGATCTGACCGTGGACGGCGCCGACGAATTCGATCCGGCGCTGCGCCTGATCAAGGGCGGCGGCGGCGCGCTGCTGCGCGAGAAAATTGTCGCGGCGGCGTCGAAACGCATGGTGGTCATCACCGATGCGTCGAAGGAAGCGCCCCAGCTCGGCAAATTCAAGCTGCCGGTCGAAGTCGATCTGTTCGGCCTGACCGCCACCAGCCGCCACATCGAGGCGGCGGCCAAGGCGCATGGCTGCGCCGGTCCAGTGGTCCTGCGCCAGACGGCTGGCGGCGTCAGCAG